>NZ_JBALWE010000005.1:0-343776 GCF_036960865.1 Halopseudomonas sp.
CCGGGGGCAGCAATATCGCCAGTGATCGCCTGCCGGGCGCGGCCGGCATGTTGAGCATCGAGCTGCTGATCACCGAGCCCAGCCAGCACTACATCGCCAGTGCGGTGGGCTCAAGCGCAACCGTACGCGAGGGCGCGCGTTACGTGGCTCTTGGTCCGGGCGTTGCGGCGGCGGAGGCTCGCGCCTCCTTGCAGCGCCTGGTCAGTGAACCGGGTATGCAGCACATCAACGCCATCGCCAATGGCCAGACGCATGCCCTCTGGCATGACTTTTACAACAGCCCGTTCAATGTGGTCGCGGTGCAGGTCATGGCCAAGTGGCTGTATCCCGAGCAGTTTGCCGACCTGCAGCCGGAACAGACGCTGCAGCGGCTGCAGTCGCGCTATCAACCGGTGCCGCTGGCTGGCGTCTACTGGATAACGCTATGACAGCGCAGCAGTCAGACTCTCTAGCAAAGGGCTATCGCCGATTGTGGTGGCGCCGCGCGGCGCTTTTGTTGTTGCTGGCAGCGGCGCTCTTGTCGGCTTTTGTTTTCGACTTGTCGGTCGGGCCTATGGGGCTGGGCTGGTGGGATGTCATTCAGCTGGCCTTTGGCTGGGTAGAAGGTGACGCCGCGCAACGGGTCATCGTGCTGGAGCTGCGTTTGCCCTATGCGCTGATGGCAGTGCTGGTGGGCGCGAGCCTGGGCCTGGCTGGCGCGGAAATGCAGACGGCATTGAACAATCCGCTCGCCAGCCCTTTTACGCTGGGCATCGGCGCCGCGGCAACGTTAGGCGCTTCTCTGGTGATTGTGTTTGCGCCCACGCTTGCAGGGTTTAGCCAACTGATCATGCTGCCGCTGGCGGCGTTCGTATTTGCTGCGGCCTCCTGTGCCTTGCTGCTGTTGGTTGGCCGCACGCTGGGCACCGAGGTGCATACGCTGGTGCTGTTTGGTATCGCCATGCTCTTTGGTCTCAACGCGCTGGTGGGTCTGGTGCAATTTATGGCCGATGCCGAAGCAGTACAGCAGATCGTGTTCTGGACGCTCGGCAGCCTGGCGCGTGCCAGCCTCGACCGGGCTGCATTGCTGGCCGTGATACTGGCGGTCTGTCTGCTGTTTGCTCTGCGCCAAGCCTGGGCTTTGACCATACTGCGCACCGGTGAAGATCAGGCGCGCAGCCTGGGTGTGCCGGTGGGTCGGCTGCGCGCCTTGGTGCTGCTGCGCGTCAGTCTGCTGACCGGGGTGGCCACGGCGTTTGTGGGAGAG
The DNA here is from genome assembly GCF_036960865.1 of Halopseudomonas sp. Taxonomy (GTDB): domain Bacteria; phylum Pseudomonadota; class Gammaproteobacteria; order Pseudomonadales; family Pseudomonadaceae; genus Halopseudomonas. The sequence goes on from NZ_JBALWE010000005.1 coordinate 1,247, forward strand.
GTGGGCTTTATCGGCCTGGTGGGCCCGCACATCGCCCGCCTGCTGCTGGGTGAAGATCACCGTTTCTTTCTGCCCGGTAGCGCGCTGGCGGGTGCTCTGCTGTTGTCGCTGGCGTCGATTGCCAGCCGTGGCATCTTGCCCGGCGTGGTGTTGCCGGTCGGCCTGGTCACGGCGCTAGTGGGTGTGCCGCTGTTTGTTAGCTTGATCCTCGCGCGTGGCCGGAGGGCAGGGCTATGACGTTGCAGATAGCTAAACTGAGCAGCGGCTATCGGCAGCGTAGCGTGCTCCAGCAGATCACCCTGCCGCCAATCGCGCCGGGCTCGCTGGTGGCGCTGATCGGGCCGAATGGCGTGGGTAAATCCACTCTCGTACGGTCGCTGGCTGGATTACAGCCTGCCAGCGGGCAGATAACGCTAGATGGCGATGCGCTTGCGGCGCTGTCTCCCCGCGAGCGACAGCGCCGGGTGGCTTACCTGCCGCAAACCCTGCCGCAGGCGACTTCGCTGATCGTCTACGAAATGCTGCTGGGCGCTGCCTATTTGAGTGGCGAAACAGTGCAGGCACAGATCACCGCCGCCATCGCCCGGGTGGCGGACTCGCTGGGTATCACCGAGCTGATGCTGCGCCGCCTTTCCGAGCTGTCAGGCGGACAGCGACAGATGGTCGGCCTGGCCCAGGTACTGGTGCGCCAGGCGCCGCTGTTGCTGCTGGACGAGCCGACCAGTGCGCTGGATCTGCGCTGGCAACTGAATGTGCTGGAGGTGGTACGCAGCTATGTGCGTGAACGCCAGGCCATCGCGTTGGTGGCCAGTCATGACTTGAACCTGGCGCTGCGCTTTGCCGATCAGGTGATCATGCTGGCGCCAGGTGGCGACTGTCGCACGGGCGAGCCCCTGCAGATGGTGACGCCGGACTCGCTGCAGACCTGTTATGGCGTGCGAGGGCGGGTGGAGACCTGTTCGCTGGGCTATCCGGTGGTGTTGGTGGATGGTGTAGCGGAGCAATGAAAAATACCCGGATTTTTTAGCGCTGGTTGCACGCGGCTGACGAGTGCACGGACCCGTAGTCCCATCTGAGCGGGCGAGTAGCGCAGAGCTGCCGGGAAAAAGATGCTTGCGGTGTCTGAGGTGCGCAGCGCCGAGTTTGCGAGCATCCCCGGCAGGTCGAGCAACGCAGCGGACCCGCAGGGCCGCGCAGCTGGGTGCCCGAGGGGGTTGTTAGGGGGAGATGGGCAAGCATCTCCCCCTGACTCGCCTAGAGGCGAAAAACGATAATCAGCTGAACGAATTACTTGATACCGGGACAGTCCTTTTCCCTGCCTCGGTTGACAAGGTTGTTTGTAACGGCTCCCAGTCAGCAGCGCTTCAAGTTACATCAACTCAATCGCAATAGCAGTCGCCTCACCACCGCCAATGCACAGCGAGGCGACACCGCGCTTGCCGCCGGTGTTCTGCAGGGCGTTGATCAGGGTGATGATGATGCGCGAGCCGGTGGAGCCTACGGGGTGGCCCTGGGCGCAGGCGCCGCCGTAGATGTTGACCTTGGCATGGTCCAGGCCGTGTTCGCGCATGGCCAGCATGGTAACCATGGCAAAGGCTTCGTTGATCTCGAACAGGTCCACATCGTCCTTGCTCCAGCCGGTCTTGTTGAACAGGTTGCGCATGGCGCCGACCGGGGCGAGCGTGAACTCGCTGGGGTCCTGGCTCTGGGTCGCATGGCCGACGATGCGGGCCAGTGGCTTGAGACCACGCTTGTGCGCTTCAGCTTCGCTCATGATCACCAGTGCACTGGCACCATCGGAAATGGAGCTGGCATTGGCTGCGGTAATGGTGCCGTCTTTGCTGAAGGCCGGTTTGAGGGTGGGGATTTTCTCCAGATTGGCGTTGTGCGGCTGCTCGTCATCCTTGATCACGACCTCGCCCTTGCGCGTGTGCACCGTGACCGGGACGATTTCCTTCTCTAGTGAGCCATTCTCGATGGCCGCCTGGGCGCGTTTCAGAGACTCGATGGCATAGGCGTCCATGTCTTCGCGGCTGATGCCGTGTTGCGCTGCGGTGTCCTGCGCGAAGGAGCCCATCAAGCGGCCGGTGCGGGCGTCTTCCAGGCCATCGAAGAACATGTGGTCCTTGATCTCGCCGTGGCCCATACGCAGGCCCGAGCGTGCCTTCTCCATCAGGTAGGGCGCATTGGACATGCTTTCCATGCCGCCGGCGACCATGATGCTGTTGCTGCCGGCCTTGATCAGGTCATGGGCCAGCATCACGGCTTTCATGCCGGAGCCGCACAGCTTGTTGATAGTGGTACAGCCGGTAGCGGCGGGCAGGCCGGCATTGAGGCTGGCCTGACGGGCCGGGCCCTGTTTGAGGCCGGCGGGCAGTACACAGCCCATGATCACTTCCTCGACGGCTTCGGCCTCAATGCCGGCACGGCTGATGGCTTCGCGAATGCTCAGGGCGCCCAGATCGACAGCGCTGACGCTGGACAGGCTGCCCTGAAAGCCGCCCATGGGCGTGCGCGCACCGCTGACGATAACAATGCTGTTGTCGGACATGCTGTTTGGCTCCATTGTTGTGATTGTGAAACTATGAATTATGATTCAGTCATAAAGCGACTTTTATTTACAATTATACGCTTAATGGCCTTGATTAAAATCCGTATGATGTTTTGCGGTTGTGCCGGCTGAGCTATTCTTTAGGCTGTTTTCTCATAGGCTGATTGGGCTCGCGCACTGTTCCCATGCCCTGACAATCCCAAAAACACTAGGTCATTTCATGCTCAATACTCGTATCCTCAAGCCCACCGATGAGGCGCGTTCCACGCCCTTGCTGATCAAGAACCTGTTGCTGTCCGGACAGCGTTACGAGCGTACCCAGGAAATAATCTACCGGGATATCAGCCGGTACGATTACGCCACCTTCAACGAGCGCATCTGCCGCCTGGCCAACGCCCTGTCCAAGGCGGGCGTCAAGGCTGGCGATACCGTCGCCATGATGGACTGGGACAGCCACCGCTACCTGGAGTGCATGTTCGCGGTACCGATGCTGGGTGCCGTCATGCACACCATCAACGTGCGTCTGTCGCCGGATCAGATTCTCTACACCATGAATCACGCCGAAGACATTGTGGTGCTGGTCAACAGCGAGTTCGTTCCGATTTACAAGGCCATTGAAGATCAACTGACCACGGTCACCACCACCATTCTGCTGACCGACGAAGACAGCAAGGAAGCCGATCTGCCAGGCCTGGCAGGTGAGTACGAGCAACTACTGGCCGCGGCTGAACCCACCTACGACTTTGCCGACTTCGATGAGAACTCGGTAGCCACCACCTTCTATACCACCGGCACTACCGGCAACCCCAAGGGTGTGTACTTCACCCACCGTCAGCTGGTGCTGCATACCCTGTCGCAGGCTGCCTCACTTTCGGCGCTGGATACCGTGCGCCAGTTCGGCAATCGCGATGTGTACATGCCAATCACGCCGATGTTCCATGTGCATGCCTGGGGCATTCCGTACACCGCGACCATGCTGGGCCTGAAGCAGGTTTACCCTGGCCGCTACGAGCCTGAGCTGCTGGTCGATCTGATCAAGCAGCACAAGGTCAGCTTCTCGCATTGCGTACCCACGATTCTGCAGATGGTGCTCAACGCCAAGGGCGCCGAAGATTTCGACTTTGGCGGCATGCGCGTGATCATTGGCGGCAGCGCCCTGAACCGCAGTCTGTACGAGGCCGCCAAAGCCAAAGGCATGCAGTTGGGCGCCGCCTATGGCATGTCGGAAACCTGTCCAATGATTTCTGCTGGCTACATCAACCTGGAGCTGGAAGAGGGCAGTGAAGAGCAACGCGTCGCGTATCGCATCAAGGCAGGCGTACCTGGCCCCATGGTGGAAGCGCAGATCATGGGGGCTGATGGCAAGCTGCTGCCCAATGACGGCAAGACCCAGGGCGAGCTGGTGTTGCGCGCACCTTGGCTAACCCAGGCTTACTTCCGCGAGCCGGAAAAGAGCCAGGAGCTGTGGGAAGGTGGCTGGATGCATACGGGTGATGTGGCCACCATCGACCCCATGGGCTTTATCGATATCCGTGACCGCATCAAGGACGTCATCAAGACTGGCGGCGAGTGGTTGTCTTCGCTGGAGCTGGAAGATCTGATCAGCCGCAGCCCCAGCATCAAGGAAGTGGCCGTGGTCGGGATTCCCGACCCGCGTTGGGACGAGCGTCCCTTTGCGCTGGTGATCGCGGCCGCTGGTCAGCAGGTAAGCGCGGCCTCGTTGTGCGAGCATCTGCAGCCCTTCGTCGAAGAGGGCCGCATCAATAAGTGGGCCATTCCCACCCAGATCGCGGTGGTGAACGAGATCCCCAAGACCAGCGTTGGCAAGCTCGATAAAAAGCGCATTCGCGGTGAGATTGCGCAGTGGCTGGAAAACGGCGATGAGTGCATTTCTTCACTGAAGTAAGCTGACAGCGTGTCCACAACCGCCAGCCGCTGCCCCGGCTGGCGGTTTTTTTTGCCTGCGCAGCTGGTGTGAGCAATTGTCACTGAATGTCTCATGCTCTAGTGTCGTCTGTTGTTCGCGGTGCCCCATTGCGCGAGGCCTTCAGCTGGCCTATTGGCTGCCATTCGACTGGCTAAATGGGACAGCTGGGCTTGCTTGCCTCGGCGCCAATCTATAAAGTGCGCAGCTCCTCAAGGAATTACAAAAAGCCTAATAATCCTGAACGCTGTGTTGTGTCGGTCCATCGGACTGTCGGGCACGGGCGTTTTCGTGCGTCTACACTTTATGCAGGCGCGATGCTTGCGCTTCCTTGATGTCACCCGTCCGGCCTTGCCGCTGTGCCTATTTCAGCAGCGCTGAGCCGCCAATAATCAAGCAAAACAGGGCGAATCGATGAAACCCATTATCCTTGCTTCTACTTTTCTGGCCTCTGCGCTGGCCGCACAGATCAGCTTTGCCGCTGCCGATGCACAACAGGTTGCCGAGCTCGGCAACAGCCTGACCCCCGTGGGCGCAGAAGCCGCTGGCAACGCTGCAGGCAGCATTCCGGCCTGGACTGGCGGTCTGGCGACCGACGCTGCCGCTGTGGATGCCAACGGCTTCTTTGCCAACCCCTATGGCGACGACCAGCCGCTGTTTGTGATTACGGCCGCCAACTATGAAGAGTATGCCGATCAACTGGCTCCGGGCCAGATCGCCATGTTCAAGCGCTATCCTGAGACCTTCAAGATGCGCGTGTTCGAGAGCCGCCGCAGTGCTGCCCTGCCGCAGGAAATCTACGACGCCGCCAAGCACAACGCTGCGAAAACCGAGCTGGTTGCCGGTGGCAATGGCCTGACCGATTATCAGATGGCTTATGCCTTCCCGATTCCCAAGGATGGCCTAGAAGCAATCTGGAACCAGATCACGCGCTACCGTGGTGCTTCGCTGCAGCGCACCGTGACCCAGGCGACTCCGCAGGTCAACGGCAGCTACAATCTGGTGCGTTTTGTTGAAGAGTATGTGCTGCCCAGCGCGCTGACCGATTACGATGCCAGTGCCAACAACGAGATGCTCTACTACTTCAAGCAGCAGGTAACCGATCCGAGCCGCCTGGCCGGTAACGTACTGCTGGTACACGAGACCATCAACCAGGTCGCCAACCCGCGCATGGCGTGGATTTACAATGCCGGCCAACGCCGCGTGCGTCGCGCCCCCCAGGTGTCCTATGACGGTCCGGGTACCGCAGCCGATGGCATGCGCACCTCAGACAACCTCGACCTGTACAACGGCGCGCCTGACCGTTACGACTGGAAGCTGGAAGGCAAGCGCGAGATGTTTATCTCGTACAACAACTTCGAGCTGGCTTCACCTGATGTCAAATACGATCAGATCTTCAAGGCTGGTCACATTAATCAGGACCTGGTGCGCTATGAGCTGCATCGCGTTTGGAACGTGACCGCTACCGTGAAGCAAGGTGAGCGCCACATCTATGCCAAACGCGACTTCTTCCTGGACGAGGACTCCTGGCAGGCGGCTCATATCGACCATTACGATGGTCGTGGCGAGCTTTGGCGGGTAGCCGAGGCAGAAGCTCTGCAACGTTTCCCCGACAAGGTTCCAAGCTACGCGATGGAAACCCTGTATGACCTGGTGGCGGGTCGCTACCTGGCCATGGGCATGAACAACGAAGAACGCAGCAACTACGACTACAGCTACAAGGCGTCAAGCAATGACTTCACGCCGACTGCGCTGCGTCAGGCTGGTGTTCGTTAAGCGTTGAGGGATTGTGGCCCGTCGCTCTGGCGGGTGAGGTCCAGAAAAGGCGTATGGAGTCTGCTCCATACGCCTTTTTTTATCGGCTGCTCAGGGTCTCAGAAACTGACGGCCAGGCTCAGTGCGGTACCGGAGACACCATCACCAAACATCTGCCGAATCAGTACGCGGGTTCGCGTAATGAAGACCGGGTAGGCGCTGGAATCGAATTCGATGCCCGCACCCACGGTCGACAGGCGGTCAAAGCCTAGCGCGCCTCGTTGCTCGCCCAGATACTCGGAGTGCGAGTACTCCAGTACATAGCGCAGCGGGTTTTGCATCAGCGTCCAGCCGGTGGGTGCGCGGTAGCGAGTCCAGAGGTTGGCTGTCTGCGCAGTGACATTGCCCTCAATGGCCCGGTCTCCGCCGATGTTCTGCAGATCCAGGTAGCTGTAGCGCAGCTCCAGATCGGCTTCATACTCTTCTCGCACGCGCTCCCAATCGAGCATCATGGCACCGCCCAAGCCCAGCGCGCCCATTTGCCCGTCATCGAGAAACTCGATCTCGCGGTCCAGTTCGTAGTTCAGGTACAGCCGCGCACTGTTGATATCGCTGCTGATATAGCCCAAGGCGATATTGCCGATAGGGCGCAGTACCCATTCATCGTCCAGCGGAAAGTCCCAGCCAATACCGCCGGCGGCGGTGACCGAGGTCCATTTCACCGGGATGGTGCGGGTTTGCACGCCGTCGCTGGCAACGAATTTGGGATCGTAGCGGCTGTAGGCCACCGAGCCCTCGAGGTACAAGGGGATCTCGTCACTCATAGTCGCGCCACCGCCCAGTTGGGTCATGGTCAGCGCCGGATCGCCGGTATCGTTATCGTTGATCTGCAGCGCGCTCGAGGCCAGGTCCAAGGTCATGGAGTATGACATCAGGGTCAGGATTCCATTGACCTTGTCCTCTACGTTGGCAGCGGTGAGCCGGAGCGGTTCGGCAGCCAGAGCAGGAGCGCTGAACAAGGCCAGCAAGGCGAGGGTAGTGGGCGTTCTGGGCATGGTTGCTGGCGCGCTTTGCGGTAGGGTTGGCAATAATATACAGCGTTCTGCGGGAATGTCCTGCCGCTGACGGGGCTCTCCCGGCGGGCGGCAACCCACGGCTAGAAGCGCCAGACCGCGCCACCGCCCAGGATGTGCAGGGCGCTTTTGTCATAGCTGCCGGACAGGGTCTCGCCAGAGCGACTTTTGCTTTGCGCCACGTCCATATCGCCCAGCCACACCAGGGTGTAGGCCGCGTGCAGTTCTAGGTTGTCGTCCACGGCATAATTGAGGCCGCCGGCCAAGCGCCAGGCCGCTGCTGCCGGATTGTCGACCGTGCGATCGGCGTCATCGACCATGCTGCTGTCATAGCCTATACCCAGGTTCCAGCGCAACTGAGCGCTGGCCTGATACTGGGCACCAATGGCGGCGTGCCAGGTATCTTTGTAGCGACGATCCACGCCGGTCGTCACGCTGCCGGCGTCGGCTTCCACCGCGACGCCAATGTCGCCGAACTCGCTCCAGTCCTGCCAGCCGAGGCTGCCCAGCAGGTTCCACTGTGGATCGAGCGCGTAGCTGTAGCTGAACAGCAGCGTCTGTGGCACCTGCATCGCCAACTCCAGGTTGCGGACGTTGGCGGCCTGCAAGGCTCCATTCAATAGCGGGTTGTTGATGTTGTCGAAGCTGGGTCGGTCTGCAAACTCAAGCTCTACCTTACTGGTATAGGCCAGGCCCAAGTCCACACGCTCATTGAGGTGGTAGAGCAGGCCCATATTCACGCCGATACCGACGTCGGTGTCCTGGTATTCCAACTGACCATCGCTGCGACCACCGCCCAACCCCAGTACGTTATTGTAGACGGCCGCCTGGGTACGGTAATAGCCATACATGATGCGTGGCCCGATACCCAGCGACAGCTTGTCGTCCACCTTGTAGGAGTAAACCGGCTCAAAGCTCAGGCCAATAACCGCAGCCTCTTGGGTAAAGTAGCGTCCTGCCCAGCTATCGTTGTACTTCACTGCCAGACCAAAGTTGCCGTACATGCCGAAACCGATACTGGACCTATCGTCGATTTGGTGACTGATGAAAAAACTCGCGCCGGGTAGGTATTTCAGTGCGTTGCCGCCGTTGTTACCGTCGAAATCGCTGGATGCATCACCGGAGAATTTGATGTGGCCAATCACTAGTTGCCCGTTCGCGTTGACCTGGGTCCCTTCAAGCCGTGAAATGCCCGCCGGGTTATTCATCAGCACACTGGGGTCGTTTGCCAATACCGCCGCACCAGCGTTGGCCAGGCCAGCACCTTCCTGGCCAACCTCGTACAGCATGATGCCACCGGCACTGGCCTGGTTGGCGCAGACAAGGCTCAGCAATGCTGCTGCGCCACCCCTGATCACGCGGTGTGAGTTTGTCTGTCTATCCATGTAAGAACTCCCTCAAGTGTCGCGGCAGCGGGCGGGATGCGCTGCGTGGCGACGGGCTGGGTCAGGCTCGGTGGTGTCTCTGCGGCAAACACAAGCGTAGCCAATCTGGGCATATTGGCCAGCCGGCGCTGCGTTGATCACGGCTGACGAGAATGCCAAGCTTGCTGACTGTTATCATGCGGATAGTCGCGCACTGCGCTTTCAAGCCCATACTGCCAAGAGGATTGCCATGACCCTTGCACCAACCCCCTTGATCCGCGAAACCTTTCCCGTCGGTCCGCTGGGATGCAACTGCACTATCGTGGGTGACCCGCTGACGAAGAAGGCGTTGGTGATTGATCCGGGCGGTGATCACCAACTGATCCTTGATCGTCTCGAGGTCTTGGGTCTGAAGGTGGTCAGCATTATTCATACGCATGCCCACCTGGATCACTTTCTGGCCTCGGGCGAAATGAAGAAAGCCACTGGCGCCTCCCTGCACCTGCACCAGGAAGATCAGTTTCTCTGGGACAACCTGGAGATGCAGTGCAAGCGCTTTGGTGTGCCCTACGTGCCGGTGCCGGCACCGGATCAATGGTTGCAGGATGACGAAGAATTGGCCTGCGGCTGCGGTGTGGCGTTGCATACACCGGGGCATACGCCGGGCTCAATGAGCTTCTGGTTCCCGCAGGAAAAGCTGCTGATTGCAGGGGATACCCTGTTCCGTCGGGGTATCGGGCGTACCGATCTGTGGGGCGGCGATTATCAGAAAATTGAACGATCCATCCGTCAGCGGCTCTATAGCTTGGATGAAGAAGCTGTAGTGGTAACTGGCCATGGCCCGGATACCCGTATTGGCGACGAGATTCGTGAGAACCCGTTTATCCGTGGTTAACGTGAATGCCTTGCCTCATTGGTGCAGCTTTGGGAGTGGGTGGTGCTGTTGACGCTGGTCCGGCATGAGCCCTGTTGGTAGTGAATGATTCAGATAACAGATGAAAGGGAACAAAATGATGAAAAAAAGCCAAGGTTTGATTGCTGCCGGCGTGTGCGCGCTGGTATTGACCGGTTGTACCAATAACCCCTATACCGGCGAGGAAGAAGCAGGCAAGTCTGCCAAGTATGGTGGCTTGGGTGCCCTGGCGGGGGCCGCTGTGGGCGCTGCTACCTCAAGTAGTGACGACCGTGCCAAGGGCGCGCTGATAGGTGCTGCTGTGGGCGGCGCAGCAGGCGGCGGCTACGGCTATTACGTCGACAAGCAGGAGCAGCGTCTGCGTCAGGAACTGACTGGCACCGGCGTACAGGTTGTACGCAACGGCGACAGCATCCAGTTGGTCATGCCGGGTAACATCACCTTCGCTTCTGGCTCTTCCGACATCTCCAGCAGCTTCTACCCGACGCTGAATTCGCTGGTCAAGGTGTTCAAGGAATTCGACAAGAACGGCATCAACATCGTCGGTCATACCGATAGCACAGGCTCCAACGAGTTGAACATGCGCTTGTCGCGTGAGCGGGCCAGTGCAGTGGCTTCCTACCTGTCAGGCCAGGGTGTGCCCAGTGCGCGTATCAGCAGCGCCGGTGTTGGCCCAAGCCAGCCGATTGCCAGCAACGATACCGAAGCGGGTCGTGCGCAGAATCGCCGGGTTGAGATCAATCTCCGCCAGCTGTAATTCGGCAGTAAAAAGCCGCGCCGAGGCAAATGCCCGGCGCGGCTTTTTTGTGTCTGCGTTTTGTTCAGTCGTTATGGCTGCGAGCTTGGTCTGCGGGGGTGGGGTACTGGGCGTGCAGTCTTGCCAGGTGAGCGTCTTTCTCCAGCCACAGCTGGTTTACCCAAGCCTGGAACTCGGCCCGAAAGGCAGCATCCTGCTGGTAGTTCTTGCCCAGAAAGTCCGCCGGGATGGGCTTGAGCTCGCAGTGCATGACCACGTGCGGTAACTTGCCGCTAAGCAGATCCCAGAAGCTCGGATTGCCGTTGGGATAATGGATTGTGATATCAAGCAACGAGCGCAGTTGGCTGCCCATGGCATCCAGCACGAAGGCAATACCGCCGGATTTGGGTTTGAGCAGATAGGTGAAGGGTGACTGCTGCTGGGCGTGCTTGGCTGGTGTTAGGCGGGTGCCTTCCAGAAAGTTGAATACCGCCACCGGGGTAGTCTTGAACTTTTCACAGGCCTTGCGGGTGGTTTCCAGGTCCTGGCCGGCTTTCTCCGGGTATTTCTCCAGGTAGGCCTTGCTGTAGCGTTTCATAAAGGGGAAATCCAGCGCCCACCAGCACAGGCCAATCACCGGCACCCAGATCAATTCCTGTTTCAAAAAAAACTTGAGCATGGGCATGCGGCGATTCAATACATGCTGCAGCGCCAGAATGTCGACCCAGCTTTGGTGGTTGCTGGTCACCAGATACCAGCCGCGATAATCAAGCTGGCTTAGCCCTTCCACTTCCCAGCGGGTGCTGCCGACCAGCTTCATCCAGCCGCTGTTGCAGAGCATCCATAACTCGGCAATGGCAATCATCAATACGGTGCAGGCTTTTTGCAGTGCCGGGATTGGCAGCAGTTTGACCAGGGCAATTGCGAACAGCACCGAAGCGCAGCACAACGTATTCAGCGCCAACAGCAGGGTGGCGAGAATGCCGCGCAGAAAGGCAGGCAGGAAAGACAGCATGGGTATGGGCTCGTCAGCAGGACCGCTGCAGCGGTCGTTCTCGTTATGTCATTGGTTGTTATAGGCCTGTATGGCCGTCAACGCGATGGTATACACAATATCGTCCACCAGTGCGCCGCGCGACAGGTCATTCACCGGCTTACGCAGGCCTTGCAGCATCGGTCCAACGCTAATGACGTTGGCGCTGCGCTGCACCGCCTTGTAGGTGGTGTTGCCAGTATTCAGGTCGGGGAAGACAAATACAGTGGCTTGGCCGGCCACTGGGCTGTCTGGCGCCTTCTGGCGTCCGACGCTGGCAATCGCGGCGGCATCATACTGGAGCGGACCGTCGAGCAACAGCCCGGGTTCGCGCGCTTTGGCCAGGCGGGTGGCTTCACGCACTTTCTCGACCTCGCTACCGCTGCCGGAGCTGCCGGTTGAATAGCTGATCATCGCGACCCTGGCGGGAATGCCGAATGCTTCAGCCGAGCGCGCGCTCTGGATGGCGATTTCCGCCAGGTCCTCGGCGTTGGGGTCGGGGTTGACCGCGCAGTCGCCGTACACCAGCACCTGCTCGGGAAGTAGCATGAAAAAGATCGAAGACACCAGGTTGTAACCGGGTGCGGTCTTGATCAGCTGGAAGGCGGGGCGAATGGTATTGGCCGTGGTGTGGATTGCGCCGGAAACCAGGCCGTCTACCTCGTCGAGTGCCAGCATCATGGTGCCGAGCACTACATTATCTTCCAGTTGCTGCAGGGCCATGGGTTCGTTCAGGCCCTTGCCTTCACGCAGCTTGACCATGGGCGCGACGTAGCGCTCGCGCACCTCATCGGGATCGATGATCTGCAAACCCTCGGGGAGGGTGATGTGCTGCGCCCGGGCCACGGCTTCCACCGAGTCACGCTTGGCCAGCAATATGCAATCGGCAATCCCCCGGCGCTGGCAGATGGCCGCGGCTTGCACTGTGCGCGGCTCATCGCCTTCGGGCAACACGATGCATTTGGCTGCCCGCTGTGCCTGACGCACCAGTTCGTAGCGAAAGGCGGGCGGTGACATGCGCTTTTCGCGCGGCAGGTCGCAGCGCTTGGCCAGCCAGGCGTGGTCGATATGCGAGGCCACGAAGTTGGTCACCCGCTCGGCGCGATCGCGGTCGTCAATCGGGATTTCGCGGTTCATACGATCCAGCTGGGTGGCGGTATCGAAACTGTTGGTGCGGACGCCCAGAATGGTCAAGCCCTGATCCAGGGCCGGTTGGCATAGCTGGATGACCCGTGGATCGGGGGGCATGTCGCCGGTCAGCAGCAAGCCCGCGAGCGGTGTGCCGGCTAGTGAGGCCAGGCTGCTGGCAATGATGATGTCGTCGCGGTCGCCGGGTGTGACGATCAGGGTGCCGGGCTTGAGGCGATCAATGATGTTGGGCACGGTGCGCGCGCACAGGGCAATTTCCATCACCCGACGCTGTTGCATCTCGCCAGGATGGTAGATGGTGGTTTTCAGCAGGGTGGCTATATCGGCTGTGCGCGGCGCGTTGAGCTCGTCCTGCCAAGGTACACAGCCGATCAGGCGGAAGTCGTCGGTGTCGAGCCGCACTGATGCCTGCTTGAGCGCTTGGGCGAAACTCTTCAGGGTGTTTTTCAGCGCGCGGCCATCAGGCACATCAACCAGCGCCTCGTCGTCGAGGTCATGCACCTTGTTGACGATCACGCCCAGTACCTTGGGATGGCTGGGCCCGCCGAAAGCCTGCGCATGAATTTCGATGCGATCTGCCAGGCTGGCCATGTCGTCGCCATCTGGGGTAGTGACCAGGATCACGTCAGCATCCAGACTCTTGGCCAATGCCTGGTTGATCTGTGCGGCGTAGCTGCTTTGCCGTGTCGGTACCATGCCTTCGACTACCACCACGTCGGCGTCCTGCGCTGCCTGCTGGTAGCGGCTGACCATTTCTTCCATCAGGTCGTCCAGTTCGCCTATCGCCAACTGGTGCTCGACCTCGGCCAGGGGCATGGCAGGAGGCGGTGACAGGCCGAGTGTGCGGCTGATCAGCTCGGTTGAGCGCTCGGGGCCCTCGTCGCCGGGATGTGGCTGGGCGATGGGCTTGAGGAAGTGCACGCGCAGTCCGGTGCGCTCCAGAGCGCGTATCAAGCCCAGGCTGGTAGAGGTCAGGCCGACACCAAATCCGGTGGGGGCAACAAAAAAGGTGTGTTGGCTCATGCCGGGGATTCCGTTCCAGTGTATGCGCGATCCAGCAGTGCCAGACTCTCTTCTGCAATCTGGCGCTCCTCGTCGGTGGGTATGACCAGAATAGCTGGTGAGCCGGCAGCTTCAATGTGGCCCGCTTCGCGGCGGGCCAGGGTGCTGTTGCGATCCGGGTCAACGTGCAAACCCATGACACCCAGGTGACTGAGCGTTAGCGCGCGGGTCAGCGCCGAGTTCTCGCCAATGCCGCCGGTAAAGATCAACCCGTCGATGTGCGGTAGCGCAATGGCCAGCCCGGCAAGTGAGCGCGCCAAGCGGTAGCAGAATACTTCGATGGCCAGCTGCGCGCCGCCGTGACCGTCGGCACGTGCCTGCTCCAGCTCGCGCATGTCGTTCGACAGCCCCGAGAGGCCTAGTAAACCACTTTCGCGGTTCAGCAATTGCTCAATGCGGGGCAGATCCCAGCCCAAGGTGCGGGCGAGGTGGGCGTGCAGATTGGGGTCGACATCGCCGCTACGCGTGCCCATTACCAGCCCCTCGAGTGGCGTAAGCCCCATACTGGTGTCCATGCTCTTGCCATCAAAAATGGCACAGCTGGAACAGCCATTACCCAAGTGAGCGCTTAGCCAAGCACCTTTGCCGTTCTTTTTCCCGGTCATGAGGCTGGCCTGGTGGGCTACGTACTGATGGCTGGTGCCATGGAAGCCGTAGCGACGCACGCCGTGTACGGCATAAAGCTCGTCCGGCAACGCATAACGGAAGGCGTGTGGCGGCATGCTCTGATGGAAGGCGGTATCGAATACGGCGACCTGCGGGAGATCTGGCAGTAGAGCCATGGCGGCGCGAATGCCACTCAGGTTGGCCGGGTTATGCAGTGGCGCCAGTGGCGCGTTGGCCTCGATGCCCGCGAGTACTTCATCATCGATCAGACGCGCTTCGGTAAACTGCTCGCCGCCGTGCACAACGCGATGTCCTACCACGCTGATCGGGCCGTTGCTGTGCTGTTCGACCAAGGGGAGCAGGACTTTCAGCGCCGCCTTGGTGTCCGCGTCGGGCAGGCTGATGCTCGGGCCACCAGCATACGTATAACTGGCCTGGGGGGTGTTCAGACGTTCAGCCTGCGCCTCGAAGACGGGCTCGGAACTTCCCTGTTTGCGCAGTGCCAGCTTGATCGATGAGCTGCCACCGTTGATGACCAATACCAGACGATCTCTCATGGTATGTCAGTGTTCCTGTTTCATGGGGCAGCATCAGGCTGCCGGTAATTAAGGCGCGTGTTGCGCAGCGTGCCAGCCGTTTGATGCGCCTGTGCCCGCAAGGTTCAGTCGGACTGCGCAGTGGGGGCGCGCTGGTTGTGCCGCGTCCAATGGCACCACGTTGTCGTGGTCTTTATGGGCTGCGGGTCTCATCTTCAGTCTGCCCGCTAGTCGGGTCAAGCCGTGCGTTTGCCACCCAATCCGCGTACACTCACGATTTTTAAGCAAATGATAGGAACGATATTATGCAGATTGCTGCCAACAAGGCTGTTTCCATCGATTACACCCTGACCAATGCAGATGGCGAGGTGCTGGATTCCTCCAATGGTGGCGCGCCGCTCGTCTACCTGCATGGTGCGGGCAATATCATTCCGGGCCTGGAAAAGGCGCTGGAAGGCAAACAGGCAGGTGATGCCGTCAATGTAACCGTCGAGCCGGCAGAGGCCTATGGCGAGTTCAATGCCGAGCTGATCGCTGTACTGGGTCGCAACATGTTTGAAGGCGTTGACGAGCTGGAAGTCGGCATGCAGTTCCACGCGTCCGGTCCCGATGGCAGCATGCAGATCGTGACCATCAAGGCACTGGAAGGTGACGAAGTCACTGTTGATGGGAACCACCCGCTGGCCGGCGAGCAGCTGACCTTCGACGTCAAGGTAGTTGAGGTGCGCGAAGCGACCGACGATGAAATGGCCCACGGCCACATTCACGGCGAAGGCGGCGTAGAGCACTGATAGCAGCGCTCCACAGCACAAAAAACCAGCCGACAACGGCTGGTTTTTTTTCGCCCGCAAATGGCGCGCAGCCGATGCGCTCAATTCTTGGTTATCACTGAAATCAATAGTTATCTCTCGCTCTATTAAATAAAGTTGACCGGTCGTATAGTGCTCGCATGAATACGATCCAGGATAAACGCGCGCGCATTTTGGCGGCCGGCACCAGTGTCATGCTGCGTAAAGGCTATAACGGGACGGGTGTGCAAGAAATCACCCAGGGCGCCGGCGTGCCCAAGGGGTCCTTCTATCATTATTTCGAGAGCAAGGAAGATTTCGCCATACAGGCGCTGCATTACTACTACACGCCGCGCATAGAGCGTTTTGCGGCGGCGCTGAGTGTGCCGGAGCTGTCACCGCGCGAGCGAATCCTGCGGTGTTACCGCGACCTGATCGGCTATTTCGCCAATCAGGAACAGCCATCCCATCAGTGTTTCATTGGCAGTCTCTGTCATGAGAAGGCGGACGAGAGTCAGCCTATCGGGTATGCCGCCGCAGCTATTCTGCAGCGCTCCAGCCAGGTGTTGGCTGAGTGTCTGGAACAGGCGCGTGCGGCCGGCGAAATATCTCAGGACCAAGACCCTGTCGCGCTGGCAGGTTTTATCGGTGCGGCCTGGGAAGGGGCTTTGCTGCGGATGAAGACTGATCGTCAGATAGCGCCGCTGCGGGTATTCATCGATCAACTGGAGCGCCTGCTGCGCGCCTGAATCAACTTTAAATAAACCGAGACGACCGGTCAGCTTCATGTCCTCTGGCAGCGCTGACCCAGACCCAAGAGGATTAACCATGTCTGCTGATGTAGCTCCGCTGTTTGCCCCCATTACCCTTGGCCCGCTGAAGCTGAGTAACCGTATTGTGATGGCGCCGATGACCCGCAACTTCTCGCCCAAGGGCGTGCCGAACCAGGCCGTGGTGGACTACTACCGTCGACGCGCCGAATCGGGTGTGGGCCTGATCGTCACCGAAGGGACCGTGGTCAACCACGCGGGTGCCAACGGCTACCCCAACGTGCCGCACTTCTATGGTGAAGAGGCCTTGGCGGGCTGGAAGCAAGTCGTGGATGCAGTGCACGCCGCCGGCGGCAAGATTGCGCCCCAGCTGTGGCACGTAGGTAATGTCCGCCGTTTGGGTACCGAGCCCGATCCGGAGGTGCCGGGTTATGGCCCGATGGAAAAGCAGAAGGAAGGTAAGGTACTGGTTCGGGGCATGACCCAGGCCGACATCGACGATGTGGTTGCGGCCTTTGCGCAGGCGGCCAAAGACGCCAAGGACATTGGCTTTGATGCCATCGAGCTGCATGGCGCCCACGGTTACCTGATCGACCAGTTCTTCTGGGAAGGTACCAATCAGCGTACCGACGCTTACGGCGGCAGCATGGAAAACCGTGGCCGTTTTGCGGTAGAGGTGATTCGCGCCGTGCGAGCGGCGGTGGGTCCCGACTATCCGATCATCTTCCGTTTTTCGCAGTGGAAGCAGCAGGATTACACCGCGCGCTTGGCGCCGACGCCTGAGCTGCTGGAGCAGTTCCTGGCGCCGCTTTCAGACGCCGGGGTGGATATTTTCCATTGCTCGCAGCGCCGTTTCTGGGAGCCGGAATTCGAAAGCTCCGAGCTGAACCTTGCGGGCTGGACGCGCAAGATCACCGGCAAGGCGGCGATCACCGTTGGCAGCGTGGGCCTGGATGGCGAATTCCTGGAATTCATGGTCAATACCGACAAGGTTGCGCAGACCGCGAACATTGATGATCTGTTGACGCGCCTTGGTGCTGGCGAGTTTGACCTGGTGGCGGTAGGGCGTGCGTTGCTGGTTGATCCGCAATGGGCCGACAAGGTGCGTGAAGGCCGTTTCGCCGACATCGAACCCTTCAGTCGCGAAGCGCTGAAAACCCTGGTCTGATGCCGTCTGGTGCTGGTGGCCTACTTGCTGGGCACCGCCTGCACTGGAATGCTTTGACCTAGCGCGGCCTGCAACAGGCAGCGTTCGAAGCGTTGCACTATTGCCTGCCAGTCCAGCTGGCAGGCACGGTGTCTTGCGTGCAGGCGGATGCTGCGGCGCCCTTCGGCATCTTGTACGAGCCAGCACAGGTTGTCGGTAAATAGCTGATCATGGCCTGCTGGCGCCAGGCATCCACTGTAGCGATCCTGAATATGCTGATGCGCTGCGGCGGTGTCGAATGCGCATACGGCCAGGCCGGATGCCATGGCTTCGGTTACCACGTTGCCGAAGGTTTCGGTCAGACTCGGAAAGATAAAGATGTCGGCACTGGCGTAGGCGCTCGCCAACGCATTGCCGGTCAGGGCGCCGGTGAAGACAGCCTCCGGCATACGTTTGCGCAATTCCCGCGCAGAGGGGCCGTCCCCCACGACCACCATGTGTAAGCGGGCTCCGTTGGCAGTCTGACTGGCGCGCAGCTTATTCCAGCTGTCTATCAGCAACTCCGGGTTCTTCTCTGGCGATAGTCGCCCTACGTGCAGCAGCACTAAATCGTCGACTTTGGCGCCCCACTGCTCGCGCAGGCTTTGGCTGCGGTGGGTTGGGTGAAAATGCGTGCAATCCACGCCGCGACCGAGCAGTGACAGGTTGTGCACGCCCAGGCGATTCAGTTCGCGCTGCTGGGTCGAACTGGCGACCAGGGTCTGTAGGGTCTGATTGTGAAACCAGCGCAAATAGCGCAGTGCTGGCTCGTGAAACAGTCCCAAGTGGAAGTGGTTGCTGTATTGCTGGAAATTGGTATGAAAACCGCTGATCACCGGGATTTTCATGCGTCGCGCCAGACGCAGTGCTGACCAGCCCAGCGGACCTTCGGTGGCCAGGTAGATCGCATCAGGGCGCTGGCGCTGCCACAGCTTTTGCAGCTTTCTCGCGGCCGGCAGGCCCCATTGCAGGCCAGGGTAGCCCGGAATCGGCAGGCCGCGCACACAGCGTTCCAACAGGTTTCCGGACTGAATCAATCCGGGCTTTTCACCCGGCTGGGCAGGGCGGATGAGCTGCACTCGATGGTTGCGGCCCAGCAGGCCTTGGCAGAGTTTGCCCAGCGTATTGCTGACGCCATTGATTTGCGGCGGGTAAGTTTCTGTCACCAATGCGAAGCACTGGCCGGAAGGCTGGGCTATGTTCATGATCCGAGTATGGTCCCGGGCCATGATGCCGGCGTGACATATTTATTACGTTTTTATGATACTCGGCTGCCGCGTTCGCGTACCCACAGAAGGGTAGAGCCGGCCACTGCCGCTGGCATCACCAGCAGATTGACCAGCGGGATCAGCATGCCGACGTAAACCGGCAGACCAAAGCCCAGTGAGATGCCGCGCCGGCCGCGCATCCAGCGCAGCATGTCGATGAAGCTGACCTTTTCATTGTCAGCCTGATAGTCGATGTACTGTACGGCCATCATCCAGACGCCAAAGGCCAGCAACAACGGTGAGGCGACCAGGTTGACCACGGGAACCAGCGTCAGCAGCAACAGAATCCCCATGCGCGGCAGGTAATAGAGCAGTTTGCGCAGCTCGCGGCCAACGCTTTGCGGTACGACCAGCATTATGTCGCGATAACTGGTGGGCGGACTGACCTCGTTGCGCTCTTGTTCGGCGATTTTCTCCGCCAGAAAACCGTAAAAAGGCGAAGCGATGATGTTGGCGACCACGCTGAAACCAAAGAACAGCACCAGCAGTACAACCAATGCGAACAGCGGCCAGAGTAACCATTCGATGAACGAAGCCCACGCCGGTAGCTGCGGCATCAGTTCTGCCATCAACAGGTTGAACTGCTGGACGCCCCAGCTGATCAGGGCCGCAAACACCATCAGGTTGAGCGCTAATGGAATCAGCACAAAGCGGCGCAGGCCGGGTTGCCTGATGCGATGCCAGCCCTCCTTGAGGTAATCGGGGCCGCGCAGAACGTCGAATGTAGCCTTCATGGGGGTAGGTTCCTCGATGAAAAACGGGCTTGGCAAAGCCTATAGGGGTAAACTATTTGGCTGATACAGTCTTTACAATTTCCATAATCGGATGGGCGCCGTAAGCTGCGTCCCTAGATGACTCGGGAGGGTCGCGATGAGTGTTCTGGTGAATCGCACGGCACCAAATTTTGTTGCGCCAGCGGTATTGGCTGATGGCAGCATTGTAGAGGATTTTGACTTCGCCTCACTGCGCGGCAAATATGTTGTGGTATTTTTCTGGCCGCTGGACTTTACCTTTGTCTGCCCGTCGGAAATCATCGCGCACAACAATCGCATGGACAAGTTTCGCGCGCTGGGCGTTGAGGTGGTCGGTATTTCGGTCGATTCGCAGTACACCCACTATGCCTGGCGCAATACCCCGGTCGAGAAGGGCGGCATTGGCCCGGTTGGCTTCACCATGGTGGCTGACGTCAAGCACGAGATAACCCGTGCCTACGGTGTGGAGCACGAGGATGGTGTTGCGTTGCGTGCGTCGTTTTTGATTGATCGCGCAGGCATCGTGCAGCATCAGGTGGTGAACAATCTGTCGCTGGGTCGTGAAGTGGATGAGATGATTCGCCTTATAGATGCGCTGCAGTTTACCGAGGAGCACGGTGAAGTCTGCCCGGCCGGCTGGCGCAAGGGGCAGCCCGGTATGCAGGAAAGCCCTGAAGGTGTCGCCAGTTATCTGGCCATGCACGCCTCGGAGCTCTGAACGAATTGATTTTCCAGAGTGGTCAGCCCTGTGGCGGGTTCCCCTTAACCCAGGATCGCTCTGCTTTTTTTATCGCGCCACTGCGGTGGTGAATCGGAGGATTTTATGTCTGAAGTGCGTCATTCCCGTCTGATCATTCTGGGTTCCGGCCCGGCCGGCTATAGCGCGGCAGTCTATGCTGCGCGCGCCAATCTCAAGCCGTTGTTGATCACCGGCATGCAGATGGGCGGTCAGCTGACCACCACTACCGAAGTCGATAACTGGCCTGGTGATGTAGAAGGGTTGCAGGGTCCGGAGCTGATGGAGCGCATGCGCAAGCACGCCGAGCGCTTCGAAACCGAAATCCAGTTCGACCACATCAACAAGGTCGACCTGAGCAAGCGCCCGTTCACGCTCTGGGGCGACAGCGGCGAGTATCAATGCGACGCGCTGATCATCGCTACCGGGGCTTCGGCACGTTACCTTGGCCTGCCCTCCGAAGAGGCGTTCATGGGCAAGGGGGTTTCCGCCTGCGCTACCTGCGATGGTTTCTTCTATCGCAACCAGGACGTTGCCGTTGTGGGCGGTGGCAACACCGCCGTTGAAGAAGCGCTCTACTTGGCCAACATCGCCAAGAAGGTCACCGTGGTGCACCGCCGTGAGGTGTTCCGCGCCGAGAAGATACTGGTCGACAAGCTGCTGGCGCGGGTCGCCGAAGGCAAGATCGAGCTGAAGCTGAATGCACAGCTGGACGAGGTACTGGGCGATCAGACCGGGGTGACCGGCATGCGTATCGCGCTGAACAGTGGTGGTACTGAAGATATCGCCCTGGCCGGCGTATTTATCGCCATTGGCCACACGCCCAATACCAGCCTGTTTGAAGGGCAGCTGGATATGCATGACGGCTACCTGAAGATCAAGAGCGGCACCGAAGGTAACGCAACCCAGACCAACATCCCCGGTGTGTTTGCCGCAGGCGATGTGGCTGACCATGTATACCGTCAGGCGATCACCTCGGCGGGCGCAGGTTGCATGGCCGCACTGGATGCCGAGCGCTTCCTCGACGAGCTGTAAGCAGTCCTCTGTGCGCTTGAAAAGCCCCGCCCAAGTGGGGCTTTTCTGTTTTCGGCGGCTGTGAAATCATGCGCCGCACAGTCGCGGTGAGGAGTCAGCATGCAGGAGTTGTATCTGGTCATCATTCTGACGCTGATGGCAGGCATGGCGATGCCCCTGGGTGCATTGCTGGCAGGCATAGAGCAGCTGCGTCCGGATTGGCTGAAGGAAGAGTATCGCCACGGCATCATCGCCTTCGGTGGCGGTGCGCTGCTGTCGGCGGTGGCCCTGGTGCTGGTGCCTGAAGGTATTGCGCCGCTGTCACCTTGGCTGGCTGCGCTGTGCTTCGTTGGTGGTGGCGCTGCTTTCATGGCGCTGGATATTCTGCTGGACCGGATTCACACGCCGGCAGGCCAATTGGCCGCTATGCTGTCGGATTATTTGCCCGAGTCACTGGCACTCGGTGCCGCTTTTGCAGTGGGTGAAAGCAGTGGTCTGCTGCTGGCCTGCTTGATGACCCTGCAAAACCTGCCGGAGGGATTCAATGCCTGCCGTGAGCTAAGTGCTGCCACGCACTACCGTGCGCGTCGAGTAGCGCTGATATTTGCCGTGATTGCGCTGCTGGGGCCGCTGTTCGGTGTGTTGGGTTATGCCTGGCTGTCGGCTTATCCGGGTGTGGTGGCGATGGTCATGCTGTTTGCTGCCGGCGGAATTTGCTACTCGGTATTTCAGGATATTGCACCACAGGCGCGACTGGAGAGGCACTGGGCGCCGCCCATGGGCGCGGTGCTTGGCTTTGTGCTGGGCATGGTCGGTCATCAGATGACGCTGGGCTGAGCTGCTTGCGGTCACGCTGAGCGGGAAGCTGGCGGCCAAACCGGCTATCATCATTTATCTGACGGCGTGTCGCTTGCGGCTCTAGGTTGCCAGCCCGGGTTAATCGCCTTTTTCAGTGTGCAATCTTTATTGAGGAACGCCCCATGAAACGACTTTCCCTGCTGGCCGCTGTTGGCGTCTTTGCATTCTCCGGTCTGGCTGCCGCCAGTAGCTTTGTTGCGACTACCGACACCATTGGAGCCTCTTTGGCCAATAGTGTTGAAGGGACCAGCGATGTCAGCTCCGGTGGTAATGACAAGGTACTTTTGCAGGCGCAGGACGATGCCGCCAGCTTTGTTGCCAGCGGTGGCGCCATTCGCGGGGTTCGCCTGGAGGCGGCACTGGCGCATATTCGTCAGCAGCAGCCCGCGCTGAGCGCCACTGACATGCAGCTCGCCGAGGCTATTCTGGCACGTTGATCGGCTTGTCGCTCGGCGGCCAGTCTCGCCTGCGCGTGGCACTACGCTGGTTGCTGGGCTGTGGTTTTCTGGTGTGTCTGCAGGCGCAGGCAGAGTTGCAGTTGGTGCTGCAGCCACGCGGGCTGAACGCCGAACAGCGGCTGGCCACAGAGGCCTTGCTGGCCGACGCTGCAAACGCGCTCCCGCCTAGCCTGCGGCTACGCCTGGATAAGCGCATTCCGGTGCGCTGGAGCGAGCGCTTGGGCGCCGATGTAATTGGGCGTGCCACCGGCAGCGGTACTTTACTGCTCAATCGTCGCTGGCTGCAGCGCTTGTTGGCGCTGGAGGCCCGCGCCGACGCGCATTCCGAATTGCTCGCCACGCTGCTGCATGAGCTGGCGCACTTCTACGATCGCATCGCATACTGGCCAGAGGGTCAGCGCGCGTTGCTGCTGGCCTGCCGTCAGCAGCAAGAGAGTCTGGGGCCGGTGGGGCTGCCACCTCGCTGTCGCGGGGAGGGTGAGCGCCAGTTCAGCTTGAGTGATGATCCGCGCCTGCTGGATCTGGCCGGCTGGCCGGAGCAGGCCGGACAGCGCGGTGTGCGAGTGGATACCAATCCGCAGCGGGACCGCAGCCCAGACCGCTATGAGCTGAACAGTCCGAGCGAGTTTGCTGCGGTCAACCTCGAATATTTCCTGCTCGATCCGCAATACGCCTGCCGCCGTCCGGCACTGTATGGCTACTTCACGCAGCATTTCGGCTGGGCGCCTCCCACGGCAGCGGACTGCGCCCACGCATTGCCTTATGTAAACGCCAGTCTGGATGAACCGCAGGCTGTGGGCCGTATAGACCCCGAGCGTGTCTATGCCGTGCATTATCTGCTGGCTGAGCCAAATGAGGCCTGGGCCAGCCGTTGGGGGCACAGCATGTTGCGCCTGGTGATCTGCGCGCCGGGGCGTCCGCGTGGGCCCGATTGCCTGTTGGACGTCAGTGAGCATCTGGTGCTGTCATTTCGCGCTTTCGTTGAGGATGTGCAGTTGTCCAGTTGGGATGGTCTGGTCGGCAATTACCCATCGCGCCTGTTTATTCTGCCGTTGACCCAGGTGGTGGATGAGTACACCAAGCTGGAGCTGCGTAGCCTCAGCTCGGTACCGCTGCGGTTCAGCCGGTCTGAGCTAAATGACCTGCTGCAGCAAGCGCTACAGCTGCATTGGAGTTATGACGGCGACTACTATTTCATCAACAACAACTGCGCGGTAGAAACGCGCAGATTGTTGCGTGTAGGCACGCAAAGCCCTGCGCTGCGCGACCTGCAGAGTATTACCCCGACCGGCCTGCTGAGCTTGTTGACGGCGCGCGGTATAGCCGACCAGCAGCCCTTGCAGGATCGACAGCAAGCGCTGCGCCTTGGCTATTTTTTCGACTCGTTCCGTGAACGCTATCAGTTGATGTTCACGCAGGTACAGGCTGGCCTGGATCTCCCGGTGCCGGATGTTGAGGCTTGGTTCGCCCTGAGCGCTGAGGCACGTGCTCAGTGGCTGGGGCAAGGCGATGTGCGCACCACGGCGGCGCTGCTCCTGCTCGAGCAGGCCGCGCAGCGGCGCCAGTTGCTGCTAGTGCGGCAGGAGTTGAAGGAGCGCTACCTGTCAGGGCGCGGCGGCGTTGATACGCAGTTGGGTGAGGCTGAAAGTTTGCTGCAGGAGCTGCTGGCGCAAAGTGGCTTTCTCAGTCGCCCGGCAGAGCTGCTTCCTGAGGGTTACGGTCTGCCGCAGCCGGATGAGTGGCAGCAGTTGCAGCAGCAGAGCGAAGGGCGGCGGGCCAGTCTCCAGGCCATGACGGCGCGTCTGGATGATCAGTTGCTGGCACTGCTGGATGCCGCGCGGCAGGCGGAATTGAGCGGCGGAACGCGGAATATTCGGCAATTGGCTGAGCGTCTGAAAGCGCTGCATCAGGCTGCGGGTGGAGTGCAGTTGCCATAATACGGGCACAAAAAAACCAGCTCAGGGCTGGTTGTTTCGGGGGCTTGCCATCACCATCTGAGTTGTACAGATGGTGCCTCGAGGGAGAATCGAACTCCCACTCTGTCACCAGAAACGGATTTTGAATCCGCCGCGTCTACCAATTCCGCCATCGAGGCTCGCATGCTTTTCACAAGCCGGCGCGGAGTATACGAAGCAGTTGCCGGCAAGGTCAATCCTCTCGTCACAATCGTTACGTCTGTGGATCGCGGCGAGGCACGTTTTCGGCTACTATGTGCCCCCTTTGAATGGCCTTCGGAACCGCTCCCCGCATGCGTCTCAGTGATTTTGCCTTTGATTTGCCTGATGAACTTATCGCGCGTCACCCCTTGGCCGAGCGTCGGGGCAGTCGCCTGTTGTGTCTGGACGGTCCTACCGGAGAGCTGCACCATCGGCAGTTTGTGGATCTGTTGGAGCAACTGCAGCCCGGGGATCTGATGGTGTTCAACAACACCCGGGTGATTCCGGCACGGCTGTTTGGTCGCAAGGAGACCGGCGGCCAATTGGAGGTGCTGGTGGAGCGGGTGCTGGACGAGTACCGCGTGCTGGCCCACATTCGGTCCAGCAAGTCGCCCAAGCCGGGCAGTCGCATTCTGCTCGATGGCGACGCAAGTGCCGAGATGGTTGCGCGCCACGCCGCGCTGTTCGAGTTGCGCTTTGCCGAGCCAGTGCTGCCGCTGTTGGACCGCGTTGGCCACATGCCGCTGCCGCCCTATATCGACCGGGAGGACGACAGCGCCGATCGTGAGCGCTATCAAACCGTGTACGCCAAGCGCGAGGGTGCGGTTGCAGCGCCCACCGCCGGGTTGCATTTTGATGCAGCCCTGCTGCAGGCAATTCGTGATAAAGGCGTAGAGACCGCCGAGGTGACCCTGCACGTGGGCGCCGGCACTTTCCAGCCGGTGCGCGTCGATCGCATCGAAGATCACGTAATGCATCAGGAGTGGCTGGAGGTCAGTGCCGAGGTAGTGTCGGCGGTGGTGCAGTGCAAGGCACGCGGCGGCAGGGTGATTGCAGTGGGTACCACCAGCGTGCGTTCACTGGAGTCCGCCGCGCGCGACGGTGTGCTCAAACCCTTCAGTGGTGATACCGATATTTTCCTCTACCCGGGCAGGCCCTTTCACGTGGTCGATGCGCTGGTGACCAATTTTCATTTGCCGGAGTCGACCCTGCTGATGCTGGTCTCGGCCTTTGCCGGTTATCCCGAAACCATGGCGGCCTATGCGGCTGCGGTGGCCGAGCGGTATCGATTTTTCAGTTACGGTGATGCCATGTTCATTACCCGCAATCCTGCCCCGCGTGGGCCAGAGGTATCGCAATGAGTCATATGTCCTTTGAGCTGCTGGCCACCGACGGCAAAGCCCGTCGCGGCCGCCTGACCTTTCCGCGCGGCGTGGTGGAAACGCCTGCTTTCATGCCGGTAGGCACCTACGGTACGGTCAAGGGCATGTTGCCGCGCGATGTCGAGGCGATCGGTGCGCAGATCATTCTCGGCAATACCTTCCATCTGTGGCTGCGCCCCGGCACCAAGGTGATTCAGCAGCACGGCGACCTGCATGACTTCATGCAGTGGAAGGGCCCCATCCTGACCGACTCGGGTGGCTTCCAAGTGTTCAGCCTGGGTGCGATGCGCAAGATCAAGGAGGAGGGCGTCTACTTCTCTTCCCCGGTTGACGGTGCCAAGGTGTTCATGGGTCCGGAGGAGTCCATGCAGGTTCAGCGCGAGCTGGGCTCCGACATCGTGATGATCTTTGACGAGTGCACCCCCTATCCGGCCGATGAAGACACGGCGCGGCGCTCCATGGAGCTGTCGCTGCGCTGGGCCAAGCGTTCCAAAGCGGCGCATGAGGGCAATCCCTCTGCGCTGTTCGGTATCGTGCAGGGCGGCATGCACGAAAATCTTCGGCTGCGCTCACTCGAAGGCCTGTGCGAGATCGGCTTCGACGGCCTGGCTATTGGCGGTCTCTCGGTTGGTGAGCCGAAGGACGAAATGATGCGCGTACTGGATTTTCTGCCGGGCCATATGCCGCCGGAAAAACCCCGTTACCTGATGGGCGTTGGCAAACCCGAGGATCTGGTGGAAGGTGTGCGCCGCGGCGTCGACATGTTCGACTGCGTGATGCCCACGCGCAATGCGCGTAACGGCCATCTGTTTACCGAGGCGGGTGTGATCAAGATCCGCAACGCGGTTCACCGGCACGATCAGAATCCGCTCGATCCGGCCTGTGACTGCTACACCTGCCAAAACTTCTCGCGCGCCTACCTGCATCACCTGGACAAGTGCGGCGAAATGCTCGGCAGTATGCTCAATACCATCCATAACCTGCGGCATTATCAGCGGCTTATGGCAGGTTTGCGCAGTGCCATTCAACAGGGTACATTGACCGACTTTGTGGATGACTTCTACGCTAAACTGGGTCTGCCGGTTCCGCCGTTGCAGGCTTGATTAGCGCCCGGATCGCCCCCATAACCGATTTTCTTGCAGTTCAATAACAGGAGTGTCACATGAGCTTTTTCATTCCCGCCGCTATGGCGCAATCAGCTGGCGGCGCAGCCGCACCCGCGGGTGCCGGCTTCGAATGGATTTTTCTGGTCGGTTTTGTCGTCATCTTCTATCTGATGATCTGGCGCCCCCAGGCCAAGCGTGCCAAAGAGCACAAGAATCTGCTGGCCAACCTGTCCAATGGTGATGAAGTGGTAACCGGCGGCGGCATTCTCGGCAAGGTCAAGAAGGTCACCGACGAGTTCGTGGTACTGGAAGTAACCGAGAGCCAGGAGCTGAAGTTTCAGAAAGGCGCGATTGTCGCCGTGCTGCCCAAGGGCACACTGAAAGCCATCTAATCCTTCACGTAGAACTCTGTTCCGGGCGCCGATTAGGCGCCCGGACTGCTATCAGGCCCTGATATGCTCAACCGTTACCCCCTCTGGAAGTATTTGCTGATTCTGGCCGTGCTCGCGCTTGGTCTGATCTACGCCATGCCCAACCTGTACCCGGACGATCCTGCGATTCAGATTTCCGGTGCCAGTTCCACGCAATCCATCGAACAGTCCGATCTGAACCGCATCGAGCAGGCCCTGGCTGCCGCCGGGTTGCAGACCAAGGGCAGCGAGTTGGGTAGTAACAACCGTTCCGGTCTGGTGCGCCTGGTCAATCGTTCCGATCAGCTGCAGGCGCAGGATGTAGTGCGGGATGCGCTGGGTCGCGAATACGTCGTGGCGCAGAACCTTGCGCCCACCACACCAGAGTGGTTGAGCAACATCGGTGCTGGCCCGATGACCCTGGGTCTGGACTTGTCGGGCGGCGTGCACTTTCTGCTGCAGGTCGACATGGACAAGGCGCTGGAGTCGCGGGTTAATGTCTACCAGAGTGAGGTGCGTGGCCTGATGCGCACCGAAGGGCTGCGTTATCGCAGTCTGCCGACGCAAGGCACCACGCTGCAGTTTGGCTTTGCCGACGAAGAACAGCTGGCTGACGCGCGCCGGCTGATCGGCAAGCAGTACAGCCAGTTTGCCCTGACCTCGGTTGAGAAGGATGGCCAGCAGGTGCTGCAATTGGCGTTGACCGATACCGAAGTGGCTGCGATTCGCGAGTACGCGGTCAAGCAGAACCTGACCACTGTGCGCAACCGGGTGAACGAACTGGGTGTGGCTGAGCCGCTGGTGCAGCGTCAGGGTGCCAACCGCATTGTGGTCGAGTTGCCCGGCGTGCAGGATACCGCCGAGGCCAAGCGCGTGCTGGGCAAGACCGCCAACCTGGAATTCCGCCTGGCTGCGGAGCCCGATGCTGCCGCCGCCACGACCGAAACCTTTGAGTACCACGGCAATAACGGCCGCCCACCGGCGCAGGTTGAGCGCAGTATCATCATCACCGGTGATCAGGTAACCGACGCGCAGTCCAACTACGACGAGAACGGTCGTCCGCAGGTGAATATCAAGCTCGACAGCCACGGCGGCGAGCTGATGAACCGTGCCACCCGCAACAATATTGGTCGGGGCATGGCGGTGCTCTTTATCGAGCAGCGCCAGATCAGCCGTACGGTGACGCAGGAAGTCGATGGCGTTGCGCAGCAAGTCGAGATTCCGGCCTTCGTTGAAGAAAAGTCGATCATCAGTCTGGCCACAATTCAGAGCGCGCTGGGCAACCAGTTCCGCATTACCGGTCTGGATTCCCCGGCTGAAGCCTCGGAACTGGCACTGCTGCTGCGTGCCGGCGGTCTGGCGGCGCCCATGCACTTTGTGGAAGAGCGCACTATTGGGCCAAGCTTGGGTGCTGAAAACATCGCCAAGGGCGTAACCGCCACACAGGTAGGCTTTGCCCTGGTGCTGGTTTTCATGTTGCTGGTGTACCGCGCTTTCGGCGTGTTCGCCGGCATAGCGCTGACCTTCAACCTGGTGCTGTTGCTGGCACTGATGTCGCTGCTGGGCGCGACCCTGACCCTGCCGGGTATTGCCGGTATCGTGTTGACCCTGGGTATGGCGGTCGATGCCAACGTACTGATCTTCTCGCGGATCAAGGAGGAGGTGGCCAACGGCATGTCGCCACAGCGTGCAGTGCACGAAGGCTTCGACAAGGCGTTTTCCGCCATTATCGACGGTAACCTGACTACCCTGCTGGTGGGGGTCATCCTCTTTGCCATGGGCTCCGGTCCGGTCAAGGGCTTCGCCGTAACACTGTCGCTGGGGATTCTGACCTCGATGTTCAGTGCCATCATGGTTACCCGTGCCATGGTCAACCTGTCCGTCGGTGGACGCGACATCAAGAAGCTGTGGCTGTGAGGATCAACCCATGACAAATATCAAAACCATTAATTTCCTCGGCCTGCGCAAAGTTTTCTTCGTTGTTGCCATTGCGCTCATGCTGGGGTCTATCGGCAGCCTGGTGGTCAAGCAGCTGAATCTGGGGCTGGATTTCACCGGCGGTGCCTTGGTGGAGCTGAATTACACTCAGCCCCCTGAGCTTGAAGACATTCGCACAGTGCTGCGGGGTAACGGCTGGAACGACGCGGTGGTGCAGAACTTCGGCGCTTCAACCGATGTGCTGATCCGTCTGCCCAGTGACAACCCGGATCTGGGTGCGGAAATCGCCGAGCTGGTCAAGCGTCAGGACGGCAACGATGTGTCGGTCAAGCGCGTCGAGTTCATTGGCCCGCAGGTGGGTGAGGAGCTGCGCGACAAAGGCGGTATCGGCATGCTGCTGGCGTTGGGTGGCATCCTGTTGTATGTCTCGCTGCGCTTTCAGATGAAATTCGCCGTGGCGGCCATCGTAGCGCTGTTCCACGATGTGATCTTTACCCTGGGTGTGTTCTCGCTGTTTGGGTTGTCTTTCGATCTGACAGTGCTGGCAGCGCTGCTGGCGGTTATTGGCTACTCGCTGAACGATACCATCGTGGTCTTTGACCGCGTGCGTGAAAATATGCGGGTAATGCGCAAGACCGAGCTGACCGACATCATCAACGTTTCGACGACGCAGACGCTGGGTCGAACCTTGGCGACTTCGTTCTCGACCGTTCTGGTACTGCTGGCCTTGTTCTATTTCGGCGGCGAGAATATTCACGGTTTTGCCACGGCGCTGCTAATCGGTGTGGGGGTGGGTACCTACTCCTCAATCTACATTGCCGGCGGTTTGCTGGTGACCATGAAGCTGACCCGTGATGATCTGATTCCGCCGCAGATCGAAGAGGCGATTGACGATCGTCCCTGAAGCATCTGCAATGACAAAAAAAGCCCGCAGCGGAATCCGTTGCGGGCTTTTTTGTAGGCGTTTGGCGGTGTCGGACAAATGCGCTCGACAGCCCAAGGCCGCTCGTAAAAAAGCCCGCACCATGCAAGGAGCGGGCTTTCTTGTTCAGCCAGCGGTGCCAGCAAGTGTGGCGGCTGGGAGCGCTGCTTGGTTAGAGCTTCATGCCTGAGGTCAGATGCGGCTGGATTGCCGTCAGCACTGCCTTGAAGCACTTGGGGTTGCCGGCAACGATGTGGCCCTTGTCGAGGAACTGATGACCACCGGTAAAATCGCTGACCAGGCCGCCAGCTTCCTGGATCAGCAGTGCGCCAGCGGCCATATCCCACTCAGCCAGACCAAATTCCCAGAAGGCGTCGTAGCGGCCAGCGGCAACATAGGCAAGGTCGAGGCTGGCGGCACCGGCACGTCGAATCCCGGCGGTCTGGCCAACCAGGCTACGGAACATGCCGAGGTAGTTGTCCAGCGCGTCAATCTGATTGTCGCGGAAGGGGAAGCCAGTGCCCAGCAGGGCGCCATCGAGTGATTTGCGGTTGCTGACCCGCAGGCGGCGGCCGTTGAGTGCGGCGCCACGGCCACGGCTGGCGGTAAATTCTTCCTGACGGATAGGGTCGAATACTACGGCGTGCTCGGTGCGGCCTTTTACGCGACAGGCGATACTGATCGCGAAGTGCGGTATGCCGTGAATGAAGTTGGTGGTGCCGTCCAGCGGATCGATAATCCAGACGGTGTCTGCGCCTTCACCCTGGCCCGGCTGGAAGCCTGATTCCTCGGCCTGGATGCTGTGGTCCGGATAGGCTTTGCGCAGTTGCGCGATGATGGTCTGTTCGGCAGCGCGGTCAATGTCGGTGACGTAGTCACGCGCATCCTTCTCGTCGACGGTGAGCACATCAATACGTTCCATGGAACGGTAAATCAGTTCTCCGGCGCTGCGCGCGGCACGGAGGGCGATGTTCAGCATGGGCTGCATAGTGATGTATCTCTGTCAGGAAGATGAAAAGCCGGAAATTATAGCAGATAAGCCGGGCAACATGAATGCATCATGGCTATCGCAGCACAGCTTTTGTAAGATGCAGGGTCCATTCTGGCTCGTATAGGTGCTGCTGTGTTGAATAATGTGCGTGTGGTGTTGGTCAATACCAGTCATCCTGGCAACATCGGCGGCGCGGCGCGGGCGATGAAAAACATGGGTTTGCATGAGTTGGTGCTGGTTGACCCGGTCCGCTTTCCCGATCCTGCTGCCAGTTCCCGTGCGGCCGGGGCGGATGATGTTCTGCAAGGCGCGCGTATCGTTGGTACGCTCGAAGAGGCCATCGAGGATTGCGTGCTGGTGCTCGGTACCAGTGCTCGCGATCGGCGTATTCCCTGGCCCGTGCTGGACCCGCGCGAAGCTGCAGATGAAGTGCTGGATCGACTTGAGGCGGCCGAAACGGGCCCCATTGCCATCGTATTCGGACGCGAGGATTCCGGTCTAACCAGCGAAGAGCTTCAGCGTTGTCAGTACCATGTGCATATCCCGTCGATGCCGGATTTCAGCTCGCTCAATCTGGGCGCGGCAGTGCAGGTGCTGGCTTACGAGTTGCGTATGCAGTCCCTGCAGCGCGCTGGCGCGCCGACCAAGATGCACAAGGTGGAAACCACTGCTCTGCCGAATGAAATTCCCGCTACGGCGGGTGAGCTGGAGCAATATTTTCAGCATCTTGAGCAGGTACTGGTTGAAATCGGCTTCCACGACCCTCAAAAACCGAGACAGTTGATGCCGCGTTTGCGTCGCCTGTACGGCCGCATTCAGGTCAATCGCATGGAAATGAACATCCTGCGCGGCATCCTGACCGAAACCCAGAAGGCCATCGGAGTCAAAGCATCCGGTGCGCGGAGACGTTAAGCATGTTTGAACGCATGAAAGAAGATATAGCCAGTGTTTTCCATCGTGATCCTGCTGCGCGCAACACGCTGGAAGT
Organism: Halopseudomonas sp.; assembly: GCF_036960865.1. GTDB lineage: Bacteria > Pseudomonadota > Gammaproteobacteria > Pseudomonadales > Pseudomonadaceae > Halopseudomonas. Next base: position 33,453 of record NZ_JBALWE010000005.1, read on the forward strand.
ACTGACTTGCTATCCGGGTTTGCATGCGGTCTGGATGCATCGGTTGTCGCATGGGCTTTGGGTGCGCAACGCCTTTTTGCTGGCGCGCATGGTGTCGCACCTGGCGCGCTGGTTGACCGGTATCGAGATTCACCCCGGCGCCAAGCTGGGGCGTCGTTTTTTCATCGACCATGGCTTTGGTGTGGTGATTGGTGAGACGGCCGAGATTGGTGATGATGTGACCCTGTATCAGGGTGTCACGCTGGGCGGCACCAGCTGGGACCAGGGTAAGCGCCATCCGACGCTGGAGGACGGCGTGGTGGTGGGCGCTGGCGCCAAGGTATTGGGGCCCTTCACCGTCGGTAAAGGGGCCAAAATTGGCTCCAATGCCGTGGTCACCAAGGCAGTGCCGGCCGGTGCCACCGCAGTCGGGATTCCCGGCCGGATTATCGTCAAGGAGGCGGATCAATCGGCCGACGAGCAGCAGGAAGCCAAGCGTCAGGCGATGGCCGAGAAGCTCGGGTTTGATGCCTACGGTGTAAGCCGTGACATGCCGGACCCGGTCGCGCGCGCTATTGGGCAGATGCTGGATCACATGCAGGCAGTTGATAGCCGGCTGGAGGGTATGTGCAAGGCGCTCAGCGAGCTGGGCAGTGATTACTGCGCCAAAGAGCTGCCAGCACTGGGCGGCGAGGACTTCGAGCTGTTGAAGGACGATACCGATGCTGCAGTGGACGCTGAACGCAACGACACCACTGCACGCTGAGGCAATCGCATGAAGCAACCCATTTACCTGGATTACGCAGCCACCACACCGGTCGACCCGCTGGTGGCGGAAAAAATGATGGCCTGCCTGACGCTGGACGGCAACTTTGCCAACCCGGCGTCGCGCTCGCACCTCTACGGCTGGAAAGCCGAGGAGGCAGTCGAGCTGGCGCGTCGTCAGGTGGCTGATCTGGTGGGTGCTGATCCGCGCGAAATCGTCTGGACCTCGGGCGCCACTGAGTCGGATAACCTAGCGATCAAGGGCGTGGCGCATGCGCAGGCTGAGCGCGGCCGCCATATCATTACCTCTAAAATCGAACACAAGGCGGTGCTCGACAGTTGCCAACAGCTGGAGCGCGAAGGCTTTGAGGTGACCTATCTGCAGCCTGGCGCTGAGGGTGTGATTACCCCGGAGCAATTGCAGGCAGCGCTGCGTGACGACACCGTGCTGGTGACGTTGATGCACGTCAACAACGAAATCGGCACCATCAATGACATTGCGGCGCTGGGTGCGCTGGCGCATGCCCGCGGCGTGCTGATGCACGTGGACGCCGCGCAGTCGACCGGCAAGCTGGCGATTGATCTGCGCACGCTGCCGGTCGACTTCATGTCGTTCAGCGCGCACAAAACCTACGGCCCCAAGGGCATTGGTGCCTTGTTCGTGCGCCGCGGCCTGGCGCTGCGGCTGCCAGCGCAAATTCACGGCGGCGGGCACGAGCGCGGCATGCGCTCTGGCACCTTGGCCACCCACCAGATCGTCGGTATGGGTACGGCCTTTGAGCTGGCCGGCAAGCTGCTGGTGAGCGAGTCGGCGCGCATTGCCGGCCTGCGTGACAGCCTGCTGTCCGGTCTGGCGGCGTTACCTGGCGTGACGCTCAACGGCTGCGCTCAGGCGCGGGTGCCGCACAACCTGAATCTCGCCTGCGCGGGTGTGGATGGCGAGCTGTTGCTGCTGGCGCTCAAGGATCTGGCGTTGTCGAGCGGTTCGGCCTGCACCTCGGCTGCAGTCGAGCCTTCCTACGTGCTGCGCGCTATCGGTCTGGACGACGAGTTGGCGCACAGCTCTATCCGTCTGTCGCTTGGCCGTTACACCAGTGAAGACGATGTTCTGCGAGCCTCCGAAATCATCTGCCAAGTAGTGCAACGCCTACGTCAGGCGGGCTGAATTCGCCGCCAGTCGGGAACCGCGCTGCTGTTATCTATTTGTCTTTAACCTGCGTATAATCCGCAGGTTAACCATCTTTTATCATTTCAATCCGAAAAAACTGTCTGGAGAGTTACATGGCCGTTGAACGCACCCTGTCCATCATCAAGCCCGATGCCGTCGCCAAGAACGTTGTTGGTCAGATCATCAGCCGCTTCGAGCAGGCTAACCTGAGCGTGGTAGCTGCCAAAATGGTTCAGCTGTCCCAGTCTGATGCCGAAGGCTTCTACGCCGAGCACAAAGAGCGTCCTTTCTTCAAGGATCTGGTTGGCTTCATGACCTCCGGTCCGGTTGTTGTTCAGGTGCTGGAAGGCGAAGGCGCGATCCTCAAGAACCGTGACCTGATGGGCGCTACCAACCCGAAAGAGGCCGCTGCCGGCACTATCCGTGCTGACTTCGCCGAATCCATTGATGCCAACGCGGTACACGGTTCTGACTCTGCCGCTTCTGCTGCGCGCGAAATCGGCTACTTCTTCGCCGAAACCGAGCTGTGCCCACGCTAAGCTTGTTTTTATCCTGACAAACCAAATGATGTGACCACCATGACCAATGCAACCAGCAAGACCAATCTGCTGGGTCTGACACAGCAGAAACTGGAAGCTTTCTTCGAGGAATTGGGAGAGAAGCGTTTTCGTGCCGGCCAGGTCATGAAATGGATTCATCACTATGGTGTCGACGACTTCGATGATATGACCAATGTCGGCAAGGCCCTGCGCGAAAAGCTCAAGGCCTGCGCCGAGATTCGTGGCCCCGAAGTTGTCAGCGAGGATATTTCCCGCGACGGCACACGCAAGTGGGTCGTGCGGGTTGCCTCGGGCAGTTGCGTGGAGACGGTGTATATTCCGCAAAATGGGCGTGGCACCCTGTGTGTCTCGTCCCAGGCGGGCTGTGCGCTGGACTGCAGCTTCTGCTCGACCGGCAAGCAGGGCTTCAATAGTGATCTGACCGTGGCCGAAATTATTGGTCAGGTGTGGATTGCCAACAAGTCCTTCGGCTCTGTGCCTGCTACCGTGGATCGCTCGGTGACCAATGTAGTAATGATGGGCATGGGTGAGCCGCTATTGAATTTTGATAATGTCGTCGACTCAATGCAGTTGATGATGGACGACATGGGTTACGGTATTTCCAAGCGCAAGGTGACGCTGTCTACCTCGGGCGTGGTACCGATGATCGAAAAACTGGGCGAGATTACTGATGTCGCTCTGGCTTTGTCGCTGCACGCGCCGAACAACGAGTTGCGCAGCCAGCTGGTGCCGCTGAACAAGAAGTACCCGCTGGAAGTGCTGCTGCCGGCTTGCAAGAAATACATCGCCGGACTGGGCGAAAAACGTTCGCTGACGATTGAGTACACGCTGCTCAAGGACGTTAACGATCGCCCTGAGCACGCCGCGGAAATGATCGAATTACTGCGCGACATTCCATGCAAGATCAATCTGATTCCGTTCAACCCCTTCCCGCACTCGGGTTACGAGCGGCCGAGCAATAATGCCATTCGGCGCTTCCAGGATATGTTGCATCAGGCCGGCTATAACGTCACCGTACGCACGACACGTGGCGAAGATATCGACGCAGCCTGTGGCCAGTTGGTAGGCCAGGTCATGGATCGCACGCGTCGCAGTGAACGCTATATCGCCGTACGCCAGCTCGCCGCCGAAGCAGAAAACGCGGAACCGGTGAGCGGCAGTAACCACTAATACTCTCCAGCCAGGAAGGATGACCGCATGAGTAAGTCTGCAGCCTTGATGTTAACGCTGAGCCTGCTGCTGACCGGCTGCGTGACCACCGGCGATACCGGTCGCAAGGTAGATCCGGAGCAGGCGCGTGACGCTTACATTCAGCTGGGTCTCGGTTACCTGCAAAAAGGTGAGACCGAACGTGCGAAGAAGCCGCTGAGTGAAGCGCTGGCGCTGGATCCGAAATCCGCGGCCGCCAACACGGCCCTGGCCCTGGTATTCCAGTATGAAGGGGAATACGAAACGGCCGAAAAACACTTTCTTGCTGCCTTGGCTGGCGACCCGCAGAACGCGCGCATTCTGAATAACTACGGTGCTTTCCTGCTGGATCGGGAGCGTTATCCGGAGGCGTTGGGTTATTTCCAGAAGGCCTCGGAAGATACGTTGTACGCCGAGCGTTCACGGGTTTTCGAAAACCTCGGGCTGACCTACCAGCGCATGGGCGCACCCGCCGAAGCCCGCGAGAGTTTTGAGCGCTCACTGCGGCTTAACAGCCGTCAGCCGCGGGCGCTGCTGGAGCTGGCACAGCTCGAATTTCAGGCGCAGGATTACGTGCCCGCGTGGCAGCATTATCGCGCCTTTGCCGAAATGTCCGGACAGAATGCCGCCAGTCTGGGACTGGGTATTCAGTTGGCAAAACGCTTTGAAGATCATAGCCGCGCGGCCAGTTATGCGTTGCAGCTCAAGCGCCTCTACCCTGCTAGTCCTGAAGCGAAAGCGCTTATGGAGTCTGAATAACTATGAGTTCCGAACGTCATGATGCAGGTGCAGGCATGGCTGAACAGCAGCGTCTGAGCAACCCCGGAGAAACCTTGCGGGCAGCGCGGGCCGAGCGTCGCATGACGCAGGTCGAGATTGCTCAGAACCTGAAGATTTCGGTGGCCGCGGTAGAGGGCATCGAGAACGGGCTTTATGACCGCCTCCCCGGTGATACCTTTGCCCGTGGCTACATCCGCAGCTACGCACGCTTGGTGGGGCTCGATCCCAATCGGCTGGCAGTGGAGTTCGATCGCTTTCGGGGTATTGAGGCGCGTGAACGTCCGGTCAGCGGCATCAGTCGAGTAGCAGAGCCGCGCCGCAGCAGTGGCGGCGCGATGCGCTGGGTCGGTCTGGTGGTAGTGTTGGCGCTGGTCGCCTCGGCGGTTTGGTGGTTCGACAACCGCGCCAACGAGGTGGTCGCCCCGCTCGACGATGATGCGCTGTCCGATGATGCCTTGCTCGATGAAGTGGAAGTCGACGCGCTGACCTTGCCGCCGTCGATTGCCGAGCAGGCCGAGAGCCTGACCGACGAGCAGCTTGGGCTGAATGTTGGCGAGCCAGCCACCGAAGAGTCGGCGCCGGTTCAGGGGGCCGAGGAGCAGGCGATCGCTGAGCAGCCGGCAACCGCAGCTGACTCCGCGAACGCCGCGAACGAGGCCGCAGCTGGGCAAACGCCACCGGTAGCTGACAGCGCCGCGCCCGTCACTGCACCTGCCGCCGAGCAGGCTGCAGACGGCGCCACACTGAATATCAGCTTTACGTCCAATTGCTGGGTACAGATCAAGGCGGTCAATGGTGCAGTGCTGCACAGCGCCTTGATGCAGGCCGGTCAGTCAATCAATCTTGACCACGATGGTGCTCTGGATCTGGTGATCGGCGATCGTAGTGCCGTGCAGTCCATCAGCTATCGGGGCGAGCCGGTTACATTGCCGCAACAGAGCCAGTCGGGTGTAGCTCGCCTGCGTCTGGGTCAGTAAGAGGTTATTTCGTTATGCAACATCAATCGCCGGTCAAGCGCCGCGTTTCCCGGCAGATCAAGGTAGGGTCGGTGCTGGTGGGAGGCGACGCGCCCATATCAGTTCAGAGCATGACCAACACCGAAACCTGCGACGTCGCTGCCACACTGGGCCAGATTCAGCGCCTTGAGGCCGCGGGTGCGGATATAGTGCGCATCTCCATTCCCAGCATGGAAGCCGCCGAGGCCTTTGGCGAAATTCGCAAACAGACGCGCATGGCGCTGGTTGCCGATATTCATTTCGATTACAAGATTGCCCTGCGTGTGGCGGACCTAGGCGTCGATTGCCTGCGTATCAATCCGGGCAATATCGGCCGTGAAGACCGGGTACGCGCCGTGGTTGATGCCGCGCGCCACAACGGTATTCCTATCCGTATTGGCGTCAACGCCGGCTCGCTGGAGAAGGATCTGCAGAAGAAGTACGGCGAGCCGACACCGGCAGCGCTGGTGGAATCGGCGATGCGCCACGTGGAGCACCTGGATCGGCTCGACTTTCAGGACTACAAGGTTAGCGTCAAGGCCTCCGATGTATTCATGGCGGTGGGCGCCTACCGCCTGCTGGCCCAGCAGATAGAGCAGCCACTGCACCTCGGGATCACCGAGGCCGGCGGCCTGCGTTCCGGCACGGTAAAATCGGCAGTCGGCCTGGGCATGCTTCTGGCCGAAGGTATCGGTGATACCATCCGCATTTCGCTGGCGGCGGACCCGGTTGAGGAGATCAAGGTCGGGTTCGATATCCTCAAGTCGTTGCACCTGCGCTCGCGCGGCATCAATTTCATTGCTTGCCCCAGCTGCTCGCGGCAGAACTTTGATGTGATCAAGACCATGAACGAGCTGGAAAGCCGCCTGGACGATGTACTCACACCGCTGGATGTGGCGGTGATCGGTTGCGTGGTCAATGGGCCGGGCGAGGCCAAGGAGGCGGATATCGGCCTGACGGGTGGCTCGCCCAACAACCTGATTTACCAGGACGGCAAGCCGGACCAGAAGGTGGATAACGCTGAGCTGGTCGACCGGCTGGAAAAGATGATTCGTGACAAGATTGCTGCCAAGCAGGCGCTGGACGCCAACACCATAGTGCGCGGCTGAATGAAAGGAAAGACGCTTTGAAAACCCTGCAAGCCGTGCGCGGCATGAACGATATTCTGCCCGCCGACAGCGCGCTCTGGCAGTACTTTGAGCGCACCGTAGCCGACCTGCTGGCGAGTTACGGCTATCAGCAGATTCGCCTGCCGATTGTTGAACCCACCGAGCTGTTCAAGCGCTCCATTGGCGAGGTGACTGATATTGTCGAGAAGGAAATGTACACCTTCGACGATCGCAATGGCGACTCGCTGACCCTGCGTCCGGAAGGCACGGCCGGTTGTGTACGGGCCATGCTCCAGCACGGGCTGCTGGGTAGTGGTGTTGGCCAGAAGGTCTGGTACACCGGCCCGATGTTTCGCCATGAGCGTCCGCAGAAAGGACGTTATCGCCAGTTTCACCAGGTTGGCGTAGAAACCTTCAACCTCACCGGACCGGATATCGACGCCGAGCTGATTGCGCTCTCGTGGCGGTTGTGGCAACGCTTGGGTATCAGTGATGCCGTAACGCTGGAGCTTAACAGCCTGGGCACTTCTGCTGACCGTGCGCGCTACCGCGACGACCTCGTGGTATATCTTAAGGCGCGCTTCGAGCAACTTGATGAAGACAGCCAGCGCCGCCTGGCGAGCAACCCGTTGCGCATTCTTGACAGCAAGAATGAAGCGACCCAGGCGTTGCTGGTTGACGCCCCCAAGCTGGCGGATTATCTGAATGACGAGGCCCGAGCCCACTTCGCGGAGCTGCGTGGATTGTTGGACGCTATCGGCATTCCTTACGAAATCAACCCGCGTCTGGTACGCGGGCTGGACTACTACGGGCTCACGGTGTTCGAATGGGTGACTGACCAACTGGGCGCGCAGGGCACCGTTTGTGCCGGTGGTCGTTACGATGGTCTGGTCGAGCAGTTGGGCGGCAAGCAGGCCCCGGCGGTTGGCTTTGCCATGGGCATCGAGCGGCTGCTGCTGCTGATCGAAACGCTCGGCAAGGTGCCGGCTGAACTGGCTAGGCAGGTTGATGTCTACCTCGTCACGCTGGGCGACGCTGCGGTAACGGCCGGCCTACGCTTGGCAGAGCAACTGCGCGATACGCTACCGGGTTTGCGGCTGGTGGTGCACGCCGGTGGTGGCAGCTTCAAGAGCCAGTTCAAAAAAGCGGACAAGTCAGGCGCACTTTACGCTCTGGTGCTGGGGGAAGACGAAGTGGCTGGGCAACAGATCGGGCTGAAGCCATTGCGTACCGAAGAAGAACAGGAAAACCTGAGCTGGCAGGATTTGCCGGCTCGGCTTGCACAGATTATCTAAGCGACAATCGCATCGCTTGTTGAAGGCTAAGGAGTTAAGGGTGGCTTACGAGACAGAAGAAGAACAGGTAGAAAAACTCAAGGATATGTGGCGTCGCCATGGTGCCCCTTTGCTGACCGGTGTCGCCATCGCGCTGGCAGGCGTATTCGGCTGGCAGGCCTGGAACAACCACCAGGATGCGCAGGCACGTAACGCTTCAACGCTCTATCAATCGATGCTGGAATCAGTGTTGTCCAGTGACTCCGAGGCGTCGCGTGCGCGCGCCGCAGAGTTGGCCGCGCAGCTGCGTGAGGAGTACGCCAGTACCCGTTATGCCGACTACGCAGCGCTCATGCAGGCACGCCTGGCGGTTGAGGCCAAAGACTTCCCGGTAGCTGAGAAAAGCCTGCGTGATGTCATCGACAGCAGCAAGAACAGCACCTTGCAAGAGGTTGCCCGCCAGCGTCTGGCCCGTGTGCTGGGTCAGGAGCAGCGTGCTGAAGAGGCGCTTGAGCTGTTTTCCAAGCCAGTCGAAGGTGTCGAGCTGCGCGCCACCCGCGAAGAGATTCGCGGCGACCTGCTGCTGAGCCTTGATCGCGACGATGAAGCCCGCGAGGCCTACAAGGCCGCACAGGAAGCCCTGCCGGACGCATCCACGCGCCCGCAGCTGCAATTGAAGCTGGATGATCTGGCGGAGGAAGTCTAGTGAAGTTGAAGTCTCGTTATCTTGTTATTGCCCTGGCGGCGCTGGTTGCAGCGGGCTGCGGCAGCAACAGCAAGAAGGAACTGCCACCGGCAGAACTGCAGAAGTTTGATGCTGAAGTGAAGCTCGACCGGGTGTGGAAGCGCAACATCGGCAACGGTCAGGGCGATCTGTTCAACAACCTGACACCCGCGATGGATGGTCTGACGCTCTACGCTGCCGACTCCAAAGGACGCGTCATGGCGCTGGACCGCGAAGACGGCTCGGTAAAGTGGCAGGTCAAACTGGATGAGCCGCTGTCGGGTGCCGTGGGCGCCGGCGGTGGTCGGGTCATGGTTGGCACGCTGGATGGCCAAGTCATCGTGCTGAGCGACGCCGACGGCAGTGAAGAGTGGCGCAAGACCGTGACCAGTGAAGTGTTGGCGCCGCCGCAGACCAACGGTGATGTGGTGGTGGTGCAGACCCAGGACGACAAGCTGGTAGCGCTGGATATCAGCAACGGCGAGCAGCGCTGGATCTATGAAGCCAGCTTGCCGGTACTGACCGTTCGCGGGCACAGCACGCCGGTGGTGAATCTGCGTCAGGTCTTCGCTGGTCTTGCCAGTGGCAAGGTGGTTGCCCTGTCAGCCGACAGCGGTGTGCCAATGTGGGAGCAGCGTATTGCACAGCCCCAAGGGCGTTCGGAACTTGAGCGCATGGTCGACATCGACGGCCAGCTGTTGCTGGTAGATGACAAACTCTACGTCGGCTCTTTCCAGGGGAACCTGGCGGTGCTGGATACCCAGTCCGGCCGGCCGCTGTGGCAGCACCCAGCCTCGACCTACGTCGCTCCAGGTGTCGGTTTTGGCAGTGTCTATGTCAGCGAAGCCAACGGTACCGTTGATGCCTTCGATGACGGCAGTGCCTCGCAATTGTGGAGCAACGATAGCCTGGCGCGTCGCCAGCTCACCGCTCCGGTGGCGATCAGCAGCTATGTCGCGGTAGGCGATTTTGAGGGCTACCTGCACCTGTTGGCGCAAACCGATGGCCGCATGGTTGGTCGCATCAAGGTCGATGGTGATGGCCTGCGAGCTAAGCCGATTGCCTTGGGTGACACCCTCTACGTATTCGGCAATAGCGGTGATCTGGCGGCCTACAAGCTGCAGTAAACCGAAACAGGTTATACTTTCCCGGCCGCTGCGCTCGATTGCGCAGCGGCCGTTTTGTTTTCTTGGCACGCCAGGCGTGCGCGGAGTGATCATGGTTCCTGTTATCGCCCTCGTGGGGCGGCCGAACGTCGGCAAATCCACGCTGTTCAATCGTCTGACCAAAAGTCGTGATGCCATTGTGGCCGATGTATCCGGCCTGACCCGCGATCGCCAATACGGCGAGGCGGTGTGGCAGGGCAAGCCCTATATTGTGGTGGATACCGGCGGTATCACCGGCGAAGAGGAAGGCCTTGATATGATGATGGCCGGCCAGTCGCTGCAGGCCATTGAAGAAGCTGACGCGGTGCTCTTTCTGGTTGATTCGCGTGCCGGACGTACCGCTGGTGACGAGCTGATCGCCACGCACCTGCGCAAGCGCAACAAGCACACCTACCTGATCGCCAACAAGATCGACGGCGCCGATCCGGACGCGATCCTGGGCGAGTTTTCTCAGCTCGGGGTGGGCGCGCCCATTGGTATCTCAGCCTCGCACGGTCGTAATATCAATCCGATGCTGGATGCCGTGCTCAATGATGAAGCCTGGGACAAGGTCGCCACCGACGAAGACGGTGCCCCGCTGGTCGTTGAAGCCATAGGCACCAAGATCGCGGTGATCGGTCGCCCCAACGTGGGCAAGTCAACGCTGGTCAACCGTATGCTCGGTGAAGACCGCGTGGTGGTATTTGACCAGGCCGGCACCACCCGCGACAGCATTTATATTCCCTACGAGCGCCACGACAAGCCCTACACCCTGATTGATACAGCCGGCGTGCGTCGCCGCGGCAAGGTCTTCGAGGCGATCGAGAAGTTCTCGGTGATCAAAACGCTGCAGGCCATTCAGGACGCCAACGTGGTGATCTTTGTGGTCGATGCGCGTGAGGGCATCGTCGAGCAGGATCTGCACCTGCTGGGCTTTGTGCTGGAAGCCGGGCGCGCTCTGGTGATTGCGGTGAACAAATGGGACGGCATGGAGAACGAGGAGAAGGAGTTCGTAAAAACCGAGCTGCAGCGCCGGTTGATCTTCGCCCAGTTTGCCGATCTGCACTTTATCTCTGCGCTGCACGGTAGTGGCGTGGGGCTGTTGTATAAATCGGTAGACAAGGCGTTTGAAAGCGCCATGACCAAGATTCCGACGCGGCGCATGACCGAGATTCTGGAAGATGCGGTCACCGAGCACCAACCGCCCATGGTCAATGGCCGCCGCATCAAACTGCGCTATGCGCACCTGGGTGGCTCCAACCCGCCGATTATTATTGTGCACGGTAATCAGGTCGATTCTGTTCCGCGCTCTTATACGCGCTATCTCGAGAACACCTACCGCAAGGTGCTCAAGTTGGCCGGCACGCCAATCCGCGTGGAGTACAAGGGTGGTGATAATCCCTACTCGGAAGTGAAGAACAAGCTGACCGAGCGACAGGTCAACAAGAAGCGCCGACTGATGAGCCACAACAAAAAGTCGAAAAAGAAGAGCAAGGATCGGCGTTAACCCGAACCAGAGGCACAAAAAAGCCAGCATCCGAGCTGGCTTTTTTGTGCCTGTGCAGCGCTGTCTTTGCTCAGTCGCCCAGAACGGGGTAATCGGTGTAGCCGACTTCGGCGCCGCCATACAGGGTGCTGGGGTTGATCTGGTTCCACGGAGCACCCTGGCGAATGCGTTCAACCAGGTCGGGATTGGCGATAAAGGGTCGGCCGAAGGCGGCGAATTGGGCCAACCCTGACTGGATTGCCTGCTCGGCGCTGTCGGCGTCCAGGCCGCCGGCGAGAATCAAGTCGCCTTTGTAGATCTCGCGCAACGCCTGCAGCAGTTCGTCAAAACCCTCATAGCTGCCGCCGGCCCAGTCTGGCTTGTTGATATGCACATAAGCGAGCTGGCGGCTGTTCAGCTCGTTCAGCAGGTAGCTGAAAGTTTCCAGCGGATTGGCGTCGTACACGTCGTTGAAGGTGCCAAGCGGCGAGAAACGCACGCCAACGCGGCCAGCGTCACCCATTGCGGCGATGGTTGCATCGACCACTTCGAGTACCAGTCGCGCGCGATTTTCCAAGCTGCCGCCATAGGCGTCGCTGCGCTGATTACTGTCTGAGCAGAGAAACTGATCCAGCAGGTAGCCATTGGCCGAGTGCACCTCAACACCATCAAACCCGGCCTTGATCGCATTGCGGGTGGCTTGGGCATAGGCCTGCACCAGGTCGGCAATCTCCTCGGTTTCTAGCGCTTTTGGCATCGAGGCGGCGGCCTTGTGGTGGCTGCCATCTGGCTCCTGCACATACACATCCGCTTTGGCCTGCAGCGCGGAGGGCGCCTGTGGTGCCTTGCCCTCGGGCTGCACCAGCGTGTGCGAAATCCGGCCTACGTGCCACAGCTGGGCAAATATGCGGCCGCCGGCGCCATGCACTGCATCGGTGACCTGCTGCCAGCCGATAATCTGCTGCTCGCTGTGAATGCCGGGTGTCCACGCGTACCCCTGACCTTCAGGGGTGATCTGAGTGCCCTCGCTGATGATCAGGCCGGCACCGGCCCGCTGGCGGTAATACTCGGCGTTGAGCGCATAGGGCACATTGCCCGGCTGCTGACTGCGCTGACGGGTCAGAGGTGCCATCACCGTGCGGTTGGGGACATCAAGGCTGCCGATGCGGGCAGGCTGCAATAATAATGGGGTGGTCATGGTTGGGGACTGCTCCTGGTCGTGGCATCGGTCTGATGCCTGAATGCAGTTCATTATGGGGGTGGCATTCCTTTTAACAAGTACGTACGATTTTAGCAGTCACTTACCATGGGGTAAGTTTTGCGGGCATAGGCGGATGTATGGCAATGAATGAGCAGCAGGCCAAATTGGCCGAAGGCAAGCGCCTGGTGCAGGGCGATAAGGTCTACAGCACACCTATTGAGGTTACGCTTGAGGTGATCGGGGGCAAGTGGAAGTCGGTTATTGCCTATCACATCATTCAGGGTCCGCAGCGCTTCTCTGAGTTGAAACGGCTGATCCCGGGTATTACCGAAAAGATGCTCACGCAGCAGTTGCGCGAGCTGGAGCGCAATGGCGTGGTGACGCGCACGGTGTTTGCCGAGGTGCCGCCGCGTGTGGAATACCGCATTACCGAGCACGGCGCGAGCCTGCAGCCGGTGCTGGAGGCCATGTGCCTATGGGGAAGGGGGCACTGGCAGCAGCTGGCTGCCAAGCCCTAGTCCGAGTGGTTAAGCCGCTCTGGCGTCAGCCTGACGCAGTGCGCGGTTCAGTGCGCTGAACAGGGCGCGGAAGCTCGCGGTGGTCAGGTTCTCGTCAATGCCGATGCCGTGCAGCGGGCGGCCGTTATCCAGGCGAATCTCGATATAGGCCGCTGCCTTGGCGTTGCTGCCGGATCCGATCGCATGCTCATGGTAATCCATGATCTCTACCGCTACCGGCAGGCCGGCCACCAGTGCTTCCAGCGGCCCCTTGCCCAGGCCGCGCCAGTGCAGCGTCTCGCCCTGATCAAGCACCTCAACGTCGACGGCGCTGGTGCCGTTCTCTTCCTGCAGGCGATGACGTATCAGCGCGTAAGGGCTGGTGGCTTGCACGTACTCGCGTTCCAGCAGCTCGTGGATCTGCGCTGCGGTCAGTTCCAGCCCCAGCCGGTCGGTTTCGCCCTGGACCACCTGGCTGAACTCGATCTGCATGCGGCGCGGCAGGCTGATGCCGTACTCCTGCTCCAGCAGGTAGGCGATGCCGCCCTTGCCGGATTGGCTGTTGACGCGAATCACCGCCTCGTAGCTGCGGCCTATGTCTGCCGGATCAATCGGCAGGTAAGGGACTTCCCACACTCCTTCGGCCTGTTGCACGGCAAAGCCTTTGCGGATGGCGTCCTGGTGCGAGCCGGAGAAGGCGGTGTGCACCAGATCGCCCACATAGGGGTGGCGCGGATGCACTGGCAACTGGTTGCACTCTTCCACTACCTTGCGCACGGCATCAATGTCGGAGAAATCCAGGCCCGGGTTGATGCCCTGGGTGTAGAGATTCAGCGCCAGGTTGACCAGGTCAACGTTGCCGGTGCGCTCGCCGTTGCCGAACAGGCAACCCTCAACCCGGTCGGCGCCGGCCAGCAGACCCAGCTCGGTGGCAGCTACGCCGGTGCCACGGTCGTTGTGGGTGTGCAGGCTGACCAGCACGCTGTCGCGGCGGCTGATGTGGCGGCAGAACCACTCGATCTGATCAGCATAGATGTTCGGGGTCGAGACCTCAACCGTGGCCGGCAGGTTGAGAATCACCTTGTTGTCGGGCGTCGGCTGCCATACATCCAGCACGGCGTCGCAGACTTCGACCGCAAAGGGCAGCTCGGTAGAGGTAAAGATCTCCGGCGAGTACTGGAAAGTCCACTGGGTCTCGGGCTGCTTGGCGGCCAGCTCCTTGATCAGCTTGGCGGCGTTCACGGCGATATCGGTGACGCCCTGTTTGTCCTGCTTGAACACGATGCGGCGGAAGCTGGGCGCGGTGGCGTTGTAGACGTGAACGATGGCTTTCTTGGCGCCGCGTACCGACTCGAAGGTGCGCTCGATCAGATCGGCGCGCGCCTGGGTGAGCACCTGAATGGTCACGTCGTCCGGAATATGGCCATCGTCGATCAGGCTGCGGACAAAGTCGAAGTCGGTTTGTGAGGCAGACGGGAAGGCCACCTCGATCTGCTTGAGGCCAATGGCGACCAGCGTCTTGAAAAAGCGCAGCTTGCGCACCGGGTCCATGGGCTCGATCAGCGACTGGTTGCCGTCCCGCAGGTCCGAGCTGCACCACAGGGGTACTTCGGTGATGGTTCTGGACGGCCACTGGCGGTCCGGAATATCAATCGGCTGAAAGGCGCGATATTTGCTGGAGGGGTCGTTGAGCATGCTCATGGTTGTATTCCCTTGCTGCAAGGGCCTCTCGTGAAGGCCGAGCTTTTTAATGTGGGTGTTTGTTGCAGTAAAAGGTAAAGAGTGTGCGCGATGATTTCAACTGCGAATAAATATTTGGCAGAAGTATTCGATTATTGAACTATTTACGCATTTTATTTTGCCTTGTGCGGCTTTTATGCGCTTGGTTTGCGCAAATCCACACAGTGGCGTTTAGGGTTTGAACGCGCCAATGAAAATCGCCGGGTCTACGCGGTTGCCGTTGAGGCTGACATTCCAGTGCAGATGGGGGCCGGTAGCACGGCCAGTGGCGCCGACCTTGCCTACTAGGCCGCCGCGCTCTAGCTCATCGCCAAGACTGACGTCGATCTGTGAGAGATGGCAGAACATGCTGATCAGACCCTGGCCGTGATCAATGAAGACGGTGTTGCCATTGAAGAAATAGTCGCCGGTGAGAATCACCCTGCCAGCAGCGGGTGCTTTGATCGGGGTGCCTGTCGCCGCAGCAAAGTCCAGCCCGGAGTGCGGGTTGCGCTCCTCTCCATTGAAAAAGCGTCGCAGGCCGAAGGCGCTGGAGAGAGCGCCTGGCACCGGGCGGTCCAGCAGTAGATTGCTGGGCTGGCGCGGGCTGAACTCGGCGTACGCCGCAAGCTGAGCGTCCAGCTCGCGCTGAATGCGCGCCAGTTGAGCGGGTGCTGGATTGACCTGACTCTTGTTGCGCAGGGTAATGTGCTGTTCTTCATAGCGCTTGCTGCGCACCTCGAACCCGATCTGGCCGCTATTGGCTAGTACCAGCTGTTGCTTGCCCGGTTTGGTTTTCAGATCGATGCCGATGATCGCAATCCAGCGTTCACCGTCTTCCCGAATCGTTAGCACCGGCTTGCCTTGGTAGGTAGCGCGTGGCGCTTCACTCTGTTCCGGCAGGCCTACCACAGCCACCCCGCCGGGCACCGGGTGATTAAGCAGTCGCGTGATAAAGCCTTCGGCCTGGATCGGCAGGCTGCTCAGGGTGAGCAGCAGGGTCAGCGTCAGTTTGCGCAGCATGATCAGTCCAGCAGTGACAAGGTGTAGGGGGCTTGGTTCTCGACGCGTACATTCAGTTCACCGTAATGCAGACGCGCCTTCAAGCGTTGGCCGGGTTGGGTTGCAGCGGCGCTGCGCACCGGCGCGCCCTGGTCGTCGAGCAGAATACTGTAGCCGCGGCCCAGGGTCGCCAGGGGGCTGACCAGATGCAGCGTTTGCGCCGCCTGTTCGAGCTGCTTGCGCTGTTGCTTCAACTGCTGCTGCATAGCGCGTGGCAGGCGCAGGTTGAGCTGCTGCAGCTGGTCGCGCAACTGGCCGAGGCGGCGACCGGGATCTTGTGTCTGCAACCGGGTGCGCAGGTGCCCAAGACGTTGCTGCTGTTGCGCCAGTTGCTGGCGCAGCGCGCGTCGCAAGCGCAGTTCCAGCTCATCGAGCCGTTGCGCCTGCTGGCTTAGGCGCTCGCCGGGATGGCGCAGGCGCTGGCGCAGACTGTCCAGTTGCAGGCGTGCTCGGGCCAGGCGTTCGCGCAGTCGTTGCAACAGGCGTCGCTCCAGTTGCTCCACCTGGCGCAGCAGGGCCTGGGTGTCGGGGCTGAGCAGCTCAGCGGCTGCCGACGGGGTGGGCGCGCGCACGTCGGCAACGAAATCGCAGATGGAAACGTCGGTTTCATGGCCCACGGCGCTGATGATGGGCGTGGTACAGGCCGCAACCGCACGCGCCACCATTTCTTCGTTGAACGGCCAGAGGTCCTCCAGCGAGCCGCCGCCGCGGCTGATGATCAGTGCATCAAAGCCGCCACGATCGGCCATGTCGAGTGCGCGCACCAGTTGTGGTGCTGCTTCTCGCCCCTGCACGGCTGAGGGCACTATCACCAGCTCGATGAAAGGCGCGCGGCGCTGGAACACGCTGATGATGTCACGCACTGCGGCGCCGCTGGCAGAGGTAATCACGCCGATGCGCGCGGGGTGCGTGGGTAGCGGACGCTTCAGCTCCTGCTCGAACAGCCCTTCGGCCGCCAGCTTGGCCTTCAAAGCATCAAAGGCCTGGCGCAGGGCGCCATCACCCGCGGGTTCAATGCTATCGACAATCAGCTGATAGTCGCCGCGCCCCTCATACAGGCTCACACGGCCACGGGCGCGGACCTGCAGGCCATCTTTCAGCGCCAGTTTCAGGCGCGTAGCGTGCTGGCGGAAGCAGGCGCAACGGATTTGTGCACGGTCGTCCTTGAGTGAAAAGTAGAGGTGGCCAGAGGAGGGCCGGGCCAGATTGGAAAGCTCGCCTTCTACCCAGATGCGTGGAAAGACGTCCTCCAGCAGTTGCCGGGCGCGGCCGTTGAGCTGGCTGACACTGAGTACTTCGCGCTCGGCGCCAAGCTGTTTGAATAGGGCATCATCGTTCATGCGGGCATTCTAGTGCATTCGCGCCGTGGCCGGGGTAGGCGCAAAGTAAATTCGTTTTGCCGCATCATTGTAATTGAGTGCAAGGCGCTCGATAGGTATAATGGCGCGCTTCCATTTTCCCGCTCGGGAGCCCTGCTATGCTGCGTATTAGCCAAGAAGCCCTTACCTTTGACGATGTTCTGCTGGTGCCCGGATATTCCGAGGTGCTGCCGAAAGACGTCAGCCTCAAGACCCGGCTTACCCGGCGTATTGAACTGAATATTCCCCTGTTGTCCGCTGCCATGGACACTGTCACCGAAGCCCGTCTGGCGATTGCCATGGCGCAGGAAGGTGGCATGGGCATCATTCACAAGAACATGACCATCGAGCAGCAGGCGCTTGAAGTACGCAAGGTCAAGAAGTTCGAGTCCGGCGTGGTCAAGGATCCGATCACCATCGATGCCAGCGCCACCGTCGGCGACCTGGTCGAACTGACCCGTCAAAACAACATCTCCGGCGTGCCTGTGCTCTCCGGCGGCGACCTCGTCGGTATTGTGACTGCCCGCGACATTCGCTTTGAAACCCGCATGAATGCGCTGATCAGCGATGTGATGACCCCAAAGGATAAGCTGGTCACCGTAAAGGAAGGCGTTAGCGCCGCCGAAGTACGCGAGTTGCTGCACCGCCACCGCATCGAGAAGGTGCTGATTGTGGATGATGCCTTCCGCCTCACCGGCATGATGACCGTCAAGGACATCGAGAAGGCCAAGGCCTACCCCTACGCGGCCAAGGACGACCAAGGTCGTCTGCTGGTCGGCGCTGCGGTAGGTACCGGCCCGGAAACCCCAGCTCGGGTAGAGGCGCTGGCCGCTGCCGGCGTTGACGTGATCATCGTTGATACCGCTCACGGTCATTCCAAGGGTGTGCTGGATCGGGTTACCTGGGTCAAGCAGACCTTCCCCGACATTCAGGTAGTCGGCGGTAATATCGCCACTGCCGCTGCGGCGACAGCGCTGGTCGAAGCAGGCGCCGATGCGGTGAAGGTGGGTATTGGCCCCGGTTCCATCTGCACCACGCGTATCGTCGCGGGCGTGGGTGTGCCGCAGATTTCGGCCATTGCCGACGTGGCCGCAGCGCTGAAGGGCACCGGCGTACCGCTGATTGCCGATGGCGGTATTCGCTTCTCCGGTGACCTCTCCAAGGCGATTGCTGCAGGCGCCTCCGTGGTCATGATGGGCTCCATGTTTGCCGGCACTGAAGAGGCGCCGGGCGAAGTCGAACTGTTCCAGGGGCGCTCCTACAAGGCCTACCGTGGCATGGGTTCAATGGGCGCCATGGCGCAGAGTCAGGGTTCCTCTGATCGCTACTTTCAGGACTCCAGCGCCGGTGCCGAGAAGCTGGTGCCTGAGGGTATCGAAGGACGCGTGCCTTACAAGGGGTCGCTGTCGGCCATCATCCATCAATTGATGGGCGGTCTGCGGGCCTCCATGGGTTACACCGGTGCCAGCAACATTGAAGAGATGCGCACCAAGCCCGAGTTTGTGCGTATTACCGGCGCTGGCATGAGTGAGTCGCACGTGCACGATGTGCAGATCACCAAGGAAGCACCTAACTACCGTATCGGCTGAGTTATTTCCGCTGAACGGGTGAAGCTGAAGGTGGGGTAGAGGGGCAGGGTATCCTTGATACCGGGCACGCTATCCGGCCTTCAGCTTTGCAGTTTCAGCCCTATGTCATTTTCCCGAGGAAGGCCCATGTCCCTGCACGACATTCACGCTCACCGCATTCTGATTCTTGATTTCGGCTCGCAGTACACCCAGCTGATTGCTCGCCGCGTGCGCGAGATCGGCGTGTACTGCGAAATCCGCGCCTGGGACATGACCGAGGCAGAGATTCGCGAATTTGCGCCCAAGGGCATCATCCTTGCCGGCGGGCCGGAGTCGGTTACCCAAGAAGGTTCGCCGCGTGCGCCTGAGGTGGTCTTCGAGCTGGGCTTGCCGGTGCTGGGTATCTGTTACGGCATGCAGACCATGGCCGAGCAGCTGGGCGGCAAGGTGCAGGGATCCGATAAGCAGGAGTTTGGCTATGCGCGGGTCGACCTGGTCGATCAGGGCGCTTTCCTCAAGGGCATCGAAGACGCGGTCAGCGACACCGGCATCTTTGGTCTGGACGTATGGATGAGCCACGGTGACAAGGTCATCAGCCTGCCTGAGGGATTCCACATCCTGGCCAGCACGCCAAGCTGTCCGATCGCCGCCATGGGCGACGAGAGCCGGCATTTCTATGGCGTGCAGTTCCATCCGGAGGTGACCCATACCAAGCAGGGTCTGCGCATTCTGTCGCGTTTCATTCTTGAACTGTGTGGTTGCGAAGCGCTGTGGACGCCCTCGAACATTGTGGAAGACGCCATTGCCACTGTGCGTGCCCAGGTGGGTGATGCCAAGGTGCTGCTTGGGCTTTCTGGCGGTGTCGACTCCTCTGTGGTCGCAGCGCTGCTGCATGAAGCCATCGGCGATCAGCTGACCTGCGTGTTCGTCGACAATGGTCTGCTGCGCCTGCACGAAGGTGAGCAGGTGATGGCCATGTTCGCCGAGAACATGGGCGTGAAAGTCGTACGCGCCGATGCCGAAGACAAGTTCCTGTCGCGCCTGCTGGGTGTGACCGACCCGGAAGAAAAGCGCAAGATTATCGGCCGTACCTTTATCGAAGTCTTCGATGAAGAAGCCACCAAGTTGCAGGGCATCAAGTTTCTGGCGCAGGGCACCATTTACCCGGATGTGATCGAGTCTGCCGGCGCCAAGACCGGCAAGGCACACGTGATCAAGTCGCACCACAATGTGGGTGGCCTGCCGGACGATATGCAGTTCGAGCTGGTTGAGCCGCTCCGCGAGCTGTTCAAGGATGAGGTGCGCAAGATCGGCCTGGAGCTGGGCCTGCCCTACGACATGGTTTACCGTCACCCCTTCCCAGGGCCGGGGCTCGGGGTTCGTATTCTGGCCGAAGTGCGCAAGGAGTACGCCGACATCCTGCGCCGCGCCGATCACATCTTCATTGAAGAGCTGCGCCGCGCCGATCTGTACCAAAAGACCAGTCAGGCCTTTGCCGTGTTCCTGCCGGTCAAGTCGGTTGGCGTGGTTGGTGATGGCCGTCGCTACGAGTGGGTGATCGCACTGCGTGCAGTGGAAACCATCGACTTCATGACCGCGCGCTGGGCGCATCTGCCCTACGAGTTTCTGGAGCTGGTATCCAACCGCATCATCAACGAAATCAGCGGTGTATCGCGGGTAACCTACGACATCTCCAGCAAGCCGCCGGCGACGATCGAGTGGGAATGATCTGAATCGGCAGGGTTAAAAAGGCCGCCTCGTATGATCCGAAGCGGCCTTTTTTTGGTCCACGGAATTCTCCATTTACTGATTCTGTCGTTGGGTCAGCGCCGGCGGGCGGCAAGGCGGTCCTTGCCCGGAGGCAGGCCAAACAGCCGTGAATACTCGCGGGTAAATTGCGAGATGCTTTCATAGCCAACCTCGAATGCTGCGCGACTGGCCGTCAAGCCGCCTGCTTGCAGCAGACGCCTGGCTTCGATCAGGCGCAGCTGCTTCTGGAACTGTAACGGCGACAGTGTGGTTGCGGTGCGAAAGTGCTGGTGAAACGCCGAGCGGCTCATGCCGGCAGCAGTGGCGAGACGGGTTACCGACAAGGTCTGGGTGTAGTCAGACCTGATCAGCGTAACGGCGCGTGCGATACGCCGCACATGGCTGTCTGGCAGCCCGAGTTGCCGCACGCCCTCGCCGTGCCGGCCCATCAGCAGCCAATGGTGTATCTCGCGTAGCAGCGAGCCTTTCAGTGCGGCAAAGGTGTGCGGCCGATCCAGTGATTGCACCAGTCGCCGCACGGCATCTTTGAGTTCGTGCTCAGCTTGCGCGCGTTCTATCTGAGTAATTGGCTCGTCCGGGTTGAGAAGCGTCAGTTCGGTGATCAAGGGAATATCCAGCTCGATTGCCACAGCCAGGTACGGCGCGGCTGCGCTGGCCACCACAATGCGGCTGAGGGTCGGCAGGTTGCTGCTCACCAGCATGCTGTCGCCAGCGGTAAAGCGATGTTCGGTTGTACCGATGCTCACCTGTTTGCAGCCCTGCAAGACCAGACACAGCAAAGGTCTGACCAGGGCGTGCTCTAGTTTGCTGGGGGCAGGGGTGCGCACCAGCGTCAGGCCTGGCAGGCTGGTCTGCGTCAGCCCATCGGCAGCGACCTGGGTTCGGGTGTAACGCTCTACTGCCTGCAAGAGGTCATCAGTCATGCTGCATTCTTATCTGGCTTGAATCCTTGGTTAAAGTCGTTTTGGATGATTAGGCAAATAATCGCGACGTTGTGGCAGCCTGTATCCTTGTGTCGAATCTAGAGTGACATGGCAGTCAACGTCAATCTGGAGATTATTATGCAAGACAAGACTACGCCAAGTATTGCCGCAACAGGGTCTAGAGCTGCGCCGGATGCGGCTTCCCATGCTGGGGTTCAGGTCCTGGGTGAGCAGGGCAGTGAGGGGCGCAAGGCCTTTTACATTCATATCGAGGCGTTGCCCGGTAAGGAACAGCAGGTCATGCAGATGTTGCAGGATATTCGTGATTGCGTAGAGCACGAGCCGGCGACGGGGCCCTGGTTCGCGCTGCGGCTAGCGCCTACCACCTTTGGTATCTTTGAAGCCTTTCCTGATCTGGCTGGGCGTCAGGCGCATGTGGAGGGCGGTGGTGGCGACATCTTTCGTGACCTGGCGCGCATGAATGCGATCCTGGCTTTTCCGGCGCAGGTGCACAGGGCGGATGTGCTGCTGAGCAAGGACCGGTTCAGCCACTTGTTGTCGTAGGGTGCGTTGCTGTCGTCGGACAGCTGCTGTTTGTGGCGGGCAATGACAAACAGCAGCAAACGGCGCCAACGTGGCTATAATTGCGCAGGTGTCCAGCAGACTACCGCCAGCCCTCTGCAGCGGCGTGTGGTAGCGCATCAGGGACGGACAGCAAGGCAGGAACGGTCAGCTACAGGAGCTGCACGGTTGCTACATATCAGGGGCGATAGGGTCTTGAAACCATTCATCTGGCTGCTTTCGGCCTGTCTCATGACGGTGCTGGTCGATGCGGGTGCAGCGACTGCAGAGTTTACCGACTGCCGTGACGAGACGACCTTGTTACGTTCTCTTGAGCGCGAACGTGCCGAGGTTAACGCGCAGCGCCGGGTATTCGATTCCATTTATGCCGATCAGTTTGCCACTGACCTGACCATAGAACAGGCGATGGCGCCCACTTCTGCGCAACTGGAACAATGGGACTGGCCTGAGCAGATTGACTGCCCTTCACTTGAAGAGCAGTACCAGAGTGCACGCGCCAGTCTGCTGCGCTCGCAGCAGCGGCTCAGCCGCCAGCAGACGGCCTGGCTTGATCAGCCTGAGGCCGCCCGCGACGCGCTGAGTCGGGTGTGGGAATCGCGCCAGCGCCTGGCGGCGCAGGCCGACGCGCTGCGTGCAGCCAGCGAGTCGGATAAAAGCCCGGCGGCGACCGTCAGCCGTGCGGCTGCCGAGCAGGTGCAGCGGCAACTGAGTGAGCTGCGGCGCGAATTTTTCACTCAGATATCGTTTCTGCCTCGTGACGTGACACCGGGGCGTATCGCTGAGCTACTCACCCTGTGGCGACAGTCCTACGAAATTCATCCTGCTGACGGGCAGCCGGATGCCCAGACGCTGGCCGCCCTGCCGGCCGCGCAACAACAACTGCTGATCGATTACTTCCGCTTAGCGCAGCACGATGTATTGGTGCAGCGTAATGCGCTCAACAGCGTGCGCGGCTGGCTGTGGCAAGCGCGCGCCCCGGTCTTTGCGCAGCTTGATCCGCGGGAGACGCGCCATCTGCTGTCCGAGGAGATGCGGGCGTTTACCACTCGCTTGACCTGGCTGTTCAGCGATGTGCGCCTGAGCTATCGGGACACCGGCGGGGCGGGGCGTGGAAACGCACTTTGGCTAACCCTGATGGAGTATCTGTTTGGCATTCTGGCCGCGGTTGCGCTGGTGCTGCTGGCGCGCGCTTCGGCGGCGCCGGCGGCGCGGCTGCAAAGCCGTTTTGCGCACTGGAGCCGCAAGCGGCGGCTGGCGTCCAGAATAAGCAGGGTCACCGCCAGTTTGCCGCTGCTGCTGCCCTGGCTGGTGGGGCTGCTAGGCCTGCAGGTGCTTTACGAGCTGTATACCCACTATCATCTGGCCTTGCTGACCCTGCTGACGCCGCTGGCCCGGCTGTTCATCCTCTATGGACTTCTTTGTCTGGCAGGGGAGTGGCTGTTGCAGCGCATCGCCCAGCAGGCCGGCAGCTTTCTCAATCAGGAGCACTTGGCCCAGGTTCAGCGCGCTGCGAGGGTATCCGCCGCGGTGGTGGTGCTGTTTCTGCTGGCCAAAGATTTCGTTGCGCTGGGCGTAGGCCCCTCGAGCTTGCTGGACTGGTGCTATGTACTCAGCCTATTTGGCATGTTGCTGGCGTTGGGCTTGCTACTGCGGTGTCGGCGGCAAGACTTTATTGATGCACTCAAGTCGGTGCTTCCATCGCGCTTCGATCACGCCCTTGAGCTGCTACTGAGTGAGCGCTATTTTCTGTTGATAGCACCGATCGCAGCACCGCCACTGCTGGTGGCGCTGTTGGCGAGCTTTATGCACAAGTCGCTGTTCGACTACGATTGGTATCGTCGACTGTTCGCCCGTAGCTTCAAGCTGCGCGCCGCCGCTAACGATAGCGCTCAGGCGGAATTGAAAACTGACGCGCAGGCGCTGGAAGGCTACGAACACTGGTTTCTGGAGACAGACGATGCGCAGATACCCTTTATCGATTCCGGCTTGTACACCCTGGTGCGCAAAGGGGTGGATAACTGGTTGAGCGATAAAAGCAGCGAGAACTCGCTGCTTTTGACCGGTCCGCGTGGCGCCGGCAAGTCCGCGGTGTTGAAGCAGTTGATACAGGACCTTGGCGACGAGCAGGACGATTTTCAGGTGCGCCTTTGCGATGTGGCTGACAAGCTCTGTACCCGTGAAGAGATGTTGTCGCTGCTGGGTGAAGCGCTGCAGTGCGATCTTGCTGCGGGGCCACCGGCGCTGGTGCGTACCGATGCCGAACGGCAGCCCACGCTGATCATTCTGGATAACGCGCAAAACCTGTTCCTGCGCCGAGTGGGCGGGATGAGTGGCTGGGAGACGCTGCTGGGCTTGGTCAACACGCGCATTGAGAACGTGTTCTGGCTGGTGGTCATCAATAACCAGAGCTGGGCCTATCTGAGCAATATCTACGGTGGGGATTACCAGTTCCGCAAGGTCCGCACGACCCGTCGCTGGTCACAGAACGAAGTACGCTCGCTGATCCTTTCGCGCAATCATCTGAGCGGCTACAAGATCCGCTACGACGATATCCTGCTCGCTACCCGCGGCCCTGAGGCTGGCAATATCCGTAACGCCGAGCAATTGTATTTCAGCCTGCTGTGGGATGCCTGTCAGGGTAATCCGCTACTGGCGCTGCGGCTTTGGCTGCGTTCCATTCATCTGCAGGGCAATACGGTTGTAGTGGGGCTGCCGGACGAGGTCTCCGCTGCGGCGCTTGAGCAGCTGGATAACGACCTGCATTTCGCGTACGCGGCCATAATGATTCATGAAAATATGACCAGCGACGAGTTGGTTGCGGTGACGGCATTGCCGGAGCGAGTGGTTCGAGCCGCGCTGAAGACTGGCTACGACGCTGGCTTTCTGCAGCGCTCGGAGAACAAGCGTTATCGCATCGTACCGCTCTGGTACCCTCCCATCATGAGGCTTCTGGCCAGGAAGAACCTGTTGCATGAATGACGACAATCTTGCCAGTCAGCTATCTACCTTCGTAGATATGTTCAACGCAGGGACCATTTTCCTGCTGTTCTTCTGCATCTTTGTGTTGTGGCTGATCAATTGGTTGATCCGCCACATGATGGGGCGGGTGATGACGCGGTTCCCGTCGCGCCGCTTTGCGATCATGCAGCTCACCACCTTGCTCAGCTTCGTGCTTTACATCATCGGCGCGGTGGTGCTGGTGGTGGGTGTGCTGCGCCCGCCGCAGGAGTTTCTGATTGCTATCGGTGGCTCCGCTGCGGTCGCGGTAGGTTTTGCTCTCAAGGACGTCGCTGCCTCGCTGATTTCCGGTTTGATCCTGCTGTTTGATCGCCCGTTTCAGGTCGGTGATCGCGTGACGTTTGATAATGTGTATGGCGAGATCATGGCGATTACCCTGCGCACAGTCCGCTTGCGTACGTTGGACGACAACATCGTCACTATCCCGAACTCGCGTTTTATCACCGATGTGGTGGCCTCGGGTAACCTCGGTGCGATGGACATGATGGTCGTCACCGACTTCCATCTGGCGCTCGATGCCGACATCCAGCAGGCGCAGGACATCGCCCGCCAAGTGATCGTCACTAGCCGATTTGCCTACCTGAAGAAGCCGGTGACCTTTGCGATTGAAGAAGTACAGGTGGCCGAGCGCCTCGCTATTCGCTTGCGGGCCAAGGCCTATGTGCTGGATGTGGATTACGAGAAGGCGTTCCAGAGCGATGTGACGGTGCGCACCTCGGCGCTGTTCCGGGAGCGTGGGGTCTTGCGGCCAGCGGGCTGACCGATGAGATTGCCGCCCGTCAGGGCGGCAGCTGAGTCACTGGATGGCGCTACTGCGGCTGTTGGCTCTGCGCCGGTTGCATGGTGGCAAGCTCAATGCGGCTCCAACTGATCAGCTCGCGCGCCAGCTGATCTGATGCGGCGCCCAGTCCTTTCACTACCGCCGGTACCTGTGGATCATCCAACGACTGCTCCAGCTGAAAGTGCTTGGCGGCGATGACGCGGCGTGTGGAGGGGTCGACAAGCTTGGCATCCAGTGTCACGTTGACCTGCGGCTTGCCGTTCAAATAAACCGTCTGGAAACGTCGCAAATCACTGTAAAGGTGGACGTCGCTTTCCAAGGCCTGATTTTCGTTCGTGACTGTGGCGAAGCTACCCTCTTGCTGGAATGCTTGAATCAGGTGCTCGCGCAGTAGGGCAGGATTGGGGTCGGTCCAGCGCGCGCCCTGATAGCTGTTGAGGGTGTTTTCATCCGGGCTGACCATGATGCGCGGGGCCTGTAATGCGTAGCTGGCGTCGGGGGTTGTGATCCGCAGCGAAAGAGGTAGCGGCTGTGCCTGGCTCGCTGTTAACTGCGGGCTCGGTAGCCGGTAGAAGGTAATCGGCTCTGCCTCGGGCAGCACAGAGCAGGCACTGGCCAGGCTGAGTAGCAAGGTGCCGGCACCGAGCTGCAGCATGCGATGGGCAATCATGGTTGAAACTCCTGTTTGTTCTCACGCCCCAGCAAAAAGCGGGCGGGATCGTCCTGCAGGCGCCGCGTCAGCAGGCGCAGTTCGGCGAGCGTTGAACGCAATTCGTTGATAGCCGGGTCAAGTTGACCGAGTCCCTGCATGCCGCTTGAGAACGCCGCCTGGTTGTCGGTCAGGATCTGCTCCAGGGTGGCGCTCGACTTGGCAACTGAGGCCATTGCCTCTTCCGCGCTGTTGAGGGTTTGCGCACCCTGATGGGTAACCAAACGATCCGCATTGGCAATCAGTTGATTGCTTTGCTCCAGCGCGGCCTTGGCGGCGCGGCTGGTTTCGGTCAGTTCAACCAGAAGTTGCTGCAAGTTGCCGTCAGGGTTGGAGATGCTATCAGTGGCCTGGTGTAGCCCTTCCAGGGTTTGGCTCAGGTGCTCGACGTTTTCCTCGGACAGAATATCGCGGGCACTGACAATCAACTTGTTGATGTTGGTCATCAGGTCTTCGCCGTTGGCCAGCAGGCTGGAGATGGGCGAAGGTTTGGCCGGAATCACCGGATCCTCGCCGTTCACGCCCTCTAGGGGCGGACTATTCAACTTGTCGTGACTCAGTTCGATCACTGAGTTGCCGGTAATGCCAGTGAAAGACAGGCTCGCCGTAGTGCTTTGCTTGATCGGTACGCTGGGATCAATGCGAATGCGCGCGCGCACTTTGCGCGGATCTTCTTTGTCGAGCGTCAATTCGGTGATGTCGCCAATGCGAATGCCGCTGAACTGCACGGCGCTGCCGCGTGACAAACCAGTGACCGCCTGTTTGAACAGCACGGTGTAGTAACGGTACTCGCTGCTGGTGCTGGAACTGCTCATCCAGATGGCGAAGCTGATGGCGGCGAGTGCCGAGAGCACTGTAAACAGCCCAATCAGTACGTGGTGGGCGCGGGTTTCCATGGTCTAGTTAGACTCCGGGGTAAGGGCTTGGTGGCTGGCGGCGGCTGCTCGGCCGCGGGGGCCATGAAAATAGTCCTGAATCCAGGCGTTGTCCGTCGCGCTTACGCGCTGCAGGCTATCGGCCACCAATACGCGTTTTTCCGATAGTACCGCAACGCGGTCGCAGATGGCGTAGAGGGTGTCGAGGTCGTGGGTGACCAGAAAGACGCTCAGTCCGAGGGCGTCACGCAGGGTTTTTATCAACTGGTCAAAGGCGGCTGCGCCGATCGGGTCCAGGCCGGCGGTCGGCTCATCCAGAAACAGAATATCCGGGTCGAGCGCCAGGGCTCGGGCGAGTGCGGCGCGCTTGACCATGCCGCCAGACAGCATTGAGGGGTACTTGTCGCCAGCCTCTGGCGGGAGGCCGGTGAGCGCCACCTTCATGCGCGCCAGATGCTCTGCATCCGGGCGACTGAGGCCTGCGTGCTCAATCAATGGCAGGGCGATGTTTTCCAGTACGGTCAGCGAGGAAAACAGCGCGCCGGCCTGAAACAGCACGCCAAAGCGGCGCTCCTGTTGCGAGCGCTGTTCCGGCGACAATGTTTGCAGGTCCTTGCCAAACACCTTGACCGAGCCTGCATTGGGACGGCGCAGACCTACAATGGAGCGTAGCAACACCGATTTACCGGTGCCGGAGCCACCGACTACACCGAGAATTTCGCGCGGGTAGATGTCCAGGTCCAACTGGTCATGAATGGTTTGGCTACCAAAGCGATTGACCAGGCCGCGCACCGCAACCAGCGGCTCTTTGTTTTGTGTCTGTGCGCTCACCAGCCCATCTCCATGTAAAACAGGGCCGCCAGCGCATCGACCAGAATAACCACGAAGATGCACTGCACCACGCTGGAAGTGGTGTGCTCGCCAACAGATTCAGCGCTCCCGCTGACCTTGAAACCCTCCAGACAGCCTATGACGGCGATCAGGAAGGCAAAGACCGGCGCCTTGGCAATACCGAGCAGAAAATGCCTGAGCTCGATGTTCTGGTGCAGCATACTCAGGTACATGGTCGGCGAAATATCCAGCGACATTGCGCAGACCATGGCGCCGCCAAACAGGCCGGAGAGCATGGCGATGAAGGTTAGCGCGGGCATGGCGATCAGCAGTGCCAGCACGCGTGGCAACACCAGAATCTCCAGCGGGTTCAGTCCCAGTGCTCGAATGGCGTCGATTTCTTCGTTGGCTTTCATCGAACCGATCTGTGCGGTGAAGGCGCTGGCGGTGCGGCCGGCCATCAGAATGGCAGTCAGCAATACGCCAAATTCACGCAGAAAAGAGAAGGCAATCAGATCAACTGTGTAGATGCTTGCGCCAAAGGACTCCAGCACGGTGGCGCCGAGAAACGCGATCACGGCGCCCACCATAAAGGTCAGCAGCGCAACGATGGGGATGGCATTGAACGCGGTCTGTTCGATCTGCGCGACTATCGCAGTCAGCCGCCAGTTACCGGGCCGTAACAGGTTTCTCGCCAGGCTGCTGAGTGTCAGTCCGATAAAGCCCAGCAGCTCGATCACGTGGGCGTAGAGACCGGCCATGGAGGCGCCAATACGCTCAAGCAGGGAAATCAGCAGCAGCGGCTCTTTTTTTGTGGGGTCCGGTTGGTCACCGCAGCTGCTGGCGATGCGCTGCAGTAGGGTGCGCCGCTCGCGGCTCAGATCAGCGCTGTTCTGCGTTGCTTGCTGCAGCTGCTCGGGGCCCAGCAATTCTGCCAGTAGCTGGCCGCCGGCTGTGTCCAATCCCGCCAGCCCGCTGAGGTCTACCGCGCTGAAGGCCTGGCGCTCGGTCGCAGGAACCTGGGCGATCAAATCGCGTAACTCGGCGTAGTGCTGGAGGGTCCAGTCACCGGCGATTCGTAACGAGTCAGAGGGGGCTTTGGGCAGGCTGAAGAAGGCGGTTTCGGGTATCGGCATGGAGTGGGTTGCCCGCGCTGATGTCAGCGCGGGTCATGGCCTCAGGGCTTGCGCTTGATGCCGTAGTCTTCGGACAGGGTGCCGGGGCCGGCACCGTCCTTGGGGGCGTAATCGCGTGGTGGTTCGAGACTGTCGAAGGCGCCTTCATGCTGCTTGCGGCTGCCGGGCGCAATGGGGGCATCCTGATCCAAGGCGGCGAGCAGGCGCTGGCGCGTCATGTCGTCGGGAGCAAGCTCCATGGCGCCGTGGGTCAGGTGCTCCTGAATGTCCTGATAGCTGCGATTGAGGCGGCCAGCCAGATTTGCCGTGGTTTTAAAGTGCGCGGCAACCTCTTGCTGATACTCTTCAAAGCGTAGTTGCAGACTCTCTAGCTGAGCCTGGGAGCTGGATGAGTTGCCGCCGCTGACGCGCCGCGACACTTGGGCCAGTACTACGCCGATGATGACGCCTACTGCCAGGGCAATGGCTGTTGCTATCCAGAGATTCTCGCTTGCTTCCACCTTGGGTCCCTCGTCTATCGGTTGATGCTGCCAGGCAATGGTACTTTTGCTGTCAGAGCATGGTCTTACGGTAACGACATTTACTGGCCAAGGCTAGTGTCTATATCGCTACCGAGCGTTCTATTCGGCGTCCTCTGCGTGGTCTTGGCTACAGCAGGCGTGCAGCTTGCCAGTGGCGGTGGCCTGAGGTCAGAATATCCTACTTGGAGCGCCGGCGTTGTCGGCAGTTCCGCATGTGCGACGCCATTCATGCAGTAGTAGTCACGGAGAACGCCATGAGCCGTCCAGGCGAAGAGCAGGTAGTCATCGAAGGGCCGGCAGGGCCGCTGGAAGCCATCCTCACCCGTGGTGAGCGTCCAGGCCTGGTTGCGATCATTTGTCACCCCAACCCGGTGCAAGGTGGGACGCTGCACAATAAGGTAGTGCACACCTTGATGCGCGCCGCCCGCGACGAGGGGGCGACGACCTTGCGCTTCAATTTTCGCGGGGTTGGCAACAGCGCTGGCGAGCACGATTACGGCGTTGGCGAGGTAGATGATTGCATTGCCGTCATCGATTGGGCTCGCCGCGAACTGCAGATGGAATCGCTCTGGCTGCTGGGATTTTCTTTCGGCGGTTATGTGGCCGCCGCCGCGGCCTCGGCGTTGGCGGCATGGCCGCAGCGGTTGATCTTGGTGGCGCCTTCAGTGGAAAAGCAGCGTTTTGCCGATTTGAAACCGTTAGCTGGGCCTGCGGTCGTGATGATGGGCGAAGCAGATGACGTGGTCGCGCCAGAGGCGGTCTACGCTGCCTTCGCGAATGAGGCCGGCTCGACGGTGCAACGTTTTGCCGACACGGGGCACTTCTTTCACGGCCAGTTAGTTCCGCTGAAGGCCGCGGTTGAGCAGGCCCTTGGCTAGCTGCCCGATTGCCAAGGTGGGAGCGGGCGAGTAGAGTATCGCACCCGTCGTACTCCCTTTGGTAACAGCGTATGTCTCCCCTTGAGCGTTACAAGGCGGACCTTCAGCGTCCGGACTTCTTCCATGACCCAGCCCAGGAAAAGGCAGTTCGCCATCTGCAGCGTCTGTTTGATGAGCTGATCGCCAGTGAGCAGGCCAAGCCCGGGTTGCTCGGTCGCTTGCGCGGCAAAAAGCCCGAGCCGGTGAAGGGGCTGTACTTTTGGGGCGGCGTAGGCCGCGGCAAGACGTATCTGGTCGATACCTTTTTTGATGCGCTCCCTTTCGAGCGCAAGATGCGCACGCACTTTCATCGCTTTATGCAGCGCGTGCATCAGGAACTCAAGGTGATGAAGGGCAAGAAGGATCCACTCAAGCTGATCGCGGCGCGTTTTGCTGAAGAGGCTAGGGTGATCTGTTTTGACGAGTTTTTTGTCTCTGATATTACCGATGCGATGATTCTCGGCAGTCTGATGGAGGAGCTCTTCGCACAAGGCGTAACTCTGGTAGCGACCTCCAATATTGTTCCGGACGGTCTGTACAAGGATGGTCTGCAGCGCGCGCGCTTCCTGCCGGCGATCGCGTTGCTGAACAGTCAGACCGAGGTGGTCAACGTCGACAATGGAGTGGATTACCGTCTGCGGGCGTTGGAACAGGCCGAGCTTTATCACTGGCCGCTCGATTGTGAGGCCAATGCCAGCTTGCGGCGCAGCTTTGATAGCCTGGTCCCCGATATGGATGAGGTGGTTGAAGGCGAAGAGCTGATGATCGAAAACCGGGGGATCAAGTCGCTCCGAGTCTGTGAAGACGTTGCCTGGTTTGAGTTTCGTGCGCTATGCGATGGTCCGCGCAGTCAGAATGACTACATTGAACTGGGTCGTATCTTTCACGCGGTATTGATTGCCAACGTCGAGCAGATGGGTGGCAGCAAGGACGACATGGCGCGTCGCTTCATCAATTTGGTGGATGAATTCTATGACCGCAACGTCAAGCTGATCATTTCGGCAGAGGTTGAGCTCAAGGATTTGTATACCGGTGGTCGGCTGGAGTTTGAATTTCAACGCACTCTCAGCCGGCTACTGGAAATGCAGTCACACGAGTTTCTGGCTCGTGCGCACAAGCCCTGATCATTCCTCGTTCTGGCGCTGGTACTGGCGGCGGTACTGGTTGGGGGATAGCTCGGTGTGCTGGCGAAACAGCCGCGCAAAGAAGCTGGCGTCGTCGTAGCCTACATCGTAGCTGATGGTCTTGATACTTTGCCGGCTGGTGCTGAGCAGCGCTTTGGCCATTTCAATGCGCAGCCGCTGCAGATATTGCAGGGGTTTGTCGCCGGTGGCCTGCTGAAAGCGCCGCATGAAATTGCGAATGCTCATGCCATGCCGGCTGGCTACATCCTCAAAGCGGAATTTCTCCGCAAAATGTCCTTCCAACCACTGTTGAATCTGCAGGATTGCCAGGTCCTGATGCATTTTCTGCCCGCCGAAGCCGATCACCCCGGGTGAGTAGCTGCGCTGAACTTCGTAGAACACATCCCGCGCGACAGTCTGCGCCACTCCTGGGCCGCAAAGCCGTTCGGCCAGATGCACAAAAAGGTCGCGCCCGGAGCTAATGCCCGCTGCGCAGAGTACGGCACCAGCGTCGGTCAGGTGCTTGTCACGTTGCAGCTCCACTTTTGGGAAGCGCGCGCTGAACTCACTGTAGTAGCGCCAGTAGGTGGTGGCTTCGCGGTGGTCGAGCAGTCCGGCCGCTGCAGCCCAAAAGGCGCCGTTGGCCACGGCACCGATCAGCGCGCCTTCAGCGTGGGCGGTCTTGAGCCAGGGTAGTACAGTCGGGTAGCGGGTCAGTAACTCGTCGAAGTTACCCCAGAATGCCGGCAGGATGATCAACTGCGGCGCGGTCTGGTCGATACGCGTCTGCACCGGCAACGGATCTTGGCTGAAACTGGTCGCCGGGCGTTCGTCGGGCGCGGCTATCAGAGTGCTGAAGCTGGGGGTCAGGCCAAGGCCGCGCTGGCGGCCGTCGTTCAGGCTGGCCATATAAAAGAAGTCTTTTGCCTGCATGACAGTAGAGGCGATGGTGCAGTCGGTGGCGAGGATGGCGACCTGCTGCAGTGTATGCGGAGCTGGAGCTGAGGCGGGCATGCGTATTATCTTGCTGTGCTGTATCGGCCAAGCGCGGCAGAAATGCCGTGTTGTGTCCAGAGTGTGGCTTGCGCTGAGGGGTGCGGTCAAGCACATGATCCTCGCTTGAGGATCATGTGCCAGAGGGGGAGCTTGGTATTACGGGGCGGGGTTTGGCTGGCTCTGGTGAATCTCGGCGATCGCCTGCAGGATGCTGTCGGTCAGCCCCATGTTGACGCTGCTCAGGTTGCGATTGAGCTGGTCCATGTTGGTGGCACCAATAATGTTGCTGGTAACAAAGGGCTGGCGCGTTACAAAGGCCAGCGCCATTTGGGCCGGATCGAGACCATGGTCGCGTGCCAGTTGGACATAACGCGCGCAGGCCTTCTGGGCTTGCGGGTTGCTGTATCGGTTGAAGCGGGTAAACAGTGTCAGGCGACCCTTTTCGGGCTTGAGGCCATTGAGGTATTTGCCGGTAAGGGCACCAAAGGCCAAGGGAGAGTAAGCCAGTAGTCCGCAGTGCTCGCGCATCGACATTTCTGCCAAGCCGATTTCATAGGTGCGGTTCAGCAAGTTGTAGGGGTTTTGAATCGAGACCACGCGCGGCCAGCCACGGGCTTCGGCCAGCTGCAGAAACCGGCTAACGCCCCAGGGCGTTTCGTTGGATAAGCCGATGTGGCGAATCTTGCCGGCTTTTACCTGTCGGTCCAGCGCGTCGAGTGTATCTTCGAACGGGGTCAGTTCGTCGTCGACGTGGTGCTGATAGCCCAGTTGGCCAAAGAAGTTGGTGCGGCGATCAGGCCAGTGCAACTGATAGAGATCGATATAGTCGGTCTGCAGTCTCTGCAGGCTACCGTCCAGTGCGCTGTCGATATGTTCGCGGGTAAAGCGGGTGCGACCGTCACGCAGGTAGCTCAAGCCATTGCCGGGGCCGGCAATCTTGCTGGCCAGTATCCACTTATCGCGTTCGCCGCGCTGCTGGAAGAAGTTGCCGATGATGCTTTCGGTAGCGCTGTAGGTGTCTGCCTTGGGCGGAACTGGGTACATTTCCGCGGTATCGATAAAGTTGACGCCTGCATCGCGCGCGCGGTCGATTTGGGCAAAAGCATCAGCTTGCGAATTCTGCTCACCCCAAGTCATGGTGCCGAGGCAAAGGGCGCTGACTTTCAGATTGGTGCGGCCGAGGGGGCGGTATTGCATGGCGTGCTCCTTGGTTGCCGAAGTGTGGGCTCATTATTGACCATGGATCCAAATAAAGGTTGTATTTTTTCAACGCCTTGGCATAATGCCCGCCACTTTCGACAGGATGCCTAGCCTGTCGTTGTTGTTTACAGCGCAGATGCCACCCAGACCCACGCAGCCCCCACTGAGTGTCTGTTCTAGGCTTTGTTGTCTTGTAAAAACACATTTCATTCTGTAAGATTCGCCGTCTTCTTTATAGAGCGGCCTCTGAGGCTAGGATTAATGAAAACCTTCAGCGCAAAAACTGAAACCGTAAAACGTGATTGGTACGTAGTTGACGCCAATGGTCTGACCCTGGGTCGTCTCGCTACCGAGATTGCTTCACGTCTTCGCGGTAAGCACAAGCCCGAATACACCCCGCACGTCGATACCGGTGATTACATCGTAGTCATCAATGCCGAGAAAGTGCATGTGACCGGTAACAAGACTCAGGACAAGATCTACTACAGCCACTCCGGTTTCCCGGGCGGTATCAAGTCGATCAACTTCGAGAAGCTGATCCAGCGTGCTCCTGAGCGTGTGATTGAGAGTGCCGTAAAAGGTATGTTGCCGAAGAACCCTCTGGGTCGTGCCATGTATCGCAAGATGAAGGTCTACAAAGGCTCAGTTCATCCGCATGCTGCACAACAACCCCAAGAACTGAAGATCTAACAGGAGTTCACTATGTCGGCGACACAGAACTACGGCACCGGCCGTCGTAAAACCGCCACCGCTCGCGTATTCCTGCGTCCGGGTTCTGGCAACATCTCTATCAACAACCGCAGCATCGACGTGTTCTTCGGTCGCGAAACTGCTCGCATGGTTGTTCGTCAGCCGCTTGAGCTGACCGAGAGCACCGAGAAGTTTGACGTGTACGTTACCGTCAGCGGCGGTGGTATCTCTGGCCAGGCTGGCGCCATCCGTCACGGTATTACCCGTGCACTGATGGAGTATGATGAGACTCTGCGCGGCGCACTGCGTAAAGCGGGTTATGTTACCCGTGACGCACGTGAAGTTGAGCGTAAGAAAGTGGGTCTGCGTAAAGCGCGTAAGCGTCCTCAGTACTCCAAGCGTTAATCGGCTTTTGCCGTTCAAAGCGCCCGGGCTTCCGCTGGAAGTGCCGGGCGTTTTTGTGTCTGCGGCAAGGTGTCGCAATGAACTATGCTGTCTGAAGCGGTTGAATGGCGCGGCATTCGGTATAGTGTCTGCCTGCCTTGGAAGTGGATATCACCTTGTCAAAAAAGGGGTTTTTCATTACCATCGGTTTCATTTTGTGCAGGCAGTATAAAACTTGAAAAAGGCCTTGGAAAAGGTCTGAAATTAGCTGATGGGAGACGACTGGATGAGTAATGACGGCGTGAATAATGGCCGGCGTCGCTTCCTGGTGGCCGCCACGAGTGTGGTAGGTGCCGCCGGAGCAGTAGGGGTAGCAGTCCCCTTTGTGGGATCTTGGTTCCCGAGCGCCAGAGCCAAAGCGGCTGGTGCGCCGGTGAAGGTGAATATCAGCAAGATCGAGCTGGGGCAGCAGATCGTTGTTGAATGGCGCGGTCAGCCAGTATTCGTCTCTCATCGTACGCCTGAAGCGATCGCTCTGCTGGATGACACCGATTCCGAGGTGGCTGATCCGCAATCCGAAGCCTCCTCTCAGCCGGATTATGTTGATGGCAAGACCCGGGCGATCAAGCCTGAGCTGCTGGTCGTCATGGGTGTGTGTACGCACCTTGGCTGCTCTCCGTTGTTCAAGCCGGAAGTCGCTTCTGCTGACATGGGCGCCGACTGGAAAGGTGGCTACTTCTGCCCTTGCCATGGCTCGCACTACGATATGTCTGGCCGCGTTTTCAAGGGGCAGCCCGCACCGCTGAACTTGCCAGTGCCTCCTTATAACTACGAGTCTGATGACATTATTGTGATCGGCGTGGATCAGGAGAGCGCTTGATGAATAAGTTGATGCAGTGGGTCAATGAGCGGATGTCGGTCAATCAGGTGATGGAAGATCACCTGACCAAATATTACGCTCCCAAGAACTTCAATTTCTTTTATTTCTTCGGCTCTCTGGCGATGCTGGTACTGGTTAACCAGTTGATCACCGGTATCTGGCTGACCATGAGTTATGAGCCCTCCGCCGATGGTGCATTCGCTTCAGTCGAATACATCATGCGGGACGTGGAATATGGCTGGTTGTTGCGCTATTTGCACTCGACCGGTGCTTCTGCATTCTTCGTGGTGGTGTATCTGCACATGCTGCGTGGCTTGATGTACGGCTCTTATCAGAAGCCCCGCGAGCTCATCTGGCTGTTTGGTATGATGATCTACCTTGTGCTGATGGGTGAAGCTTTCATGGGCTACCTGTTGCCGTGGGGGCAGATGTCCTACTGGGGGGCCCAGGTAATTATTTCCCTGTTCGGTGCTATCCCGTTCATTGGTCCTGATCTGGCGCAGTGGGTACGTGGTGACTTCCTGATTTCCGGTATCACCTTGAATCGCTTCTTTGCGCTGCACGTCATTGCGCTGCCGATCGTATTGCTGGGGCTGGTTGTGCTGCACATTATTGCGCTGCACGAAGTTGGGTCCAACAATCCGGACGGGATCGACATCAAGAAGTACAAGGATGAGAACGGCAAGCCGCTCGACGGCATCGCTTTCCACCCTTATTACACCGTGAAGGACATCGTCGGTGTTGTGGTCTTCCTGTTCATCTTCTGCGGGATCGTGTTTTTCTTCCCTGAAATGGGTGGTTATTTCCTGGAGAAGCCGAACTTCGAACTGGCCAACCAGTTGAAAACGCCTGACCACATTGCGCCGGTGTGGTACTTCACACCTTTTTACGCGATTCTGCGTGCGGTGCCCTCTATTGCGGGCTCGGCTTTCCCTGGCGTTGTCGCCATGGGTGCAGCAATTGCGGTGCTCTTTGTTCTGCCTTGGCTGGACCGTAGCCCGGTTCGTTCAATCCGTTATAAGGGTTGGATGAGCAAGCTTGCGCTGTTCGTATTCTGCGTGGTCTTCGTGATTCTCGGGATTCTGGGTGCTGTGCCCTCTACTCCAACACTGACCTTGCTATCGCAAGTTTGCACCGTACTGTATTTCGCGTTCTTCATCCTGATGCCTTTCTATACAAGCATGGAGAAGACCAAACCGGTTCCGGAGAGGGTTACTGGCTGATGAAAAAACAATTGATTGCCCTGCTTTTTGCGCTGGTTCCGGCGGTCTCCATGGCTGCTGGCGGACACGGCGTCGAGTTGGATGAGGCTAATATTGACCTCACTGACAAAGCCGCGTTGCAAGATGGCGCGCGCACTTTCGTCAACTACTGCATGGGGTGTCACGCAGCGCAATACCAGCGTTATGAGCGCGTCGCCAACGATCTGGGAATACCGGAGCAGTTGATGCTGGATAATCTGGTGTTCACTGAGGGCACCCTGATTGGCGAGCACATGAAAAACGGCATGCGCCATGATGACGCCAAGACCTGGTTCGGTGCAGCGCCGCCGGATCTGACCTTGGTGGCGCGTGTACGTGGCGCCGACTGGCTCTACACCTACCTGCGTACCTTCTACGAAGATCCGCAGCGTCCTTTGGGGGTCAACAACAAGGTATTCCCGAATGTGGGCATGCCTAACGTGATGGCCGAACTGCAGGGGCGTCAGGTTGTAGGTTGCAAGGCCATGCCGGTAAAAAATCACGACGGCAAGGTCATGCGCGATACGCTGACGGGCGACGTCATGAAGGAAGAGCAGTGTGATGTTCTGACTATCGTGCCTGAGACCGGAACGCAATCCGAGGAGGAGTTCGATACCACGGTGAAGAATCTGGTAACTTTCCTTGCCTACTCGGCCGACCCGGTCAAGCTCGAGCGTCAGCGCATTGGTGTTTATGTTCTGCTGTATCTGGCCTTCCTGTTCGTGTTTGCTTACCTGCTGAAGAAGGAATACTGGCGCGACGTGCATTGACAGCCGGTATTTGCTGATGATCGGTGCGCGCCCTTTGGGGCGCGCACTTGTTTCTAGGGTATAATGCCGTTTCGTTTGCGCGAGCAGAGGCTCGCGTTTTCTTGTGTTTCATGCTGCATTCAGTGTGCTTGCCGCAGTCCGCTAAAGGATGAGGGTTGATTTATGGGCGTCACCGCCAACAAGCGTTCTTCGATGGCTTTTTTCTCCGATCCACGTGATCACTACTGTCACCGCGTACGTATCGTACTGGCGGAGAAGGGTGTCACCGTCGATGTGGTTGATGTAGAGCCTGATAATCACCCGCAAGAGCTGGCTGAAACCAACCCTTACAACAGCGTGCCAACGCTGCTGGATCGTGATCTGGTGCTCTACGAGCCCAACATCATGATGGAGTATCTGGATGAGCGCTTCCCGCATCCTCCTTTGCTGCCTGTGTATCCGGTTGCGCGTGCCAATAGTCGTCTGCTGATGTATCGCGTGCAGCGGGATTGGTGCCGCCTGGTGGATCTCATCGTCGATGCGAAAAGTGCGCCTGCTGCCGTTACCAAGGCCCGCAAAGAGTTGCGCGAAAGCCTGACAGGTGTCGCGCCGGTATTCGCCGAGATGCCGTTTTTCATGAGTGATGAATTCAGCTTGGTCGACTGCTGTATCGCACCTATTCTCTGGCGCCTGCCGGAGTTGGGTGTGGAGTTGCCCAAGCAGGCAAAGCCTCTGCAGGATTACATGGATCGTGTATTCCAGCGTGAAGGTTTTATCGCCAGTCTTTCTGCTGCCGAGAAGGAAATGCAGTAACTCATTCGACGCAACCAGAGGAGCAAGGCATGACGGAGATGAATTCCAGTCGCCCCTATCTGATTCGAGCGCTGTATGAATGGATTCTGGATAATCAGTGCACGCCTTATTTGTTAGTCAATGCCGGTTTTCCGGGTACGGCGGTGCCGGAAGGATTCGTCGAAGATGGGCAGATAGTACTTAATCTGTCGCCCAGCGCCGTACGCCATCTGGACATGGATAATGAGCGTATCTGCTTCGATGGTCGCTTTGGTGGTGTAGCGCAGCAGGTATGGCTTCCGGCAGAGGCTGTCATGGCCATATACGCGCGTGAGAACGGCCAGGGTATGGTGTTTGAGGTGGAGCCGCTGAGTCCCCCTCCTGGGCCTGGCGACGGCGCCGACAGCCCAGCCAAGGCGCCGACTAAGCCGGAAAGTGGTCGGCCTGCATTGAAGGTCGTGAAGTAGACACTCTTTTCAGTCGGTACAAAAAAGCGCCATCCCCAGTTTGGGAGGTGGCGCTTTTTTGTGGGTTTTTAAATGCTTTAGTTGATGTATTCGAACAGCTTGACGATGCGCTGCACACCGCCGACCTGCTGGGCTTCAGCGACGGCCATGTTGGCCTCGGCCTGGCTGACCAAGCCCATGAGATAGACCACCCCGGCGACGGTGACCACCTTGATGCGACTGCCCGGAATATTGCCGTCAGTCAGCAGTCGCGCCTTGAGGTTGGCGGTTATCAGTGCGTCCTGATTGCGTGCCAGCAGGGATAGCGGGGCAATGGTGCTCAGCTCGTTGTGTACCACTTTTACACGCTGGGTGTTTTTGGCGGCTTCGCCAGCTAACGCGATGAGCTCCTGGCGAGGCACTTGGCCAGCAAGAAGCACGACGCCGTTATAGCTGGTGACCGATATGCGTCCTTGCCTCTCGATGTCGGGATGCGCCTTGTTGACGTTGACCGAGACCTTGGTTTCGATGAACTGGTCATCAATGCTGCTACCAAGGGTCCGGGTGCCGCGATCGTCCTCGATTGGGGTGTCGCGGGCTGCGGTGAGCACGCTGGTGCAGCCGGTCAGTAATACAAAAGCAGTTACAGCGAACAGACGGATCATTCCTCGCTCCCAAACAATTGACGGTCAATCAGGTCGCACAGGCAGTGGATGGCCAGCAGGTGCACCTCTTGAATGCGTGCAGTAGAACGCGCCGGCACGCGAATCTCCACGTCCTCGGGTAGCAGCAGCGAGGCCATGGCGCCGCCATCGCGGCCGGTCAGCGCAACCACCAGCATTTCGCGGTCGTGCGCCGCCTGGATAGCCTGCATGACGTTGGCCGAGTTGCCGCTGGTAGAGATAGCCAGCAGGATGTCGCCCGGCTGGCCTAGGGCGCGAATCTGCTTGGAGAAGACTTCTTCGTAGCTGTAGTCGTTGGCAATCGAAGTGATGGTCGAGGCATCGGTAGTCAGCGCAATTGCAGGTAGGCTGGGCCGCTCGCGCTCGAACCGGTTGAGCAGCTCGGAGGAAAAGTGCTGTGCATCACCGGCGGAGCCGCCGTTGCCGCAGGTTAGGATCTTGCCCTCGTTGAGCAATGCATTGACCATGGCTTGGCTGCCTTGCTCAATGCTTGGACCGAGCACATCCATGGCGCGGGTTTTGGTCTCGATGCTATCGGTAAACAGCTGTCTGATTCTGTGTTGCATGTCCATAGGGGAACTCGCTAGCAAGTGAAAGCCTCTCGGATCCACTGGTAGTCAGCGGCATCCGCGGGATTGCCTTCGGCGGCAATGACATCGAAGCGGCAGGGGCGGTTGGCCAGCGTCGGATGATGCAGAAGAAAGTGCTGGGCTGCCAGTATGACGCGCTGTTGCTTTGGCTGATTGACACTTTCCGCCGCGCCACCCCAGCGGTTGTGGCGCCGGTAACGCACTTCAACAAATACTACTGTATCCCCATCACGCATGACCAGATCAAGCTCGCCCTGCTTGCACCGGTAATTGCGCGCGAGACAGCTTAGACCGGCCTTGCGCATGATTTGTTCAGCCAAGGCCTCGGCCTGATTGCCGACACGCTGCTTGGGCGTAAAGCGCAGCATCAAAAGCGGTCGTCGAGCACCGCGGGTTCCAGCAGGCCTTCCTGGATCTGCCCCCACGCCAGGTCACGTTGAATGCGTCCGCCTTGGCCAAGGGAGAGCAGGCCGGTGGCACCATCGATGCGCGTATCCGGATACTGGCGCATCTGCGGCAGGCGGCTGAAGATGCGCTGCGCGTCTATGCCCATTGCATAGAGGCGGCCCAGTGGGCCCGCTGCTTGTGGCCAGTTGCTGGTAACACTCGAGTAAAGCGGATCGTCCTGATCCAGGAGCCAGGGTGTCTCTGCCACCAGCAGGCCATCCAGATCAGTGTTTTGCGTGCCGCTAGGGTCCACCTGATAGGAGTGCGATGTGGCATAGACCGGTAGGTCTGCTGCATATTGGAAAGCCAGTGTGGGTTTGATTTGTCTGGCCTGTAGCGGTGTGGCTGCGAGGAAGAGCGCATCCAGGTCCTGACGAGGAGTGGGTTGTGCTTTCACGTCGCCTAGGATGCCCTGGATGTTGTTGGCGCGGCGCTCGCTCTGGCGGATCTTCAGCAGTTCGCCCATCTGGTTGGCGACGGTGGCTGGCTGGTCGACGATCTCCTGCCCCAGCAGTTCCCCGCCTAGGGCTTCCCATTGTTGCTTGAAGGCGAAATTGGCGCGCTGGCTCCAGTCGTCGTTGGTGGTCAGTGTGGCCATGCGTCGGCGCCCGTCTTCCCAGGCGCGGACGGCGGCCGAGCGGGCTTCATCTTCCGGTGCCAGACCGAACTGGTAAAAGGTCAGCGCGTTATTGCTCTGCTGTTCGCTGTAGTTAAGCGACAGCACAGGCAGTGGCAGCTCGGGCAGGCCGGCCAGATAGGCAACCTTGTCTTTTTCCAGTGGGCCGATAATCCATTGCACGCCCTCTGCCTTGGCCTGATTCAACGCCTGCAGTGCGTCGACGTACTGAGTGCTGTCGTACAGGGTGACCTGGGGCTGTTCTATGCCCTGGCTCTGGGCCTGGTACTGTGCAGCCAGAAATCCGTCTCGCAAAGCTTGCGCAACATTGGCCAGTGGTCCGGAGAACGGCAATAGCAGGCCGATATGCGTGGGGCGGCTGGCTTGCAGCTCCTGTAGCTGTTCCATCGCCTCGGGCAGTTTGCTGTTGGCAGGGTGGTTGGGGTAGGTCTCGCGCCAAGCCTGTAATGCTTGAATCTGCAGATCCAGATTGCTGTTCTGGCGGTTGATCAATGCCAGCTGGACCCAGCCGGCAAACTCCCCTGTCGCGGCATTGGCTGCCTGCTGCAGGGCTGGTGTGCTGGCCTGTGCCAAGCTGTCCCAGATTGCTTGCTGGTTGTTGTTCTGTGCGCTGACGGGTAGCAGGCTGTTGATGAACATGCGCTCGCGGGCAGCATCGATCGGCTTTTCGTTCGCATCGTAGATATTGGCACGCAGTTGTTGCACGCGCAGTTGTTCTTCCAATGGGCGGCTATCCAGTTGCCGAATGGAGGGGTGTTGAATGGCGCGCAGCGCGCCAGCGTTGTCGCCCATGGCCAGAGCGCTTTGGGCCTGCAGCTCGCTGAAGCGGATCTGCTGTTCGGTCGGTAATTTGCTTTGGGGCACGCGTTGCAGAACCTGCTGGGTGCGTTCTGCATCGCCTGCCTGCATCGCGGCCTGAGCCGCGTAAAGGCGCATCAGGTCGGCCTCGGCACCTTCCTCGCGATCCGCATCTTTCAGCAATTGATCTACCGAGGCTTGGGGAGTGCGCGGTAAATCGTCCAGTTGGGTCGGTTGGGATGAGCAACCAACCACCAGCCAGCTGAGTGCAATGCTAAGTGCGGACAGGCGGAGTGTGCGGGGCATGCGGAGGTGTCCTTACGCGGCGGGTAGCAGCGAGAGTGCTTCCCTTGAGATGATCAATGTGAGCATTGTAACCAAGGCCCATGGCAATCTCCAGGCAATCGCAGTGGTGGTTGACGCTCCTGTACAATGCGTCACAGATTACTTATCGGGGTTTTTATGACGACCAGCACCGGAACGCTCTATGTGGTTGCCACACCTATCGGCAACCTGCAGGACATAACGCCGCGCGCATTGGAGGTGCTGCGTTCAGTGGCTCTGATTGCCGCGGAGGACACGCGTCACAGTGCTCGGCTGATGCAGCATTTTGGTATTGCCACGCCGATGACCGCCTGCCACGACCATAATGAGCGTGACAAGGGTGAGCGGCTGGTCGCACGCCTGTTGGCCGGTGATGACCTGGCACTGATCTCTGATGCTGGTACGCCGCTGATCTCCGACCCCGGCTATCATCTGGTGCGGCAGGCGCGGGAGGCGGGTGTCAGAGTCTCGCCCTTGCCCGGTGCATGCGCGCTGATCGCTGCACTTAGCGCAGCCGGCTTGCCTTCGGACCGTTTTGCCTTCGAGGGCTTCCTGCCTGCCAAGTCGCACGGACGTCGGCAACGGCTGCAGGATCTCGCTGCGGAGCAGCGTACCTGGATGGTCTATGAGGCGCCGCATCGCCTTTTGGAGTGCCTGGATGATATGCGCGAAATCCTTGGTGGCGAGCGGAGGGTGGTGTTGGCCCGCGAGTTGACCAAGACGTTTGAAACTCTGCGCAGTGCGCCGCTGGCGGAGCTGGCAGATTGGGTTCGGGGTGATAGCGATCAGCAGCGCGGGGAATGTGTCTTGGTGGTGGAGGGTGCATCCGCGCCGGCAGTCGATGCGGTTTCTGCGGAAGCTGAGCGCGTTCTCGATGCGCTGTTGCAAGAGCTACCGGTAAAGCAAGCGGCGCGCCTGGCTGCACAGATCACCGGCGAGCGCAAGAATCAGCTTTATCAGTTGGCATT
Source organism: Halopseudomonas sp. (assembly GCF_036960865.1). GTDB lineage: Bacteria > Pseudomonadota > Gammaproteobacteria > Pseudomonadales > Pseudomonadaceae > Halopseudomonas. Next base: position 77,043 of record NZ_JBALWE010000005.1, read on the forward strand.
GCAGCGAGGCGAGCAGCGCGACTGAGACCGAGTGCTGTGCGGTGTTTTCTGCTTGCTCTGGTTGGCGAACGCAGCTAACCTTGCCGCCAAGAGTTGGCTGGACAGTCGCTGTGTTGGCTCCTTCGGGAATCGGCGTGGAGGAAAGTCCGGGCTCCATAGGGCAGAGTGCCAGGTAACGCCTGGGAGGCGTGAGCCTACGGAAAGTGCAGCAGAAAGCAAACCGCCTAAGCGCGCAAGCGCCGGTAAGGGTGAAAAGGTGCGGTAAGAGCGCACCGCGCAGCTGGTAACAGACTGTGGCGTGGTAAACCCCACTCGGAGCAAGACCAAATAGGAATCCATTGGTGTGGCCCGCACTGGATTCGGGTAGGTTGCTAGAGGTCACCAGTGATGGTGGTCCCAGAGGAATGACTGTTCTCGACAGAACCCGGCTTACAGGCCAACTCTTATTTTTCTTCTCGTTGTGACTCCCGTCTCTTTTAGATCAAAAAAATCTTACTCTTCATAATCCACTTTAAGTTGTGAGGGGATCTGTTTGCTTTGTTTCTCCTTTGTAACTTCTCCTATTCCCGCTTTGTAAGTAATTCCCTCCTTTTTATTGCTAAACCCCTGCTCTGCAAGGCTTTTTTCCTCAAATGCCCGCTTGACGCTGTATCGGCGCATTTCTATAGTGTGCCAAAGTGGTACGAAGTGGATAAAAGTGGGAAATATTGGCGCCAAGCGTCATAAAACCAAAGGGGAAGGTAAAGAGCGTGTTTCGGGGATCCAACGCCATCAATCTGGACGCCAAGGGGCGACTCGCGATGCCTGCGCGCTATCGCGACCGCTTGGTGGAGTCCTGTGGCGGTCAGTTGGTGGCGACTATTGCACTCGAGGAACGCTGCCTCTGGATCTACCCCTTGCAGGAATGGGAAGCGGTTGAAGCGCAATTGCGCTCCGCGCCGAACATGAATCCCGCAGTTAAACGTCTGCAGCGCCTGTTGATTGGTAACGCCAACGACCTGGAGCTGGACAGTAACGGCCGCTTCGTTATTCCACCGCTGCTGCGCGAACACGCTGGGCTGGATAAGAAAGTCATGCTGGTTGGGCAAATCAATAAATTCGAGCTCTGGAGTGAAGAGGCCTGGACGGCCACCACCAGTGCCTATCTGGAAGAATCGCAGGAAGCTGGCGAGTTGCCGGTTGAACTGCATTCCTTGAGCCTATGACCGCGCAAGCCAATTACCAGCACATTAGTGTGTTGCTCAACGAAGCACTGGAAGGTCTGGCCATAAAGCCTGCAGGGCTTTATGTCGATGGTACGTTCGGGCGTGGAGGACATAGCCGCGCGCTGCTTGCTGCGCTGGCGCCCGAGGGGCGACTGGTCGCCTTCGATAAAGATCCGGAAGCCATCCGGACGGGTAACGAACTGGCGGCCATAGACGGCCGCTTTGTCGTTGTGCAGCGCTCGTTTGCCGACATGGCGCAAGAGCTCAAGGACAAGGGTTTGCACGGCAAGGTTGACGGCGTATTGCTGGATCTTGGCGTGTCTTCGCCGCAGTTGGATGACCCGGAACGCGGCTTCAGCTTCCTGAATGATGGCCCGCTGGATATGCGCATGAATCCCGGTTTGGGGCAAAGCGCCGCGGACTGGATTAATAGCGCCGCCGAGGCGGATATCGCCACCGTGCTCAAAGAGTACGGTGAAGAGCGTTTTTCCAAGCGCATGGCGCGCGCCGTGGTAACCCGCCGCGCACAGACTCCCTTTACCCGGACCGCCGATCTGGCGGCGGTTATCAAAGAAGCCAATCCGGCCTGGGAGAAGGGCAAGCACCCGGCGACGCGTGCTTTCCAGGGTATTCGAATTTTCATTAACCGTGAGCTGGATGATCTGGCTGACGGTTTGCGCGCTGCGCTGGAGGTTTTGGCGCCCGGCGGTCGGCTGGTGGTGATCAGCTTTCACTCGCTGGAAGATCGTCTGGTCAAGCAGTTCATGCGTCGTGAAGCCAAAGGTGCACCTTTGCCGCGTGACCTCCCCATCCGCGATATCGATATTCCTGTTTCGGTCAACTTGGTAGGCAAGGCGATCAAGCCTTCGGCCGCTGAGGTGTCAGCCAATCCACGTTCGCGCAGCGCCGTGCTGCGCATTGCAGAGAAGCGTTAATGAGCGCCACTGAGCAGTCCGTCAAGCCACAACGCCACCTGCCTGCCGGCAGCGGATGGCTGTTGCTGGCTGGCGTGCTGGTGGTGGTCAGCGCGCTGGCGGTTTCCTATAGCGCGCATTGGAGCCGTCTGCTGCTGAACGAGCTGGCTGGGCAGATTGAAGTGCGCGAAAAAGCGCAGGCCGAATGGGGGCGCCTGGTGCTGGAGCAAAGCACCTGGACTGCTTATAGCCGGATCGAGCGTATCGCGACCGAGCAGTTGGGCATGCACGTGCCTGAGCCGGCCGATGTGATCTTGGTGCAGCCATGAAGAAATTCGGTTTCAAGCCCAACGGTAGCCTATATCCCTGGCGTTTTCGCCTGGTGATCGCGCTGCTCGGCTTGTGCTGCGTCGCTGTGGCCTGGCGGATTGCCGAGCTGCACGTGCTGGATGAGGGTTTCCTCAAGAGTCAGGGTGACAAGCGCAGTGTGCGGCATGTGCCAATTCCGGCGCACCGCGGGCAGATTACCGACCGCAATGGCGAGCCTCTGGCCGTGAGCACACCGGTACTCACCATCTGGGCAAATCCATCACAGCTGATCGATCAGCAGGCACACTGGCCTGAATTGGCGCGTGTACTGGGGACCGACCTGTCGACTTTCTCGGAGCGTCTGAAAGCCAATGCCGACAAGGAGTTTATCTACCTGCGTCGGCGCATGACACCGCTGGACGGTGAGGCTGTCATGGCGCTCAAGGTGCATGGCGTTTACAGCATCGAGGAATATCGCCGCTTTTATCCGGCCGGTGAAGTGGCTGCTCACCTGGTGGGCTTCACCAATGTTGACGAGAAAGGCCAGGAAGGGCTTGAGCTGGCCTATGACCAGTGGCTGCAGGGTGTCCCGGGCAAACGTCAGGTGCTGCAGGATCGCCGTGGTCGCCTGATCAAGGATGTGCAGGTCATCAGTAACGCGCGCCCCGGCAATGACCTCAAGCTGTCGATCGACCTGCGTCTGCAGTACCTGGCGCACCGCGAGCTACGTGAGGGGATGAAGAAGTTCGAGGCTAAGGCCGGCTCGATCGTGATGCTCGATGTGCGCACCGGTGAGGTGCTGGCTATGGTCAACCATCCCAGCTACAACCCGAACAACCGCTCCAACCTGCAGCCGGGCATGATGCGTAATCGCGCGATTATCGATGTGTTCGAGCCCGGTTCCACCATGAAGCCGATCTCCATGACTGCGGCGCTGGCGACCGGTCGCTGGAAGCCAACTGATCAGGTCAATGTCTATCCGGGCACCATGCGCATTGGTCGCTATACCATTCGCGACGTCTCCCGCGCACCGGGCGGCGTGCTGGATTTGAGCGGGATTTTGCTCAAGTCGAGTAACGTGGGCATGAGCAAGGTTGCCCTGGATATCGGCGGTCAGGTCGTTCACGACGCCATGCAGAGTGTCGGGCTTGGCGAGTACACCGGTTTGGGTTTCCCTGGAGAGCGCGTCGGCAAGCTGCCGAGCTACCGCGAGTGGCGTTCGGCGGAAACTGCCGCGCTGTCATACGGTTATGGTCTCTCGGTTACTGCCGTTCAGTTGGCTCAGGCCTATTCAATCCTCGCCAACGATGGGCGCAAGGTGCCCATGTCACTGCTGCGCGTGGACGATCGTCCGGTCGGCCAGCAGGTGCTGCCTGAGGCGGCAGCAAAGACCGTACAAGGCATGCTGCAGAATGTGATCGAGGCCGAGAGCGGCACCTATCGCGCTCGCGTTCCCGGCTATCACGTGTCCGGCAAGAGCGGCACCGCGCGTAAAGCCAGCACCTCAAGCAAGGGTTATCAGGAAGACTCCTATCGCTCCCTGTTTGCCGGCTTCGGCCCCAGCAGTGATCCGCGGATTGCCATCGCTGTGGTGATTGATGAACCCAGCGAAGGTGGCTATTACGGCGGCTTGGTGGCAGCTCCCGTGTTCAGCGGGCTGATGTCCAACGCCCTGCGTCTGATGAATGTGGCGCCGGACAATCTCGGCGACATGCAACAGGTAGAGCTGCCTATGCCCCCGGTAACAGGAGAGCGCGGATGAAGCTTGCGCACCTGTTTTTTGGACTGACCGAGGCGGATGTAGATGTCCGCGGCATGACGCTGGATAGCCGCCGAGTGCGCCCCGGCGACTTGTTTATTGCGGTCCCCGGGCTGCAGCAGGACGGTCGCGACTATATCAATCAGGCTGTTGCTGCGGGTGCGGCGGCGGTGGCCTACGAACCAGCGGATTACCCATTGCCGGTGTTGTCGGTTCCGGTTGTTGCCATTACCGGTTTGCAACAGCGGCTGTCTGCGTTGGCTGGCGTGTTTTATCAGCAGCCCAGCCAGCAGTTGCAGGTGGTAGGTATTACCGGGACTAACGGCAAAACCAGCGTCAGCCAGATGCTCGCGCAGGCGCTGGCCTTACTCAATAAGCCCTGCGGCGTCATTGGTACCTTGGGCAGTGGTATGCCGGGGCAGCTGACAGAGCACGGCATGACTACGCCGGATGCGCTGGTGGCGCAGGCGCAGTTGGCCCGTCTGCTGGCGCAAGGCGCCAGCCACGTGGCAATGGAAGTGTCTTCGCACGCGCTGGATCAGGGGCGGGTGGCGGCGATAGCGTTCGCCGTGGGTGTGTTCACCAACTTGAGCCGCGATCACCTGGATTACCACGGTGACATGCAGCAGTACGGCGCAGCCAAGGCGTTGCTGTTTCAGCAACCGTTACGCGCGGCGGTGATCAATCTGGATGACAGCTTTGGTCGCGAGTTGGCGGTGCAGTGTACCTGCCCGGTAATCGGTTACAGCCTTACTGATCGCTCAGCTGAACTCTATTGCAGCGACGTCAGCTACAGCAGCGAAGGCATCCGCGCCCGCCTGCATGCGCAAGGCCGTGACCTGGAGCTCCGGAGTCCGCTGATTGGCAGCTTCAACCTGAGCAATTTGCTCGCTGTCATTGGCAGTTTGCTGGCGCTGGACGTTGAGCTGGAACAAGCCGTCGAGCAGGCGGCAGAACTACAGCCTCCGGCCGGACGCATGCAGCGCCTGGGCGGCGGCGCAGTGCCCTTGGTCGTGATTGACTATGCCCACACCCCGGATGCGCTGGACAAAGCGCTGTCTGCCCTGCACGAGCACGCCAGTGGCCGTGTTGTGTGCGTTTTCGGCTGCGGCGGCGACCGCGACAAGGGTAAGCGTCCGTTGATGGCGAAAGTCGCCGAACAGCACGCCGACGCCGTGGTGGTCACCAGCGACAACCCGCGCAGCGAACCAGCGCAACAGATTATCGAGCAAATTTGCCTGGGGATGGAACGCAGCGGCGCTGCCACCGTCATACCCAACCGTGCTGCCGCCATCGCCGAGACGATCGCCGCAGCGAGCGTCGGCGACGTGATTCTGCTCGCCGGCAAAGGGCATGAAACCTATCAGGAGATTGAAGGCGTGCGCCATCCCTTCAGCGATATAGAACACGCGCAACAGGCGCTGAAGCAATGGGAGGCGATGCATGCTTGAAGCTATCCGCCTGTCCCAACTGCTGAAACCGCTGGCTGCCACCATGAACAGCGTCGATACCCATTTTGACAGCGTCAGCATTGATGCCCGTGGTGTACAGCCGGGCGGCTTGTTCGTTGCACTGGCCGGCTCGCGGGTCAACGGTCACGACTTTGTTGCACAGGCACGTGAGAACGGTGCCGCCGCCGCCATGGTGGAATACCTGGTGGACGATGAGCTGCCGCAACTGCTGGTACACGATTGCCAGTTGGCGCTGGGCCAGCTCGCTGCGCTGGTTCGCAAAAGCTATACAGGGCAGGTCATTGCGATCACCGGTTCCAGTGGCAAGACCAGCGTCAAGGAAATGCTGGCCTCGATTCTGCGTCGCGCTGGTCTGGTGCTGGCCACCGAGGGCAATCTGAATAACGAGCTTGGCGTGCCGCTTACGCTGCTGCGCCTTCAGGCAAAGCACCAGTTCGCGGTAATCGAAATGGGTGCGGCAGCAGTAGGTGACATTGCCTACACCATGAGTCTCGCCAAGCCGCAGATCAGCGTGCTGACCAACGCCGAAATGGCGCACGTGGGCCGTTTTGGTAGCCCCGAGAGCATCGCCAAGGCCAAGGGCGAGATCGTCAGCGAGCTGCCCGATGGCGGTCAGGCGGTGTTGAATCTGGATAGCCCCTGGTTCGAGCAGTGGTATCAGTTGCTCGGCAGCAAGCGCACAGCCTGTTCTTTCAGCCTGACAAACCCTACCGCGCAACTGCGCGCCGACAACATTCAGATGGATGCAAAGGGTTGCCCCGCATTTGAACTGCAGACGCCCGCGGGCGCGGTGTCGGTTCAGCTGCAACTGCGCGGTCAGCACAACATCGCCAATGCCCTGGCTGCAGCCGGCGCAGCGCTGGCTGCGGGTGTGTCGCTCGACTGCATCAGCGCCGGTCTGAGCGTATTGCCACCGGTAGCAGGTCGCGGCAATAGCGTCGCGGGCATCGCTGGGGCGCAGATCATTGATGACAGTTACAACGCCAACCCGGCTTCGGTGAAAGCGGCGATCGACTTGCTGGCCGGGCTTCAGGGTACGCGCATCCTGGTGCTGGGTGATATGGGCGAGTTGGGCGAGTGGGCAGAGTCGAGCCACCGCGAAGTGGGTGAGTACGCAGCAGAGCAGGGGCTGGATGCACTTTATGCGGTGGGCACACTGTCATCCCTGGCGGTACAGGCCTTTGGTGAACGTGGGCAGTTATTTGCCAGCAAGCAGGATTTGCTCGAGGCGCTCAAGGGGCGTCTGGACATCAGCACCCAGGTGCTGGTGAAGGGCTCGCGCAGCGCGGGTATGGAAGAGGTTGTTGCCGGCCTAACGGCTGCGGTTGACACGCAAAATAACGAAAACAGGGTCAACTGACATGTTGCTTTTACTTGCCGAATTTCTCCAGCAGTACTACTCCGGTTTCTCGGTATTCCAGTACCTCACCCTGCGCGGGATTCTGGGTGTGCTAACGGCGCTGGCCCTAGCCTTGTTTCTGGGCCCCTGGATGATTCGTACCCTCAGCTTCCGCCAGATAGGTCAGTCGGTGCGTAACGACGGCCCGCAGTCGCATCTGTCCAAGGCTGGTACACCAACCATGGGCGGCGCGCTGATCCTGGTCGCCATCGGCATCAGTACGCTGCTGTGGGCAGATCTGAGCAATCTGTACGTCTGGGTCGTGCTGGGCGTGACCTTCAGCTTCGGCGCTGTGGGCTGGGTGGATGATTACCGCAAGGTGGTCGAGAAGAATTCACGTGGCCTGCCGTCACGCTGGAAGTACTTCTGGCAGTCGGTGTTCGGTCTGGTCGCAGCGGTAATACTTTACATGCACGCGCAGACGCCGGTTGAAACCACGCTGATCGTACCCTTCTTCAAGCAGGTCGAATTTCAGCTGGGCGCTTTGTTCGTGGTGTTGACCTACTTCGTGATTGTCGGCTCCAGCAATGCGGTCAACCTCACTGACGGCCTCGACGGTCTGGCGATCATGCCGACGGTGATGGTCGGCGGTGCGCTGGGTATCTTTGCCTACCTCTCGGGTAACGCCAAGTTTGCTGAATACCTGTTGATTCCCTATGTGCCTGGCGCCGGCGAGCTGATCATTTTCTGCGGTGCACTGCTGGGCGCGGGTCTTGGCTTCCTCTGGTTCAACACCTACCCCGCCCAGGTCTTCATGGGCGATGTGGGGGCGCTGGCGCTGGGCGCAGCCCTGGGCGTCATTGCAGTGATTGTGCGACAGGAAATCGTGCTGTTCATCATGGGCGGTATTTTCGTGGTGGAGACCCTGTCAGTCATCGTGCAGGTGGCGTCATTCAAGCTGACTGGTCGCCGAGTGTTTCGCATGGCACCGATTCATCACCATTTTGAACTTAAAGGCTGGCCTGAGCCGCGCGTCATCGTACGGTTCTGGATCATCACCGTGGTACTGGTGCTGATCGGTCTGGCCACTCTGAAACTGCGTTGAGGATATTTGGGTGTCACTGATTACCACGGACAAACAACGGATTATCGTCGGGCTCGGCAGCAGCGGGCTCTCGGTCGCCCGTTATCTGGCGGGCCGCGGCCTGCCGTTTGCCGTGGTTGATACCCGTGAGAACCCGCCGGGCCTGGATAAGCTCAAGCGCTTTGCGCCCATGGCGGACCTTTATCTGGGCGAACTTGACGAGACCTTGCTGTGCTCTGCTGGTGAGTTGGTGGTAAGCCCGGGTGTGGCGCTGGCCACGCCAGCACTGCAGGCGGCAGCCAAGGCAGGGGTGTCCATCGTCGGTGACATTGAGCTCTTTGCCCGCGAGGCCAAGGCGCCGATTGTTGCTATCACTGGCTCGAACGCCAAGAGCACGGTCACCACACTGGTGGGCGAGATGGCCGCAGCGGCTGGGGTGGCGGTTGCCGTTGGTGGCAATTTGGGTACGCCGGCGCTGGACCTGCTCGACCAGAACGCAGCGCTCTACGTGCTGGAGCTGTCGAGCTTTCAACTGGAAACCACCGACCGCCTCAACGCACGGGTCGCGACCGTACTCAACGTCAGTGAGGATCATATGGACCGCTACAGCGGTCTGGCGGCTTATCACTTGGCCAAACACCGTATTTTTCGCGGCGCAGAGCAGATTGTGGTCAACCGTGATGACGCGCTGTCTCGCCCGCTGGTAGCCGACCAGCTGCCATGCCTGACCTTCGGACTGTCGCGCCCTGACTTCAAAGGCTTCGGCCTGATCGAGCAGGAGGGTGAAAGCTGGCTGGCGTTTGAGTTCAGCGCCCTGATGCCGGTTAGTGAGCTGAAAATGCGCGGCGCGCACAATCACGCCAATGCTCTGGCTGCGCTGGCTTTGGGCCACGCTGCGGGCCTGCCGATGCAGCCGATGCTGGATACCCTGCGCCGCTTCACCGGTCTGGCGCACCGCTGCCAGTGGGTGGGCGAGCACGCTGGCGTTACCTATTTTGACGACTCCAAAGCGACCAACGTGGGCGCCGCTCTGGCTGCGATCACCGGTCTGGGTAGCGATCTTGCAGGGAAACTCGTGCTCATCGCTGGCGGTGACGGCAAAGGGGCTGACTTCAAGCCGCTGAGTGCGCCCTGTGCCCAGTACTGCCGGGCCGTGGTTTTGCTGGGGCGTGACGCGGATAAACTGGCTGCAGTATTGCCTGCGGGCCTCGATGTGAGCCGCGTTGATACGCTGGATGCAGCGGTATCTCTGGCCGCCGAAAAGGCTCAGGCTGGCGACGCTGTGCTGTTGTCGCCCGCTTGCGCCAGCCTCGACATGTTCAAGAATTTTGAGCAGCGCGGCCAGTTGTTTGTCGCCGCCGTCGGGAGGTTGAGCGTATGAACTGGCTCGCCACCGCCCGTGATGCCAGCGCGCCGTTGTTGGGCGAACGCCGCTTCGACATGGATTTGCCTTTGCTGGTGGGCTCGCTTTGCCTGCTCGCGCTGGGGCTGGTGATGGTTACCTCCGCCTCGATGGAAGTCGCCGCAGGGCGCCTGGGTGACCCGCTGTATTACATGAATCGGCAGATCGTTTATCTGCTGATTGGCCTGCTGGCGATGGCGGTCACCCTGGCAGTCCCGGTGCGTGTTTGGGAACAATTCCGCTTCCCGCTGTTGTTCCTGGGTTTTGCCTTGCTGCTAGCGGTGTTGATTCCTGGCATTGGCCGCGAAGTGAATGGTAGCTGGCGCTGGATTGCGGTCGGCCCGATCAACGTGCAGCCGTCAGAACTGGCCAAATTGTTTGCCGTGGTTTTCCTGTCGGGCTATCTGGTGCACCGCCAGGACGAAGTTAAAGAGCAATGGTTTGGGTTTATCAAGCCATTCATGGTGTTGGGCCCCATGGCCTGGTTGCTGATTATCGAGCCTGACTTTGGCGCTACCGTGGTGCTGATGGGCGCGGCCACTGGCATGTTGTTCCTGGGCGGTGTTGGTCTGTTCCGCTTCCTTCTGCTGTTCGGCTCGCTGGGTGGCTTGGCCGGTTTGCTGGTCGCCTTCGAGCCCTACCGTCTGCAGCGCCTGACCGGCTTTCTCAACCCTTGGGACGACCCCTACGGTACCGGTTATCAGTTGACCCAGGCTCTTATTGCGTTTGGCCGGGGTGAATGGCTGGGCGTGGGGCTGGGCAACAGCATTCAGAAGCAGTTTTATCTGCCCGAGGCGCATACCGACTTTGTGTTCTCCGTGTTGGCCGAGGAGCTCGGGATGATTGGCGCGCTGGCCGCGTTCGCGCTGCTGATTTTCGTTGCGATCCGCGCGCTGTACATCGGCCTTTGGGCGGAGCGCGCAGGGTTGATGTTTTCGGCTTACCTGGCCTATGGCCTGGCCATCATGTGGTGTGGTCAGGTGCTGATCAACGTTGGCGTGAATATCGGGCTGCTGCCGACCAAGGGTCTGACCTTGCCGTTCCTCAGTTATGGCGGCAGTTCGCTGGTGGTGTGCTGCGTGTCGCTGGGGCTGTTGCTGCGCATTGATTGGGAGCGCCGGCAGGCGCTGCGGGAGGCGTCCAATGGCTAAGACATTTTTGGTCATGGCCGGTGGCACCGGCGGGCACGTGTTTCCGGCGCTGGCCTGTGCACGCATGCTGCGCGACCAAGGCTACGAGGTGCACTGGTTGGGGACTCGCCGAGGTATTGAGGTTGACCTGGTACCGCAGGCCGGTTTCCCGATCCACTACATCGATATTCAGGGTCTGCGCGGCAAGGGCAAGCTGGATTTGCTCAAGGCACCTTTCCGTATTGCGCGCGCGCTTATGCAATCGCTAAAGCTGCTTGCCGAGCTGAAGCCTGTCTGCGTACTGGGCGCGGGCGGCTATGTTACAGGTCCGGGCGGGCTGGCAGCCTGGATGCGTCGTACCCCAGTGGTCATACACGAGCAGAATGCCGTGGTCGGCACCGCAAACCGTTTGCTTTCGCGGATTGCCAAGCGCTGCTGCGAAGGCTTTGCCGGCAGCTTCGTGGCCGATGCGCGCCGCCGCAGTACCGGTAATCCGGTGCGCGACGAGATTTTTCAAGTACCGGCGCTGGAGTGGAATGGAGATCGTCCGCTGCGTCTGCTGGTACTGGGCGGGAGCCTGGGCGCCATGCCGCTGAATACCCTGCTGCCTGATGCACTTAGCCGCCTGCCGCAGGCGCAGCGACCGCAGGTGGTACATCAGTGTGGCAAACAGCACTTGCTGGTTGCCCGCGACGCCTACCAGGCCGCTGGCGTGCGGGCGGATGTTGAGGCGTTCATCGCCGATATGGCGGGCGCCTATGAATGGGCCGATCTGGTGATCTGCCGCGCAGGTGCCCTGACGGTTTGCGAGCTGGCAGCAGCTGGCCGCCCCTCGTTTCTGGTGCCTTTGCCGCACGCGATTGACGACCACCAGAGCGCCAATGCGCGTTATCTGGCCGAGCGGGGCGGTGCGGAGTTAATGCCCCAGGCCGAGCTCAGCGGCGCATTACTGGCTGAAAAACTGACCACCTATATGAATCAACCGGAGTTACTGCGAGAGATGGCCCAACGTGCCCGCGAACAAGCAACCCCCAACGCCACCGCCGATGTGGTGAGAGCCTGTCTGGAGGTTGCCCGTGACCAGTAAAACCCGCGCTCAAGCGACTTTTACGCTGCCAGAAATGCGCCGCATTCGCCGTATTCACTTTGTTGGCATCGGTGGTGTGGGCATGTGCGGTATCGCCGAGGTGCTGTTGAATCTCGGTTATGAAGTTTCCGGTTCCGATCTCAAGCGCTCGGCGGTAACGCAGCGGCTGGAGGACTTTGGCGCGCGCGTGGACATTGGACATCGTGCCGAGAACTTGCAGTCGGCCGATGTGCTGGTGGTCTCTAGTGCGATCAATCCGCAGAATCCTGAGGTCGCTGCAGCCATTGAGCAGCGTATCCCGGTGGTGCCGCGTGCAGAAATGCTGGCTGAGTTGATGCGCTATCGCCACGGTATCGCGGTCGCCGGCACCCATGGCAAGACCACTACCACCAGCCTGATCGCCTCGGTACTGGCTGCCGACGGCAAGAGCCCGACCTTTGTGATCGGCGGCCGCCTGACCGCCGCCGGCACCAACGCGCAGTTGGGTGAGAGCCGTTATCTGGTGGCCGAAGCCGACGAGAGCGATGCCTCCTTCCTGCACCTGCAACCGATGGTGGCGATCGTGACTAACATCGACGCTGACCACATGGCGACCTATGAAGGGGACTTCAACCGCCTCAAGAGGACCTTCGTCGAGTTTTTGCACAACCTGCCATTTTACGGTGTAGCGGTACTCTGCATCGACGATCCGGTAGTGCGTGAAATTCTGCCGCAGGTGAACCGCCAGGTGATTACCTATGGCCAATCCGACGACGCAGACATCCGCGCGGTGGACATCCACCAGACCGGCATGCAGACCCATTTCACGGTGCTGCGCGACGGGCGCGAGCCGCTGAAGGTGTCGGTCAACATGCCTGGCGTGCATAACGTGCTCAACTCGCTGGCCACCATAGCCGTGGCAACCGATGAAGGTGTATCCGATCAGGCCATCGTCAAGGGGTTGACCGGGTTCCAGGGTGTTGGTCGCCGCTTTCAGGTCTACGGCGATTACAGCTGGGCCGATGGTCAGATCATGCTGGTCGACGATTATGGCCACCATCCGCGTGAAGTGGCCGCGGTCATCAAGGCAGTTCGCGCTGGCTGGCCAGAGCGCCGCCTGGTGATGCTGTATCAGCCGCACCGTTACAGCCGAACCCGCGACCTGTATGAGGATTTTGTGCAGGTGCTGGGTGAAACCAATGCTCTTTTGCTGATGGAAGTCTATCCCGCCGGTGAAGAGGTGGTGGCGGGCGCCGACAGCAAACATCTGTGCCGCAGCATTCGTCAGCGTGGCCAGATCGATCCTATTTATGTAGAACGCGACGCCGACGTCATGCCGCTGCTCGAAGCCGTATTGCAACCGGGCGACATCTTGCTGACGCAGGGTGCGGGTGATATCGGCGGCCTGGCGCAGCAACTGGCTGACGCTCTGGCTGCCCGCAACAGTGGAGGTAAAGCCTGATGGTCGATGTAGCTGCTTTTGGGCGAGTAGCCGTGTTGTTCGGCGGCACCTCTGCCGAACGTGCTGTCTCGTTGAAGTCCGGTGCAGCCGTGCTGGAAGCGCTACTGGGCGCTGGCGTGAATGCCTACGGCATTGATGCCGATGAACGTCTGGCCGAGCAACTGGTCGCTGAGCGGCCTGATCGCGTGTTCATAGCCCTGCACGGCCGTGGTGGTGAGGACGGCAGTCTGCAAGGGTTGCTGGAGTCGCTGCGTATTCCCTACACCGGCAGTGGCGTCATGGCTTCTGCGGTTGGCATGGACAAGCTGGTCACCAAGCAGATCTGGCAGAGCCTGGGCCTGTCCACGCCCGCTTACGCCATGCTCGGGGCCATTCAGGACTGTGCTGCCATTGTTGAAAAACTGGGAACACCGCTGATCATCAAGCCGGTACACGAAGGTTCTTCCATCGGTATGGCCAAGGCGAACAGTCTGGCCGAACTGCAGGACGCTTGGCAGGGGGCACAGGCCTACGACGATCAGGCCCTGGTGGAGCAGTGGGTTCAGGGCGCGGAATTCACCGTGTCCATTCTGGACGGCAAGGCGTTGCCGGCCATTCGGCTGCGTACCCCGCACAATTTCTATGACTACGACGCCAAGTATCTGGCCAACGATACCCAGTACCTCTGTCCGTGCGAGTTGTCGCCAGAGAAAGAGGCCGAGTTGGCCGAACTGAGTCTGCGCGCCTTCAATGCGGTTGGCTGCCGCGGCTGGGGACGGGTTGATGTGATGCAGGACGAAGCTGGGCGTTTCTACCTGCTGGAGGTCAATACCGTGCCAGGTATGACCGACCACAGTCTGGTACCCATGGCGGCGAAAGCCACGGGGATGTCATTCACTGATCTGGTGCTGGCGATTCTCGCTGGCGCCCGTTGCTGAGTAAGCACCTATGTTGGGGCAGATGATTCGCGACTCTCGCAGCACGCCGGCGGCACGACGCAAAGCGTCGAGCCGCGGCGCTGTGCGGGTGACGCCGCCTGCTCCTCGCGTCAGTGCACGTAGCCGATTCAGTCGTCCATCATTTGATGGTTTTGGCAGACGGCTGCAAAGCCTGATGTGGCCTCTGCTGCTGGTGGCTCTGGGCATGGGCCTGTACGAATTGGGTAGCCGCCTGATGCCCCTCGCGGACCGCCCGGTAGCCTTGATAACGGTAGAAGGGGAGCTGCAGTACATCGATCGCGAAGCAGTACAGCAGGTGATTCAGCCCTATCTGCATGAGCGCTTTTTGGGTATCGATCTGGACGGTCTGCACGCTGATTTGCTGGCGATGCCTTGGGTAGCGGACGCGTCGGTGCGTCGGGTTTGGCCGGACAAGCTGGTAATTGATCTGGATGAACAGCTGCCGATCGCCCGCTGGGGTGATCAGGCTCTACTGAACAACGAAGGCAAGGCGTTTGCGCCAGAGGATATCAGCCGCTTCGCGCAGCTGCCTCAGCTTAACGGGCCGGAGCGGGCCAAGCGCCGCGTAATGCGCCATTACCAGCAGTTCAGCAGCCTGCTGCGCCCGCAGGGCATGGTGGTCAGCAAGTTGGAACTGCGTGATCGCGGCAGCTGGTTTTTAACCACCGAGGACGGCATCGAAGTGCTGCTCGGACGTGACAATCTGGTGGACAAGATGCAGCGGTTCATGACGGTCGAGCAGATGCTGCTGCAGGATCGTCGGGAACTGATCGCGCGGGTAGATCTGCGCTACAGCAATGGCATGGCCGTGGCCTGGCGCGAGCCAGTTGAACCGGTCGAATCGGGGGAGTAACGGAAAGACTATGGCAAGCAAGCAGGGTAGCAGGATGATAGTGGGGCTGGATATCGGCACCTCCAAGGTCGTGGCACTGGTCGGAGAGATCGGCGCGGATGGCGAGCTGGAGATCGTGGGTATTGGCTCGCACCCCTCACGCGGGCTGAAGAAAGGCGTGGTGGTCAATATCGAATCCACCGTTCAGTCGATTCAGCGCGCCATCGAAGAGGCTGAGCTGATGGCTGGCTGCCAGATTCACTCGGTCTTTGCCGGGATCGCGGGAAATCACATCCGCAGCCTGAACTCCAACGGCATAGTTGCGATTCGTGACCGCGAGGTGGTGCAAGCCGATATCGAGCGGGTACTGGACGCCGGCCAGGCGGTCGCTATTCCTGCGGACCAAAAAGTACTGCACATTCTGCCGCAGGAGTACGTGATCGATAACCAGGAAGGCGTGCGCGAGCCACTGGGTATGTCGGGCGTGCGCCTGGAAGCCAAGGTACACCTGGTGACCTGTGCACTGAACGCGGTGCAGAACATCGAAAAGTGTATCCGTCGCTGTGGCCTGGAAGTAGAGGACGTGATTCTGGAGCAGCTGGCATCCAGTTATGCGGTGTTGACCGAAGATGAGAAAGAGTTGGGTGTCTGCCTGGTGGATATTGGCGGTGGTACCACGGATATCGCGATCTTTACCGAGGGCGCCATTCGTCATACCGCGGTGATCCCGATTGCCGGTGATCAGGTAACCAATGACATCGCCATGGCGCTGCGCACTCCGACCCAGTACGCCGAAGAAATCAAGATTCGCTATGCCTGCGCGCTGGCCAAGCTGGCCGGCCCGGAGGAAACCATCAAAGTGCCTAGCGTTGGCGAGCGGCCGCCGCGTGACCTGTCACGCCAAGCGCTGGCCGAGGTGGTCGAGCCGCGTTACGACGAGCTGTTCACCCTGATCCAGGCTGAACTGCGCCGTTCCGGCTTTGAAGACATGATTCCGGCGGGCATCGTCATGACCGGCGGCACCGCGAAAATGGAAGGCGCCATTGAACTGGCCGAAGAGATCTTCCACATGCCGGTACGTCTGGGCATGCCGCAGGAGTTCAAGGGGCTGACCGATGTGGTGCGCAATCCGATTTACGCCACCAGCGTGGGCTTGCTGCATTACGGCATCAAGCACCACGGTGAACAGAGCAATAGCCCGAGCGACAGCGGCCCTAAAGTGCCGGTAGTCGAGCGGGTGAAGAAGTGGTTTCAGGGCAATTTTTAAGCTTTGCGATTTCAGTAGCAGACCCGCTCAAGCGGGCTAAACGCAGTAAACGAAACGAAAACGAAACGAGTCTGTACTCAAGGAGAAGGTCATGTTTGAACTGATCGATAACGTCCCGCAGAACGCAGTAATCAAAGTTGTTGGTGTTGGCGGCGGCGGCGGAAACGCCCTGCAGCACATGGTCGTCAACAACGTAGAAGGTGTGGATTTCATCTGCGCCAACACTGACGCACAGGCGCTGAAGAACGTTAGCGCACGTACTGTGTTGCAACTGGGCTCCGCTGTTACCAAGGGCCTGGGCGCCGGTGCCAACCCGCTGATCGGCCGTGAAGCCGCCATCGAGGACCGGGAGCGCATTGCTGAAGTGTTGCAGGGTGCGGACATGGTGTTCATCACCGCGGGCATGGGTGGCGGTACCGGTACCGGCGCAGCCCCGATCGTTGCCGAAGTGGCGCGCGAAATGGGTATCCTGACCGTGGCGGTAGTAACAAAACCGTTCCCATTCGAAGGGCGCAAGCGTTTGCAAATCGCCGAAGAGGGTATTCGTGAGCTGAGCCAGCACGTTGACTCGCTGATCACCATCCCGAACGAAAAACTGCTGACCGTACTAGGCAAAGACGCCAGCCTGCTGGCCGCTTTCAGCAAGGCTAACGACGTGCTGCTGGGTGCGGTGCAGGGTATTGCTGACCTGATCATGCGTCCCGGTATGATTAACGTCGACTTTGCCGACGTGAAAACCGTCATGAGCGAAATGGGCATGGCGATGATGGGTACTGGGCACGCCAGCGGCCCTAACCGTGCACGTGAAGCTGCAGAAGCTGCGATTCGCAGCCCGCTGCTGGAAGACGTCAACCTGATGGGCGCACGCGGTATTCTGGTCAACATCACTGCCGGCCCTGATCTGTCGCTGGGTGAGTTCTCCGAAGTCGGTAGCACCGTGGAAGAGTTTGCATCCGAGAGCGCCACTGTCGTGGTGGGTACGGTTATCGATCCGGAGCTGCGCGACGAACTGCGCGTGACCGTGGTTGCCACCGGCCTCGGTGCCAAGGTCGAGAAGCCCGTCAAGGTAGTCGACAATACTGCCGTCCAGGCGCAAGCTGCAGCAACGCGTCAGAGCGAAGGTTCTGCGCCAAACTACCGCGATCTTGATCGTCCTACCGTGATGCGCAACCAGCATCCGCAGGGCAGCGCAGCTGAGCGTTTGAGCCGTCCGGCAGAAGACCTGGATTATCTCGATATTCCGGCCTTCCTGCGGCGCCAGGCCGATTGATTTGATCAATCGGGAGCATAGGGCTTATTGGTATTCATCAAAGGCGTACTTTGCTATTATGCACGCCAATTTGTTGAAAATTATTCGCAACTAGAGCGGACCCAGTCAAGCATGATCAGACAACGCACACTGAAGAACATCATCCGGGCCACTGGTGTTGGTCTGCATTCGGGTGAGAAGGTATACCTCACACTGAAACCGGCGCCGGTAGATACCGGGATTGTGTTCTGCCGCACGGATCTCGACCCTGTGGTCGAGGTCCCGGCGCGTGCCGAGTTTGTGGGTGAGACCACCATGTCCACCACCCTGATCAAGGATGGCGCCAAGGTTGATACGGTAGAGCATCTGCTGTCGGCCATGGCTGGTCTGGGTATCGATAATGCCTATGTTGAACTGAGCGCCTCCGAAGTTCCGATTATGGACGGCAGTGCTGGTCCTTTTGTGTTCCTGATCCAGTCCGCTGGTATTGAGGAACAGGACGCTCCCAAGCAGTTCATTCGCATCAAGCGGGAAGTGACTGTGGAGGAGGATGGCAAGACGGCCACCTTCGTGCCCTTTGAAGGCTTCAAGGTTTCATTTGGTATCGACTTTGACCACCCGGTTTTCCGCGGTCGGAGTCAGAACGCCTGTGTGGATTTCTCCAGCACATCGTTCGTCAAGGAAGTCAGTCGCGCGCGTACTTTCGGTTTCATGCGTGATATCGAGTACCTGCGATCGCAGAACCTGGCGCTGGGCGGCAGTGTCGACAACGCCATTGTCGTTGACGAATACCGCGTGCTCAACGAAGACGGTCTGCGCTATGAAGACGAGTTTGTGAAGCACAAGATTCTGGATGCCATTGGTGATCTGTATCTGCTGGGCAAAAGTCTGGTGGGTGAGTTCCAGGGCTATAAATCCGGTCACGGGCTGAACAACAAGCTGATCCGCAAGCTGCTGCTAACCAAGGATGCTTGGGAGGTGGTCACATTCGACGATGCAGGTACGGCGCCTATCTCCTTTATGCGTCCTGCCGCTGCGGTTTGATGTCGGTCAACTTAGTAGTCGTCTGACACCTATCTCGTTTCGTTTCTATTCAACGGCCACCTCGGTGGCCGTTTTCTTTTTTAGTAAGCCGCAGGGAGCGGGTGGCCGGACAATGGGAAGGCGGCTCGGGTTCAGTTTTGGTGCTGTCTATTTGTGCCTTCTGGGTGTCTCTAGGTGTCCGCATGATGGCGTGCGAGTTTTTCCAATGCGCTGCGCAGGCGCTCGTCTGTAACGTGCTCTGCGGTATCACGCAGGTGTTCTGCGGCGACTTGTGAACGTCGCATTGTGCGAACTGGTGGTGCTTTTTTGACCAGTGGCGGTTGTACCTTGCAATGAATTTTCGTTAAGGTTGCGAATTCTTTGTAGGCCTGTAACTGGCGTACGAGCCGTTTTTGTTGGTATCTGAGTCGTGTGGCCCACTGGCTGTTGCTGACCACCATACGCAAGATCCCGTTTTCACATGAGGCTACCTTGCAGTGCTCTCGTGCGGCCGGCTCAAGTTGAGTCTCTACCAGCGCTTGTAAGCGCTCTAGGTTTTTCGCTTGAGCATATAGGTGCTTCAGCGTCATGTTGGTGCGCAACAGGTCAACGGGTCTGCGAGCATCCAGCGGGTAGAAGGCCATGCAGGTGTACACCGGTTTGGAGTGATAGAGCGGTCATCCTATCAGAACCGCCATCGTGATTGTTTGAGGTCGTTATTTGAACATTATTATTCTCACTGGACGCCATGGCGCGTCACGCACGCTGACCCTGGGGGCTCCCTGGGTTGTGGCCGGCATCGCGGTCCTGACCGCGCTCCCGGTAACTGCCGCGTTGCTGACTTGGCAATTGCTCAGCGCGGGCGCCCCGGTTGCAGAGGTGAAGGCATCCGACGGTAATCGAGAATGGCAGCAGGTGCTGCACGATTATGATATCGGCGATGTCGAGGCGGATGACGGAACCCAGGCCCAGATAGAGCGGATGAGTCAGCAATTGGCACGCTTGCAGATGCGCCTGACGCGGCTGGATGCATTGGGCGAACGCCTGACCGAGCTGGCGGATTTCTCTGACGGCGAGTTCAATTTTGGTGACGAGATTGACCCCGGTATGGGCGGTCCCGAGCTGCGCAGCGGCGACGATCTCAGCTATCACGCGCCTGACGCACCTGACCTGCAGAACGTGATTGAGCAACTGTCTGAGCGAATCGATGATCGTACTCAGCAGTTGCAGTTGCTCGAGGATCTGATGGTCAGCCGGCAATCGGATGTCGATTCCGCGTTAGACTTCAAACCTGTTCGTCTGGGGCACCTTTCGTCTGGTTTTGGTCGGCGTACCGATCCTATTACCGGGCGTATCTCGATGCATACCGGGCTGGATTTTGCCGCGCCGCGTGGCACCCCTATTTACGCGGTGGGCAGTGGCGTAGTGGTATTTGCCGGGCGCAACGGCGCCTACGGCAATATGGTCGAGATTAATCACGGCGGCGGCTACAAGACTCGCTACGCGCATACCTCTGTTATCAAGGTCAGCAAAGGTGATCTAGTGCAAAAGGGTGAAGAGATCGCTGCGGTAGGGAGTACCGGGCGCTCTACTGGCTCGCATCTGCACCTCGAAGTCTACCGCAACGGCATGGCCGTTAACCCCGCACGTTACGTCGCATTGAAATAACCGTTTTAGCCCCCATTACTGAAGCTCGGATGCCACCACGGTGGCATCCGGGCACGCTGCCGGGTGCGCGGTTTATTGTCAGGCAATAATCAGAGTAGAATGCCTTTTTCCAGGCGCCCGCCCGTCGCAGGTTTTGGGTGCGCCGATCACCAAATGGATATCGAAGTCGACTATGTTTGCGCCTTTAATGAGAAAGCTGTTGGGAAGCAAGAACGATCGTGAGTTGAAGCGGATGGGCAAGGTCGTTAACACGATCAACGCTCTGGAAGAAGGCTTGAATGCACTGAGCGACGCGCAGCTGAAGGCCAAAACCGAGGAGCTCAGGCAGCGGGTTAGCGGCGGCGAATCGCTTGACGCAGTGTTGCCAGAAGCGTTCGCGCTGGTACGCGAGGCAAGCAAGCGCGTGATGGGAATGCGCCACTTCGACGTGCAAATGATCGGCGGTATGGCTCTGCACGAAGGCAAGATCGCAGAGATGAAAACCGGTGAGGGTAAAACCCTGGTTGCCACCCTGCCCGTTTATCTGAATGCGCTGTCGGGCAAGGGCGTGCACGTTGTCACGGTGAACGATTACCTGGCCTCCCGTGATGCCAATACCATGCGGCCGTTGTACGAGTTTCTTGGTATGTCAGTCGGTGTCGTGGTGCCTTTCCAGGATCCGCAAGAGAAGCGCCAGGCCTATCGCTGCGATATCACCTATGGCACCAATAACGAGTTGGGCTTTGACTACCTGCGCGACAACATGGCTTTCCGGCTGGAAGACAAGTTTCAGCGTGAACCCAATTTTGCGGTAGTCGACGAGGTTGACTCGATTCTTATTGATGAGGCGCGAACGCCGCTGATTATCTCGGGTCCGGCTGAAGACAGCTCCCGCCTCTACACCGCCATCAACACGCTGATCCCACTGCTCAAGCGCGGTTACCCGGCAGAAGAGGCCGAGGAAGTCGTAGAAGGGCACTACAGCATCGATGAGAAGACCCGTCAGGTTGAGCTGAACGAGGCCGGGCACCAGTTCGTGGAAGAGCTGCTGGTCAAGGAAGGTCTCTTGGAGGAGGGCGACAGTCTGTATGCCGCGCAGAATCTGAATCTGCTGCACCACGTACATTCTGCCCTGCGTGCGCACACCCTGTTCCACCGCAATGTTGAATACATAGTGCAGAACAATCAGGTGCTACTGGTCGATGAACACACCGGCCGCACCATGCCAGGTCGTCGTCTTTCCGAGGGCCTGCACCAGGCGATCGAAGCCAAGGAAGGCCTGAAGATTCAGGCCGAAAGCCAGACGCTGGCGTCCACTACCTTCCAGAATTATTTCCGTCTCTACACCAAGCTGTCCGGCATGACCGGTACGGCTGATACCGAAGCTTTTGAGTTTCGCCAGATCTATGGTTTGGATGTCTTGGTTATCCCAACCAACAAGCCGATGGTCCGCAAGGATCACAACGATCTCGTGTATCTGAGCATTGACGAGAAGTTCGCCGCCATCGTCGCGGATATCAAGCAGTGCATGGAGAGTGGTCGGCCGGCCCTGGTGGGTACCGCGTCAATCGAGTCTTCCGAAGTGGTGGCGCAGCTACTTACTCGCGAAAAGATCCCGCACAAGGTATTGAACGCCAAGTACCACGAAAAAGAAGCTGAAATCATTGCGCAGGCCGGTCGCCCTGGAGCTGTGACTATTGCCACCAACATGGCTGGCCGTGGTACCGATATTATTCTGGGCGGCAGCTGGGAAGCTGAAGTCGCCAGTCTGGAAAATCCGTCAGAGCAGCAAATTGCGCAGATCAAGGGCGAATGGCAACAACGCCATCAGCAGGTGCTGGAGGCGGGCGGCTTGCACATCATCGCCTGCGAGCGCCATGAGTCGCGTCGTATCGATAACCAGCTGCGTGGCCGTGCAGGGCGTCAGGGTGATCCGGGCTCAAGCCGGTTCTACCTCTCTCTAGAGGACAGCCTAATGCGCATCTTTGCTTCTGACCGAGTGAAGAACTTCATGAAAGCGCTGGGCATGGAGAAAGGTGAAGCCATTGAACATCGCATGGTCACCAATGCCATCGAGAAAGCACAGCGCAAGGTAGAGGGGCGCAACTTCGATATTCGTAAGCAGTTGCTGGAATACGATGACGTTGCCAACGAGCAGCGCAAGGTTATCTACGGTCAGCGTAACTCTATTCTCGCCAGCGAAACCGTGCTGGATACCATCCAGGCGATTCGTGAGGATGTGGTCTCGGATCTGGTGGGGCAGCACATGCCGTTCGGCAGTCTGCCTGAACAGTGGGATATCGCAGGTTTAGAGCAGCAGATCGCCAGTGATCTTGGACTGCATCTGCCGCTGCAGCAATGGCTTGATGAAGACGAAACGTTGACTGAAGAAGGTGTCAGCAAACGCGTCTTGGAAGCGCTTGTGCTGGCCTACGAAGAAAAAGAGTTGTTGGCTGGCGCCGAAGCCATGCGGTCTTTTGAAAAACAGATGCTGTTGCGTGTGCTTGACGATCTTTGGAAAGAGCATCTGGCCACCATGGATCACCTGCGCCAAGGGATTCACCTGCGGGGTTACGCACAGAAGAATCCTAAGCAGGAATACAAGCGCGAAGCCTTCAATCTGTTTGAAGAAATGCTAGGCAATCTCAAGCGCGATACCGTGCGGGTGTTGAGTCATGTGCAAATCAAGCGCGAAGACCCGGCCGAGGAAGAAGCTCGGTTGCGTCAGCAAGCCGAGGAGTTGCAGCGCCGCATGCAGTTCAAGCACGAGGATGTGCGTAGCGTAACCGATGAGCAAGGTGGCGATACGGAGCAGCAAGCGGCGACGCCGACTGGGCCGACCGTCCGTGACGGTGAAAAGGTAGGCCGCAATGACCCCTGTCCTTGTGGTTCCGGCAAGAAATACAAACATTGTCACGGTCAGATCAGCTGAAGCCGCTTGGTACCGTTGCTGTTTGGTTCGGATAGGACATGTGTGGGGGTTGACGATATGCTCGCAACCCCCACACTAGCTTCTAGCTTCTAGCTTCTAGCTTCTAGCTTCTAGCTTCTAGCTTCTAGCTTCTAATTTAAATTTCTTTGGAGTCTACGCCATGCCCGTTGGTCTCGGCCCTCTGCCCGTGCTGCACCCTGTTCCAGGTTTTCGTCTTGGCATCGCTTCCGCGGGCATAAAGCGGGTAGGGCGTAAAGACGTGGTCATCATGGAGGCGGCTGAAGGTGCGAGTATTGCCGGTGTGTTCACCACCAACGCATTCTGCGCGGCGCCGGTTACGCTGACCCGGCAGCATTTAAACAGTGCCCCGCGTTACTTGCTGGTCAATACCGGTAACGCCAATGCGGGCACGGGAAAACCAGGTATGCAGGCGGCAATAAATACCTGTGAGGCGCTGGCAGGGCTCACAGGCGTGTCGGCGCAGCAGGTTTTGCCGTTCAGTACTGGCGTGATCGGCGAACTCTTGCCCGCCGCCAAGGTGATCGGGGCTATGCCAGCAGCGCTGGCTGATTTGTCCGAGTCAAATTGGGCTGTAGCAGCCGAAGGCATCATGACTACCGACACCCAGCCCAAAGGTGCCAGCCGGCAGATTCAACTGGCCGGCCAGACTATAACCATTACCGGTATCTCCAAGGGTGCCGGTATGATCCGCCCTAACATGGCTACCATGCTGGGTTACGTAGCAACCGACGCCAAAATGTCCCAGCCGATACTGCAGCAGATGGTCAAGGCTGCAGCGAACCTGTCCTTCAATCGCATCACCATCGATGGCGATACCAGTACCAATGATTCATGCATGCTGATTGCAACCGGTCAGGCCGATATGGCTGAAATCGTCTCTACCGACAGTGCCGAGTATCAGCAGTTGGCGGAAGCCGTCAACGCGGTAATGCTGGAGTTGGCACAGGCGATCGTACGCGACGGTGAAGGCGCTACCAAGTTTGTGACTATCCAGGTAAACGGTGGTGGAAACAGTGATGAATGCTTGGATGTGGGCTACGCGGTGGCGCACTCTCCGCTGATCAAGACGGCTCTATTCGCTTCCGACCCCAACTGGGGGCGTATTCTGGCTGCAGTAGGTTATGCCGGCGTGACCAATCTGGATGTCGAGAAGGTTGATGTCTATCTGGATGATGTTTGCATTACCCGCAACGGTGGGCGTGCGGATGAATACCATGAAGAGCAGGGCGCGGCCGTCATGGCACAGGCCGAGATCACTATTCGTATTGAGTTAGGACGTGGTGACTACAGTGAAACCCTGTGGACCACAGATCTCTCGCACGAGTATGTGCGGATCAATGCCGAGTATCGTACCTGACTGCAGACGCTAAGACGGTATTACATCTAAGGCAGCCTTTAGGGCTGCCTTTTTATTGCGCCGGTGATGCAGGGCAATAGCGCTGCTTTGCAGTTTCACGGTCTAGACGTAAACGGCCAACGCGGTTAATGATCAATAGTCGCGCATCATCCTCCTGTCTCTGTGGACATAGGCGCAATGTGCCGGCCAGAAATCCGCCATTGATCAGTTCGGACTCGCCCAAGGCGTTGTAGCGCAGATAGCGCGCCAGTGCGCCGCTGCCGTGAATATGGCGCACACTCGCGGCAATCTCCTGCCCAAGCAGTTGGTCACCCTGGTCGAAGGTAGCATTACTGTTGCGGTCAATGAATACCTGCCAACCGGCGTTCCAGTCTCCGCCAACAGGTGCCATGGTAACCGCCTGGTTGCGGCGTACGGCTTCTTCGCGGGTCTGTTGTATGCTGCGTGCCAATTGCTCCTTGCCAACGTCCATGCGCTGGTTGTCGATCAGTCTGCCGAATGCTGGTAAACCTATGCATAGCAATACGGCCACCAGTGCCAACGCAGTGAGCAGTTCTATAAGAGTGAAGCCATTGCAGCGCATTGCTCTCTCCTTGAGCGGGCCGACTTCTTCCGGAAGGCGGCGAAAATTACCTGTCATGCTGCGCATTTGACCGGCTATCGGCGCAAGCAAGACCTTGTCAGCTCCTATTCTTATATTGCATGAACTACTAGGAGGGTTGTTTTGATGCGAAGTGTGAAGGGGTTCACTGTCATTGAGCTAATGGTGACGGTTGCTTTGGCGGCTATCGTCCTCGCGATTGCGCTACCATCTTTTAAGCGTTCAATCGCGAGCAACCAGCTGCAGTCGACCACGCAGGATCTAATCTCTTCCATCAATACTGCACGAATGCAATCTGTCAGTACTAGGCAGAACACGACTATCGATCCTGTGGGCGGAAGTTGGGCGAACGGCTGGACCTTGACCTACGGCGCAGATGCAATAGAAGACGACAAAGAGTTTTCAGCGGCCAGAGATACTGTCGTCGCGCGCGAGGATGGTATGGGGGCGTTAACTTTCCTATCTCGCGGCGGGATGGTAAGTGGGGGAGCTGTATTGTCAGTTTGTCATACCACTGGGTTGGTTAACGGTAGAACTATTACCCTTAATTTCCTGGGCAAAGTTACTACAGAGACAAAGGTGGATTGCCCATGAGCGGATTATCCCCGGCAACAATTCGTAGGGCACAACGTGGCATTGGCATGCTTGAAGTGCTGATCGCTTTGTTGATACTGGTTATAGGAGTGCTAGGCTTCGCCGGCCTGCAGTTGGTAGCACTAAAGAATACTGGAGAAGCAAGTCATCGTGCGCATGCCACTCTTATTGCGCAAGACGCGATTGAGCGCTTTCAATCCAACCCTGGGCAGCTTCCCTTTTATCTCAGTGAGGATAACTGGCCGAGCGATATAGCGGAGCCCGGTGGAGCGCCGACTGATTGGAAAGGCTGTATGAGTTCTGCTTGCTCCGCAGCAGAGATGGCTGCATGGGATATTGACCAGCTAGCTTGGGTGGCCACCAATACCCTCCCTGCCGGGCTTGTGCTCGCGAAACGGTGCGATTTCAATGACATGGAGTGTGTGATCGTTAGCTGGGATGGTCAAGACGCTGCGGGCTGTGTCACCGACGACGGTGTTAACGAGGATGTGGAAAGCTCTTGCCTGGTTATGGAGGTGGCGCAATGAAAGCGGTGGAGCGCGGTTATTCTCTTGTAGAGGTGCTTGTCGCGCTGATGTTGGGTGTGCTGATTTCCGGTGCAGCCTTTCAGCTTTTCGCTGCTAATCAGCGTACCTTTGCGTTACAGAATGCCTTGTCCAGCCTGCACGAGGACGGGCAGATGGTGTTGCGATATATGATGGCTGATGCGCGTAACGCTGGACGGGGCTCAGCTCTCTTGGGAGCCATACCTGGCGTCATTTTTGATGCATCTGCCGCGGTGCGTTCGGTTGATGGCGGGGATGGTGGTAATGATAGCGTTGTGCTCAATTATTTTGGTATCACAGACTGCCAAGGCACCACCGTCGCTGCCGAAGTGGAGATTATCAATCGGTACTTCGTAGGAAACGACGGGGTTTTGTCTTGTTCTGGAAACCTGTCTGCAGGCGAGGTGGAGCTGCTGCCCAACGTTGAGAGTTTTCAAGTTCAGTATGGCATTGATACGTCTCCGGGAGATGGCGTAGGCGCTACGCAGTATGTGGGGGCTAATGCGCTGACCGCAGCGAACCCGGTGGTTGCTATCCGCTTTGCTTTGCTCTTGAGCAGTGGAGAGGTAAGTATCGGCACCGATAGTTCAGCGGAAAGCTATTACGTGTTAGACCAGAAGGTCGATACGGATGATGATCAGAAAATTCGCCGGGTGTTCATGTCCACGGTGCAGTTACGGAATTACAACTGGGATGACGTCTGATGGATGCGAATATGCGCCACATGTATTTTGGCAAACAACAGGGAGCAGCGCTGCTAGTTGCCTTGGCTGTTTTGATTCTGGTGTCCATGCTGGGGCTGGTAGCAATGAAGTCCAGTATTTTCTCGGCTAAAGTTGCGACAGGCCTGCAAACGGATGCCATGGTATTTGAAGCAGCTGAGACTGCGATTACTGATGCTTACAACGGCCTTTCTGGACTGTCGAATGAAGAGCTCTATGCGGCCATTGGCGCAACATCGACTGAGCGGTGCGTGAGATCTACTGGTGGTGCTTCTGCCGGGAGATGCGGTGCTGATGATTTCATGGATGAGCGTGACTTGTTGAAGGCAGAATCGCTCAGCTATTTGTCAGGCTATCAAGCTATCCCCAACAGCCAAGTGAGCGTGACTGGTGGCGGTGGCGTCTTCGTCGACTACCGCGTGGATATTCTGGGTGAAAGCGAAATGCCGAGTTACAACATAGCTAATTACCACTTGCAAGAAACACTGAAGCGCGGCATTAAGCCGGGCTCAGAAATCGAATAGGAGCAGAAATGAAAACTTTAAATAAAGTGCTGCGTTCGGTTTTTTTAACAAGTTTGATAGCGGTGCCGGTGACGAACAGCTTTGCCGACGACACGGAAATTTACTTTGCACGAGCAACCGCAGATAACTCGGAAAACAAACCTGTTGCTAATGTATTGATTATGCTGGATACATCTGGGTCTATGCGTTTTTGCAAAGACGAATTGACTGGGGGTTCTGGCTACAATGCCGAATGGTGTAGCGATTATCAGAATCGTAGAATAAATATGCTCCAGAAGTCGGTGAGCGCGTTGCTAGATAATGTATCGCCTAGTATTCGCATCGGCTTGGGCCGTTTTAATTATAATATTGATTCTAGTGGTAATGGTTCTGGGCAAAAAGGCGGGCGCATTCTGTTTCCTGTCGCGCCTGTGAATGACCTCACCAAAGAGGGTGTTAGAGCTGAGTTAGCAAAGCTCAATGATGCTGGAAATAGCGCAAGCGCCAGTTCAGCTAGCGCGCAGCCGGTGGGCGACACACCCACTGGCAGGGCTTATTCTGAGGCGGCTAGATATATGATGGGCATGGAGCCAAAGTATGGAGTATCTGCAAATGGTGCTAATAACGCTTCCGCCTGCGTGATTCAGTCTGAAAGACAAATAAATTGTCGGCAAGAGGTGGGTACTTGGACCGATTGGGCTGTGGTTTCTTATTGTGATCCAAGTGATAGCAGTACATGCCGCATTCAGTCCACTACGGGTGACTGGTATAACGTTTCGACGGATTGTAATACTAGCTTGGATAACTGCCGAATTGGGGGGGAGGTAAGAATATCTGGGACTTGTGATACCGCAAGTCCGCTGTGTCGACGTCAACGAGTTTTTTTTGGGTATCGCTATTACTTGAGTTCTTATCAAAAAATCAACAGAGTGTATGAAGGTAGAAGTCCTCTTACTTATACGCAAGTTTGTGATACTGAAACCTATTGTTCTGAGGCGGTTGGGATACTGGATGGGACTCGGTATAAGTCACCTATGAATGAGGCAAATCAATGTGAGTCGAACCACGTTATTCTGTTTACCGATGGTCGGCCCAGTAATAACGACCAGCCGGGTAATCAGGGATTTGTTGATTGTGGTTCTAATGGGTCTTATGACTGTCAAGTTTCTATCGCTAGTTACTTGAATCAAGACGGTAATGCGAAGGGGCGTCCGGTAAAGACTCACAATATTGGCCTGTACATGGGCGACAATCAGAGCAATATGGAGCGAGTCTCTGACGCTGGTGATGGCAGTACTACCAATGCCAACTCCGCCGATGAGCTGCTCAATGCCTTTATTTCTAATCTCGACCTGATTGATGAAGATTCTCGTTCAATTTCGGCTCCTGGTGTTGCGGTAAATACCATGAATCGATTTCAACACCTTGATGAGCTTTATTACGCAGTGTTCCAGCCGTCAGAAAGCAGTTACTGGGAAGGTAATATAAAGAAGTATAGGCTTAATGATGGCCAGATTCAGGGCTCTAATGGCAATGCCATTGATTCGAGCACGGGCTATTTTAGAGAAGGCGCCCGCAGTTACTGGAGCAGTGAGGTCGATGGGCCTGATGTGACTAAAGGTGGTGCGCGTGCGAATATTGGAACGCGCAGATTGTTCTACACCAGCGAGCCCGGTGGGGATCTAGCTCGATTTAGCTGGACCAATACACTGTCGCCAAGTAACGAGTTCTTGGGTCTGCCTGCGGCAGCTACCACCGCTGAGCGCACAGAGCTTGTGAGCAAGCTTCAAGCTATGTGGGGCGATCCCCTGCACAGTGTTCCAGTGATGGTGAACTATGGTGAAGACGAGGAAAATAATTATGTATTTGTTTCCAATAATGGCGGGATGCTTCACGCTATCGACACATCCGATGGGTCTGAAGCCTTCGCCTTCATGCCTTATGAATTTATTTCTAGAGCAACTGAATACACTGTAAGTCGTCCCGAGTTGCGGGCGGATAATACGCGCCTAACTTATGGATTGGATGGCAGTTGGATTGCTTGGCGTCGTCCTGGGGAGCAAGTAATGGACGCGCCCCGCAGCGTCTACTTGTACGGTGGGATGCGTCGAGGCGGCCGTTCATATTATGCGCTAGACGTGACGGATCCAAGTTCGCCTGAGATGCTTTGGCAAATTAGTAACGACACTGAAGGCTTCGAGGATTTAGGCCAAACTTGGTCTACCCCAACACTAACAAGTATTCCCTCTGACTCAGGTTCGGTGCCAGTGCTCATTTTTGGTGGTGGCTACAGTCCGCAAGATCATGATGGCGTTAGTACCAGAAGTGCTGCTGACCGTATGGGTAACGCAGTTTATGTGGTTAACGCTGAAACCGGTGCTTTGATATGGTCGGCAGGTAGTTCCACCAACGCGCAGGCACAAGTCGGGGCAATGAAGTGGGCTGTTCCTGGCGGTGTTTCGGTGGTTGACATAGATTTCGATGGAGTAGCTGATCACCTGTATTTCGCCGATCTAGGTGGACAGGTTTTTCGTGTAGATGTGAGCCTTGACTCGGGCTCGCTGTTCAGCGTTACCCAGTTGGCATCCCTCAGTAGTGCGAGCGGCGCAAATTTTCGGCGATTTTACGAGGCCCCTGCTGTGGGCTATGTAAAGAATGGCGCTAATGAAGAGCTTTATGTCGCGCTTGGTTCGGGTAACAGATCCCACCCATTGGATGAGGCTACAAACGACGGTTTCTTTGTCATTCGTGATGTTTCGGCATTGGAGCCTCAGTCCACGGTGATAGCGAATACTACCAACATGACCGATGTCACCTCCGGCAGTGATCCTGCGACTAGCTCTAGAGGTTGGTTCTATACCTTCTCCGAGACAGGTGAGAAGTCTATGGCCTCGCCACTTATATACGATGGCCGGATACTGTTTACCACTTACGCTCCTACGGAAGATCAGGAACAGGAGAACGTTTGTGCCGTGCGCTATGGCCGCTCCTTCTTGCATACGGTCAGCCTGTTGACCGCTCGTCCCGCCGCGTTGACGGATGAGGCGCCAACGCCATCCTCGCGGAGCGAGCAGCTCAATCAGACTAACCCTGCGCCCACGCCAACGATGCTGGTTGATAGAAATGGTGATCTCATTACTATAGTTGGCACCGAAGTGGTTGGTGAGGCTGATCCGGGTGATTTAAGGTTGCGCAAGCGCCGTTGGATGCAACTACCTAAGGATGAGGCAAACGTGATTCGCCAGCAGGAGAGCTCTGATGAGGAGGAATGATTGCATGTCATCGCCTTTTGTTCGGAACTCACGAGGGTTCACACTCGTCGAGCTAATGATTGCTGTGGTGATACTGGGGATACTTGTCTCAATAGCTTATCCTGCGTATCAGGATCATGTTCGTCGTACGAGGCAGGCCGATGCTCAGTCGCAGATTATGGCGTTTGGTAGCGCGCTCGAGCGTTATCGAGGTAAGCACTTTTCCTACGACGGCGCTACGCTTGCTGCGTTAGGGTCTGAGTTAAACGCTAATAGTGATTACGTAGTGGATTTTGATATCGCAGGAGGAAATCAGTCTTATACGATTGAGGCAACGCCTCAGGGCTCGCTGATGTCTGGGATGCCTGTTTTAACATTGAATAGCGCTGGTGAAGCCTCTTGGGATTGAATTTGTTAGAGCGGCGCTTAGCGCCGCTCTAACAACACCCCACTTTCCATATGATGGCTATACGGGAACTGATCGAATAGCGCGCAGCGCGTTATTCGGTGAGTTTTTGTCAGTTCGTCCAGGTTCTGCGCCAAGGTTTCCGGGTTGCAGGAGATGTAAAGGATACGCTCGTAACCTTTGACTAGTTCAAGCGTCGCGGCGTCCAGTCCCGCCCGCGGGGGGTCGACAAACACAGTGCCGAAGTTGAAGTCGCCCAGATCAATACCCTGCAGACGACGAAATTCGCGCACGCCTGTCAGTGCTTGGGTGACTTCCTCGCTTGCCAAACGCACCAGAGTAACGTTGTCGACGCGGTTCATCTCCAGGTTGGCGACGGCAGAGCGAACTGAGCTTTTTGAGAGCTCAGTCGCCATGACCTTACGGAAGCGAGTAGACAGCGGCAGAGTAAAGTTGCCGTTGCCGCAATACAGCTCCAGCAGGTCATCGGTATTCTCGCCAGCGGCATTCAGCGCCCAGCTAAGCATGTGCTGGTTGACGCCGCCGTTCGGTTGGGTAAATCCGCCCTCTATTTGCTGGTATCGCCACGGTTTGCCGGCTACCTGCAGCTCCTCGACGACATAATCTCGCTCCAGCACGCGCTTGCGGCCTCGGCTGCGCCCAATCAGTTCGATGTTCAGCGCCTTTGCCAGCGCCGCGGCAGGGGCATCCCAGTCATCGTCGAGCGGGCGGTGATAGCAGAGGGTGACCAGTGCCTCGCCGGACAGCGTCGTGAGAAACTCAACTTGAAAAAGTTTGCGTCCAAGTAGCGGGTCGGCCTTGCAAGCGTCGAGCAGTGGCTTCATCAAATCGTTGATACGTTGGCTGGCGATAGGCAACTGATCAATCAGTACGGCCTTGCGCTTGTCACCCTGTTCGAACATCGCGTAATGCGGCTGACCCTGCTCATACCATAGGCGGAATTCGGCGCGTAACCGAAAATGCTCTGGCGCCGAGGCAAATACCTCGGGTTCGGGGGCCTGGAAGGGAGCGAGCAGGTTAATCAGGCGCGCGCGTTTGTCCGCCAGTTGCGCGTCGTAGTTGGCGGGATCGAATGCAAGGCCCATTAGTTGAACAACGCGAGTTTGATGACAAAAAGGCCAGCCAGAACATAGAGGCTGGGGTTCAGATCCTGCCAGCGACCGGAGAGCAATTTGATTGCTGTCCAGACGATAAAGCCAGCTGCGATGCCGTTGGCGATAGAAAAAGTCAGCGGCATCATGATCGCGGTAATCACCACGGGCGCGGCTTCAGTAAGGTCATCCCAGTCGACTTGGACCAGGCCACCGGTCATGAGTACTGCAACAAATAGCAATGCAGGTGCGGTGGCGAACGCGGGCACGGCGCCCGCCAGTGGAGAGAAGAACAGGCTGAGCAGGAATAACAGGGCTACCACGCAGGCGGTCAGGCCGGTGCGACCGCCTGCGGCGGTTCCGGCAGCTGATTCGATATAACTGGTGGTGGTGGAGGTACCCAGTGCAGCGCCGGCCATGGTGGCGGTGCTGTCGGCCATCAGTGCACGCCCGAGGCGCGGCATCTTGCCTTCGGCATCGATTAGGTTGGCGCGCTGAGCGACGCCGATAAGGG
The DNA here is from genome assembly GCF_036960865.1 of Halopseudomonas sp. Taxonomy (GTDB): domain Bacteria; phylum Pseudomonadota; class Gammaproteobacteria; order Pseudomonadales; family Pseudomonadaceae; genus Halopseudomonas. Next base: position 109,699 of record NZ_JBALWE010000005.1, read on the forward strand.
TGCCGGAGGTGTCGAACAGGTCTACGAACAGGAAGGCGAATATGATGCTTAGCATGCCCACTTCCAGCGCGCCTTTGATGTCGAATTGCATGAGCGTGGGTGCAAGGCTAGGTGGTGCGGAAACTACGCCACTGGCTTGGCTCAGGTCGGTGATCAGGCTGATGCCGGTGATCAACAGGATGCCGATCATCACGGCGCCGGTTACCTTGCGATAGGCCAGCGCCACGATCACGGCAAAGCCCGCGGCAGCTAACAGGGCGCCGGGCTGGGTGAGATCACCCATGGAGACCAGGGTGGCGGGGTGGTCAACCACGATGCCTGCGCTCTTTAGTGCTATCAGCGCCAGAAACAGGCCTATACCCGCGGCTATGGCGGAGCGCAGAGCCATGGGGATGCTGTTAATGACCCATTCGCGGATGCGGAAGATGCTGAGCAGAAAGAACATCAGGCCGGAAAGAAATACTGCGCCCAAGGCTACCTGCCAGCTATAGCCCATGGAGCCCACGACCGTGTAGGAGAAAAATGCGTTCAGCCCCATGCCGGGGGCTAGGGCGATCGGGTAATTGGCCCACAACCCCATGATCAGCGAGCCTATGGCGGCCGCCAGGCAAGTGGCGACAAAGGCCGCGCCCGGGTCGATGCCTGCATCTGCCATCATCATCGGGTTGACGAAGATGATGTAGGCCATGGTCAGAAACGTGGTCAGGCCGGCCAGCAGCTCGGTGCGCACAGTGGTGCCGTGTTCGCGAAGTTTGAAGAGTTTTTCAAGCATGGTGGGCGCTTCCGGGGTGTGGGCAGAAAGCCGACTATTGTAGCGGATTCACTCCCGTGGGTGAATTTTTGCCGGGCTTGTGTCAGGCTTGTCGGCCATTTTTCTGACTGGAGGCTCGCCATGAGCAACACTTTTGACAACGACGAACAGCGCGTCAGCTACGGCATTGGCCGCCAGATGGGCGAGCAACTGCTGGCCAGCAATATTCCCGACTTGACGCTTGATCTGGTTGCTGCCGGCCTGCGTGACGCTTACAACCAGCAGCCAAGTCAGGTGCCTGAGGCTGAGCTGCAGGCGGCGTTTCAGCAGCTGCAAGAAAAAATGCGCGCTGTGGCGCAGGAAGCGGCCAAGGCTGCAGCCCAGGCCGGTGTGGATTTTCTCGCCGAGAATGCCAAGCGCGATGGTGTAGTGACGCTAGCCTCTGGATTGCAGTACGAAGTTGTTACCGAGGGCGCGGGTGCCACGCCAGAAGCCAGCTCCACAGTGCAGACGCATTACGAAGGCACGCTGATTTCCGGCGAAGTTTTCGACAGCTCATACAAGCGCGGCCAACCTGCCGAATTCCCGGTGGGTGGTGTGATCGCTGGTTGGACCGAAGCGCTGCAGTTGATGCAAGAGGGTGCCAAGTGGCGGCTATTTATCCCTGCCGAGCTGGCCTATGGCGAGCGTGGTGCGGGTAACAGCATTCCGCCGCACAGCGCGCTGATTTTTGATATTGAGCTGCTGAAGGTTCTATAACGTCTGGCGGGTTGTCACCGGTCGTCCTCGATAGAGGTCGGCCGGTGACGATCTGAACCAGTGCGCTGCTCTGCATGCATGCTGGCGGCGCGTGCCTGTGCGGCGGGCGGCTTTAGTGGTTGCGGTCTACTGCAAAGCGGGCCAGTTGCTCCAACGCGTCGCGATAATCGGAAGCGGGTAGTGTTTGTAGCAACTGGACGGCTTCATCGGCCTGCTCGCGCGCCAGTCGCGCTGTATAGTCCAGTGCGCCTGAGGCTGCAACTGCATCACGGATCGGCGCAATATTCTCGGTACCGCCTTTTTGGATCGCTTGACGCACTAGTGCGGCCTGCTCGGCGGTGCCATGGCGCATGGTGTAGATCAGCGGCAGGGTAGGCTTGCCTTCGGCTAGGTCGTCGCCCACATTCTTGCCCATCTCGGCAGCATCGCCACTGTAATCAAGCAGATCATCCATCAGCTGGAAAGCAATGCCCAAGGCGTTGCCATACTGGCGCAGCGCTTCAGTTTGTTGCGCATTGGCCTTTGCCAGAACGCCGGCCGTATGACACGCAGCCTCAAAAAGCATGGCGGTCTTGCTGCGGATGACTTCCATGTAGGTGGCTTCATCGGTGTTGGCGTCGCGCACTTTGGAAAGCTGCAGTACTTCGCCCTCTGCGATCACGTTGGTGGCGTTTGCGAGGATCTGCATGATCTGCATGTCGCCAAGTGCCACCATCATTTCAAAGGCGCGTGAGTACAGGAAGTCGCCAACCAGTACGCTGGGAGCGTTACCCCAGAGTGCGTTGGCTGTAGAGCGGCCGCGACGCAGATCTGAGGTATCGACTACGTCGTCGTGCAGTAGAGTAGCGGTGTGCAGGAATTCAATGATCGCTGCCAGGCTGTGCTGGCGTGGATCGGACAGGCCGCAGGCGCGTGCGCCCAGCAATACGACCAGCGGGCGCAGGCGTTTACCGCCGGCGCTGATAATATAGTGGCCGATCTTTTCTACCAGCGGGACCCGGGAATGCAGTTGCTCTAGAATGAGCTGGTTCACCGCATCAAAATCATCGGATACCGGTGCATAGAATGGCAGGGTGGTCATCGGTTGCAGACTTCCTGAAAAGGTTCCGCGGCATGCTAGGTTGCAGGCCATTTACTGTCAAGAAAAGCGCAGTCTATCAGGCTTGTACGGTGCTTGCGCAAAGCGACGTGCTTGAGTACAATCCTCGCCCCTAAGATACAGCATCCCTGTTTTGACAATGGCAAGGTCGGGTCCGATAGGCGGAGCCACTTGCAGCCATGCCAGCCACTAATGATTCTAACCAAGCGCTGGGTGAGCAGGATTACGGAGAAAGCAACATGTACGCAGTCATTATTACCGGCGGCAAGCAATACAAGGTCGCTGAAGGCGAGTTCCTGAAAGTAGAGAAGCTGGACGTTGAAACTGGCGCCAGCATCGAGTTTGACAAGGTTCTGCTGGTTGCAGACGGTGATGACGTTAAAATCGGCGCTCCCGTCGTTGCAGGCGCTAAAGTGACAGCTGAGATCAGTGCTCACGGCCGCGGCGATAAGGTTCGCATCATCAAGTTCCGTCGTCGTAAGCACCACATGAAGCGTCAGGGCCACCGTCAGTGGTACACCGAAATCAAGATTACTGGCATCTCTGCCTAAGCTGATTCAGGAGATATAGACTCATGGCACACAAAAAAGCAGGCGGTTCCACGCGCAACGGTCGCGATTCAGAATCCAAACGCCTTGGTGTAAAAATGTACGGTGGCCAGGCCATCATTCCGGGTAACATCATCGTTCGTCAGCGTGGCACAGAGTTCCACCCTGGCAAGAACGTTGGTATGGGCAAGGATCACACCTTGTTCGCCAAAGCTGAAGGCGTGGTGAAATTCGAAGTTAAGGGCAAGTTCGGTCGTCGTTACGTCAATGTCGTAACCGCCTGATAGTTCTTTGCTGCTGAAAAGCCCCGTCTTGCGACGGGGCTTTTTTGTTTGTAGCGTACTCTTTCCATTAGCCCGTCCCGACAGGGAAGGGGAGATAGATGAAATTCGTTGATGAAGTATCCATCACGGTCAAGGCTGGTGATGGTGGTAACGGGTGTATGAGTTTTCGGCGTGAAAAGTTCATCCCCAAAGGTGGACCGGACGGTGGTGATGGCGGCGACGGTGGCTCCATTTTTCTGGAGGCCGATGCCAATCTCAATACGCTGGTTGACTACCGCTACACTCGCCGCTTCAATGCGCAGCGGGGTGAAAATGGTCGTGGCAGCGACTGCACTGGCGCCAAGGGTGAGGATATGGTGCTGCTGGTGCCCGTCGGTACCACGGTGATTGATGCGGGTACCCAGGAGATTATTGGTGACCTGACCGAGCCTGGGCAGCGTTTGCTCGTTGCGCAGGGTGGCTTTCATGGTCTGGGTAACACGCGCTTCAAGTCTAGTGTTAATCGCGCGCCACGGCAGACTTCCAACGGCTCGCTGGGCGAGTTGCGGGATCTTAAGATGGAGCTGAAGGTGTTGGCGGATGTTGGCCTGTTGGGTCTGCCGAATGCTGGCAAGAGCACTTTTATCCGCTCGGTTTCTGCCGCCAAGCCTAAGGTTGCCGACTACCCCTTTACCACCATGGTGCCCAATCTGGGGGTGGTGGACGTCGGGCAGCTGCGCAGTTTTGTGATTGCCGACATTCCCGGTGTTATTGCGGGGGCAGCTGAGGGGGCTGGCTTGGGAACGCGCTTCCTCAAGCACTTGTCACGCACACGGCTATTGCTCCACCTGGTTGATATGGCGCCGCTGGATGAGTCTGATCCGGTTGAGGCGGTTGAGACCATCATTCATGAGCTCGGCAAATTCAGTCCGGCGCTGACCATGCGTGAGCGTTGGTTGGTGCTGAACAAGTGTGACCAGTTGCTGGAAGATGAGCAGCAGGCCGTACTGGATGACGTGGTCGAGCGCCTGGAGTGGGAAGGTCCGGTCTTCGTCATCTCTGCTTCTGAGCGTCAGGGTACGGCTGAGCTTGCCAAGGCGGTAATGAATTGGCTGGACGAGCGTCAGCGTCTGATTGAGGATGATGAGGAGTACGCTGCCGAGGTGGCTGCGCTGGATCAGCAGATTGAAGATGAGGCGCGAGCGCATATTCAAGCGCTGGATGATCGTCGCGCGCTGCGCAAGCAGGGCATTGCTGTTGATGGCGATGAGGGCGACGATGATGAAGAAGACGATGAAGATGGTCCGGAGATTTTCTACGTCCACTGATTCGGTTGAGTGGTAATGCGGTAAGCCCGGTGCGCGCTGCGCTGGGTCAGGCATGAACTTGGGCAATCTGTTGATGGAATCAGCATGCGCGAAAAGGTAAGCGGAGCCCGCCGTTGGGTGGTCAAGATTGGTAGCGCCCTGTTGACGGGTGATGGGCGTGGGTTGGATCGCGCGGCGATGGCGGTGTGGGTCGAGCAATTGGCTGCGCTGCGTGCCAGTGGTGCCGAGCTGGTGCTGGTGTCATCGGGTGCTGTTGCTGCCGGCATGAGTCGTCTGGGCTGGACTGAGCGCCCGAAAACCACCCATGACATGCAAGCCGCCGCCGCTATTGGTCAGATGGGGTTGGTGCAGGCCTGGGAGTCGAGCTTCCAGCAGCATGGCCTGTCTACCGCCCAGGTGTTACTCACCCATGACGACCTTTCTGACCGCAAGCGCTATCTGAACGCGCGCAGTACATTGCGAGCGTTGTTGGATCTCAATGTGATCCCGGTGATCAATGAAAACGACACTGTGGTGACTGATGAAATTCGCTTTGGTGATAACGATACCTTGGGAGCTCTGGTAACCAATCTGGTTGAGGCTGATTTGTTGGTGATTCTCACTGACAAGGATGGCCTCTATACCGCTGATCCCCGCCACAATCCGCAGGCCGAGCTGATCTCCGACGCTATGGCCGATGATCCCAAGCTGGACGCTATGGCTGGCGGCAGTGCGGGTGCTCTCGGGCGCGGCGGTATGCAGACCAAGTTGCGTGCGGCGCGACTGGCAGCGCGCTCCGGTGCGGCTACGGTAATCGTGGGTGGGCGCATAGAGCGTGTGGTCGCTCGCCTGCATCAGGGTGAGGCGTTGGGTACTTTGCTGTTGCCTGAGCGCGGGATGTTGGCGGCGCGTAAACAGTGGCTGGCCGGTCATCTGCAAACGCGCGGGCGCTTGTTGCTCGATGAGGGGGCGGTAAAGGCGCTTACCACGGGTAAACACAGTTTGTTGCCGGTCGGTGTTTCGGCAATAGAGGGCGGTTTCCGGCGCGGCGAAATGGTGGTGTGCGTGGCGCCGGACGGGCGAGAGGTTGCGCGCGGCCTGGTTAATTACGGTGCGCAGGATGCCGCGCGTATTCTGGGTAAGTCCACCGAGTCGATTGCGCGTATTCTCGGTTACATCGACGACCCTGAGTTGATACACAAAGATAATTTGGTGTTGATCTGAAGCGTGTGAGACGGCGCTTAGTGGTCTTTGTGGGTTGAGATGGTGCGCGACCTTCCTGTTGATGCGCAGGCAGCTTTATTTGCAGGGGAGGCTGGTCCGTCTCGTCCAGCGGCGTTGCGTTTGCTGCACATGGTCGAGATGGTGCTCCATCTTCCCGGGTAAACAACCAAATCAGGTGTTCCCTGGAGAGCTGTTAGGGTTTGGCTCGGCGAATGAGCTTGAGACTATATTCAAGGCAATAAAAAACCGGCTCAAGGCCGGTTTTTTATTGCAGCAAGAATCGCAGATCAGGCGGCTTCAGCCATGGCCTTGATGTGTGCGTTCAGGCGGCTCTTGTGGCGAGCGGCCTTGTTCTTGGCAATGATGCCCTTGTCAGCCATGCGGTCAATGACCGGGACAGCTGCAGTGTAGGCGGTCTTGGCCTGCTCGAGGTCTTTGGCGTCGATAGCCTTGACTACGTTCTTGATGTAGGTGCGGACCATGGAGCGCAGGCTTGCATTGTGATTGCGGCGCTTCTCGGCCTGCTTGGCGCGTTTCTTGGCTTGAGGTGAGTTGGCCACCGTCGTGCTCCTCAGAAAATCTGGATGAATTAGGTACAAATAAGGCCGCGTACTATGCAGCCGAGACAGGTTAATGTCAAGAGGGCTGAGGAAATCCGATGGGCGGCGCTGTTGCTTTGATGTGCTGCGCTGCCTGCGGTTTGTCGCGGTGCGCGGAGTATACAGAGAAAGCTGGTTGCACGCCTCTATTTAGTTGTGCTCTAACGGTACAGCGCACCTGACAAGGCGACGCGCAGGGCGCTATGATGGCCGCTTTTGCCGGCGCTCAAATACATGTCTCAGACTCCGTCCTCCGATAGCACGCCACCCAAGGCGCCCAGTTTGCTCCGTTCGGGGATGGTGGTCAGTGTCATGACCCTGCTGTCGCGTGTGCTGGGTATGGTGCGCGATGTGGTGGTGGCGGCGTATTTCGGCTCGCAGTCCGAGGCCGATGCTTTTTTCATCGCCTTCAAGATTCCCAACTTTTTGCGCCGGCTATTCGCCGAAGGCGCCTTCGCCCAGGCCTTCGTGCCGGTACTTTCCGAGTATCGCGCCAAGCGGGCGTTGGCTGATGTAAAGCAACTGGTCGATCGGGTAACGGGCACGCTGGGCCTGACGCTGGCAGCTATTACCGCCCTGGGTGTGGCCGGTGCGCCAGTGTTGATCATGCTGTTTGCGCCAGGCTTTCATGATGACGAGGCCAAGCTTGGCCTTGCTACCGACATGCTGCGCATTACCTTCCCTTATCTGTTTCTTATCTCGCTGACCGCGCTTTGTGGCTCAATTCTGAACAGTTACGGGCGCTTTGCGGTGCCGGCGTTCACGCCAGTGCTGTTGAATGTCAGCATGATCGGCGCAACGGTGTGTCTCACGCCGTATTTTGCGCAGCCCATCATGGCGTTGGCGTGGGGGGTTTTTATCGCTGGTGTTGCCCAGCTGCTGTTTCAGCTTCCCTTTCTGGCGCAGATAAAGTTGCTGCCGGTGCCCAGGCCTGATCGCAAGGATCCGGGCGTCAAGCGCATCATGACGCTGATGATCCCTGCCCTGTTTGGGGTGTCGGTGAGCCAGATCAATCTGCTGCTGGACACCGTGCTGGCGTCTTTCCTGCAAACCGGTAGTATTTCCTGGCTGTACTACGCCGACCGTTTGTCCGAGCTGCCGCTGGGTGCCTTTGGCATTGCCATCGGTACTGTGATTTTGCCAGCACTGTCGCGTCAGCACTCGGCGGAAGATCCGCGTGCCTTCGCCCGCACGCTGGATTGGGCTGTCCGCATGGTGCTGCTGGTGGGCGTGCCGGCGGCCATTGCCTTGCTGCTATTGGCTGAGCCGATGATCGCGGCGCTGTTCCACTATGGAGCAATGAATGATCAGGATGTGGTGCAGGCGGCTGCAGCGCTGCGCGCCTATTCCGTCGGGGTGATGACCTTTATGCTGATCAAGGTATTGGCGCCTGGTTACTTTGCCCGTCAGGACACCAAGACTCCGGTCAAGGTCGCCATTATTTGCATGATCGCCAACATGGGTATGAACCTGATCTTGATCTGGCCGTTGGCGCACGTGGGGCTGGCACTGGCCACCTCCTTGTCAGCGTTGCTCAATGCCGGTCTGCTTTGGTGGGGGTTGCGCAAGGCGGGCGTATTTCAGGCGCAGCCCGGCTGGTTGTTGTTCGCTCTGCGTCTGCTGGCTGCCTGCGTGGCCATGTCGTTGGTGCTATTTTGGCTGGCGGCGCCGACCCAGGCGTGGCTGGACTGGGGATGGCAGCGCAAGGCGTGGGAAATGTCGTTACTGGTCGCTGCCGGGATGGGGGCGTACTTGGTGGTGCTGCTGGCGGGCGGTTTACGCCTGCGTGATCTGCGCCACACCTAGTGGGCGAGCGACGGCGGGCATGACGCTGGTAGCAGCAAACCTGTATACTCCAGCGTTTCGACTGATCCACCACTAACGAGCATTATGGAACTGGTCCGCGGTCTACATAACCTGCGGCCCCGGCACCGGGGCTGTGTCGCAACAATTGGCAACTTCGACGGCGTGCATGCCGGCCACCAGGCGATTCTGGCCAGGCTGCGTGCGCATTCCGAGCGTCTTGGCCTGCCGGGTTGCGTGGTGATCTTCGAGCCACAGCCGCGTGAGTACTTTGCCCCCGACGCGGCGCCGCCGAGGCTGACCCGCCTGCGCGAAAAGCTCGCGTTGTTGCAGGCTCAGGGCGTTGACCGGGTGCTGTGTCTGGCCTTCAATCGTCGTTTACGCGAGCTTAGCGCCGAGCAGTTCGTACAGCAGGTGTTGATCGACGGCCTGGGTGTTAAGCACTTGGAGGTAGGCGACGACTTTCGTTTTGGTTGTGACCGTTCGGGTGATTTTGCCTTTCTGCAGAAAAGCGGCACGCGTCATGGCTTTACCGTCGAGGCAGCCAATACGGTAGCCGACAGCGGCGAGCGCATCAGCAGTACGCGCCTGCGTCAGGTACTGGCTGAGGGTGATTTTGCCCTGGCTGAGCGCTTGCTGGGTCGCCCGTTCAGTATCAGCGGCCGGGTGTTGCACGGCCAGCAACTGGGTCGCACCATCGGCGCGCCGACCGCCAATGTGCAGCTCAAGCGCGTCAATCCGCCCTTGCATGGCGTGTATCGAGTCAGCGTGATGCTCGGTGGTCAGCAGCGCAAGGGGGTTGCCAATATCGGCAAGCGACCGACGGTCGCGGGTGATGGCAAGGCCCACCTTGAGGTCCACTTGTTTGATTTTGCCGGTGACCTTTACGGTCGTCGGCTGGATGTGGTGTTTCATGAAAAACTGCGGGACGAACAACGCTTCGACTCGCTGGATGCATTGCAGGCGGCAATCAAGGCTGATTTTGCCGCGGCCAGGGCCCAATGGGGCCTGTGAACTTAAAAGAGCCTGAACCGAAATGACCGATTACAAAGCGACACTGAACCTGCCTGCCACGGACTTTCCGATGAAAGCCGGGCTGCCGAACCGCGAGCCGGAAACCCTCAAGCGTCTTGACGGGTTGTACCAGCGCATTCGCGAGGTCAGCCAGGGCCGCCCGCAGTTTATCCTGCACGATGGCCCGCCCTACGCCAACGGCGTCATTCATATCGGTCATGCATTGAACAAGATCATCAAGGATATGATCACCCGCTCCAAAACCCTATCGGGCTTTGATGCGCCCTATGTTCCGGGCTGGGATTGTCACGGTCTGCCGATCGAGCACAAGGTTGAAACCACCCACGGCAAGCATCTGCCGGCCGACAAGGTGCGTGAGCTTAGCCGCGCCTACGCCACCGAACAGGTTGCCCTGCAAAAAGCTGATTTTATCCGCCTGGGCGTGCTGGGAGATTGGGACAACCCTTATCTGACGATGAATTTTGCCAACGAAGCCGGTGAGATCCGCGCGCTTGGCAAGATGGTTGAGCAGGGTGTGGTGTTCAAGGGGCTCAAACCAGTCAACTGGTGTTTTGATTGCGGCTCGGCGCTGGCCGAGGCTGAAGTCGAGTATCAGGACAAGAAGTCCGATGCCATTGATGTTGCTTTTGCTATCGAGGACGCTGACAAACTGGCAGCGGCCTTTGGTCTGGGCGCGCTGCCCAAGCCAGCCGCCATCGTGATCTGGACAACCACTCCCTGGACCATTCCTGCCAACCAGGCGCTGAACGTACATCCTGAATTCAACTATGCGCTGGTCGATACCGGCGAGCGCTTGTTGGTGTTGGCCGAAGATCTGGTTGCTGACTGTTTAGCGCGTTACGGCCTGGAAGGAGAGGTGATTGCCACTGCACCCGGTGCCACGCTGGAGCTGATCAACTTCCGCCATCCGCTGTATGAGCGACTGTCGCCGGTCTACCTGGCGGAGTACGTCGAGCTGGACGCCGGTACCGGCGTTGTGCACTCCGCGCCCGCTTATGGTGAGGATGACTTCCGTACCTGCAAGCAATACGGCATGACCAACGACGATATTTTCAGTCCGGTGCAGAGCAACGGCGTTTATATCAATGATCTGCCGTTCTTTGGTGGTCAGTTTATCTGGAAGGCCAACCCAGCCATTGTGACCAAGCTGGAAGAAGTGGGCGCGTTGCTCAAGCATCACAGCATTCAACACAGTTACATGCATTGCTGGCGCCACAAGACACCGCTGATCTACCGCGCCACCGCGCAGTGGTTTGTTGGTATGGACCTACCGGTCAAAGGCGGGGATACCCTGCGTGAGCGCGCGCTCAATGCCATTGAGCAGACTGAATTCGTGCCCGCCTGGGGCAAGCAGCGCCTGCATAACATGATCGCCGGTCGGCCAGACTGGTGTATCTCGCGGCAGCGCAACTGGGGTGTGCCGATTCCCTTCTTCCTGCACAAGGAAAGTGGCGAGCTGCATCCGCGCACACCGGAGTTGATCGAGCAGGTCGCCCAGCGCGTTGAGCAGGGCGGTATTGATGCCTGGTTTGATATGGACGCCAGCGAATTGCTGGGCGACGAAGCCGCGTTGTACGACAAGATCACCGATACCCTGGATGTCTGGTTTGACTCTGGTACCACGCACTGGCACGTCATGCGCGGCTCGCACCCCATGGGGCATGCAGAGGGTCCGTTGGCGGATCTCTATCTGGAGGGCTCGGATCAGCACCGTGGCTGGTTCCACTCCTCGCTGCTGACCGGTAGCGCTATTGATGGTCACGCGCCGTATCGTGGTCTGCTGACGCACGGCTTCACTGTCGATGAGAACGGTCGCAAGATGTCCAAGTCGCTGGGTAACACCATCGCGCCGCAGAAGGTTAACGATACGCTGGGTGCCGACATTTTGCGCCTCTGGGTATCGTCTACCGATTATTCCGGTGAAATGGCGGTTTCTGATCAGATTCTGCAGCGCAGCGCCGATGCCTACCGTCGTATTCGTAACACCGCACGCTTCCTGCTGTCCAACCTGAACGGCTTTGATCCCAAGGTCGACGCCTTGCCGGCGGAACAGATGCTGGATCTGGATCGCTGGGCAGTGGATCGTGCGCGCTTGCTGCAGGCAGAAATTGTCGAGGCCTACGATACCTACAAGTTCTGGAACGTTTACCAGAAAGTGCACAACTTCTGCGTACAGGAGCTGGGTGGCTTCTACCTGGATATCATCAAGGATCGCCAGTACACCACTCAGGCCAACAGCGTAGCGCGTCGCTCCTGTCAGACCGCGCTCTACCATATTGCTGAGGCGCTGGTGCGCTGGATTGCGCCGGTATTGTCCTTCACCTCGGAAGAGTTGTGGCAGTACTTGCCGGGCGACCGCAATGAATCGGTCATGCTCAACACCTGGTACGAAGGGCTTGCCGAGTTGCCGGCTGATCAGGCACTAGGCCGGGCTTTCTGGGATACCGTTATGGGTGTCAAGGAAGCCGTTAACAAGGAGCTGGAGAACCTGCGTAACGCGAAAGCGATCCGCGGAAACCTCGAAGCTGAAGTAACGCTCTTTGTGGAGCCGGGTCTAAACGACGCGCTCGGCAAGTTGGGCGATGAGCTGCGGTTCGTGCTTATCACCTCGCAGGCAGCGTTGGCACCATTGGCTGAAGCGCCCGAGGAGGCTGTTGCAACCGAAGTGCCTGGCCTCAAGCTGCGCATTCTAAAGTCGGCAGAAACCAAGTGTGCTCGTTGCTGGCATTTCCGTGCCGACGTGGGCAGTCACGCCGGGCACCCCGACATCTGTGGCCGTTGCGTAGACAACATCGAAGGCGCTGGTGAGGTGCGTCATCATGCCTGAGGCCAAGGGGAGTCTGGCCTGGGTATGGCTTTCGGTACTGGTGATCGCGCTGGATCAACTGAGCAAGTGGATCGCGGTCTCCAGCCTCGAGATGTACCACCAGGTGCCGGTTATCGAAGGGCTGTTCAGTTTTACTTTGGCGTACAACACCGGAGCAGCGTTCAGCTTTCTGGCGGATGCCGCTGGCTGGCAGCGTTGGCTGTTTGCTGCGATCGCGGTGGTGGTCAGCGTAGTGCTCTGCGTCTGGCTGTCGCGGCTGGACCGCAGCAAGCGCATGGAGGCCATCGCGCTGGCACTGATTCTCGGCGGCGCGCTGGGCAACCTGTATGACCGCGTTGTGCTGGGCCATGTGGTTGATTTCATCCTGGTGCACTGGCAGCAGCGCTGGTTCTTTCCGGCGTTCAATATTGCCGACAGCGCCATTACCGTGGGCGCCGGTTTGCTTATTCTGGATATGTTTGTTGGCAAAAAGCAGACCGCGAGCTAAAAGCCGCAAGCAAGGCATCGCGTGGCAGCCTCTGTTCAGTTTGTCTGGGTAAGCAGGTCCTCTGGGAGGCTTGGTTCCCTTGCCATCAATGGTCATGGCGACGCTCTTGACCACGGTCGCCCAGCGACCTGGTTCTGAAGTGGTCGATTGTTTTAATTTCTTGCCAGTCTGCATAATCCTAGCGTCAAGCGATAACCCATTTGAGAGTCCGAAATGACTGATCTGCGTATAAACCATAACACTCAGGTAACCCTGCACTTTACGCTCAAGCTGCCCAGTGGCGAGGTGGTGGATACCACGCTGGACAAGCAGCCGGCGACCTTCAAGGTGGGTGACGGCAGTTTATTGCCGGGTTTTGAGCAGGCGTTGTTCGGTTTGCAGGGCGGAGACCGGCGTAGCTTCCAGATTGAGCCGGAGCGTGGCTTTGGGCCGGGCAATCCGCAGAACGTGCAAAGCATAGCGCGCGATCAGTTCGACGAGATGGAGTTGGAAGAAGGCCTGCTGGTGATTTTTCAGGACGCCGCCGGTGGCGAGCTGCCGGGCGTGGTCAAACGTATCCACGAGAAGGTGGTAGAGGTTGACTTCAATCACCCCTTGGCGGGTAAGGTCATCACCTTTGACGTAGAAATCGTAGCGGTTGAAGCAGCCTGACCGGCTTGTCGGGCGGCCATCGCAATCACCGCGGCGATGCTGGATAATTCGCCCATCAACAGACCAACTGCCCCCGAGGTAATCATGCAGATCAAACTGGCTAATCCGCGCGGCTTCTGTGCAGGCGTCGACCGCGCCATCGAGATCGTGAATCGGGCACTTGAAGTCTTTGGTCCGCCCATTTATGTGCGTCACGAAGTGGTGCACAACAAGTTCGTGGTAGAGGATCTGCGCAGTCGCGGTGCGGTCTTTGTTGAAGAAATTGACCAAGTGCCGGATGACGTCATTGTTATCTTCAGTGCCCATGGAGTTTCGCAGGCCGTGCGGCAGCAAGCTGCCGATCGAGGGCTCAAGGTGTTTGATGCTACCTGCCCGCTGGTGACCAAGGTGCACATGGAAGTTACCCGTTACAGTCGCGATGGCCGCGAATGTGTACTGATAGGCCACGCCGGCCACCCGGAGGTGGAAGGTACCATGGGGCAGTACGATGCCAGCCAGGGCGGCGCTATCTATCTGGTAGAGGATGAGGCCGATGTTGCGCAATTGCAGGTCCGCGACCCTGAGCGCTTGGCTTTTGTTACCCAGACCACGCTGTCGATGGATGATACCGCACGGGTGATCGACGCCCTGCGCGCGCGTTTCCCGGCGATTGACGGTCCGCGCAAGGACGATATCTGCTACGCCACTCAGAATCGCCAGGATGCGGTCAAACAACTGGCCAGTGAGTGTGATCTGGTTCTGGTAGTCGGCAGCCCGAACAGCTCCAATTCCAACCGCTTGCGCGAGTTGTCCGAGCGCATGGGTACGCCCGCTTATCTGATCGATGGCGCAGACGAGATCAAACCTGAATGGCTGGCGTCGGTCGGCAATATCGGTGTGACGGCGGGGGCTTCAGCGCCGGATGTACTCGTACGCCAAGTTATCGCGCATCTGCATGCGCAAGGCGCAACAGGGGCAGAGGAACTCGCCGGGCAGGAAGAGAATATCGTCTTCAGTATGCCCAAGGAATTGCGTGTGGTTGAAGTTCAGTAGGGCTTTACTCGTCGAGGGCTCAGTTGTCGCTTGGCCAGAAAGCACTTATGCCCGCGATACCCTGTGCACCAATGTTGAATGCCTGCGCGCATTGCGCTTGCTGTAGCCCGCCTAATAGATAGACAGGTAAATTGGCCTCAGTGATCAGCCGCTCGGTTTGCTCCCAACCCAAGGGTTCAGCGCCGGGGTGGCTGCGAGTAGCTTGCACGGGTGATAGCGTCACAAAGTCGGCACCCAGTGCCGCCGCCATTCCAAGCTCTTCTTCGCTATGGCAGGAAGCTGCCAGAAAGCCGTTGAACGGCTTTTGCAGAGAACATCCCTGGGTTGATGACTGTACCTGCCAAAATCGGCGTAGCTGCGCGCTGGTGAGGTGCCAGCCGCAGTTGGACAGCGCTGGTGGCGTGTCGCCTTTCAGTAGCCATTTAAAGTCACTGCCGTAGTGCTGGGTTAGGCGTTGCGCGAGCGCGTCATATTCCTGGGGATCGAGGTTGGTCTGGCGCAGCTGAACCAGTGTGATTCCTTTGGCTCTTGCCTGATCCAGGCCGCGCACCATTGTCTGTTCGTCGCAATCCGGGGTGATCAGATAGTGCTCAGGCAGCTGCGCTGCGGCCACGATGGGCTGATTGGCGGCAGGAAATTCGAACTGCTCGAGCTCGGCGCTCCGCACCCAGCGTGTAGGCTGACCCTCCGCACCGTGTGCGTTACCGCTGAATTCCTCTACTAGCCAGACATCGAGACGGACCGACTTGTCGGTATAGTCATGTCGGATATCGATAAGCGGCCGGGCTTTGAGTGTCTCAATGCCGAGCTCTTCCTGCAGCTCTCGGCGCAACGCTGCAAAGCGAGATTCACCTGACTCGAGTTTGCCGCCCGGAAATTCCCACAGGCCACCCTGGTGGGCGTTGTCGGGTCGTTTGGCGATCAGGATCTGCCCTTGTGGGTTTTTGATGACCGCCGCCATCACATGGATACGGCGCATCAGTGTGGCAGGTGTTGTGCGGCGCTGAGATTCATTGCTGCGGCAGGTCCTCGGAAAATACGTCTTGCTCGTGTTCGTTCCCGGGAATCACGTGCTCCTCTGAAGCCCAGGCACCCAGGTCGATGAGGCGGCAGCGGTGCGAGCAGAAAGGGCGATCTGGAAAGCTGGCATCCCAGGTGACCGGGGCCTTGCAGGTGGGACATTCGACGTTGATTGTCATATTTCTTTCTCCTGCAGCATAGCTAGATACTGTTGATGCAGAGCATCTACCTGTTGATGGAGGTGAGCCAGGTCGCGATCGTTGACAATCACATCGTGGGCCTGCCGCAGGCGGGCATCGCGCTGCGCCTGTACTTGCATAATGGCCCTAACCTGCTGCTCTGAAACTTGGTCACGTGTTGCGGTGCGCGTCAGTTGCAGTTCTTCAGGCACGTCTACCACAATGACACGACTGGTCAGCTTGTGTTGGCCGGACTCAACCAGTAGCGGTGAGACGAGAAGCGCATAGGGCGACGTGGCGCTATGCAAATCGCTGACGATCTCTTCTCGTATCAGGGGGTGCAGTAGCTGTTCAAGCCATACTCGCTGTTGCGGATCGCTGAATACTTGTGCACGCAAAGCTGCACGATCCAGGTTGCCGTCCTGCAGCAGGATGTCAGCACCGAAGCGATCAACTATATGTTGCAGTGCAGGCTTGCCGGGTTCAACCACTACGCGGGACTTGAGGTCTGCGTCCACCACGTGAATACCGTGAGCCGAGGCAAAATAATTAGCGGCGGCGGTCTTGCCGCTGCCAATGCCGCCGGTCAAACCTATGATCATACTCATAACAGGTAACACTGACTGTCCTGGGGGGATTAGCTAAAACGCCGCAGCGCGGCGCGCCGGTTCAGAAACCGGCGAACTTGAGATAACTGCCCGTGATTGTCTCACCCCAGATCAGGGCAATCCAGCCTGCGATAGCCAGGTAAGGGCCAAAGGGCAGGGGAGTGGCGTTGTCCTGGCCGCGGGACTTCAGGATGATGATGCCAAAAATAGCGCCGACCAGCGATGACAGCAGGATGGTCAATGGCAGTATTTGCCAGCCACCCCAGGCGCCGAGCATTGCCAGCAGCTTGAAGTCGCCGTAGCCCATGCCTTCCTTGCCGGTGACCAGCTTGAATAGCCAATAAAGCGACCACAGACTGAGATATCCAGCGACAGCGCCCCACAGTGCCTCATGCAGGGACGTATAAATACCAAAACTGTTGGCAATGAGGCCCAGCCATAACAGCGGCAGTACGAGAATGTCGGGCAGCAGTTGAGTGTCGGCATCTATCATGCTGAGGCTGATCAGCCCCCAGGTCAGCACCAGCATCCCGGCTGCGGGCCAGCCAAAGTCGTATTGCCAGGCGACCACCATCGAAAGCAGGGCAGTCAGCAACTCGACCAAAGGGTAACGCGCGCTGATGATCTTCTTGCACTGGCCGCAGCGGCCGCGCAGCAGCAGATAGCTCAAGATCGGCAGGTTCTGCCAAGCCTTGATTTCCGTGCTGCAATGAGGGCAGTGAGAGTGCGGCAGAATGAGGTTGTAAGTTGGCTGCTCAGCCTGCTCCTCACCGGGGTGCAGCATTTCACGGCTTTGCTGCAGCCACTGCATCTCCATCATCTTGGGCAGGCGATGAATTACCACGTTTAGAAAGCTGCCAATGATCAAGCCTAGCAGGCCTGCGAGCAAAATAAAGGCCAGCGCGTGGCTGGCCAGGTAATGTAATAGCTCCATGTGTTAGCCGACGACGTTCCCGAGCTGGAAGATCGGAAGGTACATGGCTACGATCAAGCCGCCGACCAGTACACCCAGCACGCACATAATCATAGGTTCGAGTAGTGTGGTCAGGTTGTCGACCTTGTTGTCTACTTCAGACTCGTAGTAATCCGCTACCTTCTCAAGCATTCCATCCAAGTTGCCCGATTCCTCACCAATGCCAGCCATTTGGGTTGCCAAAGAAGGGAATATTCCTGTTGAACGCATAGAAAAATTTAATTGCGAACCAGCAGATACATCCTCTTTGATTTTCATCACCGCGTCATAAAAAACCACATTGCCTGAAGCGCCGGCAACAGAATCCAGAGCTTCAACTAAAGGAACACCAGCAGCAAAAGTGGTAGAAAGAGTACGGGCGAACCGAGCCACTGCCGCCTCGTACACTATTTTGCCAATAACTGGCGCCTTGAGCAGCGCTCGATCTTCTGCATCACGCAGCCGCTTGGATTTCACGTGTGCTTTCCCGTAGGCATAACCTATTACTATGATGCCAATCAGGCCGAGAAACCACCATGCTTGCAGCCACTCAGACATGCCGATAACCATTAGAGTAAAGGCCGGCAGCTCCGCCCCAAAACCTTCAAACACTGATTGGAATTGCGGTACCACTTTTAACAGCATGATGGCTGTTACTATAATAGCCACTACCACAACCGAAATCGGATAAGTAAGCGCTTTTTTGATTTTTGCTTTGAGCGCTTCAGTTTTTTCCTTGTAGGTCGCTATGCGGTCCAACAATGACTCAAGACGGCCGGACTGTTCCCCGGAGTCTACTAGATTGCAGAAAAGGTCGTCGAAGTGCTCTGGATGCTTTGCCAAGGAGGAGGCCAAGGTGTTGCCCGCGGCTACATCTGTTTTGATCTCGTTGACCAATTGTGCCATTTTCGGGTTTTCAGCGCCTTCAGCAATAATGTCAAAGGCCTGAATGATAGGTACGCCCGACTCCATCATGGTGGCCAGCTGTCTGGTGAAGAAGGCGATGTCGAGCGGCTTTATTTTTTTTGCGCGTGCTCCAAACAGCTGAGACTGCTTGTTGATTTTGGTAACCAAGATGCCTTGTTTGCGTAGCTGATTCTTCGCGAGCGCAGAATTGGCTCCTCGAACTTCTCCTGTGACCTTGGTTCCACGTCTATCCTTGCCCTCATATTTGAAAGGGTAAAGTTTCTCTTCCTTGGCCTTTTTCTTGGCAGCTGCAGAGTTCTTTTTTAATGCTGCTTGTTGCGCCATGACTTAATCCTTGGTCACTCGGTTAACTTCCGCCAAGCTGGTAACCCCCTCTTCTGCCTTCATGAGGGCTGATTGGCGCAAGCTTCTAAAGCCCTCGCTCTGGGCTACTTCAGAAATCTGAATGGAATTGCCGTCTTCCATGATAATGCGCTGCATCGCAGGCGTGATTTTGACGACTTCATAAATACCAACACGTCCTTTATAACCATCTTTACAATTTTCGCAACCCACAGGCCCAAAAATTGTAAGCCCTGCGTCGATCCGTTCTGCCAGAAAGCCCTCCTCAATTAGCGTTTCACGCGGAATGTCCATAGGCTTCTTGCAGCTTTTACAGAGCCGGCGCGCCAAGCGCTGAGCGATGATCAGATTAACAGATGTGGCGATGTTGAATGAGGGAACCCCCATGTTGCGCAAGCGAGTCAAGGTTTCAGCTGCACTGTTTGTGTGGAGTGTGGACATCACCATGTGGCCTGTCTGTGCGGCCTTGATCGCTATCTCTGCCGTTTCTAGATCGCGGATCTCGCCGACCATAATGATATCAGGGTCCTGACGCAAAAAAGCGCGTAGCGCCTTGGCGAAATCTAGCCCTTGTTTGGGATTTACGTTGACCTGGTTGATGCCTTCCAGGTTAATCTCTACCGGGTCTTCTGCCGTGGAGATATTACGTTCCATGGTGTTGAGAATATTCAGCCCTGTATAGAGCGAAACCGTTTTGCCTGAGCCGGTCGGGCCGGTTACCAGAATCATGCCTTGCGGGCGTTCAAGGGCAGCCATGAACATCTTTTTCTGGTCGTCCTCATAGCCTAGGGCATCAATACCCATCTTGGCGCTTTCGGAGTCAAGAATACGCAGCACTACTTTTTCGCCCCAGAGGGTTGGAAGGGTGTTTACGCGAAAGTCGATGGCTTTGTTCTTGGATATCTTCATCTTGATACGGCCATCCTGCGGCTTGCGCCGCTCGGCCATATCCATGGAGGACATCACCTTCAGGCGCGCCGCTATGCGCACACCTAGTTGCTGCGGTGGCTTTGCCACTTCATGCAGGATGCCGTCGGTGCGAAAGCGCACGCGATAAGTCTTTTCATAGGGTTCGAAATGGAGGTCCGAAGACCCCATACGAACTGCATCTAGCAGCATTTTGTTTACGAAGCGAACGATGGGCGCATCGTCTGCGTCTGAACCTGCTTCCTTTTGATCGTCGTCTCCAACCGCTTGGACATCTAGGTCGTCCAGGTCGGCGTCTGCCATGTCACCCAAGCCGCCGGTAGGGGTGTCGAGATACTTCTCTATGGCTGCATGAAGCTTGTCGTCCTCCACCATCACAGCGTCGGTCATCAAACCGGTGTTGAACTGAATGTCACTGAGCGCTTGTTGGTTGGTGGGATCAGAAATCGCTAGGTATAGACGAGAACCCCGCTTGAATAGCGGCATCACGTTGTGCTGACGTATGAGCTTTTCAGTTACCAGATCTGCAGGCTGTGCTTCCTTCTCCAATGCAGTGAGATCGAAATAGGGGTAGCCGAACTCTTCGGCGCACACCATTGCCAAGTCTTTAGCGCTGGCGAGCTTGCGTTGCACCAGGTGAGTGATGAACGGGATCTTGTCTTGGCTGGCCTGTTGGTTAGCCTTGCTAGCGGTGTCTGCATCCAGCAAGCCATCTTGTACGATTCGACGTGCCAGCCCTGATAAAGCGGGGGTATCCATAATCCGTTGGCGTCTCTGATTGCGAAGTGGCTTTTTATAGCAGAACTATAGTACATACGCTGCTTGTATTGCACCGCAAATAAAGCGTGTGGGTAAGGCGCGGTGGTTGGGGTGACGAAATTTGTCACCTTGTGACGCGGGAGGGAGAGCGACAAGTATATCGGTGTCAGGAATTCTGATGTTTAGCGCTGTTTAGCAGTGTCGGCGAAATTGGCCTGTTTTGTGCATTTGGTTTGGCAGCCTCTTGGCTATTTCACATCAAAGGAGTTCACTATGAAAGCTCAAAAGGGTTTTACCTTGATCGAACTGATGATCGTTGTTGCGATCATCGGTATTCTTGCCGCCATTGCGCTGCCGGCTTATCGCGATTACACCCAGCGCTCTGCTAACGGTGCTTGTCTGGCTGAAGCCAAGGCGTACATGGGTACTGCGGTTGCTGATGCTGCTGATAACCGTACACCTACTGCTTTCGAGCCGTCAGCCTGTGACTCAACCACTGCTGTTTCGATGACTATCGAAAACTACAACAATGATACCGCGCTGACGTTCACTGCGCAGGAACGCGGTAATGCTGATCTTGCGCAGGATACTGTGTGTCAGGCCGGTACTGGTTCTTGCGAGCTGGACGAGTAATCTCCCTCGCTTTGTTTGAACAAAAAGCGCCTTGCGGCGCTTTTTGTTTTTTCGATAACCGTTCATTGCTCGTTATTGTCCGCTGCGTTTCAGGAGTTTGATTTTTGACGTTTTCCGCCAGGTACTTTCTGTTTTTTTCTTTGGTGGTGGCGTTAGTAGCTGCTGCTGTTTTTATACCTGCGCTCGGCGGGGATTTTGTTTTGGATGATGGATTTAATATCCTGCAGAATCGACTGCTTTATGTGGAGGCTCTAGATGTACCTAATCTGAGGAATGCTGCGTTAAGCTTTCATGACGGTAACGGCGCGCGCCCGTTGCCCATGCTGAGCTTTGCTCTAGATTACTGGCGTGCTGGAGGCATGGATGCAACAGTATTTAAAACGACCAATCTGGTTATTCACAGTTTTACCGTTTTTTTCTTAGCGTTGTTTTTGCGCCGCTTGCTGCTTCTGGCTGACTGGACGTCATCTACGGCTGTGCTGGGTGCACTTCTGTTCGCCCTCGCTTGGGGGGTTCACCCAATGCAGGTGTCTTCAGTGATGTATGTTGTCCAGCGCATGCAGACTATGGAAACCCTGTTTCTGGTACTGGCCTTATGGGCTTACTTGAGCATGCGCCAGATCCAGATTGCCGGCACGGGGCGTGGGCGCGTTCAAGGCTTGGCAGTGCTCTTCTTCTGGTTGCTCGCCCTGGGCTGCAAAGAGGATGCGCCGCTGCTGTTCGCCTTCTGCTTGGCTCTGGAGCTGACTGTTTTGCGTTTTCGCGCAGCGCGGCAAGATGTCGCGAAGGGTTGGCGGCAAACCTATACCCTGCTGAGCGTGCTGGGTTTGCTTGTATATTTCTTTGTGGTTGTACCCCATTACTGGTCGTGGGATGCGTACGGAGGCAGAAACTTTTCCAGCCTTGAGCGCTTGATGACCCAGGCGCGGGTGTTGTGCCTTTACCTTTGGCAGATTGTTTTTCCTTTCCCTGACCACATGACGTTTATTTACGACGACCTTCCGGTCTCGCGCAGCCTCTGGTCGCCCTGGACGACGCTGCCGTCGCTGGTCGCGGTGATTGGCTTGCTGGTGTGGGCGTGGTGTTGGCGCAATGTACGCCCGGTATTTGCTCTTGGCGTGCTGCTTTTCTTCTCCGGTCACTTCATTACCAGCAATGTCATCGCGCTGGAGCTGGTATTCGAACATCGCAACCATTTTCCCCTTATTGGTGCGGTACTCGCTGTCGGTGACCTGTTGATGCTGATTTGGCAGCGCCTGCCGCTTGGTAAATCTGCTGCTGTTGCGTCACTCTGCGTAGGGCTGGCAGCCCTTGGTGTCGCGACGTTGTCGCATGCCTATACATGGGGTGACCCTGTTCGCCATGCGGAGAAGCTAGTGAAGTTGTTGCCAGGGTCAACTCGCGCCTGGACACAACTGGGTGGCGCGCACTTTGATATTTATAAAGCGACTGGCGAGAAGATTCATCTGGAACATGCTATCGATGCGAACGAGGCGGGGTTGCAGCAGGTGGAAGCCAGCCCTCTGGCATCCAATCTGGTCATTTACAAAACCCTGCTAGGAACGGTGGAGGACGATGACTGGCAGCGCTTCTTCACCGTGCTGCTAGAGGTGCCGCCCAGCTGGCAAGATAAATTTGTTGTCTGGACCATGATGAATAATGTGGATCGGGGGTTTGCCATTGATGCTGGCAAGGTGGTCCAGGCGATAGGCATTCTGGTAGATAAGGTGCCCCTGAGTAGCAATGAGTATTTGCGGGTGGCCGTATTTGTTTACAAGCACGGGCAACAGGATGAGGCGTTACCCTATTTTATTCACTTTGCGCAAAGATCCTCTTCATCCAGTGCAAGCTTCCAGCGAATGCTTGGCGAGCTTGAAGATGCCGGCCTTGCGGAATGGAGTGACATGATGCGCAGTGCACAAGCAGGAAATGCCCCATGAGCCTTAGTGTGGTTTTGCCCGCCAAAAATGAAGCAGCGACAATTGCAGACGTTATTAAAGGCGTACTCGAGTACTGCGCTCAGGCGCAAGTCGTGGTTGTGGACGATGGCTCAACCGACAATACTGCCGCGCTAGCTGCGGAGGCCGGCGCGATGGTTATCTCGCACCCCTATAGCAAGGGTAATGGTGCCGCTATCAAAACCGGTGCGCGGGCCGCGACCGGTGACGTAATTGTGTTTATGGACGGCGATGGGCAGCATGCTCCAAGCGATATACCACGGTTGCTTGCGCGTCTTGATGAGGGCTATGACCTGGTGGTTGGGGCGCGCCAGCAAGGGTCTCAAGCCAGCGTCGGACGTGGCCTGGCTAACGGTTTCTACAATCGGCTTGCTTCCTATATGACTGGGCACAGCGTCGAGGACCTGACATCGGGCTTTCGTGCGGTGCGAGCAGAGAAGTTTCGGGAGTTTTTATACCTCCTTCCCAACGGGTTTTCTTATCCGACTACGTCAACTATGGCTTTTTTTCGAGCGGGTTATTCGGTCGCTTACGAGCCGATCCATGCTGCTCAACGTATCGGCAAGAGCCATATCAAGCCCTTCAAAGATGGCGTGCGATTCTTGCTTATCATCTTCAAAATCGGAACACTTTATTCTCCGTTAAAACTTTTTGCGCCGATCGCTATGCTGGCCTTCCTTGTGGCTACAGGGTGGTATGGCTACACCCTTGGTGCATTTGGGCGTTTTACGAATATGAGTGCTCTGCTCTATACCGGCAGCGTCATGGTGTTTCTGATGGGGCTGATTTCGGAGCAGATTACCGCGTTAATGTATAGGGGTGGGCAGTAATGGTCTCGGCGAAAGTCGGGTTGATTAGATGAAGTCAGATTTGATTAAAGTTTGGCATGTCCTAACTCAAGAGGAGCGTAAAAAGTCCGTCTTGATGATGGTGCTTGTCGTGCTGATGGCCTTTGTGGAAACGATTGGTGTTGTATCCATTATGCCATTTCTGTCTGTGCTTTCTAGGCCAGATATCGTGCATGAAGTTGTACTCCTTAACTGGCTGTACGAGTCACTAAACCCTGAAAGTGAGCGCGAATTCATTGTGGTGCTGGGCGGTATTTCTATTGCCTTGGTGGTCGGATCGTCACTGTTTAAGACATTTACTCTTCACGCGATCAACCGGTTTGCTTATATGTTCCGCCACGGGATAAGCTCGCGCCTGCTTTCGCGGTATTTGGCTCAGCCATATGAGTTTTTTCTAATCCATAACTCTGCTGAGCTAGCGCGTAACGCTCTTTCCGAGATAGACCAGTTACTCGTTGGGCTGATCAAGCCGTTGTCCCAGTTAGTGGCACAGGGGGCTGTTGTCCTGGCGATGGTTATTGTCCTTCTTCTATATGATCCTTGGATCGCGGTAGCTACGGTTGCCGTAGTGCTAGTGTTATACGCTGTCATCTATGTGCTGGTGCGTAAGCGGCTGGTCGAAACTGGCAGGACGCGGCAGCTAGAGAATGGCGCACGTTTCAAGGCTTGTAACGAGGTGCTTGGGGGAATTAAAGACGTAAAAGTGACAAATGCTGCTGACGCGTACTTAGGCCGATTTACGTCAGCCTCGCGTGGGTACTCACGTCACCAAGCTAACGCGGAAACACTGAGCCAGTCGCCGCTATATATTGTAGAGGCTGTTGGTTACACCGGGCTGATTTGTCTATCACTGATCCTTATGGAGCGAAGTGAGGATATCGCTCAGGTACTGCCAGTGTTGGGGTTGTATGGTTTCGCAGCCTATCGAATTTTACCCTCTGTTCAGATTATGTATCGTGGCTTTGCCCAGCTGAAATTTTCCTCCGCCGCTCTTGATGTTATAGCCCAGCATCTGTCGCTACCTATGAACTCTGGCTTAAGAGCTGCAGGCAAGCTGCGTCCGCAGCGGGGTATTCGGCTGGAGAGTGTTACCTTCGCATACCCAGTTTCGCCTGATAAGCCTATCTTCTCTGGTTATAGTCTGGAAATCCATGCGAATAGATGCGTCGGTATTGTAGGCGCAAGCGGAGCCGGGAAAAGTACCTTGATGGACTTGCTATTGGGGCTGCTGGAGCCGCAAGCTGGGCGTTTGCTGATTGACGATACTGCAGTGGACAGCTCAAATGTAGCGAGTTGGCAAGGGTCCATAGGCTACGTGCCCCAGCATATTTATCTGGCGGACCTAACTGTTGCTGAGAATATCGCGTTTGGTGTACCGAGCAATCAAGTCGACATGAATGCAGTGCAGCGCGCAGCTCGAGTGGCCCAGATCCACGACTTTGTGACCGCAGAGCTGCCCTTGGGTTATCTCACTGTTATTGGCGAGCGTGGTGTGCGCTTATCGGGGGGGCAGCGGCAGCGAATAGGTATTGCTCGTGCACTTTATCGCGATCCGCCGGTTTTGCTCATGGATGAGGCTACTAGTGCGTTGGATGTGAATACAGAGCAGCGATTAAGTAGAGCTCTGCGCGAGCTGTCAAGCAGGAAAACTATCTTAATTGTTTCTCACAATGCAGAGTCGCTGCGCTATTGCGATGAAATCATCTCAATAGCGCCTGAGCCATAAGGGGGCATATATGATGGCTCGGCAGGTTAAGGATGGCCATTACCAGTTCGGACGCTACATGAGTCGTGGTAGATGGATGAGCGTTTGGCACCAAGTCTCAGAGCTGCTCGCTCTTGATCCGAAGGCGGTTCTGGAGGTGGGGCCTGGCCCTGGTGTACTCAAGTCTGTGATTAATGGCTTTGGGTGCCGGCTTGAAACGCTTGATATTGATGAGGCGCTGTGTCCGGACTATCTGGCTTCGGCAGAGGAGATGCCGTTCAATAACGGAAGCTTCGATGTCGTCTGTGCTTTCCAGGTACTTGAGCACATGCCGTTCGATGTTTCCTTGAGTGTGCTTAGAGAAATGTGGAGGGTTTGCTCTGGGGGCGTGGTTATTAGTCTTCCTGATGCAAGGCCCTGTTGGTCGTCTTCGGTGCGAATTCCTTATGTGCGGCCTTTAAATATCATGTTCGAGCGTCCATTTTTTCGGGGTGATGTACACGTGTTCGATGGCGAGCACTACTGGGAGATCAATAAGAAAGGTTATGCTCTCAGCGACGTATCTAGCCTGCTCCTTAACTGTGTGCCTGGTGCTGCAATGAGTACCTATCGAGTCCGGGAAAACCCATATCATCGCTTCTTTGTGTTCAAGAAGTAGCTCGGGTGTAGAGATACAATATGTCTGAACCGGTCGTTTCGATCGTCATTCCAACCTTTAGGCGTGCCGAATACTTAGGCCGGGCGATTAATAGCGCGTTGCGGTCCGCCGGCGATTATGAGGTGGAAGTTATAGTCGTCCCCAATGGGCCGGATGACTCTTGGCGTACGATAGCTTGTGATTTTGCGAGAGACGTTCGCGTAAAGTGGTTGCCGTTAACGATGGCTGGTGCGCCGCAGGCTAGGAACCATGGGTTGGTAAATGCTTCAGGGGTTTATGTCCGGTTCCTTGATGATGATGACTATTTATACCCTGTCAGTTGTATGAGGCAGCTAGTCAAGATTGTAGAGGAAAATCTTGACATATGCTCAGGTTCAATAGATGTCGTAAATTCTAAGCTGAACTGCGTAAAGAGGTTGTCTCCGCCCAATACAAGTGATCTCGTCGTTGCCGCGTTGGGGCCTGCTAGGATGACGGTGACCCATGCGCACCTCTACCGAAGAGAGGTGCTATCGACTGCCAGGTGGGATATTGATTTGCCCGTTGGGCAAGACGTTTTCTGGTTTATGAAGCTTTCTGTGAGCCCGGGTCTTCGCTGGGCATGCGTTGATGAAGCAGTTGGCGCTTGGGTCCAGCATACGGGTGCAAGGGTTTCTCGGGGCAGGGATCCTGGTCAGCAGGCTCTGTCTGCTAGAGCTGAACTCATACTGCAATTGGTCTGCTCGCTTCAGGTTGCAGGCGGGCTAAGCCATAATAGAAAAATTGCTGCTTCGGATGGTCTTTGGGCTTGTATACAGAAGGGGCTTCGGTATGACTATCAGTATTGGGTGAAAATGGCTCAAGCAGCCGATAATCTTGTTGTCGGTCGGCGCCCACCCTCCAGGATCCATTCTTTACCTTTGCTTAGAGACATCCCGCCTTTGTGGGTTGAGCGTGCTCTGATCCCTGTTCGCTGGTTGTATCATCCTGTTCGTTTGGTTCTCGATAAACTTGGCGTTGGTAGAGTGTGATGCACGAGAGCATGAACAAGCCCATCGTATCAGTGATTATGCCAGCCTATAACACTGCAGGTACTCTGATGCAGTCCATAAACTCTGTTCTATCGCAAAGTATGCGGGATTTGGAGCTTATAGTTTGTGACGATGCTTCATCTGATGCCACCGCCCAGGTGTTGGGTTCCATCGAGGATCCGCGATTCAGATATATTCGAAACCCAGTCAATGTGGGGCCTGGTGCGAGCCGCGACCGAGCAATAGCGCTAGCATACGCTCCCTGGGTTGCTTTTATTGATGCTGACGATATTTGGTTGCCTGAACGCTTGGAGCGCCTGCTATCTGTCGCGATCACTGTGCCGCGCCGTATGGTGTTCGACGATGTCATGACGTGTCATTCCTCTCCAGGAGGCCTAGTGCCTTGGCGTAGACTACATGGAGATATCGCTTTCGGTGGCTCTGGGCAGAGCCCCTACGACTTTGGACTTGAAGGCTACTTGGGATCGTCTCGATTGCTTATAAAACCACTGATTCCTATATCGGCAATTCGCGATGCAGGAGTGATGCATTCATCTCGGTCGTTTGGGGAGGACGCTGAGTATGTGATTCGTTTGGCGCATGCAGGGCTTGGATTTCGCTATCTTCCGGAGGCGCTATATCTGTATCGCGTGCGGCCTGGGTCGCTCACTGCGTTGGCAGGGCCGCAGGACATGCGCTTATGTATTGAATCTTGTGCCGCGCTAGAAGGGTGGCCAGACAATATAAGGGTGGCCTTTCACCGCAAGATCATCTCATTGAAACGAAATGAGGCTTTGTACGCGTTGGCCGATGCTCTAAAAGGTTGGCACTTTTTCAAGGCTGCGACGCTTGTTTTGGCTGACCCCGGGGTACTGCTTGCTCTCCCCAAGCGAGCACTAATTTACCTTAGCTACCAGTTTCACCGCAGGCGTCATCGCGGTGCCAGTCGTGCGGATTAGTGGTGGTGCCTTTGATGACTAGATCAGTGTCTACGGTGCTGACATTTGGAACCTTTGACGTCTTTCATGTCGGGCACTTGCGTATCCTGGAGCGCGCTGCGGAATTAGGCGACCGTTTGGTGGTTGGCGTGTCAAGTGATGCGTTGAATGTCAGCAAGAAGGGGAGGGCCCCTGTGTTTTGCCAGGATGAGCGCTTGAGGCTGGTTGCCGCCCTCCGCTGTGTAGACGGGGTTTTTTTAGAGGAGTCCTTGGAGTTGAAAAGGCACTACTTGAAGCATCACGGTGCGAAGGTCCTGGCAATGGGGGATGATTGGAAGGGGCGCTTTGACGAGTTCAATGATATTTGCCGCGTAGTTTATTTCGATAGAACCCCGGCTATTTCAACTACAGCGATTATTGAAAAAATTCGATTCTAGGTTGAGCAGGCTCTTGCCAGCTGGGCCAAGCAGCGCTGCGTCGCTTGGCCATCTGCCCATTCTTCATAGATTGTCGTTTTCACTTCCTGGTGTTTCTCTGAATGGCTTCGCCAGTAGTGGTCGGGACTCTGCATCGCGCAGACTAGCGCCTCAGTCAACGCCGGCATGCTATCCACTATAGGGCCAAACCGGAACTCGGGGCCTAGTGAAAACCCTTTTCGAAACGGAGGGGGGACATCCAGGAAAATGGTCGGTCTATCCAGTAGTAAGAAGTCAAACGCAATAGATGACCAGTCGCAGATGAGGATGTCGCTGACCTGAAGGATGCTCTCTGTGTCGGGCCAGTCGCTGCTTGGCACCCGCTTTATATTGGGGTACTCCTGCTCTGCGCTTGCGCCGCTATTGAGATGAGTGCGCAATATCACTGTCGCATCATGCTGTTCAGCGATAGAGGAAAGTGCGGCTAGAAAGTTTGCCTCTGAGTAGCCGAAGGGGTAAAGGCTTCGGCCGGCTGCATCCTGTGACCATGTTGGAGCAAATAATACAACTACACCGGTTTCCGGTAGTCCAAGCTCTTTTCGTATGTCTAAGTTGCATGCCTGTTGCTCGACAAGGGCATCGGTGCGTGCGTATCCGGTAACTACGACTCGGTCGGGCTCGAAGCCAAAGCGCTCTATATAAAGCTTTCGAACCAGGGGAGATGCAACCCAGGTGGCATCATATCGATGCTGTAAGCGAAAGTCGTCTGCATCAAAGCCTTTGAAAGGAATGCCGTGCCACACGTCGAAGCATCTAAGTCCGGTTTTCTGATAGCAGGTTAAAATTAGCTCCAAGCTATGTAGACCATGGTCGCTAATGAGCGCCTTGGAGCGGGCTAGTAATAGCGCTGCTCCGATGCCACAAGCCCATTGCGCCCGTATGCCTTGTGCGTGCAAAGAGCGGCAGTAGGCTAGATCCATACTGAGGAATGTAGACTCATCACAGCTCTGGTAAAGCGCAAACAGGTTGCCGTTTAGCTTGTGTCCGTAGAGAGTTATGGCTGACCTTTCTGTCACTAGACGTAGTATAAGCCCCAGTGTCGCCTGGCATGTAAACGCAAGGAGGTAAAGCCAATGGGATGGGCGTGATTTGTTGATTTTCATTAGGCTGCGTTGTTTTGAGTGGTTGTTCGGTGTTAAAGCTTTTTAGCTCTAGCTTTTAGTGTGAATTGAGCTCAGTTTTATAGCCTCTCTGGTTTTTCCGTAAAGCCTGTACTTGGAGTCTTTTTTAGAATGTAGATTAGTGTGGGGATTGCTGGCTTAAAGATGTTCAGTAGCCAATCGGGAGTGTTGCATATTAGCGTTGTGAGGAGGGAGTCTGGTTGCTCTATCACAAAGGTCGCCTTCGCTGCACGGACGCTGACATTTTCATAAAAAAAACCTGATTGCTTCAGGAAGCTCTCGGTTTCTGCCAGTTGCAGCGGCTTGCAATCATAGAATTCGCCCTTTCCGCTCCATCGTAGGTATGGTGTGCGCCAACTTCGGGGAAGCCAGCTTAAAAAGAGAAGCTTGTAGTGAGGCTCTGTGATCATCCAACGGTTCGGTACTGCAAAGTAGCAGGTACCCGTCGGAGCCATCACGCGTTGTATTTCGCGCAAATGCTCGAGCTGGGCTTTTGTTTCTCCGACATGCTCGATGACGTGGTTGGTGATGACAACGTCGAAGGAGGAGTCGGGGAACGGAAGCTCTACGCTGCTTACTTTAAAGAACTTATATCCATCCCTTACCTTGCGATTGTCATTTACATCTACGCCGACGACCTCGCAATTAAGGGATTTATGCGTTGCAAAATAATGGGTGATTCCTCCTGACCCGCAGCCTACCTCTAGCATGCGAATATTTTGCTGTGAAAATCGCTCTCTTATATTCAGTAAAATCTCAATTTTTTTTGCTTTTGGTATTCGCGATGCGAGGTCTACAGAGGCGTGAGCTTTCCGAGCACCGGTTGCAAGGGGCTTGACTGTCAAAGATTGCCAGACGGCACTACCAAATATCGACCATTCAAATCGCCTCGCATACTTGGTACTGGTGTCCGGTTTAGGGTTGGTAATAATTGAGACTATTTTTCTGCTAAATTGCGGGTAATTATTGATCTCTGCGAGTTCTCCGGATTCCCCGCTCTTGACTGCATCGGTCACTCCCCCCGTTGCAAACGCCACCGTCGGTAAGCCGTGTGCAGCAGCTTCAATAGCTACCATCCCAAAGCCCTCAGGGTCATCCGGGATGTGGCGGACAGGGAATACATGCACATCAGCCGCTTCATAAGCCGTGGCCAGCTCGGTTGGGTCGGTAATAACACCAAGGAAAATAATATTTTCACCAACGCCGGTTTTGGCCGCGGCCGCTTGGATGCTTTCGACTGTCTGAATGCCCGCACCCAGTGAGTTTTTGGGAGCCTCCCCAACCACCACCAGTATTGCATCCGGCTGAGCCTGCACAATGCTGGGCAGGCTCAGCTTAACAAATTCGCGCAGGCCTTTTCTCGTGGTTAGGCGGCCAACTGAGAGCAGGATTTTTTTTTCCGTCAGGCCGTGCTTTTCTCGGAACGCGGCTAGGCGCTCGATCGGCTGTGGGGCGGCAGGAAGACTGACGCCCGGGAAAACGATACTCAGCTGTGCTTCGTTCACCCCTGCATCTAATGCCAATTGCTTTGTCGGTGTGCTGTTGACGATAACGTGATCGAGCCGCTTAAACGTCGGATGCCATAGCTTGCGGTAGACAGCGTGATTCACGCTGATGTCAAAACCATGCAAATAGGCCGCAGATCTCG
The DNA here is from genome assembly GCF_036960865.1 of Halopseudomonas sp. Taxonomy (GTDB): domain Bacteria; phylum Pseudomonadota; class Gammaproteobacteria; order Pseudomonadales; family Pseudomonadaceae; genus Halopseudomonas. Next base: position 140,793 of record NZ_JBALWE010000005.1, read on the forward strand.
CGCCGCACAGCTTGCTTAGCAGCCATGCGATGGGGGCGGTAAGGCCGCTGCCAGCTAGGATGACTTGTGGGCGCCAGTTGATGGCGGTCCAGAGCCCCCTGAGGAAGGCGACCGCCAGGAACAGTGGCAGCGGCTTTAGAGGTGCCGCTGCCACTGAAACGTCTTGTGGTTTTTGAGCCGCAGCCCCCCTAGGGCCGACAACACGAACCTGTGCGTACCTGGACAGTTCATCGGCCATGTGCCAGTTGAGCCGCTCCATGCCTCCGACCAGAGGGGGCAGGTTGCGGGTAATGATCAGGATTTTGGGCTTTTCGTTATTCTTCATTCTGGCTGCGGCTTAGCGGGCGGCGGACTGTTTCGTTGTTGGGTGTGGCGCTGATGGCCTGTTGCAGCTTCTCGCGAAGAGTCGCTTGCAGGCTGGCCGCAAAGGTTGCAGTCAGGTGTTCATTGTCACGGTAGACAAATACTCCCTTCATGCGAGCACGGCACACACCCTCTGGGCAAACCTGGTCATTCAGGTCGATCAGGGTGGTTGCTGATGTCATCTGCGCGGCGCGGCTCAACCCGCTGATGGCGCCTGCTCGGCTCTGGTTCTCGGCTGCGGTAGTGCAGGCCGTTGCACTGGGTGGCGATGAGGTGGCGGGGTCGTGCTGTTCCAGGCAGGTGATACCGTTGAAGCCAAGAGAAAAGGTTGGCGCAATGAGCACTTTGTGCTGTGCGGTGCTGACATGTTCGTTGAGTATGCGCTGCATACCTTGTGCCCATTGCGCGCTATCCAATGCGTAACTTCCTGAAGAGCCGATGATAAGTAACTCTGGGTTCAGGAGTTGGATGTATTCAGACGCGCTGGCTCGCCAGTCGCTGCATTCCGTATAGAGCCGACCGAGTCGCTCGTAAAATAGCGGTTGGTCCACGATTGGACAAGCGGCTTTGGTCAGGACTGTGATCTTCCATTCGCCTGCATCCAGGTCGAGCGCACGCTTCAACGCAGGAAGCCACTGCGCGCCAATGCTGTCGCCCCAGAGCACAGCATGTCTGGGGGCCGTGTTATTGCCAAACTCGCAGGGTTTAACCTGCGCCGACAGGTACCATTCGTCACAGCCCAACTGATAGGTTTCTGGAAGGTCTATTCGGGCGAGGGCATAGGGCGATGGGGGCTGGGCTTTGATCTCCCTGGTCGCGCTGTTGTGCCACTTGATCAATTCCACGTTGCTCAGGGCAACAGCAACAAGGCATGCGAGCAACTGCCACTTTGCCGGGAAGCGGGTGCTGTTGTACCTGCGGATCGGGTTCTCAACCAGTCGGTATGACAGATGTGCCAGTACAAAGGATATGGCGAGTAGTACCAGTTGAGAGTACAGCGTTGTTTCCAGTAGTAGATGTTGACCTACGACCAGCACCGGCCAGTGCCAAAGGTAAAGTGAGTAGGATATGTCGCCGATGTATTTGAACGGCCCCCAGCCGAGCAGGGATGCTGGCATCTTTTCGCTGGTTTGCATGTGTAGCGCCAGCAGGCATGATGCCGCCCCCAATGTTGGGAGCAGGCTGATCCAGTCGGGGTAGCGTGTTGACCTGTCAATCCAGAGCGCGGCGCCCACTATGGCCAGCAACCCTGCTAGTAGCAAAAAGCACCCGCCAGTTAACGAGCGTGAGGCATATCGGCTGGCAACCAGCCAGACAATCGCGCCAATACTGAATTGCCAGATCCGGGCTGGCATAAGATAGAACGCTAGCGTGGGGTTTTCGTGGGTAAGCCAGAGGCACCAGGTGAAACTCGCCAGCGCAATGCAGACGAGTAAGGGAAGACGCAGGTTGTCGGTGGTTCTGTAAATCACCAGGATCAACAGCGGCCATAGCAGGTAAAACTGTTCTTCAACACCGAGTGACCACGTATGCAGAAAAGCGTTGGCAAGGGTCGTGCTCTCAAAATAGCTTTGTTCCGTCAGGATGAAATGGATATTGCTTATCCACAGCGCGGCGCTGGCGGCTGCCGAGGCTTGCGCTGGGTGTTCCGGCAGGGGAATAAAGGCCGCGATTGCAAATGCTGTTCCGCACAGCATTAGCAGCAAAGCGGGTAGCAGACGTTTCAGGCGACGGGCATAGAACTGCAACAGATCCAGTTTGCCCTTATTGTTGATCTCCGTTACCAGCAGGCCGGTGATCAGGTAGCCCGAGATGACAAAAAAGACATCGACACCAATAAGACCGCCGTACAGCTTGGGCACCCCTGCGTGCGCGGCCAGCACCAGCAGAACGGCGATAGCCCGCAGTCCCTGAATAGCTGGCTGGTAGCGTAATTGCGATGTGGGTTCCAAGACTAATCCTTGTTGTGACGCGGCTTTATCCGTGGTGAAAGGCTAACGATTTCTGTCAGCGTAGACGGTCGTGGCAGCAGGGCGAGCTGCCCGTCACGCATCTACCACATTGCCACCCTGCACGCGCCCTCGGGTGTCCACGATGACCTGCGCGTGCTCTATCAGCGCTGCATAATCAAACCCATCGTGATCAGTCGCCAGCACCAGGCAGTCGTAGCTGGCGATGTTGTGGGCTGTCAGCTCGGCGGACTGCAGGTCAAAGTGATAGTCACGCTTCTGCGGAAAACTTGGTACATGCGGATCCGAGTAAGCGACATCGGCCCCCTTGTCCTGTAGTAGTGACATGATCTCGACGGCGGGCGACTCGCGGGTGTCGTCGATGTTCTTTTTGTAGGCCAGGCCCAGTACTAGAATGCGACTGTCCTTGACGGCCTTGCCGTGTTCGTTGAGTGCGTCGGCAACCTTCTGCACCACCCAGTGCGGCATGTAGTGGTTGATCTCGCCGGCCAGCTCAATGAAGCGTGTGTTGATGCCGTATTCCTTCGCTTTCCACGTGAGATAGAAAGGGTCGATGGGGATGCAGTGGCCACCCAGGCCGGGACCGGGTGTGTAGGGTACGAAGCCGAAGGGTTTGGTGGCGGCGGCCTTGATTACCTCGTGAATATTGATGTCCATCTTGTCGGCAACGATCTTCATCTCGTTGACCAGTCCGATGTTGACCGCGCGGTGGATATTTTCCAGCAGCTTGGTCATCTCGGCCACACGGGTATTGCTGACCGGGACCATGGTTTCAATGGCGGTGGCGTAAAGGGCGCTGCCGAGCTCCAGGCATTGGGCTGTCATGCCGCCAATGACCTTGGGGATCTGCGCCGTGCTGAAATGAGCGTTGCCGGGATCTTCTCGCTCGGGGGAATACACGAGCGCGCAATTGATGCCGGGCGTGAAGCCTCGCTCTTTCAGACGCGGAGCCAGCAGCTCTTCGGTGGTGCCGGGCCAGGTTGTGCTTTCCAGGCTCAACAATTGGCCGGCTTTGAAAAACGGCAGGAGGCTGTCAACGGTATCTGTGACGTAGCTAAGATCGGGTTGATGATGGCTGTCCAGCGGGGTGGGGACGCAGATGATCTGGGCATCCACTTCAGCGGTACGGCTGAAGTCGGCAGTCGCCTCAAAGCCGCTTTCGAGGGCCTTGTTGATTGCCTTGCTGGTAATGCGCTCAATGTAGCTGCCGCCGCTGTTGAGAGTGCCGACTTTATTCGCGTCAATATCAAAACCGATCACCTTGATGCCCATGTCGGTAAAGCGTAATGCGAGGGGTAAGCCAACGTAACCCAAGCCGTAGATGCCGACTACGCATTGTTTCGACTCAATTCTTTGGGACAGCACCTGTAGGGAGGTCTCAGGCTTATTATTTTCGAGCGCGGTGAGGGGCATAGGTTGAACGTCCATCTTCCTTGGCGTGGTCAGACGGTCGATGATTGCAAATGCCCGGTAGGTGGGCAAGCCACATATGCAGCTAAATCGCCGGCGTGAGCAAGTTACCTCGAAGCAGCTTCTCATCCGCGTGCCACACGCGCCATTCGCCGCGCTGACAGAGCGTCCAGTGCTCGTTGTTGGTCAGTGGGGCGGTGGTGATGATGGTGACTATGTCGGCGTTGGTAGTGTGTTCGCTGAAGTCGATACTGACCTCCACGTCGCTGAGGTGCGCTGCCGTGAACGGGGCTCGGCGGGTGATCCAATGGAACTTGCTGGTGCAGAGGGTTGAAAAGTCAGTCGCCATTACTGAGCATGATGTTGCAGACGCCTTTTTCCAGCAGGGGCTGGCAAGCCTGGCTGAGCGTTTCAATCAGGTCCGAGGTCGTCGGTGGCAGCTCATAGTGTTTGCTCAGAGTATTGAGCAAGTGACAGAAGAGGGCTTCGCCGTCAGTATCAACGACTGGCCGGAACGGCCCCTTCGTCGCGTCAAAGTTGGCCAGCTGCCCGTTGTGAGCAAAGGCCCAGTATTGGCCCCAGAGTTCGCGGGTAAAGGGATGGGTGCTAGCGAGACTGATGGCGCCGACGTTGGCCTGGTGAATATGGCAGATGATGTTCTCTGACTTGATGGGGTAAGACTCGACCAGTTTGGCGATGGCCGAGTCGTGGCACGGATTGGAGTGCTGAAAGCTGCGCACGCCCTTGCCTTCATAGAAGGCGACGCCCCATCGATCGCGATGGGGGCCGCTGCCGCCGCCGCGACGCATAAGTCCTGAGAAGCTAAAACAGATTCTGTAGGTACGTTGGCGCTCATGCCCAATAGCTCACGCATTCCTCGCCCCGCATTTTGCCGCTGTTCGAAGACCGAGTTAACTCAGTTTGACTCGTTGCTGTAAAGCACTGGCCGGCGAAGGCTCCACGCAGGATCGAGCTCGTTGCGGGCGATGCTTGCTGCCCCCTTTCTAATAGCCAAGATCACCAATGAACACCAGATTGCTGTGAGTGATAATCGTGGCGACCCGAATGGCCTGTTTCGTCTGTCCTGCCTTAACAAGCGAACGATGCGCAATAGCGCGTTTTTGTTGCCCTCCATGGGGTAAATGCGCGCACTAAAATGGCGCATTGCTCCGTGGCGAGACTTGATCAATTTCAAAATGTGTCGCTAATCCTCTATCTGCCAAAGGCTCTGGATCAAGGTCAAAATGATCTTTCTTTGTGAGCTATCCCCAGTATTGATAACGCTGTGACCAATTGGTCACAAAATTGCATTATCCTATTCAGCCTCAAATTACGTCGTTTTAAGGAGATGGCTGTTTTTTGGTGCGTTTTACATTTCTGGCTTAACTGCTTGACTTGAATCAAGGCCTGTTGATCGCAAGACGGCGATGCTTGGCGATGAATCGAATACACCTTACCCGGTACGAGGACTTCTACAATGAAACAGCTCACCCCGATGGACTCTCACTTCTTCTACTTTGAGGCGCCCAATCAGCCGATGATGATTGGCAGTCTCTGGCTCTGTGATCAGAGCAGTGCGCCGGGGGGGGTAGTGCGACACAAGGAGATACTGCAGTACATCTCGGATCGACTGAACACCACCTCCTTCTTTCGTCGTCGGCTGGAGCAGGCGCCTTTTCAGCTGGATGATCCGTACTGGCTGGATGATGAGAACTTTGACCTCGAATACCACGTGCGCCACGTCGGCTTGCCGCAACCCGGAGACTGGCGTCAGCTGTGTATCTTCACCGCGCGCACTATGTCGCGCAGCATTGATATGGAGCGCGCGCCCTGGGAGATCTACATCATCGAGGGGGTCAACAATGTCGAGGGTATGCCGCCCAACAGCTTCGCGGTACTGATCCGCTTCCATCACGCCTACGTCGACGGTAAGGCCAGCCTGGAGCTGACCACGGCTATGATGGAAGACACGGCGGAGCACGAGTACGGTCGCCGTGACCGGGTAGAAGTAGCTGAGCGCGCGCCAACGCGATTGGAAATGTGGGCGCGAACCACGCCGCGCATGATGGGGCAGACCTTGCGTAGCATGAAAGCCGGTTGGACGGTGGGTCGCAAGGGGATCGAACTGGCCCGTCGCCTGCGTGATGAGGCCAAGCCCGAGCAGACACGCGTGCCCAAGAGCATCTTTAACACCCAGATCTCACCGCATCGCTCCTATGGCGCCTTTACCTGGCAGATTTCCGAGCTCAAGCGCATGCGCCAGCTGTGCCCCGGCTCGACGTTAAATGATGTGGTGATTGCCATTATTGGTGGTGGCATGCGGCGTTACCTGTCGCATCACAACGCGTTGCCCAGCACGGGTTCACTGGTGTCCATGTGCCCGGTCTCGATTCGGCCAAGCGAAGCCAGCAAGGACTGCGGCAACCTCATTTCGGCCATGTTTATCGGCATTGGTACCGACGTACCCAATGCGGTAGACCGCCTGCATGCCGTGCAGCGCAGAACTGCCAAAGGGGTACCGCTGGCCAAGGAGGTTCTCTGTGATCTGAGCAACGCGTTTGGCGATATGATCCCGCCCTATATGCGCGCGCTGGGTGCCTGGACGCAGAACCGCATACGTTCAGTGAGTCGCGTCCCCATGATCAACACAGTGATTACCAATGTGCCGGGGATACCCGGGATGCAGCCGCGCTATTTCGCCGGTGCCAAGATCGTCAACGTATTTCCGTTGGTACCGATTTCCGACGGTATGGGTATCAGTCACGGTATGACGGGTATCTACGACGAGTTGAACCTGGGCGTAGTGGCTGATCGCAAGATCGTTGGTGATATGGATACTTATATCGCTTGTATGGAAGCCTCCACCCAAGAGTATCAGGCGCTGATGAAGGCGTTTGAAGCGAGCCAGCAGGAAGAGCAAGCAATAGCCACAGTGGTGCCCGAGGCCGCCGGTCGCAGTACCAGCAGTAAACCTAGTGAGGCAGCCGTGGTGCAGGAGAGCAAGGCGGCACCGGCAGCGCGCAAGCGCAAGGCCGATAAGATTGCCGCAGCAGAACCCGAACCCAGAGCGTCTGAAGTGCAGCCGGCAAGATCGGCGAGCAACGCACGCTAGTTTTTCGATACAGGCAACCGGCGCCATCGTGGCGCCAGAGGTACGACTATGGGCTTGAAACTGTTTCAGCGCGCGCGCAGCAAATCTTTGTTGCAAGCGATGGAAAACGCAGAAACCTATGATAACTGGGCCGAACTGGCTGCCGAATATGACCACGAGCACGGGCTGGATGACTGGAAGCAGGATGATGCCTGCGAAAGTTACGACTATCGCTCATTGCGTCAGCGGCTGGATGTGCTGCGTGATTTGCGCTTTCGTGGTGACTTTCACCAACTGCTTTTTGCCCTGAACGAAGGCGTACACGGTAATCTGGGTGGCATGGGCAAGCCGTCGCTCTACAACAAGGCACGGCTGGGCACCAAAACCCTGATTACCCGTTACATTGACGAACTGTGTGGGGCGCTCAAGGACCTCAATGAGGTCTCGGACGATGTCATTCCCCTGCAGGAGAAACAGGACTTCTTCCTGCGTGCCAGCCATTGCAACGGGCGCTCTGCGCTGATGCTCAGCGGTGGGGCGGTGCTTGGTTTTTTCCACGCCGGGGTTCTCAAGGCGCTGTTCGAGCAGGGCCTGCTGCCGGAGATCATATCCGGCTCCAGTGCCGGCTCGATTCTGGCGGCCACCGCCTGTACGCATCACGACGACGAGCTGCGTCACCGCTTGAGTCTGGATAACCTGCATCACGATGTCGAGGAAACCACGGCCATCCGGCCGACGCTGTCGCTGCTGGGTAACAATCGGCCGGCAATGGATGCGGATAACCTGCGCGACTATCTGGCGAAAATCATCCCCGACATGACCTTTCAGGAAGCCTTTGAGCTGACGGGGCGAAAGCTGAATATCACGGTAACGGGCCTGTCGACGCAGCAGGCACCGCGTCTGCTCAATGCCATCACTTCGCCCAACGTGCTGATTCGTTCGGCGGTGATGGCGTCCTGTGCGATTTACGGCGTTTATCCACCGGTCACCTTGATGTGCCGTAATGCGGCGGGCGAAACGGTACCGTATTTGCCGGGCATGAAGTGGATCGACGGTTCTTTTGCGGATGACCTGCCGGCCAAGCGGCTGGCGCGTCTGTATGGCGTAAACCACTTTATCTCCAGCATGACCAACCCGGCCGCACTGGCGATAACGCCGGACCCGGATGTGCCGCGCACCCGGTTGCGCTCACTGGTGAACTTCCAGGCCAACTTCATCAAGATGGGGGCGGCCGAAGCCATGCGCTTCAGCCGCGATAACATTCGCATCAAGTCGCCGGTGATCAGCCTGATGCAGCATCTTACCTACGGCGTGCTGGCGCAGGACTATACAGCCGATATCAATATATTCCTGCGTAACCGCTGGGACCATCCGTTGCGCCTGTTGGCGCCACCTACCCGGGAAGCCATGCATCGCTTGATCCATGAAGGTGAGCGCTCTACCTGGGAGAAGGTAGAAATGGTGCGTAACTGCACGGCGGTCAGCCGCACTCTGGATAACATTCTGCATAGCCGTGGCTGGGAAAAATAGCCAGGACGCTTCCGCCGCGTAGGCACGGCGAGGCTCAGCCTGTCTCCCGGCCTGTGCGGCTAGAGCCTGAACGTTTGGTCGAGCTGGAGCTCGACCTGCCCAGGCGGGGGGAGGAGTCCCGGCGCTAGTTCGGTTCGGGTTATCGTGAGCTTTGCGCTTTTCAAGCGCGCGCGAGCTGCGCACAATGCGTCTATCCGACTGATTGAGACCCATCGCCATGAGCACTGAAGATCTGCCACTGTCCGGGCGCCGCATCGCGCTGCCGGAAAGCCGTGAACTCGACCTGTTTGCCGACATGCTGATCAAGCGTGGAGCACAGGTGTTGCGCTGCCCGCTGGTGTCCATTCATGACGCTCCTGATCCGGCTCCCGTACGTCGATGGATGCAGACGCTGATTCAACAACCCTTTGACCAAGTGATTTTGCTGACCGGCGAAGGACTGCGCCGCATGGTATCGCTCGCCGAGCGCGATGGCGGCAGCCTGCGTGATGACTTTGTGGCCGCGCTGGCCCCCATCAGCAAGCTCACGCGCGGCCCTAAGCCCGGCGCAGCGTTGCGCAAGCTGGGTCTGAAGGCTGACCGCGTGGCGGTTGCACCTACCACCGAGGGCGTGATTGAAACGCTCAACGGCGAGGATCTGCAGGGCCAACGTATCGGTGTGCAGCTGTATGGCAGTGACCCGAATGTGCGGCTGATCGAGTTTCTGCAGGGCGCTGGTGCCGAGGTCAGTACGGTTTCGCCCTATGTCTACGCTGATGATGTGGAAGACACCCAAGTAGACCAGCTGATTGATGCGCTATTGGCTGCCGAGGTCGATGCCATCGCCTTCACCAGCGCCACCCAGGTACGCCGCCTGTTTCAGATCGCGCGGCGGCGGGAGGCGGGAGAGTCGCAATTGTTGTCTGCCCTGTCACGCCTGACAGTGGCGGCCGTCGGGCCGGTAGTCGGCGACGAGCTGGTGGCCTATGGGGTGAAGGTGGATCTGATGCCCGAAAGCAGTTTTTTCATGAAGCCACTGGTGCGTGAACTAGTGCGTGAGCTGGGTAATCCGGCCTGCACCAGCGCAATCGAAGACTGATTGGTGTGACTGCCTTGCTCCCCGCAGCAGGTCGAGACTTGTCAGCGGGCGTCCGGCAGCGCAACAATGCCGCATTGCCCTCCCTGTATGCCAAGGATGCTGGATGACCACTGATTCCGCTGCGCTAGAACAGAACCTCCGTCTCAAGCCTGAACAACTGACTGTCCCTATCGACCTCGCCAATATGGGGTTCACCACCACCGATGACTTGGAGCCGTTTCGCGGCATCCTCGGCCAGGAGCGGGCGGTTGAGGCGCTGCAATTCGGCGTGGCGATGCACCGCCCTGGCTACAACGTGTTTGTCATGGGCGACCCCGGCACCGGCCGTTTCTCTTACGTGTTGCGCTATCTGCGAGCGGAGGCCAAACGGCAGATCACCCCGCAGGACTGTGTATACGTCAACAACTTCGATGAGCCGCGTGAACCCTGGGTGATCAGCCTGGCCCCCGGCACCGCCGGTGAGCTGATCACGACCATTGAACAGTTTATCGACAACCTGCTGGCAACCTTCCCGGCCGTATTCGAACACCCGGCCTACCAGCAGAAAAAGAGTGCTATCGACCGTGCCTTCAATCAGCGTTACGACCGTGCCATTGATTCGGTAGAGCGGCGCGCATTGGAAAAGAGTATTGCCATCTACCGCGACGCGCAGAACATCGCTTTTACGCCGATGAAAGAGGGCAAGGCGCTGGACGAGGCGGAGTTTTCGCAGTTGCCGGAGGACGAGCGCGACCGTTTTCACGAGGATATTTCGACGCTGGAAGAAGTGCTCAACGAAGCCCTGTCGAGTCTGCCGCAATGGAAACGTGAGTCGAGCAATCAACTGCGTGAGTTGAACGAAGAAACCATCACCGAGGCGCTGCAACCGCTATTGGAGCCGCTGCTGGAAGCCTATTGCGGCAACCAGGCTGTGTGTGAGTATCTGCAGGCCATGCGGCAGAATCTGCTGAAAACCGTGATTGACCAACTGGTTGAAGAGCGCGTGCTTGAGGCCAAGCCGGATGCTTACAAGAAGCAGATGCTGGTTGAGCAATACAGTCCCAGTTTGATCGTTGGCCACCATGGCAGCGGCGGCGCGCCGGTAGTGCACGAGCCCCACCCGTCTTACGACAACCTGTTTGGCCGGGTTGAGTACAGCCCGGAGCAGGGCGGTCTGGTTACCAGCTATCGCCACATTCGCCCCGGCGCGCTGCACCGGGCCAACGGCGGCTACCTGGTGTTGGAAGCCGAAAAGCTGTTGGGCGAGCCTTTTGTCTGGGATGCGCTCAAGCGAGCCTTGCACTCACGGCTGCTGAAAATGGAATCGCCTTGGGCCGACATGGGCCGTTTGGCGACGGTAACACTGACGCCGCAGGTCATCCCGCTGAACCTCAAGGTAGTGATAATCGGTTCACGTCAGGTCTACTACGCCCTGCAAGACCTGGACCCGGACTTTCAGGAGATGTTTCGCGTGCTGGTGGATTTTGACGAGGATCTGCCGCGCACCACCGACAGCATCGAGGGCATGGCGCAACTGCTGAAAACGCGCACCTCGGAAGAGGGGTTGGCACCGCTCACGGCCGCGGCAGTAGCCCGCGTGTTGACCTACAGCGCGCGGCTGGCGGAACACCAGACCCGGCTCTCGGCACGTATCAGTGACATCTTTCAGCTGGTTGCCGAGGCCGACTTTGTTCGGCAGCTCGCCAGCGACCCATTGACCGACACGGCGCACATCGAGCGCGCTCTGCGTGCCAAGGAAACGCGCACGGGGCGAGTGAGCGCGCGTATCCGTGAAGACATGGTATCGGGCGTTATCCTGATCGACACCCAGGGCGCAGCTGTAGGCAAGTGCAACGGTCTTACGGTGCTGGAGGTCGGCGATTCGGTATTCGGCGTTCCCGCGCGTATCAGTGCGACCGTGTACCCGGGTGGCAGCGGCATTGTCGACATCGAGCGCGAGGTCAACCTGGGCCAGCCGATCCACTCCAAAGGCGTGATGATTCTCACCGGTTACCTGGGCAGCCGCTACGCGCAGAACTACCCACTGGAGATTTCTGCCAGCATCGCGCTGGAGCAGTCCTACGGTTATGTGGATGGCGATAGCGCATCGCTGGGTGAGGTCTGCACGCTCATCTCCGCGCTGTCACGCACACCCTTGCAGCAGTGCTATGCCATTACCGGTTCGATCAACCAGTTTGGCGAGGTACAGGCGGTCGGCGGGGTCAACGAGAAAATCGAAGGCTTCTTCCGGCTATGTGAGGCGCGCGGCCTGACCGGCAAGCAAGGAGCAATTATTCCGCGTTCCAATGTGCCCAACCTGATGCTCGACGAAGCCGTACTGGAAGCGGTGCGGGCCGGTCAATTCGCCATTTACGCAGTGGCGCATGTCGATGAGGCGTTGTCGCTGCTGGCTGGAGAGCCGGCGGGTGAGATGGGCAGCGACGGCGAATTTACCGAAGGCAGCATTAACGCACGGGTGGTCGCGCGCCTGGCTGAAATTGCTGAGCGCGATCGGGAAGATGAAGCGGAGGAGCCCGAGGGCGACGCAGCAGGGCCAGGCAAGGGCAACTGAAGCCAGTCGCAGCAGCGCACCAGGGTACTTTTGCAGATATTGTCTACAGACTTATCCACAGCGTGACGCCGGATAGGGATAGATAATGTTAAGCGCATTCAGCAAAAGGGGGCTTGACCCCGGCTGTTGATTGTGAATCCAGGTCGGCGGTCAACTTTCTGCAGCCGGCGTGGCACTAGGCCTGCAGCGGGTCGGTGCCGGCGGGCGGCATGTCGATACCGATTGGCTGTTTTTTGAACGGCTGCGTGTAGCACCAGTGTTTTCAGGGTACAGCCTAGTTATCTGCGTTTTGCACACAGTGTTATCCACAGATACTGTGCACAACTGCGCTGGTATTATGCAGACCAGCTTATTGATTTCTTTTTGAGTTGAGGTAATGGCGGTAATGGAGCGTTTACTGGAAAACATGATGTATTCGGCGCGCTGGATTTTGGCCCCGATCTACTTTGGCCTGTCATTCGCGCTGCTGGCGCTGGCGGTCAAGTTTTTTCAGGAGTTGGCGCATCTGGCGCCGCACCTACTGGAAATCGCCGAGGCCGACCTGATTCTGGTCGTACTCTCGCTGGTCGACATGGCGCTGGTGGGCGGCTTGCTGGTGATGGTGATGATTTCCGGTTACGAGAACTTCGTTTCCCAGCTGGATATTGAAGATGGCCGCGAGAAGCTCAGCTGGCTGGGCAAGATGGATTCGGGCTCACTGAAGATGAAGGTCGCCGCTTCTATTGTGGCGATTTCATCCATCCACCTGCTGAAGGTATTCATGAATGCGCAGAACATCCCCAACGACAAGCTCATGTGGTACGTGATCATTCACATGACCTTTGTGGTCTCGGCCTTTGGCATGGGCGTGCTCGACAAGCTGGCCAAGAACGAGAAGGGCGCCGCAGGTCTGCCTGACTGATCAGCAGGCCTGCAGCACTACAAACTTGCTGGACGCCGCCAGCTGAGTTACCTCGTTGAAATGCTGACGCAGCTTGACGTGATAGCCCAGGTGGCGATTGCCGACCACCACCAGTTTTCCGCCTGCCCTCAGAGCGCGGCGGCTCTGGTTAAACAGGCGCAGGGCAATCTCGTCTCCAATCACTTGCTGCTGATGAAAGGGCGGGTTGCACAGCACCAAGTCCAGGCTCTGTTCGGCAACGTCGAGCAAACCATCATTGACGCGGAACTCGGCCTGACGCCCGGCAAAGGCGCTGGCAAAGTTGTGCCTGGCACTGGCCACTGCCGCGTAGGATTCATCACAGAACAGCAGCTCAGCCCGCGGATTATGCAAGGCCGCCATCAGCCCCAGCGCACCATTGCCGCAGCCTAGGTCGGCGATGCGCTCGGCTTGGTCAGCCAAGGTGCCAACCAGGGGCAACAGCAGGCGAGTACCGATATCCAGTCGTTCACGGGAAAAGACGCCGGGCAGGTTGCGCAGCGTCAGTGCTGTGTTCTCCAGCGGGTAATGGCTGCTCAGCTCCGTTTGAGGCGGGCTCAGCTCGCTATCCAGCGTTGCACTCAGCAGCCGCGCCTTCTTCCAGCCCAGGGAAGCTTGATATGGCCCTATATAGGTGGCCAACAGGTCGCCGGCGCGCGGTGGCAGATGCTTGATCATGGCGCCAGCCATGACGGCAGCCCCTGGCAGAAGCAACGGTCGCAGGCGCTGCAGCTGATCTTCCAGCAGCGTCAGACTCTTGGGTGAGCGCAGCAGTACCCGTTGGTAGCGGCCGGCGGGTGTGGCGTCGCCGGGGACAAAATCGACTGCATCGGCGGGCAGGTCGTTGGCGGCAAGATTGTCGCTCAAGGCTTGCTTGCTCAGCCAGGAGTCACCCCAGCTGCAGGGGTTCTCTGCGCTCAGCGCGCAGGCCAGCGCGCCGAATTGATCGTTGACGATCAGTAGCGGGCCGTCTTCGGTATTGGCACTCAGCTGATTCAGCAGATACTGATCCGCAGCATCAAACGCCTGCAGGGTGGGGTTGCGGGTCGGCGGATAACGGGTGAGCGTCAGATCGCCGTAGGGGGAATTGAAAGCGTGCATGGGCGGGCCGTTGCGGATCAGGCCAGCCAGTATAACTCAGGATGCTGGGGGCGGTAACGCCGCCCCCGGCGAGGCTAGCTATTCTGCTGTTTCAGCAGGTCGCGAATCTCGCTCAGCAGTACTTCTTCCTTGCTCGGTGCCGGCGGCGCCGCTGGAGCGGCCTCTTCCTTGCGCTTGAGGCTGTTCATTACGCGCACGGCAACGAAGATGGCAGCGGCAATGATCAGGAAGTCGACGACGCTTTGGATAAAGAGCCCGTAGCCCAGCGTAACCGCTGGCAACTCGCCTTGTGCTTCTTTCAATACGATGGCCAGGTCGGCAAAGTCGACGCCACCAATCATCAGCCCCAGGGGTGGCATGACCACATTGGTGACAAAGGAAGACACCACTTTGCCAAATGCGGCACCGATAATGATGCCAACGGCCATGTCGACCACGTTGCCGCGCAGGGCGAAGGTCTTGAATTCTTGCAACATACTCATACGCACTTCCTCGCTGGCGCCGACGCGGCGCGTGAGCGTTGATAATGCGCAGGCCTCAACTTTGTTTCAATCGTTTTTGCAGGGTCTCGCAGACAATGCGCAACGCCTGAATGCGCGCGTAGCGTTTGTCCGTCGAGGGGATAATGTGCCACGGCGCTTCGGCGGTGGCGGTGTTTTCGACCATGTCGTTCATGGCTTTGACGTAATCATCCCACTTGTCGCGGTTGCGCCAGTCCTCATCGGTCAACTTGTATCGTTTGGTGGGGGCCTTTTCGCGGTCTTCGAAGCGAGCCAACTGCTCATCCGGGGTGATGGCCAGCCAGAATTTGACGACCTGCGTGCCGGCGCGGTGCAGCTGCGCTTCAAAATCATTGATTTCGGCATAGGCCTGTTGCCACCTGCTTTCGGAACAAAAGCCCTCCACCCGCTCTACCAGAACCCGTCCGTAGTAGCTGCGATCGAATACCACTACCCGACCGGGTGCCGGGATACGGCGCCAGAACCGCAGCATATAAGGTTGGCTACGCTCCTCGTCGGTGGGCGCGCGCGTGCCATGGACGCGCAGCATGCGCGGGTCCAGGCATTGGGTGATACGGCGAATGGTGCCGCCCTTGCCGGCGGCATCAGCCCCTTCGAATACCAGTAACAGGCTGCCCTTGGCGAACGAGGGGTGACGAATCAGGTCGCGCAACTGTTGTTGGTAGTGGGCGAGTTCGCGTTTGTAGACGTCCTTTTTCAAATGCTTGTCGTAATCAAGTTCGGCCAGTCTGTCATGTGTGCTGGCTTGCCAGTCACGCTGGTCGGGATGCAGGCCCTTGTCCTGCAGTTGGTGTTCCATGGCTTGCAGAAGCAGGCGGCCAACGTGCAGATCACGTTGATCGGGATCGCTGCTGGGCACGCGGATCCACGGCGCGATGGCGCTGGAGGTGAGTTCGCTCATGCGTTCGGCGGCCTGGCGTACTTGCGTGTATTCGGTCGTGCTGAACTCGCCCCATTCGCGCATTGCGAGGCTGTCGTATTGCTGTTGCTGGTCACGCGGTGGGTATTCCTGAGCGTGGTCGTCATCCAGGTGCAGCCACAGTTTGAGCAAGCTGACACCCTCGGCAACCAGTTGTGTTTCAAATCGCGTGATCTGCTCCATGGCCTCGGTGAAGCTTTTTTCCGACATGCGCCCGCGGCTCAGCTGAATCAATGGCTGGTGATACCAGGAGCCCAGGTAGAAGCCCAGCGTGCCAGCGGGTGGCAGGCTGCGCCAGTAGCGCCAGAGCCGTGGCATCCTGCGCTCTATGCCCTGTGGCAGGGTGAAGGCACGGGTGTTGAGGTAGCGGTTATCCAGCCATTCATAAAAGGTGTAGATAAGCTCGGCCTTGCCCGCCAGGTCGTTGCCGCTGACCAGCAGCAGTACCGGTCCGAGATTGGCCTTTTGTAGCTCGAACTGGGCTTCCAGCAGATCTTCACAGAGAGCTTCGCGCTGTTTCTTCAGACTTTTTTCTTTGCTCATGTACGGGCCTTATTTGAAGCTGCCGGCAGAAATGCGCGCCATGCGGCAGGCAAGGGTTGTTTGTTGCTCGTCAGCTCGACAACAATAGCCGTTTTGCGTCCGAACCTGGTGCAGTATAGGCCGAGCCTCGTAGGCCGAGCCGCTCAGGCCTAGCCGGACGTCATTCCTGTGGAGGATGCATGGCGAAAACCAAACGCGTATACGGTTGCACCGAGTGCGGCGCGACCTTTTCCAAATGGGCCGGGCAGTGCTCGGAATGTCAGGCCTGGAATACGCTGGTAGAAACCGTGCTGGACACCACGCCCACCGGGGGTAGCCCCGCGCGCAACAGCAACTGGGCTGGCCAGCAGGCGCAGGTGAAAACGCTGGCAGAGGTATCTACCGAAGAGATGCCCCGTCAGCCCAGTGGTTCGTCTGAGCTGGACCGCGTGCTTGGCGGCGGTCTGGTGGGCGGCTCGGTGGTGCTGATTGGCGGCGATCCCGGTATCGGCAAGTCAACCATTCTGCTGCAGACGCTGTGTCGCCTAGCACAGGCCATGCCGGCGCTGTACGTGACGGGGGAGGAGTCGCAGCAGCAGGTAGCCATGCGTGCGCGGCGCCTGGGTTTGCCGGAAGACAAGCTCAAGGTAATGACCGAAACCTGCATTGAGAGCATCGTGGCGACCGCACGGCAGGAGCAGCCGAAGGTGATGGTAGTGGATTCAATTCAGACCATTTTTACCGAGCAGCTGCAGTCTGCGCCGGGTGGTGTGGCGCAGGTGCGTGAAAGTGCTGCCTTGCTGGTGCGCTACGCCAAGCAGAGCGGCACAGCAATCTTTCTGGTTGGCCACGTGACCAAGGAAGGCTCGTTGGCTGGCCCCCGTGTGCTGGAGCACATGGTGGATACCGTGCTGTATTTTGAAGGCGAGGCGGATGGCCGCTACCGTATGCTGCGGGCGGTGAAGAACCGCTTTGGCGCGGTCAACGAGCTAGGGGTGTTCGCGATGACGGACAAGGGCCTGAAGGAAGTGGCCAACCCATCAGCGATTTTCCTCTCCCGTTACGATGCGCCGATCCCGGGCAGTGTGGTGATGGCCACCTGGGAGGGCTCGCGGCCGATGCTGGTAGAAGTGCAGGCGCTGGTCGACACCAGTCATCTGGGTAACCCTCGGCGGGTAACGCTGGGGCTGGATCAGAACCGGCTGGCGATGCTGCTGGCCGTACTGCATCGCCACGGCGGCGTTGCCACCTATGACCAGGATGTCTTTGTTAACGTGGTCGGTGGGGTCAAGGTGTTGGAAACGGCAGCCGATCTGGCGCTGCTTGCCGCAGTCATGTCGAGCTTGCGCAACCGGCCGTTGCCGATGGATCTAATGGTATTTGGTGAGTTGGGGCTGTCGGGTGAAATCCGCCCGGTGCCAAGCGGACAGGAACGCTTGAAAGAAGCCGCCAAACACGGCTTCACCCGCGCCATCGTGCCTAAGGCTAATGCGCCCAAAGAGGCGCCCAAGGGAATGCAGGTGATCGCCGTGACCCGGCTGGATCAGGCGCTGGCGGCGATATTTGAGTAGCAGCGGTCGGCGCGGCCTTGCCGTGCCGGGCTCAAAGCTTGAGGCCAGAAGTTTTAAGCAGTCCGAGGGCTTGGTGGAGAAGGGGGGCAAATTCCGCCAGCCGTGAAAGTAGCGGTGTGCTGATAAGGGACGCGACATGTCGCGTCCCTATAGTCGGGTGTAGTCCGGGGCATTTCAGGTACGGTTTTTTATCTGTTTGACCCGGTTTGTTCAAAGTTCATTCTGATGATGCTTCCAGCTTCCAGCTTCCAGCTTCCAGCTTCCAGCTTCCAGCGCCGCGATGGCGCGGCAGGTCATAGCAAGGCCGCCAACTCCCGCTCCAGCATCGCTTCGTCACCCAGATTCAGGGCAACCAGCCGACGCAGGTGGCTGATTGAGTCCAGGTCAATATGTTCGCACTGAAAGCCGAGCAGGTTTTCCTCGGCGTGAGCGAGGGTGACTTCCATGCGGATCTGGCTGCCTTCGGACAACTCGATGATCGCAATAAAAGGTGCCTGCGCATGCGTGGGGTCCCAGCTGTCTGGCTGCATGACCAGCAGGCCACGTAGGGATATGTCGACTAATTGTGCAGCGACGCACCAGCCGTCCTGTTGCAGCATGGTCTGGGCATCGAATGGAATGCGGCTGAAGCGCCGTCTGTCATCGTGCATCCGATGGCTCCTGGGTGTTGTGGTCATCGATGCCCTCACTATAGCGCTTTTTGTTGCTTACACCACGCCCTGGGCCAGCATTGCGTCGGCGACCTTGACGAAGCCGGCGATGTTGGCGCCCTTGACGTAGTTGATGTGGCCATCTTCTTCTCTGCCATAACGCTCACAGGCGGCGTGAATGGATTGCATGATGCAATGCAGCTTCTCGTCGACCTCGCCAGCGCTCCAGTGCAGGCGCATGGCGTTCTGGCTCATTTCCAGACCGCTTACGGCAACGCCACCCGCGTTGGCGGCTTTGCCCGGCGCAAACAGAATTCGATGCTCCTGAAACAGGTCTACCGCTTCTAGGGTGCACGGCATGTTGGCGCCCTCGGCGACCGCAATACAGCCGTTGTCGATTAACTGGCGAGCATCCTCGGCGTCCAGCTCGTTCTGGGTTGCGCAGGGCAGTGCAATGTCGCAGGACAAATGCCAAGGGCGCTGACCGACGATGAATTCGCAACCATCGCCATGCAACGATTCCAGGCGTCCACGCTGCTCGTTCTTCAAGGCCATCAGTGCGTCCCACTGGGCCTGAGTCATGCCGTCTGGATAGTACAGGGTGCCCCCGGAGTCGGAGACAGAGACAACCCGTCCGCCTAGCTCCAGAACTTTCTGTGCGGCGTACTGAGCGACGTTCCCCGAGCCGGAAATGGCCACCCGCTTGCCGTCAATTTGTTGGTCACGCTGCTTGAGCATCTGTTCGGCAAAGTACACGCAGCCATACCCGGTGGCCTCGGGACGGATCAGGCTGCCGCCATAACTGATGCCCTTGCCGGTCAGCACCGAGGTGAACTCGTTGCGCAAGCGCTTGTACTGGCCATACAGGTAACCGATCTCACGGGCACCGACGCCAATGTCGCCAGCAGGGATATCCAGGTCGGCGCCAATATGCCGTGACAACTCGGTCATGAACGACTGGCAGAAGCGCATGGTCTCGCCGTCGCTCTTGCCTTTGGGGTCGAAGTCGGCGCCGCCCTTGCCGCCGCCCATTGGCAGTGAGGTCAGAGCGTTCTTGAATACCTGCTCGAACGCCAGGAATTTGAGTACGCCAAGGTTGACCGAGGGATGAAAGCGCAGGCCGCCCTTGTAAGGGCCAATTGCACTGTTCATCTGGATGCGGTAGCCACGATTGACGCGTACCTGGCCGTGATCGTCGACCCAAGGTACGCGGAACATGATGACGCGCTCAGGCTCAATCAGTCGCTCGATGATGCCGTTGTTCAGGTATTTTGGGTTGGCCTCAAGGAAGGGCCATAGACTGCCAAGTACCTCTTCGGCGGCTTGATGGAATTCCGGCTGGTCCGGATCGCGGCGCTTGAGGTGGGCGAGGCAATTGTCGAGGGTATCGGTCATCGGTGCGAGCTATCCTTGAAATCGAGCGAAAGGCGTCGAATCTAGCAAAGCGCGCTTTGCACATAAATGATGCATTGCGTCATTTTGGTGCAATGTGTAACAAGGCGTAAAAAATAGGCGCAAAAAAAAGCGGCCCGAGGGCCGCCTTTCCTGCTGCCTGGTATCAGGCCAGCTTTTTGTAGCGCACGCGGTGCGGCTGCGCAGCGGCTTCGCCAAGGCGTTTCTTGCGGTCGGCTTCGTACTCGGTGTAGTTGCCGTCGAAGAATACCACCTGGGAATCGTCCTCATAGGCGAGGATATGCGTAGCGATGCGGTCAAGGAACCAGCGATCGTGCGAGATGACGATCGCTGAGCCGGGGAAGTCCAGCAGCGCTTCTTCCAGTGCGCGCAAGGTTTCCACGTCCAGGTCGTTGGAAGGTTCGTCGAGCAGCAGCACGTTGGCGCCGCGCTTCAGAGTCAAGGCCAGGTGCAGACGGCCGCGCTCACCACCGGACAGGTCCTTGACGAACTTCTGTTGATCAGAGCCCTTGAAATTGAAGCGCCCCACGTAACCACGGGACGGCACTTCATAGTTACCGACCTTGATCATGTCGAAGCCGTCGGATACCTGCTCCCACACGGTCTTGCTACCGTCCAGATCGTCGCGGCTCTGATCAACGCTGGCGATTTCGACGGTTTCGCCGATGTCGATAGCACCGCTGTCGGGCTGCTCCTTGCCGGTAATCATGCGGAACAGCGTGGACTTACCCGCACCGTTACCCCCGATCACGCCGACAATTGCGCCCTTGGGTACGCTGAAGGACAGGTTGTCGATCAGTACGCGGTCACCGTAACCTTTGCTTACGCCATTGAATTCGATGACCTTGTCGCCCAGGCGTGGACCAGCCGGGATGTAGATCTCATTGGTTTCGCTGCGTTTCTGGAATTCCTGCGACTGCAGTTCTTCAAAGCGCTGCAGACGAGCCTTGGACTTGGCCTGACGGCCCTTGGCGCCCTGGCGTACCCACTCCAGCTCGGCTTTCATAGCCTTGGCGTGGGAGGCTTCCTGTTTGGCTTCGGTACTCAGGCGAGCGGCCTTGGATTCGAGCCACTGCGAGTAGTTGCCTTCAAAGGGAATACCCTGGCCACGGTCGAGCTCGAGGATCCAGCCAGCCACGTTGTCGAGGAAATAGCGGTCGTGGGTAATGGCCACTACGGTCCCGGGGAAGTTGTGCAAGAACTGCTCCAGCCAGGCAACGGAGTCCGCGTCCAAATGGTTGGTGGGTTCGTCTAGCAGCAGCATGTCGGGTGCGGAAAGAAGCAGACGGCACAGGGCTACGCGGCGCTTCTCGCCGCCGGAAAGGTGCTCGATCTTGGCATCCCAAGGTGGCAGACGCAGTGCGTCCGCGGCCACTTCCAGTTGCCGCTCCAGGTTGTGGCCGTCAGCGGCCTGCAGAATGGCTTCCAGTTTGCCCTGTTCGGCAGCCAGCGCGTCGAAGTCGGCGTCGGGCTCGGCGTAGGCAGCATAAACCTCGTCCAAGCGCGCCTGCGCAGCCTTGATTTCGCCTACGGCCTCTTCAACGATGTCTCTGACGCTCTTGTCGGCGTCAAGTTGTGGCTCCTGCGGCAGATAACCTACCTTGATACCGGGCATCGGACGGGCTTCACCCTCGATCTCGGTATCAACACCGGCCATGATGCGCAGCAAGGTGGATTTACCTGCACCGTTGAGGCCGAGTACGCCGATCTTGGCGCCGGGGAAAAAGGACAGGGAGATATCTTTCAGAATCTGACGCTTCGGGGGGACGACTTTCCCAACCCGATGCATGCTATAAACATATTGAGCCATGGGGGCAGAACCTGTTGAATGGGGAGTAGAAAACGCTTCGTCGCGCAACAGCTGGCTGCGGCGGCGAAATTGCAGGCAAGGCTAGCCCAACTGGCCTTCAAGGGCAAACACCGGCCGATGGTGGTCGGGGCTGACGGCGTATTGGGGAATACCGGCAGCCAGGCTCAAGGGAATTGAGGTGATAAACCGCTTTATATCCTGACTTTAAGACAAGTGATCATATTGAATAATAATAACAGTGAATCGCAATGGCCCGCCGAGAACGCTACCGCCGGCTCCGCCCAATCCCAATCGGTGCGAATAGGCTATTTCCTGATCGCCGCTGCAGGCGTATTGGTGCTGGCGCTGCTGGGCTGGCAGTCCTGGGCTGACTATCTGGCACTCAAACGGCAACATCAAATTCAAGTAGAGGAAAGCGTCTGGCTGACCGCGGACCAGATGGCGCTTAATCTGGTCGTTACCTCCACCGCCCTGCGGCGCGTACTCGATTATCAATCCCCTGAACCGGGCACCGGCTCACTGCAGGTAGTGCAGGACCTGTTGCCGGGAGTACTTGATGTGCGTGCGTTGCATTTGGACGGCCCTGGCACGCAGGCGATTTCGCCCTGGCAGCAAACCGCTCGTCGTCTGGCGCTTGGGGGCGAGTCTTTCGGGCTTGATTCTGACCTTGAAAAAAACCAGTTGTTCTGGACGCTCGCCAGTGCAACCCCGGGGCGCTATTGGGTGCTGACGCTGGACGGACGCGCACTCGCGTCGTTAGTGTCTTCACGCGGCGCCTTGGGTTACGTTTGGTTATTGGAAGATGCCGGGCGCAGTCGCGTGCTTGCGCGGCGCCTGGAAGACCGCCTGGTGTACTCAGGCAATGCGCCGATGTCGGCGCAGGAGCGGGAGCGGGTAGTGGTCAGTGCGCCGGTACCGGGTACGCTCTGGCAGGTGCGCGGTCTGGTAGACGCGGATTATTACCACCGTCAGTTGGGGCACCTGTTGCTCAAACGCATGCTGCTGTTGTTCGGCTCACTGCTGGTGCTGCTGTTGGTGCTTTGGCTGCTGTTGCGACAACGGCGCTCCAACCAGCAGTTGCGGGCGCGTACGGCTCAGTCGTTCCGCCACATGCAGGACAGTGAACGGCGCTATCTGGACGTATTCCGCGGCGTCGATATGGCTCTGTGCCTGGCGGATCTCTCGGGGCTGAAATCCTTCATCATGCGCAATGGGCTGCATGACAAGGCGGCGTTGGACAACTGGCTGGCGGATAACCCGCAGCGTCATGGCGAGCTACTGTCGACCATCAATCTGCTTGAGGCCAACCAAGTTACCCTCGACCTGTTGCAGGTGGCGTCGCTGGAACGGCTCATCACCCTGTTGCGCGGCGAGCAATACGTGCGGCCGGGCGGCGCGCGATACCGTCTGATTCTGGCGCTGGTCAATTCGGATACGCGTGTGGAGCTGGAAACGCCGGTACAGGGCGCGGACGGCGAACTGCGCTACTTATGGATGGTTATGCGCCTACCGCGTGAAATTGACGAGTTGCACGCGGTGACGCTCAGTATCACCGACCTGACAGAGCGCCGGCGAATCGAGCTGGCCATGCGCGAGCGCGAGCAGTTCTGGGCCTCGGTGGTGCGCTCTCTGCCGGACTTGGTCTACATCCGCGATATTCACAAGATGGGCGCTGATCAGTTTTTCTTCAGTAACCGCTCCCTCGCTACGCTTTTGGGTTATAGCGCAGAGGAAGAGGAAGCCATGGGCGACAATTACCGGACGCGCCTGCTGCATCCGGACGATCTGGAGTACATGGAGGTAAACCGGCGCCTGCAGCTGGTGTTGTCCGACAATCGCGTACTGGAGTGGCGTGTGCGCTGGCGCCACAAGGATACCGGTTGGCGCTGGTTCAGCATTCGTTCACGGGTGTTCAAGCGCGCTGCCGATGGCAGCGTCGAACAGGTCATCGGGTTTGTGCGTGATGCCCATGCTCAAACGCTGGCGCGGCAGGATATCCAGCGCTCCGAAGCGCGTTACCGGCTGATGGCTGAAAATATCAGTGACATCATCTGGTCAACTGATAGTGAGTTTAATACCGATTTCATCAGCCCCTCGGCGCAACACGTGCTGGGTTACAGCGCGGATTATCTGCTACAGCATGGCTCGGACGAGATCATTGTCGGTGACCGTTACGTCGAGTTCATGCGTGATATAGCGCGGGAACTGAGATCCCAGGTGTACAGCGCGGAAAAAGCCAAGGTCCTGCGCAAGCGCGGCTTTCACCGGCAGATCGTCTCGGATGCGATCAAGGCCGATGGGCGTAAGTGCCCGCTGGAAACCCGCGTCTCGCTGATGTGGAACGAACAGGGACGTTTCCTCGGGTTACTGGGCGTTGCCCGCGATATCACCGAGCAGCGCCGTACCGAGAACCGTTTGCGCATGGCGGCGACGGTCTTCGAGAACACCACCGGCGCGGTGCTGGTAACCGATCCGGCGGGTTACATCGTACAGGTGAACGAGAACTTTACTCGCATCACCGGGTACCGCAGCGATGAAATTATCGATCAACGGCCTACCGTGTTGACTGCCCGGCTGCACGAAGCAACCTTTTATCAGGAAGTCATGGCGTCCCTTGAGCAGCAGGGCCGCTGGGAAGGCGAAATCTGGCAGCAGCGCAAGGACGGCGAGGCGTTTCCCAGCTGGGCCGGCATTACTGCGGTGCAGGATAGCGACGGTGATCTGGTCAGTTACGTCTGCTTCTTCGTCGATATCAGTGAGCGCAAGGCTTCCGAAGCGCGGATTCAAAGTTTGGCCTATTACGATGTGCTGACCGGACTGCCCAACCGCACGCTGTTTCAGGATCGCCTGCAGGCGGCGTTGCAGCTGGCGACCAGGCGTGGCGAGTGGGTTGCCGTGCTGTTTCTGGATCTGGATCGCTTTAAACCGATCAACGACAGCCTTGGCCACGCCGCCGGTGATAGTGTCTTGAAAGACGTTGCGCGGCGACTGCGTCGCTGTGTGCGCGAGAGCGATACGGTCGCGCGCATGGGGGGCGATGAGTTTACCGTCCTGCTGACCAGTCTCAGCGATCACGATGCCGCACTATCAGCGTGTATGCATGTGGCCGAGAAGGTCTTGCTGGCGCTTGGCCCCGCCTTTGTGCTGCAGGAGCGCGAGTTCTTTGTCAGTGCCAGTATTGGTATTGCGTTGTCACCGCAGGATGGCGAAGAAAGCAGTTTGCTGCTGAAGAATGCCGATACCGCCATGTATCACGCCAAGGCCATGGGCAAGGACACCTTCCAGTTCTATCAGAGTGAAATGAACGCCCGGGCGCTGGAGCGCCTGGGCTTGGAAAACGACCTGCGCCGGGCGGTCCATGAACGGGCCTTTCATCTGGTGTATCAGCCGCAATTCAGCTGTCGCAATGGTCGCCTGACCGGCGCTGAGGTTCTGCTGCGTTGGGACGACCCCGAGCGTGGCGCGGTGTCACCGGCTGACTTTATTCCGATCGCCGAAGAGCTGGGCCTGATTCGAGTGCTCGGTGAATGGGTGCTGGATCAAGCCTGCCAGCAGCTTGCCCAGTGGCGCATGAGTGGTTTCACCATGCCCCGAATGGCGGTCAACTTGTCTGCCATGCAGTTTGATGACGGGCAGTTGGTGGAGCAGATATCCGGAACGCTGGAGCGTTACGGGCTGCCGCCACAGGTGTTGGAGCTGGAACTCACCGAAAGCATCCTCTTGCGCAATCTGGAGCAGACCATGAGCACTCTGAACCGATTGAAGGATAAGGGGGTGCATATTGCCATTGATGACTTCGGCACCGGTTATTCGGCTCTCAATTATCTCAAGGACTTCCCGATTGATACGCTCAAAATTGATCGTGGTTTTATTCACGCCATGAAGCCCGATACCCGGGATGCGCGGCTGGCCGAAGCTATTATAGCGATGGGCCGCAGTCTACAGCTGCGGGTGATTGCCGAGGGAATCGAAACCGAGGAGCAGTATCGTTTGGTGGGCAGGTTTGGTTGCGATGAAGTGCAAGGCTTCCATTTGGGGCGCCCGGTGGAGGCTGGCGTGTTCGAGCGGCACTGGCTGCGGCCAATTGAATGAGCGCTTTTTGCCGTCGCCTGAATGCTTTTCAAGTGCCAGTTGGCGTTGCTTGCGTTAAAATGCGCGCCTCTTTTGTTTCTGAACGACCTAGCAGGGGGCCGTTACATGTTTAGCCGTTCCAACGATATAGCCACATACGATGCCGACCTTTGGGCAGCCATGCAGCAGGAAGCCGTGCGTCAGGAAGAGCACATTGAACTGATTGCTTCGGAAAACTACACCAGCCCCGCGGTAATGCAGGCGCAGGGCTCGGTACTGACCAACAAGTACGCTGAAGGTTACCCGGGCAAGCGCTACTACGGCGGTTGTGAGTACGTTGACGTGGCGGAACAGCTGGCCATCGACCGAGCCAAGGCGCTGTTTGGTGCCGATTACGCCAACGTGCAGCCGCATGCCGGCTCGCAGGCAAACAGTGCCGTGTTTCAGGCGCTGCTTACCCCGGGCGACACCGTGCTGGGCATGAGTCTGGCGCACGGCGGTCACCTGACCCACGGCGCCACCGTCAACTTCTCCGGCAAGCATTACAATGCCGTGCAGTACGGCATCAACACCGACACCGGTTTGATCGATTACGACGAAGTTGAAGCGTTGGCGCTTGAGCACAAGCCGAAGATGATCATCGCTGGCTTCTCGGCCTACTCTCAGGTACTGGATTTCGCTCGTTTCCGGGCGATTGCCGACAAGGTCGGGGCATACCTGTTTGTCGACATGGCTCACGTGGCCGGTCTGGTTGCTGCAGGCGTTTACCCGAACCCGGTGCCCTTTGCCGATGTGGTTACCACTACAACCCACAAGACCCTGCGCGGACCGCGCGGCGGTCTGATTCTGGCGCGCGCCAACGAAGCGCTGGAGAAGAAGCTGAACTCTGCCGTGTTCCCCGGCGGTCAGGGTGGCCCGCTGATGCACGTGATCGCGGCCAAGGCGATCTGCTTCAAGGAAGCCATGAGCCCGGAGTTCAAGAGCTACCAGCAGCAGGTGGTGAAGAACGCCAAGGCGATGGCTGCGGTGTTTATCGAGCGCGGTTTTGACGTGGTGTCGGGCGGTACCGAGAACCACTTGTTTCTGCTGTCGCTGATCAAGCAAGACATCACCGGTAAGGATGCAGACGCGGCCCTGGGGCGCGCCTTTATTACCGTCAACAAGAACGCCGTGCCGAACGACCCGCGCTCTCCCTTTGTGACCTCTGGCCTGCGCATCGGCACGCCGGCTGTCACCACGCGTGGTTTCGTCGAGGCGGACTGCCAGGCATTGGCTGGCTGGATCTGCGATATTCTCGACAACATGGGTGATGAGTCGGTAATCGATCGGGTGCGTGACCAGGTCAAGCAGATCTGTGGACGTTTGCCGGTTTACGGTGACTGATACCACCGCTTGCTGAAAAAAGCCCTCCACGACCTGGGTCCGGAGGGCTTTTTTATGGGCTGTCGCCAACCACATGGTAACTGGTTTAATATTTGGCGTTGTTTTAATGACGTTTCTGCCATTGGCCGGCGGCAACGCATGACATGGAAAGGGCGTCGGTCTAGTCTGAGTAAAAAGACAATAGGAATGTATCGCATGAGGCTGCTGGCCTGCTTGATGACATCGTTGGCATTGCTGGCTGCCGACATGCCGTTGCTGCACGCGCAGGAAGCGGCGCAGGCTGAAGTGCAGTCCCAGAGGGTGACGCGCGACCCGTTGCAGGTCGCTATCATGCATTTCCCCGGCTACTCAGAGGTCAACGAGGCGGGTGAGGTCAGCGGCCGTACGGTAACCTTGCTCAAGAAGCTGATGGTTGAGGCTGGCGTCCCTTATGACGTGCGCATCCTGCCGGCAGCGCGTATCTGGAAGGGGCTGGAAGATGGCAGCGTGCACGTCTGGCCTGGCATCGTTAACAAGCCTGGTCTTGAGGCCTTCACGCTGCTTACACAGCGCCCCCTGGGGGTGGTTGGTATCAACCTGTATTACCCGCCCGGCAGCGCTGCACCACAGTGGCCGCAGGGTATCAAGGGCAAACGGGTAATCCTGATCACCAATTACACCTACACGGCGCAATTGATGCGTACCCTGGATGATCCTTCGCTGGATCTCACCTTCCACAGTGGTAGCTCGCACATTGGCGCGGTGCGCATGCTGTTGCGTGGTCGCGGCGACTATCTTCTGGATTACCGGGCGCAGGTTGAAGCCGTAACCAAGCAGTTGAATATCGAGATGTTGCCGCACCTGACGGTAGCGGAGCAGTCGATGCGCCTGGTGGTATCACGACGTACGCCGGGCGCAGCTGAGCTGGTGCAGCAGCTTGACCTCGCGTATGACCGTTTGCAGGCGCGCGGCGAAGAACTCGATATAACTCGGCAGTAATGCACAAAGTTGTTCGCAGAGGCTTGCGCGGATATCTGCTGCTTGATTGAATAGCGCAAATTTTGCGTATTGGCCTTTTGCTATTGGTCGGTGCGGCAGGAGTGTTTTCCAAGGGAAGGGATAGTGATGTCAGACAGTTTCAAAGTGGTCTTCAAGGGTGAGCTGGTGCCGGGCATGGAAGAACCGGCGGTGCGCGGCGAACTGCTGCGCTTGGGGTTTGATGAGCGGCAGGTGCAGTCGCTGCTGACAGGTCGTCAGGTTACCATCAAGAGCAATCTTGACGCGGCCAAGGCTGAGCGTTACCGCCAGCGTCTGCAGGCGGCAGGTTTGATCACCGAGGTGGTTGCGGAGAGCGAGACCGAGCAGGTGATGGCGGTTGCACCTTCGCGCCGTGAACCTGTTATCGCGGATACTGCTTCGTCTGCACCACCTTATGTGGGTAAAACTTCTGCTTCTGCTTCTGGTCGGCGGTCCTCGCGCATCCGTTTTACCGGTGATGGCGGCGAGTATTTCGGTATTTGGATCGTCAATATTCTGCTGCTGATCGTCACACTTGGCTTCTACGCGCCTTGGGCCAAGGTGCGCAACCTGCAGTATTTCTACGGCCACACGCTGTTGGAGGACACCAGTTTTCAGTATCTGGCGGATCCGTGGGTGATCTTCCGTGGTCGGTTGGTAGCGCTGGTTGCGTTGGTAATCTGGTCTGTGGCGTCCAGCTTCTTTCCGCTGGTCGCGATGGGCCTGTTGGTGCTTTTTGTCCCTTTGCTGCCTTGGATCATCGCGCGATCACTCAAGTTTCATGCGATCAACAGCGCCTATCGCAATATCCGCTTTGATTACACCGGCGGATACTGGCAGGCGGTGCAGGTGATCTACCTCTGGCCATTGCTCGCGATCCTCAGTCTGGGTCTGCTTATCCCGTTCTCCGCACAGCGCTGGTACCACTTTTTGGTTGGTAACATGCGTTTCGGTGCCAGTGAATTCAATCTCAATCTTTCCGTTGGTGCGGTGTACATGCTGTTTCTGCGGATGCTTGGCGTTTTGCTCGGATGTGCAGCGCTGGGAGCGCTATTGGGGGAAGTGGTGCATGAGGCACTGGCGTTCGTGTTGGCGATCGTGGGCTATCTGGCGCTCTTCGGGTACCTGCTGGCAGGCATCCACAACCTGGTGATGAATGCCACCACGCTGGAGTCCCATGGTTTCGAGTCGCAGTTGGGCAAGCGACGCATGCTCTGGATCTATCTCAGCAACAGCGCACTGATAATGCTCACTCTCGGCTTTTATACGCCTTGGGCCAAGGTGCGTATGGCGCGTTATCGTGCCCGCTGCACGCAGATGCTCATTCACGGGGATCTGGATGGCTTTGTGGCGGGGCAGGCGCAGCATGCCGGTGCCGTCGGTCTGGAGTTGGGTGACGTGTTTGACGTGGGTATATCCCTTGTCTGACCCGCGGGTTGCCGGGCGTTTTTTTGATGGGCAGTCCAGTGGCGGTCGTGCGGCTTGTGCCAGTGTAGTGGGCGACCAGTTGCACCTTGAAGTGTCAGGCGAGACACGCCGGTACAGCGCTGATCAGGTGCGTCTTGGCGTGCAGGTCGGCAAGGCCAGCAGCTATCTGCACTTGGCCGATGGTGCTGTGCTGGAGTCGCTGGATGTGCCGGGCTTGCAGGGCTTGTCCCTTGCGCTCAAGCGTTCCGGCAGCGCTAGCTGGCTGCAACGCTTGGAAGTCAGCCCCAGACTGATCGTCTGCAGTCTGGTGGCGGTATTGGTCTTCTCCTGGCTGGGTGTGGTTTACGGCGTTCCCTGGCTGTCGAACCAGATTGCCCATGCGTTGCCGGTGGAGTTGGAACGCCATCTGGGTGAGCAGTCGCTGGAGGCGCTGGACAGCTTTTGGACCGAACCCAGCGATCTGAGTGAGGGGCGCCAGCAGGAGGTCCTGACCGCGATGGCGCCTTATTTGCGCGCCATGCAGCAAGCCTACCCCAAGCATCCACTGCAATTGCACTTTCGCGCATCCGACGACCTGGGTGCCAATGCCTTTGCGCTGCCCGGTGGGCACCTGGTATTTACTGATGAGATGGTTGCGCTGGCCCAACATGATGAAGAGCTGGCTGCTGTACTGGCGCACGAGGTCGGGCACGTCATACACCGCCACGGTTTGCGCAACGTGGTGCAGAGCTCATTACTGGTGTTTGTGATGGTCTCGCTGACTGGGGATATCTCGGCGGCATCCGATATCACCGTGGGGCTACCCTCGTTGTTGGCGAATCTGAGTTATCAACGTGGTATGGAGACCGAAGCAGATGACTTTGCGCTGGCCTTTTTGCGGCAGCAGGGAATAGCGCCACAGCGCTTTGCGGACATCATGACGCGACTGGATCCGCCGGCGACGAAAGAAGAGGAGGGTGGCGCCGCGGCGAGCAGGTTAGACAGTTTCCTGTCTACCCACCCGCCGACGCCTGAACGCATTCAGCGTTTTCAGACTCCTGACTGACCCAAGCCCAGCGTGCTCAGGGTGCGGCTACGCACCCGCTTGAGCAGCTCCGCATCATCGATCAGCGACTGGCCATAGGAGGGTACCAGTTCCTTCATGCGTGCCTGCCACTCGGGGCTGGCAATGCGATCCTTGAAGCAGCGCTCGAGTACATCGATCATCGCCTGTACGGCAGTAGACGCGCCCGGCGATGCACCCAGCAGTGCGGCCAGAGTACCGTCCTTGGCCGCCACAATCTCGGTACCGAATTCCAGCTTGCCGTGACCCTTGGCGTCTTTCTTGATGATTTGTACGCGCATGCCCGCGTTCTGCAACTCCCAGTTCTTTTCCTGAGCATCGGGGAAGAAGTTGCGCAGCGACTCGACTCTGTCTTTGTGCGATTGGAACGACTCGGCAATCAGATACTTGGTCAGATCCATGTTGTCTCGTCCGACTGCCATCATCGGTGCCAGGTTGTAGGGTTTGACTGAGGAAAACAGATCAAACACCGAGCCTTTCTTCAGGAACTTGGTGGTGAAGCCAGCAAAAGGGCCAAACAGCAGTGCCGGCTGACCGTTGATGATGCGCGTATCCAGATGCGGAACCGACATCGGAGGAGCGCCGACCGGGGCCTTGCCATACACCTTCGAGCTGTGACGCTTGACCACTTCTGGTTCTTTGCAGACCAGCCACTGTCCGCTCACAGGGAAGCCGCCGTAGCCCTGGCTTTCGTCGATCTGGGACTTCTGCAGCAATGGCAACGAGCCACCGCCAGCGCCAAGGAAGACGAACTTGGCGTTGAAGGTTTTGTCTTCGCCGCTGCTGTCGTCTTCAACATTGACACGCCAATGCCCTTTCTTGCTCTTTCGCAGGCTTTTCACCGAGTGCTTCAGGCACAGATCGAAACCGTCCTGCTGCTTGAGATGCTCGACCAACTTGCGCGTGAGAGAGCCGAAGTCGACGTCGGAGCCATGCTCGACGCGGGTCGCGGCGATGGGCTGATTCGCATCCCGGCTGGACATCACCAGTGGCATCCATTCGCGCAGTGTGTCGGCGGAGTCGCTGTATTTCATTTCCGCAAACAAGTGATGATTGCTCAGCAATTCATGGCGTTTGCGCAGGAATTCGACATCCTTTTGGCCCCAAACAAAGCTTTGGTGTGGAGTTGTATTGATGAAGTCGGATGCTTTGGGCAGGATGCCTTGCTCGACCAGATAGGTCCAGAACTGCAGGGTTACTTCAAATGATGCGTTGATGGCCAGGGCGCGGTCGATGGCGATGTTGCCCGCTGCGTCCTGTGGAGTGTAGTTCAGCTCACAATAGCCGGCGTGACCGGTACCGGCGTTGTTCCAGCCGTCGGTACTTTCGTGAGCAACGTGGTCCAGACGCTCGACCAGGGTAATGGTCATCGCCGGATCCAGCTGTTTGAGCAACATCCCTAGCGTAGCGCTCATGACACCACCACCGACCAGCAATACATCTACATTTCTTGCTGTCATTAACATGTCGCCTCTTTGGTAAAAATCAAGGAGCCTCTTGAGCTCTCCAGTGATCATACTGGCCAATGTCGGGGCGGCTAGCAAACGGGCTTGTTCTCGACCAAGGCTTTTGGCTGGCATCGAGAGCACGTCAAGCGGTGTGCTGCTTGCTCCGAAAGCCCTGGCGTGGCGGCAGCAGGCTGAACAGTCTAGAGGCTGACTGGTCAACGATGGCGCTCCGGGGTATAAGCTGCCAGGGCTCAATGGACTGACGGTGATCGGCCATTGGAGTAGTTCAGAGAGGCGTTATCATACCGGTTAAATCGGGCCGGTGACAGAATCAAAGCGGTGGCAATGACGCCAAATCGGCAGTCTGTCTTGAACACAGACGCTGGTTGGAACACCAGAGCAGAGGTGCTTGAGCCGCGCCGGTGCTTGTTCGAGCCGTCTCCCCGTGCCCGGATACCCTGGTTCCGCAGGCCTAATTGACCCAGCGCAATCGACCCCGTCTGGTTAAGCTGTACGCTCGACAATCCGGGTAACGGGTCTGGTGAGTCGCTTATGTATTTGTTCGAGGGGTATTGATGCAAGATTTCGTGGTGGTGGGTGGGGGTGTCATGGGGTGCCTGAGTGCACTGAACTTGCTTGCCGCGGGCTGCAGGGTCACCCTGCTGGAGCGTGGTGTATGTGGGCGTGAGGCATCATGGGCGGGCGGTGGCATCGTTTCACCCCTGTACCCGTGGCGCTACGAGGAGCCGGTACGTGCGCTGGCGAACTGGTCGCAGGGCTTTTATCCGACCCTGGCTGCGCAGCTGCTGGCGGAGACCGGCATTGATGCTCAGGTAGAGCCCTGCGGCTTGTTGTGGCTGGATCACGCGGAACGTCAACAGGCGCTGGCCTGGGCCAAGACGCACCAGCAGCCGCTGACCGAGGTAAGCAATGATTTTATCTATCAGCGTGTGCCGCAGCTGGCCAGCGGGTACCAAGGTGCCCTGTGGCAAGCGGATCTGGCTAACCTGCGCAACCCCCGGCTGCTGAAGGCGCTGCGCGCGCGTTTGCTGCAGTTTGCTGAGTTTGACTTGCATGAGCATAGCCCCGCCGCTGGACTGCTGCTTGAGGGCGCACGGGTGGTCGGGGTGCGAACAGCCACTGCTGAACACCGGGCTGACGCGGTAGTGGTGGCGACCGGCGCCTGGACCGGTGATTGGTTGATGCACGCAGGGATCAGTGTGCCGGTGGAGCCGGTTAAAGGCCAGATGCTGCTGTACAAGCGCGAGCCCGGTTGGCTGCAGTCGGTGGTGTTGCACGAAGGACGCTATGCGATACCGCGCCAGGATGGTCATATCCTGATCGGCAGTACGCTGGAGCACGCGCAATACGATAAACGCACCACTGCCGAGGCGCTGCAGTCGTTGCGGCAGTCGGCCGAAGCCCTGTTGCCGGATCTGGCGGCGATGGCACCGGTGGCGCAGTGGGCCGGGCTGCGGCCAGGCTCCCCTGAGGGTGTGCCTTACATAGGACCGGTGCCCGGTTTAGATGGTTTGTGGCTCAACGCGGGGCATTACCGCAACGGGCTGGTATTGGCGCCGGCGTCCTGCCGTTTGTTGGCTGATCTGTTGCTGCAACGCGAACCTGCGCTGGACCCGCAGCCCTACCTGCCGGCTGGCCGAATTCAATCCGTGGCGAGTGGCGACAAGCAGACTGACTTAATCGTCTAGCCCCAGTTTTTTTAGCCGATAGCGCAAAGAGCGGAAGGTCAGACCAAGCCGCTTGGCGGCCGCTGTTTTGTTCCAGCGGGTTTCTTCCAGTGCCTGGGTAATGGCCTGACGCTCAATGTTGTCGAGAAAGTCTTCCAAATGGTCGATCTGGCTGAAATCGGTATTCTCGTCGCTACCGGAGGCAGGGCAGCCTGAGAGGTGCAGGTCTGCCGCTTCGATACGCTGGTTTTCGCATAGGGTGAAGGCGCGCTCGAGCGCATTTTCCAGCTCGCGTACGTTGCCAGGGAAGCGGTAGTTGCACAGCAGCTCCATGCCTTTTTCAGACACCTGCGGCACGGGAAGCCCGTTACGCTTCGCGAGTTTGCCCAGAATGTGGCGGGTCAAAAGCGGCAAGTCTTCACGCCGCTCGCGAAGCGGTGGTACCTGTAGCTCGATGACGTTGATGCGGTAAAACAGATCCTGGCGGAAGCGGCCTTCGGCCACCTCATTAGCCAAATCCTTGTGTGTCGCGCAGAGCAGTCTTACGTCGACGGGCTCTTCCTTCTGGGTGCCCAGGGGCCTTACGGCCTTCTCCTGAATGGCGCGCAGCAGCTTGACCTGCATGGCTATGGGTAGATCGGCGACCTCGTCAAGAAACAGGGTGCCGTGATTGGCTGCCTGAAACAGTCCCGGCTTGTCAGCGACGGCGCCGGTGAAGCTTCCTTTGCGATGACCAAAAAACTCGCTTTCCATCAATTCTGACGGGATGGCGCCGCAGTTCACCGGCACAAAAGGCTGTTCTGCTCTCGGGCCGAGTGCATGAATACGGCGGGCCACCAGCTCCTTACCACTGCCCGACTCGCCGCTGATATACAGCGGCGCCTGGCTGCGTGCCAGCTTGCCTATCTGCAGGCGCAGGCGGTCGATGGGCGGAGAAATCCCCAGTAGCGGGTCCTCGCTCGCCTCTTCTACCCGTTCATCGGCTTTATTGAGTTTCAGGGCGCTGCTGACCAGTTCACGCAGGCGTTGCAGGTCAACCGGTTTGGTCAGAAAGTCGAAGGCGCCTGCCTTGAGTGCATTGATGGCGGTGTCGAGGCTGCCGTACGCGGTAATCATCGCGACCGGCGTGCAGGCATGGTGCTGTTGAATATGGCGAACAATGCTCATGCCGTCACCATCAGGCAGGCGCATATCGGTCAAGCAGAGCGCATAGTGATTTTTACGCAGCAACGAGAGTGCCTCGCCCATGCTGGACGCACTCTGGGTGTCAACATCCATTCGCCCGAGCGTCATGTCCAGTAGCTCAAGGATGTCGGGCTCGTCATCGATGATCAATACGGTGGGCTTGCTCATGTCAGCCGGCGGTGCTCCCTGCAGTCAGATAGAGTTTTCGCGTTCATCATACCAAGCGTTTTGGATGCGCGAAGGTGATGCGCATGCAGCTGCCGGTCGGACTGGCCGCCTCGTACTCCAGCCGTGCCTGATTGCTTTCGCTCAGTTCGCGCGAGATGTACAGCCCTAGTCCGGTGCCGCTGGCCTCGGTGGTATAAAACGGCTCGAAGATATGCCCCACATGCTCATCCGCCACGCCGGGGCCATAGTCAATGACTTCCAGTGTAGGCAACTGGCTGATGCCATCCTCATAGAGCTTCAGGTAGATGGTTCGCTCACTCCCGGGGCTGCCACTGTAACGCAATGCGTTCTGGCAGAGGTTATTGAGTACTTGGGTCATCTGGTTGGGGTCGATACGGGTCAGTATGCCCTCTTTCTCTATCTCGCACTCAATGATGTCGGTGGGTGGGTTGGCAGCGCGAAAGTCGCTGAGAAAGCCGGATGTCCAGAGCGCCAGGTCAACCAACTGCGGCTCGCTCGGCCGACGTCGCGAGAGTTCCAGTACGGTTTCAATCACGCGGTTCATGCGCTGGGAATGCTGCTGAATGA
The DNA here is from genome assembly GCF_036960865.1 of Halopseudomonas sp. Taxonomy (GTDB): domain Bacteria; phylum Pseudomonadota; class Gammaproteobacteria; order Pseudomonadales; family Pseudomonadaceae; genus Halopseudomonas. The sequence goes on from NZ_JBALWE010000005.1 coordinate 176,230, forward strand.
TTTCGGTCAGGCGCACGTCCTGCTTGCATAGCTGATCGGACTCGTTGAGCAGTTGGGCGGCATGACTGATTGCGCCCAGTGGATTGCGTATTTCGTGGGCAATACTGGCGGTGAGGCGCCCGAGCGAGGCCAGCTTGAGTTGCTGCGCCTGCTGAGCTACTTCGGTATTGTCGTCGAGGAAAATCAGTATGGTCTTGTCGCCGCTGCCACCCAGGGGTTTGAAGTTGGCCAAAATCTCTGCGCTGCCGCTATGGCTGTGGAACGAGGTGGAGCGGCTTGATGGATTGCGCCGCCACTGCTGCAGGCGCTGATCCAGCTCGGGTACCAGTTTGTCCAGTGCCGGGCCGGCCTGAATCGGCCGGGCCAGCATCTGTGCGCTGGCCTCGTTGCCGGTGATGATGCGGTTATCGGGCCCCACCACGATGATGCCGGTGCGCATGCGTTGAATAATCAGTTGATTGAGCTGCTCGAGGCTGGCGAGGCTGGCGGCCTGTTGCTGCGCGAGGGTTTCCGACAGGTACAGCCGACGGCTGAAGCGCTGGACGAAGAGTGCGACGGCAAAGTAGATGCAGCCCAGTACGCCAACCTGCAGATAGCTCTGTCCGATATAGGGGTGCGTCAGGCTGAGAAAGAACGTCAGATAAATCAGCCCGATACTGGCCAGGGCCGGCAGCAGCAGTCCGATGCGACCGTGCAGCAAAATGTTGCCAATGGCCACTGGAATAATCAGCAGGTTGCCAAAGCCACTGCCGACGCCGCCAGCGGCGAAGAAGATCACGCCGAGCAAGCCGATATCGGCGAGGGTGACCAGAAATACATGCAAATCGCGGCGGCCACGGTGCAGCAGCAGGGCAATCAGCACGTTGATGAACAGATAGATCCAGCTGGCTTTCTCGTAGATCACAGGATTGCTGAGCTCAAGCAGGCCATCGCGCAGCACCGAATTGGTCAGCAGGGTCAGGCCAAAGCCGAGAATGACACGGTAAAGGTTGTACAGGCGCAGAATGCGCGGGCGTTGCGAGTCTATCTGCTGCTCAGTCAGGTCTGACATCGCGATGCTCCGCGCAGCAATACCAGCTGTCGTGGGCGCGCAACGCCCGATCCTGCGGCAGATGCACCTGGCAGTGCGCGCAGCGGACCATGACGGGCGCCTGGTCTGGCTTTGTTGCGGAGGTTGTGTTGCGTTGCCGGGTGAGCTGGGCTCGCCGCCAGAGGGTGATGGCTAGCCAGGCCAGCACGCCGAGAATGATGAGTTTTATCAGGCCCATGACCACTGCTATGCGAAATGAAAGTGCCTCAGTGTAGCCCATTGACTGGCGCAGCCAAAGTGTCGCCGTGGGCTATGCCACCGCCGCGTCGACGCGGCGATTGCGAGCCTGCGGTGCATGCCGGACAATAGGCGGCAATATGAGTCAGGAGAGTGAAGATGGCAGCTACTTTGCGCATCGTAATGGCCCAGCTGAATATGCGGGTCGGTGATATCCCCGGCAACTTGGAGCGCATTATCGAAGCCGCCAGCCATGCGCGTGACGAGCTGGGTGCACGAGTGATTGTTTTCCCCGAACTGTCGCTGTGTGGCTACCCGCCGGAAGACTTGCTGCTGCGCTCCAGCATGCAGGCTCGGGTTGAGCGTGCGCTGCAGCGCCTGTGTGACGAGGTGCGCGGCATTTATCTGGTTGTCGGGTATCCGTGGCAGGACGCAGGCCTGTGCTACAACAAGGCCGCGGTCATCGCTGACGGTCAGATACTCGCGTCATATGCCAAACAGCAGTTGCCCAACTACCGTGTATTTGATGAAAAGCGCTATTTCACTGAGGGCGAGGGCGCCTGTGTGATTGAAATCGACGGACTGCCGGTGGCCCTCAGTATCTGTGAAGACATCTGGCATCCGCAGCCGATGGCTTCGGCCCGTGCGGCGGGCGGCCGCTTGATGCTTAATCTGAACGCCTCGCCTTTCCATATGGAGAAGCAGCTGGCGCGTGAGGCCATGCTGGGTGAGCGAGCGCAGGAGGGCGGCATGCCGATCATCTATGTCAACCAGGTCGGTGGTCAGGATGAATTGGTGTTCGACGGTGGCTCTGTTGCAGTCGGTAGCGCTGGGCACGTCGCCTGCAGGGCCGGCGCCTTTGATGAGGGCTTGCACGCGGTCGATGTGCTGTTTGATGAGGCTACGGTCAAATTGCGCCAGGGCGGGCTTGCGGCAATGCCCGAACTGGAAGCCAGCGTTTATCAGGCGCTGGTCATGGGTGTGCGGGATTACGTCAACAAGAACGGCTTCAAGGGCGTGGTGTTGGGATTGTCTGGTGGTATTGACTCGGCGCTGACGCTGGCGGTCGCTGTGGATGCACTGGGGGCCGAGCGGGTGGAGGCGGTGATGATGCCTTATCACTACACCTCTGGCATGAGTCTGGAGGATGCGGAAGCCCAAGCCAGGGCGCAGCACGTTACCTACCGGGTGCTGCCCATTGCGCCCATGGTGGAGGCGTTCATGACTACGCTGGAACCAGTGTTTGCCGGTCTGCCACGCGATACCACCGAAGAGAACCTGCAGGCGCGCTGCCGTGGCACCTTGTTGATGGCTTTGTCGAACAAGACCGGCGCACTGGTACTGACTACCGGCAACAAGAGTGAGATGGCGGTGGGTTACGCGACCCTGTATGGCGATATGGCCGGCGGCTTCGATGTGCTCAAGGATGTACCCAAAACACTGGTTTTCCGCTTGGCAGAATACCGTAACACTCTGGATCCGGTGATTCCGCAGCGGGTGATTGATCGTCCGCCTTCCGCCGAGCTGGCGCCTGATCAGAAAGACGAGGATTCGTTGCCTGCCTATCCGGAGCTGGACGAAATTCTGCGTCTGTACATCGAGCACGACCTGTCGGCCAGTGCCATTATTGCCGCGGGTTTTGAGGAAGACGTGGTCAAGCGCGTAGTGCGGCTTGTGGACCTTAACGAGTACAAACGGCGCCAGGCCGCCGTGGGCGCACGAGTAACCCAGCGTGGCTTTGGTCGTGATCGGCGTTATCCGATCACCTCCGGTTGGGCGATGGACGACTGAGTAAGGCGTGAAAAGTGGTGAAGCACAAAAAAGCCCGCTCGATGCGGGCTTTTTTGTGCTTGGACCGATCAGTCGATCAGGCCGAAGGTAATGCGGTTCCAGAATGACCGGCGACCTTCTTCACCATGCACACGAACCTCGCGGGGCAGTGCGGCGACGGCGTCCTGGTACTCGCGGTCCATCTGGCGCTCCATTTGCGTCTTGGCGGTGCGCGGCGGCGGCGCGGTAACGGCGTCCAGAGCGCTGACCGACATGGACTCCATCCAGTTCATTTCCGGCTGGCTTGGCTCTACGTGATGCTTGAACTTGCCATCAACCAGGGCAGGGTGCTCCGGGTAGTTGAGCTTCAGCGTTTCCAGCGCACTGTCGGCCAGGTCGTACATGGCCAAACGGTCGTAGCCGGCTACCATCAGTGCCAGGCCATTACCGACCGCTGGAGTTTGCTGGTAGTTCTCGACAATGTAACGGCCACGGTTGGCGGCGGCCAGGTAGGCACCGCGTTTGAGGTAGTAGTGGCCCACGTGGGCGTCGTAGTCGGCCAGCAGGTTGCGCAGGTAAACCATGCGCTTGCGTGCATCGGGCGCATACTGGCTATTGGGGTAGCGGTTGATCAGTTGGGCAAAATCGTTGAACGAATCCCGCGCAGCGCCGGGGTCACGGCGGGTCATGTCGAGCGGCAGAAAGCGCTCGAAAATGCCCTGGTCGCGCGTGAAGGACGCCAAGCCGCGTACGTAATAGGCGTAATCAACATTCGGATGTTGCGGGTGCAAGCGGATGAAGCGGTCGGCAGAGGCGGTGGCGGCCTCGGCTTCAAGATTTTGGTAGTAGGCGTAGATCAGTTCCAGCTGTGCCTGGTCGGCATAGCGACCGAAGGGATAGCGTGATTCCAGCGCACGCAGAGTCTCGATGGCCGGTGCGTAGTTTTCCGCATCCAGATCGGTTTGCGCCTTGCGGTACAGCTCAGATTCGCTGAGCGACTCGTCAATGACCGGCTTGTTGGAAGAACAGGCGGCGACAAAGGCGAGCAGGCCGACCAGCAGGAGATGTTTCAGCGACATATCATGACATCCGAATGGGCGGCACCACGCTGTTTCCACAGCAGCCGTCCTGTTATAGTTGGGGCTTGTGCAGCAGTCCCGGCAAACCGGGAAAAGCCGTATTTAACCACAGCGCAGAGGCGAAACCAAAAGGGATTGCATCTGCTTCTACGTCCCCCGCGCCATCCAGTGAGCTCCGCATGTCCGATCGTATTCTTTTGTCTGCACAGGTAAGTCCCGAGTCGGGTGGTCAACGGCTAGACCAGGTGGCGGCACAATTGTTCCCCGACCACTCGCGTTCTCGGCTGCAGGGCTGGATCAAGGACGGCAGCTTACTGGTGGATGGCGAGCAGAAACGTACCCGCGACACCGTCTACGGCGGCGAACAGCTGACGCTGGATGCCGAACGTGAAGTCCAGGGTGATTGGCAGCCTGAAGCCATCGCGCTGGATATCCTCTATGAAGATGACGCCCTGTTGGTGATCAACAAGCCGGCAGGCCTGGTAGTGCACCCTGCGGCGGGGCATCAGGACGGCACGCTGCTGAACGCGTTGTTGCACCATGCGCCCGAGCTGGCCAAGGTGCCGCGTGCGGGCATCGTACACCGGCTCGACAAGGACACCACCGGCTTGATGGTCGTGGCCAAGACCATCGAGGCGCAGACCGACCTGGTGGCGCAGCTACAGGCGCGCAGTGTCAGCCGGGAGTATGAGTGTGTGGTGGTCGGCGTGATGACCGCCGGCGGCAAGGTTGATCAGCCGATTGCCCGACACGGTAGCCAGCGGCAGAAAATGGCGGTGGTAGCTGGCGGCAAGCAGGCGATCAGCCATTACCGGGTGATCCAGCGTTTCCGTGCACACACCCACGTAAAGGTAAAGCTGGAGACCGGCCGCACTCACCAGATTCGCGTGCACATGAGTCACATCTACTTCCCGTTGGTTGGTGATCCTACCTACGGTGGGCGTCTGCGTATTCCGCCGGGCGCGAGCCCTGAGCTGATTCGCGAACTGCGCGAGTTTCCCCGTCAGGCGCTACATGCACGTCGGCTTGAACTGATGCATCCAATTGATGGCCGCTCCATGCAATGGCAAGTGCCGCTACCTGCGGACATGCAGCAATTGCTGGCGTTGTTGAAAGAGGATGGTGAGATCGCCGAATGAGCTCATTGTGGATCAGCGCCGAGTGGCCAGCGCCTGCCAATGTACGCACCTGCATCACCACCCGCCGCGGTGGCTGCAGTCAGGGACCCTGGAAAGGCTTTAACTTAGGCACCCATGTCGGCGATGAGCCAGCCCATGTCGCAGCCAACCGCGCCGAACTGCAGCGCGTGCTGGGTTGCGCGCCGGCTTGGCTGAACCAGACCCACAGCACCCTGGTTTGCAAGGCCGACCCGCATTTGGTGGCCGAGGCTGATGCCAGCTGGACCAACGAGCGGCAGATCGCCTGCACCGTAATGACCGCCGACTGCCTGCCGGTACTCTTGTGCAATAAGGATGGTACCCGCGTGGCGGCGGCTCATGCCGGCTGGCGCGGCTTGCTCGACGGCATTCTGGAACAGACGGTGAGCAGCATGGGTAGCCCGGGCTACGCCCTGATGGCCTGGCTTGGGCCGGCCATTGGGCCGCAAGAGTTTGAAGTTGGCCCTGAGGTCCGCGAAGCCTTCGTGACGGCCGATGACAACGCTGCCGACGCCTTTGTACCCGCCAGCCGAGCGGGCCACTATCGGGCAGACATCTATCAGCTGGCGCGTCAGCGGCTGGCCAAGGCGGGCGTAACCGCGGTCTATGGCGGTGGTTTGTGCACGGTGAGCGAGCCCGCGCGTTACTTCTCCTACCGTCGCGATGGCCAGACCGGACGTTTTGCGTCATTGATCTGGTTGTCATAAGTGACAAAAAATTGACCCTTATCAGGGTCTGCTGCCTTGAAAGCGCGATAATCGTCCTTATTAACCTGTCATGAACAATGACTTTGCCCGTCTCGTTGCGTCGAATCGGGCCTTTTAATACAGGACGAATGACATGCGTATTGACCGTATGACCAGCAAACTACAGGTCGCCTTGTCCGACGCGCAATCGCTTGCCGTGGGCCGCGACCATTCCCAGATTGATACGTTGCACCTGCTGGTGGCTCTGCTTGAGCAGCAGCAGGGCTCCATCAAACCGCTATTGATGCAAGTAGGCTTCGATATCAACACGCTGCGCAGCGAGTTGGGGACTGCCCTCGACAAGCTTGCCACCGTTAGCAATCCGACCGGCGACGTGAGTATGTCCACGGATCTGGCGCGCCTGCTCAACCAAGCCGACCGGCTGGCCCAGCAGCGCGGCGATCAGTTCATCTCCAGCGAGCTGGTTCTACTGGCCGCCATGGATGACAAGACCGCCGCGGGCAAGATCCTACTGGCGCAGGGCGTCTCCAAGAAAGCTCTGGAAAATGCCATCAATAACCTGCGCGGTGGCGAAGCAGTCAACGATCCCAATGCCGAGGAGTCGCGCCAGGCGCTGGACAAGTACACCGTGGACCTGACCAAGAAGGCCGAGGACGGCAAACTGGACCCGGTGATTGGGCGAGACGACGAAATTCGCCGCACCATTCAGGTATTGCAGCGTCGCACCAAGAACAACCCGGTCCTGATCGGCGAGCCCGGCGTGGGCAAGACCGCCATTGTTGAAGGGCTGGCGCAGCGCATTATCAATGGCGAGGTGCCTGATGGTCTGAAAGACAAGCGGTTGCTGTCACTGGATATGGGCTCGCTGATTGCGGGCGCCAAATTCCGTGGCGAGTTCGAGGAGCGTCTCAAGGCGGTGCTGAATGAGCTGTCCAAGCAGGAAGGGCGGGTGATTCTGTTTATCGACGAGCTGCACACCATGGTGGGTGCCGGCAAGGCCGAAGGCTCCATGGATGCTGGCAATATGCTCAAGCCGGCCCTGGCGCGTGGCGAACTGCACTGCGTGGGCGCTACCACCCTCGACGAGTACCGTCAGTACATCGAGAAGGATGCCGCGCTGGAGCGCCGTTTCCAAAAGGTGCTGGTAGATGAACCGAGCGAAGAGGACACCATCGCGATCCTGCGCGGCTTGAAAGAGCGCTACGAGGTGCACCACAAGATCACCATTACCGACGGCGCCATCATCGCCGCAGCCAAGCTGTCGCACCGTTACATTACCGACCGTCAGTTGCCGGACAAGGCGATTGACCTGATTGACGAGGCCGCGAGCCGTATCCGCATGGAGATCGACTCCAAGCCTGAAGCGCTGGATCGTCTGGAGCGCCGCCTGATTCAGCTCAAGGTGGAGCGTGAAGCGCTCAAGAAAGAAGACGACGACGCGGCGCTCAAACGTCTGGAAAAGCTGAAAGAAGACATCGTCAAGCTGGAGCGTGAATACGCTGACTTGGAAGAAATCTGGAAGGCGGAAAAAGCCGATGTGCAGGGTTCCGCGCAGATTCAGGAGCGTATCGAGCAGGCCAAGGCCGAACTGGAGCAGGCACGCCGCAAGGGCGATCTGAACCGTATGGCCGAGCTGCAGTACGGCGTTATCCCAGACCTGGAGCGTAGCCAGCAGATGGCTGAACAGCACACCAAGCCGGACAACCAGTTGCTGCGCAACAAGGTGACCGACGAGGAGATTGCCGAAGTAGTCTCCAAGTGGACCGGCATTCCGGTGTCGAAAATGCTCGAAGGCGAGCGCGACAAGCTGCTGCGCATGGAGGATGCACTGCATAAACGCGTAATCGGCCAGCACGAGGCGGTGGTGGCGGTTTCCAATGCGGTGCGGCGCTCACGCGCTGGCCTGTCAGATCCGAACCGGCCGAGTGGTTCCTTCATGTTCCTTGGACCTACCGGTGTGGGCAAGACCGAGCTGTGCAAGGCCTTGGCTGAATTTCTCTTCGATACCGAAGAGGCCATGGTGCGCATTGATATGTCCGAGTTCATGGAGAAGCATTCCGTGGCTCGCCTGATCGGCGCCCCCCCGGGTTATGTAGGTTATGAGGAGGGCGGTTACCTGACGGAGGCCGTGCGCCGCAAGCCGTACTCGGTGATCCTGATGGATGAGGTCGAGAAGGCGCATCCGGATGTGTTCAACGTGCTGCTGCAGGTATTGGAAGATGGCCGTCTGACCGACAGCCAGGGCCGCACGGTCGACTTCCGGAATACGGTGATCGTGATGACCTCCAACCTGGGATCGGCGCAGATTCAGGAGCTGGTGGGTGATCCGGAAGCACAACACGCGGCGGTAATGGATGCACTCGGACAGCACTTCCGTCCGGAGTTCATCAACCGGGTGGATGAAGTGGTGGTGTTTGAGCCGCTGGGCAAGGAGCAGATTGCCGGTATCGCCGAGATTCAGATGGGCCGTCTGCGCCAGCGTCTGGCCGAGCGTGAGCTGGATCTGCAGTTGACCGACGAGGCATTGGAGAAACTGGTGGCCGTGGGATACGACCCGGTTTACGGCGCACGGCCGCTGAAGCGGGCGATTCAGCGCTGGATCGAAAACCCGTTGGCGCAGCGTATCCTGGCTGGCGATTTTGCCCATGGCGAAACCATCCAGGCCAAGGTGGAAGGGGACGAGTTTGTGTTCAGCCACTGAGGCCTGGCCTCGAACAAGCGGATGCGTTCGGGGCTAGCGACGGAAATAGTACGACCAAAAAAAGGGGCTCGCGCAATGCGAGCCCCTTTTTTCTACGCCGTGATCAGCTAGCGGCGCGTTCGGCATCGCGCAACATTTTGACCTGATCATGGTTGCGCAGCACGCCATCATACTGGCGTTGCACAATTTGACGGATATCTTCCGGCAGCGGCTTTTCCAACGCTTCGTGATACTTCTTCTTGGCCACGTCTTCACCGCGCTCGCATTCGTTGAGTACGGCCTTGTCGTCCTTGCCGGTAATCATCGATTTGAGGTCCACCCAACGACGGTGCATGTCGCCGCCTACGCTGGTGGAATCCTCGGGCTTGCCGCCAAGGCGAGCAACCACTGCCTGTAACTCCTGCGCTGCTTTGCCGCACTCCAGCGAGCGCTGACTGAACAGGGTTTTCAGGTCGGCGCGTTTGGTGTCTTCAGCGCAAACGCGAAAGCCTTCTTCGCCATCTTTGCTGGTTTCAATCAAATCGTTCAGCGTGGAAATAACTTCTTTCGAGTCAATAGTGTTCATGAAGTAGCTCCTGCGGTTAACGCTAATGGGTGTATATAAATTGACCGGGCGTCGCGAAGCTTGGTTCAACTGATGGCAGCCGCTGAGGTGCGCGGATTTTAATCATTTTGCGCGTCTCGACTGTGTTGAAAAGGTTGGTTTGTCAGGCGTCTTTTCGGGCGATGGGGAAAGTAACTTCTGCACTTAGAACCGCTTGGCGCAAGCGCTCGAGAGGTTGCGCATGAGGTAACTTTGATGGAAGTCCGGCAGCGGACTAAGGGATGCCATTGATAGCGATGTAACGCTGTTGGAACCTGCCTGATTACATTTGAGAAATGTGAGCTGGGTCACTTTATTCGAGGCTCTGATCGTGGCCTTTTTACGTTGCCCGTGCGGGCATTTTGACGCTGAAACCGCAGGCGCACAGCGGCTTGCTATCGCTATACGTACAAAACCCGGCACTTGGCCGGGTTTTGTATAGGCTTGAGGCGGGCAACTGGCTTCCTATCCGTTTGTGACGGGTAGGCAGTCAGCGCCCGCTCCTGGCAGGAGCCTTACAGTAGCATCGAGCGAATATCCCCCAGCAGCTCGCCGAGCCGCTTGGTGAACTGAGCTGCCGCTGCACCGTTGATCGCACGATGGTCGTAGGACAGTGACAATGGCAGCATCAACTGCGGCTGAAATGCCTTGCCGTCCCACACTGGCTGCATGGTGGCTTTGGAGACCCCAAGAATCGCCACTTCCGGGCTGTTTACGATCGGCGTGAAATAAGTACCGCCGATATGTCCCAGGCTGGAAATGGTGAAGCAGGCGCCCTGCATGGCGTCAGCGCCGAGCTTTTTATTGCGCGCCTTGTCGGCCAGTTCGGCGGCTTCACCCGCCAGTTGCAGCAGGCTCTTCTTGTCGACATCACGAATGACCGGTACCAGAAGGCCATCAGGGGTGTCGACGGCAAAGCCGATGTGCACGTATTTCTTCTGGATCAGCTGCTTGCCGTTGGGGGCCAATGCCACGTTGAAACCGGGCTGTTCATTCAGCACATGTGCGCAAGCCTTGAGCAGGAAGGGCAGGATGGTCAGCTTGACGCCGGCTTTCTCGGCCACCGCTTTCTGGTCCTTGCGGAAGGCTTCCAGCGCGCTGATGTCGGCCAGATCGAACTGGGTAACATGCGGTACGTTCAACCAGCTGCGGTGGATGTTGGCGGCGCCGACTTGCTGCAGGCGCGTCATGTCCAGGGTCTCCGTCTCGCCAAAGCGCGAGAAGTCGACCGCCGGCACGGCCGGGATGCCTGAGCCGTCTGCAGCGGCACCAGGCGAAGCCTTTTGCTGCTTCATGACGGCCTGTACGTGTTTCTGCACATCTTCCTTGAGAATGCGCTCGCGCGGGCCTGAGGGCTTGACGTCGACCAGGTCGATACCAAACTCCCGCGCCAACATGCGCACGGCGGGGCCTGCATGCACTTTGGCGCCTTCGCGGCTGGGCCCGCCTACCGGCGGCGGCGATGCTGCCTCCGGCTCTTTGCTCTGAGTGGACTTGGCGGGTGCCTCGTCTTTGGCGGGAGTCTCGTCGCTCGGTGCTTCAGCTTCGGCTTTACTGGGCTCTGAGGTGTCTCCGCTGCTGTCGCCCTGAACCTGCATATGCATGATCAGGTCGCCGGTTTTCACGTCCTGTTCGAGTTTGACCTCAATCGATTCGATCACGCCGGCAACGGGAGCAGGCAGCTCCATGCTGGCCTTGTCTGATTCCAGCACCAGCAGAGACTGGTCGGCTTCCACCTTGTCGCCCTTGCTGACCAGAATCTCGATCACCTTGGCGCCGGCATCCGAACCCAGGTCGGGTACCTTGACTGCTTCGCTCTTGCTTGCGGCCTTTTTCGGTGCGGCTTTGCTCGGCTCGGATTTCTTCTCCTGCGCCGGTTCCTTGTCTTTCGTTTCTGACTGTTTCGGCTTGGAATCCTCGGCAGGTGCTTCCTTGGACTTGGCGTCGTTGTCGCTATCGCCTTCGGCAGCTTCCAGTTCGATCAGCGAATCGCCTTCTTTCAGCGTGTCGCCCAGCTTGGCCTTGATGGCCTTGACCACGCCGCCCTTGGGGCAGGGGACTTCCATGCTGGCCTTGTCGGATTCGAGCACCAGCAACGACTGCTCGGCCTCGACGGTATCGCCTTCCTTGACCAGAATTTCGATTACTTCACCCTCACCGCCGCCGATGTCGGGTACTTTGATGACTTCACTCATACCGTCGCTCCTCAGCAATCCAGTGGGTTGGTTTTGTCAGGGTCGATGCCAAAGGTCTTGAGTGCGTCAGTCAGCACCTTGGGCTTCAGCTTGCCTTCTTCCACCAGTGCGCTCAGCGCGGTGTAGGCAACCCAGTGACGATCCACCTCAAAGAATGCTCGCAGTTTGCGACGGCTGTCACTGCGGCCGAACCCGTCGGTGCCGAGAACCTTGTAGGTGCCCGGCACCCATTCACGGATCTGATCGGCGAACAGCTTCATGTAGTCGGTCGAGGCGATCACCGGGCCGCTGCGTTTTTCCAGGCACTTCTCGACAAAGGTCAGCTGCTTCTTGCGCGTGGGGTGCAGGCGGTTTTCACGTTCAACCGCCAGGCCGTCACGGCGCAGCTCGTTGAAACTGGTAACGCTCCAGATGTCGGCGGTAACGTCAAAGTCGTCCTTGAGAATCTTCGCCGCTTCGCGCACTTCGCGCAGAATGGTGCCGCTACCCATCAGCTGTACATGCAGCTCACCTGGCTTGCCGGTGGAGTCGAGCAGGTACATGCCGCGCATGATGCCGTCCTGTACATCCTTGCCCTTGGGCATCGCCGGTTGCTCGTAGGCTTCGTTCATGACGGTCAGGTAGTAATAAACGTTTTCCTGCTCCTCCATCATGCGCCGGGCACCTTCGCGGATGATGACGGCCAACTCGTAGCCGTAGGTCGGGTCGTAGCTGCGGCAATTGGGGATGGTGCTGGCCAGAATATGGCTGTGGCCATCCTCGTGCTGCAGACCTTCACCGTTCAGCGTGGTACGACCGGCAGTACCGCCGATCAGGAAACCCTTGGCACGGCTATCGCCTGCGGCCCAAGCCAGATCGCCAATACGCTGGAAGCCAAACATCGAGTAGAAGATGTAGAAGGGCAACATGGGCTGGTTGTGCGTGCTATAGGCTGTGCCCGCTGCGATCCAGCTGGACATGGCGCCGGCTTCGTTGATGCCTTCTTCGAGAATCTGGCCCTTCTTGTCCTCGCGGTAGAACATCACCTGATTCTTGTCGACGGGCTCATACAGTTGACCCACCGAGGAGTAGATGCCGAGCTGGCGGAACATGCCTTCCATACCGAAGGTGCGGGCCTCATCGGGCACGATGGGCACGATGCGGGGGCCAAGCTCCTTGTCTTTTACCAGTTGCGAGATGATGCGCACGAACGCCATGGTGGTGGAGATTTCGCGATCACCGCTGCCATCCAGAATGGCCTTCAAGGTATCCAGTGGCGGCACTGGCACGCGGGCGCTCTCGATGCGGCGCTGTGGCATATAACCGCCCAGTGCTTCGCGGCGGGCATGCAGGTATTTGTATTCGGCGCTACCTTCTTCGGGTTTGTAGAAGGGCAGCTTCTCCAGCTCGTCGTCATTGACCGGAATGTCGAAACGGTCGCGGAATTTCTTCAGGCTGTCGATATCGACTTTCTTGGTGTTGTGTGCGGTGTTCTGACCCTGGCCGGCGCCGGTGCCGTAACCCTTGATGGTCTTGGCCAGAATTACACTGGGCTGACCTTCGTGGTGTACGGCGTCGTGGTAGGCCGCGTAGACCTTGTAAGGGTCGTGACCGCCGCGGTTGAGCTTCCAGATCTCTTCGTCGGAGAGGTCCTTGACCATTTCCTGCAGTTCCGGGCGGGTACCGAAGAAGTGCTCGCGCACATAGGCGCCATCGTTGGCTTTGTAGTTCTGGTAATCGCCGTCGACCGCATCTTCCATGCGCTGCTGCAGCAGACCGTTGTCATCCTTGGCAAACAGTGGGTCCCACATGCGGCCCCAGATTACCTTGATGACGTTCCAGTCGGCGCCGCGGAAGCTGCCTTCCAGCTCTTGAATGATCTTGCCGTTGCCGCGTACGGGGCCGTCGAGGCGCTGCAGGTTGCAGTTGATCACGAAGATCAGGTTGTCGAGCTTCTCGCGGCCGGCCAGGGCGATGGCGCCCAGAGATTCCGGCTCGTCGGTTTCACCGTCACCCACAAAACACCAGACCTTCTGTTTACCCGGCTCGATAAAGCCGCGGTGCTCCAGGTATTTCATGAAGCGCGCCTGGTAGATCGCCTGAATCGGGCCCAGTCCCATGGAGACGGTCGGGAACTGCCAGAAGTCAGGCATCAGCCAGGGGTGTGGGTAGGAGGACAGCCCGTTGCCGTCGACCTCCTGGCGGAAATTGTCCATCTGTTCTTCGCTGATACGGCCTTCCATAAAGGCGCGGGCGTAGATGCCGGGCGAGGCATGGCCTTGGAAGAACACCAGATCGCCACCGTGTTCTTCGGTGGGAGCCTTGAAAAAGTAGTTGAAGCCGATGTCATACAGGGTGGCGCTGGAGGCGAAGGTGGAAATGTGGCCGCCCAGGTCCGGGTCTTGCTGGTTGGTACGCATGACCATGGCCAGCGCATTCCAGCGCACCATTGAGCGAATACGCCGCTCCATGAACAGGTCGCCGGGCATGCGTGCTTCGTGGGTAACCGGAATGGTATTGCGGTAGGGCGTGGTAATGGCGTAGGGCAGGGGAGTGCCGGTGCGGCTGGCCAACTCGCCAAGGCGCGTCATCAGATAGTGCGCGCGATCTTCACCTTCATTGTCGAGTACAGATTCCAGGGCATCGAGCCATTCCTGGGTTTCAAGCGGATCGATATCATCTTGCTTCATTGTGGTCTCCAGACCTTGTGGGTCTTGCAAGTGCCGGAAGGCGCCGGGCTGTTCGCGAGTCGGTGACGTGCGACAGGTCGTGCGCAGCGTTCGCTAACACCTGTGGGTGTTGTGACACGGGTTGACTGAAATTGTTCTTGTAGTTTTACTACAAAAAAGCGGGTTTATCTACCCTCCTATGGTCTCATATGTAGCTTTGCTACATTGTGACCGAATGGTCTGCGCAGCTGTGCTTTCCTGTCGTGCACCATCATGGCAAGCTGCCGTTTCGGTTTTTTGTACAGGATAGACCATGCCTACTTCTCTGCCGTTGCTCCCGGATTCCCTGCGCCCAACGTTGGATCATCATCTGGCGCAGTGGCGCGCCGCGCTGGACGCCGCCGGACTGACAGCGCGGTGCGGCGAGCTGGGCGCCGATTTCGTTGCGCAGCTGCCGCAGGTATTGGCCGGCAGTGATTACGTCGCCGAGCAACTGCGACGCGATCCGCAGTTGGCCTGGCACCTGGTGGACGAGCAGCGCCTGTTGCGCCCGTTGCGCGAAGGGGAGATGCGCGAATTGCTGCAGCGAGAGCTGCACGGGCTGCAAAATGAAGACGAGCTGGCGCAGCGCCTGCGCCGCTTCCGGCAGGCACAGCAGGTCCGCATTATCTGGCGTGACCTGACCCGTCAGGCGACGCTCGCCGAAACCACCCGCGACCTGTCCGATATGGCCGATGCCTGCATTGATGAGGCGTATCAGTGGCTTTACCTGCAAACCTGCGCGGTGCTGGGCGAGCCACGCGGCGCTACCGGCGCACCACAGCACATGGTGGTGCTGGGCATGGGCAAACTGGGCGCCTTCGAGCTTAACCTGTCATCCGATATCGACCTGATCTTCGCGTACCCCGAACCGGGCGAGACCGTCGGTGGAAGACGCAGCCTGTCCAATCAGGAGTTTTTCATTCGTGTTGGCCAGAAGCTGATCAAGGCGCTGGACGCCCATACCGTGGACGGCTTTGTATTTCGCGTAGACATGCGTCTGCGACCTTACGGAGACAGCGGCGCGCTGGTATTCAGCTTTGATGCTCTGGAGCAGTACTACCAGAGCCAGGGGCGTGACTGGGAGCGCTACGCCATGATCAAGGCGCGGGTAGTGGCAGGCGATCAGGTGGCCGGTGCCGAGCTGCAGGCCATGCTCAAGCCCTTCGTCTATCGACGTTATCTGGACTTCGCCGCCATTGATGCGCTGCGCAGTCTGAAGCAAATGATTCAGCGTGAGGTGCAACGCAAGGGCCTGCAGGACAACGTCAAGCTCGGCTCCGGCGGTATTCGCGAGGTGGAGTTCATCGGGCAGGCCTTTCAGCTGATTCACGGCGGTCGTGACCGCGCCTTGCAGCAGCGGCCTATCCTGGGCGTGCTGCAAACCCTGGCGGCCAACGATTATTTCCCCGCAGCTGCGGTAGAAGAACTCACGACGGCCTACTGTTTTCTGCGTGACACCGAGCACGCCTTGCAGGCCGTGGATGATCGGCAGACCCAGATGCTGCCGACCGACGCGCAGGGCCAAGCGCGCATTGCTTTTATGCTCGGGTTTGCCGATTGGAAGGCGTTTCGGCAGCGTCTGGATCAGGAGCGCGCGATCGTGGCTCGGCATTTTGCCGGGGTGATTGCCGATCCCGACGAGGACGAAGCGGAACCTGCCGCGCCGCACGCCGATTGGCTGCCGCTATGGGAAGGGACGCTGGATGAAGCGCAAGCACTGGATCAGTTGCGCGCCGCGGGCTTTGCCGATGCCGACATGGCCTGGCGCCGGCTCAACGCCTTGCATGATTCCGGGCGAGTAAAGGCAATGCAGCGGGTAGGTCGGGAGCGTCTGGATGGTTTCATGCCGCGACTGCTGGCGATGGCTTGCGAGCAGGACAATGCCGATCTGGCGTTGGAGCGCGTACTGCCGCTGATCGAGGCTGTAGCGCGCCGCTCTGCCTATCTGGTACTGCTGACCGAGAACCCCGGCGCGTTGCGTGAACTACTGGTGCTCTGCGCCGCCAGTCCCTGGATCGCGGAACAGATTACCCGTTATCCGGTAGTGCTGGACGAGTTGCTCAACGCCGGCCGTTTGTATCGCCCGCCGGAGCCGGATGAGCTGGCCGATGAGCTGCGCCAGCAACTGCTGCGCATTCCTGAAGATGATCTGGAGCAGCAGATGGAGACCCTGCGCTACTTCAAACGCGCGCACATCTTGCGGGTCGCGGCCTCCGAGATTGCCGGTACCCTGCCGCTGATGAAGGTCAGTGACTATCTGACCTGGATTGCCGAAGCGATACTGCAGCAGGTTCTCAAGCTGGCCTGGCGCGAGATGGTCTCGCGGCATGGCCAACCGGCGCGCGCCGATGGCTCGCGCTGTGAGCTGGATTTTATTGTGGTGGGCTACGGCAAGGTGGGCGGCATCGAGCTGGGCCACGGCTCCGACCTGGATCTGGTGTTTGTTCACGACGGCGATCCGCAGTCCGAAACCGACGGAGCCAGGCCGATTGAGGGCAGCAAGTTCTTTACCCGACTGGGCCAGCGCATCATTCACATGCTCAACACCCAGACCGTTTCGGGCGCGCTTTACGAGGTCGACATGCGCCTGCGCCCTTCCGGCGACTCAGGCCTGCTGGTCAGCTCGCTCGCTTCTTTTGCGCGCTACCAGCGCGAAGAGGCCTGGACCTGGGAACATCAGGCGCTGGTCCGTGCGCGCCCGCTGCTCGGCTGTCCGCGGTTGACCGAGGGCTTTGCCGCGCTGCGTGCCGAGGTGTTGGGCATCCAGCGCGACGAAAAAGCCCTGGCGCGAGAGGTGATCGTCATGCGACAAAAAATGCGTGACAATCTGGGCACCTCGGCGACCGCAGCGGGGACCACAGAGCAAGCCTTTACCGCCGAGCGCCTGTTTGACCTCAAGCAGGATGCCGGAGGTATCGTTGATATCGAATTTATGGTGCAATATGCGGTTCTGGCCTGGTCGTGCCGGTACCCCGAATTACTACGCTACACCGATAACATCAGGATTCTTGATGAGCTGCAGAACGCCGGCCTGATCGCTGGCGAGGACGTACATCGCCTGCAGGAGGCTTACAAAGCCTACCGGGCAGCGGCTCATCGTCTGGCGTTGCAAAAGCAGCCAGGCAAAGTAAGCGGCGACCAGTTTCATGATTTCCGTCACGGAGTCATCAAGCTATGGCAGCAGATGCTGCCGACCCCAGAGCCTGACCCCGCTGCGTGAGGGGCAGGCGTACTGGAGCGCTCAGGCAGAACCAAGAACGCAAGACTGACAGAATAGAGAATATGGAGCTGGCTGCTATGTCGATGGCCGATCGTGATGGTGTTATCTGGTTTGATGGTGAAATGATTCCCTGGCGTGACGCTAACGTGCACGTGCTGACGCATTCGCTGCACTACGGCATGGGTGTATTCGAAGGTGTACGTGCCTATAACACGCCGGACGGCACGGCGATTTTCCGCCTGCAGGCGCACACTGATCGTCTGTTCGATTCGGCTCATATCATGGGTATGAAAATTCCCTTCACCAAGGAGCAGTTGAACGAAGCTCAGCGCGCCGTGGTACGGGAAAATGGTCTGGAGACCGCCTACATTCGCCCGCTGGTGTTCTACGGCTCCGAAGGTATGGGTATCCGTGCCGACAACCTCAAGGTTCACGTAGTAATCGCTGCCTGGCACTGGGGCGCTTATATGGGCGAAGAAGCGTTGGAGCGCGGCATCAAGATCCGCACCAGCTCCTTCACTCGCCATCACGTCAACATCACCATGACGCGTGCCAAGGCCAGTGGCGCCTACATGAACTCCATGCTGGCGTTGCAGGAAGCGGTATCGGCGGGTGCCGATGAAGCGCTGCTGCTGGATCCCGAAGGCTATGTGGCTGAAGGCTCTGGCGAAAACGTTTTCATTGTCAAGAACGGCACCATCTATACCCCGGAAGTCACTGCCTGCCTGAACGGTATTACCCGTGCCACAGTCCTGGCGCTGGCGGCTCAGTTCGGTGTGCCGATTGTCGAGAAGCGCATTACTCGCGATGAGGTCTATATCGCGGACGAAGCTTTCTTTACCGGTACCGCTGCCGAAGTAACGCCGATTCGCGAGCTCGATGGTCGCCAGATTGGCGAAGGTCGTCGCGGCCCGATTACCGAGAAGCTGCAAAAGGCCTACTTTGACCTGGTGACTGGTCAGACTGGCGAACACACCGACTGGCGGACGCTGGTCAAGTAAGCGGCGAGTGACAGGTTGCAGACGGCGAGCAGCTCCATTGCTTGCCGCCTTGCAGCTTGAAGCTCGCAGCTTGAAACTACCCCTATGAATATTCTGATCGTAGGTCCGAGCTGGGTAGGCGACATGGTGATGGCGCAGACCCTGTTCGTCTGCCTGAAACAGCAGCACGGTGAGGCGTGTCAGATCGACGTGCTCGCGCCGGACTGGAGTCGGCCAATTCTTGAACGCATGCCGCAAGTGCGGCAGGCGCTAAGCTTTCCTCTCGGCCATGGTTCACTGGAACTGGCAACCCGCCGGCGTATCGGCCGTGAGTTGGCCGGACAGTATGATCAGGCGATCCTGCTACCCAATTCATTGAAGTCGGCCCTGGTGCCCTTTTTTGCTGGCATCCCGGTACGCACCGGCTGGCGCGGCGAGATGCGTTACGGGCTGCTGAATGATGTACGGGTGCTCGATAAGGCGCGTTATCCGCTGATGATCGAGCGCTTTATGGCCCTGGCGTACCCCGCCGGGTACGAGCTCCCCAAACCCTATCCCAAGCCTGCCTTGCAGATAGAAGAGGGTTCGCGGGCTGCGGCGCTGGAGCGTTTTGGTCTGGAGCTGGATCGCCCGGTATTGGCCCTGTGCCCGGGAGCCGAGTTTGGTGAAGCCAAGCGCTGGCCCAGCGAGCATTACGCCAAGGTGGCGGAAGAGAAAATCCGGCAGGGCTGGCAGGTCTGGCTTTTCGGTTCGAAGAACGATCACGCCGTTGGTGAGCAGATTCGCGCGCGCCTCATTCCTGGGCTGCGCGAAGAGGCCGTCAACCTGTCGGGCGAGACTAGCCTGGCTGAAGCCATCGATCTGCTGTCATGCGCTGCGGCTGTAGCCAGTAACGATTCGGGCTTGATGCACGTTGCTGCCGCGCTAAACCGGCCGCTGGTAGCCATCTATGGTTCCACTTCGCCAGGCTTTACCCCGCCGCTGGCCGAACAGGTGGCCACGGTGCGGCTTGGTCTGGAATGCAGCCCGTGTTTTGATCGCACTTGCCGCTTTGGTCACTACAATTGCTTGCGTGATTTGCCTCCGGCGCAGGTGACCAGTGCGCTGGATCAGCTGGTTGGCGAAGCGCTCCCTGATCCGCAGGATAGCTAGCCGATGCGCGTGCTGGTGATCAAAACCACCTCGCTGGGCGATGTAATTCATACTCTGCCGGCCATCACCGACGCAGCCCGCGCGCTGCCGGGTATTCGTTTTGATTGGGTGGTTGAAGAGGGCTTCGCCGAGATACCGGCATGGCACCCCGCAGTTGATCGCGTGATTCCCGTGGCGGTGCGGCGCTGGCGTAAAAACCTGTGGCAAACACTGCGTGGCGGTGAGTGGCGCGCGTTCAAACAGCGGATCAGTGACACCCATTATGATCTGGTAATCGATGCGCAGGGTCTGATTAAAAGTGCCTGGCTCAGCCGTTACGCTCGTGGCCCGGTTGCCGGGCTGGACCGGGATTCGGCGCGGGAGCCGCTGGCCAGTCGGTTCTATCAGCAGCCAATCAATGTGCCCTGGGGCCAGCATGCCGTAGAGCGAACGAGGCAGCTGTTCGCCCAGGCGCTGGGTTACAGTGTTCCGGAAGGCCTGGGTGATTACGGCCTGGCGCTGGTGCAGGAGGCGCAGTCGGCAGAGCAGCCCTATGTGGTTTTTTTGCACGGCACCACTTGGGTGACCAAGCACTGGCCCGAGCGCTATTGGCAGGAACTGGCAGCGCGTGTCAGCGCCACGGGCATGCAGGTCAAGCTGCCCTGGGGGAATAGCAAGGAACAAGCCCGCGCGCAGCGTATCGCGCAAGGGCTGGACGGTGTTCAGGTGCTACCGAAATTATCCTTGGCTGGTGTGGCCCGGGTGCTGTCTGCAGCGCAAGCTTGCGTCGCAGTGGATACCGGGCTGGGCCACCTGGCCGCAGCGCTGGATGTGCCGACGCTGTCGTTGTTTGGTCCCACCAATCCAGGTTTTACCGGTGCCTACGGGCATGCCCAACGGCATCTGGCCAGCGACTTCGCCTGTGCGCCCTGTTTGCGCAAAACCTGCAACTACCAGCCAACGCCCGGCGATGCGCGGCAGTTCGACCTGAGCGCAGAGCAGCCGCTATGCTTTACACGGTTGGCGCCTGATGTGGTTATGGCTCAACTGCACACCCTGATTTCCGCAACGAGAGCTGAATGATGCAACTGGCCTTTGTGCTGTACAAATATTTCCCGTTTGGCGGGTTGCAGCGTGATTTCATGCGTATTGCACAGGTGTGTCAGGCTCGCGGGCATGCGATTCGTGTTTACACACTGATCTGGGAAGGTGAGGTTCCGCCGGGATTCGAGGTGATAGTTGCCCCGGTCAAGGCGCTGAGCAATCACAAGCGCAATGAACGCTTTACTGCCTGGGTGCAGGCTGACTTGGCCAAGCGCCCGGTGGATCGTCTAGTTGGTTTCAACAAAATGCCGGGGCTGGATGTCTACTACGCTGCGGATCCGTGCTTTGAAGACAAGGCCCAGACCCTGCGCAATCCGCTTTATCGCCATTTCGGCCGCTACCGGCATTTTGCCGAGTATGAACGCGCCGTCTTCTCGCCAGCGGTGGGCACCGAGATTCTGATGATCTCCGACGTACAGTTGCCGTTGTTCACCAAGCATTACCGCACCCCGCTGGATCGCTTCCATATGCTGCCGCCCGGTATCTCTCCAGACCGCCGTGCGCCTGACAATGCCGCTGAGCTGCGCGCAGCCTTTCGCCAGGAATTCAAGGTGGCTGCAGACGAGCTGTTGTTGGTTCAAATTGGCTCGGGCTTTATCACCAAGGGACTGGATCGATCGATTCGTGCCCTGGCCGCGCTGCCGACTGATTTGCGCAAGCGTACGCGCCTGATGGTGGTTGGTCAGGATGATGCGGGCAGCTTTCAGCGCCTGGCACGCTCGCTTGGCGTGGCCGAGCGGGTCGAGTTTCTCAAGGGGCGCAGTGATGTACCGCGCTTTCTGCTGGGGGCTGATCTGCTTATTCACCCGGCCTACAATGAAAACACTGGTACCGTGTTGCTGGAGGCGCTGGTGGCCGGATTGCCGGTGCTGGTGACCAATGTGTGTGGTTATGCGCACTACATTGAAGAAGCCGACTGCGGCCTGGTTGTGCCGTCACCCTTCGAGCAGAACACCCTCAACAAGATGCTCACTGACATGCTGAACAATCCGCAACTGCGCCAAGATTGGAAAAGCAACGCCCTGCGTTTCGCCGACGAGGCTGATCTGTACAGCCTGCCGGAGAAAGCTGCCGACGTCATTTTGGGAGCTGCTGCGTGACCCTGGCGCTGAAAGAACCCTTTGCTACGCTGTGGGCCGGTCGTGACCCCTTTGTGGAGGTAGAGCGCCTTGAAGGCGAGGTTTTCCGGGAGCTGGAGGCTCGTCGTACGCTGCGCACCGAGGTAGCTGGTCGAGGCTACTTTGTGAAAATACATCGCGGCGTAGGCTGGGGCGAGATCATCAAGAACTGGACCACGTTGAAGGCGCCGGTGTTGGGCGCCGGGCAGGAGTGGCAGGCGATCGCGGCCCTGCAGCAGGCCGGCGTGCCGACCATGGCGGCAGTGGCCTTTGGCGAGCGTGGCAGGAACCCCGCGGCGCAGCACTCTTTCATCATTACCGAAGAGCTGGCGCCGACCATCAGTCTGGAAGATTACAGCATGGACTGGCTCAGCCAGCCGCCGGAGCCAGCGCTGAAGCGCGCCCTGATCGAACGGGTAGCGCAGATGACCGGGCAAATGCACCGTGCAGGCGTCAACCACCGGGACTGCTACATCTGTCATTTTCTGCTGCATACCGACCAGGAAGTCAGTGCGCAATCGGTCAGCCTCTCGCTGATAGACCTGCATCGAGCGCAGATCCGCAACAAGGTACCGCTGCGCTGGCGCAACAAGGATCTGGCCGGACTGTACTTTTCCGCTTTGAACATTGGCCTCACTCGCGGCGACAAACTGCGCTTTCTGCGGACTTATTTCGCGCTACCGCTGCGCGACGTTCTGCGCCAGGAAGCTCCGTTGTTGCGCGCGCTAGAGCGCAAGGCTGCCAAACTCCAGGCGCGCTTTGCGCGCAAGTACGCGCCTGGCGCCGAGTCATGAAACGCTGGACTCTCAACCCCGAGTACGCGACCGGGGACAGCGGGCGGCTATTCGCCGATATGGACTCGGTGTTCGCATTGCAGGGAGAGCTGATCACCAGCGATCCCATCAGCAGTGTGCACAAGGTGTGGGTTCGTGATCGCTTCTATTACGTCAAACGCTATACCGGCGCAGGGAAGAACTTGCGCCGGTATATTGGCCGTTCGCGCATTCAGGCTGAGTGGGAAAATCTGCTGCGATTCCAGGCCTGGGGCATTCCCACTGCACCGGTGGTTGCCTTTGGCTCGGAGCGGCAGGCGGGTGCCTTTGTCCGGGGCGCGCTGATCACAGAAGAGTTGCGGGCGACCCAAGATTTGGCCAGTCTGGCCAGACAGGGTGATCTCCGTCTCAGTGATGGCGCATGGGTCAGGCACGTGGCCAGACAGATAGCCTGGGCTACCCGCATGATGCATGATCAGGGCTTCACGCATAACGACCTGAAGTGGCGCAACATCCTGGTGGACGAGCGCGCACTGGCCAAGGTGTACTTTATTGACTGTCCAGCTGGCACCTTCTGGCGTGGACCTATGCTGCAATACCGCATAACCAAGGATCTCGCCTGCCTGGACAAATTGGCCAAGCAGAACCTCAGCCGCGCGCAACGGCTGAGGTTCTATAAAACCTATTTAGGTCGCGCGGTTTTAACGTCGCAGGACAAAAAGCGCATCGCGTCCATCGTGTCCTTCTTTGAGGGTAGAGAATGAGTAGTTTGCCCTTCGTGGCAGTGAACGCACATGAGGTGCTTGCGCGCCATGGCGTCAACAGCTTTGCGGCGCTCTGGGCGCTTGAGCTCGACGCCGTAGATGCGCCGAATACCGGCCGTGGTGGTTGGAGCAGTGTGCATCGTCTGGAGCTTGAGGACGCCAATGGTGACGTACAGTGTTTTTACCTCAAGCGGCAGGACAACCATTGCACGCGGACCCTGCGGGCGCCGTTCGGTGAGCCGACATTCTCCCGCGAGTTTCGCGCCGTCCAGCAGTATGCCAAGCTGGGCATACCTGCTCTGGAGGCCGCTTTTTTTGCTCGGCGCACCGTTGACGGCAGGCAACAGGCCGTACTGCTAACCCGCGCGCTGGATGAATATGCCCCCCTTGATGAGTGGTTCGAGCGTTGGCCCACCCTGCCACCCGCCGACATACGCACACTTGCGCAAGCCGCAGGAGCGTTGGTCAGAGCGTTGCACAACGCGGGGGTTATCCATAATTGTCTGTATCCAAAGCACGTCTTCCTCAAGCTGCACGGTGATGGTGCTGGCGCGCGTCTGATTGATCTCGAGAAGACCCGCCGTGCCTGGTTCGGCCAGCGCGACCTGATCCGCGACCTGGAAACCCTGAATCGACGCAGTTTGACGCCGACGCGAACCCAGCGGTTGCGCTTCCTGCTGGCGTACTTCGGGCAGCAACGGTTGAACGCGCAGAGCAAGGCGCTGGTGCGGCAGCTCTTGGCTCGCCAGGCCGGTAAGGAAGCCAAGCGATGACACTGACCGCGCAGCTGCAAGCAGCCGGACGCGCCCCGGCCCTGGCTGTGGACGTCCCGCTGGCAGCGGGTGGTTCCGCGCGGGTCGAACAGTGGCTGCGGATCCTGCCAGGCAAACGCCTGGTGGCCCAGGCGATGCAAGGCGATACGCCGGTGCTGCTCAAGTTGTTTGTCGGTGCGAGCGCGGCACGTCATTGCGAGCGCGAGCGTGCGGGCATGAACGCCTTGGCTGAACAGGGCATCACCGCGCCCAGATTGCTGGCCGAGGGTGAACTCGATGGCGGCGGTCGCTATCTGATGACCGAGTTTCTGTGTGCCGCACAATCGCTGCAGCAGACGTGGGATGCATTGTCCAGCCGCGAACCAGGGGCTGGTGAGGCTATGACGCTGCTGGGCAAGGCGTTGGCAGTCATTGCCGAGCTGCACAGCAAAGGGCTGACGCAAACTGATCTGCACCTTGGTAACTTTCTGCTGCAGGGCGAACAGGTATTTGTTATCGATGGTGATGCTGTTGAGGCGGTCTCGCCGGGCCAGCCGCTGACGGCTGAACAGGCGCAGCAGAATCTGGCGATCTTCTTCGCACAGCTGGTTCCCGAGTGGGATGCGTTTACTGAGCTACTGTTGATCAGCTATCTGCAGCATAACCCGCTGGCATTGAATCCGGACAAGCTGGCGGCCTCAGTTGTGCGCATTCGACAGCGCCGCCAGGACGACTACCTGGGCAAATCCCTGCGTGACTGCACCCTGTTTTCAGTGCAGCGCAGTTGGCTACGTTTCACCACTGTAGTGCGGTCGCAGAGTGAACGCATGCGCAGCGTACTGCGTGATCCTGACAGTTATTTTGGTGCACAGCCGCTACTCAAGGATGGCGGTAGCAGCACGGTGGCCAAGGTCGCGCTGGGGGACGGCTCGGTCGTCATCAAGCGCTACAATATCAAAGGGTTTATGCATTGGCTGAAGCGCTTTTGGCGTCCCAGTAGGGCCTGGCATTCCTGGCAGGCGGCGCATCGTTTGGCGTTTTTGGGTATTGCCACGCCGGCGCCCCTGGCAATGATCGAGCGGCGCTTTGGTCCACTGCGCCGCGAAGCCTGGCTTATCAACGAGTACTGCGCAGGCGATCATCTGCTCAACGTATTGGGTGAGCGAGGTGAGCTAGCCCCTGACGATATAACAGGCCCGGCTTTGCTCAAGGTTTTTCAACAGCTGGTGGCTGCGCGTATCAGCCATGGCGACTGCAAGGCCACCAACCTGCTTTGGCTGGATGGCGAGGTACTACTGATCGATCTTGATGCCATGCAGCAGCATCAGAGTCTGCGCCAATGGCAGCAGGCGTGGGCCAAAGACCGTGCCCGTTTTATCCGTAACTGGCCGCAGGGTAGCCCGCTTGCGAACTGGTTGGAACAGCACCTGCCGGTTGTGGCAACGAACACTGATTAGATAAAAGAGGAACACTGTGGGACTGACGATACTTGGCCTTTCAGGCGCCCTGAGCCACGACCCGTCTGCAGCACTGTATATTGACGGGAAACTCATCGCAGCCGTAGAGGAAGAGCGTTTTGTGCGTGACAAGCATGCAAAGAATCGTATGCCCTATGAGTCCGCCAAGTTCTGCCTGGAGCAGGCGGGTATCACGCCTGCACAAGTGGACATAGTCACCATCCCCTTCGCCCCCATAAGCCTGTTCTCCAGCAAGGCGCGCTGGCATTACGCGAAACGCTACTGGTATGCGCCGGATCGTTCGCTGGACGCACTGCTAACCGGCAATCGCCGCTTCAAGCGCTACCGGAAGAAGATTCTATGGTGTCTGGAGCAGCTTGGCTTTGATGCAAAAAAGGTACGCCTGGAGCCGGTTGAACACCATCTGGCCCACGCCTCCAGTGCCTATCACTGCTCCGGTTTCACCGAGAAGACTGCGATCATGGGGATCGATGGTAAGGGTGAGTATGCAACCACCTTTTTTGGTTACGGTGAAAACGGCAAGATTCACAAGATCAAGGAGTTCTACGACCCGGACTCGCTGGGTGGTCTGTATGGTGCGCTGACCGAGTACCTGGGTTTCGAGATGCTCGATGGCGAGTTCAAGGTCATGGGCATGGCGCCCTACGGCGACGCGGCCAAATACGACTTCTCCCGGCTGGCCAAATTCGAGCAGGGTGAGCTGATCATCAATACCGACTACGCCAATGTCATCGGGTTTCGCCGTTACAAGGAAAAGGGCAAGGGCTATTACTTCTCGCCCAAGCTGATCGAGTGGCTCGGGCCCAAGCGCGAAGGCGATATCGCCGACGACCCTTACGTGCATTACGCCGCCAGTATGCAGGCGCTTTTTGAGAAGCTCGCGCTGGAGATGATGGACTACTACCTGGGCGACATTCTGCGGGAAACCGGGCGCCTTGCGTTTGCCGGTGGCTGCGCGCTTAACGTCAAATTGAACCAGCGGATCATCGCGCGGCCGGAGGTCAAGGAGCTATTCGTGCAGCCTGCTTCGGGTGACGCTGGCACTGCAGTGGGGGCGGCGTCCTATGTGTCGGTGATGAACGGCGTTCCTGTTGAGAAGATGGAACACGTCTATCTCGGCCCTGCCTTCAGTAATGAAGACATCATTGCCGCCTGTGCGCGTCACCCGAACAAGCCGGAATGGGAAAAGATCGACGACGTTCCGCAGGAAATTGCCAAGGTGCTCGTTGAAGGCAACCCGGTTGCCTGGTTCCAGGGCCGCATGGAGTTTGGTCCTCGCGCCTTGGGCGGTCGCTCTATCATTGGCTGCCCCAGCGTCAAGGGCGTGGCAGATCGGATCAACGAGCAGATCAAGTTTCGTGAGCGCTGGCGGCCATTCTGCCCGTCCATGCTTGATACCGTGGCGGACAAGATGCTGAGCGTTGACCACCCATCGCCCTTCATGACCTTTACCTTTGACGTAAACGACGAGTGGAAAGCGCGCGTGCACGAGGTAGTACACGAAGACGGCACAGCGCGCGCGCAGGTACTAAAACGCGAGTACAATCCGCGGTATTACGACTTGATGAAGGAGCTGGAGGTCATGACCGGGAATGGTGTTGTGCTCAATACGTCGCTCAATCGCCGCGGTGAGCCCATGGTCTGCTCACCGAAGGATGCGCTTGATATGTTCTTTGGCTCTGACCTGCAGTTTTTGATTATGGAAGATATTCTGGTAGTTAAGCGGTGAGCGTTGCTGGCAAGCAACGACATGTACTTCAGGTCTGTCATGGCTATGACGGACCTTTTCTCGATTGTGCTCGACAGTACGCTGCGCTGTTTGACGGAACCGACTATCAAGTCACCACGGTCTTTTTGACCGGCAAGGCCGATCCGCAAGTGGCAGAGCAGTGCCATAGCGCTGAAGTGATATTCATGGGCTATAGTTCTGCAGACATTCGTGGTTTGAAACTGAAGGCCATTCGAGAGCTGCGTCAGATCGCTACTAATCACGACTTTAGTTTCTGCATTGCCCATCGCTCCAAACCTACTTACATCGCGTGCTTGGCAACTAACCTTATGGTTATCGGCGTGCATCACGCCTTTGGCGACTTTCAACGTCTTGGTCGGCGCCTCTTTGCGCGTGTTTTTCGTAAACGCCTGTATTTGTTAGCTGTTTCTGATGCGGTAAGAAATGACATTCGTCGTTGCTTACCTGATTGGCCTGTCGAGCGCGTTCAAACGCTACATAACCGGATCAATGTTGCGGCAGTCTGCGGCGATCAAATCGAGCGAAGCGAAGCGCGTACTACCTTGAGTCTGGATCAAAACGCCTGGGTGGTCGGCAACGTCGGAAGGTTGCACCCAGATAAGGATCAGGCCACGCTGCTCAAAGGCTTCGCACGGGCGCTGCCAGACCTGCCTCCTGAGGCCATTCTGGTAATCTTAGGCACTGGTCGGCTGGAAGCAAGGCTAAAGAGTTTGTCACAGACATTGGGTATCGCTGATCGAGTTCTGTTCAAGGGGCAAGTGCCGAACGCTCGTCGCTATTTCAAGGCATTCGACGTGTTCGCGCTAACCTCCGACCATGAGCCTTTTGGCATGGTTCTGCTCGAAGCTATGGCAGCAGGTAATCTGATGATTTGTAGTGATTGCGGTGGCGGCCCGGAGGTGGTTGGTAGTGCTGGGTACCTGTTTCCTTTAGGTGATGAGATTGCGCTTTCAGAGGTTTTGCTGCAGAGCTATAACGCCAGTGAAGATCAGATTAGCCGCTTGGCCCAACAAACTAGAGAGCGTATTGTCGCGCTGTTTTCTGATGCGTCCGCGCAACAGAAGTTCTGGGCGCTGCCCATGATGGCCAACTACAAATAGAGTCTCAAATATGGTTAGTACCAAAAGGAACGGCTCTCCCCGTATTCGCTTTGTAATTCCTTACTTTGGTTCTTGGCCATTCTGGATGGATTTCTTCCTGGCAGGGTGCGCCCGCAATCCTGACATAGACTGGCTGTTCTTTACTGACTGCGGTATGCCGCAGAACCTGCCGGACAACGTGACCCTTGTCGACATTTCGTATCCTGACTATTGCGCGCTGGTTTCTGAACGCCTGGGTATCGATTTCTATCCGGCTAATCCGTACAAGCTTTGCGACATTAAGCCGGCTTTAGGTTATATCCATGCTGAGCATTTGGATGGTTATGATTTCTGGGCGTTTGGTGATATCGACGTCGTTTACGGCAACCTTAGGAAATATTTCACACCTGAGCGATTGGCTACGAAAGATCTTTTTGCCACCCATGCTCGGCGCATTTCCGGCCATCTTTGCCTGCTACGCAATACGTCGACGATGCGAGAGGCTTTTAAGCTGATACCGCAATGGCAAGAGCGATTCGCTGACGAAGCACATCTAGCGCTGGATGAAGGCGCCTTTAGTCGTCTTTTCGTGCGGCATAAAAACTGGCCAGAGCCTTTGCGCCGTCTCGCCAATAGCTTTAATCGGTGGGCACAGTGCAGCGAGTTTGTCGAAAGCCACAGCACATTCAGTATTCTTCCAGATGGTCGCAGGGTGGTTCCGCAGCGCTGGCTACTGCAGAACGGCCGGCTGACCAATAGTGAGCTGGGCGACACGGAGCTACCCTATTTGCATTTTCTGGTCTGGAAAAATCAACACTGGAAAGGTGTAGCCCCTGAGTCCCTGCGTGGTCCAAAAGCGCTAGCGCAAAAGTCTGCATGGCAAGTCTGTGAGTCCGGCTGGAGTGAGTACAGCGAATGACATCCAAGGGCGTAAAAGAATATCCGTTAGTGTCGGTCATTGTCCCTTGTTACAACTATGCTGGGTATGTTGAGGAAACATTACGCAGTGTGCTCGCGCAGGACTACCCGAATTTTGAACTGATAGTGGTAGATGACGGCTCTACCGATAACAGCGTTCAGGTTATCGAGCGCGCTCTGGCCGCCAATCAAGAGAGTCTTGCGCAGCGCGTGGAGTTCATTCGGCAGGACAACGCAGGTGTTAGTGCCGCATTGAATACGGGGCTGGCGCAGTCTCGAGGAGACTTTATAGCGACTTTTGACGCGGATGACATCATGCCGCCACAGCGTCTCTCAGTGCAGCTGGCGTACCTGCGGGAGCATCCAGAAGTCGGATGTTTGGGTGGTGTGGCAGTGCGCATCGATGAGCAGGGTAAGTTACTGCCCAAAAAAGACAAAAAGCGGTCTGTGCGGCGCTATGACTTTTCGCAAGCGCTGGCATCAGCTTTAGTAGTTGGCGGTAATATCGCGGTCTACCGGCGAGACGCCATCGATAAGGCTGGACGCTATGATCCTGCAATCAAAATTCAAGACTTCCAAATGACCTTGAAAGTCGCCAAGGCCGGTTTTTATGTGGATGTTTTGCCGGATACTGTGACGCTGTATCGAAAGCATGAAGGCAGTTTGTCGAAGAACTATAAAGCAGAGTACCGTTACGGCTTGGATGTGATAGCGCCTTACTCCGAGCATCCGCAGTATGAATCTGCTAAAGCGAGACTTATCACCAAGGCGCTGCGTATGGCGGTTATCTACGATAAATCCTACGGCTGGAAGCTACTCAGTCAGGTGCCGCTGCGGCAGTGGGATAAGCAATTATTGAAGAGGTTGCGTCACTTGCTGTTAAAGAGAGCGAAGCCGGCACTTGAGGAAACACTGCAATGAATCAGCAAGGAACATTAGTGGATGCGGCCGTCGATCATCCGACCCGCATTGATGTAGTTATTTTGAGCTTCGCAAAGACGGCAGAGCTGCGGGCCATGACCGAAACCTGTCTCGATACGCTTCTGGCTTCAGAGAAGCCAGGCAGCATCATTTTTGATGTGGTGGTGGTGGAGTCAAATCATCAGTCGCCGGAATACACACAGTTGGGTGTGCGCACGCTGTACCTTCCGCCCCCCTTCAACTACCACCGTTATATGAACGAGGGTATAAAGCGTGGTAGTGGCAACTTTGTGGCTATTTGCAATAACGATTTGTCCTTCCACGCCGGATGGGCTTCACAGCTTATGGAGGCGTTTTCGGCTGATCCTGATTTAGTGAGTGCAAGCCCTGCCTGCTCGCTCCATCATCCTAAAAATGGGTTTGCGCTCCATTCCGGAGTGCACCCGGGCTATCGCGTGTTGAAAGAGATATCTGGCTGGTGTTTGGTTTTCAGGCGCTCAATGCTCGATATCACAGGTATGTTGGATGAGCGATTTTACTTTTGGTACGCAGATGATGACTATGCGCGCACGCTAGAGAAGCACAATCTAAAGCATGCGCTGGTTTCATCCTCAGTGGTTGATCATTTGGATAGTAAGACGTTAGAGCAGCAAAGTATTTTTAATCAGTTAATGATAACTAGAAAGTCAAAATTTGTTTTTCAGGAAAAGTGGTCTGGGAAAGGGAGGCTTTATCTTTTTGGTAAAAAGTTAAAGTTTTACATGCAGATCCCTTTGTATTACTTAGGCTTGAAGAAAATATTCAAGAAATAGAGTGCGTTAGATTTTATCATGGAGGAGGATCGGCTTTGAAATGGTTAGATCGTCGCCTACGCCGTAGAAAAAAAAGAAACATAAAAAAGCTTCCAAAGTTTGAGCAAGGGCGCGCGCTCTTTAAATTACGGTATCCTCAGTATGAGTGCGGCTTAGGAACCTACGGCTTGCCAGAAGTTAGGGATTGGAATGAAGGTTCTACTCTAAAGATAGGTGCTTATTGTTCGATAGCGGAAGAAGTAAAGATACTTTTAGGCGGGCACCATCGGGCTGACTGGGTTACAACATTCCCTTTTCCGGCTTTTATTTCTGAAGCTGCTCATATCAAGAGCTACAATGGAAGTCATGGTGACGTGATTGTAGGAAATGATGTGTGGCTGTGCTCCGGTTGTACGATATTGTCCGGGGTGACAGTCGGAGATGGTGCTGTCGTAGCGGCAAACTCTTTAGTGACTAAAAATGTTGAGCCTTATTCCGTTGTTGGTGGTAATCCTGCGAAGTTTATAAAGTGGCGCTTTTCGGAGGAGGTAAGAAAGGCTTTGTTGAAGTCTCAGTGGTGGACTTGGTCTATTGATGAAATCCGCAGCGTGACGGAACTGTTGTGTAGCGATAATGTAGCCGATTTTTTGGAGTATGCAGAGCAGCGCAAGCAACCAAAAGGCACCTAACGAGGTTATACGTTAGGTGCTTTTTCTTTTTCTAGGAATTGTTCTAAGTTTGCTGCGTTTGCGATGTTATTGATTTGGCACCAGTGTCGCCAGTTTTCGACTTCTGTCCAGTCGCTCACGAATACGAACTCCATACCTGCTCCGGTTGACGCCGTGTGATCGTAAGCGCTGTCTCCCAAAAAAAGCGCGGGAAATATGATGTTACCGTTCCTTTTCTCGCGCTCTAGTATTTCTTCTTTTGTGTCTGGGCTTCCAAATATCCCGCCATCGAATAGCTGTGATATTTCGCGATGAGAAAAAATATCTCTTAGTTCCTGCTGATCGCCACCTGAGGCAACAAGCCATTTCGTTTGTTTATATTTTTCTCTAAGTTCTTTTAGTTTGGGCGCTATTTGGCAGGACCGGAGGCCTTCTTTCACTTTATCGGCGTAACAAGTTAGTAGCGAGTCTATGTTAGGACCTATTATGTTTTGGGGTTTGATGTGCTCCATGAAATAACTGAATTTTCTATATCTTGAGACGCCACCATACTTTTTATGATATTGCACTAGCTCCTCTGCTGCGGTTTTGCCGTATGGAAGAGCTGCCTGGTAAAAAGCTTCGCTCTTGACAGTGTTTGAGTTTAATATTACACCGTCGCAATCAAAAATAAATGTCTTATACTGTTTCATGTTTTATAAAGAGGCTAAGGTTAAGGCGGCTTCGACATTGGCTACGTCTTCTGGACAGTCAACCGCTAAGCTGCCTGGTTTGGTTTCTACCATAAGAATGTTTTTTCCTAGTTCGAAGAACCTTAAAATTTCTATATCTTCGCATTGTTCGAGGCTGCTTTTTTGATTGAAACTCTTGAACGCGGCTAGCTCCTCGCGCGTAAAACCATAGATGCAAACCTGTTTTTTATAGCGGGACGGGGCATTTTGGGTGTCTTTGAAGCCTGGGATTGGTGCTCTAGACATATAAATGAGTTTGTTTTCTTGGTTTGTAATTACTTTCGGAATGTTGATATTGTTAACATCTTCTTCTTTCGAGAGCCAGCAAAAACCGTTGACGACCGAATCCATGTTTTTCAGTTTTGCATCACGTATCTTTATAATGTCCGTAGGGCAGACGAGTGGCTCATCTCCTTGCACGTTTATAAATATTTCCGCGGCGATTTTCTCTGCAGCTTCAGCAAGTCGGTCAGTACCGGTAAGCGCTTCTTCCGTTGTTATAATAGCTTGGTATCCTGCATCAACGACAACGTTAGCAATCGCTTCGCTGTCTGTTGCGATATAAGTGTTGCTGCGACCAACGGCTTTAGCCGACAGCTCGGCGACCCAGAGAATCATAGGTTTTCCCAATAACTCAACAAGCGGTTTGCCTGGGTAGCGGGAAGATGCGAACCGAGCGGGAATTAGTACAACTGTTCTCATAAGAGTCCTTACATTGCATATACTGAGTGGATAGGTATGTCATATCGAGTAGGCGTTATAGATACCAGTTCTCTTGAGTCTGAGCTAGACTGATAAAGCGCTAAAACATCTTTGATCTCTCTACTACGCGGATCATCACTACCATACCCGTCAAAACCAGACATGAGTATTTTTTTTGCACTGCCACTGGTAATCATCGCTAAAGCATAAGCCAGGACTAAGGGGCTCGGTGTGGTGCACGATGTTTCTTTGAACTCAAACTTATCAGACTCAATATTAACCCCAAAATCCAGAGTTTTTTTGGCAGAAAGTGCATTGCGAACATCGCTGGGTAGCATCGACTCAGGAACGATAAGTGGCTGCGGGAGCTGCGCATAGGCCTTGCAGTCTGCTAACAACCTAACCGGGTGACATGCAATCCGAAAATCGATTAACTCAGCCTGAATATCTGATTGAGTGTTTAAAGCGATGACAACGGGTTTGGCTTTTTTAATATAGCTCTCGACCGCTTTTCTGTGGCTTCTTACTCCTGGTCCAGCGCCCAGCAGTAAAACATCCCGTCCATCTAGCGCATGCTTGGGGTTCCAAGAGCCTTCTGCTTTGCCAACATAAAAGTTTCTGGCCGAGGCAAGCGTCTCAGGTCTGAATTTTTTCCCGCCTTTTTCTTTTAGGTACTCTATTACTGATAATACATCTTCTTCATCGTAGCGCGAGTCCCCCAGCATCTCTTGGATATAAGTCGGGTGAATGCCGTATTTTCCGGTTAGGTAATAGTATGGATTGCTACCCCAGCCATACTGCTGCTGCATTGGTTTAAAGGTTTTTCTGATTAGAGTCATCAGAGGTACTAGATTCGCTTTAGCGCGGCGCAAAGAGGAAAGCTCTATTGCCAGTTCTTCGGTTCTCGCGTTGCCTGGCCCTCTCCCCATTCCGGTTACTGTCGAGTCCACCCACGTCGCCCCAGCTGATATCGCCTCCAGCGTATTGGCTAGAGCTAGCCCTAAATTGTCATGGGTGTGAACGCCTATAGGACCTGACCAACCTTTAGCTAGCCATTGCACTGTTTGCTTTGTTTGTTGAGGGTTCATGCTTCCCATGCTGTCGGCTACGTAAAGTACATCTATTGGGTGCAATGAAGCAGTCTCCGCCAGAGAAACTATCTCTGACTCTGATCTATCCGCAATTTGCATGAGATTAAAACCCACGTCGAAACCTCGATCTTTTAACCATTTTACGCTAGCTAACGCGCCAACAAATTCGAATGAGTGACAAGCTATACGCACTAAAGAAACTGGTGATGTGTCTGCGGAATTTGGAAATAACAAGGCGAGCGTATCTGTAAGTTTCGGTCCCGTCAGTAGTTCGCTGGCGTTTATCATGACGCTAATCTTAAGAGAGTTAGGGAGGTCTAGGCTTTTAATATACTCGTCTGTGGTATATGCGTGTGCCCCCATAAAGCCATGAGTCTTGCGGGTGCGTAGCCCCAACTCTATAACATCTACACCTGCCTCTGTTACAGCCTCTATGTAGTGATGAACCAAATCTGGAGAAAAGTCCCAGGCGTTGTAATATCCGCCATCACGCAAGGTGCAGTCTAGAAAAATAGCTTGCGTCTTTTCAGTTGTGGTTTTTTTTGGGGATAGCATTGTCAATTACTCCTGTTGCCAATCGAGTTCGGGGGCCACTATTTCCGTATATTTGGAAATGGTGGCACCTAAAATGTAGTCGGCGGCTGCAAGGCCTGAATGTTTTTCGGATAATATGATGCGTAATTCTTGAAGTGTTTTGAAAGTGGGGATTCCAGGTGGCTTAAGTGTACAGTCCGGCGCATCGTATATTGCACATGGTATGTCGTATAGTAAAACGTCGAAGATGCTGGTGCTGTTGAACCCAACGGCTAGCGATATTTTGTTGCTTTCAAGTGTCGTGTCGATGCTGTCACTTGTGTCTATTATGAAGTTGCCAGGTAGTGTGCCTGGAATTATTTTTTCTTTATCTGATATTGGGTGAAGACGAATTATAAATCTTTGGCTTGTGTCTGCGGTTTTTAATATTTCTAATAGCGAAATTGATGAGCTGGTTTCGTCGCGTGGTAAAAGGCATAGTATGTGACTATGATTTGTGTTCGTGGTGCTTGGGTATGCTAAAGGCTTGATTTTTTTTAAATATCCAGCTATGGGCATCTTAAAGTTTGGAGTCCTATTTTCTCTGTCGTAAAATTCAAGTATTTGATTTTTACAAAAAGTGCTCCATACTAATAGTGTTTCTGCCGTTACATTTTCGTAGTTTATTACGTCTAAAGGCACTTCGTTTTTGTAGCTTTGGTATAGTGCGTGCTGTATTGAAAATGTTGGTATTTTGTACGATCTGCATAAAGTGGTAAGAAAGCACTCGGGAATATTTGAGCTGTTGTATGCAATAAGCGTTTTTATTTGTTCGGGTATTTTATGCTTTATAAGAGTTTCATATTGTCTTATTGTATATGTCACTGCCGCTAGAACGTATAGGAAGTGTTTTTTTTCAACCTGTGTTGAACGGGTTATTTTGAGTGCTTCGAAAAGTATTTTTAGAGATGTTCCGTTTTTGTAGTCGGCTTGAATATCGGGTATGTGAACTAGCCTGAATTTAGCTTTCGGGCTGCTAATTCTTTTAGTTATTTGCTCGGCATTTTTTTTATGGTCAATTCTGGGATTGTTCCACGTTAGGATATGACCCGTAAGTTCATTTTTATAGGTGTGCTTAGGTTTTCTCCACAGAAGCTTAATGGCGCCGCGGTATTTTTTTCTATCTGACTTTTTTGAGAAGATGATGTTTGCCAGAATTGCAGAGGCTGGCCCGCATATATCAACGCCTTTGTAAGTTAGGCCGCTTAGTTTTTTTTTGATGTCGGAATATGTTTTAAATTTTGACTGCATACTTGCACACGGTTATCCGCTGTGTTTTGGGCGCGCGTTGGCTTTGGATGTCTGTTTAATCGGCCCTTTAGGCCAATTTATCACATACGGAATTAATAGGCAGCGCCTGTGGTCAGCTCGGGTAGGCTAATTTTATAGCGCTTGAAGCGTTCGACGTTCAACTGGGTTTTTTGTAGAAAATGGACGTTCAAAATTCCGTTGTGAGCAGCAATTTTATTGGATTCGAAGGCTCGGTGGTTTCGCCAGAAGACTTCCGTTCGTGATTGACCTTTAGCGGTTGACGCCCTCCGGGGGCTACGAGACCATTAGTCAAGGCTGGGTATAAAAGCTCACTCCTTTATCGCAAGGTTATAGGTTAACAATTGGATGAGACTGTGGATTTTGATCAAAGAATTCTTGTGACTGGAGGAGCCGGTTTTATAGGCTCTGCGGTCGTTCGCAAGCTTGTTAGCGATACTGCTGCGCAGGTCGCCAATGTCGACGTTTTGACCTACGCGGGCAACCCTGACTCACTTTCTGCTGTCGCAGATTCTGATCGTTATCGTTTTTATCATGTCGATATCTGCGATAGCCAGGCACTGGATGAGGTTTTTGCAGAGTTTTGCCCCACTGCGGTTATGCACTTGGCAGCCGAGTCCCATGTTGATCGCTCGATTGACGGACCCGCTGAGTTCATCCAGACCAACATCCTTGGCACCTACTCGTTGTTGGAGTCCTCCAGACGTTACTGGAGTGGCCTTGCAGGTGATGAGAAGAAGGGTTTCCGCTTTCATCACATCTCGACTGATGAAGTGTATGGCGACTTGCAAGACGATACGTCGCTGTTTACCGAGACGACGC
The DNA here is from genome assembly GCF_036960865.1 of Halopseudomonas sp. Taxonomy (GTDB): domain Bacteria; phylum Pseudomonadota; class Gammaproteobacteria; order Pseudomonadales; family Pseudomonadaceae; genus Halopseudomonas. The sequence goes on from NZ_JBALWE010000005.1 coordinate 213,014, forward strand.
CCTATGCTCCTAGCTCCCCATATTCAGCTTCCAAAGCGAGCTCTGATCACTTGGTTCGCGCCTGGCAACGTACCTATGGCTTTCCGGTTTTGATTACTAACTGCTCTAACAACTACGGCCCGTTTCACTTCCCGGAAAAGCTGATTCCTCACGTTATCCTTAATGCGCTGCACGGTAAGCCGATTCCTGTTTATGGTGATGGCTCGCAAATCCGTGACTGGCTGTATGTTGAGGATCATGCCATAGCGCTGATTCGTGTGCTAGAAGCTGGCAAGATAGGTGAGACTTATAATATCGGCGGGCACAATGAGAAGCGTAATATCGAGGTGGTCGAGACGATCTGCTCGTTGCTGGAGGAATTGGCACCGCAGAAACCAGACGGCGTGGCGCGCTACCGTGATTTGATTACTTTTGTGACAGACCGCCCCGGGCATGATGCGCGCTACGCGATTGATGCTTCCAAGATTCAGCGCGAGTTGGGTTGGGCGCCAGAGGAAACCTTTGACAGTGGTATTCGTAAAACGGTGAGCTGGTATCTGGACAATGAAACTTGGTGGCAGCGCGTATTGAGTGGTGCTTATCAGCTCGGGCGGCTGGGTGAAAGCGCGGCGCCAAGCAAATTCAAAGGAGACGAGTGATGAAGGGCATCATTCTGGCAGGAGGCTCCGGGACTCGATTGCATCCCATAACCCGCGGCGTATCGAAGCAACTGTTGCCTATTTATGATAAGCCGATGATCTACTATCCCCTGTCAGTGCTGATGCTGGCAGGTATTCGCGAAATATTAATTATTTCTACACCTGAAGACCTGCCCAGCTTTCGCAAATTGCTGGGATCGGGCGCAGAGTTTGGTATTGATCTCAGCTACGCGGAGCAGCCATCACCAGACGGTTTGGCGCAAGCGTTTTTGATTGGCGAGGAATTCATTGGCGATAGCAATGTGTGCCTGATTCTCGGTGACAATATTTTTTATGGTTATGGCTTCAGTGCGATGCTTCGCGAGGCGACCGCTCGCAAGCGCGGAGCTACGGTGTTTGGTTATCACGTTAACGATCCAGAGCGCTTTGGTGTGGTGGATTTTGATCAGCAGGGTAAGGCACTGTCCATTGAAGAGAAGCCTGCTCAGCCGAAATCGAACTACGCGGTTACAGGATTGTATTTTTACGACAACCAGATCGTCGACATTGCGCGGCAGGTCAAGCCTTCGCCGCGCGGCGAACTTGAGATTACCGATGTAAACAATGCCTACCTTGAGCGCGGCGAGCTGAATGTGAGCTTGCTCGGCCGTGGCTTTGCCTGGCTGGATACCGGAACCCATGATTCGCTGATGGAGGCGAGTCACTTTGTGCAAACCATTGAGGCCAGACAAGGGTTGAAGGTCGCCTGCCTGGAAGAAATTGCTTTTCGCCAAGGCTGGCTGGGCGCGGACTCTTTACGCACACAAGCGCAGGCTTTAAGCAAAACGGGGTATGGTCAATACCTGCACAGGCTGCTTCAGCAGGAGACGGGTAGGTGAATATTATTGAGACTCCATTGGCAGGCGTTGTGATCATTGAGCCAAGAGTATTTGGCGATGCTCGAGGCTTCTTTATCGAGAGCTTTCAAGATGAACGTTACCGTGACGCAGGGATTGAATTACCTTTTGTTCAGGATAATCAGTCGCGCTCGGTGAAGGGCGTGTTGCGTGGGCTGCATTTTCAGCGCACCGCGCCGCAGGGAAAGCTCGTGCGCGTGAGTCGAGGTTCAGTATGGGACGTAGCGGTCGATATCGACCCATACTCACCGACTTACGGTCAGCATGTGGGCGTAGAGCTCAATGATGAGAATCATCGCCAGATGTGGGTGCCGCCTGGCTACGCCCATGGATTTTGTGTGTTGAGCGATATCGCGGACTTTCAGTACAAGTGCACGGACTACTATCGTCCAGAGGATGAGGGGGCTGTGTTGTGGAATGATCCTGACCTCAATATTCCCTGGCCACTGGAGAACCCTAAGTTGTCTGATAAGGACTTGGGTAATCCTACGTTGCGCCAACTTCTTGAGGGTGAACGCTGAATGCGCGTACTGGTAACCGGTGCCGATGGGCAGGTTGGCACTGAGCTACGCCTGAATGTGCCTGAGTGGGTTGAGTTGATCGCGCTGAATTCCCGTCAACTGGATATTACTGACCTACAGGCCGTTGAGGTATGTATGGCGCAGTATCGGCCGCAGCTTATTATTAACGCTGCCGCTTATACTGCGGTTGATCGTGCGCAGACCGAGCAGCAGCAGGCTCACGCGGTTAATGCATCGGGTCCTGCCAATTTGGCACGTAGTGCTGAAACTGCAGGCGCTGCGTTATTTCATATCTCCACAGACTATGTTTTTGACGGCGTAAGTGAATCCCCTTACGACGAGTCTGCGTTGACAAGCCCGCAAACCGTATATGGCCGCACGAAGCTCGACGGCGAACAAGCCGTTGCCGAACTGTGTACTCGGCACCTGATTTTGCGTACTAGTTGGGTTTTTTCTGCACATGGCGGCAATTTCGTCAAGACCATGCTGCGGTTGGCGTCGGAGCGAGATGTATTGCGCGTAGTGGCCGATCAATACGGTGGGCCGACGTCCGCCAAGTCAATTGCTGCCTGTCTATGGACCCTGGCAAGTGAATATAGAGGCAAGCCAGACAGCTTTTGCTGGGGCCTATTCCACTTCTCGGGCGCGCCCATCAGTAGTTGGTATGGTTTTGCTGAGCATATTGTTGCGGTAGCGGCGCAAGAGGGTCTGATTGAGAAGCGCCCGTTAGTTGAGCCCATTCCCAGTACGGATTTCCCGACGCCGGCGCCGCGCCCCGCGTTCTCGGCGTTGAACTGCGACAAGATCAGAGACTTTCATGCTGTTGAGCTGTCTGATTGGCGTGAGGATCTGAGTGCGGTTTTTGCGACCTTAGGCAGGCTTTAGAGCGGTTTTTAGATCTTAGCCTGCCCTGCTAGGGGCAGAGAGAAAAGCTGCCTTATATCAAACCCGATGTTCTCCCAATCTTGCTCGTAACGCAGCAAGTGCTGGTAGTTTCTCGCGCGCATCCTTTTTGATAAGGGACGGTTAAAGCAACGCATATCGGAGATGTCAATCAAGCCAAACTCGCCCTGCGGCGTCAGAATGATATTTCCTAGATGTAGCGAACGAAAATACACACCTTTGTCGTGCAGGTTGGTAATGAAGGTGGCCAGGTCGCTAAGCAATTCAAGTGCGCTTGTTCCGTGGCTGTTGGTTAACATGTGGCGAAGGGTCTCGCCAGGCAAAGGTGCGTAGTGCACGATCGAGCGATACGGTCGGCGCATCTGAAACACATCGATGACTTGCGGACAGGGTATATTTCTGGCGTTTAGCGCTTTGGTGTTTTGTGCAAAACGTTGCGCGGGCGTGAAAAACACTGTTTTGGAAAACCAGCTTTTTCTTCTGAATAACTTCAGGAAGCTGCCGTCGGCCAGCCGCAGAACCTTGACGCCGTGCGCATCCTGTTCCAGCACGCTGGCGCCAATGCACATTTCCTGAAAGTGATCCCGGCTGAGTGGCTGCATGCTTTTTCCTGATTAAAAACGCCAGTTTATCGCAGATTGCCGTCAGGTGCTTTGTCGTCTTTTAGCTGTGGTAGACTCGCTGCTTGACCCTTCACCCGTGAAAATTCCATGTCAAACGCTCAGAAAGAATCATTCATGCAATCGAGCATACGCATTTATTTGCGATTGCTCGGGTACGTGAAACCTTATTGGATGCCCTTTGCCATTAGTGTTTTTGGCTTTGTGATTTTTGCTTCCAGTCAGCCTGCGATGGCTTGGGTGCTTAAGTATTTTGTGGACGGTCTTAATAGTGGCGGGGACGCGCTGTTTTTTGGCGTGCCTATGATCTGGGGGTTTCCGCTATTTATTATCGCAGTGGCGACCTATCAGGGTATCGGCTCCTTTTTAGGCAACTATTACATCGCTAAAGTATCGCTTGGTGTGGTGCACGATTTGCGCACGGCGCTGTTTGATAACTTTCTGACATTGCCCAATGGTTACTTTGATAATCACAGCTCAGGGCACTTGGTCTCTCGCGTTACCTTTAATGTGACTATGGTGACTGGCGCGGCAACTGACGCGATCAAAGTGATTTTTCGCGAAGGTATGACTGTCATTTTCCTCTTCGGCTACCTGTTATGGATGAACTGGCAGCTCACGCTGGTGCTCATCGCTATCTTGCCGGTCATTGCGGTGATGGTGAACAGCACTAGTAAGAAATTTCGCAATCAGAGCAAGAAGATTCAGACTGCTATGGGCGACGTGACTCATGTGACGTCCGAGACCATCCAAGGGTACCGAGTAGTGCGCAGCTTTGGTGGCGAAACCTACGAAAGTGAGCGCTTTAACAAGGCTAGCGAAAATAACCGCCAGCGCGGTCTGAAGATGACTCGTACCGGCGCGGTTTATACACCAACGCTCCAGTTGGTCACCTATTCGGCTATGGCTATCGTGATGTTTCTGGTGTTGTTTTTGCGTGGCGACGCCTCGGTGGGTGATCTGGTTTCTTACATCACTGCGGCGGGTTTGCTACCCAAGCCGATTCGGCAGCTATCGGAAGTCAGCGCCAACATTCAAAAGGGGATAGCCGCAGCCGAGAGCATCTTCGAGCAGCTCGACGAAGACCCCGAGCTGGACGAAGGCACGCTGGAGCGCGAGAAGGTCAGTGGGCAGATCGATATCTCGGGTCTGAGTTTTACTTACCCGGATACTGACAAGAAGGTGTTGGATGACATTTCACTGTCCATAGCGCCGGGGCAGATGGTCGCACTGGTTGGGCGCTCTGGTAGCGGGAAGTCGACCCTGGCCAACCTGATTCCACGTTTCTACCATCATAATCAGGGGCAGGTGCTGCTCGACGGTGTGCCGATAGAAGACTACCGGCTGCGTAACCTGCGACATCATATTGCCTTGGTGAGTCAGCAGGTCACCCTGTTCAACGATACCATTGCCAACAATATTGCCTACGGTGACCTTGCCGGGGCGCCTCTGGATGACATCAAGGCGGCGGCGGAGGCGGCCTATGCCAAAGAGTTTATCGACATGCTGCCGCAGGGCTTCGACACCTTGGTCGGTGAAAACGGCGTGCTGCTGTCGGGCGGCCAGCGCCAGCGCCTGGCGATTGCCCGTGCGCTGCTCAAGGACGCGCCGGTGCTGATTCTGGACGAGGCCACCTCGGCGCTGGATACGGAGTCTGAACGGCACATTCAGGCGGCGCTGGATCGGGTCATGGAAGGCCGCACAACGCTGGTGATTGCGCATCGTCTGTCTACCATTGAAAAGGCAGATACTATTCTTGTGATGGACCAGGGCCGTATCGTCGAGCGTGGCTCGCATACCGAGCTGCTGGCGCTGAACGGCTATTACGCGCGGCTGCACAGCATGCAGTTTGAAGAAGAGAAGCAAGGCTAACGAGCAACGCTCCGGCGCTTTATGCCGGACTCGGATACAGGTAACAGATACGATGAAATTGACCATGCCCCGTTTCGATTCCGCGCCTGTTCTGGTGGTCGGGGATGTGATGCTGGACCGCTATTGGCATGGCCCTACGCACCGGATCTCACCGGAGGCGCCGGTGCCGGTGGTCAAGGTCGAGCAGATTGAAGACCGTCCCGGTGGCGCTGGCAACGTGGCATTGAACATTTCCGCGCTGGGCGCGCCAGCCTGGCTTGTCGGCGTAACCGGTCAGGATGAGGCTGCCGAGAGTCTGCAGCAGAGGCTGAATGCCGCAGGCGTGTATTGCGATTTCCAGCAATGCGCGGGCCAGCCGACCATTACCAAGCTGCGGGTGATGAGCCGCCACCAGCAGTTGATACGCTTGGATTTTGAGGAGCGTTTTGAAACCGACGCCGAGGCGTTGTTGGCATCCGTGGCTGGCTTGCTGGACAAGGTGAAGGTGCTGGTGCTGTCGGACTACGGTAAGGGCGCACTGGTCAACCATCAGGCGCTGATCCAGCTGGCGCGTGAACACGGTGTGCCGGTACTGGCCGACCCCAAGGGCAGCGATTTTTCGATCTACCGTGGAGCCAGCCTGATTACGCCCAATCTGTCGGAATTCGAAGCGGTGGTCGGCCGCTGCGCCAGTGAGCAGGAACTGGTGGAGAAGGGTATGGAGTTGGTGACCGAATTGCAGCTGGATGCGCTGTTGGTGACGCGCAGTGAGCAGGGTATGACTCTGCTGCGCGCCGATGAGCCGGCGCTGCACCTGCCGGCCCGGGCACTGGAAGTATTCGACGTCACTGGTGCCGGCGATACCGTGATTTCCACCCTCGCTGCCGCGCTGGCGGCGGGTGAAAGTCTGCCCAGCGCGGTAGCCTTGTCCAATATTGCGGCAGGAATTGTCATCGGCAAGTTAGGTACTGCGGCCATCAGCGCCCCGGAGCTGCGTCGCGCCGTCCAGCGGGAGCAGGGCAGCGAGCGCGGTGTGGTGGGTGTTGAGCAACTATTGCAGGCGTTGGAGGATGCACGCGCGCACGGCGAGCGTATCGTTTTCACCAATGGTTGTTTCGACATTATCCATGCCGGACACGTTGGCTATCTTGAAGAGGCGCGCAGCCAGGGTGATCGCCTGATTGTGGCGATCAACGACGATGCGTCGGTCACCCGTTTAAAGGGGCCTGGCAGGCCGATAAACAGCGTCGAGAGGCGCATGACGGTGCTTGCCGGCCTTGGCGCGGTGGACTGGGTGATCAGCTTCAGCGAAGACACACCCGAGCGTCTGCTTGAGCAGGTCAAGCCGGACGTGTTGGTCAAGGGTGGTGATTACAACGTGGGGCAGGTGGTCGGCGCGCCGATTGTTCAGGCCTACGGTGGTGAGGTAAAGGTGCTCAATTTTGTTGAGAGCTGCTCGACCACAGCGATCGTGGAAAAAATCCGCGAGCGTGATCAAGGCTGACTCTGCATCGGGCGCCTAGCGCTGGCAGAGCCCGGTCTGCCAGCTGCAGTGCGGCGCCTCTACCACCCAGCCCTGCTGGACGGCGAAAGCCTCGCTGAGCGTCATGCCGGCGGTATCCTGGGGTACCAACTCGCCTTGCTGCAAAGTGAACAGATGGCCGTTCGCGGCGCCGTTCTGATATTCAGCGAGGAATAGCTCGGGCCGCTGATAGTCCATTTGCGCTACCAGTTCTCCGCTATCCTCATCCAGAAACTCGTCGGTATGCAGCAGTGAAAGACGCTGCGCCGATGCCGGCAGGTGCAGTTGCAACTGATACACCAGTTGCAGTGAATTACTGGGGAGATGCACATAAGCGCGGGGCCGCTCCAGTAGATTCAGTTCGCGGCACAGAACGGGTCTGTTTGTGCTGCTGCGAGAGGTCAGCAGAAACACCTGCTCCTCATCCAGCGCCAGGCTATCGGCATAGGGAGTCGGCAGCCAAGTGTCCTGATACCGCCCCTGCAGCCAGCCTGATTCGGTTTCAACCAATAGCTCTTCGGCTATCTCGGTCATCGCGGTGAGCAGCGGAACGCGCAGCTCGTGGGCCGGTACGTAGCCTGATAGTAATTTGAGTACGTTGTCGCCGTGATCGGGACGATCCTGGCGTACCAGCAAACGAAAATCGCGCTCTTGCCAGTTCAGATACAAATCGACTGAGACGCCGAGGTTGGCCACCGTCAGATCAAAGCTGTCAGGGTCGTTTACCGCGACTGGCTGGCGACGCGCCTGCATCTCGGCAAAACTCAGCGGGTTACCAATCGGGTTGTAACGCAGCACTTCGGCGCTGGCCTGTACCTGAAGGGCCTGAGTCTTGAAAATGATGGGGCTCTTGCGTGCAACGATCAGGGTCATGCGTTACTCCTGTTGCTCGAGTACCGCGGCAGCGGCCTGCACATTCTGCTCGAGATGGTGCGGGGTGATGGTACCGATAATGGCGCTGGTCACTGCCCGGTGCCCAAGTACCAGACGTAATCCTTGCTGTACCGGGTCTTCGCCATCCAGGCAAAGATGACCACTGGCCAGCGCTTTTTTGATCAGGATGCCCTTGTTGTGTGACAGGGCAAAGTCGAGCACCGGGCGTTCGCCCTGCTCGTTAAGGTTATAGGTGACCATGGCGCAGTCGCCCTGTTGCAATGCGCGAATACCGCCCTCAATAGTCTTGCCGGAGAAACCGAACGCGCGAATCAGCCCTTGCTGCTTGAGTTGTTGCAGTGTGGGGTAGACCTCGTCGTCCAGCACTTTCAGGTCGTTGCCATCGGAGTGCACCAGCACCATGTCCAGGTAATCGGTATGCAGGCGGCGTAACGAACGCTCGATAGAATGCCGGGTATGGGCAGCGCTGAAGTCGAAGCTGGACAACCCGGCGCTGAATTCTTCGCCAACCTTGGTACATATCAGCCAATTCTTGCGCTGCCCTTCCAGCAAGGGGCCGAGCCGTTCTTCGCTGGTGCCATAGGCGGGTGCAGTGTCTAGCAGGTTGATGCCCAGGTCCTGTGCTTGGGCCAGTAGATTGTGAATTTGCTGATCCGAGGGCAGATCGAAGCTGCTGGGGTATTTCACGCCCTGGTTACGACCGAACTTGACGGTGCCCAGCCCCAGTGGTGACAGCTGCAGGCCGGTGTCGCCCAAGGCGCGGTAGTAGGGACGCAGCGTCATGGGAAACAGATATCCCATACCGGCGCGGACACCTTGGGCCGCGGCAGCTCGCTGGCGGGTTCAGCGTTGGTAGTGGGCTTTATCTGCTGCGCCTCCAGCATTTCAATTACCTGATCCGCGAGGTTAGGCGCCAGGGCCAGCTTGGTTGGCCAACTGATCAACGCGTTGCCGACCGCTTGTACAAACGCCGTGTCGGGTCTGACTAGGCCACTCTGCGCAGGCTCGGCGCGGTTCACCGGCAAGGTCGTCCAGCGTGTGCCCTCCAGCGAAACCCAGGGCAGTAGGTCCTGCAGCTCACGCTTGGCTTTGCTGATCAACTCGTCGGGCCCCTGACCGGCACCTTGCTCTGCCAGGTCACCTCCCAGATACCAGCACCATTGGCCGTCGGCGCAGGGGTGTGTGGTGACCGTCAGGCGGGGTTTGGGGCTGCTGCCCAGACAGTGAGCAAACAGTGGCGGCAGTGCCGGACCCTTTACCAGAACCATCTGCAGGGGGCGGCGCTGCATGGCGGGCTCGGCCTGCTGCCAATCGTTAAGCAGCGATTCGGTGCCTTCACCGGCGCTGAGGATGTAGCGCTGTGCCTTGATCTGATGTTGTTGCAGACGTACCGCTTCAATACCGCCATCGGCGGCGCGCAACAAATGAGGCGAGCTGTCGGAAATCAGGCTGTCGCCGGCCAGTTCGGCAAGGCGCTGCACCACAGCGGGCACGTCGATAACCAGTTCGGCCAACTGATAGACCTTGCCCTTGAAGGCGCGGTCGGCAAACACGCGGGGGAGTTGCTTGCCCTTGATCTGCTCTACGCGTCCGCGCAGGGCCTTGCTGGCAAAGAAACCGGCCAGATTGCTGATCAGGCTGCCTGGCGACCACAAGTAGTGATGCTCGGAGAGCACGCGCACACCCTGCAGGTCGAGCTCGCCGGTGCCGGCCAGGCAGGCGCGCCAGCGTTCAGGCATGTCGGCGATGGCCTCGGCGGCGCTGCTCAGCTTGCCGTTGAGCGCATACTTGGTGCCGCCGTGAATGATGCCCTGGGATTTGACGCTTTGACCGCCGCCCAAAGCGCCGCGTTCGACCAGCAAGGTGCTGTAACCGAGTTGGCGCAGACGGGCGTTGAGCCAGAGGCCGGCGATACCGCCGCCAAGGATACAGATGTCGGTTTCGAGGGTTGTGCTCATGGGCTCCCGGTGCTTTAGTCAAGATGGCTTGCGGGTTGCACAGCGCCGGAATCTGCTTATCCGAGACTGTTGCCCCCGCGCGGCAAAGCCCTAGTATAGACATTGCCGGGCCCACTGGTCACATCTGCTACGCTATGCCGCGCCGGCTCACAGGAAGAAACCATGATACGCACGCTATACAGCCTTTTCTTTACCCTTTGTATGCCGTTGGTACTGCTGCGGTTGCTTTACCGTGCCTGGCGCGCGCCAGCGTATGCCAAGCGCTGGTCAGAGCGTTTTGCGCTGGGTGGCGATATTCGTAGCGGTGGTATTTGGGTCCATGCGGTGTCCGTTGGAGAGAGTATTGCTGCCGCACCCATGGTGCGGGAGCTGCTCAAGCGCTACCCGGCATTGCCAATCACCATCACCTGTATGACGCCAACCGGCTCCGAGCAGATCCGCAAATTGTTTGGCGGGCAGGTGGGGCATGCCTATCTGCCATACGACTTGCCCTGGCTGCAGCGGCGCCTGTTGCGCAAGCTGAAACCGCGCGTGGGCATCATCATGGAAACCGAGCTTTGGCCGAATCTGGTGGCGGAGTGCAAGCAGGCTGGGGTGCCCTTGGTACTGGCCAACGCGCGCCTCTCCGAGCGCTCGGCCAACGGCTATCAGCGCGTCAGCTGGTTGGTGCGGCCGATGTTCGCCGCGCTGGACTGGGTGGCGGTACAGAGCCAGGCTGAGGCGCGACGTTTTGCGGCGCTGGGCGTGGATAAATCGGAGATGACGGTTACCGGCAGTATCAAATTTGATTTTCGTCCGGCGAGTGAGCTGCTGGCGCAGGCTGCGAACCTGCGTGCGGAATGGGGCGGTCGGCCAGTATGGATTGCTGCCAGTACCCACGCAGGTGAAGATGAGCAGATCCTGCGTGCGCATCAGAACCTGCTGCGCCAGTTGCCCGATGCGCTGCTTATATTGGTGCCTCGTCATCCTGAGCGTTTCGATGGTGTCGCCCGGTTGGTCAGTGACGCAGGTCTGGCGCAGGTTAGGCGCAGCCAGGGTGGTACGCCGGCGGCGACCGATGCGGTGTTGCTGGGCGATACCATGGGCGAGCTGGTCATGCTCTACGCCTGCGCCGACGTGGCGTTTGTTGGCGGCTCACTGGTGCTCAATGGCGGGCACAACTACCTGGAACCGGCGGCATTGGGCTTGCCGGTGCTGTCTGGGCCGCACCGTTTCAATTTTGTCGAGATCAGTGACCTACTGCAGGGGGCGGGTGCCTTGCAGGTAGTGGCCGATGCGTCGGCACTGGAGCAGGCGGTACTGCAGTTGCTGAGCGATGCCAGGCTGCGTGAGCAGGCCGGCAGCGCCGGCAAGGCGGTCGTTGAGGCCAATCAGGGTGCGCTTGAGTTATTGCTGCAGGGTATCGGACAACGGCTCCAGCACTGAGGGTGGTAAGTAACAAAAAAGGCGCCCCGGGGCGCCTTTTTTGTTTGGTAAATGATCTCAGCTCAGAAAGTGGAGCGATCGAGTTGCTCATCTGCCGGTGTGGCCGGGGCTTGGCGCCCCATCGACATGCGCTCGATTTCTTCCTCGGTGGGTTCCGGGATGAAGTCGCGGTCTGGGTCGTAGTCCGGAATCAACCATTTCGACAGTTCTTCCAGGTCCTGCGGGCTCAGGGTGCCAGCGGCCTGTTTCAGGCTGAGGTTGTCGATGATGTAGTTGTAACGCACGGTGTTGTAGTCGCGCACCGTACGGAACAGGTTGCGCTGCGCTTCGAGTACATCCACCACGTTGCGGGTGCCTACCTCGTAACCGGTTTGCGTCGCATCCAGCGCTGCCTTGGCCGAAACGATGGCCTGGCGGCGGGCATCCACCTCTTCAACGCTAGAGGTCACGGTGCGATAGAGGTTGCGAGTGCTTTCCACCACTCGGCGCAGCTGCGCCTCGCTGAGCTGTTCTGCCTGGGTCAAGCGGTAGGTGGACTCACGCACCTGCGATGTAGTCAGGCCACCGGTGAACAGCGGCATGCTCAGTTCTACGCCAAAACTGGTCAGCTCGGTGTCGAATGCGTTCTGACCGGCGCGGGCGACTTCGGCACCACCATTGTTATCGTTGTAGCGCACAAAGGCATCGACCACGGGGGCATAGCCGGCTTTGCTGCTACGCAGGCCGTCCTCAGCACTGCTGATTGCATAACGGGACGCCATCAGGTTGAGATTTTGCGCCGAGGCGGTTTCTACCCATTCCTGCAGGTTGGCTGGTGCGGGCGGCAGTACCGGTAGTTCGTGGCTGATGCCATACAGGCTTTGGTAGTCCTGGTTGGTCAACCGGGTCAGTGCCTGGTAGCTGACGTCCAGATTGGTCTGGGCGGTCAGTCGTGCGGCGCGCGAACTGTCATAACCGGCGCGTGCTTCGAGCACGTCGGTGCGGGCAGACAGGCCGACATCAAAACGCTCCTGGGCCTGCTCCAGCTGACGTTCGAAGGCGTCTTCCTCGGCTTTAGCGGTGGCCAGGTTGTCGGAGGCGCGCAGCACATTGAAGTAGGCTTGGGATACTTCCAAAATGAGATTCTGCTGCGTAGCGGAAAACTCCAGCTCGGCCTGCTGGCTCAGTGATTTGGCAGACTGATAGTCGAACCAGCGGTTGGCGCGAAACAGCGGCTGGGTCAGGCTGGCCTGGTAGTAGTGCGTGCTGTACTCATCGCCACCCACACCATTGATCTCCAGGTCTTCCTTCGCGGCGCCGGCGCCAATGCCGATGTTGGGCAGCAGCTGCGAGCGGGCCTGCGGTAACGCCTCCTGCCGGGCTCTGGCATCTGCCTGGGCGGCGGCCAGATCGGCGTTGTTCAGCAATGCTTCCTGGTAGATGGTCATCAGATCGGTATTGGCGGCTACAGGGCTAGAAACGCCGGCAAGCAACAGGGCAGCAAACAGGGGGCGCAGCATGCATGAATCCTTCGCATGGTTGGAGTAATCAACCAAGGCTAAAGAGCCGATGTCCCGGGGTCAAGCAATGCATTGGGCCTCTGGTGGAACAAAGTGTTTTTACGGCTGGGGGCGACCCGATACTGGCGGCTGGTCGGCTGAGCACTGTTTGCCGCGCTTCAGGAAAATAGCCGGGTTTCGTGGCTTGCTGGTGGGCGCGGGAGCTTCTAGACTGTGCCCGACATCTTGACGGGGTGCTGCCGCAAACGCGGGGGCTGAGATAATACCCGTTGAACCTGAACCGGTTAGCACCGGCGTAGGAATCGAGATAAGTGCCTGCACTCCTGCCGCGAAAGCGTGCGGGGCGCGCGGCCTTTTCGGTTCCCTGCGAAACCCAAACGCAGTGGAGCATAACAATGAACAGCAGATTGCCTGATACCGCCATCGCCACGTCCGGGGCCGATAGCGCCGCCACCCAGCCTTTCCCCAACTCCCGCAAGATCTATGTTCAGGGCTCACGCCCGGACATTCGTGTGCCCATGCGCGAAATCAGCCTGGCCGATACCCAGACCGACAAGGGCAACGAACCCAATGCTCCGGTACTGGTATATGACACCTCCGGTCCCTACACCGACCCGGCGGTAAAGATTGACCTGCGTGCCGGATTGGCAGACGTGCGTGGCCCCTGGATTGACGCGCGTGGCGACACCGAGGTCTTGCCGGGCCTGAGTTCTGAGTTCGGCAGTGCCCGTCTGTCCGATCCATCATTGGACCATATGCGCTTTGCCCACGTACGCACGCCGCGCCGGGCGCTGCCCGGACGCAACGTCAGCCAGATGCACTATGCGCGCCGCGGCATCATCACGCCGGAGATGGAATACATCGCTATCCGTGAAAATATGAAGCTGGCCGAGGCGCGCGCTGCTGGACTGTTGCAGGATCAACACTCAGGGCACAGTTTTGGTGCCAGTGTGCCGAAGGAAATCACGCCCGAATTTGTGCGCGACGAGGTGGCCCGAGGCCGCGCCATCATCCCGGCCAACATCAACCATACTGAGCTGGAGCCGATGATTATCGGCCGCAATTTCCTGGTGAAGATCAACGGTAACATCGGCAACTCGGCACTCGGCTCGTCTATCGAAGAAGAAGTGGAAAAGATGACCTGGGGCATTCGCTGGGGCTCGGATACGGTGATGGACCTGTCTACCGGCAAAAACATTCACGAAACCCGTGAATGGATCATCCGCAACTCACCTGTCCCCATCGGCACCGTGCCTATCTATCAGGCGCTGGAGAAGGTCGATGGTATTGCGGAGAATCTGACTTGGGAGATCTTCCGCGACACCCTGATCGAGCAGGCTGAGCAGGGCGTTGATTATTTCACCATTCACGCCGGCGTGTTGCTGCGTTACGTACCCATGACGGCCAAGCGGGTAACCGGTATCGTCTCGCGGGGTGGTTCGATCATGGCCAAGTGGTGCCTGGCGCATCACCAGGAAAACTTCCTCTATACCCATTTCGAAGACATCTGCGAAATCATGAAGGCCTACGACGTGTCCTTCTCGCTGGGCGATGGTTTGCGCCCCGGCTCGATTGCCGACGCCAATGACGAAGCGCAGTTCGGTGAGCTGGAAACCTTGGGCGAGCTGACCAAGCTGGCCTGGAAGCACGATGTGCAGTGCATGATCGAAGGGCCGGGGCATGTGCCCATGCAGCTGATCAAGGAGAACATGGACAAACAGCTCGAATGCTGTGACGAAGCTCCCTTCTATACCCTGGGGCCGCTGACCACGGACATCGCTCCGGGTTACGACCACATCACCTCTGGGATTGGCGCCGCCATGATTGGTTGGTTCGGTTGCGCCATGCTCTGTTACGTGACGCCCAAGGAGCACCTCGGACTGCCGAACCGTGATGACGTCAAGACCGGTATTATCACCTACAAGATCGCAGCCCACGCGGCGGACTTGGCCAAGGGGCACCCCGGCGCACAGATTCGCGACAACGCCCTGAGCAAGGCGCGCTTCGAGTTCCGCTGGGAAGATCAGTTCAACCTGGGCCTGGATCCGGATACCGCACGTGCGTTCCATGACGAGACCCTGCCCAAGGATTCGGCCAAGGTCGCGCATTTTTGCTCCATGTGTGGCCCCAAGTTCTGCTCCATGAAGATCACGCAGGAGGTGCGTGATTACGCTGCGGCACAGCGCATTAAGGCGGTGGATATGGCGGTAGAGGAGGGCATGCAGGCCAAATCGCAGGAGTTTCGCGCCACCGGCTCCCAGCTATATCAGAAAGTCTGAGGCGTTAGGCAGCCAGTCGGGTACTGGTTGCCGAAAGCTTGCCGACGCCCCTGCAGATATGCGAGTTTAGAGGCTTGGTCGCGGTTTCGGGCAGCCATTGCCCGTCCTGCTGCGAGCCACTTTAATTACTGTTCACGCATGTTGTGCCGCGGCCCTTGGTCAGGCACAACCCTTGGGGGTTATGTGACGGAGTTTACCCGTGCCGATGTCGAGGTGCTGGATCGGCAGACCGGATTCAAGGGTTTCTATCGCCTGGATGTGCTGACCCTTCGCCATCGCCTATTCAATGGCGGCTGGGGGCCGGCTCTGAGGCGCGAGCTTTTTGTGCGTCATGACGCGGTATGCGTATTGCCTTACGATCCTTGGCTCGACCGTGTGGTACTGATCGAGCAGGTGCGGGTAGGCGCCCTCGACAAGAGCGAGCGTCCTTGGATGCTGGAGCTGGTCGCCGGGCTGATCGATAAAGACGAATCCCCCGAGCAGGTGGCGCACCGCGAGGCTGAGGAAGAAGCCGGCCTGCAATTGATGGAACTGATCCCGATCATCCGTTATTTCCCTTCGCCTGGTGGCAGCGACGAGCAGGTTCATCTTTACCTGGCAACGGTGGATAGCCGTGGCGCCGGCGGTGTGCACGGCCTGGAAGAGGAGGGGGAGGATATACGCGTGAGCCTATGGCCTCGGCCGGAGGCCGTCGCGGCTCTGTCCAGCGGTCGAATCGATAACGCAGCCACCATCATTGCACTGCAATGGCTTGAAACGCAGGCCGCGCAGCTGCGCGCGAGTGCGGGGCCGCAGCCATGAATTTATTGCGCAAACCACGCTACCGGGTCGACCTGATCGGGTTGCAGGCGCTGTGTGAAACCAATTACTGGCGCTTGCTCAAGCTGATGCCTGCCATGCATGAGCAGGACGAGCGACGCATTGCTCTGGACGCTGGCGACGGTCAGCCCCAGGCCTTGCAGATGCGCGTGCTGGAGCGCTGTCGTTATACTTCTACGCTGCTGCTCGCGCACGAGCGCAGGCATGAGTGGGTAACCCCGCCTAGTATGGAGGTGCGCTTGTATCACGACGCCGGCCTGGCCGAGGTGGTGGCGGCTTATAACAGTCGGCGTTTTCGAGGTGTTTACCCTTACCCCAACGAGCAGATGTTGCAGCCTGATGAGAAATACCAGCTCAATCAGTTTCTTGGGGAGTGGCTTGGCTATTGTCAGCGGCATGGTCAAAGTGCGCAGCCGTTTTCCTTTGTGCAGTGACTGCCTGCGCGGCGGCTGTGACCCAGTCGCTGGAATCTGCTCGCAGCTGCGTTCATGATTGGCGCCGGAAAGGAAATCAGGAATGGAGTTTCCATGTCGTTAGCAGAATCGGCAGGCACCGATTATGTCTGCATAGTGCAGTTGACCGACAGCCACTTGTTTGCCCGTGACAGCGGAGACCTGTTGGGGTTGGATACGCTCGACAGTCTGAATTCGGTTATCGATCTGGTACTGAATGAAATAGTTCGTATGGATTTGGTGTTGGCTACCGGGGATATCGCCCAGGATGGCAGTGAAGACGCTTACCGGCGCTTTATTGCCGCGAGCCTGCGGTTGCCCGCGCCCTGTCACTGGATCCCCGGCAATCACGACGATGCGACGCTGATGCAGCGGCTGGGCAATGCCTCCGGGCTGAGCCGCGACTGGGTTGATATCGGCAATTGGCGGATCGTGTTGCTGGACTCGAGCCTCGCCGGGTCGGTCGCGGGCTATCTGGCTGACAGCCAGTTACAACGTCTGGACGATGCACTGGCCACTGCGGGTGAGCGCCACCTTATGGTGTGTCTGCATCACCACCCGGTAGACATCGGCTGTGGCTGGATGCAGCCCATCGGGTTGCATAATACGGATGCGCTGTTCGACCGACTTAGTGGGCAGGGCGCCGTCAAGGCGATATTGTGGGGCCATGTGCACCAGGAGTTTGACGGCGTGTGGCAAGGCGCCAGACTGCTCGCCACGCCTTCTACTTGCGTACAGTTCGCTGCTGACAGTCGCGATTTCGCGACCGATACCTTGGCACCGGGTTATCGCTGGCTGCGTTTGTACGACGATGGTCAATTGGAAACCGGCGTCTCCCGGCTTCCGGCCGGAAGTTATCTCCCCGACCCCGATGCAGAAGGCTACTGAGCCGGCGCCGACCGTCGCGGTTGCCCGGGGTACGCCGTGGTCTCCCAGCCCCTCCTCTGTCGGTCAGTTTGATCGGCGAACGGCGCGTCGCTGCCATTGGCAGTGGCGGCGCCGGACAGATACTATGTGTCGCAGATTACCGTCTCGCAGAATAGCCGTCAGGTACGGCTTTCATCGCGGCCTCAGCTATGCCGGCCGCGGCATGAAGAACAAGGAAAACCGCCAAGACCATGTCCCAATCGACCTACAACGCTGATGCGCTGGAAGTACTCAGCGGCCTGGACCCGGTTCGCCGCCGTCCGGGTATGTACACCGATACCACTCGCCCCAATCACCTAGCGCAGGAAGTCATCGATAACAGCGTCGACGAGGCGCTGGCGGGGCATGCTCGAACCATTACGGTCGTATTGCACCCGGATAACGCGCTGGAGGTAAGCGATGACGGACGCGGCATGCCGGTGGATATTCATCCGGAGGAGGGCGTTTCCGGTGTCGAGCTGATTCTGACGCGGCTGCATGCTGGCGGTAAATTTTCCAACAAGAACTATCAGTTCTCCGGTGGCTTGCACGGCGTGGGGATCTCTGTGGTCAATGCCCTGTCGCTGCGTGTCGAGGTGCGAGTCAAGCGCGATGGCCAGGAATACGCCATGGCCTTCGAGAGCGGCGAGAAAGTGCGCGAGCTGGAAGTTATCGGCACGGTGGGCAAGCGCAATACCGGTACCACCGTGATGTTCTGGCCCGACCCCAGTTACTTTGACTCCCCCAAATTCAGTATTGCCCGCCTGAAACACCTGCTCAAGGCCAAGGCGGTGCTGTGCCCGGGCCTGAGAGTCGAGTTTGATGATCGGCAAAGCGGTGAGACCCACAGCTGGTATTACGAGGATGGTCTGCGTGATTACCTGGTGGACGCCTGCGCCGAATGGCCAAAACTGCCGGAGGAGCCCTTCACCGGCAGCCTGTCTTCGAGCAAAGAGGCAGTCGATTGGGCTGTGTTCTGGCTGCCCGAAGGTGGCGAGCTGGTACAGGAAAGCTACGTTAACCTCATTCCGACCGCGCAGGGTGGCACTCACGTCAATGGTCTGCGTGCCGGTTTGCTGGAGGCAATCCGTGAGTTCTGCGAGTTTCGCAACCTGTTGCCGCGCGGCGTCAAGTTGGCCCCGGAGGATATCTGGGAGCGGGTCAGTTATGTGTTGTCACTGAAGATGGCCGAGGCGCAATTTTCCGGTCAGACCAAGGAGCGCCTCTCGTCGCGTGAATCCGCGGCCTTTGTGTCGGGCGTGGTCAAGGATGCGTTCAGCCTGTGGCTGAACCAGCATGCCGACATCGGTCTGCAATTGGCCGAGCTGGCAATCAGCCACGCTGGACGCCGCCTCAAGGCCGGTAAGAAAATTGAGCGTAAGCGCATCACTCAAGGGCCTGCGCTGCCGGGCAAGCTGGCCGATTGCGTGGGTCAGGATACCCGTCGTTCGGAACTGTTTCTGGTGGAAGGTGATTCTGCCGGCGGCAGTGCCAAGCAGGCGCGCGACAAGGAGTTTCAGGCGATCATGCCGTTACGTGGCAAGATTCTGAATACCTGGGAGGTCGACTCCGGTGAGGTTTTGGGCTCGCAGGAGGTGCACGATATTGCCGTGGCCATTGGCGTCGATCCGGGCGCCGTCAGTCTGGAGCAGTTGCGCTACGGCAAGATCTGCATCCTCGCTGACGCTGACTCCGACGGGCTGCACATCGCCACCTTGCTGTGCGCGCTCTTTGTCCGCCATTTCCGGCCACTGGTTGAAGCGGGTCATGTGTTTGTGGCCATGCCGCCGCTATATCGTGTGGATATCGGCAAGGACATCTACTACGCGCTGGATGACGCCGAGAAACAGGGCATCCTTGACCGCATTGAGGCCGAAGGCAAGCGCGGCAAGATTCAGGTCACCCGCTTCAAAGGTCTGGGCGAAATGAATCCGCTGCAGTTGCGTGAAACCACTATGGCGCCGGATACCCGGCGTCTGGTGCAATTGACCGTGGACGATACCCAAGACACAGAGCAGTTGATGGACATGCTGCTGGCTAAGAAGCGCTCGGGCGACCGCAAAATCTGGCTGGAGAGCAAGGGCAACCTGGCCGAGGTACTGCTTTGAGTCAGACAGCAAAGGGCTTTTTGCTGGGTTGCAGCCTGTTTTTATCCTTTACCGCCGCGGCCTTTGAGCGCTCGTCGGAACTGAGCCTGCAACACGCGGCCGCGGTTGACGGCATGCCGCGTGGCAACCTCTCGGCCTTGCAATACTGTGGTGAACGCTTGCTCGCGGTCTCGGATCGTGAAGATCAAACGCTGTATGAACTGAGCCTGTCAGAGGCCGGTTGGCAAGCCAGCGGCGAATATTTCGAGTTGCCGGATAATGCGCCCAGCATGCTGCCGGTGAAGCTGTTGGCAGGGGCCTGGTTGCGCGGTCTGAGCGGTCAGGCTCTGGATTTCGAGGGATTGGCCTGCGACGGTGAAGGCAATCGCTATCTGGTCAGTGAAAGCCAGTTGGGAGTACTCAAGTTGCCGCCGGTCGCGGCCGCGCCGATCAAGGGGCAATGGCTGGACCTGGATCCGGCAGTTTACACTCAAGGCGAAAGCCAGGGCCTCTGGCAACAGGTGAATGCGTTGGCAGAAGGCGTGGCGATCAACGCCGATGCCGACACAATCTGGCTCGCGGCTGAGCGCCAAGGCCGTGGCCTGCTCAAGCTGCAGCGGCAGGATCAGCAGTGGCGTTGTCCGCTGGCCGGCTGTGTGCTTTTGGCTGAGCGTCGTTTTCTGCCTACAGATGCCTTTGCGCCGGGCGTGTTGAATAAAGAAGTTCTGCCAGTCGACTTCTCCGACTTGGTGCTCTGGCAGGGCAAGCTCTGGACGCTGGAGCGCAACGCCCATCAGGTTTGCCGGCGCAGCACTCTGTCGGGCGCTCGCGAGCGCTGCTGGTCGTTTGCTCAGACGATACTGTCCGACCCTTATATATACCCGGATGCGCCTTACGGGCTGGCCGAGGCGCTGTTGATCAACGAGGACGGCATCATGATTGGTCTGGACAACAATGATCGCGTACGTCCCGACGGTGACGGACAGCCATGGATATTCCAGTTTGCCCTGCCGACCGACTGGCAGGATGGTGCCAAAAGTGACTGATGCCCCGCCACCGGCCCAGCGCAAGCTGGGCACCGGAATGCTGATTCTGGCCTGGGCTGCCGGTCTGCTGCTGGCTGCCTACTGGTTCAGTGGCGTGGAAAAGCGGCAGCAGAACCCCAACCAGCAGCCGGAATCGCGCCACCTGGACAACGCCGTGGAGGTGCGGCTTGAAGCAAATCGGCAAGGGCATTTTCTGGTGGACGGCCAGATCAACCAGCAAGCAGTGACCTTTCTGGTCGATACCGGAGCGTCCTTTGTTGCCATACCCGCCGAGCTGGCCGAGGAAATGGGCCTGCAGCGAGGACGCCGCTTTATGGTGGAAACGGCCAACGGCAGCGCACCGGGGTTCAGCACGCGTTTGCAGCGTCTGCGCATCGGCGACATCGAGCTGCGAGATGTGGATGCCGGGATAGTGCCGGGCATGGGCGGTGATGACGTGTTGCTGGGCATGAGTGCCCTGCGGCAATTGGACTTCAGTTCGCGTGGCGGAGACCTGCTGCTGCGCCAGTATCAATGAATATGCAGTACGGTGACCGGTTTTCGCCGGTTGCCATAACGGAGAACAAGTATGAGTGATGGCCTGGACCTAAGCCTGGAAGGGGTAGAACGCCGCACGCTGGCGTCTTTCACCGAAGAGGCTTATCTCAATTACTCCATGTACGTCATCATGGATCGTGCGCTGCCGCACATTGGCGACGGCCTGAAGCCGGTGCAACGCCGCATCATTTATGCGATGAGCGAGTTGGGTTTATCGGCCACCTCCAAGCACAAAAAGTCGGCGCGTACTGTAGGTGATGTACTGGGTAAGTACCACCCGCATGGCGACTCCGCCTGCTACGAAGCCATGGTGCTGATGGCGCAACCCTTCTCCTACCGCTATCCGCTGGTAGACGGTCAGGGCAACTGGGGGGCGCCCGACGATCCCAAGTCATTTGCCGCGATGCGTTATACCGAAGCGCGTCTGGCGCGGTACAGCGAGGTGCTGCTGACCGAGTTGGGGCAGGGTACTGTCGATTGGCAACCCAATTTCGACGGCACCATGGACGAACCCATGGTGTTGCCGGCGCGTCTGCCAAATCTACTGCTCAATGGCACCACCGGTATTGCCGTAGGCATGGCCACCGATATCCCGCCGCACAACCTGCGTGAAGTGGCGGCGGCCTGTGTGCGTTTGCTGGATGATCCCGGCGCTGGGCTGGATGAGATTCTTGAACATGTAAATGGCCCTGACTTTCCGACCGAGGCGGAGATCATTACGCCCCGCAGTGACCTGCTGAAAATTTATGCGACCGGTCGCGGCTCGGTACGCGCCCGCGCGGTATGGAACCGTGAAGACGGCGATGTGGTCATTACCGCCTTGCCGCATCAGGTTTCTGGCGCCAAGGTGCTGGAGCAGATTGCCAGCCAGATGCAGAACAAGAAGCTGCCGATGGTGGCTGACCTGCGCGATGAGTCGGATCACGAGAACCCCACCCGCATCGTCGTAGTGCCACGCTCCAACCGCATCGACCTGGACGAGCTGATGCAGCATCTGTTCGCTACCACTGATCTGGAGCACAGCTACCGCGTCAACATGAACGTAATCGGCACCGACGGCAAGCCCGCAGTGAAAGACCTTTGGACCTTGCTCAGTGAGTGGCTGGGCTTTCGCGTTGCCACGGTACGCCGGCGCTTGCAGTTCAGGCTGGATAAGGTACTTGCCCGTCTGCACCTGTTGGAAGGCTTGTTGGTTGCCTTTCTGAATCTGGATGAAGTCATTCACATCATCCGCACTGAGGAGCACCCAAAAGCCGAGCTGATTGCGCGTTTTGAGCTCAGTGAGTTGCAGGCTGACTACATTCTGGATACCCGCCTGCGTCAGCTGGCGCGCCTGGAAGAGATGAAGATTCGTGGTGAGCAGGATGCCCTGGCCGCCGAACGTGATGAGCTGCAGAAAGTGCTAGGCAATGAGCGCCTGCTGCGTGACAAGGTGCGTGACGAGCTGGTAGCGGATGCCGAGGCCTACGGCGATGTTCGCCGGTCACCGCTGGTTGAACGCAAAGAGGCGCGCGCGCTCTCAGAAACCGAACTGGTGCCTTCCGAGCCGGTGACGGTCGTGCTGTCAGAGAAGGGCTGGGCGCGCTGCGCCAAGGGCCACGATATCGACGGCGCCACGCTGAGCTACAAGGCCGGTGACGCCTTCCTTGATCAGGCAGCGGGTCGTACTAATCAGCAGGCGGTGTTTATTGACAGTAGCGGTCGTAGCTATTCGTTGCCCGCACACACACTACCTTCTGCGCGAGGGCAGGGCGAGCCGTTGACCGGTCGCTTCAATCCGCCGTCCGGAGCAAGCTTCGAGACGGTATTGATGCCTGACGACGAGGCGCTTTATCTGCTGGCTTCGGACGCCGGCTATGGTTTTGTTGCCCAGGGAGCTGATCTGCTGGCGAAGAACAAGAACGGTAAGGCGCTGCTGAGCGTGCCGGAGGGTGGTCGTATTCTCCCGCCGCAACGGGTGCGGGACTTGGCGCACAGCCAACTGGCGGCTGTATCCAATGAAGGTCGGCTGCTGGTGTTCAGTCTGGCGGAGTTGCCGCAATTGTCGAAAGGCAAGGGCAACAAAATTCTGTCGCTACCTTCGGCGCGGGTGAAAACCCGGGAGGAGTTTGTGGCCGGATTGGCCGTGTTGCCGCCGGGTGCCTGCTTGGTGTTGTCGGCTGGCAAGCGTACGCTAACGTTGAAACCCTCGGATCTGGATCACTACTGTGGTGAACGCGGACGGCGTGGCAACAAGCTGCCGCGTGGCTTCCAGAAGGTCGATGCAGTAACGGTAGAGTCGCCTTCTGCGCCGAGTGCACCTACTGCTCCAGCGGAGGAGTAGTAGGTGCAGCGCCGGGGCTGGTTCAGCCCTGGCGCTGGTTGTAGAGTTTGTTCAGTTGGCTTTCGATCATGGATTGATAGGGCTCCAGCAGCCGCTCGATGCAGAAGATGCCGGGCTGGCTAGCCAGGCGTCTGGCGACGGCGCTATCGGCCAGAGTGCCGCCACCTGCCAGGTCTGCGTCTACCAGTAGCAGGTTACGGCTGTGCTGTAGCTGATCGAGTGTACGTTTGCCCAGCTCATGCTCAACCAGGGCTTCGTCACTGATGTTTTCCAGCCCCGGTGCGTGGCAAAGCGCCAACTGCAGGTGCAGCGCGATACCGGTATCCGCTATCTCGATCTGCAGATCGTGACCCAGCACACGCAGCAGCTCACCGCAGCATAGACCATGGGTTAACTCATCGCGTGTGTTCTCGGCGCCTGGGCTGAACAACAGCACGCTGGTGCCATCGTACAGGGTATGTTGCTGGCCGGCGTAGAGCTGGGCGGCCCGTTGTACGTGTTCGCGGTAACGCTCCAGCAACGCCATCAGGCGCTGGCGGGGCAGTCGGCGCAGAGCCTCCTGATTGCCCAGGCGTACTGCCAGCATGGCGTGATGGGGCAACTGCAGGGCAGCTTCTTCACCTTCACCTTCATCCTCGGCTTCACTTTCAGCTGCTGCTTCGTCACTCTCCGCGTCTGCCTCTTCGCCGTCCACGGGGGCTGCTGCCTCGGCTACCATTTTTTGAGCGTCTTCGGCCTCAACCTCGGCCTCAAGGCTATCAGCTGCGCTGCTCGGTTCCGTGTGCTTCGAAGGGGCGGGCGCAACGCTGGTGTCGGGCTCCGGGATGGTCATCGGTGCAGGTGCCGGCTCGGGGTAAAGGCCACGCTGTTGCGTCAGAGTACGAGCAAATTCACCTAGCTCATCATGTCGACTGCTGGCTGGCGCTGGGTAGCTGGGTGTTGTGTCCCATTGGGCGATGGCGGCGAGATCGCGGCGCAGCCGTGTGGCCCAGTACCAGGCCAGTAAGCCGGCGCATAAGGCGATGCCGATCAGCGCCCAGAGCATTTGCCGGATCAGATTGGCGCTTGGCTGACGCAGCGGCTGTGCCGCCAATACCAATTGAATCTGGCCAGCGATCTGATCTTGCTGCAGGACTGCTGCAATATATCGCCCCTGGCCAGGCGCACGGTTGTGTGCGGCGGGCTTGGCACCGGCTTCGGCGATCACTCGGTTGGCCGGGGAGTACAGGCTGACATGGGCGATCAACGGATTCTGGTTCCATTCGGCCAGCAGGATGTTGAGGCTGAGGTTGTCGCCGGCAGCCAGCGGCTCGGCGGCACTGGAGGCAATTTGCCGTGCGAGGGAGCTGCCGATGCGATCAGCCTGGGTGGCGATGTCGCGTTGCAGGTGAACCTGACTGAACCACAAGGTGAGTAGAAAAAGCACCAATAAGGGCACTACGGTTAGTAGCGGGACCGCGTAGCGAAACTTGCTGCAGCCTTGTCGAATTTGGGTATAGCTGCGCAGAAACAGGTTATCTGGGGTAGGGCTTGAGCGGCTCAAAGGTGGACTCGACATTGGCAGGGGTGGGCAAAGGCTGGCCGCTGGCGGCTCAAGCGCCGAGTATAGCCATTCCCTCTGCATGGAAAAAGGGTTCATCTGTGAGGCCGTTGCCAATTCCGGGTAGAATGTTGTTTTCAGCTTGGCGCATGAGGTTACCTTGAAGGAAATCGTCCTGATCAATATTACCGGCCCTGACCGTCCGGGGCTGACCGCAGCTATTACCGGGCTGCTGGCGAAGGCCGAGGTAAACATTCTGGACATCGGGCAGGCCGTGATTCACGACACGCTGTCGTTTGGGATACTGGTCGAGATGACGGGCGAAGAAGGTCTCTCGGATGTGCTCAAGGATGTTCTCTTTCGTGGTTACGAGCTGGATCAGCAGGTGCGCTTCACGCCGGTCAGCGCCGAGGAGTATGGGCGTTGGGTTACCGGTCAGGGTAAGCCGCGGCACATAGTCACGCTGCTGGCGCGGCGAGTGACCGCAGAGCACATTGCTCGGGTCAGCGAAATCACGGCACGCTATGGGCTCAATATCGACCACATTGATCGGCTCTCCGGACGCATTCCCGAGGGTTTGCCTGCCGATCAGGGCAAGGGTTGCATCGAATTCTCCGTGCGTGGCGAGCCGGATGATCCGGCCGCGCTGCGTGCCGAGTTCCTTGCTATTGCACAGGAGCTGAGTGTCGATATCGCTTTTCAGCAGGACAGCATATTCCGCCGTAATCGACGTCTTGTGGTGTTCGACATGGACTCCACGCTGATTGACGCCGAGGTAATCGACGAGTTGGCCAAAGCGGCGGGTGTGGGCCACGCGGTGGCGGAGATCACCGAGCGGGCAATGCGGGGGGAGTTGGACTTCAAGGCCAGTTTCCGCGAGCGAATGGCGTTGCTGAAAGGCTTGCCCATATCGACTCTCGAGCAGATTGGCGCATCGCTGCGGCTGACCGAAGGCGCGGAGACCTTGATCGCTCAGCTGCGTCGCTTGGGCTACAAGACTGCCATTCTCTCAGGCGGCTTTACCTACTTTGCCGAACAGTTGCAGCGGCGTTTGGGTATCGATTATGTGTTTGCCAACGCGTTACCGGTGGAAAATGGCCTGGTAACCGGCGAAGTGCAGGAGCCGATTGTGGACGGTCAGCGCAAGGCAGAACTGTTGCGGCAGTTGGCGCAGCAGGAGGGTATCAGTCTGGAACAGACCATTGCGGTGGGTGACGGTGCAAATGATTTGCCGATGTTGTCGATCGCCGGTCTGGGCGTTGCTTTCCGCGCCAAACCGCTGGTCAAGCAATCGGCCAAACAGGCAATTTCGACACTCGGGCTGGATGGGATTCTTTACCTGCTCGGTTTTCGTGATCGTGAGGGTGGCTGAGTGTCAGGAGAATCGAACCACGGGTGCCCGGCTAGCCGAGCACCCGTGGTTCAGTCGGCAGAAAAGTCGTAATTCATGCTGTCGCTTGGCGGCTGCAGATAATGGCCCTGAATATAGTTGACGCCAGCCTGCCACAGCGTTGGCATCATCGCTGCGCTGTCCACATAGGGGACGATGGTCAGTTTGCCTTGTGCGTGCAGTGTAGACACCATCTCTTTAAGCGTCTCGACCGCGTCGGGGTCGGACAGGTCGCGGGCAAACGAGCCGTCAATCTTGATGTAGTCGGCATGCACGTGCTTGAGTGATGCATAAGGGTTCAGGGCACCGCCGAAGTGGCTCAGCGATACCTTGCAATGCATGGCGTGCAGTGCCTCTGTGTGGGCTTTTGCCTGTTTGAGGTAGGTGTTCACGTCAGCGTCATTGAACTGGAAGATGATCGAATCCGGAGGCAGTCTGGCTTCTTTAAGTTGCCCAGCGATCCACTCGACGAGTTCCGGGTTCTGCAGGCTGGCGCTGCTGAGGTTGAGCAGCAAATGGGTGTCAGCCCCCTTATTACGATGGCTGCTGAGCAGGCGTGTGGCCTGCGTGATAACCCAGCGATCAATCTCCGCCGCGAGTCCGGCTTCTTGTGCGGCAGGCAGAAAGTCTGCAGCCGGTACCTCTTCGCCTTCATGGTTGAGCAGGCGCAGGAAGGTTTCATAGTTCTCGGCTTCATCGCCACGCAAGCTGATGACAGGCTGGAACAGCAGGCGGAAACCATTGGTCTCCAAGGTGTGCTTGATCAGCGCAATCAGGTTGCCACGGTTGGCCTGATGAGCCAGCTCTTCGAGTGGGTTGAAGACCTTGACTGCGTTGCCGCTCGAATGGCTTATCTGGTCTGCCAGTCGGTGGGCCCGGTTGACTGCCTCGGTCGGGTCAGCGCTGGTTTCACTGATGGCCGACACGCCAATGCTCAGGGTGATTTGTACTGTTCTGCCATTGGCTTCAAAGAGGTTGGCTTCGACTTTCTGGCGCAGTTGATCCAGAGTCTCTACGGCAGCCTCTGGCTCCTTGCCTGGTATCAGCACGCTGCAGGCATCATCGCCGAAACGGGCAATCAGGGTACCTTCCGCAAAATGCTCGCGCAGCATCTGGGCTATATCGGTCAGCACCAAGTCGGCGCCACCGAGACCGATGTCTGCCTGTAGGGTGCTAAATCCGTCAATACTCATATACGCCAGGCTGCTGGTTTGGCCCAGTCGTACGGCGTTATCGCGGATCGTTTCCAGTTCTTCCTGGAAGTAGGAGCGGTTAAACAATCCTGTAACCAGGTCGCGGCTGGCCATCACCTTGAGCTTTTCTTCAAATTCGGCGCTGGCAGTTTCTGCGCGGATGACCACCTGGGTACAAGGTTCGCTGTCGTAGCTGGCAGGTGAAAAACTTATCTGTATAGGGAACTGTTTGCCGCTGCTGTCGAGACCTTTGCAGCGGATTTCGTTCTGTCCGCCCTGCTGCACATAGGTGCGCAGGAAGTCCTTGAAGCGGCCTTGGTCCTCCGCAGCAATGAGGCCCACCATGGGTTCGGCGGCCAGGTCGTCGGCATCTTCATAGCCAAACAGTTGGATGTAGGCGCGGTTGGCGTAGATGTGCATGCCATCGTGTACATAGGCGATAGCATCGACCGAGCTGTCGAGCAATAACTGACAACGCTTTTCTGCCTCGCGCAGACTCTGTTCTGAGATGCGGCGCTGGCGACGCGCATGCAGGTTGGCCAGCTCGCGATTGGCAACCAGCGTCAGCAGTGCATCACTTTCATCACTCAAGGCATCCTGCATACCGGCGCGCAGCGCATCAATGCGCAGCTCGGTGCTGGGCGTGGGAGTGAGCAGAATAAAGGGAATGTCGCGGGATTGACGAGCAATCAGGCTAACGGCCTCATGCGCTGTCATGAAGCTCGTTTCAGGTCTGGCCAGGCACAAATCCCAAGTCTGTTGCAGCGACTCCTGCAGGTCTTCGACCGAGGTGATGCGATGCGCACGTGTCGCATGCCCGGCATTGCGCAACAGGCTTACCAGACGTTCTGCGTTGTTTTGCGAGTCGTCCAGAATCAGCAGCTTGATGGCTTGTTTTTCTTTGCCCATGGTCGTCCGCAGAAAGCGGGCTGCGCATCGCGTAGCCCTTGATAATTAGACGATTGAATTTACAGAGACTTCCAGAGGGAGTCAAAGTCATCCTCAGTGCTGACCGTTAAGGATGAGGGGTTAGTCTCAGATTGAGGCTTCTCTTCCTTGACCTGTTCAATCAGCTGATACTGGAACTGACTGAAGCTGCCGGTAGCTGTAATACGCTCGGTGAGGTGGGCGCGCTGAGAGTGGCCGGGACGATGAATGATGATTTTGCTGTTGATCTGGAACGGCAGGCGGGGCGTGATAATAGTCGCGGGACGATCAATAGCGGTCACTTCCGGCAGCATCAAGGCGCGCAGGAACTGGCTTGGTTCGCCGGTCTTGCGTAGCAGTTTGGCAGCACAGGGTGTGCAGTGCGGGGCGACCAGTTCGATACCCATCTGCGTGCCGCCACCACGTACCTGACGAATCCAGCGCACGACGGCCAGGCTCCAGTCTTCTTCGCTGGCTTCCTGGATGCCCAGCAATTCGCCTGCCTGTAGTTGCTTGGGTACCTCTTTAGGCCAGGTCAGGCAGAAGCCGCCAGGGCTGTGATTTACGATTGGCAGGCTATGGATCG
The DNA here is from genome assembly GCF_036960865.1 of Halopseudomonas sp. Taxonomy (GTDB): domain Bacteria; phylum Pseudomonadota; class Gammaproteobacteria; order Pseudomonadales; family Pseudomonadaceae; genus Halopseudomonas. The sequence goes on from NZ_JBALWE010000005.1 coordinate 241,826, forward strand.
GGTAGGTTTCCTCACCTTCCTCGTCGTCTGCACCCGTAGCGCCGTGGTAGTCGATTTGCTCGACGCCGGCGCCGTTCCAGTCGACCGAATGGGCTCCGTCGAAGGCACCGGTCCAGCCACTTTGCTTGCTGCGTTGGGCGGCTTCGGAGAACGGGTTGGTTTCCATTTCCTCGGCGTCAACAAAGCGGGCGAAGGCCTTGCCGGCGATGCGGTAGTGGGTGGCGCTGATACCGATGCTGACTTTCAGTTGGCCGCCGCTGGGAATACGGTTGAAGGTGCGCTCGGCGAGATCGCCCCATGACTGACTGACGTGTTGTAGCAGCTCGATGCCCATGTTGTCGGGAATGCGCAGTTCGCCCCGGTAGTCGTTGCTGTTGAGCATATAGTCCTTGATGCTTTCTACCAGCTCGCTGGTATCCAGCCCCAGGCTGTTGTCCAGGTTTTCGTCGCGGATCAGCGACTTGTAGCGCGGCGGGCAGTCCATATCGGGATTGATGATGAACAATGCCTTGGTGTCGGTTGGTTGCACAATGTGTGCTACACGGCTCCAGTCTTCCAATGTCGCAAACAGGCGACCCATTGCGCTTTGGCGCATCTGGTTTGGCCGCGCGGAGCCCATCAGCAGCGCAATAATGTAGCTCTGCTCGATGCTCAGGGGCTTTTTATTGGCGCTTTCCTTGTCCTGCACCGGGGAAAGGTGGAGTTTGCGCTTGCGTGCCAATTGATACAGTTGATGCAGTTCGAGCCAGACGCCATCGGCAACCGGACAGTAGAGTTGGAAGGCGCGCAATAGAGGGCCACAGAGGCTGCGAATTGAGCGTTGCAGAGCCAAGGTCATCTGGCTGGCATGATCGCGAGACTTGATGCTGCGCTCCTGCGCCACCACGATCTTGTAGCCATTGGCCAAATGGTTTTGTAGTGATTGTGAGAGGTTGGCGACCTTGCGCGGCTTGTCCTCAAGGACAATTGACTGCCCAAGGTAGTACTTCGACAGGGCTGTGCACACGTAATGCACTTCCGGTCTTATGCGCTCCAGTATGGCCAGGCGCTTGTCGGCCGCTATTTCAAACTGGTTCAGTTCTATCAGTCCCTGATATAGCTGACGGGCAGTTTCTCCGATATTGGCTTTTGGCAAATTGGCCAGCCACTGGATGATGCCCTTTTCTGTGCCTTCGGCAAAACTCAAGCTGCTGAGTGTTTGCTGAGGAATACGCAAATGCAGTTTTTGCGATGTGCTATCCATAACAGTCTTATCCAGTACAAGCGGTTCCGGCCAAAGCCTGGCAGCCATTGGGCTGAACAGGCTCGACACCTTAAGGGTCAAGTCTTCTATTGAAGACACTGTAGCAGCTTAGTTCCGAACTGGCTAAACGCCGAGCCTGGCACTCGCGCGGCTCGCTACAATGCCCTTTCTATCTGTGTTCCAGCTGATTCGGCTATTGGCTGCAAAGAATTCAAGATCGAGCTGCGTGGCCAACAGCAACGCTGAAATCAGTCGTCACTCAATGCCTTCTTTAATATTCCCTGCCAGGTCGACGGGTAGGGGAACCTTCCCAGGTTGGCCGGCTACCTCTCTTACCAGGCGAGGTACCAGGTAGCCCGGTAGCCGCGTCAGCATCTGGCCGACCAACTGCGTGGCCTCCGCATCAGAGCAATGGAAATGGCTCGCGCCTCTGACATGGTCAAGCAAGTGCAGATAATAGGGCAATATGCCATTGTCGCCTAGTGCTTCGCTCAGGGCCATCTGTGCCTCGAGGTTGTCGTTGACGCCTCGCAGCAGCACTGCCTGGTTCAGCAGGGTGATGTTGGCCTGGCGCAAAAGGGTGGTGGCGTTGAGCATTTGCGCATCCACTTCATTGGCGTGGTTGCAGTGCAGCACCATAGTGACCGGTAGTCGCGTTGCGCAGAGGGCCTGAATCAGGTCGTTGGTGACGCGTTGCGGGATGACCACCGGCAGGCGCGTATGGACGCGCAGCCGTTTGATATGGGGTATGTCGGCGATCTGCCGGGTCAGCCAGGCGAGGCGCCGATCATTAGCCGCCAGCGGATCGCCGCCGCTGTAGATAACCTCATTGAGGGAGCTGTCCTGGCGGATGTAATCGAGCGCCTGCTCCCACTCGGCGGTACTCAAATTGTTTTCGTCGTAGGGGAAATGGCGCCTGAAGCAGTAGCGGCAATTGATAGCGCAGCCTGCGGTGACCACCAGCAGCAGGCGGCCGTGATACTTGTGAATAATACCGGGCCGCGCGTTGCTGTGCTGCTCACCCAGTGGGTCACTGACGTAGCCTGGCTGCTCATTCAGTTCTGCCGCCAGGGGTAGCACTTGCAGCAGCAAGGGGTCGTTGGGGTTGCCCGGCTGCATGCGCTGCAGGTAAGGCTCGGGCACACGCAGGCGAAAGTCGCGGTCGGCAGCCAGGGCGCCCGGCAGCAGGCTGTGGTCGAGTTGCAGTCGTGAGAGTAGAACCCGTGGGTCGGTAATGCTGCCGGCCAGCAGATTTTGCCAGCTGGCAGACTCAACACGAACTGAAGAACCATGTATCATTGGCGTTTTTCCGCGCATGGGTGTCAGGGTATCCGACTGGCTGCCTCCAAATGTTGTCAGAACGGCGCGTTGTCGGATTATCCGTTTAATTGAAAGTGGGAATGTCTGTATGGCCAATTATTCTACCAATGAATTCAAACCGGGTCTTAAGGTGATGCTCGATGGCGACCCTTGCTCCATCCTGGAAAACGAATACGTCAAGCCGGGTAAAGGGCAGGCGTTCAACCGGGTAAAGGTGCGCAACCTGAAAACCGGTCGCGTCAACGAGCGCACCTTCAAGTCGGGCGATTCGCTGGAAGGCGCCGACGTGATGGACCGCGAGATGGAATACCTGTACGCCGATGGCGAGTTCTGGCATTTCATGGCCACTGACGGCTCGTTCGAGCAGTACGGCGCCGATGAGAAAGCGGTAGGCGACTGCATCAACTGGATGAAAGAGCAGGTCGTATACCAAGTCACCCTGTATAACGGCGCTCCGATTGCGATTACGCCGCCCAACTTTGTTGAGCTGGAAGTAGTAGAAACCGATCCTGGCGTGCGCGGTGATACCTCCGGCGGCGGTACCAAGCCGGCCAAGCTGGTTACTGGTGCCGTGGTCAAGGTGCCGTTGTTCATCAACACCGGCGATGTGCTCAAGGTTGATACTCGGTCCAGCGAGTATGTTGGTCGCGCCTGACCTTTGAAGTGCAGCAAGAAACCGGAGCCTGGCTCCGGTTTTTTTGTGCCCGATGGAGACTGTTTATGAATATCGACTGGAAGCCGAGTGCGACCTTGGTGACGCTGCGCCGTCGAGCAGCGATCATCAATCAGATCAGGCAGTTTTTTACCGAGCGTGACGTGCTGGAGGTGGATACTCCCAGCCTGTCGCACGCGGCGGTGAGTGATCCTTTTTTGTTTCCGTTCACAACCGATTATGTGCCGGAGGGTGGAGGCACTGTGCAACGGCTGTATTTGCATACCTCGCCAGAGTATCCGATGAAGCGCCTGTTGGCCGCCGGAAGCGGCGCCATCTGGCAGCTCTGTAAGGTGTATCGCAACGGCGAGGTAGGCGGGCGGCACAATCCCGAGTTCAGCATGTTGGAGTGGTATCGCCCTGGCTTTGACCATCACCGGCTCATGGATGAGGTGGATGCCCTGGTGATGCGGGTTTTGGCGTCGGCCCCGGCCAGAAGGGTGACCTACGCAGCGGTTTTTAAGGAGCACACAGGGTTGGATATCCATACCTGCAGCGACGCACAGTTGCAGGCGCTGGCGCGCGAGCGATGTGGTTTTACCGGTGAACTGCAACGTGACGGCTGGTTGAATCTGCTGTTTTCCCACTGTGTGGAGCCACAGTTGCTCGAGCCCACCATGGTCTATGCCTTTCCTGCCTCACAGGCAGCGTTGGCGCGGGTGGTGGAGGGGGATGACTGCGTGCCCAGTGCGGCGCGCTTCGAACTCTTTGTGGCCGGCATGGAGCTGGCCAACGGCTATTTTGAACTAACCGACGCGCAGGAGCAGGCGCGCCGCTTTGCGGCTGACCAGGCGCAGCGAGTGCAGTTGAGCTACCCGGTATTGCCACTGGACGAGCCGTTGCTGGCAGCGCTGCGGGCAGGTTTGCCTGAATGTGCCGGGGTGGCGCTGGGGGTGGATCGCCTGATCATGCTGGCGCTGGGTGCCAGCCGTATTGATCAGGTGATTGCTTTTGATCTGAGTCGCGCCTGATCAGGCGCGCGTGGTGCCCATCAGTTGGCCCATGCTCACGGCGCTGCCGGCTTTCAATTCAGCCTGCCAGTTGGCGACATTGGGTCCAAACAGCACGATGGCGGTCGAGCCCAGTTTGAAGCGGCCCATTTCAGCGCCCCGCTCCAAATAGGGGGCAGCCTGGCCATAGGCTGTAGTGCGCAGCTCGCGGCTGGGTGGTGCGACTAGCCCGGCCCACACGGTTTCCACCGAGGCGACAATCATTGCGCCGACCAACACGACAGCCATCGGGCCCACCTCGGTATCAAACAGGCAGACCACACGCTCGTTGCGGGCGAACAGCTCGGGTACGTTCTCGGCGGTAGTCTGGTTGACTGAAAACAGCCGTCCTGGCACGTAGATCATTTCCGTCAAAGTACCGCTATAGGGCATGTGAACTCGGTGATAGTCACGTGGCGAAAGGTACACGGTGGCAAACTCGCCGCCCTGAAAGGCCGCAGCGTGTTGCGGGTTACCGCCAAGCAGTTCGGTGACGCTGAAGCTATGGCCCTTGGCCTGAAAGATGCGGCCGTGCTCGATTTTGCCTAATTGGCTGACAGTGCCGTCGGCGGGGCAGAGGATGCCGCCGGCGGTGCCATCGAGTGGACGTGCGTCTGGTTTGAGTGCGCGGGTGAAGAACGCGTTGAAACTGCTGTAGGCGGTGGGGTTCTCTTCCAGAGCCTGACTCATGTCGACCTTGAAGTGACCGACGAACCAGGTGATGAAAGGGTTTTTTACCCACGCCCAGGTGCAGTTAGCCAGACAGCCCGCCAGGCGCGAAAGCAGGTGATGGGGGAGCAGATACTGCATCAGGATGAATAAGCGCGCGCGCATGAAAAGTCCTCAGGGTTCGACAGGGGTATCTGGGTGGTTGCCCCACTCGGACCAGGATCCGGCGTAGGCTTTGATGTTCGGGTAGCCCAACACCTTGGCGGCAAGGTAGGTGAAGCCAGAGCGGTGATGGGTCTGGCAGTGGGTCACGATCTGTTTATCTGGGGTGATGCCCAGTGCCTGTATTGTTTCAGCCAGGTCACTGCGCAGTCGCAGGCCGCGTGCGGCATCCATGCCTGCGGTCCACTCGAAATTGACCGCGCCCGGGATATGTCCGCCTTTGGCGGCCAGTACCTTCTCGCCCCGGTATTCCTCTGGAGAGCGCGCGTCCCAAATGATCCGCCCCGGGTTGTTGAGGTCGGCCATGAGATCGTCAAGGGTAACCGTATGGCGGGTATTGAAAGTCAGCCGCGGTTGGCTGGCAGGCGCTTGGTTTTCCGCAGTTTCCAGCTCGCGGCCGGCCTGTTTCCATGCGGTGAGGCCGCCATTGATGTAGCTGTAATGTGGGTGGCCGATGCAGTCAAGCAGCCAGATGAAGCGTCCGGCCCAGCCCCCACCTTCGTCATCGTAAACCACGTAGTGCAGGTCCGGATGGTGGCCGAGTTCACTGAATAGTGCCTGCAGCACGTCGCTTGTCGGGAGCAAACCGGGCCGTGGCGCCGCTGCTGCGGTGCGCGAGGGGGCGATGTGCACGGCGCCGGGCAGGTGGCCGGTAAGGTAGTTTTCGGTTTTGCACAGGTCTACCAGGCGAAAATGCTGCTGGTCCAGCGGCAGCTCAAGTGCCTCTGGCTCGATCAACAGGGGCAGGGTAGTCATCGTCATGGGTGACGCATCTCCGGGCGGTTGAAGTTGGGCAGGGGGCTGCCCACCAACGCGCATTGTAGCGGATTGCCGGTCCGGGTCTATCGCGGCAAGCCGCCGTAGGCTAGGCGCGCTGTTTGAAGTTCAACAGTGCGTTGAGGATGCAGTTGGCGGTTTTCATCATTGCCTTCTGTCGCTGCTGGTCAAGCAAACGTTGGTTGCCAGGGTTGCACGCAAACAGCAGCCCTAATACCTGATGATTGTGCAGGATGGGCACCAGTTCGAAAGCGCTGTCCGGCGCCATGCTACGCAGTGCGCCAGGCAATAGGGGCCCCAAGCGCGTCAGCTCGGCGTTATCCAGATGATGACAGGTGTCGCTGGCAAGCCAGTTGCCCCAAGAAGAGCCGCGTGGATTGCCCAGGCGTGTGCCTACGATTTTCTGCTCTGAGGCAAAGCCCAGCGCGGCGCCTACCAACAGCTGCTGCGCCTTGCCGTTGAATAGCGCGATCCAGCACTGCTGTAGGCCCAGGCCGTCATGCATCGCCTTGAGCGCGCACTCGAGTAGCTCGGACAAGGTGTTGAAAGGCGTCGGCTGGGCGTTCAAGGTCAGACACAGCTGACGCCAGCGCTCTGGACGGATGGGCGCCGCCGGGGTCGGGCTGGCTGGCGCACTGGCCGGTTTTGCGGTGGGTTCCTGGGTTGGTGCGTAATCGGCAGGCCAGGGTAGTGACATCGCCGGCAACCAGTTCTGGCCGGGGCTCGCCTGATGCTGCACGCGGGCGCTATTGACGGCGCTTTCATGGCTGATCTGCTGCGTCTGGTCCACACTGCAGCCTAGGTAAAGCGCGCTGAGCTGCTGCCAGCGCAGCGTGTGTATGGCGTACCAGTTGTGGTGCGCGCCCAGCGCAATACCGGTCGCCATCAACAGGCTGTTGGCGGGCTGGGTAAGCCAGCGATACAGCTCGCGGTCACTGTCCAGGCGCGCCTGCTGGTCCTGGGGATCGTTAGCATTGCGGGCAATATGCAGTGCCTTGACCATAATGCGGCGGCTGCTGTTCATCGATCGATAACCTTGCAGGATCCACGGTGGCAACCACCAATCCTGAGCAACCTGCTGGATGAGGGTGAACCCGGCAGCCGTAGTCTCGGCGATCTGTCGCTTGCTGACATTGGCCGGCAGAACGCCGCGGTTCATCGCGTCCCACTGTTCAAAGATGTGTGGCTTGAGGTAGGTCAGGGCCCACAAAGGGGAAAGAAACAACAGCGTTGCCAGCGACATCTCATGCCACAGGCGAGCGATGCGCTGCGAGAACAGGCCATGCGCCTGGCTGACCGCGTGCTCGCTGATGCTGATCAACTGCCGATAGGCCGCTGGCAGCTGCTCTGCGTCTACCACCGGAATCCCTTCTATCAGGCGAGCCAGCCGCTGCGTGCCCAGCAGATTGCAGGCTTGTTCCAGGGTCAGAATATCAACGTCACGGTTGCGCGCCGCTTCGCCGGCCGCGCGGCAGATATGCAAGGCTGCGACCGGTACGCTCATGATGTGCAGCGTCAGCTCGCCGAGGCTGAGCATGTCGCTGTTCAGCTGCGCCAGCAGGTCTTGTCGCTGCGCAGGGGTGATGGGCAGAGCTGTGGCGTTCAGTTTCTCGCGCAGGCTGCCGATAAGGTCTTTGTTGCCGTTAGGCTTGGGCTGGGCTGTGCTCATGGGATTCGCGGCTTTATACTTGTCATTTGCGCGACTATAACTCGAACGGCGGTCCTGTGCCGCCCCTGCATGCGCTTCGTGTGCATCCTGCTACATCGGACATTCTGATTTATGCTGAAGATCGCTGGTTTTCTTGTCGTTATTGGTGCTGTGCTGGGTGGTTTCATGGCCTCCGGCGGGCACATTGCAGCGCTCTGGCACCCCTTTGAAATCCTGATTATCGGCGGCGCGGCCTTTGGCGCCTTTCTGGTTGCCAATAGCGGTGCTGTGGTCAAGAAGACACTGGCTGCCGGCCCCAAGATCATGTTTGGCCACCGATTCAGCAAGGCGTACTACCTGGATGTACTGGGTTTGCTCTATGAAGTGCTGAACAAGAGTCGGCGTGAAGGCATGATGTCGATCGAAGCGGATATCGAAGAGCCCGCAGAAAGCCCTATTTTCAGCAAGTATCCCGCGATTCTCAAAGACAAGCACATGACCGAGTTTGTCTGTGATTACCTGCGCATCATGTCGACAGGCAATATGGCGCCGCACGAGCTTGAAGCACTGTTTGACGTGGAAATATCCAGCCTGACCGAGGAGCTGCTTGAGCCTTCTCATGCCACTACGCGCGTGGCGGATGCACTCCCCGGCTTTGGTATCGTTGCTGCGGTGCTGGGTATTGTGATCACCATGAGTATTCTTGGTGATGCGGAAAAGTCCGAAATTGGCGAGAAGGTAGGAACGGCGCTGGTCGGCACCTTTTTGGGTATTCTGGCTGCTTATGGCTTTGTCGGGCCTTTTGCCAGCGCGATGGAGCACGACGCGCATGAAGAGGTGAATACCTATGAGGCCATCAAAATGACGCTGGTGGCCAGTGCGCAAGGCCTGCCGCCGGCGCTGGCGGTCGAGTTCGGCCGCAAGTCTTTATTGCCTGAGCACCGTCCCAGCTTTCTGGAGCTGGAAGAGTCGGTCAAGGGCCGCTGATTTATGGACAACAATCAGCCGATTATCGTCAAGCGTATTACTCGCAAGGCTGCCGGACATCATGGTGGGTCGTGGAAGATCGCCTTTGCCGATTTTGCCGTGGCCATGATGGCGTTCTTTCTGGTCATGTGGCTGATTACCGTGGCGACGCCGGAACAGCTGAAAGATATTTCTGGCTATTTCAACGACCCCGTAGGCTTTTCCGAAGGGGGGAGTCCGTATCCGATTGATCTGGGCGGCTCGCCGCAGGTTTCACCCAACATCACGCTGAGCGAGGAAAAGGATCCGCAGGACGAGAATCTGGTCGATGAGTCCGCCGCCAAGGAGCTGGCCAAAGAGGTGGAGCAGCGTGAGCTGGACATGCTGCTGCAGGAGCTGCAGAACCAGATTGATGAAGAGCCGGTACTGCAGCGCTTCAAGGATCAGATTCTGATCGAGATTACCCAGGACGGCCTGCGTATCCAGATCGTTGATGCAGAGAACCGCCCGATGTTCGCCAGTGGCAGCGCCGAGTTGCAGCCTTATTTCGAGGAAATTCTGCTGGCACTGAGCGATACCATTGCCAAGGTGCCAAAGAAGATCAGTATCAGTGGGCATACCGACGCCGAGCCCTACCGCGGACGGCGTGGGTATGGCAATTGGGAGTTGTCTTCTGATCGAGCCAATGCGGCTCGGCGCACGCTACTGGTCGCCGGTTATCCCGAGCAGCAGGTCGCGCGGGTGGTCGGCTATGCCGACTCTGCGTTGTTCGATCGAGAGAACCCGTTGAGTGCGACCAACCGGCGTATTGATATCGTGGTGCTGAACCACCAGGCCGAGGCGCAATTGCTAGACTCGGCGCAAACCGAGCCGGCTGCCGTTGATGCGGTAGAGCAGGCGTTACAAGGCACGCCCGCGCCGCCGGCTCAACCGGTCGCGCCAACACCTGAGCCGGCGGCGGAAGCTGAACCGGCAACCGCGCCCGCTGCGGCTGCGTCAGCAGCGCCGCGTAGTCTCAATTTGTTTGAAGATTCGTCCGACCCCGCCCGCCGCTTGCGCGAGTAGATGGCACTGGCTTCAGTCCGCGTCCAGCGTTGACAGTATGTGGCGGTAGCTGGCCATGCGCGCCTTGGCGATCTTTCCGTCGGCAACGGCGCCAAGCAGCGCACACCCGGGCTCCTGTTGATGACGGCAATCACGGAAGCGGCACGTCCCGAGATAGGGGCGAAACTCGATAAAACCATCCAGCAGTTCATCCTGGCTGATATGCATCAGCCCGAATTCGCGAATACCGGGGGAGTCTATAAGGTCACCGCCTGCCGGGAAATGAAACAGCTTGGCGGTGGTGGTGGTGTGGGTGCCTTTGCCGGTTTGTTCGGACAGCGCGCCTACACGCAGGTCCTCGCCAGGCAGTAGCACATTGATCAGTGATGATTTGCCTACCCCCGATTGCCCGACAAACACGCTGATGCGGTCTTTCAGTGTGGCCTTGAGGTCTTCCATGCCTGTGCCGTCGCCTGCCGAAAGGCTGAGTACCCGGTAGCCCAGCGCGGCATAGTCTTTCAGCCACTGCAGCAGCTCAAGGTGTTGCTGCGGGTTGAGTAGATCGGATTTGTTCATCACCAGCAGCGGTTCCAGTCCGGCCTGTTCCGCAGCAACCAGATAACGATCGATCAAGTTGGCATAAGGGGTGGGCAGCGGGGCAAATACGATCACCAAGAGATCGACATTGGCAGCTACCGGCTTGAGTTGGCCCCGGTGATCCGGGCGACATAATTCGGTCTGTCTGGGTAATTGCGCCACAATCACGCCAGAGCCTTGGTTGTCGGCGCGCCAGATGACTTTGTCGCCGGTGACCAGTGCCGGCAGATTGGCGCGTCGATAGCAGCGGCGCACCTCGCCTAGGTTGGCACCGTCGGTGGCTTCGACGTCCATCTGCACGCCAAAGTGTGCGATGACCAAGCCGTTTTGTTCCGGACCTAGGTCGCCGCCCAGCAAGCTTTGCTCGGCCTTGTCGGCGCGGCGGTCTGCGCGTGCGGCGCGTTCGCCCTGGATTTTTTCAATGCGCCAGCTTTGGCGCCGGGTAAGGTGTCGCTTGGCCATGGGGTCAGTGTCTGAAGAAACAGCCGCAGTGTAGCACGCGCCAGTTATACTGGCGGCAGTTGATCTGGTGCCTTTGGCGCCGTTCCTTTTTCCCGAAGTCTGTTTCACTAGCGCCAGGAGTCAGTATGCAAAGCCCCGACAACCTAATCTGGATCGATCTGGAAATGACCGGGCTCGACCCGGACAACGATGTGATCATCGAAATCGCCACCATTGTGACCGACTCCAACCTGAATGTGCTGGCCGAGGGGCCGGCGATTGCCGTAAAGCAACCCGACGCCATGCTCGATGGCATGGATGAATGGAATACGCGCCAGCATGGTCAGTCTGGCCTGACGCAGCGTGTGCGTGACAGCGTGACGAGTGCGGCGGAGGCTGAACAGCAGACCCTGGCTTTTCTGCGCGAGTGGGTGCCGGCCGGTCGCTCACCGATGTGCGGCAACAGCATCTGTCAGGATCGGCGCTTTCTTTATCGCGGTATGCGCGAGCTGGAAGAGTATTTCCACTATCGCAACCTGGACGTGTCTACCCTGAAAGAGCTTGCTGCGCGCTGGGCGCCCGAGGTGAAGAACGGGGTGAAGAAGCAGAGCAGCCACCTGGCCATGGATGATATTCGTGACTCCATTGCCGAGCTTCAGCATTACCGCGAGCACTTTATCAAGTTTTGATCAATCGACTGCTGCGGTCCCGTGTTGTTGCAGTGCCCAGGCAACGTGCTCACGGACCAGTTCTGAGGGGTGGTCGCGGCGCGCTTTGAGCGCTTCAATCACGGAAATACTGCTGCTGGCATTGCCCAGGCCTACTGCCAGATTGCGCAGCCAGCGTTCATGACCAATGCGACGGATGGGCGAGCCCTCAGTATTGGCCAGGAATGCGGCTTCATCCCAGCGAAACAGCTCAGCCAGGCTGGCCTGATCCAGGCGGTGGCGCGGGCCGAAGTCGGATTCCTCGGTAGGTTTGGCAAAGCGATTCCAGGGACAGACCAGCTGGCAGTCGTCGCAGCCAAATACCCGGTTGCCCATGGGGGCGCGTAATTCGGTTGGAATCGCGCCTTTCAGCTCGATGGTCAGGTAGGAAATGCAACGCCGCGCATCGAGTATCTTGTCACCAACAAAGGCTTGGGTCGGGCAGCGTTCAAGGCAGGCCGTACAGCTGCCGCAGTGTTCGCTTTGTTGCGGCGCATCTATCGGTAACGGCAGGTCGGTATACAGTTCGCCGAGAAAGAAATAGCTGCCGGCCTTGCGGTTGATCAGCATGCTGTTTTTGCCGATCCAGCCCAAGCCGGAGCTGGTCGCGAGCGCCCGTTCCATGACCGGAGCGCTGTCGACAAAGGCACGATAGCCGAATGGGCCGATAAGTGCTTGTATGGCATCAGCCAGCTTCTGCAACCGGCGGCGAATCAGTTTGTGGTAGTCGCGTCCTAGCGCATAACGTGACACGTAGGCCGCATCGGGCTCGCTTAAGCGTTGCGCCATAGCGCTGTCGCTCGGCAGGTAATCCATGCGCACTGAGATGACGCGTTGAGTACCTGGCACCAGCTCGGCAGGTTGGGTGCGCTTGCTGCCGTGGCTGGCCATCCACTCCATTTCGCCGTGGTAGCCGGCGTTGATCCACTGCTCCAGGTGTTGCTCGTGCTCACCAATATCCGGCGCACTGATGCCAAGCTGCTGGAAGCCAAGTTGGCTGGCCAAGCTGCGGATCTGCTCGGCAAGGTCGTGATAGTTGATGGATTCAGGCATGGCCAGGGTCGGGGGTTGAGGGGTTGCGCGATGGTTCTCGTATAATTGTGCCAGACATCCACACCGGGAGCCTATTTATGACGCATGTTTTGCCCGATAGGGTTTACACCGCAGCTCAGGTTCGGGAGTTGGACGCCCGCCTGATTGACGCCGGAACCCCGGGTATCGAGTTGATGCAGCGCGCCGCGCAGGCGTTGTGGCAGGCCGTGCAGCAGCGCTGGCCCAGCCTGCGCCAGATGACGGTGCTATGCGGTGGGGGTAACAACGCTGGTGACGGTTATCTGTTGGCACGGCTGGCACAGCAGGCGGGCTGGCAGGTGGCGGTCTGGGCGGTTGCCGACCCAGATAAGCTGCAGGGCGACGCTGCTATGGCGCTGCAGATGGCGCTCTCGGAAGGCGTGAGTGTTAAGCGCTGGCATCCGAATGCGTCGCTCTCGGGCGTACTGGTAGATGCCCTGCTGGGCACTGGCTTGTCGGGAGAGGTCAGGGGGGACTACGTTGATGTCATCGGGCAAATCAACGCCGCGCCCTGTCCGGTGCTGGCCGTCGATCTGCCTAGTGGTCTGGACGCAGATCGGGGCACGCTCCTCGGTTGTGCGGTGAGTGCGGACCTGACGGTAACTTTTATAGGGCTCAAGCTGGGCTTGCTAACGGGTGTAGGTCCGAATCACACCGGTGAACTGCTGTTCGCCGAGCTTGCCGAGAGCGAGCAGCCGGTTGCCAAGTTCGCGTTTGAACGGCTGAGCCTGTCGCGTTGGGCGAAAACTCTGCCGGTGCGCAAGCAGGCGGCCCATAAAGGGCACTTTGGCCATTTGCTGATTATCGGCGGTGGGCATGGTATGGGTGGTGCCATCATGCTGGCGGCCGAGGCTGCATTGTGTAGCGGTGCCGGCAAGATCAGCGTGGCGACGCGACCGGAACATGTCGCGCCTTTGCTCAGTCGCTGTCCGGAGCTGATGGTACGTGGCGTTGATGCTGTAGAGCAGTTGCAAGGGCTGCTGGATCAGGCTGATGCGCTGGTGATCGGGCCGGGGCTGGGGCGCGACAGCTGGGCACGAGCGCTGCTGGATGCCGCGCTGGGTTGGCAAGGGCCGCGGGTGCTGGATGCTGATGCGTTGAATTTATTGGCAGAAGGCGCGACGCGGGTGTCCCTTGGCGCAGAAAGTATCATCTCGCCGCATCCGGCAGAGGCGGCGCGGCTGCTGGCATGGGACAATGCGCGCGTGCAGGCTGACCGGCCCGCTGCGTTGGCCCAGTTGGTCCGTATGCTGAACTGTTCAGTCATCCTAAAGGGCGCCGGCAGTCTGGTAGGTAGTAATGATGCCGAGTTGCCGGCGGTCTGCTCGGACGGCAATCCGGGTATGGCCGTTGGTGGTATGGGCGATGTGCTCTCTGGGCTGCTGGGAGCCCTGCTGGCACAGCGCATTCCCGCCGCCAGAGCGGCGCGTTATGCTGTGCTGGTGCACGCCCTTGCAGGTGATCGAGCCGCTCATCATGGTCAAGTGGGATTGCGGGCGAGTGACATGTTCATGCCCATCAAGGCATTGTTGAATCAACGGGACGCAGAATGAGTTATACGGTGCAGATAGAGGGCGAAAATGCCATGCAGGCGTTAGGTGCCGCCATCGCGCGGGCACTAGATGGGCGCGGCGTGGTCTATCTGGAAGGTAATCTGGGTATGGGCAAAACCACGCTTAGTCGTGGAATGATTCGGGGGTTGGGACACCAGGGGGCAGTCAAAAGCCCAACCTTTACCCTGGTCGAGCCCTACGAACTGGCCGAGGCGACGGTCTACCATTTCGACCTCTACCGCCTGGCTGATCCCGAGGAACTCGAGTTTCTCGGAGTGCGGGATTACTTTTCGGCTGATAGCCTTTGCCTGGTCGAGTGGCCGGAAAAGGGGCGGGGCGTTTTGCCAAGACCGGACCTGACGATTACCATTAGCGTGGAAGGCGAGGGCAGACGCCTTTTGCTGGACGGCGAGACCGAGCACGGTCAGGCCAGCTGCCATCGATTGCAACAAGAACGGAGTAAGGCATAGCGTGACTAGCATGACCGGGGGGAAATGCCAGATGCTGCTGCGTTGGTGCGCTGTCAGTTTATTGTGCCTTGTTACTGAAGTCGCGCTGGCGGCTGACATCAAGAGCGTTCGTCTGTGGCGCGCGCCGGATAACACGCGGCTGGTGTTTGACTTGAGTGGGCCGGCCAACCATACCCTGTTTACCCTGTCCAACCCCGAACGGATTGTCATTGATATCGACAACGCCACGTTCAATGCCGATACCGCTGGTCTGGCCTTGGCCAACACCCCTTTGACCGGCATGCGCTCTGCGCCGCGCGATGGTAATGGTTTACGCGTGGTGCTGGACTTGTCAGCGCAAGTCAATCCCAAGAGTTTTGTGCTGCCGCCCAATCAGCAGTACGGTGATCGCCTGGTTATCGATCTGTTTGACCAGGATGGCAAGCCCCGCGCCATCGATCCGCCCCAGGCGCCTAGCGCTTCGCCGTTGCCGCAAGCGCCGGTTCGCTCGGCCAGCGAAGCGGGTGAGCGCGATATCATTATCGCCATCGACGCCGGTCATGGCGGCGAAGACCCCGGTGCCATAGGTTATGGCGGCGCCCGAGAGAAAGAAGTGGTGCTGGCCATTGCCCGTGATCTCAAGGGCATGATTGATGCCGAGCCCGGTTTCAAGGGTCAGCTGGTGCGCACTGGCGACTACTTCATCCCGTTGCGTAAACGTACGGAAATCGCCCGTCAGCACAACGCTGATCTGTTCGTTTCCATTCATGCTGATGCCTTCACCCGGGCCAGTGCCAACGGCGCCTCGGTGTTTGCATTGTCTGATCGTGGGGCAACCTCGGAAACGGCGCGACTGCTGGCAGACCGGGAAAACCGCTCCGATCTTATTGGCGGCGTGGGTGGCGTGAGTCTGGATAACAAGGATCAGGTGCTGGCCAGTGTGCTGCTTGACCTGTCGATGACGGCCACCCTCTCAGCCAGTCTGGATGTAGGTCAGCAGGTTCTATCGTCAGTTGGGCGGGTCAACTCCCTGCACAAGCCGCGGGTAGAGCAGGCCGGGTTCATGGTGTTGAAGTCCCCCGATATTCCGTCAATTCTGGTCGAGACTGGTTTTATCTCCAACCCTGGTGAGGCGCGCAAGTTGGTGACGCGCAGTCACCAGCAGGCATTGGCGCGTTCGATTCATGCTGGGGTAAAAAGCTATTTTCATCGCAACCCGCCACCGGGTACGCGCATCGCCGCGCTCAAGGCCAGCGGCAAGCTGGCGCAAGGCCCGCGTGAACATGTGGTAAGACGCGGTGACAGCCTGTCGATGATTGCGGCGCTGTATCAGGTGTCGCTCAGCGGCTTGCGCAATGCCAACAATTTGTCCGATGACAACATACGAGTAGGTCAGGTAATCAAAGTGCCGGCCAGCAGCATGCTCGTACAGAACGAACGCTGATATGTCCCGAATTCAATTATTAAGCCCGCGTCTGGCCAACCAGATCGCGGCGGGCGAGGTTGTAGAAAGACCTGCCTCGGTAATCAAGGAATTGCTGGAAAACAGCCTGGACGCTGGCGCCAAGCGCATCGATATCGATGTCGAGCAGGCTGGCGTCAAACTGCTGCGGGTACGGGATGATGGTGGCGGTATCGAGCAGGATGATCTGCCGCTGGCCTTGTCGCGGCACGCTACCAGCAAGATTCGCGACCTGGATGATTTGGAGCGCGTTGCCACCCTGGGATTTCGTGGGGAAGCTCTGGCTTCGGTAAGCTCTGTCTCGCGTCTCACGCTGACCTCCTGTCCGGCGGGTAGTGATCAGGCCTGGCAGGTTGAGACAGAGGGGCGCGATATGGCGCCCAATCTGCAGCCGGCGGCGCACCCGCAGGGCACCACTGTAGAAGTGCGTGACCTGTTCTTCAATACACCCGCGCGGCGCAAGTTTCTGCGCACGGAAAAGACTGAATTTTCCCACTTGGAAGAAGTGGTCAAGCGCCTGGCTCTCTCCCGCTTCGATGTGGCCTTCAACCTGCGCCACAACGGGCGTAGCGTGTTTAGCTTGCGCCCGGCACATACCGAACAGGAAGCGCGTCGCCGGGTGGCGACTGTGTGTGGTCCGGCTTTCGTGGAGCAGTCTCGTTCCATTGACAGCGAGCGGGCAGGGTTGCGGCTGTGGGGTTGGGTCGGCCTGCCGACGTTCTCGCGCAGCCAGGCGGATCTGCAGTATTTCTTTGTTAATGGCAGGATGATCAAGGACAAGCTGGTGGCGCATGCGGTGCGGCAGGCCTACCGCGACGTGTTGTTCAATGGTCGCCACCCGACCTTTGTGTTGTTCATGGAGTTGGACCCGGGCGTGGTAGACGTCAACGTGCACCCGACCAAGCATGAAGTACGCTTCCGTGACGGACGTATGGTGCATGACTTTCTGTTCAGCACGCTGTATCGCGCCCTGGCCGATCAGCGCCCTGGTGACCAGCCTGACAGTGCAGAACCCGCGGTAGAGACGCGTCCACCTGCTTCGGCCGTAACGCAACACGTCGCCAGCGGATTGGATGCTGGGGTGTTTTCCGGTCAGCAGCCCATGGCGCTGAATGAGCCATCCGCCGCTTGGCGGGCGGAGTCGACAGCGCCCCTCGGCGGCTACGCACCACCAGCACCTCCGCCGGCCGCCGCGGTAGGCGCTTATGCCAATCTTTACGGCAGCCAGGGCACAGCGCCTGCCATGCCGGCAGAGGACGGTGATGTGCCGCCGCTGGGTTACGCCGTGGCGCAACTGCACGGGGTCTACATCCTTGCTGAAAATGCCGCCGGAATGGTGGTAGTCGACATGCACGCCGCGCACGAACGCATCACCTATGAACGCCTGAAGCTCGCTATGGATCAGGAGGGGTTGCGCAGTCAGCCGTTGCTGGTGCCGGAAAGCCTGGCGGTCAGTCAGCGCGAGGCGGATTGTGCGGAGGAGCACGCCGACTGGTTTACGCGCCTGGGTATGTCGCTGCAGCGCGTAGGACCGGAATCGCTGGCTATCCGTGAGGTCCCGGCCCTGTTGCGCCAGGCGCATGCCGAGCAGTTGGTGCGGGATGTACTAAGTGACCTTTTGGAGTACGGCACCAGTGATCGCATTCAGGCTCATTTGAATGAGTTGCTGGGCACTATGGCTTGCCACGGCGCAGTGCGAGCCAATCGCAGGCTGACGCTCGCGGAGATGAATGGCCTGTTGCGTGATATGGAGCAGACTGAGCGAAGCGGGCAATGTAATCACGGGCGTCCTACCTGGACGCAGATGAGTATGGCTGAGCTGGATAAGCTGTTTCTGCGGGGGCGCTGAGATGACTCTGTCGCAAGCTACGCCTTGAGCACCGCCGTGCGGCCGCCGGTTATCTGCTTGATGGGGCCAACGGCCTCGGGCAAGACCGAGTTGGCAATGCACCTGTACGACCGGTTTCCCTGTGAGCTGATCAGTGTCGACTCGGTGCTGGTTTATCGTGGCATGGATATCGGTTCCGCCAAGCCGGATGCGCAAACACTTGCGAGCTACCCGCATCACCTGATCGATATTCTTGATCCGGCGGAGGCCTACTCTGCTGCCCGGTTCTGCGAGGATGTCACGCCGCTGTTGGCGGAGATCACCGCACGCGGCCGTATTCCGCTACTGGTCGGCGGCACTATGCTCTATTTCAAGGCTCTGGCCGGCGGCCTGGCGCAGATGCCGTCAGCCGATTCTGTGGTGCGCGCGAAGATCGAGGCGATGGCGCAAGCTCAGGGTTGGGAGGCGGTGCATGCCGAACTGGCGAGGGTTGACCCGGTTGCGGCGGCGCGCATTCACCCGAACGATCCACAGCGAATTCAACGCGCTTATGAGGTGTTTCTCGTCAGCGGTATTACACTGACACAATTGCATGCTCGCCAAGGTGCAGAAAAAGCACTTGAACAACGGCCTGGGGCGGCGGTTTTGCCTTATACTGTGCGTTATATGGCGGTTGCGCCCCAGGATCGTTCTGTGCTGCACGAGCGAATTGCTGAACGTTTTGTCTCGATGATGAAACAAGGGCTGATTCCTGAGGTCGAATCCTTGCGCAATCGTGGGGACTTGCATTCAGGTATGCCATCCATTCGGGCTGTCGGTTATCGACAGGTCTGGGACTTTCTCGATGGCAAGCTGAGCAAGGCAGAAATGGTTGAACGGGGCATTATTGCGACCCGGCAACTGGCGAAACGTCAGTTTACCTGGTTGCGGGGTTGGCACGCCGAGATAGACTGGCTTGACAGCCTTGACCCAAAAAGATTTGAGCAGGCCTTGAAAGCGTTGCAAGAGGTCGCAATATAGAGTTTACCGGCGCTTCTACCGCCCAGGTTTGTGCAGTTAACTTGCCTGCTAGTCTTTTGGATAATGGACAAGCCGGCCAAATCGCATTATTACAATGCTTAAAATTATACGGTTTCCATTAAAGGAGTGAGGCAATGTCAAAAGGGCATTCACTACAAGACCCTTACCTGAACGTTCTGCGCAAGGAACGTGTCCCGGTATCCATCTATCTCGTAAACGGCATCAAGCTGCAGGGCCAGATCGAGTCATTCGACCAGTTTGTCATTCTGTTGAAAAATACAGTCAGCCAGATGGTTTACAAGCATGCGATCTCCACCGTTGTTCCTGGTCGTCCGGTGCGTCTGCCGGTGCAGGCCGGTGGTGAAGAGGCCGAGGCCAGCAATCCCTGATGCTACAGGAGGCCTGATTGTTTTTTGAGCGGCATGAAGGGGGTGAGCGTGCGGTACTTGTTCACCTCGAAGGCCTGGATGAACAGCGCCGTGAAGACCCGCAGGAATTTCTTGAGCTGGTGCGTTCCGCCGGTGCAGAAAATGCGGCATTTATGACCATTCCCCGGCATAAGCCCACACCCCGGTTCCTGATTGGAAGCGGCAAGGTGGAAGAATTGCGGGCCTTGGTCAAGGCTAATGAAGGTGATCTGGTCATCTTCAATCACACCCTGACGCCCAGTCAGGAGCGAAATCTGGAACGGGAGCTGGAGTGCCGGGTAATCGACCGCACCGGCCTAATTCTGGATATCTTTGCGCAGCGTGCGCGTACCCATGAAGGTAAGTTGCAGGTCGAGTTGGCGCAACTCGATCACCTGAGCACGCGCTTGGTGCGTGGCTGGACCCACCTTGAGCGGCAGAAGGGTGGTATTGGCTTGCGTGGCCCGGGTGAAACCCAGCTCGAAACCGACCGTCGTCTGCTGCGTGTGCGCATCAAGCAGATCATGCGTCGTCTGGAACGGGTACGCAGTCAGCGTGATCAGGCCCGGCGTGCGCGCCGTCGAGCGGAGATTCCGGTCGTGTCCCTGGTCGGCTACACGAATGCGGGCAAATCTACGCTGTTCAATACCCTGACAACCTCTGATGTGTATGCTGCCGATCAGTTGTTTGCCACGCTGGATCCGACGCTGCGACGCATTGAACTGGACGATATCGGTCCGGTGATTCTTGCTGACACTGTGGGCTTTATTCGCCATTTGCCACACAAGTTAGTGGAGGCCTTTCGTGCCACATTGGAAGAGTCTGCTCAGGCAGATCTGTTACTGCATGTCATTGATGCGGCCGACCCTGATCGTCAGGAAAACATGCAGCAGGTGAATTCGGTGTTGACTGAGATCGGGGCGATTGAGCTGCCGATGCTTGAGGTCTACAACAAGATTGACCTGATAGAAGGCTTTGAGCCCCAGCTGCAACGCAACGAAGACGGTACCATTGTCAGAGTCTGGATTTCTGCGCAGAAGGGGCTCGGGCTAGACCTGCTCGGACAGGCCATCGCCGAGCGGTTAGGTAACGATCTGGTGCAGGAAAGCATAGTGCTGGAACATGCCGAGGCGCGTCTGCGCGCACAGTTTTATGCAGCTGGGGCAGTACTTGGCGAGCATACCGCAGAGGACGGCCGACAGCAGCTTGAGTTGCGCCTACAACGCAGTGATTTCAATCGCCTGCTAAAGCGCGAAGGCTGGCAGCCAGACGTTTTTCTGCAGCAACATACTTTGCAATGAAAGCCTCCAGCTATGGTTCGCGCGGGCCGGCTGGTTTACGGTAGGATTGCACCCTGATCTGACTGCCACCTTGGCGGTCGGAGCTTTGAACGGTTACAGACAACGGAGAACGCTATGGCCTGGAATGAGCCTGGTGGCGGAAATAATTCAAACGACCAGGATCCCTGGGGTAGCGGCGGCGGTGGCAAGCGCGGTGGCAAGCAGGGTCCGCCGGATCTTGATGAAGCGCTGCGCAAACTGCAGGACAGCCTGAATAATATGTTCGGCTCCAGCAAACGCGGCAAGAACGGCAGCGGCGGTGGCGGAAGCAGCATCGGCGGTGGCGGCATTCCCAAGGGGCTTTGGGCTATCGCTGGCTTGGTGATACTCGCGGTCTGGCTGTTCAATGCGGTTTATATGGTAGATGAGCAGGAGCAGGCAGTCATCCTGCGCTTTGGTGAGTACGACCGCACCGTGGGTTCCGGCCTGCACCTGTACTTTCCTCCGGTCGAACGCAAGTTCCAGCGTAACGTCACTCAGGTACGTTCCTACCGGCAGCAGGGTCAGATGCTGACCGAAGACGAGAATATCGTTGAAGTACCGGTGGCGATTCAGTACCGCATTTCCAATCTGCAGAATTTCGTCTTGATGGTGGAAGATCCGGAAACCAGTTTGCGCCATGCGACCGAAAGCGCGGTGCGTCATGTCGTCGGTTCTACGCCAATGCACCAGGTGTTGACTGAGGGGCGTGAGCAGATGGCGGTTGAGGTGACCGAACGATTGCAGCGTTATCTGGACAGCTACAACACCGGTATTACCGTTACCCAAGTCAACATTGAGAACGCCCAGGCGCCGGCCGAGGTGCAGGATGCGTTTGATGACGTGATTCGTGCCAAGGAAGATGAAGTACGTGAGCGCAATCAGGCAGAAGCCTATGCCAACGGTGTCATTCCCGAGGCGCGAGGTAAGGCTCAGCGCATGCTGGAAGAAGCCAACGGTTATCATGATGAGGTAATTGCCCGGGCAGAGGGTGAGGCCAAACGCTTCGATCTGCTGGTTGAGCAGTATCGTCTGGCGCCGGACGTCATGCGCGAGCGTCTGTATATAGATGCAATGCAGGATGTAATGACCAACACCAGCAAGATTCTGGTGTCCGGTGGTGAGGGCAACAACAACCTGCTGTATCTGCCGCTCGACAAGTTGATGCAGCAGTCCTCCGGGTCCGGAAATGCGTCATCTGGTGGTGTGCCGACCATTACGCAGAGCGATTCCTCCCGCTCTACTACCACACAGCAGCGCGATCTGCGTTCCAGGGAGTCCCGCTGATGAGTAACAAATCCTTGTTTGGCATTATCGTGCTGTTGGCCGCTCTTATCGTCGGCTGGAACAGCTTCTTCGTGGTGGATCAGACCCAGCGCGCGATTGTTCTACAATTTGGTCGCGTGGTCGACAGTGATGTCGCGCCGGGTTTGCACTTCAAGCTGCCTTTTGTGCAGGAAGCGCATACCTTTGATGCCCGTCTGTTGACGCTCGATACCGCCACGCAGCGTTATCTGACGCTGGAAAAGAAAGCCTTGATGGTTGACTCCTATGCCAAGTGGCGGATTGCCGATGTGCAGCGCTTCTATACGGCGACTTCGGGTCTGCGCGCGATTGCCGAAGAGCGTCTGTCGCGTCAGCTGGAGTCCGGTCTGCGCAATGAGGTGGCTCGTCGTACGCTGCACGAAGTGGTATCCGGTGAGCGTGACCAGCTGATGGCTGACATTACGGCAACCCTGGATGAAAGTGCGCGTCGTGAGCTGGGTATCGAAGTGCTGGATGTACGCGTTAAGGCAATCGATCTGCCTAACGAAGTGAATCGAAGCGTCTTTGACCGCATGAGCACCGAGCGTGAGCGCGAAGCGCGCGAGCATCGAGCCAAGGGTCGTGAGCTAGCTGAAGGTATTCGCGCTGATGCTGATCGTCAGCAACGCGTGATTATCGCAGAAGCCTTCCGTGAGGCCGAGAAGGTGCGTGGTGATGGTGATGCGAAAGCTGCTGCCATCTATGCCGATGCGTATACCAAGGATCCGGAGTTCTACGCGTTCTCGCGCAGCTTGCAAGCGTATCGCGAAAGCTTTGCGAGCAAGTCGGATGTGCTGGTGGTGGACCCGAAGAGCGAGTTCTTCAAGTACATGCAAGGGCAGTCTAGCCAGCCCTGATGTGCTTTTACGCTAAAAGGGGTTGTCCGCTGGTCGGGCAGCCCCTTTTGTTTGTCTGGCCTCCGATCTGCACACTGAACGCGGCGGGTGTGGTGGCGAGAAAACGTGTTACACTTGCGCAGCCGGGAAATCCCGGCTTTTTTGTGACCGGTCTACTGTGCTTTACGCCGTCGATGTGTGCTTCTCGATACGCGTGTTGCGGTACTGGTCAGCACGGTTTGTGCGACGCGCATGAATCGCGTCGCAAGCCTAGTTCACTGTGTATGAAAAGGTTGTCAAAATGCCGACTGTAGATCGCTGGCTGTTGCCGGATGGTATTGATGAGGTATTGCCTGCGGAGGCTGCCCGTATCGAAGCCGCCCGCCGACAGTTGCTTGATCTGTTCTCCAGCTGGGGCTATGACTTGGTCATAACCCCGCACATCGAATACCTTGAATCCCTGCTGACCGGTGCCGGTCACGACCTTGAGTTGCAAACCTTTAAAATGACCGATCAGCTGTCCGGGCGCATGCTTGGGCTGCGCGCGGATATCACGCCTCAGGTTGCACGTATCGATGCGCATACGCTGGGTGCTGAAGGGCCTTCCCGGCTTTGCTATTGCGGCAGTGTGTTGCACACGCGTCCGCGCCCGTTGTCGACTGCACGCAGCTTGATTCAGTTGGGCGCGGAGCTGTATGGCGATGCGTCTTCTACCAGTGATATCGAAATCATCTCGCTGATGCTGGAAACCCTGACCAGCTGTGAAGTGGAGGGAGTGCACCTGGATATCGGCCACGTGGGTATTTACCGTGGTCTGGTTCAGGCGGCTGGGGTGGATGAAGTTACCGAGCGCGCGCTCTTTGATGCTCTGCAGCGCAAGGCGGGTGATGAGGTGGCTGAGCTGACCGCAGGGCTGGAGCAGTCTTCTCTTGCGGCAATGCTGTGCAGTTTGGTTGAGTTGTCCGGCGGGGTAGAGGTGCTCGATCGTGCTCACGCGTTGCTGGATGGCGCGCCTGAGTCGGTTATGGCTGCACTGGATGATCTGGCTGAAATCGCGCAGATCCTGGCTCGTCGTTATCCGCAGATTCCCTTGTATTTCGACCTCGGCGAGTTGCGTGGCTATCATTACCACACGGGCGTGGTGTTTGCCGCCTTTGTGCCTGGTGTTGGTCAGAGTGTCGCGCAGGGCGGCCGCTATGACGATATCGGCAGCGATTTTGGCCGTGCGCGCCCCGCCACGGGTTTTTCCACCGACCTTCGTTTTCTTGTGCAGCGCGGTAGGGTGGGGCTGAGCCAGGCGCGTGCCGCTATTTGGGCTCCGCACAGTAGCGAAGCGGGGTTGCATGAGGAGATTGCGCGGTTACGTCGTCAGGGTGAGCGCGTCATTATGGCGCTGCCAGCTCAATCAAGCGCAGAAGCAACAGATTTTGGCTGTGATCGAGTGCTCAGCTTTCACGCTGGCAGTTGGTCTGTAACGGCATTGAATTCGTGATTCCCGGCCTTAGGGCCAATTAATTTCAAGCGAGGCATGGGCTGAACATGGGTAAGAATGTTGTCATCCTGGGTACCCAGTGGGGCGATGAGGGCAAGGGTAAGATCGTTGACCTGTTGACCGATCAGGTAGCCGCCGTAGTGCGCTATCAGGGTGGTCATAACGCGGGCCACACGCTGGTCATCGATGGCGAAAAAACCGTATTGCACCTGATTCCGTCCGGGATTTTGCGTGACAACGTACAGTGTTTCATCGGCAATGGTGTTGTGCTCTCGCCTGAGGCGCTGCTCAAGGAGCTGGGTCAGCTCGAAGCCAAAGGCGTGCCGGTGCGTGAGCGCCTGCGCATAAGTCCGGCCTGTCCGCTCATTCTGCCGTACCACGTTGCGCTGGATCAGGCGCGTGAGAAGGCCCGCGGTGAAGCCAAGATTGGCACCACTGGTCGCGGTATCGGGCCCGCCTACGAAGACAAGGTTTCTCGTCGAGGTCTGCGCGTTGCTGATCTATTCCATCGTGAGCGGTTTGCCGCCAAGTTGGGTGAGGTGCTGGATTACCACAACTTTGCCCTGCAGCATTATTACAAGGTCGAGCCGGTCGACTTCCAGAAAACGCTGGATGAGGCCTTGGGCTACGCTGAGTGGCTGGCTCCGTTGATGACCGACGTTACGGCTCGTTTGCACGAGTTGCGCCGCGAAGGTGCCAATATCATGTTTGAAGGCGCGCAAGGTTCACTGCTCGATATCGATCATGGTACTTATCCCTTCGTTACCAGCTCCAATACCACGGCCGGCGGCACCGCCACCGGCTCTGGTTTCGGCCCCCTTTACCTAGACTATGTTCTGGGTATTACCAAGGCTTACACCACCCGCGTGGGTTCCGGTCCGTTCCCGACCGAGCTGTTCGATGCCGTGGGTGCGCGATTGGCTGAGCGTGGTCACGAGTTTGGTTCCACTACTGGGCGTGCGCGACGTTGTGGCTGGTTTGATGCGATCATTTTGCGCCGTGCAATCGAGATCAACAGCATCAGCGGGCTATGCTTGACCAAGCTGGACGTGCTGGATGGTCTGGATGTGATTCGTATCTGTGTTGGCTATCGCAACGAGCATGGGGATGTGATCGAAGCGCCTACCGATGCTGACAGCTACATCGGGCTGGAGCCAGTCTACGAGGACATGCCGGGCTGGAGTGAATCCACGCTGGGGGTTAAGACGTTGGAAGGGCTGCCAGCCAACGCGCAGGCCTATATTCGCCGCATCGAAGAGTTGGTGGGGGCGCCTATCGATCTAATCTCGACCGGCCCTGACCGCAACGAGACGGTTATCCTGCGGCAGGTGTTTCAGTCCTGATAGGTTGGCGGTAAAAAAAGGCGCCTGCGGGCGCCTTTTTCATGCCCTGATTTTGTTGATACGGATGATGGTAATGGGCGTTGTTATGGCGTTTAAGTGAAAATAGATTGTTGCAGGCATAAAAAAACCGAGCATAAGCTCGGTTTTTTTGAATTGGTGCCCAGGAGAAGACTCGAACTTCCACGGCCGTAAGGCCACTAGCACCTGAAGCTAGCGTGTCTACCAATTTCACCACCTGGGCGCGCCATCTGAAACTGCTGCTATGCTGAACCTGTGGTTCTTGTCGCTGCCGTTTCGTGCTGACGGCGCGAATATTACGTAGCCAGAATGATCTTGTAAACCCCTGACGATAAAAAAAATTTGTTGGAGGAAACAGGTGCATACAGACTTGATTCGCGGTTCAATAGGCGTCTATGACGAAAAAAGATCAATCCAAAGTCTCGGCCAAGCCGTCGAGCAAATCTACATCATCTTCCCAGGCCACTTCCATGACCAATGAATGGATCCAGCAGGATCCGGAAGCCCGGCGCGAAGCAGAGAAATACGATAACCCCATCCCCAGTCGTGAACTCATCCTGCAACTGCTCGAGACCCGTGGCGCGCCCGCGACGCGCGCTCAGCTGCAGCAGGAGTTCGATCTGCAGGATGAGGATAGCATTGAAGCACTGCGTCGCCGCCTGCGCGCCATGGAGCGCGATGGGCAACTGATTTACACGCGCCGGGGCGCTTACGCACCGGTAGACAAGCTCGACCTGATCCGCGGTCGCGTGCAGGGCCATCGCGATGGGTTTGGCTTTCTAGTGCCTGACGAGGGTACCGAGGACTTGTTCCTCGGCCCGTCCCAGATGCGTCTGGTGTTTGACGGTGACCGCGTACTGGGCCGCGTAACCGGCGTCGACCGTCGCGGTCGCAGCGAAGGCGCTGTGGTTGAGGTGCTTGAGCGTGCCCACGAAATTCTGGTTGGGCGCTATTACGAAGAGAATGGCATCGGCTTTGTGGTGGCTGATAACGCCAAGATCAATCAGGACGTACTCATCCCGCCGGGTGCGAGCATGGGCGTCAAGCACGGCCAATACGCCGAAGTGCGTATTACCCAGTGGCCGACGATGAGCCGTCAGGCTCAGGGTGAAGTGATTGAAGTGGTGGGCGACTATATGGCCCCTGGCATGGAAATCGAAGTGGCCCTGCGCAGCTATGATATCCCCAGTGAGTGGCCACAGGCGGTCATAGACGAAGCCGCCAAGTTAAAAGAGTACGTTGAGGAAAAGGACAAGCAGAAGCGGGTTGATTTGCGCCATTTGCCATTGGTTACCATTGATGGTGAAGACGCTCGCGATTTTGATGACGCGCTCTACTGTGAGCCGCACAAGGCCAGCGGCTGGCGTCTGTTTTCCGGTGGTTGGAAGCTGTATGTCGCGATTGCCGATGTGTCCCACTATGTGCCGGTGGGATCGGCGCTGGATCAGGAAGCCGAGCTGCGTGGCACCTCGGTGTATTTTCCGAGCCAGGTAATTCCGATGCTGCCGGAGGAGATATCCAACGGTCTGTGCTCGTTGAATCCGCACGTTGACCGTCTGGCCATGGTGTGTGAGATGACGCTGTCCAAATCGGGCGAGCTCACCGACTACCAGTTTTACGAAGCGGTTATTCATTCGCACGCGCGCCTGACCTACAACAAGGTGTCATCCATGCTGGAGCATGGCCGCACGCGTGAAGGCAAGGCGCTGCGTGACGAATACAGCGAAGTCGTGCCGCACCTTGAAAACCTGTACGAGCTCTACAAGGCTTTGGCCAAGGCGCGCCAGGGGCGCGGTGCGATTGATTTTGAAACCACCGAAACCCGCATGGTGTTTGGCGATGATCGCAAACTGGTCGAGATCAAGCCGACCACGCGCAACGATGCACACAAGATCGTCGAAGAGTGCATGCTCAGCGCCAACGTCGCTACTGCTCGGTTCCTGCAAGATCTGGAGTTGCCGGGCCTGTATCGCGTGCACGACGCGCCGCAGGCGGAGAAGGTTGAGCGGCTGCGTCAGTTCCTCAATGCGCAGGGCCTGAGTCTGACTCGCAAGAAGGGCGACCCCACTCCGGAGGATTACAGTGCAGTGTTGGCCAAGGTGCAAGGCCGCCCTGATGCGCAATTGATTCAAACTGTAATGCTGCGCTCGCTCAGTCAGGCGGTTTACAGTCCGGATAACGCGGGCCACTTTGGTTTGAATTACGAGGCCTATACGCATTTCACCTCGCCCATTCGCCGTTACCCTGATCTGCTGACGCACCGGGCCATTCGCAGCGTGATTCGCTCGCGGCGTACGACCGATCTGGTCAAGCGCTGCGGCGCCCCGGTCATGCCGAAGGCAAAGATCTACCCTTATGATCACGCGCGCCTGGCCGAGCTGGGTGAGCAGTGCTCGCAGCACGAACGCCGTGCGGATGAGGCATCACGCGATGTGGTCAGCTGGCTCAAGTGCGAGTTCATGCAGGATCGGGTGGGCGAGTCCTTTGACGGTCTGGTTACTGCGGCCACCAGTTTCGGCCTGTTTATTGAGCTGACCGATATCTATGTTGAAGGTCTGCTGCATATCACCGCACTGCCCGCAGATTATTATAACTTCGACGCCGTGCACCATTGCCTGACAGGGGAGCGTTCCGGACGCAAGTTCCGCCTTGGTGATCCGGTGCGGGTGCAGGTTGCGCGGGTTGATCTGGATGATCGCAAGATCGACTTCGAGATGGCCACAGATCAACAGCAGCCTGAGCCTGACCGCAAGGTTTCAGCTAGTCGCGCTGTGCGCGAAAAGCTGCTCGCCGAGGCGCGCCAAGCTGCCGGCGATGGAAAAAAACAGGGCAAGAGCGGTAGTCGCAACTCTCCCGGCAAGTCGGCTTCGGGCTCAGCCCGCAAGCCTGCTAAGTCGGGTGCTTCGGCAGCCAAGCCGGCTCCACGCAAACCTGCCGGTAACAAGTCCGATGGCGGCCCGCGCGGGCCGCGCAAGCGCAAGTCAAAGTAGTGAGAGTGCGGCATGAGTGATCTGGAGCAGGTTTTCGGTGTGCATGCTGTGCAGGCACTGCTGGAGCGTAATCCCAAGCGGGTAAAGCGGGTGCTGTTGCAGTCGGGGAGATTGAACGATCGCCAGCAGCAATTGCTTGAGCAAGCCACCGCTGCGGGCGCCTCCGTGCAACGGCTGGCAGGCGATGAGCTCGACAAGTTGTGCGATGGTGTGCATCAGGGCGTGCTGGCGGAGGTCACGGCTAGTCAGGTGTGGTCTGAAGAGATGCTCACGCACATGCTCGACCGCCTGGATTCGGTACCCTTGCTGTTGGTGCTCGATGGTGTCACCGACCCGCACAACCTGGGAGCCTGTCTGCGTAGTGCGGATGCTGCCGGTGTGCAGGCGGTTATTGTGCCCAAGGATCGCTCCGCCAGCCTGACGCCGGTGGTGCGCAAGGTCGCTTGCGGTGCGGCTGAGACCGTGCCCCTGGTAGCGGTCACCAATCTGGCCCGCACGCTGAAGCAGTTACAGCAACGCGGCCTGTGGGTGGTTGGTACCGCCGGCGAAGCCCAGCAGTACATCTACGAGCTGGATCTGAAGGTTCCGACGGTGATTGTCATGGGGGCCGAAGGCGCCGGTATGCGTCGTTTGACCCGGGAGAATTGCGACTACCTCGCGCGCCTGCCGATGGCCGGCGCGGTCAGCAGTCTGAATGTGTCTGTGGCAGCCGGCGTCTGCCTGTTCGAGGCGGTGCGTCAGCGCCTGCCCGCCTGATTTCTGTTCCCTCGTTTGGCCGCAAGGCACGCTTTGTGCAAATAATCGCCATTTAACTTGCCTCTATAGGGCGCCTTCACTAGAATGGCCGCCCCAAACCCTATGTTCCACTCCTTGCCAGACCATATTTGGGTGGCTGGCTATAACCCGTAAGGAGCTTTTATGCGTCATTACGAAATCGTTTTTCTGGTTCATCCAGACCAGAGCGAGCAGGTTAGCGCGATGGTTGAGCGTTACACCAAGCTGATCGAAGAAGACGGCGGCAAGATTCACCGTCTGGAAGATTGGGGGCGCCGTCAACTGGCTTACCCGATCGACAAGATCCACAAGGCACACTACATCCTGATGAACGTAGAGTGCAGCGCCAAAGCGTTGGAAGAACTGACTGAAAACTTCCGCTACAACGATGCCGTTATCCGCAACATGGTAATGCGTCGCGATGAAGCGGTGACTGAACAGTCCGACATGCTCAAGTCCGAAGAGAGTGGTCGTGGTGAGCGTCGTGAGCGTCGTGAGCGCAGCGATGACAACGACGACAACAGCTCCAACGATGACGCTGACAACAGCGACGACACCGATGACGGTGACGACGAGTAAGTTTTCCCAGTTCACATTCCAGAATTAAGGAGACGCTGCCATGGCACGTTTTTTCCGTCGCAGAAAGTTCTGCCGTTTCACCGCTGAAGGCGTTAAAGAGATCGATTACAAGGATCTCAACACTCTGAAAGCCTATGTCACCGAGACCGGCAAGATCGTTCCAAGCCGTATTACCGGTACCAAGGCCAAGTATCAGCGTCAGCTGGCTGTTGCTATCAAGCGCGCCCGCTACCTGGCTCTGCTGCCTTACACCGACGGCCACGGTCGTTGATTGGTAGCCAAAAGTAAGTAATCGGGAATACGGATTCAGATGCAGGGCTTGGCGGAATACATAATGCGCGGCCGTCGACAGGCAACCCTCGTGGTTGGTTTGTCGGTCGCAATTCCGCTGCTGTTCTGGTTCGGTGCAGTAGTGTTGGCGCTGATTATTTTGCGCCGCGGCCTTTCTGAAGGGCTGCCTGTAGCAGTTTGGGGTGGTTTGCCCGCATTGGCCTGGGCCATGCTGGGCGATCCAACACCGTTGCTATTGCTGCTGGGTACAGCGCTACTGGCCGGTTTGCTGCGTGAGCGCAGCAATTGGCAATGGGTAGCGCTGGCTGCCGCACCACTTGGGTTGGTTTACGCGCTGTTGCTGTTGGCGCTGCTGAACGAACCCATGGTCGCGTTGGCTACTGAGCTGCAAAAGGTGATGCCGCAGGTGCTGGGCGAGCTGGGCAAAGATCTGAGCGAGGCCGATATGGCTCGTTTACAGGGTCTGATGTTGCCAATACTGGCCGGCCTGACTGGTGCTGTACACGCTGTTATGGCGCTGGCCAGTCTGATCATGGCGCGCGCCTGGCAAGCCAGGCTGTTCAACCCGGGTGGGTTCCGCGAGGAGTTTCACCGGTTGCGGCTCAAGGGCTGGATGGCTGTTACTCTGCTATTACTGGCGATTCTGGGGCCGCAGTTTGGTTCTATGGCCATGCTGGCGCCGGTCGCAACGGTGCCGCTGTTGGTGGCCGGAATTGCATTGGTGCATGGCGTGGTTGGCATCAAGCAGGCGAGCGTAGCCTGGTTGATCGTCATGTATGTTGCACTGGTGATTGCCGCGCAGATGCTTGTACCCCTGATTATGCTTTTGGCGTTTATTGATAGTCTGTTTGATTTTCGCTCCCGTCTGGCACCGGTGTCCGGTGTAGGTGATGACGACGAGTCAAACGGTCAAGGTTGAATTTAAGAGGTCATCGCAATGGAAGTTATCCTGCTCGAAAAGATCGCGAACCTGGGTAACCTGGGCGACAAGGTCGCCGTAAAGGCTGGTTACGCTCGCAATTTCCTGCTGCCTTTTGGCAAGGCTACTCCGGCTACTGCAGCCAACGTAGAAGCTTTTGAAGCGCGCCGCGCCGAACTGGAAAAAATCGCAGCCGAGAAGAAAGGCGAAGCCGACGCGCGCGCCGCTAAGCTGGCTGAGCTGTCGGTTACCATCACCGCCAACGCTGGCGAAGAAGGTAAGCTGTTTGGTTCCATCGGTACTCGTGACATCGCTGACGCAGTTACCGCGGCTGGCGTTGAGCTCGAGAAGAGCGAAGTTCGTCTGCCTGAAGGTCCGCTGCGTAACGTCGGTGAGTTCGACGTTGTTGTGCAACTGCACAGCGATGTAGAAACTACCGTCAAGCTGATCGTCGTCGCTGGTTAACAGCGGCTGCAGCGCTGCACTCGGGCTTCTATGCCTCGGGTGATTTAGCGGCGCTTTGCAGTTAGACTTGTCAACACGGCGCTTGTCTCGGACAGGCGCCGTGTTGTTGTTTGTGCCTATGCCGTCTCGAGCCCAAGCCCATGACTGAATCGCTTTACTCAGAACGTCCCGAGCTGGATCTGCAGACCTCTGCGTTGAAGATTCCACCACACTCCATTGAGGCCGAGCAGGCCGTGCTGGGTGGCGTGATGCTGGAAAACACGGCCTGGGAGCGGGTAGCCGAGCTGCTGACCGAAAGTGATTTCTATCGGCACGATCACCGTTTGATTTTCAAGGCATTGAAACGTCTGGCCGAACGTAACCAGCCATTCGATGTGGTTACCCTGGCGGAGGACCTCGACAAGGAAGGCCTCAATGATCAGGTAGGTGGCCTGGCGTATCTGGGGCAGCTGGCAAAAAACACCCCATCGGTTGCCAATATCAGTGCCTATGCACAGATCATCCGTGAGCGCTCGACACTGCGCCAGTTGATCAGCGTGAGTACCGATATTGCCGACACTGCGTTCAATCCCAAGGGCATGCAGTCCAGCGAAGTACTGGACGAGGCAGAGCGCAAGATTTTCTCGATTGCCGAAAGCCGTCCAAAAACCGGCGGTCCGGAAGGCGTCAATGCTCTGCTTGCCAAAGCGATTGACCGCATCGATACCCTGTTCAACAGTGAAGGCTCTATCACGGGCCTGTCCACCGGTTTCACTGATCTCGATAATATGACTTCCGGCTTGCAGCCTGCTGACCTGATCATTGTCGCCGGCCGTCCTTCCATGGGTAAGACTACGTTCGCGATGAATCTAGTCGAGAACGCCGTCATGCGTAGTGAGAAAGCGGTACTGGTGTTCTCGCTGGAGATGCCAGGTGACTCGCTGATCATGCGTATGTTGTCGTCCCTAGGCCGCATTGACCAGACCAAGGTACGCTCCGGTCGGTTGGACGATGAGGATTGGCCGAGGTTGACGTCGGCGGTCAACATGCTGAATGACCGTAAGCTGTTTATCGACGATACCGCCGGTCTGTCGCCGATGGAAATGCGTGCGCGTGCGCGGCGTGTGGTGCGTGAGCACGGCGATCTCGGGTTGATCATGATCGACTATTTGCAGTTGATGCGCATCGGCGGCGCCTCCTCGGAAAACCGCACCAACGAGATTTCGGAAATCTCGCGCTCGCTCAAGGCATTGGCCAAGGAATTCAACGTCCCCGTGGTCGCCCTGTCGCAGCTTAACCGCTCGCTGGAGCAGCGGCCGAACAAGCGTCCCATCAACTCGGATTTGCGTGAATCAGGCGCGATCGAGCAGGACGCCGACGTCATCATGTTCGTATATCGGGATGAGGTTTATCACCCTGATACGCAGGACAAGGGTATTGCCGAACTGATTATCGGCAAGCAGCGTAACGGGCCTATCGGCACTGCACGCATGGCGTTTCTGGGCAAATACACCCGTTTTGAAAACCTGGCGCCAGGCTCTTATGCCGGCTACGGGGATCTGGAGTAACCCATGTCGATCACCATTCCGGTGGCCAAGCAGCAACTGTTTGATTTTCCGCGTTACTGGGCCGAGTGCTTTGGTCCTGCGCCTTTCCTGCCCATGAGCCGGGAAGAAATGGATCAGTTGGGCTGGGACAGCTGCGACATCATTATCGTCACCGGCGACGCCTATGTAGATCATCCGTCATTTGGGATGGCGATCATCGGCCGCTTGCTGGAGGCGCAGGGGTTCCGCGTCGGTATCATCAGTCAGCCCGACTGGCAGAGCAAAGACGACTTCATGAAGCTCGGCAAGCCGAACCTGTTCTACGGCGTGGCTGCTGGCAATATGGACTCGATGATCAACCGCTATACCGCTGACCGCAAGGTGCGCTCCGACGATGCTTATACGCCCGGTGGCAAGGGCGGCAGTCGACCGGATCGTGCCAGTCTGGTGTATAGCCAGCGTTGCCGCGAAGCCTACAAGGATGTGCCTATTGTGTTGGGGGGCATCGAGGCCTCGCTGCGCCGCATTGCGCATTACGACTATTGGCAGGACAAGGTGAGGCACTCGCTGCTGATCGACGCCAAGGCAGACATCCTACTGTACGGCAACGCCGAGCGCGCCGTGGTCGAGGTGGCCCATCGACTGAGTCGCGGCGAGTCAATCACCGAGATTACCGACATTCGCGGTACCGCCTTTGTGCGTCGCGACACGCCGCAGGGCTGGTTCGAGCTCGACTCGACCCGCATTGACCGACCCGGCAAGATCGACAAGATCATCAACCCCTACGTCAATACTCAGGACACTAGTGCCTGTGCGGTCGAGCAAGCCAAGGGGCCGGCCGAGGAGGCCGCGGGTAATGACGTGCAGGTTGTGCAGCTGCTGCCACACCCGCGCTTGGAACGTGATCGTACGGTGATTCGCCTGCCGTCGTTCGACAAGGTCAAGGGTGATCCGGTGCTCTACGCCCATGCCAACCGTGTGCTGCATCTGGAGACCAATCCGGGTAATGCACGGGCACTGGTACAGCGCCATGGCGACCGGGATGTCTGGTTTACGCCGCCACCCATCCCATTGTCGACCGAAGAGATGGATTACATTTTTGGCCTGCCCTATGCGCGCATTCCGCATCCGGCCTATGGTGATGCCAAGATACCGGCCTACGACATGATCCGTTTCTCGGTGAACATCATGCGTGGCTGTTTTGGCGGTTGCACCTTCTGCTCGATTACCGAGCACGAAGGGCGGATCATCCAGAATCGCTCGCACGACTCGATTATTCGTGAGATCGAAGAGATTCGCGACAAGGTTCCGGGTTTTACTGGGGTGATTTCCGATTTGGGCGGCCCTACCGCCAATATGTATCGGATCGCCTGCAAGAGCCCGGAGATTGAGGCTGCCTGTCGCAAGCCGTCCTGTGTCTTCCCTGGGATCTGCGAAAATCTGAATACCGATCATTCATCCCTGATCGGCCTGTACCGCAAGGCGCGCGAATTGCCGGGCGTGAAGAAGATTTTGATTGCCTCTGGTTTGCGCTATGACCTGGCGGTGGAGTCTCCTGAATATGTGAAGGAGTTGGTGACCCACCATGTGGGCGGCTACCTGAAAATTGCACCGGAGCACACCGAGGATGGTCCGCTAACCAAGATGATGAAGCCTGGCATAGGTTCCTATGACCGCTTCAAGCAGATGTTTGAGAAATACTCTAAGGAAGCTGGCAAGGAGCAGTATCTGATTCCTTACTTCATTGCGGCCCACCCGGGTACCACCGATGAAGACATGATGAATCTGGCACTCTGGCTCAAGCGCAACGGCTTCCGTGCGGATCAGGTGCAGGCTTTCTACCCGTCACCTATGGCGACCGCGACAGCTATGTACCATTCTGGCAAAAACCCGCTGCGCAAGGTGACCTACAAAAGCGATGGCGTAAATATCGTCAAGGGTGATCGGCAGAGGCGTTTGCACAAGGCGTTTTTACGCTACCACGATCCAAAGAACTGGCCGTTGCTGCGTGATGCACTCAAGGACATGGGGCGCAGCGATCTGATCGGCAACGGCAAGCAGCAGTTGATTCCGACCTTTCAGCCGGCAGTAGAAGGTTACCAGAGTGCGCGGCGCAAGAATTCCACGCCGGTTGGTAGCAAGAAGGCAGGCAGGGTTCTTACTCAGCACACAGGTCTGCCGCCACGAGAAACCGGTGCTGCGCGCAAGCCCGGCCGCAAGGGCAGTCGTCCGCCGCGCTGACCGGCGAGCGGCGCTGCAGTGCTTAAAGCTCCGAGCTATGGGCGTGATTGGAAATAGCTAATGGCCGGCCCGGGTCAGTTGCACTAGTCTGACGTGGTAGCTGATGGCAATCGCCGTCGGCGCCTTGACTGGATGCTCCTACTGGAGGTAGACCATGCGCGCCTATGTATCCGTACTTTCCCTGCTGCTGAGTCAGTATGCTGCCGCGGCTGGCTGTGCCACAGTGCCGTCTCCGGTGCTGGTCAGGGCAGACTAACGCGGTTGCCGGCTTTTTGGTCGCGCCAGTGCTGCACTTGCTCGCGTAGCTGGTTCAGCTCAACGGGCTTGGCCATATGCCCATTCATGCCGACCTTGCGTGCCCGCTCACGGTGTTCCGGCAATATATGGGCGGTCAGCGCAATGATGGGTACGGCCTGGGTGCCGCTGTGTGCCTCCCAAGCGCGGATCTGTTCCGCTGCGGTAAACCCATCCATTTCCGGCATTTCGCAATCCATCAGCACCAGGTCAAACTGCTCCTGCTGCACCGCCTCCAGGGCGCGCTTGCCGTTATCAACACTACTAACGGCTACCTTGAGCTTGGCCAGCATGCCTCGGATAACCTTGGTCGAGATGGCATTGTCCTCGGCCACCAGCACGCGAAAGTCGTCGCTGTCGGATGATGTTGGTGCGGATAACTCAGACTCGACTGCGACTTCCGCGTTTTCATTGCGCACTTGGTTCCACTCGTCGATCAGAGTCGTGCGCAGGGTGTAGCCGGCAACTGGCTTGCTGAGAATGCGGCGAATGCCAGCATTGCGCGCAATAACGCGGCTAGGTACCTGATTGATACCGGTCAGCATGATGATTAGCAGGTCGCTGGATAGGACCGGATCATCCTTGATCCGGCTGGCCAGCTCGACGCCGCTCATGCCTGGCATCGACTGATCAAGCAACAGGATATCGAAGGGGCTGCCAAGGTTGGCTTGCGTGCGGAGCATGGCAAGCGCTTCTCGGCCACCGGCTGCACATTGCGTGCGCATACCCCATGCAGCTGCCTGTTGTTGCAGAACCTTGCGGCAGGTGGCGTTGTCATCGACGATCAGCACGTTGCGATCCTGCAGGCAGCGGCCGCTGGTGTCGGCGACGTTGCTGTTATCCAGGTTAGTGGCGGGCAGCGTGAACCAGATGGTTGTGCCTTTGTCGCTGCCGTACTTGACGCCTAGCTGTCCCTGCATCATGACCACCAGTTGGCGTGCGATGACGAGTGGCAGATGGCCGTCACTGTCGGTGTGTTCCAGCAGACGTGTGGTACTCAGGTTGCTGCTGAGCAGGCTGTCGCGTGCTTCCTGCGGCATGCCGCCGCCGGTATCCTGAATGGCGAAGCGCAGTTGCTGGCTACCGTTCTTGCGGTCGAGGCCTACTACCAGCACCACTTCACCTTCGTCGGTGTACTGCAACGCGTTCGCCAGCAGGTTCATCAGAATCTGCCGTAGTCGGGTGGGGTCGCCCTGCAGGGTGCGCGCGACATCGGGATGCACAAAGCCAATCAATTCGACACCCTGGCTTTCTGCGCGGGCGCGGTAAATGTCCATGCAGTCATTGATCAGCGCGTGCAGGTCGAACTGCACCTTTTCCAGCACCAGTTGGCCTGACTCCAGGCGCGACACGTCGAGGATCTCGTTGATCAGATTAAGCAGGTCATTACCTGAACCATGGATGGTCTGCACGTAGTCACGTTGTTTGGCAGACAGTGCGGTATCGAGCAGCAGCTCGCTCATCCCCAGCACACCGTTCATCGGAGTGCGTATCTCATGGCTGATTCGGGCGAGAAACTCTGCCTTGGCTCGTTGTTCGGCATGCGCGGTGGCTATGTCCTGGCGCTGGCGGATGCGCGTGCTCAGTCGGCCTTGCAGGCGTCGGTACAGACTCCAGCTGTAGGCGACCAGCGCGCCCCAGAGTAGCGTATCGGCCAGATAGCTACCTGAGGGCAGGCCGCTAAAGTAACGGTCTGCTGCAACGTTGCAGAGCAGCAGCAGGTGGCCTATGCAGAAGGGGCGATTAAAGGCAGTGCCGTTGAGGCGAAAGTACAATGCCAGTCCGAGGCCGAACAGCGGTATGCCGATTCGCAGCAGGTCGGATACCAGGTTGAACTGAGCTGGAAACACGCCGGCGATAGATAGGGTTGCAGCGCTGGCAAGGCTCACCCCAACGATTATTCGGCGATGGCTCTTGAGCGATTGAGCCGGTAGGCGGCTGAGTAGCAGGAGGGCCAGCAGTGGGTAGGCTGTTAGAAACAGCAACTGGGCCAGGTGTCCGTGCAGAGTCAACGGGCTGTTGCCGGCCCAGCTCAGGTTGTCGAGGTTACTGACGGCCAGAATCAGGCTGATAGCACCCAATAACAAGTGGTAGGGGTCGCGCCCAAGGGTGCCTTGCAGTACGCAGTGAAGGCAGAGCGCGAGTAGCAAGCCGATGAGGATCCCCTGCACGCTCTGTTGCAAATCGTGTTGCATGGCAGCGCTACGCACGTCAACTACGTTGATACGAGTGCTTAAGGGGTAATCGTTTTGCAGGCGTACCAGCAGCGTCGCACTGTTAGTGGGCAGCTTGGCAAGTGGCAGGGCGAAGCCGCGGTAGGGTAGGGGGCGGTCCGCTGCGGGTGCGCTGGCACCGGTCTGGTACAGCGGTATCGCCGTATGCTGGGTCAGGCGATAAACCGTGAGTTCGGCAATAGCGGGGTTACTTAGGGTGAGCAGCTTGTCCTGAACGTCATCGATAGAGAGTTCAACCCAGAGTACTGCGTTGTTTCCGGGTACGGTCAATGGCGTGTCGGGAGCGGGTATGAAACGGTTGGCATAGCGGTTGGAGAGGATGTCGGCAAGTTCAAGCTGGCCGCCTGGATCAACGAACGTCTTGTAGTCGGGGGCGCCCCTTTCGGCCAGAGTCGTCCAGCTCGTGAGAGTGAAGGCCAGGCCCGTCAGAAGGGCGAGCATCAGCGAGCTAAAGTGCTTCACAATTGGTGTTGTCCTGTCCTTGGGCGGTGATACTGAGGTGCTGCCGTTTCAACCAGAAGCCGCCCCAGTATAGACCAAGGCCGGTACCGCTGAAATGGGCCAGCCGGGACAGCGAACTGTCCCGGCTGGCCCGGTGTTGCTACGTTCTGTCGATGGCTCGATACCCAATATCACTGCGATAGAAGATGCCGTCCCAATGAATTTTCTCGGCCAGACGATAGGCCGCCTGTTGGGCGTCATATACGTCAGCGCCCAGCGCTGTGGCGCAAAGCACACGTCCGCCGCTGGTAACAACCTCGCCGTCGGCCAAGGCCGTCCCGGCATGGAACACTTTGCCATCCGCTGCCTGGGCGTCTTGCAGGCCGCTGATGGGCAGCCCCTTGGCATAGTCGCCGGGGTAGCCACCTGCGGCCAGAACGACACCCAGGCTTGGACGTGGATCCCAGCGGGCTTCGATCTGATCCAGGGTGCCGGCTTCGGCCGCCTCGATCAGCTCAACCAAGCTGGACTGCAGGCGCAGCATGATTGGTTGGGTTTCCGGGTCGCCAAAGCGGCAGTTGAACTCGATAACCTTGGGGTTACCGGCGGTATCGATCATCAGGCCGGCGTAGAGGAAGCCGGTGTAGGTATTGCCCTCGGCAGCCATGCCGCGCACGGTTGGCCAGATGACCTGATCCATCACGCGCTGGTGCACGGCATCCGTCACTACGGGGGCGGGCGAGTAGGCGCCCATGCCGCCGGTATTGGGGCCGGTGTCGGCATCACCGACGCGCTTGTGATCCTGACTGGTGGCCATGGGCAGTACGTGTTCACCATCGACCATGACGATAAAGCTGGCTTCTTCGCCGTCGAGAAACTCCTCGATCACAACGCGGGAACCCGCGTCGCCAAAGGCATTACCGGCCAGCATGTCACGTACCGCATCTTCGGCTTCCTGCAGCGTCATGGCGACTATCACGCCCTTGCCTGCGGCCAGGCCGTCGGCCTTGATGACGATGGGTGCGCCGGTCTGCTGCAGGTAGGCCAGTGCCGGTTCGATTTCGGTAAAGTTCTGGTAGTTCGCCGTGGGGATCCGGTGGCGGGCAAGAAAATCCTTGGTAAAGGCCTTGGAGCCTTCCAGCTGTGCGGCGCCGGCGGTTGGGCCGAAGCAGGGCAGGTTGTTGTCGCGGAAGCGGTCGACCACACCAGCGACCAGCGGGGCCTCTGGGCCGATAATTGTCAAACTGACGTTGTCACGGGCAAAGGCGACCAGCTTGTCCAGCTCCAGCACATCGATGGCGATGTTTTCGCACTTGGCTTCAATAGAGGTGCCGGCATTGCCCGGTGCAACGAATACCTTCTCGACGCGCTCATCTTGCGCCACTTTCCATGCCAGGGCATGCTCACGGCCGCCGCTACCGATGATCAATACGTTCATTTATCTCTCCTTTGGAGAGAGCAGCAAGCCAAAAGCTGCAAGCTACAAGCGGTTTGGCCGGGGCCGATTCCTGCTTGCAGCTTGCAGCTTGTTGCTTGTTGCTCGCTATTAGTGTCTGAAGTGGCGCATACCGGTAAATACCATGGCCATGCCGGCTTCGTCCGCAGCGGCAATTACCTCAGCGTCGCGCATTGAACCACCAGGCTGGATAACTGCGCTGATGCCATTGGCGGCCGCATTGTCGATGCCGTCACGAAACGGGAAAAAGGCATCCGACGCCATGACCGCACCCTGAACCTGTAATCCGGCGTGCTCGGCCTTGATAGCCGCAATGCGTGCAGAGTTGACACGGCTCATCTGGCCGGCGCCGATACCCACGGTCTGTCGCTGGCTGGCGTAGACGATGGCGTTGGACTTGACGAACTTGGCGACCTTCCAGGCAAACACCAGGTCGTGGATTTCCTGCTCGGTCGGGGCGCGCTGCGTGACGACCTTGAGGTCATCGGCGGTGATCATGCCGATATCGCGGCTCTGTACCAGCAGGCCGCCGTTGACGCGCTTGAAGTCCCAGTCGGCAGCGCGCTCACTCGCCCACTCGCCGCATTCGAGCAGACGTACGTTGGCTTTGGCGGCGACCGCTTCGCGGGCGGCAGCACTGATGCGTGGCGCGATGATGACTTCAACAAACTGACGCTCCACGATAGCGGCGGCGGTTTCGCCATCCAGCTCGCGGTTAAAGGCGATAATGCCGCCAAAAGCCGATTCGCTGTCGGTGGCATAGGCCAACTCATAGGCCTGGCGAATACCGCCGTCGGCATCGGGAACGACCGCTACGCCACAGGGGTTGGCGTGCTTGACGATGACGCAGGCCGGCTTGGTAAAGCTTTTTACGCATTCAAGCGCAGCATCGGTATCGGCCACGTTGTTGTACGACAGCGCTTTACCTTGCAGTTGCACGGCGGTGGCGATGCAAGCCTCGGTTGGCGCGGCTTCCTTGTAGAAGGCGGCAGCTTGATGCGGGTTCTCGCCGTAACGCATGTCTT
Organism: Halopseudomonas sp.; assembly: GCF_036960865.1. Lineage (GTDB taxonomy): Bacteria > Pseudomonadota > Gammaproteobacteria > Pseudomonadales > Pseudomonadaceae > Halopseudomonas. Next base: position 282,499 of record NZ_JBALWE010000005.1, read on the forward strand.
GTACTTTGAGGAACTGGCTGTTGAAGGTGCGCGGGAAAGCGCTGCGCTCTTCGGTGCTCAGGGTATCGCGGCTCTGCTCGATGGTGCCGAGGTAGTTGGCGATCATGCCGTCGTACGCGGCGGTGTGCTCAAATGCCTTGAGCGCCAGGTCAAAGCGCTGGGCGTAAGTCAGGCCGCCGCTTTTGAGCGCTTGCACAATGCCGTTGTAATCACTGGCGTTGACCACGATGGCAACATCCTTGTGGTTCTTGGCAGCGCTGCGGACCATGGTCGGGCCGCCGATGTCGATGTTCTCGATGGCATCAGGCAGGCTGCAGTCGGGCTTGGCCACGGTGGCCGCGAAGGGATACAGGTTGACTACAACCATGTCGATCGGCTGGATGCCGTGTTGCTGCATGACTTCGCCATCGAGTTCGCGGCGACCCAGAATGCCGCCATGAATCTTTGGATGCAGGGTTTTTACGCGACCGTCCATCATCTCTGGAAAACCCGTGTAATCAGCGACCTCAACTGCGGCAATACCCTGCTCGCGGAGTAGCTTGAAGGTACCGCCGGTGGACAGAATTTCAGTACCCAGTGCGCTGAGTTCGCGGGCGAATTCGACAACGCCGGTCTTGTCGGACACGCTGATCAGGGCGCGGCGTACTGGCAGGCGAGTGGTTTGGTCGGTCATCTTGGATCCAGTTTCAAGGTTATGGGTATTCGATGTGCTGTGGCCGGCTGCGGCCAGTCGCCGCAACCGGTTTGTGGGTCAGAGCAGTCCGTACTGTTTGAGCTTCTTGCGTAGTGTCCCACGATTAAGCCCTAGGACTTCCGAGGCACGTGTCTGGTTGCCCTTGACGTAGTTCATGACGCTTTCGAGCAGCGGCGCCTCGACCTCGGACAGCACCATGTTGTAGACGTCGGTGACGTCCTGGCCTTCCAGGTGCTGGAAATAATTTTGCAGCGCTTCTTCTACGCTGTCGCGCAGGGGGCGCGGGTTACGGGCTTCGTCGCTGCCGGTGGCAGGAAGCGTGGATGGACTGCTGTCGCTCACGGTGGGATTTCCGTCAAAAAAGGTAGAGGGTTCGAGGTTCATGCTGCCAGATCTCCTTCCAGCAAGCGGCTGAAATACTGATTGATGGCCAGGTGTTGCTGTTCTGCGCAGGTGATGGCGTTGAAACTGCGGCGGAATTCGCCAGCACCGGGCAGGGTCTGCAGGTACCAGCCCACATGCTTGCGCGCGATGCGCGCGCCGTGTTCATTGCCATAAAACTGGTGCAGGGCCACCAAGTGCTCGCTGAGGATGCCGTGTTGGGTGTTCAAGTCGGGCTCGGGCAGCGTGGTGCCGGTACGTAGATAGTGATCAATTTCGCCGAAAATCCAGGGTCGTCCCTGGGCTGCGCGGCCGATCATCACGGCATCGGCGCCGGTCTGCTGCAATACCTGATGCGCTTTTTGCGGCGTAGTGATGTCGCCATTGGCGATGACCGGGATGCGGATGGCCTGTTTGATCTCGGCAATAGTGTCGTATTCGGCCTGGCCGGTATACAGCTCTGAACGGGTGCGGCCGTGAACGGCCAGTGCCTGGATTCCGCTGGCCTCGGCGATGCGTGCCACGCTTACACCGTTGCGGTTCTGCGGATCCCAGCCGGTGCGGATTTTCAGGGTGACCGGTACCTGCACTGCTGCCACCACGGCTTCAAGGATATCCGCTACCAGGGCTTCATCGCGTAACAGGGCTGAGCCGGCTGCCTTGTTGCAGACTTTTTTGGCGGGGCAACCCATGTTGATATCGATGATCTGCGCGCCAAAGTCCTGATTCATGCGTGCGGCTTCCGCCATCATCTGCGGATCGCCACCGGCAATCTGCACCGAGCGGGGTTCTGGCTCGCCGGTGTGGTTCAGGCGTAGCTGGGATTTGCGGCTATTCCACAGGCGGGTGTCGCTGGTAACCATTTCCGAGACCACCAGTCCGGCGCCCAGGCGACGGCAAAGCTGCCGGAACGGCTGATCGGTAACGCCGGCCATGGGGGCCAGAATGACGGGATTCGGTAGTTGGTAAGGTCCGATGCTGAGCACTGCCAGGTCCATCCCTGTACTATCCGGTCGCTTGCCCGGTTTCTGTTCTGCGGAGTCACTTCTGCGGCGCCGAACGCTTGGCTCAGTCGCAGAAGAAGTGTGAAAAAGGGCGGTAATGATACCTGCAAAGCATGACCGGTTAAAGACTGATCTGGCTGTTTTTTGTACAGCTTTGCATTGACTAATTGGCTGATTGCGTCTAGGCGCAGCACTGCGCTGCGGCGCTCAGGGACTGAGGAAATCGAGGTTGTAACTGGACGCTTGCGGGCCGGGGGCGACCATGCTCAGGGCGATGTGGATCGGGGTTTGTGGCGGCATCAGGTTGCGGCCAGCCAGTTCGCCGCCAAGGTATTCTTCCGGGCGGAAACGTTTCTCGCTGACGCTGTTGCCGCGATTGTCGGTGAACAGCATGCGCACCACCGGGAAAGGTTGTGGGTAGGCGGCGCGGTTGTAGATGATTACGTCGATGGCCACCGCGTTGGGAAATTCCGGATGCGGACGAACCAGCAGGTTGCTGCTGCGTACCTGGCTGATGTCGACCCGCACCGGCAGTTCGCAGCCGGTAACCAGGCAAATGCCTTCCAGTGTGGGGCGCCAGCGTTCGTCGCGCGCCCAGGCTTCGAGGTTGTAGGTGACGATTTGCGTCAACAGCGCGCCGATGGCGAGCAGGCACAGCGGCGTCCATATCCAGTTGTGGCGACGGTGCCGGGCGGGACGCGCGGGTTCATCCAGCAGCAGCGGTTCGTCATCCAGGTCTGGCAGAGTCAGGTTGTCGTCCAGTCTCGGCTCGCTGCGCGATTCGGTGCTCGCGTCCAGCGTATCGTCGAGTTCAGCTTCATCGATCTCGGGTTCGTCTCTGGCGGTGAGGCCAGCTTCCGCATCAGCGTACCCGTCATCATCCGAGATGGCGGCAGGGCGGTCGCGCAGGAAGATGCCGCCGGGGCCGGTGGTGTCCTGTAGCGGCAGCAGACGGGCTGGTGGCGGGGTGGCTTCTGCGGGCGTGTCTGACTCCGGGCCGGAGACAAAAGGCACTGGCTCGCGATGTGGCTGGATATCGCGCGCCGGGGGCGTGGCGATGAAGTCCTCATGCAGGTCAAAGTCGTCAGCGTCCCAGCTGTCGCGCGCGTGTTGCTCTGCCTGATCCGGCGGCTGCGCCGTTTCGGCAAGGCTCATCGGCTGGTCATCAGCCAAGAAATCGTCATCTGTTGCCTTGAGACCGGTCTCGCTCTCCTCTGCACTCAGCGGTTCGTCATCACGGTTTGCCGAAAGTGAAGGGTTAACCTCTTCGACGATGGACTCGTCGAGCCCTAGAGCTTCAAGGTCAAGCTCGTCCAGTTCCAGGTCATCGTGAATCAGCAACTCGCCTGCAGCGTTGTGGCGTTCGATGGGGGTTGGGGCGGGACTGTGCGCCGGGCCGGTATTCAGTGCATTGAATACTTTCAGGCAGGCACCACAACGCACGTTACCGGCTGCGGCACTCAGTTGCTCCTGAGACAGACGGAAGTGGGTCTTGCAGTAGGGACATTGCGTGACCTGCAGTTCGCTCATGGTGTGCCGGTAGTCCTGTGCGCGTATCGGGTTTGAAGGGCTATTTTGCCTACAAGCGGGTCAGACTGTCACTGCTTGCGACGGCCGCTGACTCGAATCCAACCGTCCTGATTGGCGACCGGGTCCAGCTCGAAGTAATCCTGATAGGCGGCGAGAATGTCTTCGGTCTGCTCAGCCAAAATGCCGGACAGGGCGATCAAGCCACCCGGCAATACGAGGCTGGCCAACTGCGGCGCCAGGCTGACCAACGGGCCCGCGAGAATATTGGCGACTACGACTTCGGCCGGTTGCTGTGGCATGTTCTCTGGCAGGTAGAGATCGAAGCGCTGGTCCTCGATGTGGTTGCGCTGCGCGTTGTCGCGCGAGGCCTCTAGAGCCTGTACATCAATATCAGTGCCGACCGCATGCGTTGCACCCAGCAGTAGGGCTGCGATGGCCAGAATGCCGGAACCGCAGCCGAAATCGATCACCTGTTTGCCGTTAAGTTGCTGGCCATCCAGCCATTGCAGGCACAAAGCGGTTGTGGGATGGGTGCCGGTACCGAAGGCCAGGCCGGGGTCGAGCAGCAGGTTGACCGCCTCGGGCTCCGGGGCTGCGTGCCAGCTGGGCACTATCCACAGACGCTCGCCAAAACGCATGGGGTGAAAGTTGTCCATCCAGCTGCGTTCCCAGTCCTGGTCCTCGATCTGCTCCAGCTCGTGTTGCGGCAGCTCACCTTGCCACAGCAGTTGCAGGTGTTGCAGCAGCGCTGGCCCATCGGTATCGGCCTCGAACAGCGCCAGTAGATGGGTATTGGACCACAGCGGCGTGGTGCCCAGATCCGGCTCGAAGATAGGCTGGTCTTCGGCGTCCATGAAGGTGACGGAAACCGCGCCCAATTCCAGTAATTTGTCTTCCAGGCTTTCGGCCTGTTCGGGGGTGATGGCGAGACGGAGTTGCAGCCAGGACATAGGGGGTTCCAATAGATGTGCAGAAGACGCTTGCGCGTCTGGCGCTGAAGCAGGCTCTATTATGGCCGTGTCGGCAGCGGAGAAAAAGAGTCGCATCATGCAATCTGCGGTGTTGCTAAAAACTGCGCAGCTGCGCGATCGGGCCCCGGCCGCCTGACGCGGGCGGGGCGTAGCTGAAACGCTTTATTCGGTACAGTGAAACTTCAGCATGGTCAGCGCACTTGCTGATTGCTTTTCGCGCAGTGACTAAGCCTTTGCTCTGTGCTTGACAGCGCGCGGTGCGCAGCGAGGCAGTTTGCCATGCTGCTCATCGCCTTTACGCCTAACTTTGACTGTTCGTCCACGCGGACCAGATACGCGTGATCGTAGCGCGTGCGATCATACCAGGGCTCGATTTCCTGGCTGCTGGTAACGCATTGATACTGAACCTGGAAGGTAAAGCCCTGGGCTCGGTCCTTGCGCTGAATATGGTGGTAGCTCATCCAGTCACGGTTGCGCTTGCCTTCCTGCACAGCCTCGCGGCATCCGGCCAAGTCGGTGATGTCCGGCTCATGCAAAAAAATGCTTTGCGCTACACTGCTATCGGTCAGGTTGACCGTTGCTAGCAGGTAGACTTTTTCTTCTTCAGGCTGCGCCTGAGCTGACAAAGTGAGTGCCAGCAGTGACAGCAACAATCCCTTGTTCATTTACTACTCCCTTGATGTTCGGCTTTGCCTGCAAGCGCAGGATGGCCGCTAAAAAAAAGCCCGGGTGAGCCCGGGCTTTGGTACTTCAGGCGTCAGGAGGCTTGCCTCGTGCAGCTTTTAGCCTTCCGCCTTGAGCGGGTCTATTTCAAACCCAGCTTATGCTCCAGATAGTGAATGTTCACACCGCCCTTGCAGAATCCCGGGTCGCGTACCAGTTCACGGTGCAAAGGTGTGTTGGTTTTGATGCCGTCGACTACCAGCTCGTCAATCGCGTTGCGCATACGCGCGAGCGCTTCGTCACGGGTCGCCCCGTAGGTGATCAGCTTGCCAACCAGTGAGTCGTAGTACGGTGGAACCTTGTAACCGCTGTACAGGTGTGAATCGACGCGCACGCCGTTGCCACCGGGGGCATGATAGAAAGTCACAGTGCCGGGGCTGGGCATGAAGGTCTTTGGATCTTCGGCGTTGATGCGGCACTCGATGGCATGGCCGCGAATGACAACATCGTCCTGCGTGAAGCTCAGCGGTTGGCCAGAGGCCACCAGAATCTGCTCCTTGACGATGTCGATGCCGGTCACCATTTCCGATACCGGGTGCTCGACCTGTACGCGGGTGTTCATTTCGATGAAATAGAACTCGCCGTTTTCGTACAGAAACTCGAAGGTACCCGCGCCACGGTAGCCCAAGTCGATGCAGGCCTTGACGCAGCGTGCCTGTACTTCTGCGCGCGCTTTCTCGTCGATGCCGGGAGCAGGTGCTTCTTCGATGATCTTCTGATGACGACGCTGCAGCGAGCAGTCACGGTCGCCCAAGTGGATGGCATGACCCTGGCCATCGGATAATACCTGCACTTCCACGTGACGCGGATTTGTGAGGAATTTCTCCAGGTAGACCATGGGGTTGCCGAAAGCAGCGCCGGCCTCGGTGCGGGTCAGCTTGATCGATTTGATCAGGTCAGCCTCATCGTGCACTACGCGCATGCCGCGACCGCCGCCGCCGCCAGCTGCCTTGATGATTACCGGGTAACCAACGCGCTGGCCTATGCGCAAGCACTCTTCGTCATCGTTTTCCGGCAGCGGGCCGTCGGAGCCGGGTACGGTCGGTACGCCGGTCGCTTTCATTGCGGCAATGGCAGACACCTTGTCGCCCATCAGGCGAATCACCTCGGCGCTGGGGCCGATGAAGGTGAAGCCGGAGTTTTCGATCTGCTCGGCAAAATCGGCGTTTTCCGCGAGGAAGCCGTAGCCGGGGTGGATACCATCGGCGCCGGTGACTTCGGCGGCACTGATGATCGCAGGAATGTTCAGGTAGGAGTCAGTTGCACTGGGCGGCCCAATGCAGACGGATTCGTCTGCCATGGCCAGGTGCATCAGCTCTCGGTCGGCGGTGGAGTGCACCGCCACGGTCTTCAACCCCAGTTCCTTGCACGCGCGAATGACGCGCAGCGCAATTTCACCACGGTTGGCTATCAGTACTTTATGCATCGCAGCCTCCGGGCCGGGCTCAGGCGATGCTGAACAGGGGTTGATCGAATTCCACCGGCTGGCCGTTATCCACCAGGATGGCCTGCACCACGCCGCTCTTGTCAGCTTCGATGTGGTTCATCATCTTCATGGCTTCAACGATGCACAGCACGTCGCCGGCTTTAACCGTATGACCTACTTCCACGAAGGACGCGGCAGTCGGTGATGGCGAACGGTAGAAGGTGCCAACCATTGGCGAGCGAACCAGGTGACCGGACGGCTCGGCCGGTGCCGCTTCAGCGGCCGGTGCAGCTGGTGCGGCCGCTGCTGGAGCAGGGGCGGCAGGTGCTGGCTGAGGCGCATAGTATTGCGGTGCAGCGGGCTGCTGACTGTGGCGGCTGATGCGGACGGACTCTTCACCTTCGTGAATTTCCAGCTCGTCGATGCCGGACTCTTCCAGAAGCTCGATTAATTTTTTGACTTTGCGAATATCCATTGATGCGTGCACTCCAGAGCAGGGTTAATCGTATTCAGGGTTGTTCTATTTTGTGTATTGCCGCCCGCAGGGCCAGTTCATAGCCCTGGGCGCCCAACCCGCAAATCACACCTTCGGCAACGTCCGAAAAATAGGAGTGATGGCGGAAAGGTTCGCGTTTATACACGTTGGATAAGTGAACTTCGATGAATGGGATGCTCACCGCGAGCAATGCGTCACGTATTGCGACGCTGGTGTGAGTAAAAGCAGCGGGATTGATCAGGATAAAATCGATGGCTTCATCGCCAGCAGCATGAATGCGCTCGATCAGTTCGTGTTCGGCGTTGCTTTGCAGGCTAAGCAGATGATGGCCGTGCTGGCTGGCGAACTCGCGCAGATGCTGGTTGATCTGTTCGAGCGTGGTGGCGCCGTAGACGCCGGGCTCGCGGCTGCCAAGACGGTTTAGATTGGGTCCATGCAGGACCAGTATGCTGGCCATTTTACTTATATTCCGTTGCTGAATCCGTGTGACCAAGCGGTCAGTGCTTTAGGCGGCAGTTTGCCGGATTCGGATTGGACTGTCCACAACCTGAAGGTTAGCACCAAATGCCGTCATGATGCCTGCATTAAGGCGTTAAATTGCCATTAGCTGCCTGCTGCAGGATACGCTGGAAGTGGGTCTTGTCCACTTCGCCCTGAATGCGCAGATTGCGCAGCTCCCGGCCATCACCTCGGTAGAACAGATAGGCCGGTGGGCCGAATAACTGATGTTGGGTGAGCCAGGCGCGCTGCGCCGGAGTATTGCCGGTTAGATCGAGTTTGATTCGCGCATGGCCCGCCAATGCCTCGCGTACGTCAGGTTGGCTGAGGATTTCCCGTTCCATGACTTTACAGCTGATGCACCAGTCGGCGTACACGTCGATGATCGCCGGCTGCTGTTGGCGTGCGGCGCTTTGCAGAGCCAGATCGACTTGTGCAGGGTCAGTAAGGGTGGTGAAGCCGGCGCCTGGCTGGGTGGCACTGTCGCGAGAGGCGCTGAAGGGCTGCAGCGGGCGCAACGGGTCTTCCGCGCCGGCCAGGGCGCCGAACAGGGCGGCACTGGCATAAAGTGCAATCAGTACTGCGAGGGTGCGCCGCAGGTAATTGCCGTGATCGGCGCTGAACAGCCCGATACGTACCGCCAGGCCGGCTGCCAGTGCAGCCCAGAGCGCGAGGCTGAGCGGGCCTGGCAGCAGGCGTTCGAGCAGCCAGATGGCGACCGCCAGCAGGCCAAAACCGAACAAGTGCTTGACGGTAGTCAACCATGGGCCGGAGCGTGGCAGCAGAGTGCTGCCGAACAGCGCAACCAATAACAGCGGGACGCCCATGCCCAAGCCGAGAGCAAAGAGTTTCAAACCACCGCCAAAAGCATCGCCGGTGGTGCTGATGTAGACCAGTGCGCCTGCCAGCGGGGCGGAAATGCAGGGCGACACTACCAGGGTAGAGAGCACGCCCATGCTGGCTGCACCGGCCACTGAGCCACCTTCTGTGCGCTGATTCAGGCGCTCCAGCGGTTCGCGTAGAAAGCGCGGCAGAGTGAGGTCAAAGTGACCGAACATCGCCAGCGCAAACAGCGCAAAGAACACGGCGAAAGAGCCCAGAACCCAGGGCGATTGCAGGCGTGCCTGAATGTTCAGTGCGGCGCCAAAGCTGCCGATGAGCGCGCCGACAACGGCCAGGGTGATTGCCATGCCGAGTACATAGGCCAGCGCCAAAGCCAGCGCCCGGCCGCGCCCGATGGCGCTACGGCCCAGTACCAGACTGGACAGAATTGGCAGCATCGGCAAGACGCAAGGAGTGAAGGTAAGGCCCAGGCCAGCGACGAAAAATAGCAGCAGGGCAAGGGCGCCAGTTTGGGTTGTCAGCGACAGGTCGCTCGACTCTTGGGCTGCTACGGCCGGCTTTGTGTTTGCGCTGGCTTGAGCATTGGCGTCGCTAAGGGGCAGGTTGACCACCTCTGGCGGGTAGCAGAGGCCGGCGTCGGCGCACCCCTGAAATCCCACGCTCAGGCTGCTGGCACCGACGGCCAGGTCACTGACATCCAAGGTGACCTGTAACTGGTTGTAATACACCTCGACGTCGCCAAAATACTCATCGGTTTTGTGTTTGCCCTCGGGAAGCTGCGGGCTCAGCGGCAGCTTGTTTTCGCCCTGCAGCGTGAAGTGCAGGCGATGGCGGTAAAGATAGTAGCCTGGGGCGATATCGAAAATGACGATGATCTGCTGGTCATTGGCCTCCAGCAGACCGGGGCGAAAGGCCTCGTGCACCGGCAGAAAGTCGGCCTGATTGCTGCTGCCTTGCATAAGCCCGGTGAGTGAGGAGCCGTTTGCGCTGGTAGTGCTCGGAAAGGCGGCATGTGCGCTGCCTGCCAGCAGCAGGCTCAGCAAGATGAAAAAACGGAACAGTCGCATCGCGCACCCGGCCAGTTGAGGGATAGCCATCATAAAGGCTGCTCGGGTCGGGCGAAAGGGTCGCCTGGGCCTCACGGCTGGGGCAATCGTTGCTGAATCCTTCCGTGCCCTGACTTGAAATTCAGACCTGGAATGCCGAAACCGCTGAGAGCAGGTCGCCGCTGCGTTGGCTGATCTGCTGCGTGTGGGCCCGAGTCTGCGCGACCATACCGAGGTTCTCTTCGGTCAGTTGGTGAATCTGCTGGCTGTTTTCTCGGATGGTTCGGACCTGGCAGGACTGGGTATCGGTGTGCGTGGCGATATGTTCGGCCAGCTCGGTGATGCGCACTATGGCGCTGACAATACCGCTCAAGGCAGCGTCTGCACGCAGGCCCTGTTCGGCAGTGTGCTGCGCATGCCGCACCTGCTCGTTCATTTGCTCGGCCGATTGCCGCGCGACCTGTTGTAGGCTTTCAATCAGACGGCGGATTTCCTGGGTCGAGCCGGCGGTGCGCTGCGCCAGCTGCCTTACCTCGTCAGCAACGACAGCGAAGCCGCGCCCGGCCTCGCCGGCACGTGCTGCCTCAATTGCGGCATTGAGCGCGAGCAGGTTGGTTTGCTCGGCAATGCCCTGAATGACCTGCAGCACGCCGCCAATAGTGTCGGACTCGCTGACCATGCGATCAATGGTGCGAGCAGTGATCTCTACCTCGCTCACCAGCTGTTGCATCTGCGCGATGGTGCCGCCGATGACCTGCTGCCCGTCGCGCACTTCGCGGTTGGCCGTGCGCGCCAGCTCGGCGCTTTCGCCGGCGCTGGTCGCTACCAGGCGTACTGCTTCTTCCATGCCACCGATGTCCTGATTGATCGCCTGAGTATCGCGTTGCTGTTGTGCGGCGCGATCGTGGGTGGCGGCGGAGAGCTGGCCCAGTTGCTGGCTGGTGTCGCTGAGCGCCTCGGCCTGCTGGTTGATGGTAGCCACCAGTTCGATCAGATAGTTGCGCAGCTGATTGGCCGACTGCTCCAGTTGCACCAGCTCGCGGGTATTGCTGTGGGTGCGGACTGCACTGCGGAAGTCGCCGCTGGCGTAGGTGCTCAGGGTGGGGGCGAAATGGCTGATGGCGTTGGCAATAGAGCGTTGAATGCGGTCGATCAGCAGGGCGATCAGAATAATCAGAGCAATGATCGCCAACTGCACGTTGCGCACTTGATGGGTGATGCTGTCACGCTCGGCGGTCAGGGCCGGACGAATCAGGTCGGCGCCCTGTTGCAGATCGTTGGTGCGCGCTACCGTAATGCTCTCCAGGCGCGCGCGCTCGGCAATCAGCTCGCCGGTACGCTGCAGCTCCGCCGGGTAGCGCGATAACAGTGATTGCAGGGCGCGCTTGTAATCTTCGCCGGGATCTGACTCGGTTGCTTGCTCGCTACTTTCTACGCCCAGCAGGGCGGCGAAGGGGTCTTCAGCGCTGTCGGCTGAACTGACTACGCCCAGCAAAGGCAGCTGCTGCAGGGCCTGGGCGTCCTGCTGTGCGGTCTTGATCAGGCGTGTGAGGTTCTCCATCAATGCCGGGTCGTTCTGGGTGAACAGCCGCGCGCGCGCCATGCTGATGCGCAGCAGGTCCTGCTGCAGGCTGTCGAGCCGGGCGATGTACTGTAATGCGTTGCGATTGCCTTGTTCGGCACTGGCGTTGGCGTACTCGGTAAGGTTGCCCAGCTCGGCCATCAGCTCGCGCTCGGATTGCACCAGCAGGGCCTGCGGGTCGCCGGCCAGCTTGCCGACCGCCAGCAAGTCACCACTGACGAAGCCGGTGAAATCCTGTAAGGGTTGTTCCAGCGGTTGGCGAATATCTGTGGGCAGACGTTGCAGGTTGTCGGCCAGCTCGGCGGCCGTATTCTGCGCCTGCTGGTGGCGCAGGGCATCGCCGCTGAGACGGTAGGCTTCGGTGTCGCGCTGCAGACTTTGCACCTGAGCAACTATATTCAGGTAGGTGTCCATCAGCGCGTAAGGCGTCTTTAATGCATGTTGAGACCACCAGAGGCTGGCGCCGAGCGCGATGCCGACCGCGACCAGCAGGCTGGTATTGAACAGTGTGAGTGTTTTCAGGCGCATGGCAAACCCGCGGAGGTGGAGGTGGTAGAACGATGGCGCCAGCATAATGTCAGTTGTGTTACAGCTTGATGAAAGATGGCCATGTGCCTGCTCTGGCGCGGGATCAGGTTGGTATTGAGTAGGGTGCCCCGTGATATGCTGAGCGACGAACTGAAACAGGAGTGCAGAGATGAGATTCGGAAAGCGCGCGGATTCTGCTGGCGGCAGCAGCATGGAAGGCTCCATGGTAGGCAGGATCACCCTGGGTGTGGTGCTGGTCTATCTGTTGATCTGTCTGGTCGTGGGGTGGTACTGGAGTCGTGAGCCTGATCTCTCGCCGCTGGTGGTGCGCGCCGATGATAGGGAGATGGTGTCTGGCGAATACACTGCGCGTACCCTGCACTCATTGATGGGCGAGCTGCTCAACAAGCCTGGTGGCTACTTGAGCAACGATGTGGCACCGCCCGGTTTGTGGCTCGACAACATGCCCAGCTGGGAATTTGGCGCCCTGGTTCAGGTTCGCGACATGAGTCGGGCGCTGCGCCGTGATATGGCGCGCTCGCAGTCCCAGTCGAAGGAAGACGTGAACCTCGCCAAGGCCGAGCCGCTGTTCAGTACCAATAACAACCGCTGGATGTTTCCCTCGAGCGAAAGCGAGTATCAGCATGGTATGCAGGAGCTCGACAAGTACATCACCCGACTGCAGGGCGGCGATGCCTACTTCTATGCCCGTGCCGACAACCTGGCCAGTTGGGTAGGTGATGTGAGCACGCGGCTGGGTTCGCTGTCGCAACGTTTGTCTGCCAGTGTGGGCCGCGCGCCTCTGGTCGAAGGGGGCAAACTGGGGTCGACCACGCCCTGGCTGGAAATCGATGATGTCTTTTACGAAGCGCGGGGCACCTCATGGGCGCTAGTGCACCTGTTACGTGCGGTTGAGCATGACTTCAACGATGTTTTGGTGAAGAAGAACGCGCTGGTCAGCGTGCAGCAAATTATCCGTGACCTGGAAGCCACCCAGGAAACCCTGTGGAGTCCGATGGTTCTCAACGGCGGCGGTTTCGGCATGCTCGCCAACCACTCGCTGGTGATGGCCAACTACCTGTCCCGTGCTAACGCGGCGATGATCGACCTGCGTCGGTTGCTTGAACAGGGCTAGGCAGTGGATAAAACGGCAATCGAGGCATACCTGGCGGCGTCTGCGGCCGAACAGGTCATACATGTGGATGAACACGACGAGCCGCTTGGCGTAGTGCCGCGTGGCCAGGCTCAGGTAGACGGTTTGATTACCCGTTGTACCTTCATCTTTGTTTTCAACTCCCGTGGCGAGCTGTGCCTGCATCAGCGTACCGACCACAAGCGGTTGTACCCCGGATTCTGGGATGCTGCCGCTGGCGGGGTGGTAGGGGCTGGCGAAAGCTATCAGCAGGGCGCCGAGCGCGAGCTGGCTGAAGAGCTGGGTGTGGTGGGCGTGCCATTGACCGAGCATCTGCGCTTCTATTTTGAATCGGAAGACAGCCGCCTCTGGGCTGCGGTATTCAGCTGCTGCTGGGACGGGCCACTGCAACTGCAGCCCGAAGAGGTTCAGGCGGTGCGTTGGATTGATCCACGCGGCGACTGGCAGCGCGCGGATGAACAGTACGCGCCGGATTCGCAGGACGCTCTGAAGCGCCTGTTGCAACAGCTGGATGTGAAATAAGGCATGGCAAAGAAAAATGGTCTTGAGGCCCTGGGTGGCCTGGTTTATTCAACCGACAGTGGGCGTATGTGTCCCGATTGCAGCCAGCCGGTAGCGCAGTGCCGCTGTGCTGAGCAGGCGATACCTGAAGGCGACGGCATTGTGCGAGTGCGCCGTGAAACCAAGGGGCGTGGCGGCAAGACCGTGACCAGTGTGAGCGGCGTGCTGCTGGGTGTGGAAGAACTGAAAGCCTTGGCCAAACGTTTGAAGAACCGCTGCGGTTGCGGCGGCTCGGTCAAGGATGGCGTTATCGAGATCCAGGGCGACAAGGCCGAGTTGCTCTGCGAGTTGCTGACCGCCGAGGGTTACAAGACCAAGCGCGCCGGCGGCTAGGCGGTGGCTGCAGGCAGCGAACTGCTGCAGCTCTGGCGCGACACGCCGACCCACAAGCGAGTGTGGGCCATCGCACTGCCGATGATTCTGTCCAACATCAGCGTGCCGCTGGTAGGGCTGGTCGACACGGCGGTGATCGGCCACCTGGATGGCGCGCATTTTCTCGGCGGCGTGGCGGTGGGCAGCACGCTCTTTACCTTCATTCTCTGGGCAGCCGGTTTCCTGCGTATGGGCACGACCGGCTTTGCCGCTCAGGCCTGCGGTGCCGACGACGGTACCGCGCTGCGCCGAGTACTGTTGCAACCGCTATGGCTGGCGCTGCTGATCTCGGTGCTGGTCTGGTCATTACAAACCCCCTTGTTGAATCTGGGCCTGCATCTGCTGGACAGTAGTCAGGCGCTGTTGGATCAGGCTCGCCTGTACGTCGGTATCCGCCTCTACAGTCTGCCTGCGGCCCTGGCCAATTTTGTGCTGATTGGCTGGTTTATTGGTGCGCAGAACAGCCGCGCGCCCTTTATCCTGCTGCTGGCGGTCAATCTCTGCAACGTGGCTTTGGACCTGCTGCTGGTAGTAGGGCTGGAATGGGGAGTGGCGGGCGCAGCCTGGGCCACGGTGATCAGCGATTATCTGGGCCTGTTGTTGGGGTTGGCGTTGTTGCGGCCGATACTGCGGCGTTATCCGGGGCGCACCGACTGGCTGCGGGCCTTTTTGCTGCGTGGCGCGGCGCCCCTGATCCGGGTAAATCGCGATATTCTGATTCGTACGTTGGCGTTGGAGTCGGTGTTCTATCTGCTGGTGGTTCAGGGGGCGCGTCTGGGTGACGAGGTGGTGGCGGCCAATGCGGTATTGCTCAACTTCCTGTTGCTTACCTCCCACGGGCTGGATGGTTTGGCGCATGCGCTGGAAGCCTTGGGTGGGCATGCGCTGGGGCGGCAGGACAAGCAGGCGCTGCGCAAGGTACTGGTGGTATCAACGCTATGGTCGTTACTGCTGAGTTGCGGTTTCGTACTGGTATTTCTGCTGGGCGGCAACGCGATTATCGCCCTGCTGACCGATCTGCCGGAGGTGCGTCAGCAGGCTGGCACCTATCTGCCCTGGATGGCAGTGATGCCGCTGGCTGCGGTCTGGAGTTATCTGCTCGACGGGTTGTTTATCGGCGCGTCCCGCGCACGCGCAATGCGTAACGCCATGCTGGCCGCGCTGCTGTTATATCTGCCCCTGGCCTGGAGCCTGCAGTCCTTTGGCAATCACGGAGTGTGGCTGGGCTTTCTCTGCTTTATGCTGCTGCGCTCGCTACTGCTGGGCGGCTGGTTTGTGCATCTATGGCGTGCGGACCGCTGGATGGCGCCGCGCTGACTAGGGCTGCCCACTAAGCGCTGGCGTCAGCCACCAATGCAGATACCGCCCCAGGTGCTGATAGGCCGGGTGCTGGCTATAGCGCAGTTCGTACTCGATCAGATCATCCAGGCTGCTGTTGCTGCAGAAGGGCTCGGGCATGTAATCGTAGAACACGCGCACACCGCTGGTGGCGCGGCAGTCCAGTCCGGCGAGGATGCTCCACTGCATCACCTCTCGCGGATCCAGCGGCTGTTGCGGTGTCAGGCCGCTCTTGCCTTGCCCCGACAGCGGCTTTTTGCGCAGCTTCTTGAACTGTCCCTTGACCAGATTCTTGTAGATCAGTGCGTCGCGATTGTAGAACGCCAGCGACAGCGCGCCGCCGGGTTGTACCAGTGCTTTCAGCTGCTGCAGCGCCGTCGCCGGGTCAGCCAGCCACTCGAGTACTGCATGACAGACCACCAGGTCGTATTGCTCGCCGCGTGCAGCGAGTTCCTGCAACGGCGCCTGCAGGAACTGCACCGGGAGGGCCGGAGCGCTTTCCTCGATCCGTTGGCGGGCGATGTCCAACATGGCCTGTGCAGGTTCGGCTACGGTTAGCTGGTGGCCAAGCCCGGCCAGCCAGGTGCTGATCTGACCCAGCCCGGCACCAATGTCCAGAATGCGCAGCGGCGTGGCTGATGACGTTAGCGCCGGCAGCCATTGTTGCAGGTCGCGCTGCAGCACCGCCAGGCGGATGGCACCCTTGGGGCTGTCGTAGATACGCTGGGCGAAGCGTGCTCCCAGGTGATCAAAGTAGCGGTCAGTCATACTGGATTCCGGTGGCAGGTGGCTAGCGTCAGGCTGACCGACAGACATAAAAAAAGCCAGCTTGTGGCCGGCTTTTCAACGGGGCGAAACGCTTATTTTTGGTAAGCGTTTACAGCCTTAACAATTTCCGCGCGGGCTTCGTCAGCGTTGCCCCAACGGTCGATCTTGACCCATTTGCCGGCTTCCAGATCCTTGTAGTTCTCGAAGAAGTGCTGGATCTGCTGGATCAGCAACTCAGGCAGGTCGGTGTATTCCTTGATGTCGTGGTACAGCACGCTCAGCTTGTCGTGGGGTACGGCGATCAGCTTGGCATCTCCGCCGCCATCGTCAGTCATGTGCAGTACGCCAACCGGACGGGCACGGATCACGGCGCCAGGGGCAACCGGGTGCGGCGTCACGACCAGCACGTCGAGCGGGTCACCGTCGTCGGCCAGGGTGTTGGGGATGTAGCCATAGTTGGCCGGGTAGAACATGGGCGTAGCCATGAAGCGGTCAACGAACAGCGCGCTGCTGTCTTTGTCGATCTCATACTTGATCGGCGCGTGGTTGGCTGGAATTTCAATGGCGACATAAATGTCGTTGGGAACGTCTTTGCCTGCGGGGATCTGGTCGTAGCTCATGGGTTACCTGAATCGGCCATAGTTGAAAACTGGCCGGCATTATAGGCGCTTCGTGTCGCGATACCAAGCAAAACCCGGTGTACCTTGGTCTTAGTTGACGCACCTTTGGTGGTTCGCCATGGCAGCCGAGGTGAGGCTTACCGTTGGAGTAGGTTTGCCGACGGCGTTGTCCCGGTTTGGCGCCAAGGTCTAAGGCGCACTGGCACGTGGCGGGCGAGTAGCGCGGATGCTCAGCTTGCGGTGTCGTCGCCGGTTGCCGCCACAGGAGCGGCTTGGCCGCTCACCGTGTATTGCGCGTGCGAAGGTGCCAAGGCGCGGCTTAGTTCAGTTTCAGCGCGAAGTACATGAAGTCGTGATCGTTGCTGAAGCCCAGCGAGCGGTACAGGCTTTGCGCCGCGACGTTGTCCTCGCCGGTCATTACCGTCATACGCTCGACACCCGCAGCGCGTGCCAGGTCCTTGGCGTGGTTGATCAGCTTGTCGGCAACCAATTGGCGGCGCGCCTCTTCGGTAACGTAGATACCTTTGAGAACCCAGGCGGCAGACAGCGTCAGTGCCGAAAAACTTGGAATGAACTGGCAGAAACCCAGCGCCTTGCCGGAGTCATCGTCTTCGGCGATCAGGATGATGGCTTGCTCATGTACCAGGCGCGCTTCCAGAAAACGGCGTGAGGCTTCCGGCTTGGGTAGCTGCCCGTAGTATTCACGGTACTTGATGAACAGCGGCGTTATTTCATCAAGGCGATCAACATCTGCCTGCACTATGCGCATACGATTACCCATTTTTGGTCATTAAGTGGCTGGGGGGTTTTTGTCGGTCATTTGCTTCATCCTGCATCAGCATGAGGCAATCTGCAATCGGCGGCCACAAAAAAACCGCCGTTCCCGAAGATACGGCGGTTTTGTTAACGCGAGGCGTCTAGACTGCGAATGGCGGCAGCTTTTTCGCTACGGTCTGGCGCTTCAGCGTGACGTAGTGCGGCATGCCATTCTTGAAGGGCGGGAAGTCCTCACCCTGGATCAGCGGCGACAGGTAGCGGCGGCAGGCGTCGGTGATGTGGAAGCCATCTTCGGTGATGAAGTCGCGCGGCATGAACTTCTCGACGTTGGCCACATCCTTCAGCGGCGCTTCGATGATGTCCCACTCGTAAGGCGCATCGTTCAGGCGGCGAATGGCCGGCATGATCGAGTTCTTGCCTTCCAGGGCGATTTTTACTGCGGCTTGACCCAGCGCGTAGGCTTGATCGACATCCACCTTGGCGGCGATGTGGCGGGCAGCGCGCTGCAGGTAGTCGGCAACCGCCCAGTGGTACTTGTAGCCCAGCTCTTCCTTCACCAGCTTGGCGATGGTGGGGGCTACACCTCCGAGCTGCGCGTGACCGAAGGCGTCGGTCAGGCCGGATTCGGAGAGGAACTTGCCATCGCTGTTCTTGATACCCTCGGAAACGCCGATCACGCAGTAGCCGTAGGTCTTCACGCACTCGTCAACACGGGCAAGAAAGGCTGCCTGGTCGAACTCGATCTCGGGGAACAGCAGAATGTGCGGTGGCTGACCTTCGCCTTCGTTGGCCAGACCACAGGCGGCGGTAATCCAGCCGGCGTGGCGGCCCATCACCTCAAGGATGAATACCTTGGTAGAGGTGGCCGCCATGGAGGCAACGTCAAAGCCCGCCTCACGGATAGAGGTGGCGACATACTTGGCCACGGAGCCGAAGCCCGGGCAGCAATCGGTGATCGGCAGGTCGTTGTCGACAGTCTTGGGTACGTGGATAGCCTGGATCGGGTAGCCGAGGGTTTCGGCCAGTTGCGATACCTTGAGGCAGGTGTCGGCGGAGTCGCCACCGCCGTTATAGAAGAAATAACCGATGTTGTGCGCTTTGAAAACCTCGATCAGGCGTTCGTACTCGGCACGGTTGGCCTCCAGGCTTTTCAGCTTGTAGCGACAGGAACCGAAGGCGCCGGATGGGGTATGGCGCAGAGCGGCGATATCGTCGACTGTTTCCAGGCTGGTATCGATCAGTTCTTCGGTCAAGGCGCCGATAATGCCGTTGCGGCCGGCATAAACTGTGCCGATCTGGTCGGGATGCTGACGAGCAGTTTCGATCACGCCGGCGGCGGATGCGTTGATAACGGCAGTTACCCCGCCCGACTGGGCATAGAAAGCGTTCTTGACGGTCATGTGGACTCCATGTGTTGAGACTTTGAAGGCGTTCGCCGCAAATCCATTGCTGCCGTCGTGCGTCAGGTCGCGGGCGGGGCAAGTGCAAAAGGTGGTGCGGACAGATGCGCGCATGATAGCGGAAAGCCGTGCCAGTTGCATGACAATCGGGCTGCAAGCGCTGTCATCCGGCCTGTCGTGCTAGTATCCCCACAGCATGCCGGACACGCGCCTGTCGGCAACTTTAGCGCCGTTTTGCGGGTCTGTTTGGCGGGTAATCAAGAGTTCAATACAAGGGTACAAGGCCTAATCAATGCATCTGCACATTCTGGGTATCTGCGGTACGTTCATGGGATCGCTGGCGCTGCTGGCGCGCGAGCTGGGGCACGAGGTGAGCGGGTCGGACGCCAATGTCTATCCGCCGATGAGCACCCAGCTTGAGGCCCAGGGCATTGCCCTGCAGGAAGGTTATGATCCCGCGCACCTGCAGCCGGCACCGGATCTAGTGATCGTCGGCAATGCCATGAGTCGCGGTAACCCGGCGGTGGAGTACATGCTCGACCAGGGTATGCCTTATGTCTCCGGCCCGGAATGGCTGGCGCGCTATGTACTGCAGGAGCGCTGGGTGCTGGCGGTTGCAGGCACCCATGGCAAGACATCGACCTCCAGTCTACTGGCCTGGTTGCTGGAAGATGCGGGCATGGCGCCGGGCTTTCTGATTGGCGGTGTGCCGCAGAATTTCGGCATCTCGGCCCGCCTGGGCGATACACCTTTCTTTGTGGTCGAGGCCGATGAATACGACAGCGCCTTCTTCGATAAGCGCTCCAAGTTCGTACACTATCGCCCGCGTACCGCGATCCTGAACAACCTGGAATTCGATCACGCGGATATCTTCCCTGATCTGGCCGCCATTGAACGGCAGTTTCACCATTTGGTGCGCACCGTTCCGTCTGCTGGCCTGATCATTCGCCCGCAGGGCGTGGCAGCGCTGGATCGAGTGATCGAGATGGGCTGCTGGACACCGTGCCAAACCACCGGCGAGGGCGGCGACTGGCAGGCCAAGCTGCTCACTGCCGACGGCTCCCAGTTTGAAGTCTGGCTCAACGGTGAGCTGCAGGGTGTTGCGCAGTGGCAGCAAACCGGCATGCACAGCGTGGCGAATGCGCTCTCAGCACTGGCTGCAGCGCGCCATGTGGGTGTCACTCCAGCTCAGGGTATTGCGTCGCTCGGTGGTTTCCGCAACGCCAAACGGCGGATGGAAAAGCTGGCCGAGATCAACGGTATCACCGTCTACGACGACTTTGCCCATCACCCCACCGCCATCGCCACGACGCTGGCCGGCCTGCGTGCGCAGATTGGCGAGGACCGATTGATCGCTATTATCGAGCCGCGCTCCAATACCATGCGCCTTGGCAGCCATATGCAGGCATTGCCAGGCAGCGTGTGTGATGCCAGTGAAGTGATCTGGTACCAGCCGCCAGGGCTCGACTGGTCGCTGGCGCCGGTGGTGCAGGGTAGCCCGGTGCCGGCGCAGGTAATGACCGATCTGGAAGCTATCGTGCAGCAAGTCGTGGATGGCGCAACCCCCGGCACCCGGGTGGTGGTGATGAGCAACGGTGGCTTCGGCGGCATTCACCAGAAACTGGTGCAGGCGCTGGAGGCTCGTCATGGCTGAACAGCAAAGAGTAACCCTGGCGGTTACCGGCGCCTCGGGCGCGCAATACGCCATGCGCCTGCTGGAGTGCCTGGTGCAGGCCAATGTTGAGGTCTCGTTCCTGATTTCGCAGGCGGCCCAGTTGGTGGTGGCAACCGAGACGCAGTGGCAATTGCCGGCCAAACCGCAGGCGCTGGAAACCTACCTGACCGACCATTTTTCTGCCAAACCCGGGCAGATCAGGGTGTATGGCAAGCAGGATTGGATGGCGCCTGTGGCTTCGGGCTCGGGCGCGCCGGCTGCTATGGTGGTGTGCCCGTGTTCTACCGGTTCGTTGTCGGCGATTGCCACCGGCGCGAGCAATAACCTGATCGAACGGGCTGCGGACGTTGCCCTGAAAGAGCGGCGTAAGCTGATTCTGGTGCCGCGTGAAGCGCCGTTCTCGACTATTCACTTGGAAAACATGCTCAAGCTGAGTCAGATGGGCGCGGTCATTCTGCCCGCCAGTCCGGGCTTTTATCACCAGCCTGAGTCGGTTGCCGATCTGATCGATTTTGTTGTGGCGCGGATTCTCAATCAGCTGGGGATCGAGCAGCAGTTGTTGCCACGCTGGGGCGAGGTTGGCCCGCGAGCGGAATAGTGCGGAGGGTGCGCGGGCAGGTGCGTGGCCTGCCCGCAGCGGATACCGATGTTACTTCACACGAAGTACAGCGATAGACCTTCGGAAATGAACGCTGGCTTGTCGACGCCTTCGATTTCCAGAGTGTTGCGCGCTTTCATCAGCCACTGTCCCGGATTTTTCTCGGTGACGTCCAAGATGGTGGTGTGCAGACGAACGCGTGAGCCAACACGTACCGGCTGGATGAAGCGCAGGCTGTCCATGCCGTAGTTGACGGCCATTTTCAGGCCTTCAGGGCGTGGCATCAGGCCGGCGGACAGCGCGGGCAGCAACGAAAGCGACAGAAAACCGTGGGCGATGGTGCCGCCAAAGGGTGTTTGCTTGGCTTTTTCTTCATCAATGTGGATGAACTGGTGGTCACCGGTGCACTCGGCAAACTGGTTGACCCGCTCCTGATCGATCTGCAGCCATTCCGAGTGGCCCATATCCTTGCCGATCAATGAGGTAAGTTCGCTAACTGGTATAGCTGTCATGGCGTTCTCCGTGACTCTTATTGTGGCCCGCTGGGGGTGTGCATACCTGCCCGCTGCAATGCTAACCTGCCGGCACAAGTGTTTCCGGGTGAATGGTTGCAAGCGCCGGCGAGGGGGTCAATCAGTCGCGGCCTTATATTGGTTTGCTGAATGATTCGACCTTCCTGCTGAAGGCTATGCCTGACGGCGATTGATGACAAGAGGATCGAATGAGCGAAAAAATCGCACTATTTCCACTGAAGACGGTATTGCTCCCGGGCTGTACTCTGGATTTGCAGCTGTTTGAGGCGCGTTATCTGGATATGGTCAGCCGGTGTTTCAAGGCCGGCGAAGGCTTCGTGATTGTGGCGCTGGAAAAAGGGCCTGAGTCCGGCACCGGCGACCTGCGTTTCAGTGCGCTCGGCTGCGAGGCGCAGATCGTCGACTTTCAACAGCGCGACAACGGTTTACTGGGCATCCGGGTGATGGGTGGCAGGCGTGCGCAGGTGAGTAACGTGGAGGTGGCCGCCGATGGTCTGGTGCTGGCGCAGGTGGAGTGGCGCGCCGAAGCCGACGACGGCAATCTGGTGTTGGCGCATGACGAACTGGAAACTCTGCACGCTGCGCTGCTGGAGCACCCGCTGGCGTCCGGATTGGACTTGCCGCCGGTAGGGCGCAGTCAGCAGGCGCTGGCTTATCAGCTCGCCTACCTGCTGCCGTTCAGCCTGGATCAGAAAACCCATCTGCTGGCATTGGATCATCCGGCAGAGCGCTTGCAGCAAATCAGTGAGTGGTTAGAGGTATTGCAGGCCTAACGCGGTAGCTCCCGCTGGGCTACCAGAGTACCCAGGCAGCGGCGGCAAAAGGCCAACTGGCAATCACCCAGCGCAGTGGTCTGGCCAGGGGCGTCATAGGGCTGACGCGCTCCACCAGCCAACAGGCCAATAGGCTGGCACTCACGCCCACCAACAGGCTGCGCAGCATTTCCAGTGGTGGCAGTACGCGGTGCTCGAGAACGTTGCTGGCAATCAGCAACAACAATGGCAGCAGGTAGAGCAGCCAGGCACTGCGCATCCAGAAATGCTGGCTACGGCTACAGTTGACGACCAAGGCACAGAGAATCGCCGTGAGCAGGGCGTTGATGCTCGCGCCGCCGGTCAGTCCTATGGTCCAGGCAATGAGTAGCGCCAGCGCTAGCGCGGCGACCTGCACAACGGCGTGGTTCCAGCGCCGAGCAAGCAGCAGCGCAGCAATAATTGGTGCTGCAACCAGAAGCACTTGCGGCGTCAGAATCAGCACGTGGCTGGCGCCCGGCAGGCGCAGATGGTCGGCGCTGTCGATCAGGGTACTGTCGAAAATGGCCAGTGCAGTCCGGTTCACACTCAGGGTCAGCAGCGAGATCAAGCAGCCAGCCGCCGCAACCAGACAGCTCCAGCGTTTTTGCAACTTGAGCACATACAGACAGCAGGCGATGAGAATAATGGCGCCAATCAGCAGGCTCAACGCCTGATTCCAGAAAAACGGCGGTACCGCCCATTGCGCTGCACGGCCGGTGGTGTAACCGGGAATCAGGTAGGCCGGCGCCCAGGCCAGTGCAGACGCTAGGTTGATTGCTAGAAAGCGCCAGGCGGGCATGTCGAACATGCCCGCGACCATGGGTATGATCGGGCGTATCGGGCCGATGAAGCGACCCAGTACCACGCTGAGCCAACCGTAACGACGGAAGAAGCGCTCGCCACCGTCGATCCACTGCGGATTGCGTCTGAACGGCCCAAAATTGCGGATATTCTGGTGGAAATAGCGGCCCAGCAAAAAGCTGATCAGATCACCCAGTACGGCGCCGCTAAAGGCCCAGGCTACTGCCACCGTCAACGGCATACCGCCGCCAGCGGCCAGCGCTGATACGGCAAACAGCAGGAAGACGCCGGGGACCACCAAGCCGGCGACGGCCAGTGACTCGCTGAACGAGATCAGAAAGATGGCCACGCCCAACCACTGCTGGTGTTCGGCCAGCCATTGCGTCAGCTCAACCAGCAAGTGGACCTCCGATAATGGCAGCCTGCTCGGTCTGTTGGCGGGTCAGCAGACGGTAGTCGCGCTCCGCCACGCGGTTGCGACCCAGCGGATTGCGCGTGCAGTGGGGGGCGTAGGCGGCATCGATAAAGCGGTAGGGCAGATCTTCGTCGCGACCGGCGGGAATGCCCAGACGCGCCGCTTGAACCACCTGCTCTGGCTGGTAGCCGTCATCTTCGATGTACAGCTCGTCCGGGCAGAATGCCCGGGCGTTCCAGTCCGGCACCCTGATGCCAAGGGCACGGCACAAAAGCGTCTGGCCGGCACACAATTTATTCGCACTGCGCGGGCTGCCGTCGCGGTTGGGGTTCAACCCTTGCATGTGCTGCAGGCTGGCTGCACCGCTCAGATGATCTGTCACCGGATAAGCGGATTTTACTAAAACACCGTTGCCGGCCCCGGCGGCGCTGCAGTTCATCGAGTCGCCGCCGCGGGCGTAGTACATATAGATGATGCCCCCGTCCATGAAAAGTGCGCGCCGGGCCTCGGTGAAGCCGAGGGAGGCGTGGCTGCCTTTTTCTTCCAGCAGATAGGCTTCGGTTTCGATGATGCGCGCTGACAGCCATAGGCCATCGAGTCGGCGGCGGATTACCTTGCCGAGCAATGCAATGGCCAACGTGCGGGCATCCTGCTGGAAGAAGCTGGCGGGCAGGGCGGCGCTGGCGGTGGTGGTTGACTGGGCGTTTGACATGGTCGTCATCCTATCAGCATAGGTATTGCAGATTGAATTGGCGTGAGGCTGCAGGATTCGAGGGGGCGGCCCTGTCAAGTGCCCGGTGACCCGGCTATAATGCCGCATTTGCGCAGACAGGTAACAGGTAACAGCATGAGTGCGGAACAGGTAGTCGTTTACATGACCGAGCTGGGACAAAACGCCCGGCGCGCATCGCGGGTTATTGCCCGTGCGACGACAGCCGTCAAGAATCAGGCCTTGCTGGCTACGGCCGATGCCATCGAGGCCGCCAGCGACACGCTGGTGGCTGCCAATGAACTGGATCTGCAGGCCGGCCGCGATAACGGGCTGGATGCGGCCATGCTGGATCGTCTGGCGCTGACTCCGGCCCGCCTGCAGGCTATGGTCGAAGGTCTGCGCCAAGTGGCTGCGTTGCCTGATCCGGTGGGTGCCATCCGCGATATGAAGTTCCTCCCTTCGGGTATTCAGGTGGGCAAGATGCGCGTGCCGCTGGGGGTGATTGGCATCATTTACGAATCCCGTCCCAATGTGACCGTCGAAGCGGCCAGTTTGTGCCTGAAATCGGGTAACGCCTGTATTTTGCGCGGTGGCTCGGAATCGATTCACTCCAATCGCGCCATTGCCGCCTGCTTGCGTGCTGGGCTGGCGGCAGCTGGGTTGCCAAACGAGGTAGTCCAGGTGGTGGAAACCACCGACCGCGCTGCGGTGGGCGCGCTGATTACCATGCCCGATTACGTGGACGTTATTGTGCCGCGCGGCGGCAAGGGCCTGATCGAGCGCATCAGCAAGGATGCGCGGGTACCAGTGATCAAGCACCTGGACGGCATTTGCCACGTTTATGTGGATGACCGCGCGGACCTGGCCAAGGCCGAGGCGATTGCCATCAACGCCAAGACCCATCGCTATGGTGTCTGCAACGCGATGGAGACGCTGCTGGTACACGAGGCGGTGGCCGCCGAGTTCTTGCCTAGGATCGCCGCTGCCTATGCGGAAAAAGGCGTTGAGCTGCGCGGCTGCGAGCGCACCTGCGCCCTGTTGCCGCAAGCGGTTGCCGCCACTGAAGAGGACTGGTCTACCGAGTACCTGGCGCCGATCCTCTCGGTCAAGGTGGTAGCGGACATGGACGCAGCCATTGAGCACATCAATCACTACAGCTCGCAGCATACTGACGCCATGGTCTCGGAGGACTTCACCCGCGCACGTCGCTTCCTCGCGGAGGTGGATTCCAGTTCGGTGATGATCAACGCCTCGACCCGGTTCGCAGATGGCTTTGAGTACGGTCTGGGTGCCGAGATCGGCATTTCGACTGACAAGATTCACGCCCGCGGTCCGGTCGGTCTGGATGGGCTGACCAGCGAGAAATACGTGGTCTTTGGCGACGGCCATATCCGGCAGTGATGCACGGATGAGGCAGCGAATCGGCTTGCTGGGCGGCACTTTCGACCCGGTGCACTTTGGTCATCTACGTAGTGCGGTCGAGGTGCGTGAGCAGCTGCAACTGGACGAATTGCGGTTGATTCCCAGCGCTCGCCCACCGCACCGTGGGGTGCCCGGTGCCAGTGCCAGCCAGCGGTTGACTATGGTCAGGCTGGCGGTGGGTGAGGGCAGTGGCCTGCAGGTGGATGACTGTGAGCTGCGCCGCGAACGGCCTTCCTACACGGTAGATACGCTGGAGTCGTTACGCGCCGAGCTCGGCAATGATGCGGCGCTGTTCATGGTACTTGGCTGGGACGCCTTCTGCGGCCTGCCCGGCTGGCATCGCTGGGATGAATTGCTGCGGCTGGCGCACATCGTGGTGTTGCAGCGTCCGGACTATGACCTGGACGTGCCCGAAGTACTCAAGGATCTGCTCGCTGCACGCAGCGTGGACGATCCGGCACGACTGGCTCAGGCCAGTCGTGGCTACATTCTTTGCCTGTCGCAGACGCCCCTGGCGATCTCTGCGACCCATATTCGCGGTCTGATAGCCAGCGGCGCCTCACCGCGCTTTCTGTTGCCGGACGCCGTGCTTGACTATATTGAAACCGAAGGGCTTTATCGGCCCTGATATTGAGGATTTAAACGTCTTATGCAGATTGAAGAGCTTGCGCAACTGGTAGAAAACGCGCTGGACGAACTCAAGGCCAAGGATGTGGTCCGCATCGACGTGCGTGAGCACACCAGCGTGACCGATTTCATGATCATCGCCAGCGGCACCTCCAACCGTCACGTCAACGCGCTTAGCGACAATGTGGTCGAGAAGGCCAAGGAGTCCGGCCGCAAGCCACTGGGTGTCGAGGGCAAGGGTTCCGGCGAATGGGTATTGGTTGACCTTGGCGATGTGGTGGTGCATGTCATGCAGCCAGCCACCCGCGAATTCTATGATCTTGAGCGTCTGTGGCAGAGCGCTGAGTCGCGCCGGGAACAGCAGCAGCGACCCGCGGAGTAAGCCCCGTTGCGTATTCGCCTGATCAGCGTGGCGTCACGCATGCCGCGCTGGGTAGAGCAGGGTTACCAGGAGTATGCCAAGCGGCTGCCACCGGATTTGCCGCTGGAGTTGGTGGAGATCCCGCTGGCCACTCGCGGCAAGAATGCCGACGTCAGCCGTCTGATGCGCCGTGAAGGTGAGCAGATGCTGGCCGCCGTGCAGCCGGGGGAACGCATTGTGACCCTTGAGGTCACAGGGCGTGCGTGGTCCACCGAGACGCTGGCAGAGCAGCTGGAAATGTGGCGCTTGGATGCGCGCAACGTCAATCTTTTGGTGGGCGGGCCCGAGGGGTTGGCCGAGGATGTCAGCGCGCGCAGTGATCAACGTTGGTCGTTGTCGCCGCTGACGCTACCGCATCCGTTGGTGCGTATTCTGCTGGCAGAGCAACTGTATCGGGCCTGGACCATTCTCAATCGTCACCCCTACCACAAGTGATTCATGGCCAAGCCCATCCACCTGAAAGACCACAGTAAAGACGCCGGCATCGTACATCGCCGTTTGCTGTTGGCCGGCATATTTGTGCTCGCGCTGGTGGGCGCGCTGGTCGCTCGCATGTACTACCTGCAGGTCATCCAGTACGAGCATCACTCTACGCTGTCGGAAAATAACCGGGTGCACGTGCAGCCGATCCCGCCGACCCGTGGCCGTATCTATGACCGCAACGGCGAAGTGCTGGCGGAGAACCGTCCGAGCTACAGCCTGACGATCACTCGGGACCGGGTAGAAGACCTGCCGGCGACCTTTGAGCTGCTGAAATCCCTGCTGTCGCTGACGGATGAGGACGTGGCCCAGGCCGAGCGTCGGCTGATGCAGGCGCGGCGGCCGTTTGAGTCCGTGCCGGTGATGCTGGAGCTGACGCAGGAGCAGATAGCGCGCATCGCGATCAACCAGTTTCGGCTGCCCGGCGTAGAGGTACAAGCCAGTTTCGTTCGTTATTACCCCTTTGCTGATCACTTTGCCCATGCGCTTGGCTATGTTGGGCGCATCAACGAGCGCGAGCTGAAGTCCATCGATACCGTGGCTTACGCGGGCACGCACTATATTGGCAAGACCGGGATAGAGCGTTACTACGAAGAGCTGCTGCACGGCACTGTGGGTTATGAAGAGGTAGAAACCAACGCCCGTGGGCGCGTGCTGCGGGTGCTGTCGCGTACCGAACCGGTAGCCGGCAAGGACCTGACTCTACACCTGGATGCCAACCTGCAAAGAGTTGCCGAAGAAGCGCTGGGCGACCGTCGCGGTGCGGTTGTGGCCATT
Source organism: Halopseudomonas sp. (assembly GCF_036960865.1). GTDB lineage: Bacteria > Pseudomonadota > Gammaproteobacteria > Pseudomonadales > Pseudomonadaceae > Halopseudomonas. The sequence continues at coordinate 310,465 of NZ_JBALWE010000005.1, forward strand.
GATCCTGCGACCGGTGGCGTGCTGGCCTTTGTCAGCAAACCGGGCTTTGACCCCAATCTGTTCGTTACCGGTATCAGCTACGCCGACTATGGCGCGCTGCGTGACTCACTGGATCAGCCGCTTTTCAACCGCGTGCTTCGCGGGCAGTATCCGCCAGGCTCGACCATCAAGCCGGTAGTTGCGCTGGCGGGCCTGGAAACCGGCGCCACCACGCGTAATGCCCGGGTATATGATCCGGGCTTCTTTCAGCTGCCGAACTTCAGTCACAAATACCGTAACTGGAACCGCAGCGGCGATGGTTGGGTAGATATGTCATACGCCATTGCGCGCTCCAACGATACCTACTTCTATGATCTGGCGAACAAGATGGGGATCGACCGGATGCACGACTTCATGACCCGTTTTGGCATCGGTCAGCGCGTCTCCATCGATATGTACGAAGAGGCGGCTGGCTTGATGCCGTCCAGCGACTGGAAGCGCACCAAATACAAACAACCCTGGTATCCGGGCGAGACGCTGATTGCCGGTATCGGGCAGGGCTATATGCTGTCGACGCCTTTGCAACTGGCGCAGACCATGGCGCTGATCGCCAATCACGGTAAGTGGCACCGCCCGCGCCTGCTGATGGACGCTGAAGGAGTGGCGCCGGACGAAAGCGATACCCCGGAGAGCATCGTGCTGCGTAACCCCTCGGACTGGGATTTCATCACCCAGGCCATGCAGGATGTAATGCAGTCGCCACACGGCACCGCGCGCGCCGCAGCACAGGGCGCGCAGTACAACATGGCAGGCAAGAGCGGTACCGCGCAGGTGGTCGCTATTGCCCAGGGTGAGCGCTACGATTCCAAGAGTCTGCGCGAACGGCACCGTGATCACGCCCTGTTTGTCGGCTTTGCGCCGACGGAAAAACCGTTGATTGCGGTGGCGGCGCTGGTGGAGAACGGTGAATCCGGGGGGCGGGTTGCCGGGCCGGTGGTGCGTGCCGTATTCGATGCCTGGGTTCTGCCACGCTTGCCCAAGCCCGAGGGCGAAGCTGAACTCGAAGAAGACGCCGGCAGTTCGCCAGAGGAGTCAGCACAATGAAGCGTCCAACGCCGATGCCGGCGGCCGCTGGCTTGCGCCGTCGCGAATCCATCTGGATGCGCATTCATATAGATCCCTGGCTGCTGCTGCTGATTCTCGGGCTGGCAGCGGTTGATGCCTTTGTTCTGTACTCTGCCAGCGGCAAGAGCCTGAGTATGGTTTACCGGCAAATGGCCTACTTCGCGGTAGGCATTGCGGTGATGGTGGTGATAGCCCAGTTCCAACCGCGCTTTATGCAGCGCTGGGTGCCGGTGGCCTATGTCGGTGGCACCTTGCTGCTGGTGGCGGTGTTGCTGTTTGGCACCGAGGCCAAGGGAGCGCAACGCTGGCTGACCATACCCGGCGTGACGCGCTTCCAGCCTTCGGAAATTCTCAAACTGGTGATGCCCATGAGCGTTGCCTGGTATCTGGGCGCGCGCACCTTGCCACCCCGTTTCAAGCACGTGGTGATCGCCATGACGATCATTTTTGTGCCGGTGGTGCTGATTCTCAAGCAGCCGGATCTGGGCACCTCGCTGCTGATCGCTGCTTCCGGGATATTTGCCCTGCTGCTCGCCGGTCTGCTGTGGCGCTATATCATCGGCGCGCTGTTGCTGCTGGCGCCGGCGGCGGCCGGTATGTGGTATTTCGTCATGCACGGTTACCAGAAGCAGCGCGTACTGACCTTCCTCAACCCCGAGAGCGATCCGTTGGGTTCTGGCTGGAACATCATTCAATCGAAGGCGGCGATCGGCTCCGGCGGCGTGTTTGGCAAAGGCTGGTTACAGGGCACGCAGTCGCACCTGGATTTTCTCCCTGAGGGGCATACCGATTTCATTATTGCGGTGCTGGCGGAAGAGTTCGGCATGGTTGGGGTGTGTCTGTTGCTCTGTGTCTACATGCTATTGATCAGCCGCGGTATGGTGATCACGTTGCAAGCGCAAGACGCATTCTGCAAACTGCTCGCAGGCAGCATTACCCTGACCTTCTTTGTTTATGTTTTCGTCAACATCGGCATGGTCAGCGGCCTGCTGCCGGTGGTTGGCGTGCCGCTGCCCTTTATCAGTTACGGTGGCACCTCGTTGATTACGCTGTTGTCGGGGTTCGGTATTCTCATGTCCATCCATACGCACCGCAAATGGATGGCAAAAAGTTCATGACCTGGGGCTTGGATTGAAACAAAACATGTACAAAAACAACACGGCTATTGATCGCCGTTGGAAGGCCCGCTTGGCCGCAATGCTTTTGGGTGGCCTGCTGAGCGCTGGCGTCCAGGCGCAGGATTACGGGTCAGAGCACGCCGACGTGCCGGCCTTTGTCGAAAAAATGCAGAGCGAGTATGGCTTCAGCCCGCAACACGTGCAGAGCTTGCTGGATCAGGCGGTGCGTCAGGAAGCCATTCTAAAGGCGATTGCGCGGCCGGCAGAGCGGGTCAAGCCGTGGCACGAGTACCGCGCCATCTTTATTACCGACAAGCGCATCAACGATGGTGTGGCTTTTTGGGACAAGCACGCCGAGACCCTTGCGCGCGCCGAGAAAGAATATGGCGTCGAGCCGGAAATCATTTTGGCCATTATGGGGGTAGAAACCTCCTATGGCGGAAATATGGGTTCCTACCGCGTGATTGATGCGCTGACAACGCTGGGCTTCGATTATCCGCCACGGGCGGACTTTTTCCGCCGTCAGCTGGAAAGCTATCTGGTACTGACCCGCGAACAGCAGATGGACCCGTTGGTGCTGAAGGGGTCCTATGCCGGGGCTATGGGCTATGGTCAGTTCATTCCCAGCAGCTACCAGGCTTTCGCCGTGGATTTTGATCACGATGGTGTAGTGGATATCTGGAACAACCCCGTGGATGCCATCGGTAGCGTCGCCAACTATTTCCACCAGCACAAATGGCAGCACGGTTCTGCAGTGGCCATCGCTGCCGATGTAGATGGGGACAGGTTTGCCGAGGGCATAACCCTTGCGCAGGGGCTCGAAGCGCGCAAGACCGTAGCTGAACTGAAGAGCCTGGGCTGGACGCCGCGCGCAGATCTGGAACAGGATGCCGAGGTGATGGCGTTCGAGTTTGATGCCGGGGAACGAATGCAGTACTGGTTGGGTCTGAACAACCTGTATGTGATCACCCGCTACAACCGTAGTGTGATGTATGCCATGGTGGTGCACCAACTAGCCGACTTGTTACGTGAGGCACGGCAGCAATGATGCCAGCATCCATCTCTGTTCTGCGCCTATCTCTGGCTTGCGTCGCACTTTCGGCTCTGGCTGCCTGCTCATCCAGCCCAACCAGCAATGGCAGTGCTGCCAGCAGCGCGCCACCAGCTGGCGCGCCCGGCCCGGTGCGCACTGTGCATGACGGCCCGCCGAGTTACATGCAGGACGTCTCGCAGATTCCGGATGCCGTGCCGGTGCCGCACACTGGGCGCTACAAGGCCTCGCCCTACAACGTGCTCGGCCGTGATTACAATCCCATGCAGGACGGTCGTAGTTATCGGGAAGAGGGCACGGCCTCCTGGTATGGCACCAAGTTCCATGGTCAGAACACTGCCAACGGCGAGCTGTATGACCTTTACGGCATGACCGCCGCGCACAAGACGCTGCCCCTGCCGACGTATGTACAGGTCACCAACTTGTCGAATAATCGAAAGATTATTGTGCGGGTCAATGATCGTGGGCCATTTTATTCTGATCGCATCATCGATCTGTCCTACGCCGCAGCCAAGAAGCTGGGTTACGCCGACCAGGGCACCGCACACGTACTGGTAGAAGGCATAGACCCGGTCGCCTGGCAGCAGCAGAACAACCCGAATTATCTGGTTCAGAGCCAGCCTGCAGTGGCTCCGCAGCGTGCCGAAATCATACCGCCAGAGCCGGTGGAAACCGGACACACGGGTTATTACCTGCAGGTCGGCGCCTTTTCCAGCGCACAGTCCGCAGAACAGTTGCGTCAACGCCTGCGTAGCGTGGTGTCGGCCAATGTTTTTGTCAGTGAGTTCCAGCAAGATACGCGCACACTGCATCGGGTGCGCTTGGGGCCGGTGTCCAGTCAGGACGAAGCACGTCGCCTGATGGAAACTCTGCGGTTGGCCAATATGGGCACGCCGACGCTGGTAACAGTTAACTGATTCAACGATTTAGAACAAACGCACTCCACCATTGATTGTGAGTAACATGCTGAAAAATCTGATCTCCACAGTGCTTCTCTCCGGCGCCACCCTGTTGTCTGCCACCGCGCTGGCACAAACCCCCATGCCCAATGTACCCGTGCCGGATGCCCAGTCGGCGGCGCCTATCGTCCCGGCCGCGCCCGAGTTGGCAGCCACCAGCTATCTGCTGATCGATGCCAATAGCGGCACGGTGCTGGTTGAGCACAACGCCGATGAGGCGCTGCCGCCGGCCAGTCTGACCAAGATGATGACCAGCTACATCGCCAGCCAGGAAATAAAACGTGGCCAGATTGGCGAGGACGATCTGGTGCTGGTCAGCGAGAAGGCCTGGCGCATGGGCGGCTCCAAGATGTTCATCAAGGTCGGTAATCAGGTATCGGTAATCGACCTGCTGCGCGGCATCATCATCCAGTCCGGCAACGACGCCAGTATTGCTCTGGCCGAGCACATTGCCGGCAGCGAAGATGCCTTTGCTGACATGATGAATGGGCAGGCCAAGCGTCTGGGCATGACCAACAGCCACTTCGTCAACGCGACTGGTTGGCCGGCTGAGGGGCATTATTCCTCCGCCCGCGATTTGGCGACCCTGGCCCGCGCCATCATCGATGATGACCCGGAAGAGCACTACAAAATCTATGGCGAGAAAGAGTTTGTCTGGAACGACATCCGTCAACCCAACCGCAATCTGATGCTTTGGCGCGACAGCACGGTAGACGGCCTGAAAACCGGTCATACCGAAGAAGCTGGCTACTGCCTGGTGGCGTCGGCCAAGCGTGAAGACATGCGTCTGATCTCTGTCGTCATGGGTACCAGCAGCGAGCAGGCGCGTGCCGCCGAAACCCAGAAGCTGCTGACTTGGGGATTCCGTTTCTTTGAAACCAAGAGCTTCTACCAGCCTGGCCAGGTTATCTCCACCACGCGGGTCTGGAAAGGCGCGCAGGACAAAGTTGACCTGGGTCTGCAAAACGGTCTGCAAATGACGCTGCCCAAGGGCCAGCTGGACAAGCTGGAAGCGGGCATAACCCTGCAGACACCGGTCCAGGCGCCGATTAAGGCAGGTGATGTATTGGGCCAGGTGGAGGTCAAACTGGGCGAGGAGGTAGTTCACTCTGCGCCGCTAGTCGCGCTGTCCGATGTTGAGCAAGCCGGTATCTTTGGTCGCTTGTGGGACAGCATCCGTTTGTTTTTCTACGGACTGTTCAACTGAATAGCGGAGGGTAGCGCAATGGCCGATCGTACTGAGCCCCAGGCACCCAAAATCGAGTTTCCGTGCCAGTACCCGATCAAGGTGATCGGGGCGGCCGGGGACGATTTTGCCGAGATTATCTGCAGCGTGGTGGAGAGGCACGCACCCGGCGTCGATACCACCACAGTGGAGATCAAGGACAGCAAAAACGGGCGCTTTTTGTCGCTGCGGGTCGTTATCACTGCGACCGGGCCTGAGCAGCTTGATGCTCTGCACAAAGACCTCAAGGCCACCGGTCGTGTTCACATGGTGCTTTGATGCCGGTTGCCGTACCTGAACTGCTGATTCGAGAGCTGGGGCTGGTCGATTACCAGCCGACGCTCGAGGCGATGCGCCGATTCACTGACGAGCGCGGCGCTGAGACCCCAGATGAAATCTGGTTGTTACAACACCCCCGGGTGTTTACCCAGGGCCAGGCGGGCAAGGCGGAGCATGTGCTCGCGGCGGGAGATATCCCGGTGATTCAGGCGGAGCGGGGCGGCCAGGTTACCTACCATGGGCCGGGACAGCTGGTCGGTTATCTGTTGCTGGATTTGCGCCGCCTGGGCTTGGGTGTACGCGATTTGGTGACGGCCATGGAGCAGTCGCTGGTTGATGTGCTACAAGGCTACGGCTTGGATGCGGCGCCGAAGCCCGACGCTCCCGGCGTTTATGTCGAGGGGGCCAAGATTGCCTCGCTGGGCCTTAGAGTGCGGCGAGGCTGTTCCTTTCATGGTCTGGCGCTGAACGTGGATATGGACATGCAACCGTTCCAGCGCATCAACCCCTGCGGTTATTCGGGGCTGCGCATGGTGCAGCTGAGCGAACTGGTGACGGAACCGGTTTCCCTGCCCCTGGTACAGCAGCAATTGAGCCAGGCGCTCAGGCAGCGCCTGGGGTATCTGCCGAGCTGAGGTTTAGCTGAGATTCAGGGCAGGAATCAGGCTGTTGTCTATCTCCTGGCCGGGCACGGCCACCGGGGCTGCCAGGCCCAGGTTGTTCTTCTCGAAAACTCGATCGGCACGGTAGCTGGAGCGCACCAGCGGGCCAGCCGCCACTTCCATGAAACCCTTCGCCAGACCCAGCTCGCGGAAGTGATTGAACTCGTCCGGGCTGACCCAGCGTTGCACCTGCAAATGGTTGCGAGTGGGTTGCAGGTACTGGCCCAGGGTGACGATGTCCACGCCGATGGCGCGCAGGTCATCAAAGGTCTGCAGCACCTCATCATCGGTTTCACCCAGGCCCAGCATCAGGCTGGTCTTGGTCAAAACGTCAGGACGGTGGCGTTTGGCGTGCTCGAGCACTTTCAGGGTCTTTTCATAGCCGGCACGCGGGTCTCGTACCACGTGGGTCAAGCGCTTTACCGTCTCGACGTTTTGCGCAAAAACCTGCAGACCGGAGTCCACAACACGCTCGATGGCGGCAAGATCGCCGTCAAAGTCAGGGGTCAGGGCCTCTACCACGACCTCGGGTGTACGCGCCTTGATCGCGCTGACACAGGCGGCATAATGCGCTGCGCCGCCATCGTCTAGGTCATCGCGGTCCACCGAGGTGAGCACGATATAGCGCAGCGCCATGAGTTCGACCGACTTGGCGGTGTTCTCGGGTTCTTCATGATCCAGCCAGCCGTTGGGGTTGCCGGTATCGACCGCGCAGAAGCGGCAGGCCCTGGTGCACACCGAGCCCATGACCATGATGGTGGCGGTGCCATTGGACCAGCATTCGCCCATGTTGGGGCAGTGCGATTCCTGACAGACCGTGCTCAGGCGGTGCTCGCCCACATTACGCTTTACTGCCTCGAAACGATCGCCGCTGGGTGCCTTCACGCGCAGCCATTTGGGCTTGGGGGTAAAGACCTGAGGCTCGCTCGAGCTGCGGCGTTTCTGGCCATCCTTGATGGCTGGGATGCCTTGGGCGTTGCGGAATTTCTGACCACTGGAAACGGTTTTCTGCGGGCTGTCGGACATCGAAATCAGGGCTCCTGCGGGTAGCGGCTCCACGGGGAATGTGCTGGGCACGGGATGGCTTGTGGCCTCGGCGCAGTTTATCACAGAAAGCGCCACCTGCACCGGCCTTGGCGGGCTGCAGGTGGCGCTAACACGGCAGCTTGGCGGCTTACCGGCGGCGTAGCTGCTCCAGCAGTTCCGGCGTAGGGTAGCCGTCGGCCGGCGATTCAAGCTGTTGCTGAACGCGGCGAATGGCACTGCGGGTATTGGCGCCGATGATGCCGTCGATACCGCCAGGCTCAAAGCCCTGCGCGGTCAGCAGGGTCTGTAGTTCGATGCGCTCGCTGCGAGACAGGGGGCGGTCTTCGGTGGGCCAGCTGGCGACTATTTTGCCGCCACCCTGGAAGCGCTCCGACAACAGCCCGATGGCCAAAGCGTAACTGGTGGAGTTGTTGTAGCGCATGATCGAGCGGAAATTGTTGAGTACTAAAAACGCCGGCCCGCGATGACCCGCCGGTAGCAGCAGGGAGGCGGGCTGTTCGCCAAGGTTGCCTGGCAGAGCGTTGCCTTCGGCGCCGCGCACCCCCAGGGAATTCCACTCGCTGAAGGGTTTGCGGATGCTGGTATCTGCCAGAGCGTAGTCAAAGCCGCGGGGTAATTGCACTTCCTGTCCCCAGGGCTGACCCGGCTGCCAGCCGGACTGTTGCAGGTAGTGGGCGGCAGAGGCCAGGGCATCGGCGGCGCTGTACCAGATGTCGCGGCGGCCGTCCTGATCGAAGTCGACCGCATACTGATTGTAGGTGGTGGGAATGAACTGGGTCTGTCCCATGGCACCGGCCCAGGAACCCAGCATGCGCTCGGGCTGGATGTCGCGGTGCTGCAGAATGTCCAGTGCGCCCAACAGTTGGTCGTGGGCAAATACCGGGCGCCGTCCCTCGTGGGCAAGGGTAGCCAGCGAGCGAATCACCGAACGACTGCCCATGTTCTGGCCAAAGTTGCTCTCCAGGCCCCAGATCGCTGCCAGGATATGCCGGTTCACGCCATAGCGTTGCTCAATGCCATCAAAATTGCTGCGCTGCTCGCTGAGCTTGCGCTGCCCGTTGGCAACCCGCTGGCTGGAGAGCGCGCCGTCCAGGTAGGCCCAGACCGGCCGTGAGAACTCCGGCTGGCTGCGGTCAGCCTTGATCACGTCAGGGTCAGGCGTCACGCCGTCGAATGCCTGGTCAAATAACGCCGGATCAATTCCCTTGCCCAGCGCTTCGGCACGAAAGTCGGCGCGCCAGTCGGCAAAGCTGCGAGCAACGATGACCGGCTCAACCATCAGCGGCGCTGTAGCGGGTTGCAGGGTTGGCGGTTTGGCGATCTGGCTAGGTTCGGCCTCGGCAATGGCCTGGGTGTCGGCGCAGGCCGTTAAGCAGAACAGGCTGGCAGAGGCCAGCAAATGAATTCCGCTGCGGCGGTGGAACGGATGGGGCATGCGTGGATTCCTGAAGGCGGTCTGGCACCGAAGGTGGTGGCAAGTTCTTGTTCTCTGCCTTGGAGGATACTGGTGCGCGAAGGTTCCTGCCAGCTTCGCGCAAAAGCGCCGGCCAGCGGGGCTGTGTGGCCCCTGCAGTGGCTTTATGCTAGAGTCCGCGACCTCTTCCTGGATTGACTGATGGACAGGTGATGATCGGCCGATGCGGCTTTACGCCACGGTAGACTTCACTTACACGTTCATGCGCGGCTGTCACTGAGTGCGGAGTGCGCCGCTTGCCGCCGCGTGGCCCATCGTCTTTTCCGTACGCAACGTCTCGCGGATACCCTGGCGGGCAATCAATCAAGTAACTGTAAACTGGTAGTCCCTGCTTATGACTCTGATCGAAACTCTTCGCCAGCAATGGTTTTCCAATGTGCGTGGCGACCTGCTGTCTGGTCTGGTGGTCGCTTTGGCGCTGATTCCCGAGGCCATCGCGTTCTCCATCATCGCCGGTGTCGATCCGAAAGTGGGCTTGTATGCTTCGTTCTGCATTGCCGTGGTGATTTCCTTCACCGGTGGCCGCCCCGGAATGATTTCTGCCGCTACCGGTGCTATGGCGCTACTGATGGTGACTCTGGTGCGCGACCATGGACTGGAATACCTGCTTGCTGCCTCGGTACTCTGTGGTGTCTTGCAGATCGCTGCCGGTTATCTGCGTCTTGGCTCGCTGATGCGCTTCGTCTCGCGTTCGGTGGTGACCGGTTTCGTCAACGCGCTGGCGATTCTGATTTTCATGGCGCAGTTGCCTGAGCTGACCAATGTTACCTGGCACGTATACGCCATGACGGCAGCGGGGCTGGGCATCATCTATCTGTTCCCTTACCTGCCTAAGATCGGCAAGGTGATCCCGTCGCCGCTGGTATGCATTCTGTCGATGACGGCCGTGGCTATGTACTTTGGTCTGGATATCCGCACGGTGGCGGACATGGGCGAACTGCCGGACACCCTGCCTGTGTTCCTCTGGCCGGATGTACCGCTGAACCTGGATACACTGCTGATTATCCTGCCCTATTCCGCGGCCATGGCGGTGGTAGGCCTGCTGGAGTCGATGATGACTGCGACCATCGTGGACGATCTGACCGACACCAGTAGCGACAAGAACCGCGAGTGCAAGGGCCAGGGTATCGCCAATATAGGCTCGGGCCTGCTGGGTGGTATGGCTGGCTGCGCGATGATCGGTCAGTCGGTGATCAACGTGAAATCGGGCGGCCGTACGCGGCTGTCGTGTTTCGTCGCGGGTATCGTGTTGTTGCTGTTGGTGGTGTTTGCCAGCGACTGGGTAGGCCAGATTCCGATGGCCGCGCTGGTCGCGGTGATGATCATGGTCTCCATTGGTACCTTCAGTTGGGATTCGTTGCGCAACCTGCGCAAGCACCCGCTGTCGACCAATATCGTGATGGTTACCACCGTAGCGGTGGTGGTGGCGACCCATAACCTGGCTTATGGTGTGCTGGCGGGGGTGTTGCTGGCGTCGCTGTTCTTTGCCAACAAGATTGGCCACTTTCTGTACATTTCCAGCGAGCTGGATGCCAGCGGAAACGAGCGTCGCTACCAGGTGGTGGGGCAGGTGTTTTTCAGCTCCGCCGACAAGTTCAGCGCCAGCTTTGATTTCAAGGAGGTGCTTGATAAGGTGACAATTGATCTGAGTCGTGCGCATTTCTGGGATATCACTGCCGTAGGCGCGCTGGACAAGGTTGTTCTCAAGTTCCGCCGTGAAGGTACCGAGGTGGCGGTGATTGGCCTTAACCAGGCCAGCGCGACCATCGTTGACCGCTTTGGTGTGCACGACAAGCCTGATGCCGCTGATCAACTGATTGGGCATTGAGCGCGCTACAACAACAAGGAGAAGCAGATGAGCGAGAGCCAGGCCAAGGTCGTAGCCTGTATTGATGGCTCCGGCGCGGCGGTCGCGGTATGCGACTACGCTGCTTGGGCCAGCCAACGCCTGCAGGCACCGCTGGAGCTTTTGCATGTGCTGGATCACAGCCAGACGCCGGCCCACGCTGATCTATCCGGCAGTATCGGCCTTGGTAGTCGCGAGCATCTGCTGGTCGAGCTGGCCGAGCTGGATGAGCAACGCGGCCGGCTGCTGCGTGAGCAGGGCAAGGTGATGCTGGAAGCTGCTGCGCAGCGCGCACGTGCCGACGGGGTCGAGACGCCGCTGACGCGCCAACGTCACGGTGAACTGGTCGATACCCTGCGCGAGCTGGAAGGTGAGATACGTTTGCTGGTGATGGGCCGTCAGGGTGAGGTCAGTGACTCGCTGGCACGCCACGTCGGTAGCCACCTGGAGAGCGTCATTCGTACCCTGCATCGTCCTATATTGGTCACCACCGGCGAATTCCAGGCGCCCCGCAGGCTGATGCTGGCCTTCGATAACAGCCCCAGCACCCGCAAGGCGCTCGACATGCTGGCGCAGAGTCCCTTGTTTGCCGGTTTACCGATTCACCTGCTGACCGTGGGCAACGTCACTGATGAGATTATGCGCGGGCTGGAAAGTGCACGGCAGCGCTTGCAGCAAGCCGGATTCGTGGTTATCACCGCGCAGCGCAGCGGCGAGGTAGAAGCCACGCTACTGGCCTACCAGCGCGAAGAGCAGATCGATCTGATCGTGATGGGGGCCTACGGGCATTCGCGGATCAGGCAGTTTCTGGTCGGCAGTACCACCACGGGTATGCTGCGCAATACCGAATGCCCGCTCTTGCTGCTGCGCTGAGCGGGCAACCTGAGTTTAGAGCGCCAGTCTGACGCCGGCCGCTTCAACCAGAATGCGGGCAAGCCCATCCCAGGGTGAGCCTGCCGCTTGGCCCTTGATCTGCTCATCCACCGTTTGTGCTGCGCCCAGCCAGTCTTCCCAAGCGCTAGCCGGATGGCGCTCCAGTGCGCTTTTCATCACGGGTTTGCGTTTGTCCCAAACCGGTGGGCGCTGACTGGCGAAGACCTTGTCCAGCGGAATGCCGCGGTAGCTGTCCTGCGCGATGCTGGCCAGGGTGCGTAGCTCGCGGGTCAGCGCCCACAGCACGACCGGCGCCTCGACACCTTCTCCGCGCAGGCCCTGAAGTATGCGTAGCGCCTGCTGAGCTTGGCCCAGCAACATGGCGTCAGTCAGATTGAAAACGTCGAAGCGGGCACTGTCGGCTACCACCTGTTGGACGGTGTCCAGATCGAGGCTGCCTTCACTGCAGAAGAGTTTGAGCTTTTCTATTTCCTGTGCAGCAGCCAGCAGGTTGCCTTCTACCCGTGCCGAGAGCAGCTCCAGAGCCTCGGGGCTGGCCTGCAGGCCGGCCGACGCCAGGCGCTCGCGCATCCAGTTGGGCAACTGATGTGCCTCGATGGGCCAGATTTGCACAAAGCGGCTGTCGGCATGATCAAGCAGTGCCTTGGCCCACTTGCTGCGCATGGCGGTACCGTCCAGTTTCGGCAGGCTGATCAGCAAGGTGGTATCGGTGGGCGGTTGCTCGAGATAACCGAGCAACGCCTTGGCACCCTGGTCTCCGGGCTTGCCGGAAGGCAGACGCAGTTCAAGCAGGCGCTGTTGGGCAAACAGCGAAAGGCTATGACTGGCCTCGTAGAGCTGCGACCAGTCGAAGTTGCGCTCGGCATGGAACACCTGGCGCTCTTCACTACCGGCAGCCCGACACGCCTTGCGGATCAGGTCCTCGGCCTCGCCGCACAGCAGCGGCTCATCGCCACTGACAACGTAGACCGCGGCAAGGCCTTCCTTGAGCTGGCGTGGCAGTTGCGCCGCGTTCAGCTTCATGGCGCGCTCAGGGCATCTGCTCTTGGTCGAGCGTCTGTTCGCGTGCGGAGAGCTCGGTTTCGGTCAGGCTCGACAGGCGGAACAGCAGCTGCCGGGTCAGGTCGCCACGCATCTCGTTACGCAGCAGGGTTTCTTCTTCGGTGGTACCGATGATGTTGTCCTTGTCGTTCACGTAGGTGCGACGGGTGTTCAGCGTCTCGGGACCAATCAGCGAGCGGCCCTGGCGGTCGGCGATCTGGAAAGTCAGATTGCTGGTCAGCTCATATTCTGCCGGGGTGGCGCGGCTGGTGTAGCTGACGGCGCGGCGGCCCTGTGACTCGTTGAGTAGTTGCAACTGGTAGGGTGCGCTGGGAGTGACGCGAACCCCGTCAATCTCCAATGCTTCCAGTACCTGCTGATATGTTTGTCCGTAGCGGTTGCGGGCGGTAACGTCCAGCTCGTTCAGATCGACGTTGTCGACGCCGGTGCCGCGCAGCTGAAAGCCGCAACCGGAAGCGAGCAGTGCGGCGCCCAGTACAGCGCAGCCCAGCAGCAGACGAGGGGTGTTCAGGGACATCTTGGCTCTCCGTTGCATTAATCAGTTGGCGACAATGTTGACCAGTTTACCGGGTACCACGATCACCTTGCGGATGGTCAGACCTTCGGTAAAGCGCTGCACATTCTCGTTTTCCCGCGCGGCGGCTTCTATGGCATTACGGCTGGTGTCCGCAGCTACGTCAATATGTCCGCGCAGTTTGCCGTTGACCTGAATGACCAGCTGCAGGGTGTCTTGGGTCAAGGCGCTTTCATCCAGTTGCGGCCAGCGGGCGTCAATGATGGCGTCGCTGTGCCCCAGCGCCTGCCACAAGCTGTGACAGATGTGTGGGGCGATGGGCGCGAGCAGCAGCGCGACCGTTTCCAGGCCTTCTTGCAGCAGGGCGCGGTCCTGGCCGCTGTCCTGCGGTGCCTTCTCCAGCACGTTCATCAATGTCATGACCGCGGCAATGGCGGTATTGAACTTGTGGTGCTGACCGATATCCTGGCTGGCCTGCTTGATGGCCAGATGGATGGCGCGGCGAATGTCTTTCTGTGCGTCGCTCAGGCTGCTCAGATCCAGCGCTTCCTTTGCGCCACCTTTGCTGACGAAGGCATGGTTCAGGCGCCAAACACGGCGCAGGAAGCGGAAAGCGCCTTCTACGCCGGAATCAGACCACTCCAGGCTCATGTCCGGCGGCGACGCAAACATCATGAACAGGCGGCAGGTGTCGGCGCCGTACTGTTCGATCATTGCTTGCGGGTCGACGCCGTTGTTCTTCGATTTGGACATTTTCTCAATGCCGCCGATCTCGACCGGCTGACCATCGCTGGCCAGCTTGGCTGCGAGGATCTTGCCTTTTGCATCGCGCTCGACCACCACGTCGGCCGGGTTGAACCAGGTTTTGCTGCCATTGTCTTCCAGGCGGTAATAGGTTTCCGCGATCACCATGCCCTGGGTCAACAGATTCTTGAACGGCTCGCTGGCCTCAATCAGACCCTCGTCACGCATCAGCTTGGTAAAGAAGCGCGCGTACAGCAGGTGCAGAATTGCGTGCTCTATGCCGCCGATGTACTGATCGACCGGTAGCCAGTGGTTCGCTGCCTTGGGGTCGACCATGCCCTGTTCATAATGGGGTGAAGCGTAGCGCGCGAAGTACCACGAGCTTTCCACGAAGGTATCCATGGTATCGGTTTCGCGCTTGGCTGCCGCGCCGCACTTGGGGCAACTGCAGTCATAGAATTCGGCCATTTTGGCCAGCGGTGAGCCGGCGCCATCGGGTACTACGTCCTCCGGCAACACGACCGGCAGTTGATCTTCCGGCACAGGTACATCGCCGCAGCTGTCGCAATGGATGATCGGAATAGGGCAGCCCCAGTAGCGCTGCCGGCTGATGCCCCAGTCGCGCAGGCGGAACTGGGTGCGCGGTGCGCCCAGGCTGTTCTGCTCCAGTACATCGCCGATGGCAGTGAAAGCGCTGGCAAAGTCGAGACCGTCGAACTCTTCCGAGTTGATCAGTTCGCCCTTTTCACCGTAAGCGTCTTGCCAGGGCGCGGGCGTGCTGTCGCCGGCGGAAGTGCGGATTACCGCTTTGATCGGCAGTCCAAACTTGCTGGCGAACTCGAAGTCGCGCTCGTCGTGTGCTGGCACGGCCATCACTGCGCCTTCGCCGTAGGTCATCAGCACGTAGTTGGCGACCCAGACTGGCAGCTTCTCGCCGGTCAGCGGGTGCTTGACGAAGAGCGGCGTGGGCATGCCTTTCTTTTCCTGGGTGGCAATGTCGGCCTCGGCGACGCCGCCGCGCTTGCATTCGTCGATAAACGCCTGCAGTTTGCTGTCATTTTTGGCGGCCAGGGTCGCCAGGGGGTGCTCTGCGGCCACCGCGACATAGGTGGCGCCCATCAGGGTATCCGGGCGGGTGGTAAAGACCTTGAGCTTGCCGTCTTCGCCGATGCTGGCGGTATCGTAGGGGAAGTGCACTTCCATACCGACCGATTTGCCGATCCAGTTGCGCTGCATGGTTTTGACCTGTTCGGGCCAGCCCGGCAGGTCATCCAGTGAACTGAGCAGCTCTTCGGCGTAATCGGTAATGGCGAAATAGTACATGGGGATTTCGCGCTTCTCGATCAGCGCCCCGGAGCGCCAGCCCTTGCCGTCGATAACTTGCTCGTTGGCCAGTACGGTCTGGTCCACCGGGTCCCAGTTGACGGTGCCATTCTTGCGATAGATCACGCCCTTTTCGAACAGCTTGGTGAACAGCCACTGTTCCCAGCGATAGTAATCCGGTTTGCAGGTGGTCACTTCACGCGACCAGTCGATGGCCAGCCCCAGGCTTTTCAGCTGGGTGCGCATGTAGTCGATGTTGGAGTAGGTCCACTCGGCGGGGGCGACCTTGTTGTTCATTGCCGCGTTTTCCGCCGGCATGCCGAAGGCATCCCAGCCCATGGGTTGCAGCACGTTCTTGCCCTGCATGCGCTGATAGCGCGCGATCACGTCACCGATGGTGTAGTTGCGCACATGGCCCATATGCAGCTTGCCGCTGGGGTAGGGGAACATCGACAGGCAGTAGAAGGTGTCCTGATCCGGTGTTTCGCTGACCTTGAACGCCTCTGCGTTGTCCCAGTCAGTCTGTGCGGCGGCTTCGATATCACTCGGTGAATACTGTTCTTGCATGGCGTGGGTCTGAAGGCTCGTAGTGGCGAATGGTGGCGGAAAAGTAATGGGGCAGGATACACCACCAGGCCCGCCACAGGTAGTCATATGCCATTCGTCGCCGGGCGACATCTGCGTGCTGCGACGGGTCTATCCTCAGAGTGAGACACGAAGCAACGCGACCCTGGGAGGGGGGCGACCTGATAATTACCTCTGGAGGTAAAGTATGAGCTGGAGAGCGCCGGAGACAGTGGTCCATCGACAGAAAGATTCCTCCTACGGACGAATCTTGCGCCGTCTTGACCAGGCGCTGGACATGGCGCATACCCGCCAGTGGCTTACCGGCTTTCAGGGAGCAGGCGTGACCGAGCTGGAAGTGCAGGGCCTGAGCCGTGAGGATCTGGCCGTGCTCTGGCGGATCCTGGAAACTCTCGACAGCAGAACGCCGTTACCCGGCGTGCTGCCGCCGTCGACGCAGCACCGCAATCAGCAGCACTGAGATAACCGCCAGCCCCAGTGGCGCGCTGCGCCAGCGCAGGTAGGGCGTTAGTCCAGTCATGGGTTGCACTTCACCGAGCAAGACTTCCTGCTGAAACTGCGGAATGCGCGTGCGTATCTCGCCGTGCTGGTCGATCAGTGCGGTAACGCCGTTGTTGGTGGCGCGAATCATCCAGCGCTGTGCCTCAATAGCGCGCATCTGGGCCATCTGCAGGTGCTGCAGCGGGCCGATGGAGCTACCAAACCAGCTGTCGTTGCTGATGGTGATCAGCAGGTCGCTCTGGGCAGCCTGTTTCGCGGCGAAGTCGGGGTAAACCGCTTCATAGCAGATCAGCGGCGCCAAACGGTAGCCGGCAGCCAGCAGCGGCGCCTGATCGGTCGGGCCCTTGCTGAAGCTGGACATCGGCAGGTTGAAAAAGTCGATCAGCCCCCGCAGAAGCTCTTCCAGCGGCACGTATTCGCCAAAGGGCACCAGTTTCTGCTTCAAGTACTCGCTTTGCGGCTGGCTGCCACCGACCATGATGCCGTTATAGATGCGCAGGCCGTCGGGGCTCATTTCATCCACCGGAATGCCGGTGATCAGGGTGCTGCCACGCTCTGCCAGATTGGCGGCGACGCCGTCGACAAAGTATTGCCCCTGGCTCTGCAGCACCGGCACCGCGGTTTCCGGCCAGACCACCAGGTCGGTTGCCGGTTGTGCATAGGTCAGGTCGCGGTAAAGCGAGAGGGTGTGGGTGATGTAGTCTGGGTCCCACTTGCGTGATTGCTCGATATTGGCCTGCACCAGATTGACGCTGAGCGGTTGGCCTTTGGTGCTGGTCCAGTCGATGCGCTGCAGACCGTAGCCACCCAGCCAGAGCGCGGCCACCAAGAGTGCGGCCAGACTGCATTGCAGTGGCTGGCGAAGCAAGCGCCACTCGCTCAGCAGGCAGGCCATGAACACGGAGATGGCGCCCAGCAGCCAGACACCGCCAAGGGGGGCGTAGCCATTGAGCCAGGTGTGGGTGTGGGCGTAACCGTGATAAAGCCAAGGGAAGCCGGTAAGAAACCAGCTGCGAAACACCTCCTGTGCTACCCAGATGGCGGCGAAGCCGAGGCTGTCAAACCAGGCACTTCCGGTGCGGAAGAAGCGCACCCAGACCCAGGCGCAGAGCGCGATGAACAGCGACAGGCCAAGCTCAAGGCCTCCGGTCAGAAAGCCGGCCAGCAAAGGTGAGGCGTTGCCGTGCAGATGGATACTGATGTAAATCCAAGACACGCCTGAAACAAACAAGCCCATACCCCAGGCACCGCCGCGTATGGCAGCTTGCTTGTTGCTGACCTGGCTCAGTCCCTGATACAGCAAGGCGATGGAGAGCAGGCCCAATGGCCAGAGAGTGTAGGGCGCGAACGACAGAGTGCTGAGCGCGCCGGCCAGCAGCGCAATCAGGTGGCCGACCAGGCCAGGTCCACGCAGGCGGGCCAGCAGAGCAGTAGGCAGAGACATGCCGTTCCTTAGAGGTGCTTAGGTATTGACCAAGGTAACTCGCAACAGATGAACCCGGCGACTATCGGCATTCAGTACGCGTACACGGAAGCCGTCCAGCTCGACCACTTCATTGCGCTTGGGTAGATGGCCAAAGGCATTCATCACCAGGCCGCCAACAGTGTCGAACTCTTCATCGGGGAATTCGGTTTCAAAGTGCTCGTTGAACTCCTCGATTGGAGTCAGCCCCTTGACCAGGTAGTCGCCACTGGGCAACGGCTTGATCTGGCTGTCCTCGTCCACGTCGTGCTCGTCTTCGATGTCACCGACGATCTGCTCAAGGACGTCTTCGATGGTTACCAGGCCGGAAACGCCACCGTACTCGTCTATCACCACTGCCATGTGATTGCGCGTGGCGCGAAACTCTTTGAGCAATACATTTAGGCGTTTGGATTCCGGCACAAAGGTGGCCGGGCGCAGAATGTCCTTGATGTTGAAGCGCTCCATGTTGTCTTCGAGCAACAGGGGCAGCAGATCCTTGGCGAGCAGCACGCCCAGCACATCGTCGATGCCGTCGCCAATCACCGGGAAGCGCGAATGCGCTGCTTCAATCACTTCTGGGAGGAACTCGCGTGGCGTCTGGCTGGCTTTGATGGTAGTCATCTGCGAGCGCGGGACCATGATGTCCCGTACCTGCATGTCGCTGACCTGCAGGGCGCCTTCGATGATCGACAGGGCCTCGATATCCAGGACTTCGTTGGCGTGCGCCTCGCGCAACAGTTCCAGCAATTCCTGGCGGTTCTTGGGTTCATGGACAAAAGCCTGGACCAGTTTGTCCAGCCAGGACTTATGCCCATTGGTCGATCGATCTTCGCTCATTGATCCTTACTCATTGTCATCTAGATAGGGGTCGGCAATACCCAGTTGCGCAAGCAAGTCGCGTTCCAGGGCTTCCATTTCGTCTGCTTCGGTGTCGTCAATATGGTCGTAACCGAGCAAATGCAAGCAGCCGTGTATAACCATATGTGCCCAGTGCGCGTGCAGTGGCTTGCCCTGTTCCTGTGCCTCGCGGGCAACCACAGGTACGCAGACCACCAGATCGCCCAGTAGCGGCAGGTCCAGTTCGGGGGGGAGGTCGGCCGGAAAGGAGAGTACGTTGGTCGCGTAATCCTTGCCGCGCCAGGTGTGATTGAGGTCGCGGCCTTCGTCTGCGTCCACCAGGCGAATGGTCAGCTCACGGTCAGTACTGGTGCCCAGTGCCAGCCCGACCCAGCGTAAAAAGCTGTCGTCGTCGGGCTGGTCAGGCGCGTCCGAGGCACGCTGAATGTCGAGCTCAATGCTCATTCTTGCCTTGCTCATTCTTGCGTTCTTCGCGCTCGGCTTCCTGCTGCTGTTCAAACAGATCGTAGGCTTCGACTATGCGCTGCACCAGCGGGTGACGCACCACGTCCTTGGACAGGAAGTGGGTGAAGCCGATGCCTTTGACATCCTTGAGTACCTGGATCACATGGCCGAGACCCGACTTGGTGCCGCGCGGCAGGTCCACCTGGGTAATGTCACCGGTGATGACGGCGGTTGAACCGAAGCCGATGCGCGTGAGGAACATTTTCATCTGTTCCAGCGTGGTGTTCTGGCTTTCATCAAGGATGATGAAGCTGTTATTCAGAGTGCGGCCCCGCATGTAGGCCAGCGGTGCAACCTCAATGACCTGGCGTTCGATAAGCTTGGTCACCTGCTCAAACCCGAGCATCTCGTAGAGTGCATCGTACAAGGGGCGCAGGTAGGGATCGATCTTCTGTGCCAGGTCGCCGGGCAAAAAACCCAGTTTCTCGCCGGCCTCTACCGCTGGGCGCACCAGCAGAATGCGACTGATCTGTTCGCGCTCGAGCGCGTCCACCGCGCAGGCTACGGCCAGATAGGTCTTGCCGGTACCGGCAGGGCCAATGCCGAAGTTGATGTCGTGCTCCTGAATCGAGCGCACATAGCTTTGCTGGTTCGGCCCGCGCGGTTGAATGGTCATGCGTCGGGTACGCAGAATCACCGGCCGATTGTCGCCGGTCTGATTCAGGGTTTCGCTCAGGCTTTCGAGACCGGACTCCTGCAGAAACAAGTGCACGGTATCGGGGCTCAGGTCCTTGCTGTCACGGGTTTCGCGATACAGCTGACGCAGCACGGCCTCGGCAGAGCGGGTAATGGCTTCTTCGCCAATCAGCTCGAAATGATTGCCGCGGTTGCGCACTTCGATACCAAGGCGCTGCTCGATCAGGTGGAGGTTTTCATCGAACTGGCCGCAGAGGGCGGCGAAACGTCGTGAATCGACTGGTTCGATGCTGAAGCGATGAATATGTAGAGGTGCGTTCAAAATAGTCCGTTAGGTCGCCAGATGGCATGGATGAAACGACAGAATAGCGCGCAAACAGGGCTCTGCAAAGCACTGCCTTTTCCGCTGGTCGCAAGGCTCGCAGCGGGAAATGGCAGCGCACAGCGTTGGGCAGAGCGCATCGCGTTAATGCAGTGTCTCGCTGAGCAGGGTGCCGCGCAACGAGTGGGGCAAAGCCTCGTCGATCTGTACGTCGACAAACTGGCCGATCAACTGCGGGTTATTGCTGCGGAAGTTGACGATACGGTTGTGCTCGGTGCGGCCCTGTAGCATGCCAGGGTCCTTCTTCGAGTAGTCGGTCACCAGAATGCGCTGGGTGGTGCCGGCCATGCGGCGACTGTTCTCGAACCCCTGCTGGTTAAGGCGATTCTGCAGAATCTGCAGGCGCTGCTTCTTGGCCTCGTCGGGGGTGTCGTCGGGCAGATCGGAGGCTGGCGTGCCGGGGCGCGCGCTGTAGATAAAAGAGTAGGAGAAGTCAAAACCCACATCCTCTACCAGTTTCATGGTTTGCTCGAAATCGCGATCCGTTTCACCTGGGAAGCCGATGATGAAGTCAGAGCTGAGGATGATGTCTGGCACTGCGGCTCTCAGCTTGCGCACGCGGGACTTGTATTCCAGCGCGGTGTGATTGCGCTTCATGCCCGCCAGTACGCGGTCGGAGCCGGACTGCACCGGCAGGTGCAGGTACTTCACCAGTTCTGGCACTTCGGCGTGGGCCTGAATCAGGCTGTCGGAAAACTCGAGCGGATGGGATGTGGTGTAGCGAATCCGGTCGATGCCGTCCACGGCAGCGACCACGCGGATCAGGTCGGCCAGATCGGCGATGCTGCCGTCATGGGTCACGCCACGGTAGCCATTCACGTTCTGGCCCAGCAGGGTAACTTCGCGCACGCCGTTCTCGGCCAGGTGAATCACTTCCGCCAGCACGTCATCAAAGGGGCGACTGACCTCTTCGCCACGGGTGTAGGGCACTACGCAGAAGCTACAGTACTTGCTGCAACCTTCCATTACCGACACAAACGCGGTGGGGCCGTCCACGCGGGGTTCAGGCAGGCGGTCGAACTTCTCGATTTCCGGGAAGCTGACATCCACTTGCGGTTTGTGCGTGGTGCGTGCGGCGTCAATCATCTCGGGCAGACGGTGCAGCGTTTGCGGGCCGAAGACTACATCCACGTAGGACGCACGACTGCGAATCGCATCACCTTCCTGACTGGCCACGCAACCACCCACGCCAATGATCAGATCAGGGTTTTTCTCTTTCAGCGGTCGCCAGCGCCCCAACTGGGAAAACACCTTTTCCTGTGCCTTTTCCCGGATCGAGCAGGTGTTGAGCAGAATCACGTCTGCCTCGTCTGCATTGTCGGTCAGCTCCATTGCCTGGTGCTCACCGAGCAGGTCTGCCATACGTGAACTGTCGTACTCGTTCATCTGGCAACCGTGGGTCTGGATAAAGAGTTTTTTGGCCATGGGATCTACGCTGGGCATCGCTTGAGAAAAGGGGCGATTATACACACAAGCAGGGGCCTTTGTTATGCCCCGCGCTGTGCTATGATGCGCGCCCGCCGAACGGCAGCCGCCGCGGCGTTCACGCGTTTTTCAAGGTGTTGGTCATCCCGCTATGAGTAAAGAAAGTCAGCCGGTTTTCCGGGTTATCTTTAACAACCAGGGACAGGTGTTCGAACTCTACGCACAGCAGATTTTTCAGAGCGAGCTGTGGGGCTTTATGGAAATCGAAGAGTTGATCTTCGGTGAGCGCTCCCAACTGGTAGTCGATCCAGGTGAAGAAAAGCTGAAAAATCAGTTTGATGGCGTCAAGCGCAGCTTTATTCCGGTGCATTCGATCATTCGCATAGACGAGGTTGAGCGAGTGGGTACCGCGAAGATCAGTGAGGCCAAGGGTGATGGCGGCAGTAATGTGATGCATTTTCCGATGCCGCCGCGGTCGGATAGTTGACCAGGCTGGCGCGGATTCTAGAGATTAGATTGGGATTCGAGTATAGCTGCTTGCTGTGCTGCTTTTGAGCATGCCTTTCGCCTTTTCCGGCGAGTTACTTTTCTTTGAATGGCCAAAGAAAAGATAACCAAAAGAAATCCACCCCGACCAAGCTGGCCTGCGGCTTCCCTGCGTTGCTCGGTGTTGAGCGCGCCTGCGGAACTCGCTTCGCTCAGACAGTCCTCGGCTCAATCGCTCAACCCCTGCGTTACTCGGCAGCTTGGAAGGGGACGAAGAGCTGGAGATCGGTGCCGTTCCTGGGTTTGGTTTGTTGGACCGAACTTGAAAAACTAGCAGCAACACGGATTCATAGTCCCATCTGAGCGGGCGAGTAGCGCAGAGCTGCCGGGAAAAAGGACGTGCGCGGTGTCTGAGGTGCAAAGCGCCGAGTTCGCGCGCGTCCCCGGTAGCTCGAGCAACGCAGCAAACCTTTGGGCCGCGCAGCTGGGTGCCCTGGGGGATCGCTAAGGGGGCATGGGCAAGCATGCCCCTTGGCTCGCCTAAGGGCGAAAACGGAAGTGAGCTCAGCCGCTAGTTCAAACAGCGCACGACGTTGCCATCAGCGCAAGTCGACGGTCGAAGTTATGGATATACCGGATAATCGCTGGTTTGGCGCCTACTCCAACAACTCCTCAATCTCCTGCGCATTAGAATCAGGCTGCAACTGAGGCTCTTCCATCTTCAGCGTTCCATTCAACTGCTCTTCCCGAATCTGCGCCAGATAATCGCGAAACAAGGTTCCCAGCACGTGGGTGGCGGCATTCATCTCCTGCTGGTTCATCTGCAGTGCTACCAGGTCAGCGCTGTCCATGGCGGCATCGTGACCGTTGATGGAGGCCATTTTCAGGATAATGTAGGCCTGCGCCAAGTTACGCTGCACGCCTTCACCCTGAAAGTGCATCATGCCTAGGCGGTACTGGGCGCGTGGTTCGCCCTGAATGGACGCCTGTTCCAGCCATTGCAGGGCGGTGGCGTAGTCCTGCGTTACTCGTTCGCCGCTGTAGTAGAGCTGGCCCAGCTCGTACTGGGCCTTCATGTCGCCGCCCTCGGCCGCGCTGATGCAGGTATCGATCGCCAGTTGCAGGCTTTCCTCGTCCACGCGCTCAAAAGCGCAGCGGTCATCAGCGCTGATCAACAGGGTATTGTCAGTCTCGGCATAGCTCTGGCTTGCAGGTAACAGCAGGCTGAGCAGAATGAGCCTTGGCAGCTGGCGGAACATGGCGAGTTCAGGTCCTCTCGGTGGCGGGCGCCGAAGGGGCGTCGCTGGGTCTATTGTGCGCCTGTTCGCTCAACAGGCCAACTGCCAGGCCGGTGCCCAGCAAGGCGGGGAATAGCCAGTAGACCAGGGCCGAGCCATCAACCAGCGCGGCGAGCGCCGGCGCGTCTGGACTGAATAGCGGCGCCAGCAGGCCAATGCAGGTCGCCGCCGCAGCCATTAGCGGGCGCGCGTCTCGGCGCAGAATCAACAGGCAGCCCAGTACCAGCAATAGCAGGCCCAAGAGGCTGATACTCCACTGATAACCGTGCTGCAGGTCCATGCGCCGCGTCAGTTCAAATGCGGCCATCAAAGCCAGCAGAATCCGCCCCCAATTGGCGGCCTGCCAGCGCAGGCCAAAGGCCAGGTAGAAGCTGGCCAGGCCAAGTAATGGCAGACTGATACTTTGCGCGGCAAGACCGAAAATACGCTGTATATGGGTAAGGGTGCTGCCCAGCCCCAGCGTGTCGAGCGCCAACAGCAGGCTACTGACCGCCGGTAGCAGCAGCGCCAGCAGTGCAGCGGTGAGGGCTCCGCGGGCGTTATCGCTGAGGCCCTCGCGTCGCTGCCATAGCCAGTACCCCACTGCGAGCAGGCTCATACAGAGCAGCCCGTAGGCAAGGCTGATCATAGGGCGGCGAAGGCCTTTTCGGCCGCATCCAGGGTGATCTGCAGTTCAGTGTCGCCGTGGGCAATGGAGGTGAAGCCAGCCTCGAAGGCGCTGGGCGCCAGGTACACACCGCCGTCGAGCATCAGGTGGAAGAAGCGCTTGAAGCGATCGGCGTCGCTGGCCATAACGTCGTCGAAGGTGACGATGTCGTCGGCGCCAGAGAAATACAGGCCAAACATGCCGCCCGCCTGGGTGGTCACGAAGGGCACGCCGGCGGCGTCCGCGCGGTCCTGCAGGCCGGCCAGCAGACGACTGGTGTAGTCGGTGAGTTCGGCATGGAAGCCTTCGCGGCTGATCAGCTTGAGCGTGGTCAGGCCGGCGGCCATGGCCAGCGGATTACCCGACAAGGTGCCGGCCTGATACACCGGGCCCAGCGGAGCGATCTGCTCCATGACTGCGCGCTTGCCGCCAAAGCAGCCCACCGGCATGCCGCCGCCGATAATCTTGCCGAAGGTGGTGAGGTCGGGAGTTACCTCGTAATAGGCCTGGGCACCGCCCAGTGCCACGCGGAAACCGGTCATCACCTCGTCGAAGATCAGCACCACGCCGTGCTCGTCGCAGGCCTCGCGCAGGCCCTGCAGGAAACCGGGTGCCGGCGGGACGCAGTTCATGTTGCCGGCAACCGGCTCGACGATGATGCAGGCGACCTCCTGGCCAACCTTGGCCAGTGTTTCGCGCACGGCCTGAATGTCGTTGAAGGGCAGCGTCAGCGTGTGTTTGGCAAAGGCGGCGGGTACGCCGGCGGAGTTGGGTACGCCCTGAGTCAGAGCGCCGGAACCGGCCTTGACCAGCAGGCTGTCGGAATGGCCGTGGTAACAGCCCTCGAACTTGATGATGCTATCGCGGCCGGTATAACCGCGCGCCAGGCGGATAGCGCTCATGGTCGCCTCGGTGCCGGAACTGACCATGCGCACCATATCCATCGACGGCACCAGTTGGCAGACCAGATCGGCCATCTCGGTTTCCATCGCCGTGGGTGCGCCGTAGGACAGGCCGTGCTGCAGCTGGTTGCGTACGGCGTCCAGCACATCGGGGTGACTGTGGCCAAGAATCATCGGGCCCCAAGAACCGACGTAATCCACGTAGCGCTTGTCGTCTTCATCGGTAACGTAGGCGCCTTCGGCGTGTTTGAAGAACAGCGGCGTGCCGCCCACGCTTTTGAACGCGCGAACCGGCGAGTTAACGCCACCGGGGATGTGTTTCTGGGCGCTGGCAAACAGGGATTGGGAACGGGTCTCGGTACGGGACATGACTAAGTCTCTCAACAGGCGTTAATAAGTTGACTGAAGGTGCTGGCGCGAAGTTGCACAGCGTCAGCATCCGGCGCGCCGAACAGGCCATTGATCACGGCCAGATAATCGGCGCCGGCGCCGAGCAATTGCGGCGCGTTGTGCAAGGTAATGCCGCCGATGGCAATGATCGGCAAGCGGAAGCGTTGGCGTGCCTGCTGCAGCAGCACAGGCGTGGCTGCCGGCGCACCGGGTTTGGTGACCGACTGAAAGAAGCGGCCGAAGGCGATGTAGCTGGCTCCGTCGCTGACGGCCTGCTCGGCCAGATCGAGGCTGGCGTGGCAGGTGGCACCGATCAGCGCCTGCGAACCCAATTGCTGGCGCGCTTCGCGCAGCGAGCCGTCTTCCTGACCCAGGTGCAGGCCCACGCCCAGGCGACTGGCCAGCGCCAGGTCGTCATTGATGATTAACTGGCAATGGTGATTTTTGCACAGCTGGGCCAGTTGGCTGGCTTCATCCAGCCGGCGGCTGGCGTCCTGGCTTTTATCGCGGTACTGCAGCCAGCGCGCACCACCGCGCAGCGCGGCCTCTACATAGGGCAGCAGTTTGCCATCGGCCAGCAGGGCGCTGTCGGTGATGGCGTACAAGCCCCGCTCACTCATGAGCAGAAATCCAGTGGCAGGCGCCGTGGCACGTACTGGCCATGGCCGGGCTGCTCGGCGTCACGCAGTGTGCGCCAGGTGTAGTCGAGTGCCGAACGCACGGCGCTGACCAGCTCCTCGCCCAGTGCCAGGCGGCCGCTCAAGGCGCTGGCCAGGGTGCAGCCGGAGCCGTGGTAGCTGCCCGGCAGGCGTGCACAGGTGAAGTCATGTTGACTACCATCGCGGCAGTACAGGCGGTTGTGAATCTCGGCCTCATCGCCGTGACCACCGGTGATCAGCAGGTTCTGACAATAGGGCAGCAACTTGGCGGCGCACTCGTCCGCGCTCCCCTCGGGCAGCTCTGCCAACAAGCGCGCCTCTGGCAGGTTGGGTGTAGCGATGAGCGCCAAGGGCAGCAGTCGCTCACGTAGTGCAAAGCCAATATCGTCCTTGCCGAGGGAGCCGCCGCCACCGGCGCGCAGAACCGGATCGCACACCAGCGGTAGCCCCGGGTTGGCCTGCATCAGCTCGATCACGGTATCAACCATCTCGACGTTGCCCAGCATACCCAGTTTGACCGCCGACACCGGCATATCACTGAGTACGGCGTTGGCCTGGGCCAGCACCCATTCACGGTCGAGCACGCGGAAGTCACTGACATCCACGGTGTTCTGCACGGTCAGCGCGGTGACCGCCGCTGCCGCATGGCAGCCCTGGGCCAGCAGCGCTTCGATATCCGCCTGCAAGCCGGCGCCGCCGCTCGGGTCATGGCCGGAGAGGCAGAGAACAATGGGCTTGAAGGGATTGGGTTGGGGCATTGAGGTCAATTCCGGCTTGTTGACGGTATGGGAGGCAGGGCGTGGCGGCGGCCATGGCCCTGCGAACAATGGGCTAGCTTAACATCTCGCGCCGCCATCGGGCAGCGACGCGCGGTCTCAGCTGCTGTGCAGCCGCAGTTGCCGGTGCTCGGCGTCATAGCGCCAATGGACCTGGCCGGGCACCAGGTGCACGCCGCCCACCCAGTAGTCACGGTCGCCACGGGCGGCAAAACCGTCGGCTTCACCGCGCAGTACCTGCTTGCCGGTAGCGCTGAGCTGCAATTGCCGGTGCGGCCAGTCCAGCTGATTCTGACTTGTCTGCAGCAATGGCGTTTGCCCGTTCAGCAGAGGTTGCAGCAACCACCAGAACATCAGATCGCCCAGGTAGGGCAGCGGCTCGGCTTCGCGCATCAATTGGCTGAAGGCCTGGCCGACACTCAATGGCCCTCTTGCCGCGACTATGTGCAGCGTCAGTCGTTCGGTGAGCCCCAGACCGTCATGCTCGCCTGGCAATTGTTGCAGGTGCCGCTCCAGTGCCTTGCCGAGCATCGGCAGGGCAGGCGTACCGCGGTTGATCAACTGCAGCAGTTCATCAGGGTTGGCGGCGGTCAGCGCCTGCCAGGCCTCGCTGCCAAGCTGGAGCAGGGCAGCGTTGACCGGTTTGCGCTGCGGCCATAACCAGCTGAGCAGCTCCGGTGCGAGCTGGCCTATGCCGATAAAGCGCTGTACGCCCGGGATGCGATCTACCGCAATCAGCTCCAGCTGCGCAGTGGGTTGCAGTTGGCGCAACCGGTGCAGCAGGTAGGCCAGAATCAATTGATCGTAACTGTCGTGCTCAAACCAGAGTACCAATCGCTCGTAGGCGTCCAGTTGTTGCAGTTTCTCATAGGCCTGACGTTGACGGGCTGCAACGTCGGGGAACGTCATCCCGAAGGCGCCGGCCAGGAAGATGGAGCGATCATGCTCTAGCTGGTCGGGTGCGCTATCGCGCAATGGGCCAATGCAATAGGGATCGGAGAACTCCAGAAAATCACCGGTAAATCCGGCCGTTTTCAGGCTGTGCTGGATGTCACTACCGCAGCGGATGTGCAGGGTTCTCAGGTCGGCATCGCCTTGCCGCAGCAGCCGGCGATTGGCGTGGTCGATGCTCTCTATATGCTGCTTGAGCTTCGGCCAGCTGGCAAAGCCGGCTTCGCGGGCGGTCACCAGTTGCGCGTCGGCCAGTCGCAATGCTGCGCTGCGCGGTGCCAGCCAGCGGCTGACGCGCGCCAGAGCCTGGCTGTCGCCGGTTTGCAAGGCTTTGAGTAATTCCTTGGCGCGCTTGCGCTGCTGCTCAAGGTTGAGCCGGCCATGACTTATCGGGTTGGGTTGGGTGTTACTTGTAGACATACGATCCCCTTATCG
Organism: Halopseudomonas sp.; assembly: GCF_036960865.1. Lineage (GTDB taxonomy): Bacteria > Pseudomonadota > Gammaproteobacteria > Pseudomonadales > Pseudomonadaceae > Halopseudomonas. The sequence continues at coordinate 338,666 of NZ_JBALWE010000005.1, forward strand.
GGCCTGTGTCCGCCAAGCAGGCTGGGTGTCGTATGGACAAATTCAAAGGTGGGTACAGCGGGCGCAGCCCTTTCCGCGAACGGGGACGCCAATCGGCGCGAGTCAGAGGATCGCCGCTGCGGCAGGGGTTGTCAATGACACTGAGTATGGCGCCTTGCGACATTGGTTGCTGCTTGTGCTTTGTCTACACTGTGAGACAGTAAACAAAGCCAATTCATACCTATAACAAGGTGGTTTATGAAAGCGATTGACCAATGGTTCGATGAGTATGGCGAAAGCCATCGCAATCCGATGAACAAGCTGCTGCACTGGATTTGCGTGCCGCTGATCACCTTCAGTGTGCTGGGGATTCTCTGGGCCATTCACCCCTGGGTGTCGATGCTGGCCGTAGCGGCAGCCTTGGTGTTCTACCTCACTCTGTCGTGGCGTATTGCGGCGGTCATGCTGGTGCTTTCTTTGTTGATGCTGCTGATCCTCAGCCTGATGACCTACGTATTCTGGCCCTGCGTGGCCATTTTTGTGCTGGCCTGGGTTGGTCAGTTCATCGGTCATCACCTTGAGGGCAAGAAGCCGTCGTTCTTCAAGGACGTACAGTTCCTGCTGATTGGTCCCATCTGGTTGCTGGGTTTTGTCTTCCGTGTGTTTGGGCTGCGCTATTGAGAGCGGGTTGGGGTCGGTCAAAAAGGGGTGTCTGGCGACGCCCCTTTTTATTGCTGACCCTCGGGGCTTCGGAACTTCCACAATGCTCTGGTTTGTCGCGATTTTAGAGCGGTTCGTGACGCCATTGCCCGGGCGCCAGGTCACCCAGCTGCCAGTCGCCGATGCGTACGCGCACCAGGCGCAGGGTGGGCAGGCCGACGGCGGCGGTCATGCGGCGGACCTGCCGGTTGCGACCCTCGCGGATGGTGATGGCCAGCCAGCTTGTGGGCACGCTCTTGCGAAAGCGCACCGGTGGGTGGCGTGGCCAGAGGTCGGGTTCGGTTATCTGCTCTACCTCGGCGGGGCGGGTTGGGCCGTCGTTCAGCTCCGGGCCGGCGCGCAGCTGGTCGAGCTGTTCGGCACTGGGTTCGCCCTCTACCTGCACCCAATAAGTCTTGGCCAGCTTGTGCTTCGGGTCGGTAATGCGCGCCTGTAACCGGCCATCGTTGGTCAGCAGCAACAGGCCTTCGCTGTCGCGGTCGAGTCGGCCGGCAGGGTAGACGCCGCTCAAGGTGATGAAATCCTTGAGGGTGGCGCGGCCCTGGCCATCGGTAAACTGGGTGAGCACGTCGAACGGCTTGTTCAGCGCAATCAGTTGTGGATTGGCGGGCGGCGCAGCGGCCTGCCGGCGCGGTTTGCCGGCGGGGCCAGGGCGTTGAGCTGAGCGGGGGCGTTGTTTCATGCGGGCTATCCGGCGGCAGGTCAGCGCGGCAGTGTAGCGGCAACAGGCAGCACTGCAAGGGTCACCATCGTCTTGCTGAACAACCGTTTCTCGCCGTTGTTTATAGCAAACACCTCTGACTCGACCACACAGACCTGCTTGCCGGGTTTGAGTACCTCTGCGCGGCACTGCAGGGTATCGCACAGGGCTGGGCGCAGCAGGTTCACCTTGAACTCAATGGTCAACAGACTGAAACCCTCGTCCAGCAGGGTGGCAGCAGCAGCGCCCGCGGTGTGGTCAGCCAGGGTGCTTTGCACCCCGGCATGCACAAAACCGCCCTGTTGCAGGTGGCGCGGCAGGATGGGCATCTCGGCCTCCACCCAACCCGCTCCGCAGGCGGTTGCCTCGATACCCAGATCGACAATGAAGTTGGCCCGCTTGAAGCCGTCTGCTACGCGTGCCTCGATGGCTTTCTGTTCAATTGACATGCTACTTCCTCACAGGCTTGTGGGGGTGGATCGGGCGACCAATGCATCAACCTCAAGGCCCCTGGGCAGGGTGCCGTAGGCCTGGCCGTGCTCGCCCAAACGGCTGGCGATGAAGGCATCGGACACTACGCTGTTACCGGCCTCCAGCAGCAGCTTGGCTTGCAGCGCAATGGCGACGTCTTCGGTCAGCTGGCGGGCGCGGTATTGAATGTCGTCGGTGTCGGCAAACTGCTGCTTGATTCGCTCGATGCGCTGCTTGAGTTCCGAAGAACCGTGACCGTCACCCAGCTCGGCAAAGAGTGCATCGAGCACGCCCGGCTCCTTCGACAGCGCGCGCAGTACATCCAGGCACTGTACGTTGCCGGAGCCTTCCCAGATCGAGTTGACCGGTGCTTCGCGGTACAGCCGCGGCAGAATGGTTTCTTCCACGTAACCGGCGCCGCCCAGGCATTCCTGCGCTTCGTTGATCATCCCCGGCGCGCGTTTGCAGATCCAGTATTTGCCGATGGCGGTAACCAGCCGGGCAAACTTGTCTTCCTGTGCATCGTGCGCGTTGTCCAGCGCCTTGCCCATGCGCATGGTCAGCGCCAGTGCGGCTTCGCTTTCCAGCGCCAGGTCGGCCAGCACGTTCTGCATCAGCGGCTGCTCGCTGAGTACGCGGGTGCCGACCTTACGGTGGGCGCAGTGGTGCGCCGCCTGGGTCAAGGCCTGGCGCATCAGCGAGCTGGAGCCGATCATGCAGTCGAAGCGGGTGAGTGAGACCATCTCGATGATGGTGGGTACGCCCCGGCCCTCGGCACCGACCATCCAAGCCAGTGCGCCGCGGAACTCGACCTCGCTGGAGGCATTGGCCCAGTTGCCCAGCTTGTTCTTCAGGCGCTGAACGTAGAACTGGTTGCGCGAGCCGTCCGGGCGGTGGCGCGGCAGCAGGAAGCAACTCAAGCCCTTATCGGTCTGCGCCAGGGTGAGAAAGGCGTCGCACATGGGCGCTGAGCAGAACCACTTGTGGCCGATTAGTTCATAGGCCTGTCCAGGGCCACCTGTGCCCATGGGGTAGGCACGGGTGGTGTTGGTGCGTACATCGGTGCCGCCCTGTTTCTCGGTCATCGCCATGCCGATGGTCGCCCCGGTCTTCTGTTCGATCGGCAGATTGCGTGGGTCGTACTGACGCGAGAGGATTTTTGGCAGCCAGTGTTCGGCCAGGTCGGGCTGTAGGCGCAGCGCCGGCACGCAGGCATAGGTCATGGTCATCGGGCAACTGGTGCCGGCTTCGGCCTGGTTGTGCAAATACATGGTGGCGGCGCGTGCGACCTGGGCCCCGGGTCGCGGATCGTTCCAGGGGGCACTGGTCACCCCAGCGCCGATGCCGGCGGCCATCAGTTCGTGGTAGGCGGGGTGAAACTCGATCAGGTCAATGCGATGCCCATAGCGGTCATGGCTCTTGAACACAGGTTTGTTCTCGTTGGCCAGAAAGCCGGCCTCCATCAGGCTGCTGCCAGCCAATTGACCATAGGCGTTCAGAGCGGCGTCTGCCCAGTCACCCTGATATCGCGCGACCCATTCCTGCAGCGGCAGGTCATCGCGGTACAGGTTGATGCCAGTGAGCGGCGGTACCTGATTGGTGACCTCGTGGGTTTCGGCGAACTGGTGCAGGTTCATTGCGTTAGCTCCTTGGCGCCCAGGGCGCGCAGACAGAAACGGGTGATGGTGCGGGTCACAGCCTCCAGGCTTTCGCTGGGCAGACCGCTTTCACGGTTGGCGCGGGCCTGCGGCGAGAGAGGGCCCACCAGGGATTCGGCAATGGCGCCAACCAGGCAGGCAGAGGTGAGCGGGATGTTCTCCACGACAAAACTGCCGTCAGCCACGCCATCGGCCAGCAGCTCGCCGTAAATGGTCGCATAAGCCTGACGATAGAACAGGCGCTGGGTTTCAACCTCTTCCTCGGCAGGTTCGGCGATCAGTGCATAGGCCAACTGGCGGCTGTGCCAGGCGCGCGCGGCGAACTGGGTAAGGCCGTTGCGCAGACGGTCGCTCGCCTTGCCGGGCGCGAGAAATTGTTCCTTGAGGGTATTCAGCTCGATACGGGTCGCCTTGACGAAGACGTCGGCGGCTAGCGCGCCCTTGCCGGGAAAGTGACGATACAGGCTGCCGGTGGCCACCCCGGCGGCATTGGCCAGACCGCTCATGGTCAGGGCGGTGAAACCGTGCTCGGCGACCTGCTGCAGAGCGCAGTCGAGTATGTGTTCACGCAGTACCTGATCACGCTCGATACGGGTGGCGGTGGTGCGGTAGGCCATAGTCTGAATCCGTATTCATTGTTTGATTGCAGTGAATCAGGATTCAGACTTTGATGCAGGGGGGATAATGGTCAGACTTGAGGTCGAATCGGTCAGTGCTCAACCACGATGATCAGGACTTCCTTGACTATAAAGGCGAAAACCCCAAGACCTAGTGCGAAAAACAACACAGCTGTGCCGTAGCGCCCGGCTTTGGACTTTTTTGCCAGGTCCCAAACGATAAAACCCATGAAGGCTACCAAGCCGAAGATCATAACCGGCATGGCTAGCGCTTCAAATTGTTGATAACTCATGGGGTCTACTCCAGACACTGAAAAAGGGCGGCCAGTATAGCGGCTCCACGCGATACTCCCTAGAACGGCTTGCCTGCTCTGTCAGATGTGATGCAATTCGAGTTTTGCTGTCTGGCGCACACCCATCGCCGCCTGAGGTCTTTACAATGCCAGGCCACCGAGTGACCGCAAGGTCAGTCGGTGGCTTTTGGCGTTCAAGCGTCTCGCCGATCCCCGCCCGGATCGCTGAACGAATTCTGTAAAAAGGACAACGGATGTTCTCCCCAGCCAATGAAGCGGCCTTCCGCCTGCACATCGACGGCGCCGCCCACGACTTCAAGGTACTGGCCTTCACCGGCAGCGAGGCCCTCAACCGGCCGTTTGCCTTTGAACTGGAGCTGGTCAGCGAACAGCCGGACATCGATCTGGCCTCCCTGCTGCACCACACCGCCTACCTCGATATGGGCCAGGGAGCCGGCATCCACGGCGTGATCGCCCGCCTCGCCCAGGGCGAAGCCGGCAAACGCCTCACCCGTTATCATCTGTGCCTGCGCCCCCAGCTCAGCTACCTGGCGCACCGCACCAATCAACGCATCTTCCAGCACCTCACCGCGCAGCAGATCATCAGCCGCCTGCTGGAAGAACACGGCATCCAGAGCGATGCCTACCGCTTTCAACTGAACCAGAGCCACCC
>NZ_JBALWE010000006.1:0-309463 GCF_036960865.1 Halopseudomonas sp.
GGGTTCATCGACATTTTGACGTTGGCGAGATCGACGCCGGAGTTGTCCGCCTTGACGCGAACCTTGACGTTGTAATCAACGACTCGCTTAACCGCTACAAGTACCTTCATGATTGCCTCATTTTCGGATGGACCAAAACAAAACCCGCAAAAAAAAATGACTGAAAAGTCCATTTTATTCACATTCAGACTAAAGCGGGCCCGTCATTCAAAAGCTCTTTATCATGACGGCCAGCTCACAGACGGTCAATACTTGCAACCCGACCATAGGCGCAAGAGCGAGACAAAACGCCATCTTTGCATTGGAGCCGAAACAACGGGCTGTTATACTTCGCGGCTAATCGATCATGGAAGATCATACGAAAATCGATACTTGTGACCGGCCTAGAGTTAGGAGATACATAGTGGAACGCGAATTCATGGAGTTTGACGTTGTCATCGTAGGTGCTGGCCCATCCGGCCTGGCAGCTGCATGTCGAATCAAAAAGCAGGCAGCTGAATCCGGCCAGGAAGTCAGCGTTTGCGTCGTAGAAAAAGGCTCCGAAGTTGGCGCCCACATCCTCTCTGGTGCCGTGTTTGAACCCCGCGCACTGGAAGAGCTGTTCCCTGACTGGAAAGAACTTGGCGCTCCGCTGAACACACCGGTTACTCGTGACGACATCTATATGCTCACCAGTGCCGAGAAAGGCAGCCGCATCCCTGACCTCTTTGTGCCCAAGACCATGCACAATGAAGGCAACTACATTATCTCCCTCGGCAACCTCTGCCGCTGGCTGGCCGAACAGGCTGAAGCCCTTGAGGTTGAAGTCTACCCGGGCTTTGCTGCACAGGAAGCACTGATCGACGAGAATGGCGTGGTTCGCGGCATTCTGACTGGTGATCTGGGTGTTGACCGCGAAGGCAACCCGAAGGAAGGCTTCTATACTCCCGGCATGGAGCTGCGTGCCAAATACACCCTGTTTGCTGAAGGTTGCCGCGGGCACATCGGCAAGCAACTGATCAAGCGCTTCAATCTGGATTCAGAAGCCGACGCCCAACACTACGGTATCGGTATCAAGGAAATCTGGGACATCGACCCGGCCAAGCACGAGCAAGGCCTGGTGGTACACACCGCTGGCTGGCCACTGGACGTGGTCGGTACCGAGAACACCGGTGGCTCATTCCTGTACCACATCGAGAACAACCAGGTTGTTGTGGGTCTGATCATTGACCTGTCCTACGCCAACCCGCACCTGTCGCCCTTCGACGAGTTCCAGCGTTACAAGCACCACCCGGTAATCAAACAGTACCTGGAAGGCGGCAAGCGTGTTTCCTACGGTGCTCGTGCGATCTGTAAAGGCGGCCTGAACTCGCTGCCGAAGATGGTTTTCCCGGGCGGCGCACTGATCGGCTGTGATCTGGGCACTCTGAACTTCGCCAAGATCAAGGGCAGCCACACCGCGATGAAATCCGGCATGCTGGCAGCTGACGCGGTTGTAGAGGCTCTGAAAGCCGGCCGTGAAGGCGGCGATGAGCTGACCGGCTACGTCGATGGCTTCAAGGCCAGCTGGCTGTATGACGAACTGTTTGCCTCCCGCAACTTCGGGCCGGCGATTCACAAGTTTGGCCCGTTGATGGGCGGCGCGTTCAACTACATCGATCAGAACTGGTTCGGTGGCAAGATCCCGCTGACCCTGCACGATACCAAGCCGGATTACGCCTGCATGAAGAAGGCGGCCGACGCACAAAAGATCGATTATCCCAAGCCAGATGGCGTTATCAGCTTCGACAAGCTGTCTTCGGTGTTTATCTCCAACACCAACCACGAAGAAGATCAGCCTGTTCACCTGACGCTGAAAGACCCAAGCATCCCGCTGGAGAAGAACCTGCCGCTGTACGACGAGCCTGCGCAGCGCTACTGCCCGGCCGGCGTCTATGAGATCGTGACCGAAGACAACGGCGATAAGCGCTTCCAGATCAATGCACAGAACTGCGTGCACTGTAAGACGTGCGACATCAAGGACCCCTCCCAGAACATCAACTGGGTGGCCCCTGAAGGCACCGGCGGCCCGAACTACCCGAACATGTAACGCGCACCTGCGCGTTACAGCGGGAGATCCCGAGCTGTAAGCCACAATAAAAAACCCGGCCTATGTGCCGGGTTTTTTATTGGCTCTTCATCTGGTTATCGAAAGTAACGATGCTGCTTAATCGTCCTCATGCAGCATGCGGTAGACCTCCCCAGCATCCAGCTCATTAAGCTCTTCACTTTCGATCGGACCTTCCCAGTGGCTGTGGGGCGGGTCCAGTTCCGGCGATGGCAAATGTGGCAAGTTGTTCTCACCGGGATGATGCTGATCAAAAGACATGGGGTACCTCCCGACTGAATCACCAAGGGCCTACCCTTCAGTGAAGCAGAGTCAGGCAGGCTTTCCAGTAGACAGGACGAGCGGTCACGCCGCTCACCTCCGACCTTACAGCCAGCTCCAGGAAAACCCGGTATAGACACCAAGTCCTTCGCCTGGGGTCAGGCGTGCTGCCTCAACACCGTTGTCGTCGTAACCCGGCGTAACCGTGGCGGCGTAACGCTCGTCGGTCAGGTTGCGCAGCTCAAGCCACGCCTGCCAGTCCTGCCGGGGCGCGTCGTACCCCAAGGTCGCACCAAAGGTGGTGTAGGCATCGGCATACCAGGAGTTGGCATAATCCACCGGCACCTTGGAGGCATGCTGTGCGTTGAGGCCAACATAGATACCCTGTGGGTGCTGATAGCGCAGCTCGCCCTGATAGTAATGACGCGGCAGGCCCGGTAATCGGTTATCGCCGAAGGTGTCGTCATCGCGGTAATGGAAGTCGCTAAAGGTGTACGCCTGACGCAGCGCCAGCGCCCCCAGGTCGCCGCCTTGCCAGAGCTGACTGATCAAGCCGACTTCCAGCCCTTGATGCACGGTCGGGCTGGCGTTGGATTCGGCGAAGATGTTTGGTTCGATCTCGATGGTCAGCAGCTCATGGCGCACCTGCGCGTAGTAATACGCCAGATCCCAGAGACCGATCAGCGAGTCACCGCGGGCCCCAACCTCAAAGGTGGTTGCGGTCTGGTTATCCAGGCTGACCGGGGCGCTTTGGCGATTGCTCCAGGGCTGATCACTGACCGGGAAACGCGTGGGCGAACCCCATATCATCGACCACGGGTGCGGCGGCTCTACAGAACGCGACAGGTTCCCGTAAAGCTCGCTACCGGAATCCAGGCGATAACGCAGCCCCAGGCGCGGCGCATAATCCCAGGTGCCTTCGTTGAGTTCCTGCTCGGTTTCCGGCCAGGTCACCTCGACCTCACGCTCGGTATAAATCAACGCCAGGCCACTGGTCAGCCACAGGTTACGCGCCAGTTCCAGCTCATTGCTGATATGCAGCACGTTGTCTGAGCCCTGGTGCGTGTAGTTACGCATCAGAGTGCCCACCGGATAGACAGTGCCACTGGCATTGAGCGGTTGGTAGGCGGTTTCCTTGGCATCGCTGCTTGGCAGGTTGGTGGTGGTGCGCCAGCCGACGGTGGTGTTCGAATTCAGCCCGAACAGCTCGTGTTCCCGACGGTAATTCAGGGTCGCACTGACATCACTGTAATCCACCCGAATGCGGTACGGACTCTCCATCAGGTCCATCGGGTAATGGTGATAAACCAATCCCATTTCCAGCGTACTGACGTCGTCCAGGCGCAGCGTGGTCTTGTTCGCCAGCCAGGTACTGCCAGGCTGCTCGCGTTTGGCGTCACGGGCGATATTGGCGGCGCTGGCCTGAGTCGGGTCATCGTCGATCTGCGTCTGGGTGAGGCGACCAGGCGACTGATGTTCAGTCTCGCGGTAACGCAGGAAGAAGCGGGTTTCCAGATCGGGGCTCAGCTGCAGACCCAGGTTGGCCACGATCCCCTTGCCACTGCCGGCAGCGTGATCCTGCTGCCCGTCGTAGTGCAGATCGGTGACACCGACGTAGTAGTCGAGGTTGTCGATGACCTGGCCAGAGGCGATGTGACGCTTGAGGTAGCCGTCGCTGCCCGCCTCCATACGCAACTGCAGACGCGGCGCATCAAAACCGCTACGGGTGATGTAGTCGACGGCACCGCCCAGTGCCAGCGAACCCCGGTCGAAGCCGTTGGCGCCGCGCAGCACTTCGGCACGACTGAGCCATAACGGCTCCAGCAGCTCATAGGGCGTGCCCCCTGAGCCGGTCAGCGGCAGACCCTCAAGCATGATGTGATTACCGGAGGCATGCGCGCCGGGGCCGCGATTGATGCCCGACCCACGGATGCTGATTTTAACCCCTTCGTTGCCAGGTGACTGAGCATACACACCAGGCTGATAGGCCAGCACATCAGCCACACCGGCCACCCGCCCCTGCGCTACCTGCTGCATATCAATCAGATTGGTGCCGCCAGGCACCTCATGCAGCTGCTCTCGAGCCTGCGCTACCGCGTCCAGTTTCTCGCCAGAGATGGTCATGGCCTCAAGCTGCACCGCCTCTTGCGCCTGTGCAGGCGAGGCAAGCAAACATGCCAGACACAGCGGCGCCAGACGGTTGGGGGGGCTTAACGGATGGGGCATGCGGCAACTCCAGCAGCGGATAAATAGAATCGGCGCATTTTACTGGTTTACCCGGACCCGACAACCAGTGCTTGGCCTTGCAGTCTGTTCGATGCCTTGCTCACGCTGCTCTATCTATGCAGACAGGTAGAGGCAGCCAGGCCATATTCGTCCGGCAATGCACTGGATTGGCGAATCAAGCTTCAGTGCCTGAACACCGATAGAAACGCGAAATGGAGATGAAAAGACCGAGGTCGCGCAAGCGCTGCTAAAGCAGCGACGCTTCCTCACGCAGGGGGATCACATCAACTGCCACGCTGAGCACGTGATCGCCACCGCCGGTCATCACGCCCTTGAGGGGCGTCACATCGGCAAAGTCGCGGCCCCAGCCAAGCACAATGTAACGCTCGTCTGGCATGCAGCCGTTGGTGGGGTCTATTTCCAGCCAGCCCCAGCCCGGAATGAAAACCGCAGCCCAGGCGTGAGTCGCATCAGCGCCTAGCAGCTTCACTTCACCGGGCGGTGGCAAGGTTTCCATATAGCCACTGATGTAGCGCGCCGCCAAGCCAAGGGAGCGCAGGCAGCCAATAATCAAGTGGGCAAAGTCCTGGCAAACCCCGCGCTTACTGGCGAGCACATCAGCCAGGGGCGTAGCGACCGTCGTGAACTCGGGGTCGTAGATAAACTCGTTGAAGATCTTGCTGTTCAGTTGCAGCACCGCGTCAACCAGGTTACGCCCCGGCGTGAAGCAATCGCGCGCGTACTCCGCGAGTCGGCTGTGCTGAAAGATGAACGGCGAGCTGAGCACATACAAACGTGCTTCCAGACAATCGCGGTTGGTTTTGCGTGGGTCCTGCTGCAACTCCCCAGCAGCAGCCTCCCAACCAATACTGCTGAAGAAATCGGCGGCCAGCCGCGGGCGCGTGACCACATTGCTGCTGACGGTTACGTCCAGGCTGTCGTGCAAGGACTCAATGGAGAAATACACCACCCGGTTGCCGAAAAAGTCCGTGCGCTCACGCAGGCGGTCCGGTGTCGGTGATATCACCAGTTGGGTGTCGGTACAGTCCTGCCACGGCAGGTTACGCGGTAGAATACGCGCCTCGTTGTGGCTCAGCGTGACCGCGCCGCTGTATTCGTAATGGGTAGTATGGCGTAGCTGGTATTTCATCACGGCCTCGGTCAGGGTTGCCCACTGAAATGCATGCTTACCAGCTGACGCGGTGCTTCAACGTGGCTGAAATGACTGTGCGAGAGCGCGTTAGACAACTCGGACATGGGTTCGATCAATTGATCCAGCAGATTGCTCAGCGCCTCTCTGGCTTCGGCAGAGCCTTCCAGATCGGTCAGCGTAGCAATATCGACCAGATGCAGCGTGCTGGTCGCCTGAATCACCAGGCGCTGCTCGGTATTGCGATACGGCGAGCTGCCTGGCGAGGGCAATTTGGCGATTTGTCTTTCCAGGCGTTTAAGCATGTAACCGATCGAACGCGGATTGGTTTCATCAAACAGGAGCAAATCAAGAATCGCCAGCGGGTGCAACTGGGAGCGGTAGCGACGGCGGTACACGGTGAGGTTGTCGGTGGTCGCCAACACCACCTCCCATAACGGAATGCCCGGTTCCTCGGCGGTGAGCAAAGCAAGCTTGAGCAGCTCTAGCGACCCCAGCAGGCGCTCAATGAAACGGCCTATATCGAGAAAACGCCAGCCATAGTGATGCGGCATGGTCTCGTTACACAGGCCGAAGAACGCCGCCAGGTCGAGCACCATCGCCTCAAGGTGGCGCTGCCCCACCACCACGCCGCGCGTGCGCGACATACTGTTGAACTGCTGTCGCAAGCTGTTGATGGCGCGCCAGGTGTCGTCGCCCAAGTGGTCTCGCACTGCACGGCTGTTGCGCACAAAATGCCCAAACAGCACTGGCAAGCCTTCCGGGAGATCATCGGAAAACATCTGCAACAGGCGATCACGGGTGAGTATGTACTCACGGGAAACGCGCCCTGCAACGACCGGCGCATCGTCTTTCTTGGCTTCGTCGTCGAGTGGAATTTCCAACGCCCGCAGCAGATCCGGCATCAGTGTAGAGCCGCCGTCCTGCCGTTCATCCTGCAGCAGTCTGGCAAGCGACTCACGGAGTAAGCGACCACGGGTGTCCAGACGCTCGCCGTAACGACCTAGCCAGAACAGGCTTTCCGCCACGCGGCACGGCAGGTCCTTGCCATCTCGGGTTACCACGATCGGGCCTTGGGCCTGGCGCAACAAGCTGATATGCGGCTGTGGCACGGGCGCCAGAACCCAGACGTCTTTTACCAGGCGGCTCTTCATCAGCGGTGCGCCCGCCTCGCCCTGCCACGCCAGACCACCCGGCATGACGCGATAGTTGCGCTCATTCACCGGTTTGAGCAGGTCATCCGGCTCGACCAGGCTGAAAAACCGCAAAGTGGTCTGCTGGCGCTCAAAACTGCGCGTCTGGGTATTGAAGCCCGGCGTTACGCCGCCAGCGATCTGCCGCTGGGCAGTAAACAGGTAAGGATGGTGCCGCAACTGGGTGCGCAGATCACGCAGAGCATCCAGGCCCATCTGGTCCGCCCGATAGAGCTTGCCCGGACGACTGATGTCGCGCAGGACCCACTCATCCAGCTCATCGTCTACCTGCGAAAGGCTATCGGCAGAGCCGCACCAGAGGGTTTCGCGGCACGGCAGCAGCAACTCTTCGCCCAGCAGAGCACGGCAGAGGTCCGGCAGAAAGGCCGACAGCCCAGGATGCTCGAGAATCCCGGCGCCGAGGGCATTGGCGATGTGTACATTGCCGCAACGTGCAGCCTGTAGCAGCCCCGGCACCCCCAGCAGCGAATCCGGCCGCAGTTCCAGCGGATCACACCAGGGATCGTTGATCTGTCGCAGGATGACATCAACCTGGGTCAAGCCACCCAAAGTACGCATGGCGACCTGGCCGTCGCGCACCACCAGATCATCGCCTTCAACCAGCGAGAAGTTCATATAGTTGGCCAGCCAGGCATGTTCAAAATAACCGGGGCTGCCGGGGCCGGGCGACAACAGCACAATGTTCGGCTGCTCGCGCTGGGTTTTGGTCAGGCTGGCCAGGCAGCGGTGCTGCGCTTGCAGAAAACCTGCCAGGCGTTTGATCGGGGCGTCCCGGTAAATGCTGGGCAATGCCCGCGCCAGCGTGATGCGATTTTCCAGCGCATAACCCACGCCCGCAGGTGACTGTGTCCAATCACCCAGCACCTGCCAGCCACCGCGCTCATCGCGTATGACATCGGTGCCGTGGAAAATCAGCAGCGGACGATCAACCTGCTGCGGATCATCGGCGGCGGAGAACAGAAAGCCGGGATGGGTAAAAATCAGCTCAGGGGGCAGCAGGCCTTCCTGAAACACCCGCCGCGCGCCATACAGGTCGTCCAGCAGGTTTTCCAACAGGCGACTGCGCTGGCGCAGTCCCGCTTCCAGCGTCTCCCACTCCTCGGTGCTGATGACCCAAGGCACGCAATCAAGCTGCCAGGAGCGCAGCTGGCCCGGGTCGTCCTCGTAGGGGTTGAAGGTGACACCATTCTCGTGCAGCAGGTTCTGAACTTCTTCACTGCGGCTGACCAGAGTGTCGGTGCCCAGGCTGGCAATATCGTCCAGCAAGCCCTGCCAATGCGCACGGGGCTGGTGATCGGCATCCAGAAGCTCGTCATGGCCAGTGTGACCGGGATAGTCCCCCAGCAGCGTTTTTAGCGGAGAGACTGCGTTACCTGCCTGTTGCATGCAAAGCTTCCTGAAGGCCACCGACATCGGCGGCCCGGCACTATGGGATTTGGTCAGCCATTATAAACCACGGCTGGCTACTGCGGCACGACGCAAATCCAGGGTATGCGGATATTCCTGCCCCGCTGCCTGCCGCACATCGGCCATCGAGCCTTGAGTATGGCCGTAATCCCAGAAACGTGTCATGCGCCTGGCTTCCGCTTCGTTCGCGTTAACCGGGAAGGTTTCATAACCGCGACCACCCGGATGCACGACATGATAGGTGCAACCGCCAACCGAGCGCTGATTCCAGTTATCGACCAAGTCAAACACCAGCGGCGCTTGAATGGTGATCATCGGGTGCAGCGCCGAGGGTGGCTGCCAGGCCCTGAAACGCACTGCGGCAACCGCCTCACCGCTGACGCCCGTGGGTTGCAGAGGCACCTTGTAGCCGTTGCAGGTCAAGGTGTAACGCGCGGCGTTGAAATCTGTCACTTTGACTTCCATGCGTTCCACGGACGAATCAACGTAGCGAGCTGTCCCACCACCGCTCACCTCCTCGCCCAGTACATGCCAGGGCTCTATCGCCTGGCGCAACTCGATACGCACATCGCCATACTGCACCTCGCCGGCATGCGGAAAACGGAACTCCAGGAAAGGCGCAAACCATTCATCCTTGAAGGCAAAGCCGTGCGCGCGCAGATCGTCCAGCACATCGCAGAGGTCTTGCCAGATATAGTGCGGCATCATCCACTTGTCGTGCAGCGCGGTTCCCCAGCGTGCCAATGGCTGACGATAGGGCTCGGCATAGAAGCGCGCGACCAGCGCGCGGATCAGCAACTGCTGCATGAGGCTCATGCGCGCATGGGGCGGCATCTCAAAACCACGCAGCTCCAGCAGGCCCAAACGCCCGGTGGCGCTGTCTGGGGAGTACATCTTGTCGACACAGAACTCGGCGCGGTGGGTATTGCCGGTGATGTCGGTCAGGAGGTTACGCACCAGCCGATCCACCAGCCAGGGCTGGGGCACTTCACCGGTGGGCATCTGCGCCAGTGCAATTTCCAATTCGTACAGCGCCTCGTGGCGCGCCTCATCAATCCGCGGCGCCTGACTGGTGGGGCCCAGGAACATGCCGGAGAACAGGTAGGACAGACTCGGATGGTGCTGCCAGAAGGTCAACATACTGGCTAGCAGATCCGGGCGGCGCAGGAAGGGCGACTCCGACGGCGTGCGCCCACCCAGGGTCACGTGGTTTCCGCCGCCGGTCCCGGTGTGCCGGCCATCGAGCATGAACTTCTCGGTGCCCAGACGTGTTAACCGCGCCTCTTCGTACAGAATCTCGGTGTTTTTCACCAAATCGGGCCAGTTGCCTGCGGGCATCACGTTGACCTCGATTACCCCCGGGTCCGGCGTGATCATGAACTTCTCGATACGCGTGTCAGACGGTGGTGCATACCCCTCAATGCACAGCGGCATCTTCAGCTCGGCAGCAGTTTGCTCCAGGGTGGCCAGTAGCGATAGATAGCTCTCCAGCTGGGTCAATGGCGGCATGAAGACAAAGAGCTTGCCATCGCGCGGCTCAATGCACAGCGCAGTGCCAATGATGCCCTCTTCCTGCAGCGTCGGAATCTGCTCCTGCCATTCCTGGCCGGCCGCCATATGATGGCTGCCTTGCCCGGCGCCGGCGTTTGGCTGCTGGGAGGCGCTGTATAATCGCGCGACCTCACCATGGATGTCGGTCAGCTCCGTGGCCGGCTCAAACAGCGAGGCAGCCTGTGGCTCTTCACGCTTCTTCTCCGGTAATGCCGATAGCGGCAGCCGCAAGCCCATGGGCGAATCGCCCGGTATCAGATAAAGATGCTCGCGGCGCAGCGGCCATTCGCCGGTCTGCCAGACATTCTTCGCCTTGCCGGCCGCCAATGGCAGCGCGAAACCGGTAATCTCATCCAGGCCACGCTCCAGCAGACGCGCCAGACGACGGCGAGTTTCATCGTCCTTGAGATCGGCTTTGGTCAGATCGACGTCCGCCGGCAGTGTTTGCTCGATCCACAGGTAATAATAGGCATCTTCATAGCACGGGATCAGGTACTGCGCAGACAGGCCCAGCCGCTTGACCAGGGTCTCGGCAAACAGCTGCGCCTCGGCATCGCCGTAACCGTAATCTTTCTCCATGTCGGCCAGCCACTGATCGTCCTGCCACATCGGCTTACCGTCACGGCGCCAATAGCAGGCCAGCGCCCAGCGCGGTAGTGGTTCACCCGGATACCACTTGCCTTGCTGATAATGGATCAGCGAGTGCGGTGCATAATGCGGGCGCAGGCGCCGTAATAGCGCTTCGGAAAGCCCCCTTTTGGTCGGCCCCTGCGCAGCGATGGTCCATTCTGGTGCATCCATATCGTCAATCGAGACGAAGGTGGGCTCGCCACCCATGGTCAAACGCACATCCTGCTCGTCCAAACGCGCATCCACGATGGCGCCGAGCGCATTGATTTCCTGCCACTGCTCGTCACTGTACGGCAGGGTCACGCGCGGGTCTTCGTGCACCCTGGTGACGCTCATATGAAAATCAAAGGTAACTTCGCACTTGCCGGTTGCCCCGGTAATGGGCGCGGCGCTGCTGGGCTCAGGCGTAGCGGCCAGAGGCAAATGCCCTTCGCCGGCAAACAGCCCCGAGGTAGGGTCAAGCCCGACCCAGCCTGCGCCCGGCAGAAAAACCTCGGTCCAGGCGTGCAGGTCGGTAAAGTCGACATCCGTACCCGAGGGGCCGTCCAGCGCTTTTACATCCGCCGTCAGCTGGATCAGATAACCCGATACAAAGCGTGCGGCAAGACCCAGATTGCGCAAAATCTGCACCAGCAACCAGGCCGAATCTCGGCAAGAGCCGCGCTTGAGCGCCAGCGTCTCTTCCGCCGCCTGGACACCCGGCTCCATACGAATGAGATAAGCAATATCCTGCGACAACCGCTGGTTTATCTCGACCAGAAAGTCGCTCACGGTCGTCTCTTTACTGGTAACGCCCTCAAGCCACTTGTGCAGCAGAGGCCCCGGCTTTTCTGCATCCAGATAGGGAGCCAGCTCCCGCTTCAGCTCTTTGCTGTACTCGAAGGGGAAGGTTTCCGCGTACTCCTCGACAAAGAAGTCGAAGGGGTTGATCACCGTCATCGGCGCGACCACTTCCACGTCTATGTGCAGCTTTTCCATCTTCTCCGGAAACACCAGCCGAGCAATATGATTGCCAAAAGGATCCTGCTGCCAATTGATAAAGTACTCGCCTCCGCTAACCTTGAGGCTGTAGGCATCAATTGGCGTGCGGCAGTGCGGCGCCGGCTTGAGGCGGATTTGATGAGGTGCGACAGTGACCGGACGATCAAAGTCGTAGTGCGTGGAGTGCCTGAGTGCTACACGGATAGTCATGCTGGATGATCCCGGTTATATGGTCGGCAGATGCGTTACCAGAGCAAAGCAATGGCTATGCCAACACCTTGGATGATACAAGCCTATTACGCACCTGATTTCTTAACACGCTAATGTGACACTAGCCAGTACAGCAGTAACTCATCACCACAACCTGGCCACCGTCAGACGAGGTGAGCCAAACATTCACCCGGTGTTATCTGGTATGGCAATTGCAGCAGATCTGCCATCCCTCCCCTAGCGGACAGAGTAGCTGAATGAGCAAAGTAAACTGGGAAAATTACCTATCCAAGGGCTTTTACGACGAACTCATCAAGGCACCAGGACAGCCGAGGCAGGAAGCCAACCTGCTGTGCCAGTACCTCGCCAACCTTGATGCGCGTGAGCTGGCCGAGCACAAGACTGCGGCCGAGGTGGCCATCCAGCTGATGGGCATCACCTTTACCGTTTATACCGAAGGCAACATGATCGACCGCGCCTGGCCGTTCGACATAGTGCCGCGCATCATCCCTCTCAGTGAATGGCAGAAGACCGACGCCGGCCTGAAGCAGCGCGTGCAGGCGCTGAACATGTTCATCGATGATCTCTACCACGACCAGAAGATCGTCAAGGACGGTATATTCCCTGCTGAAGTGCTTGCCCAGTCGGTCAACTTTCGTCCGCAGTGTGTCGGCATTTCTACCCCGCATAACGTCTGGGCGCATATCTGCGGCTCAGACCTGGTGCGCGACAACGACGGCACCCTCTATGTACTGGAGGACAACCTGCGGGTCCCCTCCGGTGTGTCCTACATGCTGGAGAACCGCAACGTTACCAAACGGGTATTGCCGGACCTGTTCGCCAGCGGCCGCATTCAACCTGTTGATGACTACACCTCTCAGCTATACGACATGCTGGCCTCGCTATCGCCACGGCCAGGCGACGATCCGAACATCGTCATTCTTACTCCCGGCATCTACAACTCAGCCTATTACGAGCACTCCTACCTTGCGGCGCAGATGGGCGTGCAACTGGTAGAAGGCCCGGATCTGGTGGTGGGCGATGATGACTGCGTGTACATGCGTCTGATCGATGGTCTGAAACGGGTAGACGTTATCTACCGCCGCGTGGACGATATGTTCATTGATCCCGAGGTGTTTAACCCCGACTCTATGCTCGGTGTGCGCGGGCTGATGCGGGCCTGGCGCAAGGGCAACGTCGCGCTGGCGAACGCTCCGGGTGCCGGCGTGGCGGATGACAAGGTGGTCTACGCCTTCGTGCCGAAGATCATCGAGTACTATCTGGGCGAGCAACCGCTGTTGCCCAACGTGCCCAGCTACTTGTGCATGTTCGAAGAAGACCGCAAGTATGTACTCGCCAACCTCGACAAGCTGGTGGTCAAACCGGCAAATGAGTCCGGCGGTTACGGCATGTTGATCGGCCCGCATGCGAGCAACAAAGAACGCGCCAAATTTGCTGAACTGATCAAGGCCGACCCGCGCAACTACATGGCCCAGCCGACGCTCAGACTATCGACCTCTCCCACCCTTTGCGGCAAGGAAATGGAACCTCGCCACGTGGATCTGCGGCCCTTCATCCTGTCCGGCGAGAGCAACTGGGTCACCACCGGCGGGCTAACGCGGGTGGCACTGACCAAGGGCTCACTTGTCGTCAATTCGTCACAGGGCGGCGGTAGTAAAGACACCTGGATCGTAGACATGGCGGGGAACTGAATCATGCTTTCACGTGTAGCCGAAAATGTGTACTGGCTGGCCCGCTACCTGGAACGCGCCGAAGATACCGCGCGCCTGCTGAGCGTCAATAGCCACCTGTTGCTCGATTTGCCACGCACTACCGAACTGGGTTGGTCGGAAATTATCGCCATCACTGGCAACGATGAACTGTTTGACGAGCACTACCCCACCCGCGATGAGGCCAGCGTACTGACCTTCATGTGCGGCGATAGACGCTATCCCGGCTCGATTCTCAGTTCACTGAGCGCAGCAAGGGAGAATCTGCGTACCACCCGCGACGTGATTCCCCGGGAAATATGGGAAGAGGTCAACCAGATGTACCTCAACGTCAAGGAACAGGTAGGCTCGGGCATTACCCCGCGCCGGCGCGACGCCTTCCTTGGCCGAGTGATCCGCAGCTGTCAAACAGTCAACGGACTGATTGAAAGCACCCTAAGCTACACGCAGGTGCGCTCCTTCCTGATGCTCGGCCGTCAACTGGAACGGGCCGACATGACCACCCGCGTACTTGATGTGCGCTCGGCCAACTTGTTGCCACGGACACCCGAAGACCTCAAGCCCTTCGAGACATTGCAGTGGATGAGTGTGCTCAAGTCGCTCAGCGGCTATCAGATGTACCGCCAGCATGTGCGCCTGCGCATCCGCGGGCCGGACGTACTGCAGTTTCTGCTGCAGGATCGGCTGTTCCCCCGCAGCGTCGCCTGTGCTCTGGAGCGCCTGGCCAATGCGCTACTGACATTACCGCGGCATGAAGCAGCATTGAACGAGGTCGAAACCTGCCGACAGGACCTGGCCAAGGCCGAGATCGCCGTGCTAGCCGCCGAACCGGATCGCCTTCACGCCTTTGTCGACGAGATTCAGGTCGACTTCGACGAGCTGCACGAGGCCATCCGCCAGACCTACTTTGCGCAACCAGAAGAAAGCGCGCAAACTCAGTCTCAATCACAATCTTAAGCCAAAGGCGCGCATTAGCGCGCCAGCGGACGGGTAAAGGTAGGGACAGATGAGTTATTTTGATCAGTTGGTCCGAGCGACCGAAGGCCAGCAGCTGTTCGACTACCAGCCAACCGGTCAGGTGCAGCGCTGCCAGTGTGGCCAGGCCGTATTCTTTGACAACACCAAGTGCCTGCGCTGCGGGGCAGAACTGGGCTATCACCCGCTCAAGGGCAGCCTGTTCAGCCTCGAGGCTGCCAGCGAAAAGGGCCTTTGGCACTTGCAGGCCGATGCCGGTCAGCCCAAACGCCGCTATCGCCGCTGTCAGAATCTGACCGCGCCCGCTGCCTGCAACTGGCTGGTTACCGGCGACAACAGCTCGCCCTTCTGCCTCGCTTGCGCACTGAATGAAACCATCCCCGACCTGAGCCTGGAGGAAAATGCCAAGCTCTGGCACGAAACCGAAGTCGCCAAGCGCCGACTGGTTGCTCAATTGTTGATGCTGGGCTTGCCGGTTATCCCCCGCAGCGCTGATCCTGAACAGGGGTTGGGTTTCGACTTTCTGCGCCAACAACCCGGCGAAGATCCGGTCATGACCGGCCACATGAACGGCATGATCACGCTCAACATTGATGAGGCCGACCCCGCGCACAGGGAGCGCATGCGCGTCAGCATGCATGAGCCTTATCGCACCATGCTGGGCCATTTTCGTCACGAGAGCGGCCATTACTACTGGGATCGACTGGTACGCGACACCCATTGGCTGGAACCCTGCCGCGCCCTGTTCGGCGATGATCGGCAGGACTATCAGGAAGCTCTCAAGCGGCATTACAACGAGGGGCCGCCCGCCGACTGGAAAGATCACTTTATCAGCAGCTACGCCGCCACCCACCCCTGGGAAGACTGGGCAGAAACCTGGGCGCACTACCTGCACATGACCGACACCCTGAATGCCGCCCTAGACTTCGGCCTGCAGCTCGACACCCTGACACTGCAGACCGACCCCTTCGACAGCAGTCAGCTGGCCGCACTGGAGCACGGCGAAGATGACCGCCAGCGGTTCCTCGCCTTCGTCAATCGTTGGGTGCAACTCAGCAGCGTACTCAATGTACTGGCTCGCAGCATGGGCCAGCAGGATATCTATCCTTTCGTGTTGACCGTCGACAGCATGCGCAAGCTCTACCTGGTGCACTCGGTGGTGGCCAGTGCCGGACAACCCGCCAACGCAGCGGCTGCGTGAGCCAGCTCAGGCCGCGATGATCGGCACAAGCCGGGGACGAAGCGGGCTATCGGGGAGTGGCGGCAGACCGTGGGCAGCCCTCGCCTGCTGGCAACCCGGGCTGTCTACGCCATTTTCACCATGATAGGGAAAGTCCCGGCACGGGCTGGAACGCTTTTCATAAATGCTACAACGCGTGCCCTCACCCACTGTGCCCAGTAACGCCACACAGCGAGGTTTGGGCTGGTTGGTGCCTTGCATGCAGGCGCGATAAGGGGAAATCTGTTCGGTAAGCTGGGTGGGTACGTCACCGCCGGGCGCGCTGTCAGTCTCGCCCCAATAAAAAGAAACCCTGAAAGTGGCGCAACAGGCACCGCAATTCAGACAGGGCGATTGTTCGCTCATTTCATCGCAACCCTCATTTTGCTTCGGTGCCGCTTTTTACACCGAATTCAGGGCGCTCCACAATGGATTTCAGCGGCGGCGAACAACTATTTTTCTGCCCGCATCAGAGCGCTGCATGATGCGTCATTCGCGGCCTACGGGGGTTTCTGTTGGCGCCGCCGACAGGCTACTATCAAGTCATTGATCAATAACCGGAATTTCCCATGGAACAGAGTAACTGCATCGCCGGAATGGACCTTGGCCGCCTGGATCGCATCGGCGATCACTTGCAACGCGCCTACCTCGATCCGGGCAAACTGCCCGGCACCCTCACGCTGGTAGCACGCCGCGGCGAAATCACCTGGCTGAAGGCGCAGGGCCTGCGCGATGTCGAACGAGGCCTTCCGGTCGAGCGCGACACTCTGTTCCGCATTTACTCCATGACCAAGCCCATCACCTCGATTGCGCTGATGCAGTTGTACGAACAGGGTCGCTTTCTGCTTGATGAGCCAGTGCACAAATACATCCCCGCCTGGAAAGACCTGCGCGTCTACAAGACCGGCAGCCATCCGCAAATGCTGACCACCGCGCCACAACGGCCAATGAGCATTCGCGATCTGCTGACCCACCAATCGGGCCTGACCTATGGCTTCATGAATCGCACCAATGTCGACGCCGCCTACCGCAGCCTGAAGCTCGATGGCGGTCCCGGCCACACCCTCGACCGGCTAATAGACGAACTCTCGCGGCTACCGCTGGAATTTTCTCCAGGCACCGCCTGGGGCTACTCGGTTGCAACCGATGTGTGCGGCTATCTGGTGCAGGCGCTCTCCGGTCTGAGCCTGGATGAGTATTTTGCCAAACATATTTTCCAGCCACTCGGCATGCCCGATACCTTCTTCACCGTGCCGCAGGAAAAACTGCAGCGCTTTGCCGCCTGTTATCAATACCAACCCGGCGACACCTTCAGCCTGCAGGACGACCCGCAGAACTCGGCCTTTGTCAAGGCACATGGCTATCTGTCCGGTGGGGGCGGCCTGGTCTCGTGCATCGACGATTACTACCGCTTTGCCCAGGCATTGGCCAACGGCGGCGAGCTGGATGGCGCACGCATCATCGGCCGCAAGACCCTGGAGTTCATGCGCATGAACCACCTGCCCGGCAATCAGGACCTGCCCGGAGTGGCTATTGGCTCATTCAGTGAAACGCCCTATGACGGCACCGGCTTTGGTCTGGGTTTTTCGGTCAAGACGGATGTGGCCAAATCGCAGACGGTCGGCTCGGTAGGTGAATACGGCTGGGGCGGCATGGCCAGCACCAATTTCTTTATCGATCCGGTCGAGGATGTGCTGATGATCTTTATGACGCAGCTGATTCCTTCATCGACCTATGCGGTGCGGCAGGAGTTGCGGGCGATCATTAATGGGGCTTTGGTGGATTGAGTTAGTCGTCCAAACGGGGTTGTAGGACGGACAACGCCGCAGGCTTGTCCACCATGGTGGGTGGCTTCGGCCTCCCACCCTACGACTCCGAGTGTGCAGACGGTTTACCCGCGTCGGCTACGCTTGCCTTCTCCAACCACTGTGCCCAGCTAATTACGGTTTTCGCCTCTAGGCGAGTTAGAGGAGAATGCTTGCCCATTCCCCTCTAACAACTCCCCAGGGCACCCAGCTGCGCGGCCCTGCGGGTTCGCTGCGTTGCTCGATCTGTCGGGGCCCTGCGGAACTCGTCGCTACGCTCCTCAGACAGTCCTCGGGCTTTTTCCCGACAGCTCTGCGCTACTCGCCCGCTCAGATGGGATTTTTGGTCCGTGCAGTTGTTTGTTTTTTGCGGATATAACTAAACAACCAAACCTCAACACCACGCCACTCTGCGGCTGCTCATCCCCATCCAAGCTGTCGAGTAACGCAGGGGCCGAGCGATAAAGCGTCGCGAGTTGTCTGAGCGAAGCGAGTTTTCGCGGCGCCGCTCGGCACCGAGTAACGCAGAGAAGCCGAAGGCCAGCTTGGTCGGGGTGGCCTTTCTTTTGGTTACTTTTCTTTGGCCAAGCAAAGAAAAGTCACTCGCCATAAAGGCGAAAAACAAGCCATGCCAGATCACAGACCCAATAAAAAACAATGACTTATAGTGTGAATATTGCAATATCCCACACAGTACATGTCACCCCTGTATCTGAATAGAAACCCCATCCAAAAGCCCAGCAAGCAACACAACCATCATCCAACTGTCATACATTCCCGCTAGGGTAAAAACACACCTTGCCCGGGCCAATCATGACCGACGCGCTACATCAGATCCAACGCCACCTCCCAGAACACACCCAGCTGGAACGACTGCTGCACCAGGCTGCACGCCACGTACGCGTTACCACCCCGCTAAAGGTGCCCATCGGCAACCTGCGCATTCCCGTACGCGTTATCGAACTCGGCAGCCGTTCACCCAACGCGCCTGTTATCGGGTTCTTCGGCGGCGTGCACGGGGTGGAGCGCATCGGCACCCAGGTGCTGATTTCCTGGCTGCACAGCCTAGTACATCGGCTGGATTGGGATGATCAATTGCGCGAACAGCTTGAGCGTGTTCGGCTGCTGTTCATGCCGATGATCAACCCCGGCGGCATCTGGCACCATAGACGCAGCAACCTCAACGGTGTCGATCTGATGCGCAACGCGCCGGTGGATGCGATGGGCCCGGTGCCCTGGCTGGTCAGCGGGCACCGTATCAGCAAACGCCTGCCGTGGTATCGCGGCAAATTGGGGACGCCCATGGAGCCGGAATCGGCGGCTGTGGTGAAGGTGGTGCAGGAGCGCATGCAGCAAGCGCCCTTTGCCATCAGCGTGGACTGTCACAGCGGTTTCGGCCGCCGTGACCGGCTCTGGTGCAGTTATGCGCGCAGCCACAAGCCAATCGCCCATATCGCCGAGGTGCTAAGCCTCAAGCGGCTATTCGAGCAGACCTACCCGAACCACCATCCGTACATCATTGAGCCGCAGTCGATCAATTACACCACCCACGGCGATCTGTGGGACCATCTGTACGACACGGGTCTGGAGCAGCATCCCGACAACCTGTTTCTGCCCTTCACGCTCGAGATGGGTTCCTGGCTGTGGGTACGCAAGAATCCGCGACAGATGTTCGACTACTTCGGTTATTTCAATCCCGTGATCAGCCATCGCAAACAGCGCGTACTTCGCCAACATCTACCGCTGTTCGAATTTCTCACCCACGCCACACGCTGCTGGCGCAACTGGGCACCACGACCCGATGAAAGGCAGGAACTCACGCGCCAGGCCATTGAAGAGTGGTTTGTCGAATCCGACTAGCCGCTCTGGCGCGCCTTCCTCAACCTGTCACACAGGCTTGCCATTATTCCCCCGCCTTCACCTCAATCTGAGTTCAGCAAAGGGAGCAATAGCATGGCTGGTTTTACTCGACGGGATTTTCTTCGCGCTTCAGCGCTGGCATTGGGCGGCGTGGTGGTTTCCACCGGTTTGCAGGGCTGCCTCAGTAGCAGCTCTTCATCATCAGACCCGGCAACCACACGCCAACTGGCGTTCGAGCACGGCGTCGCCAGTGGCGACCCGCTGGCCGATCGCATCATGGTCTGGACGCGCGTCACGCCCAAGGACAGCTCAAGTGCTGATATCGAAGTCAGTTGGGAAGTGGCCAGTGATGCTGGCTTTGCCGACCTGCTGCACAGCGGCACCGCCAGCACCAGCGAAGCGCGCGACTATACACTCAAAGTCGATGTGCAGAATCTGACCCCAGGCCAGACCTACTACTATCGCTTCAAGGCAGCGGATAAGGTTTCCCCAATCGGCAAGATGAAGACCCTGCCCAGCGCCGGTGTTGAACAGGTACGCTTTGCCGTGCTGTCGTGCTCCAACTTTCCGGCGGGTTATTTTCACGCCTACGCGCAGGCTGCACAGGAATCCGATCTGGACGCCGTATTGCACCTGGGCGACTACATCTACGAATACGGCAGCGGAGGCTACGCCACCGAAGATGCCGCAGCGCTGGGTCGCAGCCTGCCCAACGACAACAATGGTGAGCTGTTCAGCCTGACCGACTACCGCAAGCGCTATGCGCTGTATCGCACCGATGCCGATCTGCAGGCGCTGCATGCTGCCGCCCCCTTTATCGCCGTGTGGGATGACCATGAGGTTGCCAATGACACCTGGACCGACGGCGCCGAGAACCATAACGAGGGTGAAGGCGACTTCAACGAGCGTAAGCTCGCCGCGCTGCAAGCCTACTTCGAGTGGCTGCCTGTGCGCCCCGCGAGCGAAGACGACGAATTGACCATCTACCGCAGCTTTGATTTTGGCGACCTGGTCAGCCTGCATATGCTCGATACCCGCATTATCGGCCGGGATGAGCAGCTCAATTACGCGAATTACTACACCCCTGGCGGGTTTGACGCCGCTGCTTTTGCTGCCGATGTCAGTTCCAGTGATCGCACCCTGCTTGGACAGACCCAAATGAACTGGCTGCAAAGCCGGATGGCCGTATCCACCGCCACCTGGCAGGTACTGGGCCAGCAGGTGTTAATGGGCCGCATGATGTTGCCGGCAGAAATGCTGACGGCACTGAGCAACCCCGCCGGCGCTGACCTGGCGACCGCGCTGACCGAGCTGGTTACGCTCAAGTTGCGCGTACAGGCCGGCGACCCGTCCCTGACCCCGGCGGAGATTGCCCGTGTAGAAACCGTGATCCCTTACAACCTGGATGCCTGGGATGGTTACGCCTATGAGCGCGAAGTGATCTTTGGCCTGGCCCGCAGTCTGGACAAAAACCTGGTCGTGCTCGCCGGCGATACCCATAACGCCTGGGCCAACAACCTCAGCACCCTGGCTGGCGACCCGGTTGGTGTCGAGTTTGCAACCGCCGGGGTCACCTCGCCCGGCCTGGAAAGCTACCTGGGCCTGCCCGCTGCTGCCATCCCCAGTGCCGAGCAGGCGATCACCACGCTAGTGGATGATCTGCAGTACCTCAACGCCAGCCAGCGCGGCTACCTGCTGGTGACCTTCACCCCGGAGCAGGTTCGCGCCGACTGGCGCTTCGTCAGCACGGTGAAGGCACGGGATTATGTGATCGACAGCAGCCGCAGCAAGACCCTCACCAGCCTGCCGGGCGGCGCCAACCGCACGCTCGCCAGCGGCCCGGTTTGAGGCAACGAACGGCGCGCTTTATGAATTAATTCAAGGAACTAAGGGCAACATTTACAGCGCCACTTAACACCCTCTATCCATTTAGGGTATAAGGGCGCTATGAAGATCCCCAAGCGCTTGCAACCACTGGTAGAAGACGGCCTCATCGACGAGGTCATACGTCCCTTGATGAGCGGCAAGGAAGCCGCCGTCTTCGTTGTTCGCTGCGGGAACGAGATTCGCTGCGCCAAAGTTTACAAGGACGCCGCCCAGCGCAGTTTCAAGCAGGCTGTGCTCTATCAGGAAGGCCGCAAGGTGCGTAATTCGCGCCGTGCGCGCGCTATGGAAAAGGGCTCAAAGTTCGGTCGCGACCAGCAGGAATCGGCGTGGCAGAACGCCGAGGTAGACGCCCTCTATCGCCTCGCCGCCATCGGCGCCCGCGTACCTACCCCATACGGCTGCTTTGACGGCGTACTGCTGATGGAACTGGTCACTGATGATGACGGCGATGTGGCGCCGCGCCTCAATGACGTCTCGATGTCGGCCGAACAGGCGCGCGAAGACCATGCCACCGTCATGGAGTACGTGAAGCTGATGCTCTGCGCTGGCTTGGTACACGGCGATCTTTCCGAATTCAATGTTCTGGTCGACGCCTACGGCCCAGTCATCATTGACCTGCCCCAGGCCGTTGACGCCGCCGCCAACAACAACGCGCGTAAAATGCTCGACCGTGATGTGCGCAACATGACCGAGTATTACGGCCAGTACGCGCCCGACCTGCTGGAAACCCGCTACGCCGCCGAGATGTGGGCACTGTATGAAGAAGGCAAACTGGCGCCGGAAACGGAGCTGACCGGGCAATTTGCTGATCCCGAGGGTGAGGCTGACGTAGACAGTGTTGTGGCTGAAATCAGGGCCGTGCTGGAGGAGGAAGCAGCTCGGCAGGAGCGCTTGCGGGATGCAGAAGCGGAAGATTGAGGAACGGTAACGGTCCGCCTTGAGCCATGCCTGATCTCAAGGTAACAGGTAAAAATCTTCTGATGCCTGACCTTGCTGATCGGCTGGTTATCGTTCGCCCAGGCGAGTCTCTCGAGCAGCACAAACAAGTAACACCGCCACCCCTAGATATCCACCTTCCCCCGCAACTGCTTGGCCTGCCCCCGCTTTACTTTACTATCCACCCGTCTTACCTGAGAACCGCGGGTTGGGCGTGTCGGCCGGCGCTTCTTTTGCACCACTATCGCGCTGAGAATCAGCTCACGCAGACGCTCGATCGCGTCGTCGCGGTTCATCTCCTGAGTACGAAACTGCTGCGCCTTGATGATAATCACACCGTCTTTGGTGATGCGCTGATCAGACAGGCGCAACAACCGCTCCTTGTAGAACGGCGGCAGACTGGAACGTTGAATGTCAAAGCGCAGATGGATAGCGCTGGCTACCTTGTTGACGTTCTGGCCGCCCGCACCCTGGGAGCGGACAGCGGAAATATCCACCTCCCAGTCTCCGAGCTGAACCTCGTTGGACAGAACAATCATGCGCCTTTCTCCACTTGACCAAATAGCGGTCCGCATCGCGCCGACCAGCCGTCAGGATACGCGCCTGCCGAGTCGACGGCAAAAAACCGGCCTTAGCGGGCGTGCTGCAAAAAACTCACGATCCAGTCGAGCATCACCTGATCATCCACCTCGGCTGCCAGCGAAGCGCGCCCGGCGCGCAACCGTGTGGGCGGAATGCTCGCCTCGCGTGCCGTCATCAGATCGGCCGAGTAGGTCTTGCAGAACTCGGGGTGGCCCTGCACGCTGAGAAAGTGCTGACCGTATTGCAGCAGGTAGTAAGGACAAAAGTCGCTGCTGGCCAAGACTTCGGCCTGAGGTGGTAACTGCACCACCTGATCCTGATGACTGACGATCAGATCCAGTGCCGTCGCCGCCGGTTTCATCCACTCCTTGTGCACCAGCACGTCATTGAAGGACATACCCACACCCCAGCCCTTGGGTGATTTAAGCACCTCGCCGCCCAAGGTTCTGGCCATTAACTGATGACCAAAACAGACACCCACTAGCGGCTTTCCCGCGGTCCACAGCTGCAGCACAAAGGCCTGCAAGGCATCAATCCAGGGCAGGCCATCGTATACACCGAATTTGCTACCGGTGGTCAGGTACACATCACAGCTGTCGACGCTGGCTGGCAGCTCACCCTCGTGGGTGCGGTACACCCGGTATTCCATATCTGGCAGGCGGTGGCGCAGCGGCCGCTCAAACATCTCGGGGTAATTCCCGTGTGCTGCCTGCAGGTCTTCACGTACATCGTCACACTGCAATAAACCGACTTTCATCATTTGCCTTCCGAAGATGGGAGCAACAGAGCTCCCGTGCTCACCAATAACTTTCTTATTCCAGCACCGGATCGCCAACCGAGTCTGGCAGCGCACCAGCCAGGGTCGCCGCGCTCTCGGCCAACACCAGCGCCGCTGCAATCTCTCCCGCTGTGGCGGCTTCGACCGACTGTGCGGCTAGCTCAGCCGCCTCGGCTTCCGGCGGCGCCTGCAACAGGTAGGTAATACAGCGCTGCAGCTGGTCGGCCGCCTCACTGTCGCCCTGATCGCGCAGCACCCGGGAGCGCTCCTGCAACAGCGCCATGCTGCGCTTGATGCGCACATCCGGAGCCATACTTGCGTCGGCCACGATATCCGCCACATTGTCCGACACTTCAGGGGCCTGCTGTGCCTGTGCGGCCAAAGGCATGGCCAGTGCGGTCAAAAACACCAGACGTTTGAAATTGTGCATGCTGACTCCGTTAGATTGTCGGACTGGCTGTGCCGTTGCAGCCCGGCACACCCTCACGAATGCGTCGAGAAAAATCGGCGGCGTCGTCTGCCGCGCGCGCCCGCTCGGTGATACAGCCACGCTGACGTAGCTCAGCCAGAGAATAGCCTTGTTGCAGCCCGCCACGCGCAAACACATACTCATCGAGATAGCCGCTGAGCAGCAGTCGATAGTCCAGCGGTAACCCGGGGTAGGTGCGCTTGGCAAAGGCATAGACGATGGTGGTGCAGTTGGCTTTCAGGGTGTGGTAAAAACGCGGCTCCACGGCCAGCTTGTTGGCAGCTTCTACATAGCCCAGCAAGAGTTCGCGGCCGTGCTCCGGGGAAATTCGCGTGCGGTAAAGGTAGGCATCCTCATCACGACAATTGGTGCGCACACGCACCATGTCGCGCTCTTCACTGGCCACGATATTCAACTCGAAGTGTTTGAAAAAACCACCCAGTACCGAGAATTCCTCGCAACGCTTGCGGCGTATTTCAACCGAAAAGGTCAGGTAGCGATCGTCGCCAAAGCCGAAGGACACCAGTACATGGGCAATGGGTCGCAGGCCCCAGAACGAAGTGATCATGTCTACGCTTTGCAGAGAAGACAGTTGATATTCGCGACTACTCCAGACCTGTTCATACTCGGTGCGGCTGAACCAGCGAAATTCACGTACGCGCTGCAGACTCAGGGTATCGCCGTCGACCGCGCCGGTCGTGGTGTAGGCGACATCATCTGCCCAGTCGCCCTGCCCCGTTGGCAGCAGACCGCGCCACCATAACAGGACCGGCGTTAGTCCGGCTGCCAGCCACGCCGCGGCAGCCAGGTATTCTCCACGCCACAGGCACACCACCGAGGTGGTCCACAGCAACACCCAAAGCGCGATGGGCACATAGCGCAGTTGCGCCCGATGCGGACGATGAAACCACAGAGCGAGTAGCACCCAGGCATTCAGCAGGAGCGCCAGCAGCAATACAAGACTCAACAGCATGTCACACCCTTTGCCCTCGATATAGGCGGCCTATCGCCAGACAGCCGCAGTCTACACCATGTTGTTAGCGAGTTTGTCATGCCCTGAAGCCGATTGGAGGCCGGCATATTGATGACGCAAGAGTGAACTCTGCACCGCAAATCTGCTGTAGCCCCCCACGGCAAATTCCGTCGCAGCTTCTATACTTGTGGTCAGGCGCAAAGGCCCGCGTTGGCAGCAAGGATGAATATATGCCTGAAAAAATAAAACCGCGTAAAAGCGTGCGCTATTACTTCATGGTGATCTGGGTTCCTCTGGTCATCATTACCTTGCTGGCCATAGCACTACTGATCAACAGCAACGTAGCCGCACGCACAGTGATCGCCCATGCTGAGCAACGAGCTCAGGTCCAGGCAGCCTTGATGCTGCTGGAGACCAGCCTCGGTGACATTCGCGGTGATGCGCTTTATCTGGCAACCCTCTCCAGCCTGACGCCAACGCCAAGCAATCTGGCACCGCAGTTGGCAGACAACGCCCACGCGCTCAAGTCCTTCCTGCAATTCAACCCACAGTACGATCAGTTACGCCTGCTGGATCCGCAAGGGCTCGAACGCGTGCGCGTTGAACGACGCAACAATCAAATCGTCACCAAGCCGTCAGACCAACTGCAGAACAAGAGCGCTCGTTACTACGTGGAATCCGGTCTGCAACTGCATCCTGGGCAGTTGTATTTCTCCCCCTTCGATCTGAACATTGAACACGGCGAAATCGAACGGCCGCTGAACCCGACCATTCGAGTAGCCACGCCGGTTGCCGACGAACAGGATAAGACCGCAGGTCTGCTGGTGATGAATTACCGCGGTGACAACCTGCTTGATGCCCTAGCAGCGCTCGACTCACCGCGCACCGGCCAATTGTGGCTGATCAATCAGAACGGTTATTGGCTCAAAGGCCCCGCCACGGAGAAGGAATGGGGCTTCATGTTGTCGGAGCACCGCCAGCATAGCCTGACCAATGAAAAAGCCACGCTGTGGAGCAAGATTATTCAGGGTGAATCCATAGGCCAATTGCTGGATGCCGACGACCACTACGCCTTTGCCCCCCTTGACCTAACGCCCGCCGATAGCCCTGAGTTCGAGCAGGCACTGGGGCGTCTCTACGTTGTTTCGTACCTTTCAAGCACGCAGCTTGACGAGCTGACGGGCCCGTTGAAAAAAGGGTTATGGCAGGCGGGCGCGCTGATTGTCCTGCTGTCAGTCGGCCTGGCCTACCTGCTGGCGCGCTCGATCGCCCAGCGCTGGCATACCGAATCCAGCCTGCAGGACAGTGAAGCCAAATTTCGCGCCATGATAGAGGCAGCACCTGATGCCATCATCATTACCGATACCAATGGCACCATAGTGCTGCTGAACGAACAGGCCATACGGCTGTTTGAATACACCCAGCAGGAGCTGCTCGGGCAGAAGGTTGAAGTGCTGCTACCCGAAGAGCTGCGCAAGGGCCATATACAGCACCGCCAAGGCTATGTCAGCGCGCCTCGGCCGCGCCTGATGGGGTCAGGCCTGCGCTTGCAGGCTAAACGCAAGGATGGCAGCGAGCTCCCCGTCGAAGTCAGCCTAAGCCCCATTCGTACGCCGTCGGAAACGCTGGTGTTCTGCGCCATCCGGGATGTTACCGAGCGTCGCGAGACCGAGGACAAGATCAAGCAATTGAATAACGGCCTGACCGCACAAAACACCGAGCTGCAAGTGGTGAACCGCGAGTTGGAGGCCTTCAGCTATTCGGTATCACACGACCTGCGCGCACCGCTGCGAGCGATTGACGGTTTTAGCCAGATTCTGTCCAGCAGCCTATCTGGCAGGCTGGATGAACAGGAGGCCGATTACTTCAACCGCATCCGCAAGGCGGCGCAGAAAATGAGCAAGCTGATTGACGATTTGCTGCTGCTTGCCCGCGTCTCCCGGGCCGACGTTCTGTCGACCGAAGTCAATCTGAGCAATCTGGCCACAGCGGCGGTACAAAACCTCAGGGAGCTGCAGCCCGAGCGCGAAATCGACATACAGATACAGTCCAACATCTGCGTGGAAGGAGATCTGGCGCTACTGCAGGTCACGGTCCAGAATCTAATAGGTAACGCCTGGAAGTTCACCGGCAAGACCGAGCACCCGCAGATACAGGTTGGGACAGAAATGCAGGGTGACGACGAAGTGATTTTCGTACGTGACAACGGCGCAGGCTTCGATATGAACTACGCTGATAAACTATTCATCCCGTTTCAGCGACTGCATAGCGGCAATGACTTTCCCGGCAGCGGCGTCGGCCTGGCAACCATCGAACGAATAATGGCCAAACTGAATGGCCGCATCTGGGCCGAATCAGCACCGGGTCAGGGCGCCACCTTTTTCCTCAAACTCAAGCTGGTAAAAGGCAGACCATGAAAAACCGATCGATACTTCTGGTCGAGGATAACGCGGACGATGTAGCGCTAATGCTGCATGCGCTCAAGAGCAACCGCATCACCAATCAGATCAGCGTGGCCGAGGACGGAGAGCAGGCTCTGCACCTGCTGTTCGCCGACAAGGAGAGCGCGGCCAATCAGCCCGCCTTGATTCTGCTGGATCTCAACCTGCCAAAGGTCGAGGGGCTGGAAGTATTGCGCCAGCTGCGTGCCAACGCCGACACGCGCCTGATACCCGTGGTCGTGCTCACCTCGTCGCTGGAACACAGCGACCTGCAGAATGCCTACGGATGTGGCGCCAACAGCTATCTGCGCAAGCCGGTCGATTTTGAGGAGTTTGTACAGGTTACCCGTGACCTTGGGCACTACTGGCTACAACTCAACAACCCGGCAATGGAAGCCTAGGCAGGAGGGACAATGGAACCGCGAAAACCGGAAGACCCGCAAAAACAGTGGCGCATCCTGGTTGTCGAAGACAACG
Source organism: Halopseudomonas sp. (assembly GCF_036960865.1). Lineage (GTDB taxonomy): Bacteria > Pseudomonadota > Gammaproteobacteria > Pseudomonadales > Pseudomonadaceae > Halopseudomonas. The sequence goes on from NZ_JBALWE010000006.1 coordinate 27,849, forward strand.
AGGATGACGCGCTGCTGGTTATCAACCACCTGGAAGTTCAGGGCTGGTCGGTCTTCTGGGAGCGGGTCGAGACCGAAGATTCGCTGCAACAGGCTCTCACCAACGGCGACTGGGATGTCGTGTTGTCCGATTACAGCATGCCTCTGTTCGACGGCGCCCATGCCCTTGCCTCGGTTCGCCAGTACAGCGAGGATCTGCCCTTCATCTATGTTTCCGGCACCCTAGGGGAATTCGCCGCCGTAGAAGCCATCAAGGCCGGAGCCCAGGACTACATCGTCAAGAATGATTTGCAGCGGCTGGCACCGGTCATTCAGCGCGCCATCGACGAACGCGCCACAGAGAAGACCAACCGTGCCTCGCGGCAACTGCTGCGCAAACTCTCGCAGGCTGTGGACCAAGCAGCCGACAGTATTTTCATCACCGACCGCGAGGGCCATATCGAGTACGTCAACCCGGCCTTCGAGCGCATGACCGGTTACAGCGCTGCCCAGGCCCAGGGAAAACACTTCACGCTGTTAAAAGCGCCAGAGCAGAATCCCGAAGCCTACGCTGCCATCAACGAGACCCTGCGCGAAGGCCGCACCTACCGTGGCACGCTGCTCAACCGCACGCTCGCAGGGGACGTGTTCTTCGAAGAAAAGGTCATCTCACCGCTGGTGGATGCCGAGGGCCGTATCACCCATTTCGTCTCTACTGGCCGCGATGTGACCGAGCGAATCAAGGCCGAAGAGGACCGCCTGCGACTGAATGCGATCCTGGAGGCAACCACCGACGCCGTAGCCATCAGCGATGCAGAAGGCAAGGTGATGTACCTGAACCGCTCCGGCCACGAGCTGTTTGGTGACGCCGATTATGAAACCCCCTATCGAGTAGAAAGCCAGCTCAACCACGCCATGCAAACGGCACAGGAGCTGATACTCAGTGCCTTGGCTCAAGCCGACAAGCACGGCGTTGTCGAGCGTGAGTCCATGCTCAAACTGTCGAATGGCGAGCAGCTGTATCTGTCAGAAGTGATCATGGCGCATCGCGACAAGTCGGGAAAAACCGCCTATTTTTCAACCATCGCCCGCAACATCAGTGAGCGTAAACAATTTGAAGCCGAGCTGCAGCATCAGGCAACCCATGACAGTCTTACCGGCCTGGCCAACCGAGTGATGCTGGGGCAACAGCTGCAAAGCGAGATTCAGCGCGCCGAGCAACACCAATCCAGAATGGCCGTGCTCTTTCTCGACATGGACAACTTCAAACGGATAAACGACAGCCTCGGCCATGGTACTGGCGACCTGTTGCTGCAGCAGATCAGTGGGCGTCTCAGCCGCCACATCAGACCGAATGACCTGCTCGCGCGCTACGGCGCGGACGAGTTTGTAATCGTTGCCAGTGACTTGAACGCACCAGAAGCCATCGTTGGTGTGCTGGATAAACTCAAGCGCGCGTTCGAAGCCCCCATTCGCCTGGCCGAACAGGACATTTTTCTCAGCTTTACCGCCGGCGTCTCCATCTGGCCAGACGACGGTGAGACGGTAGAGGCATTGCTGCGCAACGCCGATTCCGCGATGAATCAGGCCAAGGCCGCAGGTGGGCGTGCGTTCCGGTTCTATGCGCCGGCCATGAATGAGCGCCAGCAAGACCTGCTCGCACTGGAGTCCGACCTGCACTGGGCGCTGGAGCGCAACGAGTTTGTCATTTACTACCAGCCTCAGGCAGATATGCGCAGTGGCAAGGTAGTGGGTATGGAGGCGCTGTTGCGATGGAAACATCCCGAGCGCGGCCTGATCCAGCCCGATGATTTCATACCGCTGTTGGAAGAGACCGGCCTGATCGTCAAGGTAGGCTTGTGGGTGCTCAAACAAGCCTGCCTTGACGCCATGGCGCAACAGGCCGACACCCAGCAGGCGCTGCGTATGTCGGTTAATCTGTCGGCCAGGCAGTTCGCCGCTGGCGACCTGGCCGCGAAGGTTGCCGAGGTGCTAGCGGACACCGGTTTTGCGCCCAATCAGCTGGAGCTGGAAATTACCGAGCAGATGCTGATCAACGATCTTGAGACCTCCGCCGGCACCCTAGAGGCCCTGCAGCGGCTGGGAGTTCGCGTAGCCATTGATGACTTTGGCACCGGTTACTGCTCACTTGCCTACCTCAAACGGTTTCCACTGCATGCGCTGAAAATCGACCGCACCTTTGTCAGTGAACTACCTGATAACCTTGGGGACAGCGCCATCGTAGAGGCAACCATACTGCTGGCGCACAAGCTTGGGCTTGAGGTCGTGGCCGAAGGAGTCGAGCAGTCGGCGCAGCTGCAATTCCTGCGCAAGCTCGGCTGCAATATGGTGCAGGGCTACTACCTGAGCAAACCACTGCCAGTCACTGAGCTGGCCGCCATGCTCGCATTGAACCTGAATGATCTCTACTGACATCACTCCGCTGCTCTCTGGTTGACCACCAGCGGGCTGATGAACGGCAGCGCAGCCGCCCCCGCTCTCACTTGCAAGCGCAGCGTCACGGCGCCACAATACTGTACGCACAACCAGTACTGTATTTATGCCTATACCCAACGCTGCCGACTTCTACTACCTCAGCAACTTTCAGACCGTCCTTGATTGGGTGGTCGCGCGCTATCCCGATCTGCTGAACAAACAGGAACTTGGCTTTGCCCACACCTTTGCCGCCACGCCAAAAATCTCGCGTGCACTGCTGGTGCGCCTGATCATGCGCAAAGGCCAGCACTTCCGGCTGGGCAAACTGCAGTATGACGAGATAGGTGATATGGAGACCGCCGCAACGCCCTTACTGATCAACGGCTGGCTGCGTGATGACCTGCCCCTGCAGCCAGGCGAGCTGGCCACCCTGCTGCTGAAGAATGAGCTTTGCGCCCTGTTCCCCAATCCCGCGGCCGCCAGGCACCAGAGCAAAGCCCTACTGACCACCGCCCTGGGGGCCTTGCACCCTGCGCAACTGCCTTATCATTCTTGGCCGGGCGTACCTGATGAACCCATCGTCAGCCTCACTATCAGCGATATCTGTGAGCGTTTTCGCCTGTTGTTCTTCGGCAATCTGGCGCAGAGCTGGTCGGAGTTCGTACTCGCCGATCTGGGTATCTACCGTTATGAACAAGTGGCGCTATCAGCAGAGTCACGCGCCTTTGGCCGGCGCCAAGACATGGATGATTACCTGCGGCTGCGGCACTGCCGCGATGCCTTCAACGATGGCGCCAGCGTAGGCGAGACCCTGGCGTTGCTCGGCGATTTTCACAGTGATAACACCTGGATCGAACAACGCCATCAACGGTTGCTGTTTCAACTGGCGCAGCAACTTGAGCGCGAACAGCAGCAGACGCTGGCGCTGGCGCTATACCAACGGTGCACTCATACCGGTGCCCGGCAACGTTGTATCCGCTTGCTGGAAAAGTCTGGTCAGGCGCAGGACGCCTACCAGTTGGCCACACACGCCCTGCTCGTCCCGGAGAACGAAGCCGAGCGGCAGTTGGTTGAGCGCGCGGTAACCCGCCTTGCTCGCAAACTCAAGCTGGCTAAAGCGGCACCTGGCGCCCCAATCCAAACGCCCGAGCAGCATCTGGTGTTGCCACTGCAGCCCGATATGGGTGTAGAGCAGGCGGTGGCCAGGCATCTTGAGCAAGGCGCTGCGCCAGTGTATTACGTGGAAAATACCCTGATCAGCAGCCTTTTTGGTCTGCTCTGCTGGGAGGCTATCTTCGCCCCACTGCCCGGTGCGTTTTTTCACCCCTTTCACAGCGCGCCGGCGGATCTGCATAGCGCCGATTTTTATCCGCGGCGCCGCGCTCTTTTCGACCGCTGCCTGGCCCAGCTCGACAGCCAGCAGTACCAGCAAACCATCCGCCATCACTTTCAGCAAAAACAGGGTATTCAATCGCCCTTCGTGTTCTGGACGGCGGTAGATCCGGCACTGCTGGAGACTGCCCTGCAGTGCATTCCGGCGGCACATTTGAAGCATTGGTTCCAACGCCTGTTACGCGATATAAAGGCCAACCGCGCCGGCATGCCCGACCTGATCCAGTTCTGGCCCGACGAGGGACGCTACCGCATGATCGAGGTGAAGGGGCCAGGCGACCGACTGCAGGATAACCAGCGGCGCTGGCTGGCCTTTTGCGCGGAGCATCAGATGCCGATTGAGGTGTGTTACGTGCAGTGGCAGCAAAGCGCGTGAGTTACCGGGTCGCCGTTCGCGCGCTCTGCGAGTTCACCGCCAAGGAAGGTGATCTCGACCTGCGCTTCACCCCCGCCCCTACCGCCCAGGAGGGGATCGCCGGGCATCAGACCGTGGTCAGCCGGCGTGGTGATGGCTATGTCAGCGAGCTGGCGCTGGCTGGCAGCTACCCGGGCCTGCTGGTTACCGGCCGTGCCGATGGCTACGACCCCGCGCAAAACCTGCTGGAAGAGATCAAGACCCATCGCGGCGACGTATCGCGCATTCCTGACAACCACCGCAGCCTGCACTGGGCGCAAGCCAAGGTTTACGGCTGGCTGTTGTGCGCAGAGCTGTCGCTGGAAGAGATCGACCTGGCGGTGGTGTACTTCAACGTTGTCAGCCAGAAAGAAACGCCCTATCGTGAGACCTTCAAGGCGGACGACCTGCGGCGTTTCTTTGCCCTGCAATGCGACCGTTTCATTGCCTGGGCCAGACAGGAAACCGAGCACCGCGGTGAGCGTGATGCCTGTCTGCAGGAGCTGCGCTTTCCGCACGCCAGTTTTCGCGCCGGTCAGCGGCAGTTGGCCAAGGCGGTTTTTCGCGCGGCGCGCGATGGCGATACCATCATGGCGCAAGCAACCACTGGCATCGGCAAGACCCTGGGCACTCTGTTTCCGCAGCTCAAGGCCTTCCCCGAGCAGCAGTTGGACCGGTTGTTTTTTCTCACCGCAAAAACACCCGGCCGGCAACTGGCGCTTGAGGCGCTGAGCACCCTGCGTAGCCAACAGGACAACATGCCGTTACGGGTGCTCGAACACACCGCCCGCGAGAAAGCCTGCGAACACCCGGACAAGGCTTGCCACGGCGACTCCTGCCCCCTGGCCGAAGGCTTCTACGACCGCCTGCCAGCCGCGCGTCTGGCGGCGGTAAACGCGCGCTGGCTGGATCAGGCAAACGTACGCCGCATTGCCCTTGAGCACAGCATTTGTCCCTACTACCTGAGCCAGGAGCTATGCCGCTGGAGTGACGTGGTGGTGGGCGACTACAACTACTACTTCGACATGACTGCCCTGCTCTACGGCCTGACCGTGCTCAACGACTGGCGCGTCACCCTGCTGGTGGATGAGGCGCACAACCTGATTGACCGCGCCCGCGGCATGTACACCGCCGAGCTTGATCAACAGGTGTTCAACGTGTTGCGCCGTAGCGCCCCCAAGGCATTGAAGAGTTCGCTGGACCGGGTAGCCCGCCACTGGAACGCCCTGCACCGCGATCAGGTCGATGACTATCAGATCTATCCGACCATCGCCGACCTGTTCATCGCCAGCCTGCAAAAAGCGGTCAGCGCCATCACCGATCACCTGACCGAGCAGCCCACGGGTAACGATGCGGCGCTGCTGCGCTTCTATTTCGACGCCATGCTGTTCTGCCGGTTGGCGGAAGCCTATGGTCCCCACTCGCTGTTCGATATAACCCGACACGAAGGATTGGGTGGCCAGCGTACCCTCTCGACCCTGTGTCTGCGCAACATGGTGCCGGCGCCCTTTCTCAAACAACGCTTTACCAGTGCCCACAGCACCACCCTGTTTTCGGCCACCCTGAGTCCGGCGCAGTACTACGCAGACCTGCTCGGGCTACCGGAGCAGAGCCGCTGGCTGGAAGTTGAATCGCCGTTCAAGCCCGCTCAGCTGCGCGTAGCGGTGATCCGCAACCTCTCCACCCGTTACCAGCATCGCACCGCCAGCCTGCAGCCCATCGCAGACCTGATTGCACAGCAGTTTGCCCAACAGCCCGGCAACTATCTCGCCTTTTTCAGCAGTTACGCCTATCTGCAACAGGCGCTGGAACGCTTTCAGCAGAGCTACCCAGCAATCCCCGTCTGGGCGCAGTCGCGCAGCATGAACGAGGGTGAGCGCAGTGCCTTTCTGGCGCGCTTCACCGAGCACGGCCAGGGCATTGGTTTTGCGGTGCTGGGGGGCGCTTTTGGTGAAGGCATCGATCTGCCCGGCAGCCGTCTGATTGGCGCGTTCATCGCCACCCTAGGTTTGCCGCAGATCAACCCGGTGAACGAGGAAATGAAAGAGCGGATGCAAACCATGTTTGCTGATCAGGGCGGCAACGGCTATGACTACGCTTACCTCTACCCCGGGCTGCAGAAGGTGGTACAAGCCGCCGGCCGAGTGATACGTACCACCCAGGACAACGGCGTGGTCTACCTGCTCGATGACCGATTTGGGCAGCGCAGCGTACGCGCCCTGTTACCCACCTGGTGGGAGGTTGGCAGCGAGCTGGTTTAGTGGGCGGCGGCACTATCCGTCTCAGCGGAAGGTGCCCCGTAGGTAATCGGCAAAGGCATAGGCCACCACCGGCAGCTGGCGATTTTGCAACGACGCCAGTACCAGATTTGCCGCAGGGAAGCCGCGGTCGGCAATCTCGCGATGAACCAGTTCACCGTTGTTACGCGCGATACCGATCTCGATCTGAAAGCTCAGCGCCTGCTCGTGCTGCAGATAGCCCAGCAGGAACTCGAAACTGTTGCTTTCAATCGCCGGGCGCAGCTTGATCGAGCGCTTGGCCAGGTAGGCATCCAGCAACTGGCGCCCCGCAATATCACGTGTGGGCAACACCACCGGGTAGTCGAGACACTGACGCAGCCTTACCGGGCCCGGTTGTGCCGCCAACGGATGGCTGTGATGCATGACCAGACAAAGAGGCTGCTGCATTTCATCGATGCGCTCGATCCCGGCTTCTGGGGTGAGGTGAAAAATCAGCGCCAGGTCCGACTCGAAGGTGCGCAGCGCATCCAGCGCGCGGCTGTGGTCGCCCACCTGCACCTGAAACTCGACCAGCGGATGCTTGGCCCGAAAGCCGGCAATGCGCTCCGGCAGAAAGGCGCCCGCCGCCGCCTGGCTAACCACAATGCGCACCCGCCCCCGCCGCAAGCCGTGCAGATCTTCGATCTCAGAACGAACCTGCTCCAGGTGCGCCGCGCGGCTGCGAATGTAATTCACAAACAACTCGCCCGCCGCCGTCAATCGCATGCCGCGTGGCAGCCGCTCGAATAACGGGGTGCCGAGCTCCTCCTCCAGATCCTGAATCCGCCGATTTACCGCCGAAGGTGCTACATGCAAGCGTTCGGCGGCCTGCCGAATGGACCCTACCCGAGCCACCTCATCCAGATAATGCAGAAACCTCAGATGGTTCACAGCCTGACTCCTGTTATTAACCAAGCCGCACGCTATCGGCACCGCGTTAGTGCAGCACAAGGCCGCATACTGGTGCACCCGACCGGTACTGACCGATAGCGCACTATTCTCGTGCCAACCCGTGCCAGGCAAACTGGCCCGCTCCGCGTTGCGCCGCTAAGGGGCTGTGATACAAGACACGCACGCGCCGGGCCACTCAGCACAAGGCTTCAGCATAACCGTTGCCAAAACGGCAACGCAATGCTCGTAATAAGCTGTCTTTTTGGCATCGGTTATGGCACAGGTGCTGCTTCTGGTCCCGGCATGAAAAACGACCACAGCAACATCACCGCTTACGGCCCCCACCCGAGCAACGCCTGGCAGCAGCAGGACGGCGTCATCAGCCTGGCGCGCGCCGCAGTGCAGCCCAACCTGCTCACGCTGACAAGCGATCAGGGCGCGCTTGAACTCGATCTGGCACACAGCGCCATGATCGTGGTGGATATGCAGAACGACTTCTGCCATCCCGAAGGCTGGTTCGCCCAGAAAGGCATCAGCACCCGCATAACGCGCCGGCCGGTACCGCGTCTGCGGCAGTTGCTGCCGAGCTGGCGACACGCCGGCGGCCGGGTGATCTGGCTCAACTGGGGCATTCGTGCCGACCGGATGAACCTGCCACCAATCGTGCACTTTATGGGCAAACGCAGTGCTGCCGGCATTGGCTACGGCGATCATTCGCCCATTGATCACGGTCCGGCCGTGGTACAGGGCCAATGGGGTGCGCAGAACATTGCTGAACTGCCTGCCGAGCCAGAGGATATTCGCGTCTTCAAACACCGCCTGAGCGGCTTCTGGGACAACGAGCTGGACGCCGTCCTGCGCGGCCAGGGCATCACCACCCTGCTGTTCGCCGGCATCAACACCGACCGCTGTGTCTTTTCCACCCTGCAGGATGCTGCCTTTCTCGGCTACGACTGCATTCTGCTGCGCGACGCCTGCGCCACGCCGTCGCCCGCCTATGTCAGCCGCGCCATCCGCTTTCTTGTTGCGCAGTGCCACGGCTTTGTTGCCACGGCCGCTGCGCTGAATACCGCCATCGCATCACACCATCAGGAGTCATGAACATGTCAGCAAAAATCCGTCGGCCACGTCTGGCCAAAACCCTCACAGCCCTCAGCCTTGGCCTGGGAATGTTCGCCGCTGCCAACGCGCAGGCGGCTACCGATATCGATCTGGTTCTGAACTGGAAGTACGAAGGCGCCCAGGCCTGGTTCTTCCTCGCCGAAGACAAGGGCTACTTCAAGGAGCACGACCTCAACGTCACCATCGACCAAGGCGAAGGCTCTGCTGCGTCTATTCCGAAGGTGGCCTCCGGTATCTACGACGCGGGCTTTGGCGACACCAACGCGCTGATCCAACTGGCCGCGACCCAGCCTGAGCGCGCGCCGGTGGGCGTCTACATGATCTACAACACCCCGCCCTTCGTCATCGCGGTGAAGCAAGACAGCCCCATCACCGAGCCCAAGGACCTGGAGGGTAAAACCGTCGGCGCTCCGGCCAACGACGCCGCACTGAAGCTGTTCCCGGCCTTCGCCGAGATGACCGACATCGACCAGTCCAAGGTCACCATCAACAACATGGCGCCCAACCTGCGTGAGCAGCTGCTGATGCGCGGCCAGATCGACGCCGCCTTTGGTTACATCACCACCATTAGCTTCAGCGCCAAGGGCATGGGCATCAACCCGGATGAGGAGCTGCGCTTCATTCGCTACGGCGATCACGGCATGGACCTGTACTCCAACTCGATCTTCTTCTCCCAGGAGTTCATCGCCGAGCATCCCGAAGCCGTACGCGGCTTTGTCACCGCCATCAACCAGGCGATACAGGACGCCGTCGCCAACCCCGAAGAAGCCATTAACGCGCTGATGCGCCGCGAGCCGCTGCTCAACCGCGCCGTCGAAACCGACAAGATGCTGACCACCGTACGCAACGACATGAGCCATCCGGAAGTGGCCGACATTGGTTTGGGTGATGTCAGCGACCAGCGCCTGCAGAACAACATCGACATCGTGGTCAAGGCCAATCAGCTGGAGAACGCCCCGGCACCGGCGCAGATCTTCGACCGCAGCTTCCTGCCAGCACGGGCTGACCGCCCGAGCAAACTCTGAGCAACGGGAGACACTGATGAATCTTGATCTGCAGGACAAAGTGGTTGTCATCACCGGACCGGCCAAAGGGATGGGCCGGGCCGTCACCCTCGCCTTTGCCCGCGAAGGCGCCCGCCTGGTATTAGCCGGGCGAGACCTCGACGCTATCGCACCAGTCGCCCGCGAAGTCACCGAGCTGGGCAGCGAAGTAGAAGTGGTGCCCTGCGATATGACCCGCAGTGCCGATGCCGAGGCCTTAGCAGCCGCGGCAGTCGACTGCTTCGGCCGCATCGACGTACTGGTCAACGTCGCTGGCGGCTCCGGCCCGATCGGCAAGACCGGCTGGGAGACCACGCAAAGCGAGTTCGACGAGATCGTTCAGCTCAACATGACCGGCTGCTTCAACACCATGCGCGCAGTAATGCCCGCGATGATCAAGCAAGGCAGCGGCAAGATCGTCAACGTTGGCGGCACCTTCGGCATGCGCGGCCGCGCCGGTCGCATGGCCTACTCCGCCTCCAAATGGGGACTGCGTGGCATTACCAAGAGCTTTGCGCTGGAAGCCGGGCCGCACGGCATCAACGTCAATTGCGTTGCCCCCGGCATGGTGGACGGCCCGCGCTTTCGCGACAAGGTGTGCGCCAACATGGCCAAAACCCTGGGTATCAGCCCGGAAGAAGCCGCCACCCGCCACGCGGCCGACTACGCGCTCAAACGCGTCTCCACCGACCAGGACGTTGCCAACGCCTGCCTGTTTCTGGGTAGCGACGTCTCCCGCCAGATCACCGGCGTCGACCTCCCGGTCGATGGCGGCTGGGCCATGCTTTAGGAGTAACACATGAATCAAGTTGACCTGCTGATCCGCGGCGCTCGCGTGGTATCAGACCACCAGATAATCGAAGCCTCCGTGGCCATCGACGGCGAAAAGATCGTTGCCGTGGGCCGTGATGAATTGATGCCCTCTGCTCGCGAGGTAGTGCAAGCCGATGGCCTGTTCCTGCTGCCGGGTGCGATCGACAGCCACGTGCATTTCCGCGACCCGGGCTACGCCCACAAGGAAACCTGGAAGACCGGCTCGGCGGCCGCCGCTTGCGGTGGCGTGACCACCGTCTTCGACATGCCCAACACCAACCCGCCGACCGGCACCATCGAAGCCCTGCGCATGAAGCAGAAAGCCGCCGAGTCATCCTATGTTGACTACGGCATCCACGGCCTGCTGGGTGACGACACCGTCGGCCACCTGGAAGAACTGATCGACGCCGGCTGCACCAGTTTCAAGGCCTTTGTTGGCAACACCTTTGGCAACCTGCCAGCGCCCACCGATGGCGCGCTGCTCGAAGGCTTCGAAAAGCTGGCCCCGCTCGGCATTCGCACCGTGGTGCATGCCGAGAACTCCTCCATTCTCTCCCGCCGCCAGAAGCGCATGCAGGACGCAGGACGCATCGACGCCCTGGCGCACTTGGCCGCGCGCCCCGTGGTGGCCGAGATTGAAGCCATTGGCCGCGTGCTGACCCTGGCCGAATGGACCGGCGCACGGGTACACATCGCCCACCACAGCGCCGCCGATTCGCTGTTTCTGATCCGCGAGGCCAAGCGCCGTGGCGTGGACGTGACCGTTGAGACCTGCCCGCAGTATCTGCTGCTCAACACCGACCATACCGACCGCCTGGGCGGCATCCTGCGCCTGAACCCGCCGATTCGCGAGCCACGGCATAACCAGCCGCTGTGGGATGCGCTGATGGACGGCACCATCGACATGATCGCCACCGACCACGCGCCGCACGCCCCGGAAGAAAAGACCCGCGAGAACATATGGGAGTGCGACTGCGGCTTCCCCGGCATTGAAACCCAGATGGCGCTGATGCTCACCGAAGTCAACCGCGAGCGCGCCAGCCTGATGGATTACGTGCGCTGGAGCTCCGTCAGCCCGGCCAAGGCCTGGGGCATCTACGGCAAGAAGGGCATCATCACCCCCGGCGCCGACGCCGACATCGCCATTGTCGATATGCAGCGCAGCGGCATCCTCTCGGAAAACCAGCTGCATAGCACCAGCAAGATCTCGCCCTGGCATGGTCGCCCGGTCAAGGGCTATCCGCTGCATACGCTGGTGCGCGGCAAGTTCGTCATGCGCAACGGCGAACTGGTCACCGAGGCTGCCGGCTGGGGCCGTTCGGTCAAAGCTATCCAGCAAATGCCGACACCGCGCCCGCAGAACACCGAGCATTACACCGACGCGATCCTGAGCACGCCTGAAGGTGTGCGCCCGACCGCGGAGCCACGGCGCTGAGCCGCAGGAGCAGACTCATGACTGACACCTCATCCACCAGCGCCAATCGCCCCATGATCGAACTGTCCGATGTGACTGTTCGCTATGGCGGCAATGTGGTCGCGCTGGACAACACCACGCTGCGCATCGACAAGGGCGACTTTGTTGCCCTGGTCGGGCCCAGCGGCTGCGGCAAGTCCACAATTCTCAAGCTGGTCGCCGGCCTGCTGGAGCCGACCGCCGGCGCTGCTATTGTCGGCGGCCGCGAGGTGGGCGCCATCGGCAGCCACGCCAAGCGCTTGGGTCTGGCCTTCCAGAACCCGACCATGCTGCCGTGGCTGAGCATTCTGGATAACGTGATGATCCCGCTGAAGATCGTCGAGCCGTTCCGCCAGGACTACCGCCGCAAGCGCAAGGGCGAGTTCCGCGAACGCGCCGAGGCGCTGCTGGAACAAGTCGGCCTGGCCGGCTTTGGCAACAAGCGACCCTGGCAGCTGTCCGGCGGCATGTTGCAGCGCGCGTCTCTGTGCCGGGCGCTGGTGCATGAACCCGACATCCTGCTACTCGACGAGCCCTTCGGCGCGCTTGATCAATTCACCCGCGAAGAGCTGTGGGACACCATGCAGGATCTGTGGATCAACCGTCGACCGACCGTGTTGCTGGTGACCCACGATCTACGCGAGTCGGCCTATCTGGCCAACCGCATCTGCGTCATGAGCTCGCGCCCCGGCCGCATCATCGAAGATCAGCGCGTCACCTTCGCGCGACCGCGCACGCTGGAATCAAGCTACCAAGCAGATTTCACCAGCCTGGTGCAGTCGCTGCGCATGAGCATCGCCGAGGCCCGCGCGCCCGGCAGCACCCAGCGCACTGCGGCACAACGTCAGCTTGAGGAGGTGTCCGCATGAACAAGCCCCTGCCGCGCTGGCGGCGCAACCTGTTGTCTTTCTCCGCGATGATCGGCTTCTTTCTGCTATGGGAGGTGCTGTGCCGGCTGCTGGGCGTCTCCGAACTGGTGTTACCGGTACCCAGCCAGATTGCTGCCGTGCTGATCGACAAGATGCCGATCCTCTGGCCACACACCCAGCAGACGCTGATGACCACACTGATCGGCTTCTTTCTCGGCGTGTTTATCGGCCTGCTGATCGGCGTGATCATCGGCTCCTCACGGGTCGCCTACGACATCGCCTATCCGCTGCTGGTGGGCTTTTCCAGTATTCCCAAGGTCGCCGTGGTACCGATCTTCGTGGTCTGGTTCGGCTCGGGCACCATCCCGGCGATTCTGACCTCCATGGTCATCGGCATCTTCCCGGTGGTGGTTAACGTGGCAACCGGCCTCGCCACCACCGAGCCGGAGCTGGAAGACGTGCTGCGCGTACTGGGCGCCAAGAAGCGCGACATTCTCTGGAACGTCGGCCTGCCGCGCACCCTGCCGTACCTGTTCGCCTCACTGAAGATCGCTCTCACCTCGGCGTTTATCGGCACCGTATTGGCCGAAACCGTGGCCTCCAACAAGGGCATCGGCAACGTGATGATGATTGCCAGTGGCAACTTCGATGTGCCGCTGGTGTTTGCCGGGCTGTTCATTCTGGCCGCCCTGGGCGTCGCGCTTTATTCAGTATCAGCGCTGGTTGAAAGTCGCTTCACCAGCTGGACCCAACGTGGCAAAGGCTCGGAGGCCGCATGACCCGCAACCCGAACATCAACAGCATCGCAGTGTTCTCCGGCTCCAACTTCGGCGCCCATGAAGACTACATCGAGCAAGCAAAAAAGCTCGGCCAGACCCTTGCCGAACGGGGCCAACGTCTGGTCTACGGCGGCACCACCAAGGGCCTGATGGGCGTGGTCGCCGATGCGGCGCTGGCCGCTGGCGGCGAGGTGATCGGCGTGATCACCGAGCGCCTGCAGGCGCGCGGGCATCTGCACCCCAAGCTGACCGGACACGAGGTGGTCTCCGGCATGCGCGAGCGCAAGGCGCGCATGGCCGAGCTGGCCGACGCCTTTGTCGCCCTGCCCGGCGGGCTGGGCACGCTGGAGGAGCTGTTCGAGGTCGCCACCCTGACCCAACTGGCCGAGCACCAGAAGGCGCTGGCCTGCCTCAACGTGCGCGACTTCTTTGTGCCGCTGCGCGCCCTGCTGACCCACGCCACCGCGGAAGGCTTCATGAAGATCGAGCACTGCGACATGCTGATTCTCGAAGCCGATCCGCTCAAAGCCCTGGAGCAGATCGACCAGTGGCAAGCACCCACCGTCACCAAATGGATCGGCCAGCCAGGCTCCTGACATGAAGGAATATCCCATGACCCGTATCAAGATCAGCGCCGGAGGCTTCGACTTCATCGCCGAATGCCACCCCGACGCGCCCGACACCGTGGCGGCCTTTCTCTCGCTGCTGCCCTACCGCCAGAAACTGATCCACGTGCGCTGGAGCGGCGAAGGCGCCTGGGTGCCGCTGGGCGACTATCAGCTCAAGAACGGCGAGCAGCCGATCGGCTTTGAAAACCACACCAGCCACCCCTCGGTTGGCGACGTGCTCTTCTATCCCGGTGGTTACAGCGAGACCGAGATCATCATGGCCTACGGCGCCTGCAGCTTCTCCAGCAAGCTCGGGCAGCTGGCCGGAAACCACTTTCTGACCATCATCGAGGGCCGCGAGAACCTGCGCGCCCTCGGCCTGAAGACCCTCTGGGAGGGCGCTCAGGACATCAGTTTCGAATTCGCCTGACGCATTCGACCTGCCCTATTTGACCAGACCCATTTAAGAAGGTACTGCCCATGAAAACGCGCGTCACCCGTCTGAGCGCCAGCTCGCCAGACGACATCTCTACCCTGGCCCAGGCCATCAGCAACGGCCAGATCGACCCCACCCGCGTCATTGCCGTGCTCGGCAAGACCGAAGGCAACGGCTGCGTCAACGACTTCACCCGTGCCTTTGCCACCAGCACCCTGCGCCGTTTCTTTGCCCAGAAACTGACCCTGTCGGAAGCCAAGGTTGAGGAGCGTATTGCCTTTGTCATGTCCGGTGGCACCGAGGGCGGTCTGAGCCCGCACTGGCTGGTATTTGAAGTCGACAGCAGCGAGCAGAACGCCGATTACAGCCTGCCTGGTCTGGCGGCCGGCGTCGCCTTTACCCGCGACTTCAAACCGGAAGAAATCGGCCGCATGGAACAGGTCATGGAGACCCGCGACGCGGTGCGCCGCGCCATGGCCAGCGCCGGCATCCAGCATGAAGATGATGTGCACTTTGTGCAGATCAAATGCCCGCTGCTGACCGCTTCACGCATCAGCGAAGCCGCCAGCCGGGGGCATACCACCGCGTGCCACGACACCTACGAGTCGATGGGCTATTCACGCGGTGCCTCGGCACTTGGCGTAGCGGTGGCGCTGGGCGATCTGATAGAAGAGCAGCTCAGCAACGAGAAAATTTGCAGCGACTGGTCGCTCTACTCCACCCGCGCCAGCACCTCAGCCGGCATTGAGCTGCTGCGCAACGAAGTGCTGGTGCTGGGCAACGCCGCCGGCTGGGACCCGGCCTACCGCATTGGCCACGCAGTAATGGAAGACGCCCTGGATACCGCCGCCATCGACCGCGCACTGGCCAGCATGCCCGGCGGCGTTCAACTGACCATCACGCCGGAGAATCTGACCGGCCTGCTGGTCAAGGCCGAGCCTTCGGCCTCCGGTGAGATTCGCGGCAACCGTCACGTCATGAGTGATGACAGCGACATCAACGGCTCGCGCCATGCACGCTCACTGGTAGGAGGCGTACTCGCCGGCAGATTGGGTGACACTCGCCTGTTCGTCTCCGGCGGCGCCGAACACCAGGGCCCCAACGGCGGCGGCCCGCTGGCGCTGATCCTGCGCACCTGAACAGTGAGCAGAAACAAAAAGCCCCGCATGGACGGGGCTTTTTGTCATTGCGCCTGGCAGCAGCTCAACCACCGCGATAGGTACGCCGCGCCGCCTCCAGCATCGACAGGCTGATCTTGTGTACCTCCTGCCGGCTTTGCTCAATGTGTGCCCGCAGCATACGCAGCGACTCATCGCGCCGGCGCGACAGCAGCGCACGCAGGATGTCGGCATGCTCCTCGTAGGTCTGGGCAATACGGTGCGACTTGTAGAAATCCAGCCGCCTTACGATCCGGATGCGCTCGCATACCTCCTGATGCATGCGGGTCATCTCGCCGTTGCCCGCCAGGCGCACCAGTTCGCAGTGAAAGGCTTCGTCCAGCTCGGCCATAACCTGCATGGCGGTTTCACGCTCAGCCTCGGGCACCAGCCAAAGTTTGCACAGCGGGGCGAGCAGCTCGCGCAGGTCTACCGCCGCACACAGCTTCTCCAGCGCAGCACACTCCAGTGTGATACGCACCTCGTAAAGCTCATCGATGCGCGCAAAATCGAGCGGTTTGACCGACCAGCCGCGGCGAAAGCCCACCTCCAGATAGCCTTCTCGCTCCAGTCGGTAGAGCGCGTCGCGCACGGGCGTGCGCGAGACCTGATAACGCTCGGCAATCTGGTTTTCACTGAAACGGTCGTGCGGCAGCAGCACAAATTCAAAAATGTCCTGCTTGAGCCGCCGGTAGACCTGATCGGCCAGCGAAGCAGCCTGTGGTTGCGCCATGTGCGCTCATTCCTGCAGTGTCGAAAGATCGATACTGACATGCGCGGCAACCACCTGCCAACGCCCGTCAATCCGCGCCCAGGTTTGCATTTGGCGGCCAACGCGGGCGGTCTCGCCGTCGCGGAACTGGGTGCTGACGGTGGCGTAATCCTCGCCAAAGGTGCTGACCACCGTATTGTAGAGCTCGCGGCCAGGGCCGACCGGCACGCAGACTCGGCGATAGGCCGCAATGGCCTCAGCGCCATACAGGTTCTCGGCCACGCCGTACCGCACGGTGTGTTCGCTGTCCCAGAAGTAGTGGTCCAGCGTATCCATCTCGTTGACCAGCAAGGCCCGCTCGTAATCGATGAACGCCTCGGTCACCTCTTTGACGACCGCCGGCAAGTTGATGTCAGTCATTGCTCACTCCAAGGCTCGCCTGCAGCTGCTGCAGGTGGGCAACGCGGCCGACGATGCCGCCTTGCGCGGTAATCATGGCCAACGTTGTCTGTTTGAATTCGGGGAAATAGCTCTCTGTGGCCTCATCGATCAGCAGGCAGCGATAACCGCGATCATTAGCCTCGCGCATGCTGGTCTGCACGCAAACCTCTGTCGTCACGCCAGCGAAGATCAACGATTCGATACCTTGCGCCTGCAGGCGCTCGTGTAGGCCGGTGGCGTAAAACATGCCCTTGCCCGGTTTGTCGATCACCCACTCATCCGCCAGCGGCGCAACGGCTTGCAGAATCTGGTTGCCGGGTTCACCGCGCACCAGAATCCGACCCATGGGGCCAACGTCGCCAATCTGCATGCCCGGCGGCCCGCCTGCGCACTTGGCCGGCGGGCAGTCAGACAGATCCGGCAGGTGCGACTCACGGGTATGTATCACCAGCAGCCCGGCCTGCCTTGCCAGCGCCAGCAGCTGCTGGACCGCGGGGATGATCAACGCCAGCGGTGTGACATCGTTACCCAGCGCCGCACCAAAGCCGCCGGGTTCAATGAAGTCACGCTGCATGTCGATAACCACCAGCGCGGTGCGCTGAGGATCAAAGGCAAAGTTATCGGGTACCGCTGTTACCTCAATCATCCTGCCACCTGCTGAGCCGCTTGTTCGGTACCCGCCATATAGCGGCCGAGCACCTGGCGCTCGGCCGCTGCGGGGACGGTTTCGTGGTTTATTTCGCCATCGTGGATCACCAGAATTCGGTCCGACAGCTCCAGCAGCTCGTCCAGGTCTTCGCTGAGCAGCAGCACGGCGGCGCCCCGGTTGCGCGCCTCCAACAGGCGCCGGTGAATCAGCGCCACAGACGCAAAGTCCAGACCGAATACCGGGTTGGAGACGATCAGCACCGCCACATCCTCCGTCAGCTCACGGGCCAGCACGGCGCGCTGCACGTTGCCACCAGACAGCGTGCCGATGGGCCGGTCCGGATCATCCGGGCGCACCTGAAAGCGGCTGATCAGCTCGCGGGCACGCTTACGAATGGCCCGGCGGTTGATCAGCCAGCCACTGCGGCACAGCGGTGCGTGGTCGTAATCACGCAGGGCCAGGTTCTCCGCCACGCTCATGCCGGCGATGCAGGCGTTGCGCAGCGGTTCTTCCGGCAGGCTGTAGACCTTTTCCCGCTGCATCTCGGCGCGGCTGGCACCGTAGGGCCGGCCATTGACGCGCACCTCGCCCGAGCTGGCTGGGCGTTGCCCAAGCAGCGCCTCGGTCAGCTCGCGCTGGCCGTTGCCGGAAATACCGGCGATCCCGACAATCTCGCCCGGCCGCACCGACAACGAGACGCCCTTGACCGCCAGCGTGCCGCGGTCGTTGGCCACCTTGAGGCTGCTGACCTCCAGCCCCGGCGTGCGTTCGGCCAGATGCTCCACCCGCTCCAGCGCGGTCTGCTGCTCGCGGCTCTCGCCCATCATCCAGGCGGACAGTTCGGCTTCGTCGGTATCGGCCACCGCCTTGCTGGCAACCAGTTTGCCGCGCCGCAGCACCGTCACATCGTCGGCAAAGCGCATCACCTCACCAAACTTGTGAGTGATCATCAGCACCGACAGCTCGCCGGCATGTGCCAGTTGCTGCATCAGGCCCAGCACTTCTTCGGCTTCCTGCGGGGTCAGCACCGAGGTTGGCTCATCGAGAATGATGAAACGCCGATCCAGGTACAGCTGCTTGAGGATTTCCAGCTTCTGCTTTTCGCCAGCGGCCAGCGAGCTGACCGGCCGTTCAATATCGAGCTTGAACGGCATGCGAGCCATGAACGTATCCAGCGCCGCCCGCTCCTGCTTCCAGTCGATCGCCCAGGGCAGTTCGCCACGCGAGAGCACCAGGTTCTCGGCCACGCTCAGGCCGGGGGCAACGGTGAAATGCTGGTACACCATACCGATGCCCAAGGCGTGAGAATCACGCGGGGACTGAATACTCTGCTCCTTGCTGCCCACCAGTACGCTGCCCTCGTCCAGCGGGCCGTAACCAACAATCCCCTTGACCAGCGTGCTCTTGCCGGCGCCGTTCTCACCCAGCAGCGCATGCACCGTTCCGGCGCGTACCCGCATGGAGACATTGCTCAGCGCGCGGAAGCTGCCAAATACCTTGCCAGCGCCAATGGTTTCCAGACTCAGAGCTCGCATGCTCAGCTCCGCTTGAGACAGTCGATGAGCATGGCGGAGTCACCAATCGCGCCGAATACCCCGCCCTGCATCTTGACCATGCTCAGGGCAGCCAGATGGTTGGCGTGATCAGTCGCGCCGCAGCAGTCTTCGAGCAGAATGCACTCGAAGCCGCGGTCGTTGGCTTCACGCATGGTGGTGTGCACGCAGACGTCGGTAGTGATGCCGGCCAGAATGATGTTCTCGATGCCGCGGGTGCGCAGAATCAGCTCAAGGTCAGTAGCGCAGAACGAGCCCTTGCCCGGCTTGTCGATGATGATCTCGCCGTCAATCGGGGCCAGTTCCGGGATGATTTCCCAGCCTGGTTCACCGCGCACCAGAATGCGCCCGCAGGGGCCGGTGTCGCCGATTCCCGCGCCGATACGCTGCGAACGCCAGCGCTTGTTCGCCGGCAGATCAGACAAATCCGGGCGATGCCCTTCACGGGTGTGAATGATCCAGAAGCCCTGCTCGCGCAACACCTCCAGCACTCGGCTGATCGGCTCGATCGGCGCGCGGGTCAGCGACAGGTCATAGCCCATCGAGTCGACGTAACCGCCCTTGCCGCAGAAGTCGGTCTGCATGTCGATAACGATCAGCGCGGTGTTCTCAGGCGTCAGGTTGCCGTTGTAGGGCCAGGGATAGGGAGCAGACTGCAGATAACGTTCGGTCATGGCTCAGTTCTCCTCAGCCGGTTGATAGGTACGCTCGGGAGTGTCAAAGCCGCAGGAGGTGCCATCGGTGTGCACCACCTCGTCTTCCCACGGCAGGCAGTATTTGCCGGCAACCAGATCGTGCATGTAGCTGTAGGGCGCATCCTGCGCGCCGCCTTTGACGGCCGTGTAGCCGCGGTGGCCGAACTGGTAGATGTTATTTTCCACACCCCAGTGAATACGCGCCTCGCGCACCAGGTCTGGGCGCATTTCACAGCTGACAATCTCATCGGCGCGACCGCCACCCACCGCCATCGGCGTGCCGTCAAAGTCGACAAACATCGCCTCGCCCATGGAGTCGAAGGTGCCATCCGAGCCGCACATGCAGACGCTGGCGGTCTGCATCAGGTTGCAGAAGCTGTTGGCCTGATTGGTGATCTGCCAGGAGTGGCGAATGGGCGCGGTGTACCCGGCGGTACGAATCATGATCTCCGCCCCCTTGTAGGCACACTCACGCGCCATCTCGGGGAACATGCCGTCGTGACAGATGATCAGCGCCAGCTTGCTGCCCTTGGGCCCGTCACAGACCGGAATACCCAGGTTGCCCGGCTCCCACGGCTCGACCGGGACCCACGGATGCAGCTTGCGGTAATACAGCTGAATCTCGCCCTGATCGTTGACGATGATGCCGCTGTTGTAAGGGTTGCCGTTGGGGTTGGCTTCCATGATCGAGAAGCAGCCCCAGATCGCATTGTCGACACAGGCCTGACGCAGCGCGGTGACTTCCGGTCCGTCGAGGGTGCACATGATGTCGTCAGAGGTATCCATCGACAGACCGTGCAGCGAGTACTCCGGAAACACGATCAAATCCATGCCGGCGACGCTGCGACGCGCCTTGCCGACCATGGCAACGACCTTCTGGGTTTGCTCCCACAGTTCTGCGCGGGTATGCGGATCGGGCAAGGCCAGTTGCGCCAGACCGATGACAACACCGTTCGGCGACTTGTTCAGACCACCAAGACCACTGGACATGGTTAGCTCCTATCGAGTCAGACTGAGTTCGCCCGGGGCGCCACTCAGGGTTTGATTGGGGCGGCAAGTGATGAACATCACTGCCAGCGTGAGTGCATAGGGTGCAGCGGCAAACAGGTAGTAGCCGGAACTGATGCCAACGGACTGCAGCGCCGGGCCAACAGCCCCGGCAGCGCCGAACAGCAAGGCGGCCCACAGGCAGCGCAGCGGTTGCCAGCGGGCAAAGATCACCAACGCCACGGCCATGATCCCCTGCCCGCTCGACAGTCCCTCGTTCCAACTGCCGGGGTAATACAGCGACAGATAGGCGCCGCCGATGCCGGCCAGAAAGCCACCAGCGGCAGTCGCGGCAATGCGCACCAGCACTGGGCGGTAGCCCAGCGCCCGAGCGGACTCGGCGTGATCACCGACCAGCCGCAACATCAGACCCCAGCGGGTGCTGCGCAGCCCCCAATGCAGTACAAAGGCCAGTGCCACGCCGATAAAGAACAGCACGTTGATGCTCAGCGCCGAGCGCACACGCTCGTCGTCGCTCCAGCCGCCCAGACCAATAGCCACCAGCGACGGGGCCTGCGGCTGGATGAAGCTCTTGCCAAGGAAGAACGCCAGCCCGGTGCCGAGCACCATCAAGGCGATACCCACGGCAATGTCGTTGACCCGCGGCAGCGAGCAGATCGCACCGTGCAGCAGGCCCAGCAGCAGCCCGGTACCGCCTGCGGCCAGCACGCCAGTCCAAGCAGAGCCGCTGAGGTAGGCCACCGCGTAACCCGCCATCGCACCACTGACCAGAATGCCTTCAAGGCCCAGGTTGATGCGCCCGCTCTTCTCCGTCAGGCACTCACCGAGGCTGACAAAGATGAAGGGCGTACCGACACGAATGGCGCCGGCCAGCAGCGCCAGAAAGAAAGTTGCCAGATCAAGATCAGCCATGTTGCAACGCCCCCTGCGTCTGGAGTGCTCGTTCGTTCAGACGCAGCCGCCAGGCGACGATGCGCGGCGTTAACGCTTCCCAGGCCAGCAAGCTGGTGAACAGAATCCCTTCAAGAATGAGTGTGGTCGCATCCGGTAATCCCAGACGACGTTGCAGCAGACTGCCGCTGGCTTCGATACCGCCCAGCAGGATCGCGCAGCCGATGATTGCCAGCGGGTTCTGCCGTGCCGCGAAGGCGACTAGAATCCCACTCGCGCCGTAGCCAGCAATAATTGCGGCGTTGGCACTGCCCTGCACTGCGGCCACCTCGAACATCCCGGCCAGCCCGGCGCAGGCGCCGCCCAGCACACAGGTGAGAATCACCAGACGATCCACCGGCAGGCCAATCATCCGTGCGGTACGTACATTGCCGCCGACCACCTGCAGCGAGAAACCGGTCACGCTGTTGCGCACCAGCACCTGCGCGAGAATGCAGGCGATAACGCCGACCACCAGCCCCCAGTGGACCTGAAAGGCATCGCTGATCGGGCCGATCATCACGCTGTCATCCAGCGGTATGGTTGAGGGCTTGTTGAGGCTGGCCGGGTCGCGCAGCGGGCCTTCGACCAGCTGGTTGAAGATGGCGATGGCCACGTAGGAAAGCAGCAGGCTACCGATGGTTTCATTCAGGCCACGTTTCTGGCGCATCCAGCCGTTCAGGCCGATCCAGAAGCCACCCACCACCATCGCCGACAGCGCCATGCACACAAGCAATAGCGCGACCGGCATGGCCGGCAGCCACAGCGGGGTTACCGCAGCGGCAAGCCCGCCCAGTACCAGCGCGCCCTCACCACCGATGATGATCAGCCCGGCACGGGCCGGCAGCGCGACGCACAGCGCCGTCAACATCAACGGCGCCGCGCGTTGTAGGGTGTTCTCCCAGGCAAACGCCGAACCGAATGCGCCTTGTACTACCAGTTGGCAGGCCTGCCACGCAGGCTTGCCCTGTACCAGCAGGAACAGCATGAACAAGACAAAGGTTGTCAGCGCAGCAAGAAGTGTCGGCAGACCGGGGAGCAACAGCGCCCCGGTCCGGTATATCGCATTGCGAGGTATCATCAGTTGCCTCAGATCTGACCGCGTACGCCTTCAACCAGATAGTCCATGCTTTCCAGCACGACATCGGTCTGACCCAGCGCAGTACCCGCAGCAATTACCTCGTTACCCTGATTGTCCTTCAGCGGGCCTCTGAAGATAGAGAATCCACCTGCCAGCATCTCGGCCTTGACAGCATCCGCCTTGGCTTTGGCTTCATCGCTCACCATTGGCCCGTAGGGCGATGTCTTGACGAATCCTTCCTTCAAACCGCCACGCAGAAAGTTGATCATCGGCTGGCCC
Organism: Halopseudomonas sp.; assembly: GCF_036960865.1. Lineage (GTDB taxonomy): Bacteria > Pseudomonadota > Gammaproteobacteria > Pseudomonadales > Pseudomonadaceae > Halopseudomonas. Next base: position 50,847 of record NZ_JBALWE010000006.1, read on the forward strand.
GCTTCAGACGCCGCGACGTGGGCACGGTACGGGGTTTCCCAATTCCATTCGGCGCCGGTCAGATAGCCTTTGGGCGCAAGCGCCGACTGGTCAGCGTGATAGCCGCACGTCATAGCGCCACGCTTCTCTGCCGTTTCAACGATCACCTTGGGGCCGTCTACGTGGCAGGTCAGCACGTCGCAGCTCTGGTCGATCAGGCTGTTGGCTGCCTCGGCTTCCTTGATCGGCAATGACCAGTCACCGGTGAAAATCACGGTCGTGGTGATTTCCGGGTCAACCGAGCGCGCACCCAAGGTAAAGGCGTTGATGTTGCGCAGCACCTGCGGCACCGGCTTGGCGGCGATGAACCCGAGTTTCTTGCTCTTGCTGGCGAAACCGGCGACTACGCCATTGAGGTACTGACCCTCGTCGATGTAGCCAAAGAAGCTGCCGGCATTGGTCGGGTGCACACCCTCGGTCCACAGACCACCGCAGTGGGCAAAATGCACGTCCGGGAAGCGCTCGGCCATCTTGATCACGTGCGGGTCAAAGTAACCAAAGGAGGTCGGGAAGATCAGGGTGGCGCCGTCCTGACGGATCATGGCTTCCATCGACTTCTGCACCGCAACCGTTTCCGGTACGTTTTCTTCTTCAATGACGACCACGTTCGGCAGGGTTTTAATGATGGCGGCCGCCTCAGCGTGGGCCTGGTTGTAACCAAAGTCATCACGGGCGCCCACGTAAATGAAGCCCACCACGAGCGGCTTGTCGGCAGCGCGGGCCAGACTGAAGGGCATGGCTGCTGTTACGCCAATCAGGCCCGCGAGTTTGAGAAGAGTACGGCGATCAATATTCGACATGGAGAGCTCCTTGATTAACCTCAGGCAGCGCGGCGTCACCCTGCGAGCGCTTAGCCACCAAAAAATCTTTGAATACCAACTTGTATACAAGATGACTCTCTAAGCATTGTTCATGCCAGCACGCGGTATACCGGCCATGCGGCCTGCAGAGGGCAATCGCCTGTAACGCGCACAACGGTAGTGCGCCTGCGCATCAACCTGCACCAGTAGTGCGCAGCCTGAAGCACTCCTCAGTCACCATTACGCGACGGACCCCACGGTCAACTGTTTAATTAAACAACGCCCCAGTTCGGCCGATATCACTTGCAGGTCCCATCACTATTGGCAGCCCGGAGAGCCCCCTGATGACCCTGCAAAAGAAGTTCGTCGCCACGTTGGCCGCCCTGCTGATTGTTTTCATTCTGGTCGGCGTGGTTATCAGCTCTATCACCCAAACACGATTGATCCATGTTCGCGCAACCAGCGAGTCGACCGGCTTGCGTAACGACGTGCTGCGTTTACTGGGCGTTACCGACGCGATCATGAGTGAGCGTGTACGCAACAGCATGGCGCTGTTGATCGAGCGTGGCTCCGAACTGGGCGAGCCTTCGTTGGGGGGCAACGTGCAAGTCGGCTCGGCCACGGCGCCGCAGTTGCAACTGGGCTACCAACCGCAAGCGAACGACTTTGCGCTGGTTGATGGCTTGACCAAGGTGATGGGCGGCACCGCAACGCTGTTCTCCCGGCAGGGCGACAACTTCATCCGCGTTTCAACCAACGTGATGCGCGATGGCCAACGTGCCATCGGCACGCAACTGGCGCCAGACGGCGCGGCGATCAAGGCGATACTCGCCGGGCAGGCCTTTTATGGTCAGGTCGATATTCTCGGGCAGCCTTACCTCACAGGTTATGAGCCGATCAAGGACGCCAGCGGTCGGGTTCTGGGCATCTGGTATGTCGGCTACTCCGCCAATCTCTCCTCGTTGGCCGAGGCAATTGCTGATGCGCGTATTCTGGAAGACGGTTTTGTAGCGCTGCGCGACCCCACCGGCAAGATTCGTATGCACTCCTCCCACCTGTCCGACGAACAGGTCAGCGCCGCCCTGGCCGATACCGACGGCCAGTGGCACATAGAGACAGCGCCGTTCGCGCCCTGGGGCTACGACATTGTGCTGGGCTATTCAAATGACGAGGTAAGCGCGCTTATCGTCAAGGATTCGCTGGCGGTCGCCGCGCTGATCACCTTGGCCGGCGTCATTCTGGTGATTGGTATCAGTTTGCTGATGAAGTTCATTGTCAGCCGCCCGCTGAATGCCACCATTGCCGCGATCGAGGATATTGCCGACGGCAAGGGTGACCTCACCGTGCGTTTCAACGCGCGCGGTCGTGATGAGTTTGCCATCCTAGCTGGCGCCTTCGACCGCCTGCTGGATCGTATCCAGCACACCATCCGTGAGGCGCTGGAATCGTCCCACACCATTCTCAAGCAAGCCGACGAGCTGGCGCGTATCGCCGAGCAATCCGCCACCTCGGTGAGCGTGCAGAACCGCGAAACCGAAATGGTCGCCACGGCCATGCACGAAATGAGTCTTACCGCCCAGAGTGTCGCCCAGAGCGCCGCTGCTGGAGAAACGGCCGCCAACCAGGCCAGCCGTGAAGCGGAAGAGGGTCGCGGCACCATGAACAGCACCGTCAGCAGCATCCAGCAGCAAGCCGACGAAATCAGCGCCTCCATGCAGGTCATCGACGAGCTGGCTTCGGCCAGCAACGATATCGGTAAGGTATTGGAAGTAATTGTCGGCATTGCCGAACAGACCAACCTGCTGGCACTGAATGCCGCCATCGAGGCCGCCCGCGCCGGTGAACAGGGTCGCGGCTTTGCCGTGGTCGCCGATGAAGTGCGCTCGCTGGCCCAACGCACCCAAGCCTCCACTCAACAGATTCACAGCATGATCGACCGAGTCCAGACCGGGGTCAGCCGCTCCTCCAGCATGATGGAAAGTAACCGCGCGCTGGCCGCGCGCAACGCCGAAGTCGCCGAGGCCGCCGGCAGGGCCTTCAGTGACGTGATGAACGCGGTCACCCGTATCAATCAGGTGAATACGGAAATTGCCAGTGCGGCCGAAGAGCAAAGCCACGTGTCGGAAGAGATCAACCGCAATGTGCTGCGCATCAGTGATGAAGCTTCGAAGAACGGCGAGCAGACGGAGCAGACCCGCATTGCCAGCCAGAACCTGACGCAGCTGGCGGAGAAGCTCCGCGCCCTGCTGGCGTATTACAAAGTCTGACGCATCGTATCAGGTGGCGTAGCCGTCTCCATGCTAGGATTTCGGCTACCTGCACCGAGTCCGTGACTCACTCGGGCTCGCCATCCACAGTTCAGGACCACGCAATATGAGCAACGAAAAGCAGTACGAACCGCCAAAAGTCTGGACCTGGGACGCCGAAAGCGGCGGCAAATTCGCCAACATCAATCGCCCGATTGCCGGCCCCACACATGAAAAAGCACTGCCGGTCGGCAAACATCCGTTTCAGCTGTACTCAATGGCCACGCCCAACGGCGTAAAAGCCACCATCATGCTTGAGGAGCTGCTGGAACTGGGTCTGGCCGATGCCGAGTACGATGCCTGGCTGATCCGCATCAACGAGGGTGATCAATTTTCCAGCGGCTTTGTCGAGGTTAATCCCAACTCCAAAATTCCGGCATTGATGGACCACAGCACCACTCCGCCAACGCGGGTGTTTGAATCTGCTTCCATTTTGCTTTACCTGGCGGAGAAGTTTGGCGTGCTCTTGCCAAAGGATCACGCCCAGCGTACCGAGGCGATGAACTGGCTGTTCTGGCAAATGGGTTCGGCACCCTATCTGGGCGGCGGCTTTGGTCACTTTTACGCCTATGCGCCGGAGAAGTTTGAGTACCCTATCAACCGGTTTGCCATGGAAGTGAAGCGTCAGCTCGATGTACTTGATCGCAATCTGGCAGAACGCGAATATATGGCCGGCAGCGAATACAGCATTGCTGACATCGCCATCTACCCCTGGTACGGCCTGCTGGCGGAAGGCGCGCTCTACAGTGCCGGGGAGTTTCTCTCCGTGCATGAGTACAAACACGTGCAGCGCTGGGCAAAGTGCATAGCGCAGCGCCCGGCGGTGAAGCGCGGCCGAATGGTCAATCGGGTGTGGGGTGACGAGTCAGAACAACTCCCAGAACGTCACGCGGCCAGTGACTTTACAGCCAAGGCATAAGAAACTAATGGTCGACGTCGCCCAGCGACGTCGACCCCGTGCCCTAGGCAAGGCCGACCACACGGCTCGCCTTTTTATTCCAGTTTGTGGCCTTCTGCTAGAGTCATTAGTAAAAGACCCGCTTTTGCCTTGCCAACCGAGTGAGCGTCGTTGAAAGATCGCATAGCCAAGGTACGTCAGCTGTTCGCAGATATAGCGACGATGTATTCATCAAACGATGCGGATATGGCTCGCCTGCGCGGCACCCAGCTCACTTCGATCGTCCGCGTTTCATTGCCCATGATGCTGGCCAACGTCGGCAGTGGCGCCTGCGTTCTTCTGGCCTTTGCACCGGACGTTCCTACCAGCCTAGTTATTTGGCTCGCTTTACTGACAGGAGTTTGCGCCTTTTCGGCGTTGGGTTGGTACAAGTCGCGCAAGCGCCCGCTTGTTCAGGCGTCAACCAGAAGCGCACACAACGCCACCGTGCATGCCACCCTCCTTGCACTTATGTGGGCGTGGATGGTTCTAACGTGGTTCCCCGATGCCTCTCGCGGCCAGCAGATGGCCATCGCCACCATAGTGACGGGTATGATCAGCGCTGGCAGCTTTGTGCTCAGCCCACTGCCCTACGCCAGTATCAGTTACACCGTTATCTACTCTTTTGCCGCCATAGGCGCGCTGTGGCTGTCGGCGCAAACTGTCTATGTTGGCGTTGCCCTCTTGGTATTGCTCTACTCGCCGATGGTGTTGATCGGCTCGTTGGTAGCGTGGCGACAATCTACCGATCTGATTGCCGCCAAGGCACAGTCGGAACGCCAGGAGCATGAGATGTCCGCGCTGCTGCAGGACTTTGAGCACAATGCCGGCGATGCGCTCTGGGAAACCGGGCTTGATGGCAAGTTGAACCATGTTTCTCCACGCCTGACCGATGTTTTGTTGCTGCGTGACGGCGAACACGACACCGACAGCTTTCAGCAGTTGCTTGGCGTGCGGTGCCCAGATCACCTTACGCAGCTGGCAGTATTGAGCTCAGCCGGGCAGGCCTTTCGTGAGTTGCGCCTGACCATGCCGAGGCCAGATGGCGATAAAACTCTATTGATGACCGGCAAATGCCTATATTCAGTGAATGGCGCATTTCTGGGCTGGCGCGGCGTTCTCACGGATGTGACCGACAAAGTGAAAAGCGAGCACAAGCTGCGCGAGCTGGCCCACACCGACTCGCTCACCGGACTGGCCAACCGTTTTCACCTGCGAGAAGCCCTCAACCGAGCCATCGAACACGATCAGCCGCTGGCCCTTCTGTGTATCGACCTGGATAGGTTCAAGGCTGTCAACGACAACTATGGCCACAGTGTTGGCGACTCAATCCTGAGGGTAGTCGCTAGAAGGCTGCGTTCCTGTGTCGGTGAGAATGCGCTGATTGCCCGCCTCGGCGGCGACGAGTTTGCCATTGCCCTGTGGTCCACCAACGGTGTTGAGGCTGCTCAGGCGCTGGCCTGCAAGGTCGTTGAGAGCGTTTCAGAGCCCATCACCCTGGCCGAGCGCCAGTTCCGTATTGGCGCCAGTGTAGGCTTCACCGTACGACACGAATCCCGTTGCAGCCTGGATGATCTGCTGGTGGAATCAGACATCGCCATGTACGCCGCCAAGGAGTCCGGCCGCGGCCGTTGGGTCGCCTACTCACCCCAGCTTGGCGAGGCCAGTCGTCGGCGACTAAGCATCGAGCATGGTTTGCGCCATGCCATCGACAACGGCGAGATCAGCCTGTACTGGCAACCCAAGGTTGACCTGCAAAGCTGGCAGATTACCGGCGCGGAGGCCTTGATGCGCTGGCAGCACCCTGAGCTGGGAAGCATTAGTCCGATGGAGTTCATCCCTATCGCAGAACAATGCGGCATGATCGACCGCCTTGATATCTGGGCGCTGAACGAGGCCTGCCGCGCCGGCACCAACGAGTTGTCCGGGCTGACCATTGCCGTCAATGTATCTGCCTCCCAATTCCAGTTCGGGGATTATCTCAGCCAGTTGAAAACGGTACTGAAAAACTCCGGCATGCCTGCGGAAAAACTCGAGCTGGAGCTCACCGAGTCGGTTCTGATCGAAGACGCAGATCAAGCCATGTCCCTGCTTAATGACATACGCCTCACGGGCGTTCGTCTGGCGCTGGATGACTTCGGCACGGGCTACTCGTCCCTGTCGTACTTGCGTCGGTTCCCATTCGACACTCTGAAAATCGATCGCTCCTTCGTGACGGAACTGCTTTCCAAGGTGGATGCCAGGGCCATTGTCAGAATGATTACCGCACTGTCCAGGGAGCTGGGCAAACGTACCGTGTGTGAAGGCGTAGAAACCGAAGAACAGCTTCAGCTTATCTGGAGCGCCGGCTGCCATGAAATTCAGGGCTACCTGATCTCACCCCCCTGCCCTCTAGACGTCTTTCCGCGCAGCTTGGACCCAGCCCTGAGTGAGCGCCTGCAGCGTAATTGTGTGGGGAGTATGGGAGCATCACAGCATTCGACAAGCGGATGAAGGCGCAGGAGTAACCCCGCAAGATCGCTTGATGGATGCCGCACATCAACACGAGAAGCAGTTCCGTATCTGGTGCGCGGCAACTAGCGTCAGTGTCCGGCAGGCATTACAAACGGAGCTGCTAGCCATGAGGCGTAGGTGACACTCTGCGATACCCGCACCGCAGCCAGACACACTTACCATCAAAGCAGCGTCTTTCGCACCAACAAAGGCTCTCACCGAGAACTCTACGGACAAACAAAAAACCCGGCACAAGGCCGGGTTTTTTGTTTGTATGGCGGAGGGACAGGGATTCGAACCCTGGGTAGGCTATTAACCTACGCCGGTTTTCAAGACCGGTGCATTCAACCGCTCTGCCATCCCTCCACGGCGGGCAATACTACCGGAAATTGCTGATGAGTCAATGGGGTACGAGCACCTGTGACCAACTTATTACAGGCTTTTCGGCGCAAAAGCGCTGCGCGGGCACATTTGCACATGAATGGTAATAGTTAGGACTCAGGCTTACCTTGATTTGACATCGATTACCCGTATTATCTGGCGGTAACGAATGGATTATTTGATTTATCACGACAGGAGCTGTGCATGAATATGCAAGAACGCCACTCAACTCTGCAACACAGCGGTGTAAGCGAAGCGGAAGTCAGCAAGCTGTTCCGCAATACCTATACGCTGCTGGCCATGACCATGGCTTTCTCGGCCCTGGTCGCCTTTGTTTCCATGAGCATGAATCTGCCGTACCCCGGCATCATCGTGACCCTGGTCGGCTTCTACGGTCTGCTGTTTCTGACCACCAAGCTGCGCAACTCAGCCTGGGGCCTGGTCAGCACCTTCGCTTTTACCGGTTTTCTGGGATACACCCTTGGTCCCATCCTTAATGCCTATCTGAGCATGCCCAATGGTGGCTCTGTGGTGACCTTGGCGCTGGGTATGACCGCACTGGTGTTCTTCAGCCTGTCTGCCTACGCAATCATCTCACGCAAGGACTTCAGCTTTCTGTCCGGCTTCATCATGGCGGGCTTCGTGGTGCTGCTGGTGGCCGTGGTTGCGGGCTTCTTCGTAGAGATCAGCGGCCTGCAGCTGGCCATCTCTGCCGGTTTTGTGCTGTTTTCCTCGGCGGTGATCCTGTACCAGACCAGCGCCATCATTCACGGCGGTGAAGACAACTACATCATGGCGACCATCACCCTGTTCGTCTCGATTTACAACCTGTTCCTCAGCCTGCTGAGCCTGATTGGCGCCTTCAACGACGACTGATAACAGTCCCTGGGTTATACTCGATGGCTCGCCCGCAATGGCGAGCCATTTTTATTTCAGAGCATTCAAACAGCATGAAATTTGCCATCGCCCTGCTAGCCGGGCCACAGGATCCGGCCGCCCGTAGCGCCCTGAACTTCGCCAAGGCAGTGCTCACGGGTGGTCACCAAATCAGCAGGCTATTCTTCTACCGTGATGCCGTGCATCTAGCATCAAACCTTGCCGTGCAACCACAGGACGAGGCCGACCTGGCCGCGCAATGGCGCGAATTCATCCGCGAGAACCAGCTGGATGCTGTGGTCTGCATCGCCGCGGCTCTGCGTCGTGGCGTGCTGGACGAGGCCGAGGCCTATCGCTGGGAGCGTCCGGCAGCTAACAGTGGGAAGCCGTGGGAATTATCCGGGCTGGGACAGTGGGTCGATGCCATGCAGATGGCCGACCGGGCGGTGACCTTTGGAACCTGACCTGAAAAGCCTACTGGTTATCAGCCGCCATTCGCCCACGGCCGCCGCTGCAAGGGAAGCGCTGGACCTGGCACTGGCCGCTGCCGCCTTTGGCGTGCCCGCCGGCATGCTGTTTCTCGATGCAGGCGTACTGCAGTTGCTGAAGGGTCAGGACCCGGGCGTCATTCAGCAGAAATCGCTGGCGGCCAACTTGCAGGCCTTGCCGATGTTCGGTGTAGATGACCTCTTTGTCTGCCAACATTCACTCAGCGAGCGTGGCCTGCAGCCCAACCAACTGATGTTGCCAGTCAAGCTGGTTGAAGGCGCAGAGATCGCTACCCTGCTGGAACATTACGATCAGGTCGTCACCCTGTGACCGCCTGTCGTTCGGGAGCCTGACCATGTTGCACGTGTTACGCCACGCCCCTCAGGACAGCAGCCGCTTCGCCAGCAGCATGCGTGCTATGGGGCCCAAGCAGGGACTGTTATTGATCGAAGATGGCATTTACGCGCTTCTGCCCCGCACCACCGCGCTGAGCGCGCTCCAACTGTTGCCTGCCAGCGTGCGTATTTATGCGCTGGAGACGGATGTCATTGCCAGGGGCATGGCTATGGATGACATCCCCAAACGTGTCAGCCTGATTGACTATCCGACCTTCGTGCAGTTGTGCACGCAGTACACTAAGGTGCTCAGCTGGTGAGCCAGACGATTCTGGTCAATGGCCAGCCCGTTGCCGTCGACCGCGAAGGGTTTCTGCTCGACCTGCAAGACTGGTCGGAGGCGGCGGCCGCGGCACTGGCCGCACAGGAAGGGATTACGCTGACAGCAGCTCATCTTGAGGTCCTTCTGGTGCTACGCGACTTTTATCATACCTATCAGTTGTCACCCGCCATGCGCCCGCTGGTCAAGTACGTGGGCCAGCAGCTGGGCAAGGAAAAAGGCACCAGCTTGTACCTGCTGAGCCTTTTCCCCGGCAGCCCGGCAAAGTTTGCCGCCAAGCTCGCCGGCTTGCCTAAGCCCGATAATTGCCTTTAGCCGCTGCCGTCACGCTGCAGGTAGCGTCGTCAATACCACCAGCTGGTCAGCTTCCTGCAGCTTCAGTGGCTGATCACGCGGGGGGTTGAGATGCAGCCGCCGGCCCTCTTCATCCGGCGTATTGCGATACAGTCCCAGCGCCGTGTCACCCTGCAAAGCAATGACAGCCTCCAGATCAGCAAAAGTTGTCACGCTCTGCATGGAGTAATCGCTGGTCTGCCTAAACACAATCTCGGCGCCCCCGGTCGTGAACAACTCCTCGAACATCAGCCCGAGCTCACGCCGCTGAGCTATCTGCGCCATCAGATGGCTGAGAATCATCGGACTGACAATACTTTCGCCGCGTTTACGCACCACCAGCGCTTCGTTGGCTGGATCGCTGAGTTCCAAAAGAATTTGCGGTTTGTGCGTTTGCTCGCGCAACAGTTCATCGACCACCAGATACCCGACCATGGCACGCGCGTCAGCCTCCTCGCCCGAATCCATGCGATCCGACGAGAGCAACAACACGCTGTGAAAACGTTGGGCCAATAAATCTCTCAGCGCGCCTTCAACCATATAGTCGGCCTGGGTGTGCTCACAGCTGACGCGAGCCGTCAGATCACTGTATTCAGTGATCTGCGCGGCACGCTGGGCAGAATCGACTACCGCAACCATGTGCACTTCGAAGCGATAATCCGCGTAGCCTGCCAACTCGTGAATCAGTGCCGGAACCCGGCGATTCCAGCCCAGTATCAACAAACGACGCAAGCCGCCAGCCGGAGCCTTGGTTGGACGAACGCTGCGCTGCAGTGGCCGCAACGGCTGTTCGGCTGTACTTTGCGGTTCGGCGTGAGCATAGTCGCGGGCCAGCATCACCACCTTGTCGCCCTTGCGAATCAGCTCATCGGTGGGAGCATTGAGCCAGGTACGCCAACTGTCACCATGCGGGCGCATCAAACCACAGACAATCGCCTGTGGCGCGTGACGACCAATTTCGCCCAGGCTCTGACCTACGCAGTTATCGGTGGACCGGATATAGAATTCATTGCCGTCGTGCACCGTCAGCACCTCACCGAACAGCTCTGGCATGCCCGGATGGACCAGCGACTGCGCGAAGAGCCGGCTGACCATGGCATCGCTGGCAATCACCTCAAGCGGCCCGGAGTATGCGCGCTGCAACACGTTTAGTTTGCGCATATCGTCAATCTCGGCAACCACGTAAGGCGGTGGTGTATTGCGTAGATGCGCCTGCGCCTGAAGTGTCAGCAGCGCCTTGATGGTTTCCACGTCGCCGGTCAACAGCGCATTGCCCGACTGGTTACGGCCAGGAATAAGCACCACAGCCGCCTGTAGACAAGCGACCCGGTCCAGATCCTCCGGCTGTAGCGCGGTGCCGGAGCGCAGAATAATATTGCTCATGGCGCGACGTATCTGCGGGATTTCGCGCAGCTCCTGCACGCGATCAGCGTTAATCTCATCCGCCAGGATGACCAGGCGCAGACGTTTGGTTTCGCGTGCTTTCAATAAGCGCTGAATGCCACCGCTGGCATCCAGGATCTCCTGCACCAGCGGGATGGTGCGGTTGGTCCAGCCGAGGATAACGATGTGATCACGCACCGTCACTGGCGTCAGCCCCTGCTCCAGCTTGACCATCATATCGATCAACCAGCGGGTCATGATGGCTACCAGAGCACCGAGAAATACAACGTAGCCGCTGATCGTCAGGCCGGTCGACACGATACGCCGCCAGGTGCCCTCGTCATCGCCCAAGTACCCGGGATCGGTCAGGCGCAGGAATGCCCACCAGACCGAATCTGCCAATGAGCCCCCCGCGGGCGCCGAGGGCCAGGCCAGCCAGCCACCAATCAGCGAAATCAGCGCAATAAAGGCCGCCACCACCAGCAATTGATAATGCGCGCCTTTGACAAACTGACGCTCAATCACATATCTCAGGCGGTCGACAAAGGAAAATGGCAGCATTTAGTGAGCCTCTCTACTCGGTGCGGTGCTGTTTCTTAACGGGGCAGACAAATCCTGCTAGATTGAGCGCACTGAAACCTAAGCGCAGGCCCACCGGTCATTTATGCAAAATGTAGAAAACATCCTCGGCGTGGCGCTGGTGGTACTCTACTGGCTTTTCACTGCGGCCGTCACGCTGCGCGTCGCCGCCAGGCGCAACCCGGTCAGCGTGACCCTTTCCTGGCTGCTGGTTATCTATATTCTGCCGGTGGTCGGCGCAGTGCTTTACCTGATGTTTGGCGAACTCAATCTGGGTAAGCAACGCGCCAGACGCGCTGAGGCCATGGTTGAGCCTTTTCTGCAAAGCATCGCCAGCGACTTTGCCGCTACCAAGGTACCGCCAATGGGTGGCAACTCGCTGACTCAGGGTATCTATCAGTTGCTGGCCACCCGCATGGGCATCGGCGCTTTGGGTTATAAACAGATGGCCCTACTGGATACACCTGAGCTTATTTTTTCCCACCTGTGCAACGATGTCCGCGCCGCTCAACAAAGCATTCATATCGAGACCTATATATGGTTTCCCGGTGGGCGCGTGGACGAGCTCAGCGAGGAACTGATCAAGGCCAGTGAGCGCGGCGTAAAGGTCTCTTTATTGATTGACCATGCTGGCAGCCGTCCGTTCTTTCGTTCGCCTTGGCGCAAGCGGCTGATTGACGCCGGCATTGAGGTAGTACCTGCCCTGCCCGTGCGCTTGCTGCGAGCGCTGGCGCAACGCATCGACCTGCGCATGCACCGCAAGCTGGTGGTGATCGACGGGCAGATTGCCTACAGCGGCTCGATGAACATCGCCGACCCACTCTACTTCAAGAAAGACGCCAACGTTGGCGCCTGGGTCGACATCATGCTGCGCCTCGACGGCCCTGCCGCACGCGGATTGGACAAGGTGTTTGCCTGGGACTGGGAGGTTGAAACCGGTCTGCGACGACTGGAACCCGCACCGCCGAGCCTGCCGGCTTGCTACAAATGGCTGTCGATCTTGCCGTCTGGACCAGGTGTAGGTGATGACTTGATCGGCCAGGCTGTGCTTTCCAGTATCTACCGCGCTAACGACAGTATCACCATCAGTACCCCCTACTTCGTGCCCTCCGAGGCCATTTTCAACGCACTTTGCCAGGCGGCGGAACGTGGTGTTCGAGTCAAGGTACTGATCCCCGAGCGCAACGACTCCAAGCTGGTTGGCTGGGCCAGCCGGGCATTCTATCAGCGCTTTCTTGAGGCCGGAGGCGAGATTCACCTGTTCCGCGGCGGTCTGCTGCACACCAAAGCCATGCTGATGGATGAGCAACTGGCTCTGGTTGGCAGCGTCAATCTGGACATTCGCAGTCTGCAGCTGAATTTTGAACTGACCGTGGCGCTATTCTCGCCGGAAGGCTGCACCAGCATTCGCCAATTGCTGGACGGGTACCAAGCCAACAGTCACCAACTGCAGCTCTCAGACTGGCAGGAACGCTCGCGCGCGTCCCGGGTGCTTGAGCGCGGTGTGTTCTTCCTCAGTCCACTGCTCTAACGGCGGGCCTGAGCGCGCAGACATGCGACCTTGCGCAAGTGAAATAAAAAGGTACGGCGGGTTGCTTTCCTAACGCGGCCGATTACAATCCTTAATGAGTTTGATTATCATTATGGATGAGCACATGAAAGTACACCTGCTACCCGTCAGCCTTACCGTCGCCATGATGAGCCCTGCCATGACGATCGCAAGCCCCGCCGGCAAGACTCCCTGCCACTCCCTGCACGCTGTAGTCATGCAGCTGAGCGTGCACAATCAGTCGCTGCAACAACTGTTAAGCGCACCGCTGGACAGCGCCACTTTCCGCCTGATCGACGAGCTGAGCTATCAACTGGAAAGTGATTTACTGCTGCTGGGCACAACCGCATCGCCGGTGGCGGCGCCACTGGAGTCACTCCACCAGGCTGTAGAGCATGAGGATGGTAACGCGGTGCTTGTGCATGCCACCGCGTACCTGAGCGCTGCTCAACGCTGGCTCGGAGAGTCAGCCTAAGTGGACTTGGGCTGTTTCAGAGCTGACCGTCCAGCGGCAACCAACCGAGGGTCCAGCTCATGAAGCGACGGAAGCGGCTTGCCGCTGGCTCGGTCGTCCAGGTTCTGCCCTCTGCCTGCCACTGCAGGTCATCGTCTTCGTTTAGCGTTACATGGTAAGCAAAATCTTCCGACGTCCAGCGTTCAAACAGATCAACCATTTCCTGAGCAATGTCAGGCTGTTCGATGTAGACACCGGCCTCGGTATTCAGCTTTACCGAGCGCGAGTCCAGATTCACCGAACCCACAAATACCGCCTTACGATCAAACACGAACGTCTTGGCATGCAGGCTGGCCAAAGACTCGCCGAGGAAGGGGCTGGCGCGCTCCTGCTGGCCCGCGATGGGCCGCAGCTCCCACATACTCACACCGCCTTGCAGCAATCGCTCGCGCGACTTGGCGTAACCACTGTGAACAGCCAGAACATCAGTGGTTGCCAGCGAATTGGTCAGCACCGAGATATTCACACCCTTGTCGCGAATACCGAGTAATAGATTCTCACCGCCTTCACGCGGAACAAAATATGCTGAAGTGAGCAGGAGCTCGCTTTGCGCGGCCTTCATGGGTTCCACCAGGCTACGCCCGAGAAAGGCGACCTCATTGCCGTTGCCATGGGGATCGGATTTGGACGGATCATCATAGAACCACTTGGCCTGTCCCCAATGCCAATCCAGGTTGCCGCTGTTCATTGCCTGAATGAAAGGCGATTGAGCCGCCGCTTTAAGATAAGGGTCCTTTTCCGCCTGACGATTCTTTGAACCCAGTCGCGCACGCATATCGGCCAGCGCTTCGGCGTTTGTCTCCTCCGACATAGCGCCAATCGGGATAGCAATGCCGCTATTCCAGAAGTTATCGAAACTGTCGGACGCCGGCTCCGCAATCGGACCGATACCGATCACATCCACATCCTGAAAGTCGACGTCACTGAGGGCAAAGTACTCGTCACCAATATTTCGACCACCGGTGATAATGGCGCGATTATCCGCCACGATCAGCTTGTTATGCATGCGATAGTTGATGCGGCCAAATTCGCCCAGCTTGCTGAACATCTTTAACCATTCGCTGCGCAAACTAAGCGGATTGTAGAGGCGAACTTCAATATTGGGGTGTTGGTCGACCAGTGAGACCTTGATGTCTTCCAGGCTGCTACCAATATCATCCAGCAGCAGGCGTACTCGCACACCGCGATCAGCCGCCTTGAGCAAATGCTCGGTCAGCAAGCCGCCGGTAATGTCGGTTTTGTAGATGTAATACTGAATATCCAGACTGTTGTCGGCCATGTCGATCAACTTCAGGCGCGCGGCCAGGGCATCACTGCCCTTGTGCAGCAGGGTAAATCCCGAGGCTTCACTATCAGCAGGCCTTACCCTCTCCACGTATTTGCTCAGACGGGTGTCAGGGTCAGCTGGCAGGTAGAAGGAAGGCAGCTCTGTGTGGGTTAAACCCTGTGTCGCGCAGCCGAGCAAAAGTCCCGTCATGGCCAGAAGCCCCAATATTCGCATCGTTCATATCCTTTGCAGTTTGCCCGACTCATCAGACGCAGCCGGGCAGCTCTGGTTCCTCGGCGATTACTGGTCTGCGTAGGTATCGGTCACCACCAACTGATAATCCATGCGGAATACGCCACGGTTGTTGATCACCACATAACCTGCGCCCGAGGGCTTCAAGCCCTGAGTATAGGCTGCACTGTGCAATGCTCGCCAGGCGCCTTCCACGCTGTGCTTATCGGCTTGGAAGTGGATGCTCAACACCAGCTCTGGCTGCTTGGGCATCAGGCGGTAACCGGCGATACTGCCGATATTACCTTCCACCGGGAAGCTGACGACCGGCTTGACCAGCTCGGGCGTGTTATCCGCCAGGCTCTCAAACACCAGGTTCAAGGGCCCGGAGATGCGCCCCCCCGCCTTGCGCTGCGCAGTCATCGCAACATTCACAGCGATCTGGCCGACTTCTTCTCGCATCTCTGCCGGTGCAATTTCAGACGGGCGACCGAACAGCACCATCGCAGGGCGGGTCAGCAGATTGATGGCGTACTCGGTACCGTCATCGCGCACGGTCATTTGGTCGCCGGCACGAATATCAACAATCTTCTGCGCGCTCACCGGCACCGGCGCGTAGGCAGCCTTGCACAGGTCGGAAGCGAGGTAACGCGCCCGCTGACTCTGATCCAGGCGTGTATTTTTCTCCACTTGCTGACAGACCTGCTGATCATAGCCCCGCCACGCCTGCCTTGCCGCGCCGGCGTCCACCAGCGTATCGATCATACGACTGCCCGCTTCACCAGCAGCAATCAGCAGTGCTGTCTGTCTTGGCGACTCGGCCTCCCGTCGGTCTGGCCCACCCACACCCACGCCGGGCGCGCGCTCGGTCTGGGCGTGCACATTGGCGCCGGCCTTCAATAACAGCGCGGCGCTTGGCGGCTGATCGGCCTGCGCTGCCGACATCAACGCGGTTTTGCCCCACTGATTGCGCTCATCCACAGCAAAACCACGCTGCAGCAAAAACGCGACAGCATCCGGGTTTTCTACCGCCGCCATCAACGCGGTGTCACCATCCGGGCCCTTGCCACGCTGGCTACCCAGCACATCGGTTTCATAATCGACAAAATCACTGATAACTGGCAATGGCGCCCCATTCAACAGCACGCTGTGCAAGGTGGCGAACTGGCGTCCTTGCTCCAAAGCACCCGGTTGCGGGGCAAAGGCGTAACGCGGCGAGTAATTGGCAAAGGGAGCCACAGGCGCTGCCGGAGCCTGCATCGGCGGTTGCAGGTTCTCCATGGTGCGCGCGAAGGTTTCATGGAACAGTAGGTCAGCAGCGCTACTGGCTTCCTCTGGCTTGAGGCCTTGCCCGGCAAACATGGCAACCAGCTCCTGGTGAGCCGGTTGCAACATCGGCATCAGTTTGCGATACAGCTGCTTGGCACCGATATTCCGCTCCGACCAAGCAAAAAACTGATCCATTGCGGCATCATGCCGTGCCCGCACAGCGGCTTCTCGACCGTTGCGCTGCAACTGATCAACGCCCAGCAACGGCAGGTTGAGCAGCGTCCACTGTCGCTCCTTCCAGCGCTGATACATATCGCGCCGCTCCTGTTGCGAGTAGCCCGGCAGAGGGTCGCCTGCCAAACGGGTCAATTCGCTATCCAGCGCGCTATACGCGGGTAAGCCACGTAGCGTATTAGTACGCGGCGGTGTCAGGTAGGCTTGCAACAGACACTGTGGCGTCACCCCGCCCTGCAGGCTGTAAACGCCGGCATAAGCCGATTCACCGCGTGCCGCTGGCGAATAGAAACCCCAGGTTTCATTAACCAGCGCCAAAGTCTGCCCGCGGTAGGTGAAAACATCGATACTGGCGTAGTCACCAGTCTGCGATGAAGACGCGTGGGCACGGCCACCATAGTTAGGCTGCTCCGCCACCCAGCGCGGCAGCATGCGATCATCCATCACCACCTGACCATTGATCCGCAGGCCGCGAGCACGCTGCTGGTAACCGGCATACAGGCCAGCGTCATACAGTTCCACCGTGATCTGCTGACCCGCCACCTCGGCGCTGCTGACAGGCGCATGACTGCCCGCCTTGAGTTCTGCCCCTGGTAACGCCGCCATGCTGATGCGGCCATCGCGTGCCATGGACTGATTCAGGCCATCGACGATGGCGCTACACATACCCGTACTGCGATCCTCCGCGACGCGAAACTCCGCATAGGTAGACCATGCATGCCGTTCGCGTTGCGCAGCCGGTTGGGGCGTCGGCCAGGCCTTGAGCTCTGCGTCGCGCTGACGGTACATCGCTTGCAAACAAGCAATGGCGTTACTGTCAGCAGCCACACCGGTGGCGGTATCCACACCCAGGCCGCACTGCCCCGCGCGGCTCAGCAACCACTGCCGCTGGTTCGCCTCGAGCACCAGGGCGCCAGGCACATCCAGCTGGTCTGTTCGTTTGCGCAGATAGTTGGCCAAGTCCTTATCCTGCTGCGCCAGGGCATCGCTGGCACAGATCTGGCGATGCACGGCCGGCAACGCGCCGGCGCATTCAAAGCTGGCCTTGGTATCGGCATTCAGCGGCGTCAATTTCGGGGTCAGGTCAGGTTTGGCCGGGCCGGGTACCGGCGCGCTGGCACAGGCGCCCAGAGTGGCCAGGGTTGCCGCAAGCATCAGGCGTTGATTGATCGACATACTTGTCTCCTGCCTATTTGATAAAGATGGCGGTGCCATAAATGGTGTATTGCCCTGCGCCATCACCCGGCGGTGCAGGGAAAGGGCCGGCACTGCGGATGGCCTGCTCTGCAGCCTGATCCAGCACGGTATCGCCGCAGCGATCTATCTCGAAAGACACCATGCGGCCACTACCATCCACGGTAATTTCGTAGGGAATGTAGCACTGGCGCTTGAAATCATTCGGGTCACCCTTGTAGCCCGGCGGTGGCTTGTACACCGAACCTTCCGGGCGTTTGAGGTTGGCGATCACGCGGTTCTTTACGGTATCGGCGTAGCCCGAGGGCGCCATACGGCCGCGGCTGCTCGCTGGCGCACTAGGTGCAGGGGCTTGTGGTGCAGCCCACTGCTGGTTGGCACCAAAGCTGTGTACCGGTGGCCCCCGTGGTTTCGGCGGCTGCGCAGGCGGTGGTGTGGGGCGCTCCACCACGCGCGGCTTGGGCGGCGGCTCGGGCTCGGGCTCGGGCTCGGGCTCTGGCTCTGGCTCCGGTTCGGGTTCGGGCTCTGGCTCGGGTTCTGGCTCCGGTGGTGGCGGTGGAATTTCCACCAACTCCACTGCAACCACTTGCTGCTGCGGTGGTGCTGCGTGACGAAACTGGCTACTGAACAACCACCCCAACAACGCAGCATGCAGCCCCAAGGAAACCCCAACTACCAGCAGACGCATCGCCCACCGGCTGCTATCTGTCGTGTGCCTCATCAGGGCTCCAGCTCTTCCGAGGCGACCAGACTGATGCGGGTGTAACCAGCCTTCTGCAAAGTATTCATGACGCGCATCAAGGTGCCGTAATCCACCGCCTGGTCGCCACGCAAAAACAGTCGCGTATCCTTGGCGCCAGCGGTAACGCCCGTGATCAGCCCTGACAGGTCTGCCAAGCTGGTCGCCTGCTCCTGCACAAACAGCTGACCATCAGCCTGCACGCTGACATAGATCGGGTCCTGCGGTGGCGGGCTTGGGGTTGCCGCATTGCTTGGCAAATCCACCGGTACATCGACAGTTGCCAGTGGCGCCGCGACCATGAAAATGATCAGCAGTACCAACATCACATCCACAAAGGGTGTGATGTTCATTTCGGCGTTCTGCTGATAGTTGTGCCGCTTTACCTGCGGCCCTGAGCTGAGCTGGATTGCCATATCAGCGTCCTTCGTCGAGTTGCCGTGAAGCGCTGGCGATCATCTCGGCCGAGAAGTTGTCCAGGGCGCCAACAAAGCCGTTAATGTCGCGGGCAAATTTGTTGAAGATCATCACGGCCGGGATAGCGGCGAAGAGGCCAAGCGCTGTGGCCAGCAAGGCTTCAGCGATACCGGGGGCAACTACCGCCAGGCTGGCTGACTTGAGCGTGGCAATACTGGCAAAGCTGTTGAGAATGCCCCAGACCGTGCCGAAGAGTCCGATAAAAGGCGCCGTGGCGCCAATGGTGGCGAGAACACCCATCATGCTGCCCATACGCGCAAGGTCGCGCTCCTGCACGATGCCGGCGGTCAGCGCCATGCGTTGCAGCAAACGGTTGACGCGGTCAGTCTCCGCCGGTTGCGCCGGCATGCTGCGATAATGCTTCAGCTCGGCCTGCCCTACCTGCCACATGCGCCCCATCGCACTCTTGTCGGCGGTATCGTTCATCACATCCAGCTGACCGGCACGAAAGGCCTTGAGAAACCGCTGGTTGCCGCGACGCGCCCGCGCAAAGACAAAAATCTTCTCAAACAGCACAGCCCAGGTCAGCAGCGAGCAGAACACCAACAGAAGCATCACACTCTTGACCAGTGCATCGGCCTGCTCAAACATCTCGCGTACACCAAAGACCTCGACCGGCAGCGCCTGTTGCGCGGCAATTTCCTGAGCAATTGTGGGCACTTCTGCTGGCGCAGCCTGACTAGCGGCAGGCGTAGCCACCGTGGCCGTAGCGTCATCCGCCTGAGCCCAGACCCAGGTAGCCGAGAGACCACCTGCGCCCAACAGCAACATCAGTGAAAGTGCCCGCAAACGGCTATGCCAGCGATTGGCGAAGGTTGAAAACGTACGACTCTGCATGTTGCCCCCGATTGTTGATTTTTATGTTGAGGTTGTTGGGTACTGCGGTCAGGTATCGATATTCTGTGGCGCCAGAATGGCGTGTAGGGTCGCCACGTAATGCGCAAAGGCCTCTCGCCCCTTCGCACTCAGGCACACCCGCGTACGCGGCTTCTTGCCAACAAAATCCTTCTTGATGCGCACATAATCAGCGCCTTCAAGCGTGCCCAGATGCGCACCGAGATTCCCATCGGTGGTATCCACAATGGCCCGCAGCGAAACGAACTCGAGCCATTGATTGTTTGACAGGGTATTCAGTGCGGCCATGATCTTCAGCCGCACAGGTTGGTGGATGAGGTCGTCTGGCGTTTGCATCAGGTACGCCTCAACCACAGGCTGGACAAGATGAAAGTGCCGCCCCAGGCGAGCGCCAGCCACCACCAGTAATGGTTAGTGGCGAACAGGAAACAGCAAAAGCAGAACACCACCAGGCTGGCGCCAATGATCATGTAACGGGGTCGCGATTGAGCACCGCGAATGACATACAGGGTGCCAACAAAAAGTGGCGCAACCATGCTGCCTTGGCGCGGGGTCAGTGGCCACATGACTATATGCAACAGAAAAACAAACACCAGCACGGAGCCGACCACCAACAGGTAACGCCAGACAATTCCCGGCATGACCTCCTCGGCGATGCGGGCGAGACGCACGCCCACGAGCAGTCCGACGATGACAAGGGCCAACCAGATCAACAACGGGAATGGGGGGAACAACGCCGTGAACACACAGCCAAGCAGATTGACCACGCCCCATAGCATCAATTGCCGTGACTCTGCGCGGTAGTCTTGAAAGCCAGCCGCCCTGGCCTGCACGTGATTGATCGCGCGCAGCGCCGCTGCAGCTTCTTCGGGGGATGGTGACATGCACTATCTCTGTTTTTGTTATCTGCAAAGCACTCTATTGGACAGAGTAGGCAAAAACAAGATGTGTCTTGAATTATTTATTTGACAGAACTGATGCGTAACGAGCCATGCCCAAGAGGCGGCATGCACCGCCTTTTGGGCCCAAATCAGCGTGTCTCAGCCAATAATGTCGTACTCACCACCGCGCTCTAGTGCGCGTTGATAGGCCGGGCGGGCATGAATCCGCTTTAAAAACGCCATCAGGTTTGGCCACTTGTCGTCCAAACCGCCGCGGGCCGCAGCGGCCTCCAGCGGGAAGCTCATTTGCACATCGGCAGCACTGAAATCGCTACCGGCGAACCAGCCAGTGGCAGCCAGCTCGTCGTTCAGATAGTTCAGATGTTGAATGATCTGCGGTTCAACAAGCGTGCCCTTCACCTTGCGCGCGATACCTTTGGCAATGGGTTTTACAAAGAACGGCATGGGCGCAGATTCAACCCGGTTGAACACCAGTTTGAGCAGCAGCGGCGTCATCGCTGAGCCTTCCGCGTAGTGCAGCCAATAGTTAAAGCGCAGCCTCTCCGGACTACCGTGCGCCGGTGCCAGACGCCCTTTCCCATGGGTATCGACCAGGTATTCGATGATCGCACCCGACTCGGCTAGGGTCAGCTCACCTTCGGTGATCACTGGAGATTTTCCCAGCGGATGTACCGCCTTGAGCTCTGGCGGCGCCAGCATGGTCTTGGGATCGCGCTCGTAGCGTTTGACCTCATACTCCAGGCCCAACTCTTCCAGCAACCAGAGTATGCGCTGAGAGCGCGAGTTGTTCAGATGGTGGACAACAATCATATGTATACAACCTTCAAATGAGATGAAATTAGACGACGCCTCAAACGCCCGCCACTGACAGCAACCGCTCTACCTGCCAGCTGCGCACGCAATTACGTCCTTGCTGTTTGGCCTCATAGAGCGCTTGGTCGGCCAGGTCGATCAAACGGTAGAGCCCCTGCTCGGCGCCATCGTTCACGCAGACATAACCGATGGATACGGTAGTAACCAGCTCCCCTTGGGGTGTCTGGAAGCACTCCTTACGCCAAAGCGATCGAATGCGCTCGGCCAAGGCCTCTGCGCTGGCCTGATCTGCGCCTGGGACCAGCAGCACGAACTCCTCGCCGCCAAAACGGCAGAGCAGGTCCTGCGCCCGCAACTGCGCTGACAGATGCCCGGCAAAGGCGATCAGCACCTCATCACCGGTACTGTGTCCGTGGGCATCGTTGATGACCTTGAACTTGTCCAGATCCATCAACAGCAAGGCGACGCCCTCACCTGCTCGGCGACTGATAGCAAGCTGGCGCAAGGCAGCCTCTTCAAAGGCTCTGCGGTTAAGCAGGTTCGTCAGGGGGTCACGGGTGGCTTGCAGCTTGAGCTCTTCTTGCAGGCTGCGCGTGGCTAAAATCACACATAGCAGCGAAAAACCGTACAGAAAGACTATCCCTTCAAGGTAGTTGAGCGCTTCGACCTTTTCAGCCGCTTCAAACGAGCTTGCGGTGATGTAGGCCGGATCAAATAGATAGAGCAGAAAGCGCCGCAGATACAGTAAGCCGTGCATGCACCAGATGGCGCTCCAGACCCAAACCAGCGCACGCTGCGGGAGCCGCATGCGCCAGAGTTCCAGAATCATCAACACCGCGACCAGCACCACTATCGCGCTGTGCGCAATGATGCTGAAGCGCAGTGATTCCTGGAGTATGAAAAATAAAGTCCCCTGCAGCAGGGTAATGATCACCATCGTCGGCACGAAACCGCGCGAGGAACGGTTTAACCGGTAGCAGCGCGTGCCCCACAACAGCACGAAGTAACCTTGGGTGATCACCACCGCGCTGATCCACAACGGGAGGTATGCCCGCACGCTTTGCAAGGCCACGCCGCACACGATGATGCCCAGGCCCAGCGCCCAGTAGCGAATGGCAACCACCTGGCGATTAAGCACACTGGCCACCAGCAAGCCAAACACCGAAGTTACCGTCGTCAGCGCCAGCACTGCCATCAGAGTGGTGATATCGAGCATGGAGCGCCTTTAGTCGAGCTTTTGTATACGCTAAAGACTAGCGGTAACCGCCGACGAACTCCACGTCAGATGATGTCAAAACGCGCCTAGTTGATGCCAACACGGGCGCATCATCACGCTCAGCTTTTCTGGCTAGCCTGACAAGACGCCTTGCCCTGCTCCACCCAGATCAACTCCTCGGTCGCGAAACCCCGGTCTGCCGCCTGTTGCAGGAAGTCTGCACGTACACTTTCGCTGACCTCGGGGGTTCTGGACAGCAGCCATAGATAGTCAGTATCAGGGCCTGATACAAAGGAGTACTGGTAGTCCTGTTGATCTAGCTCAAAGACGGCATAGGTGCCATAGAAGGGGCCGAAGAACGAGACCTTGAGAAAGCCTTCATCCTTATCTCCAACGAAGTAGGCCTTGCCTTCGGCCTCGTCCCACTCGCCCTTCTCCTGGTTGCAGCCACGATTGATGACCTTGATACCACCGTCATCCCGCAGGCCGTAGTGGGCGGTCACATTGGACAAGCCGCGCTCAAAGGAGTGATCCAGTCGCGCCACCTCATACCAGGTTCCCAAATACCGTTGCGCATCAAACCCCTGCACGGGCTCCACTTTCTCGGGGAGCTCAACACAGGCACCGAGCAAGGCCGTGGTCAGCACGATTGAGCTGGATTGGAGGTGGTTCATACAACATTCTCCTGGCGAGTAAGGTAGTCCAGCAAGTGATCGAGTAATTCGGTGGTCGCGGTCAGCACGGGCTCACTCACGCTTTGTATCTGCTCGGCGGGCTGCACAAACTCGGCGCGCTGCAGGTTCTGACCATCGGCCTGAATGAAGTCAGCAAGCAGCTCACGGGTGGCTTCAAGGTGAAATTGCAGCCCGATTACCGAACGCCCCAACTGAAACGCCTGATTAGTGCAAGCTGCACTCGACGCCAGCGGCACAGCGCCATGCGGCAGATCAAAGGTTTCACCGTGCCAGTGCAGCACGCTGATCTCCTGCGGAAAATGAAAGGCGGCGCCGTTGTGATGGGTATTGCCCTGTACCGGGAACCAGCCGATTTCCTGCTGGACGTTGGCGTGCACCGAGTTACCCAGAGCACTGGCAATCAATTGTGCCCCCAGACAGATACCAAGTATGCGTCTGTCTGCGTTGAGCGCCTGGCGGATAAAGGCCTTCTCTGCAGCGAGCCATGGCAGCTGCGTTTCATCGTTTACACTCATTGGGCCGCCCATGATGATCAACAGATCAATCTGCTGCAGCGTCTGTGCGTCGGGCAAGGGTTCATCACGATACAGGTGCGTTGCGCTGATTTCATAGCTATTGCGCTCCAGCCAGTGTTCAATCTTTCCCAACCCTTCAAAGGGAGCGTGTTGCAGATAGTGAGCGCGCATCTGATACCAACCTCTGGTGACTCTGGATATCCCGCGACCCTGGGCGGCCGCATCTGGTTTTCTGAGTAATGCCTTGTGGCAAAGGTTCCCGCTATACCGGCTTGAAGCGGAACACGTCTTCCTGCTGGTAACGCTTCAGGCATAAGGTAATCAACAAGGTGCGGTGCGGCCGGAACATATCGCGCACCTGCTGCAGGCTGAGCGACAAGGCGCCGATGTCATCGTCCGTATACGTACGGTAACCGACCTTGCCACTACTGACCTCCGGGTAAGCGGTAATGCTGATACGCAGCCGATCCTCCGCGCGCGGCAACAGCTCGTAAAGCCGATCGCAGTTTATTAACAGACTGCGGTAGGTCTTGGCCCCGGAGAACACGTGCACGCCCTTGATCACTTCTTCCTGGATTACCTTGGTGAGACGGCGCTCGCGGGTGGTGCGGTCGTCGTTGATGTAGAACTCGATAATATAATCGGTAACCGGCTCACCATGGTTGTCGAGCACCCGGAAGACAGTGTTCTGGTAGCGTTGATAATGGTCACCCGCACGCTGGGCCGCCACCGCGCTGATCTGCTCGCAGTGACTTTTCAACCGCTGTCTCCAGGCCTCGAAACCGCTCTGCGGCACCATGAGCGCCCCGCAGATCAGACTCCAGGTGATGGATTCATTGGTACCGCGTCCCTTGGCGGTGATGCTGCCATGATCTTCACCATCGACTACGGTAAACGCCAGGGCGCTGTCATCCACCTCCTGATAATCGATGCGTGGCGCCTTGCCGGGTTCATGACTGAAATCGATCAACATGCGGGCTGCAGCCAGATTGGCCGTGGATACCCGCACTGTGCCGTCGGTACCCGGCTTGTTCGCCACCGCAGAGATGCCACTGTAACCGGTATTACCCACCAGCACGGTACAGAGCACACGCGACGGCGCGAATACGCTGTCGGCCACAAAGAGGTCCCGCTCAGCCAGTTGCCAGCTGTAACTGCTGGCCAACTCCAGCCCCTTGAGAATCTGCGCGCCGGTTTCAAACAGCCGTGTGCCCTTCCAGCCCTTCACTGCCCGACCGATCACCGAGCGCCCCGTGTGTGCCAGGGGTGAACCAAAGTTGGCGGGCGCGAGCATCAAGAGGCGGTGAATGGGCACGCTGTCTGCGGCAAAGCGGCTCATCCAGTCGCGGATGACCAGGCCACCGGTGCTGTGCACGACCGCATCGACACTGCGCGGCGCGCGCGGCAGGTCGGCGTCCGTCCAGGCACGGTCCATTGCCTCGACCAGATCAGCAAAGGTGACCTGGTCATCCAGCGAGATGTAGTCACCCAGATGAATTTCCGCCACATCCGCCCCGATACCGTCGGGTAACGGGGAAGCAAGGCGCTTTGCCAGCGCTCGAAAGGAACTGTAGTTGTCACTCCAACCATGAATGATGACCAGCATCGTCGTCTCCGTACCTGAAAGGAAATGCGGGCATGAATCACGACTGCTGGCTGTGAACGGCATCCTGCCAAACCTGTCATAAAAACATAGCTGCTTGCCAACGAATCACCAAACCCGGAGCGGCGCCAGACCCCATTTGCGGGCGCGGCGCAGCAACGACTAAGGTAGGCACCTGGTTGCCCACACACAGAGGAAACGACATGCTGATTGATCTAAGCGGTAAAACCGCCCTTGTCACAGGCTCTACCGGCGGTATCGGTCTCGCTATCGCCCAGGGGTTGGCCGCCTCAGGCGCCACCGTCATCATCAATGGCCGCAAGCAGGCTGGCGTCGATGCCGCGCTGAAACAGATCCGCGAAGCACTGCCCGACGCCCGCGTGCGAGGCGTCGCCGCCGACTTGAGCAACGCCGAAGGGCTGGCCCAATTGCAAGCCGCCGAACCCAAGGCCGACATTCTGGTAAATAATCTGGGTATCTACGCGCAGCAGGACTTTTTCGAGACCAGCGACGAGCAATGGCAGGAATTCTTCGACGTCAACGTGCTGTCCGGCGTACGCGTTTCTCGCGCTTATGTGCCAGCCATGGTCGAGCAAGGCTGGGGGCGCGTGGTTTTCATCTCATCGGAATCCGGTCTGAACATCCCGGCCGACATGATCCACTATGGTTTTACCAAGTCAGCCAACCTCTCGGTCGCGCGCGGCCTGGCCAAGCGCTTGGCGGGTACCGGGGTGACGGTCAATGCGGTACTGCCCGGCCCAACCCTGTCCGAAGGGGTAGCCGCGATGCTGGAGCCCATGACGAAGAAACAGGGCATCTCATTGCAGGAAGCCGGCGACGCCTTCGTCAAGGCCAAGCGCCCCTCTTCCATCATCCAGCGCATTGCCGATCCCGAAGAAGTCGCCAACATGGTGGTGTACGCCTGCTCACCTCAAGCCTCCGCCACCACCGGTGCGGCACTGCGGGTTGAGGGCGGCATTGTCGACAGCATCGGCTGAGGCCGCCGCCGGACAAACCGGCGCCAGAACCCCGTCACAGACTCGTGCTGTTGGCCTGCAAAGACAAAGGCTTGGCGGGGTTGGCCGCTCAATCCCGCCAACGGGGCTCCTATACTCCTTGCAAGACAACAGGCCCAGGCCCATAAAAGCAAGGATCACCCCATGCCCTCCCTTCTACCAGCCATCACACGGCGACCACTTCGCTCACTACTCACCGGCCTGACGATGCTGGCATTACCGGCGCTGGCTGCGCCGCAGCCCAATATTCTGCTGATCGTGGCTGATGACATGGGCTTCAGCGATCCCGGCGCCTACGGCGGCGAGATCAGTACTCCCAACATTGATCAGTTGGCCGCCAGTGGCATGCAGTTCACCAACTTTCATGTGGCTGCCACCTGCTCGCCCACCCGCAGCATGCTGATGACCGGCGTCACCAACCATCTGGTCGGCATGGGCAACATGAAGGAGATCATGGCCGACAACCAGAAAGGCAAGCCCGGCTATGAAACCTGGCTGAACGACAGCGTAGTCACCCTGCCGACGCTGCTGCAGGACGCCGGTTACAACACCTACATGGCCGGCAAATGGCACCTCGGCATGCGCGCCGAAAGCCAGCCAATGGCCCGTGGCTTCAAGCACTCCTTCGCGCTGATGGAAAGCGGTGCCGACAACTGGGAGGAGAAACACTACCTGCCCGGCGGCAGCGCCACCTGGATCGAAGACGGCAAGCAGGTGAGCCTGCCGGACGACTTCTATTCCTCGTTCACCTACGCCGATAAACTGATCAGCTATATCCGCGAGGGTCAGGATGAAGGCCGTCCGTTCTTCGGCTACCTGGCCTTTCAGGCCGTTCACGCGCCCCATCAGGTGCCGGAAGAATATATTGACCGGTATCGCGAGACCTACGACGCCGGTTGGGATGTCATTCGCCAGCAGCGCTACGCTCGACAACTGAAAGCCGGGCTCATTGCTGACACCGGTGAACAGGCGGTTACCGACGACTGGGGTACTTTCTACACCACGCCCTATATCAACTGGGACAGCCTCAGCGACGAAGAAAAAGCCTACCGCTCGCGCCAGATGGCCGTGTTCGCCGGTATGGCCGAGGCGATGGATCAAAGCATCGGCAAGGTTATCCAGTACCTGAAGGACAGCGGTCAATACGACAACACGCTGATCATCTTCATGAGCGACAATGGCGGCGAGTCTACGGTGCTGCGCGAGGTGGCGCCGCTGTTTTACCGCCTGCGCTACAACACCGAGCAGGAAGCCTTGGGAGCGAGAGGCAGCTACAGCGAGTACGGCCCCGGCTGGGCTTATGCCTCCAATACCCCCTTCTACTCCTACAAGGGCTCACCGTTCAGCGGCGGCATGCGCGTCCCTTTTATCATCAGCCAACCAGGGCAGATCAAGGCAGGTTCGCGCAGTAACAGCTTTGGCTACGTTACTGACATCACCCCCACGCTACTGGACGTAGCCGGCGTACCCTCCCCGACCAGTGAGTACCGCGGCCGCCAGGTGCACGAAATCATGGGTACCAGCATGCTGCCGCTCCTGCACGGCGAGGCTGACCGCATTCATGACCCCGATCACATTACCGTGTATGAACTGGCCGGCGGCATCGCCGTCTGGCAGGGCGATTACAAACTGGTCACCTCGAAAACCCGCGCGGTCCCCGCGCGCCAGGGCATGCAGCTATTCAATACTCGCACCGATCCGCTGGAACGCCACAATCTGGCCGCCAATATGCCGGAAAAAGCTGCGCAGCTGTACGCGGCGTATGAAGACTATGTGGCGCGCTACAACGTGGTTGAAGTGCCGGACGATTATCGCGCCTGGGAGCAAGTAAAGATCAACGGCCGAGAGAACTTTATTGCCGAACATCGCAGCGCCCTGGTGGCCATCGCGCTGATCATCCTGGTCATTCTTGGTCTGCTGGTGCGGTTGGTAATCAGACGTCGCCAGAGCTGAATGCTCTGGCAACACCCGCGCTCAGGCGCGGCTGACGTACATGGTTATCGCGGCGCGGAAAACCGCTTTTTCGTCGACATAAGCAGTGACCGGCACAATGAGGTCGCCGGTACTCTGCCAATCAAGGTTACTACCGTCGGCAATGGCCACCACATCACCCTCAGCCTTGGCCAGGTATTCGACAGTCATGCCCTTGGGGATCCAGCGGCAGTCTGAAGGGATGGACACATCGGTCATGGTGCCGGCAGCCAGTTCTGCCGCGTTGCACAGGGCAATGGCATGCACCGTGCCCAAGTGGTTAAGCACCTCACGGCGCTTGGCGAAGGTCACTTCGGCGTAGCCGGGGCGCAACGCGATAAAGCGTGGTGCAATACTGGCGAAATACGGCGCCGTCTGGCCAATCAGGGCACTGAATTGCTCAGGGCCAACCTGGGTGTACATCTGTAGCATCTGACTCATGGGTGAATCCTCGTTAAACGGATTTGCTGTAAGCGTGATCACCCCGCTAGTATATCCAGACCAGAATCATTTTCTAGAATATTATTCTAATTTGAGCCAGTATGCCCAAACCCAGCCGCAAAGACAGCATTCTCACCGCCGCCCTCGCCTGTATCACCGACGTTGGTGCCGACGCCACTACCATCGAGATGATTCGTGAGCGATCGGGTGCCAGCATCGGCAGCCTGTACCACCATTTTGGCAACAAGGACCGCATTCTGGCTTCGCTCTACATTGAGGGCCTGCGCCGCTATGCCGAGCGCCTGGACGCCCAACTTGCCGCTGCCACCGGTGCATCAGAGTGCATCGGCGCTCTGGTCAGCAGTTACATTGATTGGGTAGTCGAAAACCCCGACTGGGCTCGCTTTATCCTGCACAGCAGAGGTCGAGTCGAGGCAGGCGAAATGGGTGAGCAGCTGAAAACCACTAATCGCGAGCATTACGCGCGCCTGCAGACGCGCTTGCAGTCCTACCGGGATCAAGGCTGTTTCCGCGACCTGCCGCTAGACTGTTTCGCCTCCATCATCGTCGGCCCCGCGCACGACATGGCGCGTAACTGGCTCGCAGGGCGACTTAGCAAGCATTTGACTGATTACCGCGAGGTACTTGCAGAATCCGCCTGGATCGCGGTGCGCGCGCTACCTGATCAATCACCGCAATAACCCATCATTCCGCGTTCGGCTGACACTGTCAGCCGGGCGTCTTGCCCGTTAAGGTGGTGTTTTCTGCTAACGGAGCCTTACATGCAACTGGCCAAACCCTTCTACGACGTCGGCGTCTTCAGCAACCAGTCAGAGGCACAGCTGCAGTTCTGGCAGCAACAGGTCGGACTGGCGTTTGATCACAGCCTCAAGCTTGGTGGCGGCGTGCTGCAGCATCGGCATAATGCCGATGGCGCCGTACTCAAGCTGAATAATGCCCGCGATCCACTGCCCAAGGGCTCACAGGGCCCCATCGAGGAGCTGCTGGTGGCCAGTAGCAAGGTTCAGGCGCCGCAGTTGCTGCATGACCCCGATGGCAACCCGGTTCGTCTGATTCCGCCGGGGTATCGCGGCATTCAGGGGTTGGCGGTGCAGCTGAAGGTGCAGGACGTTGCCCGCAGCGCGCAGTTCTATTCTCAGGTGCTGGGCCTGAAATCGGAAGAGCCAGGCCTGCTTTCCTGCGGAGATACCCGGCTGCTGCTGGTTGCAGGTGCCGTTTCAACCGATCTGGAAGCGCCCTTGGCCGTCACCGGTCTGCGTTACATTACCCTGCAGGTATTTGATTGCGACGCTACCTACGCCAGTGCCATCGCGGCCGGCGCGACCTCCGGCCGCGAACCAGCAACGCTGGGCAGCACCGCGCGCATTGCCTTTATCCGCGATCCCGATGGCACCTGGATTGAGCTGTCGGAGCGAGCCTCAGTCACCGGAAAAGCGGTGTAGTTTAGTGGCCTCAGCCACAGAGATAGGTGCCGGTACCAACCGCGATCAGCGTACCGTCGTTGGCATGCAGCTCGGAACGCACCACGCCGACCTTGTTGCCCGAGCGCAGCAGTACCGAGGTGCAAACGAAATGCTCGCCGCGCCCAGGGCGTAGATAGTCGACGCGCAGATCGATGGTACCCAGCTTGGCGAGTCGAATCATGCGTTCCTGCACGCTCAGGTGCGCGTGGCGCTCAAAGGCGCCGATCAAGGCCATGGCACCGCCGCAGACATCCAGCAGGGATGAAATCGCACCGCCATGCAGGATGCCTTGGGTAAAATTGCCGATCAGTTCAGGGCGCATGGGCAGGCTCATGGCCACGCAATCGCTGCGCAGGGTATCGATTTCGATGCCCAGCAGCCGATTGAAGGGGATGCGGTTGAAAAAGCCTTCTACCGCCTGGGTCAGCTCAGCCGGCAGTTCGTTGTCGGTAGCCTGGGGCGCAAGTGAAGCCATTGTTATTTTGTCTCATTAGCATCTGGGTGAAAGCAAACGGTGCCCTATTTGCCGCCACAGCGCCAGCCTGAAGGCCTTGCGGTACGAAGTTTGGCCGTATAGTCCTATCGCTGAGTCAGAGCACACCCTGTGAGACAACATCGGTTGAGGGTGAGAACCACTTGAGTTTGTCGTGCAGACTAACCACCTCTCCCACGATCACCAGTGTCGGCGGGGTAACTTCAGTCTCGGCGACCAGCGCAGGCATGCTTGCCAACGTGCCGATCAGCACCTTCTGGTTACTGGTCGTGCCTTGCTGCACCAGCGCTACCGGCGTGCTCGCTGCACGGCCATGTTGAATCAGCCCGGCGCAGATTTCAGGCAGCCCCACCAGCCCCATATAGAACACCAGCGTCTGCCCGGGCGCGACCAGATCGGCCCAAGCGAGATTGGTCGAGCCATCCTTGAGGTGCCCGGTCACAAAACGCACCGATTGTGCGTGGTCACGGTGCGTCAACGGAATGCCCGCGTACGCCGAACAGCCGTTGGCGGCGGTAATGCCCGGCACTACTTGGAAAGGCACACCGTTGGCCGCCAGCTCTTCGATTTCTTCGCCCCCGCGGCCAAAAATGAAGGGATCGCCGCCCTTCAAGCGCAGCACGCGCTTACCTTCCTTGGCCAGGCGCACCAGCAACTGGTTGATTTCTTCCTGGGGCACGGCATGGTTAGCGCGCGCCTTGCCCACATAGATGCGGTCTGCGTCGCGACGGCAGAGGTCGATAATCGCCGGTGCTACCAAGCGATCATGCAGCACCACGTCGGCCTGCTGCATCAGCCGCAGGGCACGAAAGGTCAGCAGGTCAGGGTCACCCGGACCGGCCCCCACCAGATACACCTCACCCTGATAGCGTTTACCCGCCTGCTGGCTCAGCTGCTGCTCCAGCAGCTTGGCGGCCTCCTCATCACGTCCGGAGAATACGCGCTCGGCCACATCGCCCTGGAAGATGTTCTCCCAGAACACACGGCGTTGGTTGATTGAAGGAAAGGTGTCTTTCACCTGCTGGCGGAATCGCTTGGCCAGTTGTGCCAAGCGGCCGTAAGCAGCAGGAAACAGGGTTTCAATGCGCGCCCGCGTGAGCCGCGCCAATACCGGTGCGTGACTACCGCTGGAGACCGCAATAACCAGCGGCGAACGATCCACGATGGCCGGGAAGATGACAGTGCAAAGATGCGGCGCATCCACCGCATTGACCGGTATATTGCGCGCCTGCGCATCGGCCGACACCTGGGCATTGAGCGCTTCATCGTCGGTGGCCGCAATTACCAGTACCGCGCCCTCCAGATCACTGGCCTGATAACCGCGCAGCTGACAGCTACCGTTGCCCTCTTCTACCAGTTGCGCCAACGGCGACTCAATATGCGGTGCAACAACCCGCAGTGCGGCACCCGCTTCACTCAGCAGACGCGCCTTGCGCAAGGCAATCTCGCCACCGCCCACCAGGAGCACGCAGCGCGCTTGCAGATTATGAAAAAGGGGTAGGTATTCCATGCAGCAACCTCGTAGGCAGACCGCCCGCGGCGCCCTGCTGGCGTTCTATCTAAAGGGGCGCCTGTGGCAAGCGCCCCCACTGGTAACAGACCTTAAGCGATGCGCTCAATGCCGCCCATATACCCGCGCAGCGCCGTCGGAATCTCGATGCTGCCATCGGCTTGCTGATAGTTTTCCAGAATCGCCACCAGGGTGCGACCAACCGCCAGGCCAGAGCCATTCAGCGTATGCACCAGCTCCGGCTTGCCGGTTTCCGGGTTACGCCAGCGCGCCTGCATACGACGCGCCTGGAAATCGCCACAGTTGGAACAAGAGGATATCTCGCGGTACTTGCCCTGGCTGGGTACCCAGACCTCAAGATCGTAGGTCTTGGTCGCACTGAAGCCCATATCGCCAGTACACAGCGCCAAGGTGCGGTACGGCAGCTCCAGACGTTGCAGCACGTCCTCGGCGTGACCGGTCAGCGCTTCCAGCGCCGCCGCGGATTCTTCAGGACGCACGACCTGCACCATTTCAACTTTGTCGAACTGATGCTGACGGATCATGCCACGGGTATCGCGTCCGGCCGACCCGGCTTCGCTGCGGAAGCAAGGTGTGTGCGCAGTAAACTTGATCGGTAGTTGTTCTGCCGCCAGGATGCTCTGGCTGACGATATTGGTCAGCGAGACCTCGGCCGTCGGAATCAGGTACAGATCACGCTGGTCTTCACCGCGTACGATCTTGAACAGGTCTTCCTCGAACTTGGGCAATTGCCCGGTGCCCTGCAAGGCATCTGCCTGCACCAGATAAGGCGTATAAACCTCTTCGTAGCCGTGCTCGTTGATATGCAGGTCGAGCATGAACTGCGCCAAGGCACGGTGCAGGCGCGCGATGGGACCGCGCATCAACGCAAAGCGTGCGCCGGACAGTTTGGCGGCGGTCTCAAAGTCGAGATAACCATGCTGCTCACCCAGGGCGACGTGATCCTTGACCTCAAAATCAAATTCGCGGGGCGTACCCCAGCGACGCACTTCAAGGTTGTCGTCTTCGTCCTTGCCCACCGGCACATCGGCGTCCGGCAGGTTGGGCATGCCGGCCATGAGTGCGTCCAATTCGGTCTGGATGCTGTCCAGCTCCTGCTTGGCGTCACTCAGTTCGCTACCCATGCGATCCACATCCGCCAACAGTGGCTGAATGTCCTCACCCCGCGCCTTGGCCTGCCCGATCGACTTGGAGCGACTATTGCGCTCGGCCTGCAGGGTTTCGGTGCGCGTCTGTACTTCCTTGCGGCGTGATTCCAGTGATTCAAGCTGCGCGACATCAAGGATGTAACCGCGGGTCGCCAGACGCTCGGCGATCAGTTGGGTTTGGGTACGAACCAGTTTCGGATCAAGCATGAATAATCATCTTCAACAGTAGTCAGGTGGCAGTCTGCGCAACGCTCAGCGCGTCAATGACAGACCGGCCCAGGTGGCAAGCAAACCGATGCACACACTGAGCAGAATATAGGTTATGGCCAACACGCCCTCGCCGTTCTCCAGCAATCGCAGCGAGTCCAGCGAAAAGGTCGAGAAGGTCGTAAAAGCGCCCAGAAAACCAACCATCAGGGTTTGTCGCAACAGCGGCGACAACTCCGGGCGCTGCAACCAGAGCCCGTAAAGTATACCGATCAACAGGCAACCCAGCAGATTAACAATCAGCGTCGGCAGTGGAAACGCTTTGGGCCAGTGCTGCAAGGACCACTGCGCTACGCCATGGCGCGCCAGCGCCCCCAAGGCACCGCCAACGGCTACCGCCACTACCGTGTTAATCATCCGCTGGTTTCCTTCGCTTCTTCACGCTGGCATTGTCGAGTTGCCGCAGGTGCTGCATCTTCTGGCCAATTTTCAGCTCCAGCCCTCGGGGCACCGGCTGATAGTATTCGCGTGGCTCCAGCGCCTCGGGGAAATAGTCTTCGCCAGCGGCGTAGGCCTCGGGCTCGGTATGCGCGTAGCGATAGCCTTCGCTGTAGCCCAACTCCTTCATCAGCTTGGTCGGCGCGTTGCGCAAGTGCAGTGGCACCTCGTGCGACGGCTGGCTGGCCACATCACGCATGGCCGCATTGAAGGCATTGTACACAGCGTTGCTTTTCGGCGCACAGGCTAGATAGCTGATGGCCTGCGCCACCGCCAGCTCACCTTCGGGGCTGCCCAGGCGCTCCTGCACATCCCAGGCATTCAACGCCAGCGTGAGTGCACGAGGATCTGCGTTGCCGATGTCTTCACTGGCCATGCGCACCACGCGCCGGGCAATGTACAGCGGATCGCAGCCGCCATCGATCATGCGTGCGAACCAGTACAGCGAGGCATCCGGGTTGGAGCCGCGTACCGATTTGTGCAGCGCCGAAATCTGGTCGTAGAAGGCCTCGCCGCCTTTGTCGAAGCGGCGGCGGCTGTCGTTCAGCAGGTCACTGACCAGCTCCGCCTCGATAGTGCCGCCCTCTTCCGCTAGGTCGGCGGCGATTTCCAGCAGGTTGAGCAAGCGCCGCGCATCACCATCGGCAGCGTCGAGCAGGATACGCCGCGCCTGTGGCTCAAGACTCAGCTGGTGATGACCCAGCCCACGCTCGGTGTCGCTCAGCGCGCGATCCAACAGACCGTCAAGAGCTTCGTCATCCAGCGATTTGAGCACGTAGACACGGGCACGCGAGAGCAAAGCGTTGTTGAGTTCAAACGAAGGGTTCTCGGTAGTCGCACCGATGAACAGCAGCGTGCCGTCCTCGACGTAGGGCAGAAAGGCATCCTGCTGTGCCTTGTTGAATCGGTGCACCTCATCAACAAACAAAATGGTTTGACGACCGTTGAGACTGAACTGCTGGCGCGCCAAGTCGACCGCATTGCGGATATCCTTGACCCCGGCAAGCACTGCAGAGAGGGTTTCAAAGTGCGCGTCGGCCAGGGTAGCAATCAGCCGCGCCAGGGTGGTTTTACCCACCCCCGGCGGCCCCCAGAAGATCATCGAATGCAAAGCGCCCTGCTCCAGAGCAACGCGCAAAGGCCGCCCAGCGCCCAGAATATGAGCCTGTCCAGCGTACTCATCAAGATTCTTTGGCCGCATGCGCGCCGCGAGCGGCTGCTGCGGCGCAGGAGGTGCGAACAGGCCGCCGTTACTCACTGATAACGTCGACCCAGTCAGGCACGGTGAAGTTGAACTGACCGGCATCAACCGGCTGGTTCAACTGCACACCCTGAAACAGAATATTGGTGCGCTGACCAATCGGATCGTTGAGTTGCATGTCGTTGATCACGCCGCCACGGAATGACAGTCGCAGCGTTTCGAACATGCTGTCGCTGGCCTTGGGTGACAACACAAAGTCGTCGACCGCACTGCCCTCTTTCCAACTGATGCTGAAGTTTTCTGCCAGGGTACTCACGTCCCCAGACAACAGCAGCGCCGGTGTGTGAGTCAGGCGTTGATCCAGTTTCTGAATGGTCACCTGCTCCAGATCCGGGTCGAACAACCAGATTTTCTCACCGTTGGAAATCAATACCTGTTCCAGCGGTGCGTCGGTATGCCAGCGAAACATACCCGGACGCTGCAGGGTCACCTGGCCGGTCGTTTCCTGCAGGCTGGAGCCATTGGAGCTTAGCGTCATTTGCGAGAACGTTGCCGACATGGTGTTGGCAGCTGACAACAGCTCGTTCAAACGCTTGGCCGCGCTCTTCTGTTCCGCATCGTCCGCCAGTGCAGGCAGAGCCAGCAACCAGGCGCACAACAGCAGAACCGGGCCACGCAGCAGGGGTTTCAACATAATGGGTATTGTCTCCAGTTAATCGCGAACCGGCGGAGGTGCAATGACCTCACGCGAGCCGTTTGTATTCATTGAGGTCACCACGCCAGCCATCTCCATGGATTCAATCATGCGGGCCGCGCGGTTATAACCGATCTTGAGCTTGCGCTGCACCGCAGAGATGGACGCCCGACGACTCTCGGTGACAAAGCGCACAGCTTCATCGTACAGCGCGTCTTCTTCGCTATCGTCACCGCCCATGCCGCCGCCTTCAAAGCCACCGCTGCCAGCGCCGTCATCGGCGCCATCGAGGATGTCTTGAATATAATTCGGGGCACCGCGTTTCTTCCACTCCTCCACCAACCTGTGCACCTCGTCATCCGAAACGAAGGCGCCGTGCACCCGTACCGGCAAGCTGGTACCCGGCGGCATGTACAGCATGTCACCGTGGCCCAGCAGCTGTTCGGCACCGCCCTGATCGAGGATCGTACGCGAGTCGATCTTACTGGATACCTGGAACGCCATACGAGTAGGAATGTTGGCCTTGATCAGACCGGTGATCACGTCCACCGAGGGGCGCTGGGTAGCCAGAATCAGGTGGATACCGGCAGCCCGCGCCTTCTGGGCGATCCGCGCGATCAGCTCCTCGACCTTCTTGCCGACGATCATCATCATGTCGGCAAATTCATCGATTACCACTACGATCACCGGCAGCGCCTCAAGTTCCGGCGCCTCGTCTTCCATGCTCTCGCGGCGGTAAAGCGGATCACGCAGCGGCTCGCCGGCCTTTTCGGCGTCCTTGACCTTGCGGTTGTAACCGGCCAGGTTGCGCACGCCGAGCGCCGCCATCATCTTGTAGCGCCGCTCCATTTCCGCCACACACCAGCGCAGAGCGTTGGCCGCCTCTTTCATGTCGGTTACCACGGGCGCCAACAGGTGTGGAATGCCTTCATAGATCGACAGTTCCAGCATCTTGGGGTCGACCATGATCAGACGGACTTCATCTGGCGTGGATTTGAACAGAATGCTGAGCAGCATCGCGTTCACCCCCACCGACTTACCCGAGCCGGTGGTGCCGGCGACCAGCAAGTGCGGCATCTTGGCCAGGTCTGCCATCACCGGATGACCACCAATGTCGTGCCCCAGCGCCAGGGTAACCGGCGACTGGGCATCATCGAACTCACGGGTTTCAAGCACCTCGGACAGGCGCACGATCTCGCGATCTTCATTGGGAATCTCGATACCGACCGTGGTCTTGCCGGGGATCACCTCAACCACCCGCACGCTGATCACCGCCAGCGACCGTGCCAGATCCTTGGCCAGGTTGGTGATCTTGCTGACCTTCACACCCGCGGCAGGCTGAATTTCGAACCGGGTGATCACCGGGCCCGGCTGTACCTTCTCGACCTCGGCCTCCACGCCAAAGTCCTTCAGCTTGATTTCCAGCAGACGCGACATGCCTTCCAAGGACTCGGCGGAGAAGCCTTTGGTTTTCTTGCTGGCCGGATCCAGTAGGGAAATCGGCGGCAGCGACCCCGGTTCGACCGTGTCGGCAAACAGCTTCGATTGCTTTTCTTTCTGCAGGCGCACGCTGGGTTCAGGCGGCTTGGTATCCAGCGGCACGATTTCCGGCGGCACACGACTTTCGCGCGCTGCGGTGTACTTGGCCTGCGCTTCCTGACGTTGTGCGCGTGAGGCATCAGCGCGGCGCTGCTCCTCGGCGCTAAAGGCGGGCTCCTGGCGCGCGGCCGGCGCTTTGGCGCGAGGCGCGGGGGCATCGTCCCGCACGCGATCATCGGCGCGACGCGAGCGCCAGCCAGTCCAGGCGCGCTTGAGCAGATCAAACAGGTCTAGGGTGATTCGACCGGTCAGGTCCATGACCTTGAACCACGACAGATTGGTAAATACCGTAATACCGAACAGAAACAGGGTAAGAAACAGCAAAGTGCTGCCCTGCAGGTTAAGCACCGGCTTGGCCAGATCGCTAAGCAGTTGACCAAGCACCCCTCCGGCCCCTGCCCCTTCAGGAAAGGACGCTGGCGGCGTACCGTGCAGCGCTGCCAGCGCAGTACCGGCTAGAAGCGTCAGCACAAACCCGATCAGACGCCATGAAAACAGCCACCCATTCCAGACAAAAGGTAGATGGCGGCGTTGGAACATCTGCCATACCTTGACCCCGACAATCAGCGGAAACAGAAACGCCAGGTAGCCCAGGGTGAGCAGCAGCACATCAGCAATCCAGGCGCCCATCCGGCCGCCAGCATTTTGCACCGTCACCGGCCCAGCACTTCGGGTCCACCCGGGATCGCCTGCGCTATAGGTGAACAACGCCATGCACAGGTACAGGCACAGGGCGATCATCGCCAGCAACGCGCCTTCACGAAGGCGCAACGAGAGCTGCTCTCGCCAGGCAAGTGGATTCTTCGGGGCTGCGGTATCCTTCAAAACGGGAGCTTCCATCGTTATTAAGGCGATTATTGTACGGCCTCTGCCAGTGCATTTCACAATTGCAGAGCACAATAGCGTTAACCATGACCGCAATCAGTGCTGCGGGTTCCAGTTATCGGGTTGTCTTTCTGTATGAAGGACAATAACTTATAAGGCAATATTGATAAACCATTTGAACGATCAAACCCGCTGAGGCCGCTATGGGTCAACTTACCTGGCTAACCGCCGACAGTATCGCGTTCCCGCCTGGCAACCGCGCGATGCAATCGCCCAATGGCTTGCTGGCCGCCGGCGGTGATCTTTCCCCCGCGCGCCTGTTGAACGCCTACCGAAACGGCATCTTTCCCTGGTACTCGGCCGGTCAACCCTTACTCTGGTGGTGCCCCGACCCGCGCACCGTGCTGGCGCCAGCAGAGCTGCACATATCGCGCAGCATGCAAAAATTCATGCGTCAAACGCCCTTTACCGTCACTCGCGACCAGGACTTTTCTGCCGTCATGAGTGCCTGCGCCGCCCCCAGGCGCGACGCCGAGGGCACCTGGATCACCCCAGCCATGCAAGCGGCCTACACGCAACTACACGAGCTTGGTCACGCCCACTCCATTGAGGTCTGGGACGACAAACAACTAGTGGGAGGCCTCTACGGCCTGGCATTGGGGCGCGTTTTCTTCGGTGAATCCATGTTCAGCATACGCACCAATGCGTCCAAGCTGGCCTTCATCGCGCTGGCTCAGCACCTGGAGAACTGCGGCTTTGCACTGATTGACTGCCAGATGCCCACCGACCACCTCTTCAGCCTGGGCGCCAGAAGCATGCCACGCGGCGATTTTCTGCAACGACTGCAGCAACTGTGCCCACCGGAGCAGGACTCGTGCTGGCGCGCTGACTGAGCAGAACCCCGCCGCGCATTTTGACTAGCGCCCTTTGAACGGGATCTCGTCCAGCTCTATACTGGCAACACGCCGCCGGGAATCAGACCATGACCGACCTGTCCCAACTCAAGTTTTACGCAACCCACCCGCACCCCTGCAGCTATCTGCCGCGTGAGCAGGCTACCACGCTGTTTCTTGATCCTCAGCAACCACTCGATCTGGAAACCTACAGCCAGTTATCGGAAATGGGCTTTCGGCGCAGCGGCGACCACTTGTACCGGCCGCATTGTCGCGAATGCAGCGCCTGTATTCCGGCACGCATCCCGGTGGATGTGTTCACCCCCTCCTCACAGCAAAAACGCATTCTGAAAAAGAACCGCGATCTCCTGGTGGAAGAAACGGACCCGTTGCCCAATGACGAAGTCTACGACCTGTACCGGCGTTACATCATCGCCCGGCATGCCGACGGCGATATGTATCCACCCAGCCGCGAGCAATTCACATCGTTTCTGGTCAAGGACTGGCACTTCTGTCGTTTCTTCACCTTCCGCGACACGGCGGGAACCTTGCTTGCCGTCGCCGTCACCGACAAGATGCAACGTGGTACCTCGGCGGTCTACACCTTCTTTGACCCCGACCAGCACAAGCGCAGCCTCGGCCGTTACGCCATTCTCTGGCAGATCGAGCACACCCGTGAGCTGGAGCTAGACGCGGTCTATCTGGGTTACTGGATCAAGGATTGTCGCAAGATGAACTACAAGACCGAGTATCGCCCGATAGAAATGCTGGTGAATCAGCGCTGGGTCCGCCTCACCTAGGCAGGCAGCAATCAACCTGCAGCACACCTTTTGTAAAAAAAGTCCGTCAAACTTGGCGCTTGGGCTCTTTTTCAGGCACAATTGCTCACCTTTTTTGCGGGTATTGATATAAATACGCCCGTCTGTGAACAAACCCAAGAGGTCATTGCTTAATGGCAAAAGAAGACAGTATTGAAATGGAAGGCACCATCATCGACACCCTGCCGAACACCATGTTCCGCGTTGAACTGGAAAACGGCCACGTCGTGACTGCCCACATTTCAGGCAAGATGCGTAAAAACTACATCCGCATCCTCACCGGTGACAAGGTTCGCGTTGAACTGACGCCCTACGACCTGACCAAAGGTCGCATCACCTACCGCGCCCGCTAACAGGTCGCCAGGCCCGGCACTCCCCCGCCAGGCTTCAGCAACGTCAACTCCCACGCCTCATCCGAAGATGCTCTCGGGTGGGCGTTGCTGCGTCTGTAAAGACTGTAACTACAGGGCACTCAGACACAAAAAACCCGCTCACCAGGAGCGGGTTTTTTTAGGCCGGCGGGCTGATATTATCGCGCCATGTACTTACCCAGCTCGTGCTTGCCGATGGCAGCACGGTGGACTTCGTCCGGGCCGTCAGCCAGACGCAGAGTGCGCTGCATGGCATACATGTGCGCCAGCGGCGTATCCTCGGAAACACCAGCACCGCCGTGCATCTGAATCGCACGATCGATCACGCGCAGCGCCACGTTGGGTGCAACCACCTTGATCTGGGCGATTTCACTCTTGGCGACCTTGTTACCCACCGTGTCCATCATGTAAGCCGCGTTCAGGGTCAGCAGGCGAGCTTGGTTGATCTCGATACGTGACTCGGCAATCAGATCGATATTGCCGCCCAGCTGCGCCAGGCGCTTGCCAAAGGCTTCACGCTCAACGGAACGCTTGCACATCAGCTCCAGTGCGCGCTCGGCGGCACCAATCGAACGCATGCAGTGGTGAATACGGCCTGGCCCAAGGCGACCTTGAGCAATTTCAAAGCCGCGACCTTCACCCAACAAGACGTTTTCGTAGGGAACGCGTACGTTCTCCAGCACAACTTCAGCGTGGCCGTGTGGCGCATCGTCATAACCGAACACCGGCAGCGGACGGATAACCTTCAAACCAGGCGCATCCATCGGCACCAGAATCATCGAGTGCTGCTGGTGACGCGGCGCATCGGGATTAGTCAGACCCATGAAGATCATAACCTTGCAACGCGGATCGCAGGCACCGGAGGTCCACCACTTGCGGCCGTTGATGACCCACTCATCACCTTCACGGCGCGCATTCGCCTGCATGTTGGTAGCGTCGGAAGAAGCAACGCCCGGCTCGGTCATACCAAAGCAGGAACGAATCTCGCCAGCCAGCAGCGGCTTGACCCAGCGCTCTTTCTGCTCTTCGTTGCCATAGCGGACGATGGTTTCCATATTGCCGGTATCCGGCGCACTGCAGTTGAATGCCTCGGAAGCCAGGCCGGAACGCCCCATCAGCTCCGCAAGCGGTGCGTATTCGAGGTTAGTCAAACCAGCGCCCAGCTCGGACTCAGGCAGGAACAGGTTCCACAGGCCGGCGGCACGCGCCTTGACTTTGAGTTCTTCGACGATAGCCGTAGGCTGCCAGCGATCTCCTTCATTCACCTGCTGATGAAAAATGTGCTCGGCGGGAAAAACGTGCTCCTGCATGAAAGCGTCTATACGCTCTCGCAGATCTTTAACCTTGGGGGAATATCCGAAATCCATAGTGGTTGCCTTTGGTTGTTGGGTATCGACGAGGAAAATGCTAGATGACCTCGCTCGATTTATCTAACCTATTTTTGTCGTGTATTAACATTCATAAGCAATATATACTTGGCCGATCCGCAGACCTGTTTGTCTCGTCATGAGCCATTTAAGTAAGGAAGTTGCGATGAACCTCAGTAAGGTCGATCTGAATCTGTTCATTGTGTTTGACGCAATCTATACAGAAGCCAATCTTACCCGCGCCGGGCAAATCGTCGGCATCACCCAACCCGCCGTGAGCAACGCTCTCGCCCGCTTGCGTGAAACCTTCAACGACCCGCTGTTTGTGCGTACCGCCCAAGGTATGGTGCCGACACCAATGGCGCAGAACATCATCACCCCGGTACGCAGCGCCCTGCAGTTGTTGCGCGTGTCCGTGCAAGAAAGCCGCAGCTTTGTGCCGGAACAGGCCACCAAAACCTACCGCATCAGCATGACCGACCTCACCGAGGCGGTGATTCTGCCGCACCTGGCTGGCCGTATTCGCCGCATGGCGCCGAACATCAATATAGACAGCTTCTTGATCAAGCGCCGGGAAACCACCAAGGAACTGGCGGCCGGTCGTCTGGATTTTGCCATTGATGCACCGCTCAATACCGACACCCAGGTGCGCCACGTCAAGCTATTTGAAGATCGCCACGTCTGCGTCATGCGCAAGGGTCACCCGCTGGCCAAGAAAGAAAAGATCACTCTGGATGACTACTTGGCTCAGTCGCACATTCACATCTCCAGTCGCCGCAATGGGCTTGGTCACGTGGATCTGGCGCTGGGTAAAATGGGTATTCAGCGCCGCGTGGTCATGCGCTCGCAGCATTACCAGATGGCCCCCTTGGTGCTGGAGTCGACTGACATGGTCATGACCGTGCACGAGCGCTTCGCAGAGCGGCACGACCTGCATTGGACCGTACTGCCAATCGACGACGTGCCAGCCATCGAGACCCACCTGTTCTGGCATGAAAGCACCGATCAGGACCCGGCCAACCGCTGGATGCGCGAGCAGATTATCGAGCTGTCACAACAGCTCAAAAGGCAGTATCTGAAGGCACGCGAAGCCGCAGCTGCCGCGCAGCACTGACCCCGCAGCAGAAAAAAGGCAGCCTAACCTTAGGCTGCCTTTTAACTTTAAACTCCAAAAAATACCTCTAAGCTACTGATAAATATCAGGATGCCTTGCGCCCTTCGCTGACTTCCTTCTCTTTCTGTTCCGCTGGCGGCAAGGTTTCCTGCAACAGCTGCTTGGCCAACACACCCAACGTCATCACCGCCTGCTCGGTAGCGCGATTCCAGGGAATACCGCAATTGAGCCGCAGACAATGGTTGAACTGGTCAGAATTGCTAAACACTACGCCGGGGCAAATACTGATGTTGTGCATCAGCGCGCGGTTAAACAGCGTAAGGGTATTTACGCCACCGGGCAGACTGATCCAGAGGATAAACCCGCCCTTGGGGCGAGTAATCCTCGTACCTTCGGGAAAAAACTCCTGCACCGCCAACTGAAACAGACTGAGGTTCTTGCAGTATTCCTGGCGAATATGCCGCAGATGGCGGTCATAGCCGCCGTTTTCAAGGTACGCAGACACAGCCATCTGACTGACACTGCAGGCCGACAGTGTAGTGAAGGTCTGCAGCTTTTCGATCGTTTCCTGATATCGCTTGGTGATCAGCCAGCCGGTACGCACGCCGGGTGAGATGGTTTTCGAGAAACTCGAGCAGTAAATGACCGTGTCCGAGCAATCGAAGGCCTTGAGCGCCTTGGACTGGCCATGATCAAACATCAGCTCGCCGTAGATATCGTCTTCAATGATTGGCAGATTACGC
Organism: Halopseudomonas sp.; assembly: GCF_036960865.1. Classification (GTDB taxonomy): domain Bacteria; phylum Pseudomonadota; class Gammaproteobacteria; order Pseudomonadales; family Pseudomonadaceae; genus Halopseudomonas. Next base: position 94,625 of record NZ_JBALWE010000006.1, read on the forward strand.
TGCGCCATCATCCCAACCAGCTTGCGCTGGCGATGCTCCGGCATGGTCGCGCCCATGGGGTTGCCCGCCCGCGCAGTCAGCACCAGCGCCTTGACTGGCCACCGCTCCAGCGCCGACTGCAGGGTTTCCAGGCTAAGACCGGTATCCGGATCAGACGGAATCTCTACTACCTTGAGGTCAAGCAGCTCGCACAATTGCACCAGACCGTAATAACTGGGTGATTCGGTGGCGATCAGATCGCCCGGCTTGGTAACCGCCCGCAGGGATAACTGCAGCGCTTCCACACAACCATTGGTGATCACCACGTTGGCCGGATCGATCACCGCACCGGCATCACGCATACGAATGGCGACCTGGCGCCGCAGTGGCTCGTAACCCGGACTAAAGGTGTAACTGAAGGCTTTCTGGCTGTGAAAGCGGGTTACCTTGCTCATCTGCTGGTGCAGCGCGCGCAACGGCAGAAACTCGCTGGACGGCACCGCGGCGCCCAGAGGCATCACACCCTCGCGACGGGCCTGGAGCAGAATTTCGGTAATGATGCTACTGCGGGTTACCGCGTAGGGCGCCTCAACCCGCGCAATTGGCGGCGTGGGCGCGGTCAATGCGGGCGTCTGGTGCACGTAGTAACCGGACTGTGGGCGCGCGTGTATTAGCCCTTGGTCTTCCAGCGTGGCATAGGCTTGAAGCACGGTGGCGTGACTCACACCCTTCTGTGTACTCAGCTTTCGCACCGAAGGCACCCGCTCACCCGGCTGGTACACGCCGCTTTGGATATCCTCGGCCAACTGACTGGCGATTTTCTGATACAGCAGACTGGTCATTGCACTTGCCCTCCCGGCATAAATAGCCTGCACCTGCAAAGGGTGCTATTACAGACTAACCGAGAAAATCAGCACCACAACAGTGACAGATGCAATACAGATGACCAGTACAGATTAGCAGCAGCAAGACTGTTTAGCCTGCGATTCACTCTTCCAACGGCACTTCTGCCGCTGGTTCCGCAGCGGGCATGAAAGGCGCCGCCCAAATGGCGCGATACTTGTCGAGCAGGCGACGGCTCTCACCTCGCTGTGTCAGTTCCTGCATGCCCAAAGCCAGCGCGGCACGCAAGTCAGGTGAGTTGCACACCGAGTTGTGCGAAATGGCGACGTACAGCGGTGCGTTGATGAAGGACCCTTCAAGCGTGTCAAGCTGATCATCTACGCGCATCTGCTGCGCCAATGCGAGGCCCTGGTAACGCTCCAGCACGACGTAATCCAGCTTGCCGGCCAAAAGCTTGCGCAGGGCGGCCTCGCCGGTGCTTTCTCGCTGCAGCTCCAAATTGTCCTGCGCATAGGTATCGAACGACAGGCCAAAACGACTGCCCTCCTGCGCTGCGCCGCGCTTGCCACGCAGGTCCTGCCAACCGATATAGGGAAAAGCCGCGCCACGGCGCACAAAGAACACACTGGGCACGTCCATAATGGCCGGATAGACGTAATCGACGCTGGACAGGCGCTCGCGAGACATGAACAGGCCAGCCATGATGTCAACCTGACCACGCTCTACCGCTTCCAACGCCTTGAGGCGTGACCCCAGGTTCAGCACCTCTACCTCGATATTGCTCTCGGCCAGAGCCGTTTGCAGCATCTCTACTGCCACCCCGGTAAGCGCCTGATCTCCCTGCTCCGGCGCCCAGATTAGCGGTGGATAATCCGGGTTGCCCGTTACTACCACGCGCTCACAGACATTGTCGGCCGCGAACACGCCGGCGGCCCCACACAGTAAACTGGCCGCCAAAAAATGCTGTAGCAAGCGAGTAACAGGGGCTGCGCGGAGGTCAAGCTGTTGGCGCTGATGCATCAAATCACTCCCGGATAATCAAAGGCGGTCGTACCAGAGACAGCACCCTGGCGTCGAGCTAGCAGCCTATCAGGCCGCTACCCCGCTGTGAAAACGAAACTCTGCATCGTCAGCCAATATCGCTTGCTGCTCCAGCTCACGGAACAACGCGATACGGTCTTCAATGTCACCCTCAGCGTGCGTGCGCGCCAGCTTAAGATAATCCTGATAGTGCCGCGCCTCTGACTTCAACAGCGAGCGATAGAAATCGCCAAGCTCTGCATCCAGATGCGGTGCCAGCTTGGCAAAGCGTTCGCAGGAGCGCGCCTCGATAAAGGCGCCCACGATCAGGGTGTCAACCAATCGCCCCGGCTCTACGGTACGCACGTGCTGACGCAAGCGCTGTGCGTACTGGCTGGCAGACAGGCCGCGATAGGTAACTCCCCGGCGCTGCATGAGCGCAGTCACCTGTTCGAAGTGACGCAACTCCTCGCGTGCCAAGCGCGACATCTTCTGTAACAGGTCAGGCTTGTCGATGTAACGGAACATCAGGTTGAGTGCAGTCGAGGCTGCCTTCTTTTCACAGTTGGCATGGTCGATCAGCAGTTCTTCAGGGTGCGCGACTGCTTGCGCCACCCAGGCATCGGGGGTGGCGCAGGGCAAAAAGGCGATGAGTTCATCTGGCAGCATGGCAATTCGTTCAGGCAGCGGTAAAGCGCCACAGTATACCTGTTTACGCCGGCTTATCAGTCGCGTGTATAGACCTGAATCAATGTCGGCGCGGCAAAAAAAGGCTACATTGAACACAGATAAAGAGTTACTACCGCAGGCTGAACAAGGAGAACGCCATGCAAGCAGTAAAACGCATTCTCGTGGTCATTGATCCCACACAAAACGAGCAAGTTGCACTCAAACGTGCCTCGCTCATCGCTGGCTTCATCGAGTCGGAACTGCATTTGCTGGTGTGCGAAAATCGCCAGGATCACACCCCATTGTTGCAGGGTCTGGCAGATCAGTTGAAAACCAGCGGCATAGCCTGCGGTTTCAGTCAAAGCTGGTACAACAACATGACCGACACCGTCAATCGGGCGGTGGTACGCGAAGGCTGCGGCCTGGTGATCAAACAGCACCTGCCCGACAGCGCACTACGCAAGGCGCTGCTGACGCCCGAGGACTGGAAGCTGCTGCGTTACTGCCCGGCGCCGGTGCTGATGGTGAAAAATAGCGACAGCTGGATCAAGGGCAACGTGCTGGCCGCCATTGACCTGGGTAGTCATGACGATCAGCACCACGTGCTGCATGACACCATTGTCAGCCACGCTGCCGACATCGCCGAGATGGTAGATGGCCAGCTGCATATGATCAGCGCGCACCCGGCTCCGATGCTGTCTTCTGCCGACCCGACCTTTCAGCTGCGTGAAAGCATCGCTGCGAGCTATCAGGAGGCCTCGGATGAATACACCGGGAAGTACGCCATCGACACACAGCACCTGCACATAGATGAAGGTCCGGCAGACACACTGATTCCCTTTGTTGCCAACAAGATAGGCGCCAGTGTTACGGTCATAGGTACGATTGGCCGCAAGGGCATCGCCGGCGCCTTGATTGGCAATACGGCTGAGGTGGTCCTGGATCAGCTCAATACCGACGTACTGGTCCTCAAGCCCGATGACACCCTGGCGCACCTGGAAGAGCTGCTGGAAAAATAACCTGCAAATGCTCTAACCCGCAGCGCCCACCCGGCGCTCGTGGTAAGCACAGGACAACTCGAAGTAGGCGCTGTCGAGCTCATCACGCAGTTGCTTCAAGGTGAGCTCGGCACAGTGGCTACGCAGACGCAAACCGCTGGCCGCCAATCCGCCCTCTTCCAGTCGCGGTATCAGTCGCAATACCTTTAACGCCAACGAGGACTGCATCGAGACTTTAACCTGAAGCCGCTCCAGGGCCGCATGCAAGGCAAGTACCGAGACAACTTCAATTCGCGCTGCTACGACCTGTTCCAGCAACTGTTCCAACCGTTGCCATACAGCTGCCTTGGCTGACGCATCATAGCGATTCCAGTTGATAATCTCATGGCTGAAACGCTTGCAGCCGCGACACACCACATCACCATAAACGGTAGAGCACAGGCCAACGCAGGGCGTAGTGCAGGTGTAATCGGGCAATTTTTTCATGCGAACTCTCGGCGACGGGCAAGACGATTGGGCTAACACGTCCATGTTAAACCAGCCGCCCGGGATTTACCCAGTGCGCCTGCGCACCCATTGCCTCATTAACCAGACAGTACAGGGATAACTTAACTTTGCATCCGGCTTACTGTAGAATCAGCCCGCCGTTAGGGCTGTGTCTCAGGCGTTAGCCCGCAACCCGTCTCGTATCTGCCAACCCAGTTACCCAGGTTGCCCCCACCGTACGGGCCTGCGTCTGAACCAGTCTTTATTGTCGGCACACAGGGAAGCACTGAATAGCCCCCTTTACCCAAGATGTTTATTCAGTGCTTCCCGGGGTCCGAAAGGATGACCGTTCCGTCACGGACGGAACAGACTGATGAGGGTAATAACTGTGCTTGAAGCCTATCGCAAACACGTTGAAGAGCGCGCAGCCCAGGGCATCGTGCCTCAGCCGCTGAACGCCGAACAAACTGCCGGTTTGGTAGATCTGCTAAAGAACCCGCCGGCTGGCGAAGAAGAGTTCCTGCTTGATCTGCTCACCAACCGCGTCCCGCCGGGCGTTGACGAAGCCGCTTACGTCAAGGCCGGCTTCCTGTCTGCCATCGCCAAGGGTGAAGCCACTTCCCCACTGCTGACCAAGCTGCGCGCCGTTGAGCTGCTGGGCACCATGCAGGGCGGCTACAACATTGCCACCCTGGTTGAGTTGTTGGACGATGCCGAGCTCTCCGCCGCTGCCGCCAAGGAACTCAAGCACACACTGCTGATGTTTGATGCCTTCCACGACGTTGCCGACCGCGCCAAGAAAGGCAATGCCAATGCCGAAGCCGTTATGCAGTCTTGGGCTGCTGGCGAGTGGTTCACCAATCGTCCGACACTGGCCGACAAGATCAGCCTGAGCGTGTTCAAGGTGACTGGCGAAACCAACACCGACGACCTGTCTCCCGCACCGGATGCCTGGTCACGCCCCGACATTCCGTTGCACGCCCTGGCCATGCTGAAAATGGCCCGTGAAGGCATCGAACCCGTCGAGCAAGGCGTGACTGGTCCGCTGAAGCAGATCGAAGAGCTCAAGGCCAATGGCTTCCCTGTTGCCTACGTTGGTGACGTTGTGGGTACCGGTTCTTCACGTAAGTCTGCTACCAACTCCGTGCTGTGGTTCTTCGGTGACGACATCCCGTACGTACCCAACAAGCGCGCTGGCGGCTTCTGCTTCGGTAACAAGATCGCTCCTATCTTCTACAACACCATGGAAGATGCCGGCGCCCTGCCGATCGAGTTTGACGTTTCCGAAATGAACACCGGCGACGTGATCGACGTTTATCCGTACGAAGGCAAAGTCTGCAAGCACGGTACCGACGAAGTCATCACTACCTTCGAATTGAAGACCCAGGTGCTGCTCGACGAAGTGCGCGCCGGCGGCCGCATTCCGCTGATCATCGGTCGCGGTCTGACCGAGAAAGCCCGTGCCGAACTGGGCATGTCGCCTTCTGACCTGTTCCGCAAGCCGGTACCGCCCGCTGAAAGCACCAAGGGTTATACCCTGGCGCAGAAGATGGTCGGCAAGGCCTGCGGCGTCGAAGGCATCCGCCCCGGCACCTATTGCGAACCGAAGATGACCACCGTGGGTTCTCAGGACACCACTGGCCCGATGACCCGCGACGAGCTGAAAGACTTGGCTTGCCTGGGCTTCTCCGCCGATCTGGTTATGCAGTCTTTCTGTCACACTGCGGCTTACCCCAAGCCAATCGACGTGACCACTCACCACACCCTGCCCGACTTCATCCACAACCGTGGTGGCGTTGCGCTGCGTCCGGGTGACGGCATCATCCACAGCTGGTTGAACCGCATGCTGCTGCCCGACACCGTCGGCACCGGTGGTGATTCGCACACCCGCTTCCCGATGGGCATCTCCTTCCCGGCCGGTTCTGGCCTGGTTGCCTTCGCTGCGGCCACTGGCGTCATGCCGCTGGACATGCCCGAATCCGTTCTGGTGCGCTTCAAAGGCAAGATGCAGCCTGGCATCACCCTGCGTGATCTGGTGCATGCGATCCCCTACTACGCGATTCAGCAGGGCCACCTGACCGTCGAGAAGAAAGGCAAGAAGAACATCTTCTCTGGCCGCATCCTCGAGATCGAAGGTCTGGAGCATCTGACTGCCGAGCAAGCGTTCGAACTGTCTGACGCCTCTGCCGAGCGTTCTGCTGCCGGCTGTACCATCAAGCTGAGCGAAGAGTCGGTTGCCGAGTACCTGAAGTCCAACATCGTTCTGCTGCGCTGGATGATTGCCAACGGCTACCAGGACCCACGTACTCTGGAGCGTCGCGCCCAAGCCATGGAAGCCTGGCTGGCCGATCCCAAGCTGATGCAGGCGGATGCCGATGCCGAGTACGCCACCGTGATCGAAATCGATCTGGCTGACGTGAAGGAACCGGTTCTATGTGCACCGAACGATCCTGATGACGCGCGCCTGCTGTCCGACGTTGCTGGTCAGAAGATCGATGAAGTCTTCATCGGCTCCTGCATGACCAACATCGGCCACTTCCGCGCTGCCGGCAAGCTGCTCGAGAAGAACAAGGGCGCCCTGCCGACCCGTCTGTGGCTGGCTCCGCCAACCAAGATGGATCAGTACCAGCTGACCGAAGAAGGCTACTACGGTATCTACGGCAAGGCTGGCGCGCGCATGGAAATGCCGGGCTGCTCGCTGTGCATGGGTAACCAGGCACGTGTGGCTGCCAAGTCGACTGTTGTTTCCACCTCCACACGGAACTTCCCGAACCGTCTGGGCGATGGCGCTGACGTCTTCCTGGCGTCTGCCGAGCTGGCATCGGTTGCGTCCATCCTGGGCAAGCTGCCGACCGTTGAGGAATACATGGAATACGCCGCGCAGATCGACAGCATGGCGAGCGATGTCTATCGCTACATGAACTTCAACGAGATCGAGTCCTATCAGAAAGCCGCAGCGTCCATTCCGGTCGCCCAGGTCTGATAGCAGACACGAAGTAAGGTGCTGTCACGCGGGGCACGTCAGTGAACCGCAGCAACCTTGAAAAATCCGATGCCATCGCTGGCATCGGATTTTTTTATGTGGCTTAGCACGGCGTGTTATCTACAAACGCTCTGTACGCTCAGCCAACAGACATAAAAAAACCGCCTGCCAAGGCAGACGGCTTTGTTCAACTAGGCGCTTTAACCTCGCGTGGCGCCAGGGTCAGCTCTTATCAACCAGATCTTTGAGCTTGTCCTTCACATCGCCTTTCAGGCTTTCGCCCTTGCCCTTGATGTTCTGCAGCTCACCTTCACCCTGCAGCTCTTCATCATCCGTGGCGCGACCTATCTCGCGTTTGGTCTTACCTACGGTTTCGTCGTATTTGCCTTTGATTTTGTCTGTGGTACTGGTCATGGTCATTCCTCTGCTGTTAAGTCTGTGGACTTACTACGGTTGGAAATCACTCGCCACCTCGCCTTGTGGGCAAGCCAGCCAGTTCATTAAAAATGGTCGGTATTGCTCGCTGATTTACTGCTCATGCAAGCGTGCGTTCAACTCGTCCACCACTGGCGCCCATTCTGCGTCTTCACGAATCTCGTCACGCAGAAAGGCAGCTTGAGACGGCGTCCAGAAATCGGCATCACTCAGCTTGGTGTCGTGCGCCAACGCATGGCTGGCAAAAAAGGCATCCATACTCGCCGGGTCCGAATCCAGGCCCAGTTGATCGAAGAGCGTGGTCAAATCTTTGTTCGGCAACTCCATGATGACTCTCCTTGGCTATCAAACAACAACGTTCGCATAGTAAAAGAGAGTCTCTGCACACCGATCAGTTCAATCTTTCTCTGCGGGCTCAGGCTCAGCCCAGGCATTGGCCGCGCTGTGCAGCCAGCCTTCCAACTCCGCCTTGGGCACCTTGCGGCTTTTTGCTTCGGCCAGTTTCTCAAGCATATAGGCGCGCTTTAGCGGATCTTCCCCGGCCATGGATAGCGCCAGATCACGCTCGCCCCAGCGGCGAATGCGCACAAATAGCCACCAGTGAAAAACCACCCCAGCGAGCACCGCTACGGCAATAATAAAGTAGTCCATGCCCCACTCCCTGTTTTCCAGACCTGTTTGTTCAGACTGCCTGCGCCTGCTCCACGGCCCGGCGCGGCCGGTAGAACATAACAGCATTGCCCAGCAAAATGAGCACCAGGCCGAGCACCGCGCTGCCAGTCCATTGATACTCTTCAAATAGCGTCGACATTCCCAACGCGATGAGCGGGAACATGACCGTAGCGTAAGCCGCAGGCCCCGCGCCAATGCGACCGATCAAAGCAAAGTAGGCAGCAAAACCAATGACCGAGCCAAACAGCGCCAAGTACAACAACGAACCAATGTAGGCTGGCGTCCAGAGAATACTAAAAGAGGCGCCACTGACCAGTGCTAGTACCAGCATCACCAAAGCGCCATAGCCCATGGCGTAGGCGTTGGTAGACAGCAGGTCCAGCCCGCGCGCCTGGTGGCGCACACTGATCATGTTGCCCAGCGAAAAACCGTAGGTCCCCAGCAGGCTCAAGCCAATCCCCAGCAACACATCTGCGTTCATCCCGGCTCCCATCAGGTCATGCCAGAAAAGACTGAGAATGCCAATGAATCCCAGCAGGTTGGCCAGCAGCAATCGGCGAGTCAAACGCTGACGAAAGAACACTACGCCGTTAAGCGCATTGAATACCGTGGCCAACGAAAACAGCACCGACTCCAGACCACTGTTGATATACGCATTGGCGGTATAGAAGCAGCAAAAATTGAAACCAAACACACACATGCCTTGCAGCACACAAAAACCGTGGTCGCGCAGACCCAGCCGGCGCAAGCGACCGAACAGCATCAAAACCACAAGCAACAGCCCGGCCGCCAACGCGAACCGGTAGAACACGGAAACCAGCACGGGCACTGAGCCAGACTGCATGGAGATGGCGATCCAGGTGGTACCCCAGATCAGTACGGTGGTGATATACAACACGGCATTCATGATTGGCTCGCAGCGGTGGGTGTTATCTATTATCCAGTGCCAGACTCCCTCTGCGCTTGCATCCTGCGCACCCTCACTTGCAGATTCTTGCGGTTTTGTTGTGCGCCTGAGCGCTTCCAGGCAGCTTGCACTTGGCGTGCAGAGCACCTGTCGCTAACATCACGGATTAACGCCACCTTGCAGCAGTGGCCAGGAGTCCGCATGTCTCAGTCGTATCAGGTGTTTTCCAATCTCCAGCAGCACAAGGCCCAGCTGCAAGGCAGCGCTCAACTGAGCAACGGCCTTGGTTTGGCGCGCTGGTACAACGATGACGACCTGATCGCACTAGGCAACGCCAACCATCACACACTCAGCGTCTATCTAGCCGATGGTTTTCAGTCGTACTTTCGCACACCTGATGGCTGGCGCAACGGCGGAGCACCCGACAAGCTCTGCCTGATGCCCAAAGACTATGCCTCTACCTGGCATATCCGCGGCCCACTGAGCTTCATGCATCTGTATTTTACCGATCAGCACCTGCGTCAACAGGCCGAACAAACGTGGGACCGAAGCCCCGCACAGCTGACCCTGGATGAGCGATTGTTCGCCGACGACCCACAGATTGCCCTGCTGTACCGTCATTTTCTGCTCAACCACAACTGGCAGGATCCGGCCGATCGGCTAGCCATAAGCAGCGCCACCACGCTGATCTTGAACCACCTGCTGAAACACTATGTTCACCTGCAGTGGCAAGCGCCAGCGGTGCGTGGCGGCCTCTCCCCCTATCAACTGAAGCGGGTAACCGACTACATAGATGAGCATCTGGACCAGCCGCTGCTGCTGCAGGATCTGGCTGGCCAAGTGAGTCTCAGTGAGTATCATTTTGCGCGCATGTTCAAACACAGCAAGGGCGTAGCCCCTCACCAGTATGTGATGAACCGTCGATTGGCACGTGCGATGCAATTACTGCGCAACAGCCCCTTGCCGCTAACCAGCATCGCCCTGCAGTGTGGTTTCAGCTCGCCCAGCCACTTCAGCAACCGTTTCCGACAGGTGCATGGCTGCAGTCCGTCAGCGCTGCGCGCCGGTCACTAACTCAAGCGCCTGCGCGGCGTACCAACATCAACAAACTGGCAGCCCCAGCAAACAGGCCGGCGAACGCCCGGTTCATGATCCTTTGCTGCTGTGGCGACCGCAGCAGCCTTAACACCTTGGCAGCGAGCCCGGTGTAGCCCGCCATCACGATCAGATCAACCGCAATCATGGTTACCGCCATCACCGCGTACTGCTGCAGCATGGGCTGTGCCAGGTCGAGAAATTGCGGCAGCACCGCCAGCATGAAAACCACGGCCTTGGGGTTGCTAACATTCACCAGGAAGCCGCGAAACACCAGCACCAGCGGCTGGCCCAGCGGGCGCAGCAATACTTCTTCCTCCATGGCCACCGGCTGCGCATGCCATTGCCGCCAGGCAAGATAAAGCAGATAGGCCACGCCAAACCACTTGATCAGGTTAAACGCCAGCGAAGAGGTGGCCAGCAGCGCCCCTACCCCAGCCGCCACCACGGCAATCTGCAGCAGTAGCCCCAGCTGCAACCCAAACGCCGTCCAGTAGCCGCGCGCGAAGCCGTAGTTCAGACCGCTAGACATGGACGCAATGGCCCCCGCACCAGGCGAAAGGCTGATCACCCAACACGCAACAAAAAAAGCCAGCCAGGTTTCGATCGCCATGGGGTTACTCCAGATAATAAGCAAACAGGAATGCAAACACGCCGCCCTTGGGCGACGTGTTTGGAACAGCATTCTAACAGGCTAAATAGCTTTTCAGCCCGTTGCCCGCCCGACCAGCGCCAGCGGCACCACTTGTGCCTCACGCTGCGCCAGATAGCGCGTGCAGCTGACGCGCAGAAAGGAGGCGAAATTCACCACTTCGCCGCGCAACTCCATGATTTCGTCATACAGCTTGGTGATCAGTTGATTGGTGGTCATACCATCGACCTCTGCAATCTCCTGCAGTATCTGCCAGAACTGGTTCTCCAACCGCAACGTGGTGACCACACCGCGGATGCGTAACGAGCGTGAGCGCGACTCATACAGAATAGGGTCCGCCTTCACATAGAGTTCACACATAACAGTCTCCAAAGCGGGGTCGCTCGTCAAAAGCGACCCCAAGCAGCTTACAACTCGATTCGTGCGCCCAGCAATTTGACGAAGGCAGCCAGCCAGAGCGGGTGCGCAGGCCAGGCCGGCGCCGTCACCAGATTACCCTCAACATGGGCCTGATCTGCGGCAATATCAATGTAACGACCGCCCGCCAAACGCACATCAGGACCACAGGCAGGATAAGCGCTGCACTCGCGTCCCTCAAGCACACCCGCGGCAGCCAGCAATTGCGCGCCATGACACACGGCCGCGATGGGTTTTTTCGCCGTGGCAAAGGCCTGCACTATCTCGATCACCCGCTCGTTCAGGCGCAAATACTCTGGCGAACGCCCACCCGGCACGATTAGCCCCACATAATCCTCGGGGTCAACATCGGCAAAATTGTAGGTCAGGGCAAAATGGTGGCCAGGCTTCTCGGTATAGGTCTGGTCTCCTTCAAAATCGTGAATCGCCGTTTTTACGCTATCGCCGGCCTGTTTGTCGGGGCACACCGCGTGCACCTCGTAACCCAGCATGCTCAGTGCCTGGAACGGCACCATGATCTCGTAATCTTCGACAAAGTCGCCTGCCAACAACAACAATTTTTTATTGCTCATGATCAGTCCCATGCAGTGAGTGAAATCACATCATGCGCCCAAAAGACCTGTGCCTGGTAACAGCGGGTTACTACATTACGCAGCGAACCTTTTACACAGCCTGATTACTCATAGCGCATTCATATAAAGAGACAGATCTCTCTGAACAGCAAAACCGCTAAAGCACTTTTCAACAACTCACAACCCTAAGAGAACAACTTTATAAAACCCAAATGTGAACAGCCACACAACAAAATAAACCAATATTTTGGCGCCAATATAAAACCAAGAAAAATTTTTACCAAACAAACATAACTATTTGTTATTTAAAGAATTTAATATTAAAAAAACAACCAGATCACACTTTAAATTCAATTCGCAACAAGCCAAACCAGTTCACACTTTATGCACTTGAAGGTGTTAGCTACCGCGCATAGGATAGCCACCTTTCCAGCCAGCAATGCGCAGTTTCTTGCACAATAGATTGAACAATCAACTGCCACCGTGAAACATAAATTTAGAGTAGCGCAACTTTCTGCGCACTTTTATATGCGCAGAAAGTTGCGCAGTTCAAAGCTTTATTCCTGCACATTGCCGCCGAGCAATACGCCCGAAGACAGACAACACAACGGACAGTGATAACCAACCATATGCAGCTGCAGATTATCAATGCCATTGCCAGCACCCCCATCAGTGAAGCCAGCTTTGGCGGTGAGGATGTGCGCTACAACAGCGAGTACGAAGGCCTGGAGCGCGAGCTCGCCAAGGCTGGCTCGCTGCATGGCAACGAACAACCCGATTGGGAAACCGTGCACGAGGGCAGCGTGGCAATTCTCACCAGTCAGTCCAAGGATCTGCGCGTAGCAACCTGGCTGTGCTGGAGCCTGCTGGAAACCAAGGGTACGGCCGGCCTGTGCAGCGGCCTGCAAATGCTCGGCGATCTGTGTGACCGTCACTGGCCTGAACTGCACCCGCGCAAAGAGCGTACCCGCATTGCCGCACTCAACTGGCTGCTCTCTCGTCTTGAGAGTGCGGCCGATCAGCGCTTGAACAGTGAAACAGAAACCCTGATCAGCGCACTGCAGCACCTGCACAACGCTCTGGCGGCGCAGCTGAAGGATCAGGCGCCCGATTTGCAACCGCTGTGCCGCAAGGTCAATGCAGCACAACAGACAACCACCACAACGCCCGCTGTCTCATCTGCGGCGAGCGACACCACACAGAACGCGACCACCGCCACCAAGAGCGCAAGCACTCCGCCGCCCGCCAGCATCGCCAACGCCAAGGACGCGCACAAGGCGCTGCGCGCACTGCAGGACCAGGCAAGACCGCTTTGTCACTGGTGGCTCTCTGAAAACCACTGTGACCTGCGCGCACTGCGCCTGTCGCGCACCCTGCTTTGGCTGCCGATAGACGCCCTGCCCAGCCACGATGCCAACCACAAGACGGGGTTGAGAAACCTGCCCACCGATCGCATCGCGGCCTACCGAGAGCGCCTTAGCCAGGGCCAGCATGCAGCGCTGTTGACCGAGGCCGAGGCGAGCATCGCTCGGGCGCCCTTCTGGCTCGACGGCCATTATCTGGCGTGGCAATGCTGCGACGCATTGGGCGCCAGTGAGGCTGCAGAAGAAATAGAGCGCCAACTTGCCTGGCAACTCACGCGCCTGCCGGGCCTTGAGAAACTCCGCTTCTTTGACGACAGCCCCTTCGCCGACAGCAGCACGCAGAGCTGGATCAACAGCCGCGTAATGGTGCATGGCACAACCGCACAAGCTTCCAGCATTACCTTTGAGCACAGCGCTGAACACGCACTGACTGACTGGGACAAGGGACTGGAAAACGCCATCAGTACCCTGCGCAACCTAGGCCTCAAAGCCGCCGTGCAGGAGCTGGGCGAGCAGATCAAACAGGCACGCAGTGAACGTAGCGCTTTCTACTGGCGCTTGGCCCAGGCTCGCCTGTGTTTTCAGGCGCGCCAATACGAGTTGGCCAAGGCGCAGCTCGAGTCACTGCATCAACAGCTTCAGGCTCAGGGTTTGGATAAATGGGAACCGGATCTCAACCTTGATGTGTTGCGGCTGCTGCACAGTTGCTGCGATTTGCTGCCGCAGAATCAGACCACGCGCGAACGCAAGGACGAGATCTACCACCGCCTGTGCCACCTCGATCTGGGTGTGGTACTGGATCAGGCCCTCGGGGCCTAAACACTAAGGAGAAACAGCATGGCCAAAGACGGCTCAGTCGCCCCCAAGGAACGCGTCAACGTCACCTTCACCCCCGACGGCAATGACGCCCACGAAGAAATCGAGCTTCCACTCAAGTTGATGGTGCTCGGCGATTTCACCCAGCGTGAAGACGATCGCACCATTGAAGAACGCAAACCCATTGCCATCGACAAGCGCAGCTTCGACGAAGTGCTCGCCAAACAGGAGCTGAACCTCACCTTCGCGGTGCCCAACCAGTTGCAGGACGAACCCACCAGTGAAGATATGGCGGTCAATCTGCACATCAACTCGATGAAAGACTTCAACCCCACCAGCATCGTGCAACAGGTACCCGAACTGCAGAAGCTGATGGAGCTGCGCGATGCGTTGGTTGCGCTCAAGGGCCCACTGGGCAACGCCCCGGCATTCCGCAAGGCGATTGAGAGCGTGCTCAATGACGACGATTCACGTGATCGTATGCTCGCCGAGCTCGGCCTGACCGACCAGACCCAACCTGAAACCTGATCGCAACCGACAAGGACGCCGCCATGAGCAGCCAATCTTCCGCACAGCAAATCCAGAATAATACCGACACCGGTATTCTCGACCGCATCATCGCCGAAACTCGTCTCACACCGGGCGATGAGGCCTACGACATCGCCAAGCGTGGCGTATCGGCCTTCATCGCCGAACTGCTGAAACCGCACAACGAACAGGAACCGGTCAAGAAAGCGCTGGTTGATCGCATGATCGCCGAGATCGACGCCAAGCTCAGCCGTCAGATGGATGCGATTCTGCATCACGAGAAATTCCAGGCGCTGGAGTCCTCCTGGCGCGGCCTGCAGCTGCTGGTGGACCGCACCGATTTCCGCGAGAACATCAAGCTGGAGATCATCAACGCCTCCAAGGAAGACCTGCTGGAAGACTTTGAAGACAGCCCTGAACTTGTCCAGTCCGGCCTCTACAAACACGTTTATACCGCCGAATACGGCCAGTTTGGTGGTCAGCCGGTCGGCGCCCTGATCGCCAACTATTATTTCAACCCCAGCGCACCGGACATCAAGTCCCTGCAGCACATTTCCAGTGTTGCCAGCATGGCCCATGCGCCTTTTATTGCCTCTGCCGGCCCGCAGTTCTTTGGTCTGGAAAGCTTCACCGGGTTGCCCGACATCAAGGATCTGAAAGACCACTTTGAAGGCCCGCAGTTTGCCAAATGGCAAAGTTTCCGCGAGCAGGAAGACGCCCGCTACGTCGGCCTGACCCTGCCACGCTTCTTGCTGCGCAACCCGTACGATCCGGTCGAAAATCCGGTACGCAGCTTCGTTTACAAAGAAGGCGTTGCCGAAAGCCACGAGCACTACCTGTGGGGTAACACCGCCTTCGCCTTCGCCACCCGCCTGGCCGACAGCTTTGCCAAGTTCCGCTGGTGCCCGAACATCATCGGCCCGCAGAGTGGCGGTGCGGTCGAAGACCTGCCGCTGCACCACTTTGAAAGCATGGGCGAAATCGAAACCAAGATTCCGACCGAAGTATTGGTCTCGGATCGCCGCGAATACGAGCTGGCAGACGAAGGCTTTATCGCGCTGACCATGCGCAAAGGGAGCGACAACGCCGCCTTCTTCTCGGCCAACTCCACACAGAAAGGCAAGTTCTTCGGCAACAGCGAAGAAGGCAAGCTGGCCGAACTCAACTTCCGTCTCGGCACCCAGCTGCCCTACCTGTTCATCGTCAACCGGCTGGCGCACTACCTGAAAGTGCTGCAGCGCGAACAGATTGGCGCGTGGAAAGAGCGTACCGACCTGGAGCTGGAACTGAACAAGTGGATTCGCCAGTACGTGGCCGACCAGGACAACCCCAGTGCCGAGGTGCGTGGTCGCCGTCCGCTGCGCGCAGCGCAGGTCGTCGTCAGCGATGTACCGGGCGAGCCGGGCTGGTACCGCGTGGGTCTGAGCGTGCGGCCGCACTTCAAGTACATGGGCGCCGACTTCACCCTGTCGCTGGTCGGCAAACTGGACAAGGAGTAAGCGCCGGTGATGGCTTACGGCAGCTTGTTCGAGCGCCTGGATGGCAGCGCTGCCCTGCGTGACGGCATCCCCAACGATGCCGCCATCAGCGACTCAGTGGCCGCGCATCTGAGCAAGATGCTCAGCACCCGTGCCGGTAGCGTGCAAGCGCTGCCGGATTACGGACTGCCCGACCTCAACGACATGCGGCTGTCATTGCATGACTCGTTGCAGAAGGCCCGCGCAGCGATTGAACGCTTTATCGAGGTCTACGAGCCCAGGCTCGGCCAGGTCAAGGTGCTGACCCTACCGCGTGACCATGACCCGCTGAACCTGTCCTTCGCCATCGAAGGCGTGCTGACTCTGGATGGCATGCGTCAGGCGGTCAGCTTTGCAGTGCGCCTTGATGGCCGTGGCCAGGCCTCCGTCAGCTAACAACAGAGAGTGCCGCGCAGGCTGCGCGGCACCGACAAGGAGTTTCAGATGTCAGGTAAACCCGCCGCACGCCTTGGCGACCCCAGCGCTTGCCCCAAAAAGGGCCATGGCACCAATCCCGTCGTAACCGGCTCGGCCGATGTACTGATCGACGGCGTACCTGCCGCCCGCATGGGTGACAGCACCGCCTGTGGTAGCAGTCTGGTGGGCGGCGTTATGCCTAGTGTGTTGATTAACGGCAAGCCTGCTGCCGTATTAGGGAGCATTGGGAACCATGGAAACTCGATTACTGCAGGTTCAAGCACTGTGCTGATTGGCACCAGCGGCGGAGCTGCAAGTAGCGGCTTAGGAGGCCATTCCTATCAAACAGTTGCAGGCGCAGCTGTAGCTGGCGCAGCGTTAATTTCACCGGAAGAACCTACATCGCAGAGCGAACTGGACTACCAAATAATGCTCAAGCGCGGTGGCAACCGCGTACTGACGCCTCTCTCTATCCCCGACTTTAAAGAGTTAGAAAAAGGCCAGACAGAAAACTCTGGGCTAGGTCTGTCGCCTCAGAGCAAGACGTAAAAGGTCTAATCTGGTTAGCACGGATACAATTCGATGACTAAGCAAAAAACTTTAATTCTAGGACTAGCTGCGGCGCTGACAGGTTGTAGCACGCAGCCCAAAAACTTTTTTACTGCAAACTTAGAAAACGTCTGTTCGCACGCTATCCGAGTAACCGCAGTTGATTATTCAAATGCGAAGAAAGCTTTCACTCCAAATCAGGAGATAGCTGCAGGTGAAGCTGTCGAAATCCTTTCATACATAAGCTTTAGTGAGGGGCTAGAAAGTAGCATTCCGAATACTTATCGATTGGATATCAAAGCTCATGAGCAAACCATCTCACTCGACAAACAGCTTCTTATCGCTCAGTTGAAAAACTCGCCAAGCACACATACAAGCAAAAACGCTACGACATGGACAATTAGAGACAGCAGTTTGTGTCCGTGACAGCACGCCCAAGGATGAGCCCACTGCATGTCATTTAACCATTACTACCAGAGCGAACTCACCGCATTGCGTCAGCAGGGCAAACGCTTTGCAGAACGTAATCCGGCGCTGGCGCCTTTTCTCGGACAAAGCGGGCGCGATCCGGATGTCGAGCGCTTGCTGGAAGGTTTTGCCTTTCTGACTGGGCGTCTGCGCCAGAAGCTGGATGACGAGCTGCCGGAGTTGACCCACTCGCTGATGCACCTGCTGTGGCCCAACTACATGCGGCCACTCCCGGCGTTCAGCATGCTGCAATTTGACCCGCTGAAACGCCCCTCGCCAGTGCAGAAGGTGCCGCGCGATACACCAGTGGAGTCCAAACCGGTCAAGGGTGTGACCTGTCAGTTTCGCACCGCCTTTGATACCGAGGTAATGCCGCTGGATATCAGCAGCCTGGACTATTCCGTCAAGGGTGGCGGCGCGCTGCTGGAACTCAAATTGATGATGACCGCGGAGGGCAATCTGGGTGATCTGCGCCTGGATCGTTTGCGCCTGCACCTGGCCGGTGAGGGCTACATCAGCCAGATGCTCTACCTGCACCTGCTCTGCCACCTCGACAGTGTAGAACTGGTATTGCTCGACCATAACGGCAAAGCGCTGTTAGATGACTACGGCTCACCGCTGGGCCGCAAGCAGCTGGCCGCCAATCAGGTTCTGCCCGCTGGATTTGATGAAGCGCAGGCGCTGATTCCTTATCCGAACAACACCTTCCGCGGTTATCGCTACCTGCAGGAGTACTACGCTTTCCAGGAGAAATTCCTGTTCGTCGATGTGCAAGGCATCGACCATTTTCAGCCTTTGGCAACCGACCTGTTGAAACGCGCCCGCGGCTTTGCCCTGCGTTTCGACATTCGTCAGGTTGGTAGCCAGCGCATTAGCCCGACCAAGGACAATGTACGCCTGTACTGCACCCCGGTGGTCAACCTGTTCAAGCACGATGCGGTGCCGATCCGCCTGGATGGTCGGCAAGACCAGTACCTGCTGCGCCCGGCCGAGTACCCGGCAGATCACTGCGGCATCTTCTCGATCGACCGGGTAACCGGCTGGAAGCCGGGCGGCATGGGGTACGAAGATTACGTGCCCTTTGAATCCTTTGAGCACGACGTCAGCTTTGACAACCGCGAGTCGCGCCCGCATTACAGCCTGCGCCAATACCCTTCGATGCTGGGCGAAGGTCAGGACACCTATTTGAGCTTTGGCCTGCGCAATATCGATCAGCACGAGACCCTGTCGATCGAACTAACCTGTACCAATCAGGACCTGCCACGGCAACTGGCGCTCGGCGACATTTGCCGACCGACCGAAGACACCCCGGAGTTTCTCAGCTTCCGCAATATCAGCACGGTTACGCCGACCTACGCACCGCCGCTGCATCAGGATTTTCTCTGGAAGCTGATCAGCAACATGTCGCTCAACTATCTCTCGCTCGAGGACGTCAACGCGCTCAAGTTGGTGCTTGAGACCTACGACCTGCCGCGCCATTACGATCAGCACGCTGCGCGCGTCAGCAAGCGCCGGCTGGAAGGCATCAAGCATGTGCGCCATGTGCACGTGGATCGCCTGCTGCGCGGCCTGCCGGTACGCGGCATCAAGACCGAACTCAGCATGGACCTGGAGAGCTATCTGGGTGAAGGCGACATGTATCTGTTCGCCTCAGTGTTGAACGAGTTTCTGTCGCTGTATTCCAGCCTCAACTCTTACCACGAATTTTCCGTCAACAGCACACAGGGAGAGGTGTACCAATGGGCGCCGCGCATGGGCCAACAGCCCCTGTTCTAACCAGAATAAAACGCGACATCCGTCAGTACAGTCTGTTTCAGGGTGTGCTGCTGGTACTCGAACGCCTGCAGTTGGCCCACCCTGAGCTGGATGACCAAGCGCTCTACGAGCGCCTGCAATTCGTCGCCAACCCGAGTATGGGTTTCCCCGGCAGCGACATTGAAGGCGTGGATTTCATTCAGGATACCGACGGCCTGCGCGCACGCCTGCAGGTCAACCTGATCAGCCTCAGCGGCGCCGGCTCGCCGCTGCCGGCGTTCTACGGGGAACAGGCGCTGGGTGATGGCCCCGACGGCAATCCGACCCGCGAGTTTTTAGACCTGTTCAACGATCGCCTGCAACGCCTGCTGCTGCCCATCTGGCAGAAGTACCGTTACCGGGCGCGCTTCACCAAGGGCGCGCAGGACCCCTTCTCGGCACAACTGCTGTCGCTGGTTGGCCTGCGCCCGGACCGCATGGCCCAGGCGCCCGAGCTGAACTGGAAGCGCCTGCTGCCCTACCTGGGGTTGCTGAGCATGCGCGCCCAGTCGGCCGAGCTGATCGAAGCGGTATTGCGTTACTACTTCCGCCACCCCGCCATGCAGATAGAGCAATGCATGCAGCGCCACGTCAGCATTCAGCCGGATCAACGCAGCCAGCTGGGCCGCGCCAACAGCCGCCTGGGACACGACCTGGTATTGGGTGAAACGGTCTCCGATCGCAGCGGCAAGTTTCGCCTGCACATTCGCGCGCTGGACTGGGATGGCTTCCATGGCTTTCTGCCGCCAGGCCAGCACTTCAAACCGCTGCGCGCATTGCTGCGTTTCACCCTGCGCGAACCACTGGAATACGACATCCAACTGCGTTTGCGTCAGGACGAAATCCGTGAACTTCGGCTTGGCGCAAGCAACCCCTGCCGTCTCGGCTGGACCAGCTGGCTCGGTCACCAGCAGGCACAGCCCAGCGTTACGCTCGGCACAGTAACTCATTAAGGACTGATGACATGATGCAACTCGATCTACAGCAACTGGTGCAGGCGCTGGATGCAGCCAGCCGGCAGGACCTCGAAGCAGCGGCCGAACGTTGCATGCAACGCGGTGGCAACAAGGTACTGGTAGAAGACCTGTTGCTGGGCTTGCTCGAACGCCCGGACGGCCTGCTGAGCCGCGCCCTGCAGGACGCCGAGATTGCCGCTGGACGCCTGGCCGAAACCCTGGTCCCTCGCGGTCAGCACGAGAGCAGCAGCAACCCCAGTTTCTCTGCCGAACTGGTGCAATGGCTGCAGGATGCGCTGTTGGTGGCCAACTTGGAACTGGCCAGCAGCCGGATTGATCAGGCAGCACTGCTACTGGCGCTATTGCGCAACCCCATGCGTTACGCGGGCACCCCGTATCAGGCCCTTCTAAGCGGTCTGAACGCGGAGCGGTTGCGCGACTTTGCGCTGTCTCAACAGGCCGAGAGCGGCAGTGCCAATGCGCCACAGGGCGAATCTGCCCTGCTGCGCTTTACCCACAACTTCACCCAGCAGGCGCGCGACGGCAAGCTCGATCCGGTGCTATGCCGCGACCAATCTATCCGGCAGATGATCGACATCCTCGCCCGGCGCCGCAAGAACAACCCCATCGTGGTCGGTGAGGCCGGCGTGGGTAAAACCGCACTGGTTGAAGGCCTGGCGCTACGTATCGCCAACGACACCGTGCCCGAAGCACTGCGCAATGTTGAGCTGCTGTGCCTGGACCTTGGCCTGCTGCAGGCCGGTGCGAGCATCAAGGGTGAGTTCGAGCGTCGCCTGCAAGGCGTTATCGACGAGGTCAAGGCCTCGCCTAAACCCATAGTGCTGTTTATCGATGAGGCCCACACGCTGATTGGCGCCGGCGGACAGGCCGGCAGCGGCGACGCGGCCAATCTGCTGAAGCCGGCCCTGGCCCGTGGCGAGCTGCGCACCATCGCCGCCACCACCTGGAGCGAATACAAAAAGTACTTCGAAAAGGATCCAGCGCTGGCGCGGCGCTTTCAACCGGTGCAGCTGCTTGAACCCACCCCCGCGGAAGCCGTGACCATTCTGCGCGGCCTGGCCCCCGTCTATGAGCGTAGCCACGGCATCTACCTGCGAGATGATGCGGTGGTTGCTGCGGCGGAACTCTCGGCACGCTATCTTGCCGGGCGTCAGCTGCCTGACAAAGCAGTCGATGTGCTGGATACCGCCTGCGCGCGGGTACGCATCAGCCTGGCGGCGGAACCCGGCACGCTTGAAGCGTTACGCGGCGAAATCGCCGAAGGCGAGCGCCAGCTGCAAGCGGTACAGCGCGATCTGAGCGCCGGGCTGGAGGTAGATGCTCCCGCGCTGGACGCGCTGGAAACGCGGCTTCACGCCGCGCGTAGTGAGGCCCAGGCACTGGGCGAGCGCTGGCAGCAGCAACGCGAGCTGGCAGAACGCCTATTGGCGCTGCGTCAGGCCTGTGCCGAGAGCGGCGCTGACGACGCCACACAGGCGGAGCTGCAGCAAGTCCAACTGGAACTGCAGCAGTCCCAGCGGGACGAGCGTCTGGTCAGCCATGAGGTCTGCCCGCGGCTGGTGGCCGAAGTCATCAGCCACTGGACCGGCGTGCCGCTGTCGCAGTTGGCCCGCGAGCACAACGCCAAGGCCACCGCCTTTGCCGAGGATTTGCGTCGGCGCCTGCGCGGGCAGGAGCCTGCGGTCGCTGCACTCGACCGCGCCATACGCGCTGCAGCCGCGGGCCTGAACCGGCCTGACGCACCGGTCGGTGTATTTCTACTGGTTGGCCCCAGCGGCGTCGGCAAAACCGAAACCGCACAGGCCCTGGCCGACCTGCTGTACGGCGGTGAACGCTTTCTCACCACCATCAACATGAGCGAGTTCCAGGAAAAGCACAGCCTTTCGCGCCTGATTGGCTCGCCTCCCGGCTACGTTGGCTACGGCGAAGGTGGCATGCTGACCGAGGCCGTACGCCAAAAGCCTTACTCGGTAATTCTGCTCGACGAGGTCGAGAAAGCTGATCCTGACGTACTCAACCTGTTCTATCAGATCTTCGACAAGGGTATTGCCAACGACGGCGAAGGCCGCGAGATCAACTTCCGCAACACGCTGATTCTGATGACCTCCAATCTGGGCAGCGAACAAATCTCTGCGCTATGTGCGAGCGGCACCCAGCCTGACAGTGCGCAGCTTGAGGAGGCCATCCGCCCTGCCCTGACCCGCCACTTCAAACCCGCGCTGCTCGCGCGCATGCGCATCGTGCCCTATTACCCCATTGCCGGCGCGGTGCTTGAGGAACTGGTCGAGCTCAAGCTGCAGCGTTTTGCCCAGCGCCTGCAACGCCGCCAACTCAGCTTTGCCCACGACCAGCAGTTGATCAGCCACCTGGCTGAACGCTGTCTGCGCGCTGACAGCGGAGCCCGTCTCATCGACCAGTTGATCGACGAGCACTTGCAACCGCAGGTAGTCGACCGGCTGCTCGAGGCCATGGCCAGCGGCCAGCGGGTACAGCAGGTAACCGCCACCCTCGGCAGCGCAGGAGCCATTGTCTGTGAGTTCGCTTAAGCACCCCAGCCTGTTCGATCAGGTGGCGCAGCCGCTGGTGTACGCCGAGACCCTGTTGGCGCGCTTCAGCCATCTGGCCGCCAGCCGCGACAGCCGCAGCCTGCAACAGCAACTGGTCGCTGCCGCTGCCACGCTCAGCCACTGCCCGCTGGCCCAGCTGTATCTGCTGGACAAGACCCATACCGAGCTGACGCTGTGCGCCGAATGGCTTGATGGCGCACAGCTGCAACGCGAGGAATCCACGCTGCCCAGCGACTACAAGGACCAGCAACTGCTGCAATACTGCCTGTTCCAGAATCAGGTGTTGCACGTCGAAGCGCTGGATAACAGCCTCTACGCCACGCCCTTCCTGCCCACGACCGGCCGCAGCTGGCGGAGTCTGCTTTGCCTCCCGCTGCACGACCGCGAACAGCAGCTCGGTGGCCTGCTGCTGATCGCCCAACGTGATAACCAGCAACTCGACGCCTTTGCCGACTCGCTGCGCTTGCTGGGCGACTTTGCCATGGGCCAACTGCAGTTGTTGCAGCGCCTGGATAACACCGCGAGCATGCCGACAGAAGCTGCTACCAGCACCATCAGCCACCAGCGCGGTTATGGGCTGATCGGCGACAGCCCAGCCATGCAACGGGTCTACCGGCTGATCAGTAAGGTGCTGCACAACCCGGTCAGCGTGATCGTCGCCGGTGAAACCGGTACCGGCAAAGAACTGGTAGCGCGCTCAATTCACGATTACGGCCTGCGTCGCTCCGAGGCCTTTATCGCGCAGAACTGCAGTGCACTGCCCGAAGCGCTGCTGGAGAGTGAGCTGTTCGGCTACGTCAAAGGCGCTTTCACCGGCGCGAACCAGGACCGAGCCGGGCTGTTCGACGCCGCCGACGGCGGCACCCTGTTTCTCGATGAAATAGGCGATATGCCGCTGGACCTTCAGGCCAAGCTGCTGCGTGTACTGCAGGAGGGTGAGTTACGCCCCCTGGGCAGCAACCGTACGCACAAGGTGGACGTACGCATCATCGCGGCCAGCCATCACGACCTGCGCACGCTGGTCGACAAGGGCCAGTTTCGCGAAGACCTGTTCTATCGCCTGGGTCACTTTCCGATTGAAATTCCGCCGCTGCGCGAACGCGGCACGGACATTCCCCTGTTGGCCGCGCATTTCGCTGAAGAGGCTTGCTGTTTTTTGCAACGCGGAGCCTGCCGCTGGTCGGACGAAGCGCTGGAACACCTGGCCGGCTACCACTTTCCTGGCAACGTTCGCGAACTCAAAGGTTTGATCGCCCGCGCCCTGCTGTTGTGCGAGGGCAACGTGCTGCTACCCGAGCACTTCAGCCTGCCAGGCCACCACCAGCCCAACAGCAGCAGTTCGTTGCGTGAACGGCTGGAACAGGTTGAACGCAACCTGCTGCTCGACTGCCTGCGCAAGAACCAAGGTAACCAGACCAGTGCCGCCAGCGAACTGGGCCTGCCGCGCCGCACCCTGCTTTACCGCATGCAGCGCCTGAAAATCAATGCAGCCGACTTAAGGCTGAAGGAGCGAGCTCAGGCTCAAGCCCGCTGATGACAACAGAACACGGATTTTCCCATTCCCTACAACTCGGTCAACTCGAAGGAACCTGGCTATGACTGCCCGCATTACCCGTTGCCTGATGGCCCTGGCGCTGAGCGCCCTGCTGGCCGCCTGCGCCGGTAACCACAAGTTTGATGATGATGAATATCGCCCCCTGGGTGACCCCAAGACAGCAGCACGCGACTTCTAGTCGCAAGGAGCAATAACGCAATGGAACTGGTCTTTGATGTGGTCAGTGCGCAGCAATTTGAACCGGGATTGCCGGTCAGCAAGACCTTTCGCCAGGCCGGCGGAGTGATCGGCCGAGCAGAAGATTGCGACTGGGTAATCCCCGACCGCAAACGCGTTGTGTCAGGCCGGCACGCCGAGGTGAGCTTTCACAACGGCGTGTTCTATATCACCGATACCAGCAGCAACGGCATACTGCTCAAGGACAGCGAAACCGCCTTGCCCAAGGGCAAAGCGCAGGCTGTCGAGCACGGCCAGGTCTACTCTCTTGGCGACTTTGATATCCGCGCCCGGCTTGCACAAGACCCGAGCGTCTTTGCCGAACCCACCGACCCGATCGAGCAACCGGAAAGCCTGATCCCGGATGACGCCTTTCTCGACCTGGATCCACTCAATGCGATGGACCAGCCAGAGCAGGCCTACCGCGGCAACGACGACTTTGCCCTGCTCAACCAAGCCCAGCCGAGCTATGCCGATCAGCGCGCTGATTACGCCCGCGTGGATATGGAGAGCCTGCCGATCCCGGAACTGCGCCAACCCGAGCAACCCGCCAGCAGCGCACCTCCGGCACCCATGGCCTCGGGCTTCTGGGATAGCTTGGCTACAGCGCTGGGCATCAACATGGACAACCTGAGCGAGGCACAACGCGAAGCTTTGGCATTGAAAAGTGCCAAATTGCTAAAGCAAAACCTGGCCTTGCTGCGCCAGAGCCTGCATACCCAGACACAGCTCAAACGTGACCTGCAACTAAGCACCGACTCGCTTGAAGCACAACCGCTGGCCCAGGCTCAGGACACCGCGGGCGCGTTACATCGCCTGCTGCGCGAAACCGGCACGGACGAAGCGGCGCATCAGCTGCTCTCGTCCGCGTTCGGCGAGTTGCAAACCCATCAGGTGGCGCTGATTGCCGCCAGCCGCGCGGCCAGCAAAGGGCTGTTCGAACAGTTGGGGCCCGAGCAACTCAAGTTGCGCTTTGAGCAGGACGGCGGCGGAAAGTTACTCAACACCTCCGGCGCCCAATGGCGTGCGTATAGCCGCCTGCATCAAGGCCTGCAGCGCGACGAGCAGTGGCATAAAACCCTCTATGCCGCCGACTTCAACCAGGCCTATCAAGAGCAGCTGCGCCTGCTCGCCTCTCTTAACAGTTCTTATCAAGGATGATTGCCATGTCTTCATCATTAGTTACCCGCGGCCTGCTTGCCGTGCTCTGCAGTGCGCTGCTCAGCGCTTGCTCCAGCCTGTCGCCCTACTCCGATCTGACCAAGGTTGATCTCAGCCTGCAGGGCAGCGAGCGCCTCAACCCCGACATCAATGACCGCCCCTCGCCCATCGTGTTGCAGTTGATCGAATTGAAGAACCCGGTGGCCTTCGAGCACGCCGACTTTTTCTCGCTGTATCAGCGTCCGCGTGAAGTGCTGGCGCCCGATCTGGTCGCTATCGAAGAGCTCGAATTGCGCCCCGGCGAAGAGCGCACTTACAAGCTGGCCGCCGCCCCCGAGAGCCGCTACCTCGCGGTGCTGGCCGCGTACCGCGATCTACCCCAGGCACAGTGGCGCATCGTCGTACCGCTGCAAAACGAAGAGCGCAACTCGGTAGCCCTGCTGCTCGACGAGCACGGCATTCGCTCGCTGGCCGCCAGCCGGGATGAGGACTGAAACATGAGCGTGCAGAAAGTGGTCTGGCAGGAAGGCATGTTGCTGCGCCCGCAGCATTTCCAGCAAAACGACAGGTACTACGACCAGCAACTGAAAAGCCGCACCCAGAAGCTGCTGAGCCACGCTTGGGGCTTTTTCAGCCTGGAGATAGACGCGCAGTTTCTCAACATGGGCAAGTTGGTGATAAGCCACGCCAGCGGCGTACTGCCCGACGGCAGCCTGTTTGAAATCGGCAATGAAAAGGAACCGTTAGCGCTCGATGTGCCGCCCAACACCAGCAGCACACCGATCTACCTTGCCTTGCCGCTGGTGACCAGCAACCACGTGGAAACCCGCCGCCCCAACCAGAGAGACGTGCTGGCACGCTATACCGCCCACGAAAGCGAGGTGGCAGACTCCAACGCCGGCGACGGCAGCGCCAGCCAGGTCAGCTGCGCCCAGCCCGACTTCAAGCTGCTGCTGGGCCAGCACCCGAACGAGCAGGCGTTTGTGCGCCTGCAGGTGTGCGAGATTCAGGACAGCACTCCCGATGCAGTCATCAGTCTGAACCCCGATTATGTCGCCACCTACCTGCACAGCCACGCCAGCAGCTATCTGCTCTCCTGCCTGAAGGAAGTGGTCAGCATGCTGGCGCACCGTGGCGACATGCTGGCCGAACGCATCCGAGCTACCGGCAAGATGGGCAGCTCTGAGGTGGGTGATTTCATGATGCTGCAGCTGATCAACCGCAGCGAGCCGGTGCTGCGCCATCTGCTGAACCTGGAGCAAGTACATCCCGAGCAAATCTACCGTGAACTGCTGGGTCTGCTCGGTGAACTGTCGACCTACTCCAGCGAAAGCAAACGCCCCAAGCACGATAGCCGCTACCAGCACAGCGACCAAGGCCAGAGCTTCCGCAAGCTGATGGATGCCATCCGCCAGGTGCTGTCGATGGTCCTGGAACAGCACGCCGTAGAGCTGCCATTGCAGCAGCGCCAGTACGGCATCAAGGTATCGCCGATCAACGATGCCCAGTTGCTGGGCAGCGCCTCCTTCGTACTCGCGGCCAGCGCTCAGTGCGACTCGGAAGAACTGCGCAAACGTCTGCCGGCGCATCTCAAGGTGGGCGCAGTGGAACGCATTCGCCAGCTGGTGAACCTGCACCTGCCGGGCATCAAGGTCAAACCCCTGCCAGTGGCACCACGGCAGATCCCGTTCCACTCAAGCAAAACCTATTTTGCCCTCGAATTCACGTCCGAAGAACTCGCCCAGCTCGAACGCTCCGGCGGCTTCGCCTTCCATGTGTCGGGTGAAATCAGCGGATTGAATCTGGCCTTCTGGGCCATCAGGAGCTAATAAAGATGATCAGGGAAATGGAATACAGTCAGGACGACAAAACCGTCATCCTCAGCCGCCAGGGCCACAGCCCGGCCAACAGCACACTGACCGACTTTGCCGCTCCGCCGCGCTATGAAAAACTCGAAGAGCGTATGGTCTATGCGGCCAGGCTCAAGCCGGCGGAACAGTCCCATCAAGGACTTAATCCGCTGGTAGGCATGGCTACCAGCCTGCTGTCGGAGATTGTTCGCCTCAAGCACAGCCACCAGTCCGAAGACCTCTATCTGCTGAAGGAAAAACTGGTCAGCGAGATCAAGCTGTTCGAACATCGCGCTCTGCAGGAAAGTACCGACAGCGGCCAGGTCATGGGGGCCCGCTATGTGCTGTGCACCGCACTCGACGAGGCCGTGGTCACCACGCCTTGGGGCAACGAAAGCGAATGGTCGCAGATGAGCCTGCTGAGCAGCTTTCACAACGAGACCTTCGGTGGCGAGAAGTTCTTCATCCTGCTCGATCGGCTGGCACGCAACCCGGTCAAGCACCTGGATATGCTGGAGCTGATGTACGTCTGTCTGTCGCTCGGCTTTGAGGGCAAGTATCGCGTACTGCCCCGCGGCCTGCTCGAACTGGAGAATATCCGCGACAGCCTGTTCCGTCAGATTCGGCAGATTCGCGGTGACGTGCCCCGCGAGATCTCGCCCCATTGGCAAGGGATCAAGAGCGAAGGTCGACGTCTGGTGCGTTACGCGCCCTGGTGGCTGGTCGCTGCCCTCACCCTTACCTGTCTGGCGGTGCTGTACGGCGGCTTCGCCTGGGTGCTGGACGCTCAGCGCGAGCAGGTAATGCCGCCGTATTCCATTCACGAGGCGGCGCCGGCCACAACGTCATCTGTTGCAGGGAAGAATGCACAATGAAGGGATTAGCACGCAAAGCCGCAGCCACGCTGCGCAAAACCTGGGTCTGGACGCTGCTCTGCGTCTTGCTGCTGGCCCTGTTCATCTGGACTGCTGGCCCACTGCTGGCGGTCAGTGATTACCGCTTCTGGGAGTCTACCGGCAGTCGCTTGCTGAGCATTAGCCTGCTATTCCTGAGCTGGGGGCTGGCTATGGTCTTCTTTAACTGGCGACGGGACAGACGCAAAAAGGCCGAAGAAGATGACGAGCAGGCCCAGGCACGCCTGCGCCGCGAAGAGCAGATTGTCGAGCAGCAGCTGGCGCTGCACGAGCGTTTCCGCGACGCCATGCGCACCCTGCGCACCTCGAGCCTGTATCGCGGTCGCAGCGAGCGCTGGAAGCGCGACCTGCCCTGGTATCTGCTGCTGGGCCCGGAAGCCAGCGGCAAGACCAGCCTGCTGGATTACTCTGGCCTGGAGTTTCCACTCAACAAGCACACCGAACAACGCATGCCCCGCAGCATCCAAGACACCGACTACGCCGACTGGTACTTTGCCGAGCACGCAGTCATCGTCGATACCGCCGGCCGTTACCTTACCCAGCCCGACAGCGACCTGGATGCACTCGGCTGGCGCACCCTGCTGAAACTACTGCAACGCCGTCGCGGTCGCCACCTCAATGGCGTTCTGGTCACCCTGCCGAGCGACCTGCTACTCAGCGGCAACGAGATGGCACTGGAGTCCCTGGCAAGGCAGACCCGCCAGCGCCTGCTTGAAATCAACCAGCAGCTCGGCGTGGATGTGCCCGTGTATCTGGTGCTCAGCAAGGCGGATCAGGTCCTGGGCTTTGACGAGTTTTTCGATCACCTCAGCCAGGATGAGCGGCATCAGGTCATGGGCGCCAGCTTCACCACGGTGCAGGACGGCACCGACGCCAGCGTGGTACGCAGCGAGTTCGACGCCCTCTTGCAACGCCTAAACAGCCAGATTATTCCACGCCTGCACCTGGAGCGTGACAACCAGCGCCGTGGCCGCATCCTCGACTTTCCGCATCAGCTTGGCAGCCTGAGCGAACACCTGGGGCTGTTCATTGAGCTGGCCTTTGCCGGCAACCGCTATCAACGCGCCACCCAGCTGCGCGGCTTCTACCTGACCAGTGCTCCGCAGCTGGCCGATGCGCATAACCCGTTACATAACGAGTTCAGCCGTAGCCTGGGTATGCCGGCACCGCCCATGCCCGCGCTGCAACGGCAGCAGGGTTACTTCATTCAGCGCTTGTTGAGTGAAGTCGTTTTTCCCGAGTCGGCGCTGGCCGGACTGGACGAGCGGGAAATAAAACGCCTGCATCGACGCCAGCGCGTGCTTTACGCAGCGGCCTTTGCCGGTCTGGCTGT
Source organism: Halopseudomonas sp. (assembly GCF_036960865.1). Taxonomy (GTDB): domain Bacteria; phylum Pseudomonadota; class Gammaproteobacteria; order Pseudomonadales; family Pseudomonadaceae; genus Halopseudomonas. The sequence continues at coordinate 124,379 of NZ_JBALWE010000006.1, forward strand.
GCTGGGCACCAGTTGGGCTCTGAGCTTTTCGGCCAACCATGACCGCTTTGAACAGCTGCGCCAGCTGAGTGAGTTCTTCGACGCCCAACCGGCGAGCATCAGTGCGCATAGCAACGCCCCGCAGCTGCTCAAGCAACTGGACACCCGCTATGCCGCTACCCTGGTATTTCCACCAACCGATGAGGTGCGCTGGCACGAGAAAGCCGGCCTCTACCCCGCTAACGAGGTGAACCCACAACTGAAAGCGGCTTACCATGAAGCACTGCAGACCTACCTCCTGCCCTTGATCGGCAAGCAACTGGAGGCGCAAATTCGCAACGACATGCATGACCGCGAGCTGCTGCTGGGCAGTCTGCGCGCCTATCTGATGCTGAACATAGAAGAGCGTCGCGACCCAGCCTACCTGCAAGACTGGATGGCCGACGAATGGGCCATGCGCTACCCCAACAACAACCGCGTGCAAAGCAGTCTGGACAGCCACTTTGAGCGTTTGCTGGCGTCGGGCTTCAGCGCCTACACGCTTAACCCACGCTTGGTCGCCGACGCCCGCCAGCAGTTGCGCGGAGAATCGCTGGCCAGCGTTATCTATCGTATGCTGCGGGAACAGGCACGGCGTCTGCCCGAATACCGCCTGGACCAGCATCTGGGTCCGCAGGCGTTGCTGCTCACCTTGCGCAGCAACAGCATTCCCGGGTTCTACACCAAAAGCGGCTACGAGCAGATGTTCCTCGCCCAGGGCGCCGATCTGGTGCGCAACATGCTCAAGGACAACTGGGTGCTGGGCAACAGCGATGACCTCAGTCCGCGCGATCTGGCGCGCTTGAGCACCGAGATGGAAGCGTTGTATTTCCAGGATTACGCCGACCAGTGGATCAATGCTATCGCCAGATTGCAGCTTGATCCGCTCGGTGCGCCCGGCGCCGGCGCCGAGAAGCTGTCCGGCCTGGCGGCGGCCAACTCGCCGATCACTCGCCTGCTCCAGGAAGTCAGGGAAAACACCCTGTTCCTGCCGCCTGAGCTACCCGATATCCCGGACGAAGTCGGCACCATCGGCAACTCCCGACGCGCGCGCCAACTGCAGAAAGTCGCCGAACTGGGCGCCGAAGCCGCCGCCGACCAGCTGACGCAAACGGCCGGTCAGACCGCACTGCAACAGCGCTTCGGCACCCTGCATCAATTGCTCGATGCCGATGGCAACCCTGGTCCGCAACTGGCCACCGCGCTGCAGGCGATGGGCGCGTTGCAGATACAACTGGCTCAGTTGGCCAACTCCAGTACACCTCAGCAAGAGGCGTTCGAGATGGCCAAAGCGCGCATGCAGGGCCAACGCGATGCCATCAATCAGGTACGCGCCAGCGCCGGCAGCCTGCCCAGCCCGGTCAGCAATTGGGTATCGCTGGTGGCAGAGGATGGCTGGATGCTGGTGTTGTCAGACGCGCATAAGTATCTCAATCAGCGTTACCGGACCGAGCTGTACAGCGCGTACCGCACCTCATTGCGGCAGCGTTATCCCTTCGCGACCGACACCGACAGCGATGTTGATCTGGCTGATTTCCGCGCCTTCTTCAAGGATCAGGGCATCGCCGATGCCTTCTTTGAGCGCTACCTGTCGCCCTTTGTCAGCGGTACCTCTGGGCAGTACCAGTTGCGCCGGGTGGATGGTCGTTCGCTGCCCATTTCGCGCGAGTTTCTCGGCCAGATGAACCGGGTGCAGACCATTCGTCGCAGCTTCTTTGCCGAGGATCCGAACGAGCCGAGTATTGTCTTCAAACTGGAGCCCTATTCACTCGATTCCAGCCTGGGCCGGGCGAGCTTCCGCTACGGCGACCAGCAGATGGAATATCGCCACGGTCCCATCGTGCAGAGTGCCTTCCGTTGGCCCGCGCGTGGCGAGGAAGAACGCATCAGCCTGGTGGTCGAAGACCTTGGCGGGCGTCGCATGGGTATGGAGCAACGCTCCGGCGCCTGGTCGCTGTTCCGCCTGCTTGACCAAATGGAAGTCGACTACCACACCGACCGCGACGTGATGCTGCTAAAAGCCAGTCTTGGCGGCCTGCGCGCCAATTACCTACTGCACAGCCAGCGCGCGCCGAACCCGTTCGATGTCGCTGTATTGCGTGGTTTTGAACTGCCGGCGCGGCTCTGATGGAGGCGTTGCAAAGCTGCTGGAAAAGCGCCGCCCGCACCGACCGCGGCAAGGTACGTGAGCGTAATGAAGACTCGGTGCTGGCGCAGCCCGAACGCGGTATCTGGCTGGTTGCCGACGGCATGGGGGGCCACCTCAATGGCGCCCTGGCCAGCCGACTGATAGTCGAGGAGATTGCCGAACTTTCGCTCAATGGCAATCTCGACCAAAAGGTGCGCCGCGTGCGTCAGGCGCTGCACGTGGTCAACCGCCGGCTCGGCCATGAGGTCACCGTCACGGCCGATCAACCGGATGCCGTGATGGGCAGCACCGTCGTGGCGTTGCTCGGCAATCAGGAGCGCGCCGTCTGTCTATGGGCCGGCGATAGCCGCTGTTACCTATGGCGCAACCAAAGGTTGTATCAACTATCACGTGACCATTCGCTGATGCAGCAGCTGATTCACGAGGAGCAGGTCGACCCATTGGAGGCGGCCCGGCACCCGGCAGCCAACGCGCTGACCCGCGCCGTGGGGGCGCACGAGCGGCTGGTGCTCGATATTCTCGAGTTCAGCGTGCAGCCCGGTGACACCCTGCTGCTCTGCAGCGACGGTCTCTACCAATCGGTCTCAACCGGAATTCTCAGCCACGCCCTGGGCCTGCTGTCGCCTGAGGCGGCAGTCGACTACCTCTTCTCTCATGCCCTTTCCGGCCCCGCGCGCGACAACATCAGCGCGGTGGTCATGCGCCGATAATGCACAAGGAGCACGCAATGGATACTGCATTAGATTCCGTCAACAGCCCCGCCGGATCGCATCTGGCCGGAAAGCCCGCAAAAGCGGCCGTGCCAGCCGTAAAGCCCCACGGTGAACTGCCGAACGTACTGAGCAACCGCTATCGCATTGAACGCTTGCTCGGCGTTGGCGGCATGGGCGCCGTCTACCGCGCGCGCGACCTGCTGCGCGAGCAGTACGGTGATCCCGATCCTTACGTAGCACTGAAAACACTCAACGAAGAGTTTGCTGAATACCCGGACGCCAATGCGCTGCTTTACAGCGAATTTGCATTGACCAGCCGCTTGCGCCACAGCAACGTCATCCGCTTCTATGCGTTCAACGTCGACCGCACCAGCCAGCGCGCCTTCATGACCATGGAATTGCTCAAGGGTCCGACGCTGGACCATTTGATCAGCGAGCGGTCGGATGGCCTGGAATGGACTGAACTGCAACAGATTGCGGTGCCGCTACTGGAGGCACTGCAGGCCTCGCACGGCCTGGGCGTGCTGCATGGCGACCTCAAGCCCAGCAATGTGATGCTCTCAACCGATGGCCTGCGTTTATTTGACTACGGCCTGGGGCAGCCGGTGCAAGGCCTGCTGCCGGGCCTGCCCCGCCTGAGCCGTAAGCGCATTGCCGCCTGGACGCCCCGCTACGCAGCGCTTGAACTACTGGAAGGCGGGCAACTGAGTGAAGCCACCGATCTCTACGCGATAGCAGTGATTCTGTATGAGCTGAGCAGCGGCCATCATCCTTACAGCAGACTGACCGCCAAACAGGCGAAATGCATGGAACAAGGCGATTCGCTGCGCAAACCAGACAAACTGCCTGCCCACTGCTGGCCCCAACTCAAAGCCGCTCTGGCATTCGATGAGGAACAGCGTCAAACCACGGTAGCGGAGCTGTTGAACGCATTCAGCTATCAACCCACCGGGCTGCTTCAACGTCTGTTCGCTCGTCACGGGTAGCCGTTAGCGCAAACAACAAGGCCCCCGCAAACACGGTTTGCGGGGGCCTTGTTGTTACTGCTGCTTATCGCGTAACCGGCTTAGAGTGCCAACTCGCGATTGGATGCCTTGATGAATTCCTTCTTCAGGTCTTCAAAGGTGTGCACCGCCGGGAACTGCGGGAACTCCTGAATCACGTTGTCCGGCGCGTGGAACAGAATGCCGGCGTGGGCCTCAGAGAGCATGGTGGTGTCGTTGTAGGAATCACCCGCGGCAATAATGCGGTAGTAAATGCTCTTCAGGGCAATCACCGACTGACGCTTGGGGTCTTTCTGGCGCAGCTGGTAATCGACAACCCGGTCGTTTTCATCGGTAATCAGGCGATGGCACAGCAGTGTCGGGAAGCCCAGCTGGCGCATCAATGGCTGCGAGAACTCATAGAAGGTATCCGACAGGATCACCACCTGAAAGCGCTCACGCAGCCAGTTGACGAATTCAATCGCGCCATCCAGCGGCTTCAAGGTCGCGATCACTTCCTGAATGTCAGACAGTTTGAGTCCGTGTTTATCAAGAATGGACAAGCGCTGTTTCATCAGCACATCGTAATCAGGAATATCCCGGGTGGTCGCCTTGAGTTCTTCAATGCCGGTTTTTTCGGCGAAGGCTATCCAGATTTCGGGGACCAATACGCCCTCAAGGTCAAGGCAGGCAATTTCCACGTAACTCTCCTGATCAGGGTAATTTCAATGCCGCACAATCTACCGGCAAGCGCCCCAAGGCGCAACGAGAAAGCCTGCGTAAGCCTCGCCCACCTACCATAACTGCATAAAAATATAACCAAATAAAAGAGGATGGACTAAAGACCCTTTGTTAGACTTCCAGCCCATAGAACGGTGAACAATACAGACACCGCGGGATAGAGAGCCTGATGCCCATGAAAAATTTTGATACCGCACAACTGGCGGCGGACTACGCCAAGCAGTCGCCGCAAAAAATCCTCGAACTGGCCCTGGGACACTTCGATAACCTGTGGCTGTCGTTCAGTGGCGCCGACGACATAGTCGTGCTCGACATGGCCTGGAAGATCAACCCCAACATCAAGGTATTCACCCTGGATACCGGCCGCCTGCACCCCGAGACCTACCGGTTCTTGGAGCAGGTGCGCAAGCACTACGGCATTCAGATCGAGGCACTGTCGCCTGATCACCAGCAACTCGAAGCCTACGTACGTGAAAAGGGCCTGTTCGACTTCTATGAAAGTGGTCACGGCGAGTGCTGCGGTATCCGCAAGATCGCCCCGCTGCGCCGCAAGCTAGCCACTGTCGATGCCTGGATCACTGGCCAGCGCAAGGATCAGAGCCCCACCCGTGCCGACGTACCGGTGATCGAGCGCGATGCCGCGTTCTCCACCGCCGAGCACGATGTGATCAAGTTCAACCCGCTGGCCAACTACACCAGCGAAGATGTGTGGAACTACATTCGCATGCTCGAGATCCCCTACAACCCGCTGCACGAACGAGGCTTTATCAGCATCGGCTGCGAGCCCTGCACCCGGCCAGTACTGCCCAACCAGCATGAGCGCGAGGGCCGCTGGTGGTGGGAAGAGTCCACCCAGAAGGAATGTGGACTGCACGCCGGCAACCTGATTGCCAAAAGCTAAGTAGCAATACCTCAGGATCAGCAGGTCAGAAAGCAAAACGCCGGAGCTTGATGCTCCGGCATTTTGCGTTGTTGCCAGTCGCGATTACAACACCGGCAGTTCCACCTCGGCAAACAACTCATCCAGCTCCAGTCGGCTGCTGCATTGCAGTGCGCGATCAATCATTTCTCGGGTCAGGTGCGGTGCAAAGGTTTCGATAAAGTCATACATGTAACCGCGCAGAAAGGTGCCACGGCGGAAGCCGATTTTGGTGACGCTGGCCTCAAACAGTTTGCTGGCGTCGATGACCACCAGGTCGGGATCAGCCACCGGATCAACGGCCATGTGCGCCACGATGCCAACGCCCAGCCCCAATCGCACGTAGGTTTTGATCACATCGGCGTCGGCCGCGGTAAAAACCACCTTGGGTGACAATCCGCGGTTGCTGAAAGCCTCATCCAGTTTCGAGCGCCCGGTGAAGCCAAAGACGTAGGTTACCAGCGGATGCGCGGCCAACTCTTCCAACGTCAGTTCGTCGATATGGGTCAGCGGGTGCCCCTTGGGCACGATCACGCAGCGATTCCACTTGTAACAAGGCATCATCACCAGGTCGGAAAACAGCTCGAGCGCTTCGGTGGCAATGGCGAAATCGGCGGTGCCATCCACGGTCATCTCACAGATTTGCATCGGTGTGCCCTGATGCATGTGCAGCGACACATCCGGATAAGCACTGATGAACTTCTTGATGATCGGCGGCAAGGCGTAGCGCGCCTGGGTGTGGGTGGTCGATAGTGTCAGGGTGCCCTTGCGCTCATTGCTGAACTCCTGAGCAATCTGCTTGATGCTGTCGACCTTGCGCAGAATTTCACCAGCAGTGGCGATGATGCGCTCACCGGCGGGGGTAATACGAGTGAGATGCTTGCCGCTACGGGAAAAGACCTCGACACCCAACTCGTCCTCAAGCAGGCGAATCTGCTTGCTGATACCCGGCTGCGAGGTATACAGGCTCTGCGCGGTGGCGGACACATTCAACTCATGGTGGGCCACTTCCCAGATATAGCGCAGTTGCTGCAGCTTCATGTCAGGTGTTCCTCTATCGGTTTCAGCGACCCCGGGTCGCCTCGCTTTGGTATTGGGCGTAACACCTTTGCAGCGGAGTACAGGTGCAGCTTGGGGGTAGACCGCTTATAACCGGATTAGTTGTTATTGGAGTTAGGTTAGACGATAAAACCTACGTGATACAGCAAAGTTTAGAATTGCCAGCCAGGCTTGGCGGCAGGGAAAGGTAAAAAGCACGAACCGCCTGTTGTCACAATGTTACGGCACCACGCCTAGGTTGATTCAGGCGCCTTGAAATTGCTGATGCCGTGCGGAACGTGGCCGGTGGGCACCACGCCCACAGCGCGTTGGCAATGGCCTTCCTGATCGTCAAAGAACAAGTCAGCGCCGAACGCCTGAAGAAAGTCGGATTTATCCAGTCCTCCGAGAAACAGCGACTCATCGAGGCGAATGTTCCATTCACGCAGGGTCCGGATTACCCGTTCGTGCGCCGGCGCACTGCGCGCGGTAAAAAGCGCTGTGCGGATGGGGCACGGCGCATCGGCAAACTCGGTCTGAATCCGATTGAGCGCAGCCAGAAAGGGTTTGAACGGTCCACCCCCCAGCGGTTGCCGGGCTGCCGCCTGCTCACTGGCCTGAAATGCGGCCAACCCCTCGCGCTGAAAGACCTGCTCGGACTCGTCGGAAAACAGCACTGCATCGCCGTCAAATGCAATACGAAGCTCATCGCGGGTCTCGCGGCGCAGCCGCGAAGGCAGTATGGTGGCCGCGGCAAATCCGGCTTCCAGCGTGGCACGCACGTCTTCTGCGTGAGTCGAGAGAAACAGGTGGCAACCAAAGGCAGGAATATAGGTAAATGGGCTGCGGCCACCGGCGAAGGCAGCCCGCGTAATACCCAACTGATAGTGCTGAATGGAGTTGAATACCCGCAGGCCGGTATCGGCGCTGTTGCGCGACAGCAGCACTACTTCGACGCGACTATCGCCCTCAAGCAAGCTGTTGATGTGTAACAGCTTTTGCACAAGTGCAAAGGCCTCACCGGGTTCTAGGGGTGAGTCCTCGCGGGCAATCTGATACTGCCGATAGGCTTCCAGCCCTTCCTGTTCGTAGACCTGATGACTTTCGTCCAGATCGAACAGCGCCCTCGATGAAATGGCGATTACCAGTTTGTCACCGAGTAGCGCAGGCATGGTGGTCCTTATCAGGCTGGGTCAGCGTTGAGGTATCCGTTCTGTATGAACGTCAGTTGATCCAACAATGCCTCGGTTTTCGGCATGCTGCAACCGGCAGCAGAGGCCTGGCTCAGCATTTCACCGTACAGACTGTCGAGTTCCATGGGCCGCTTGTGCAGCCAGTCGTGGTACATGCTGGGATGATAGTCCGGCATCATCGCGGTGCCTGCCAGCAGCTTCTGCCCCAGCCCATCGGGCATTTCAACACCGCACGCCTTGGCTGCACTGACGACCTCTTCCATCATGTCACCAATCAGCTTGCGGCTGGCGTCGCTGGCCAGCAGCGCCTTGGTGCCGGCATTCAATACGACCGAGGTGCCGTTGAAAGGTGCGTTCCACACCAGCTTCTGCCAACGCGCGGCATCCACACCGGGCAGGATGCGCGTGGGAATGCTACCGGTTTTGAGTAGCTCGGCACCTTCTTCCAGCAGTGCCTGCTGCTGCTCGCTGTTTGCCGGGCCGGAGTGATAACCCAGATCGATCATGCCGTTGAACTGGTGTTTGACCAGACCCGGACCTTCGCGGAAAAGGCAGACGTAGCACAGGCCACCAATAAGGTGCACGCTGTCCGGCAGGAATGGCCGCAGCTTGTCTTCGTTGTTCAAGCCATTTTGCAACAGCACGACCTTGGCGTCTGGAGCAGCTGCCTTTGCGATCAATTCGCCCAGGTCATTGCTGGTGGCCTTTGCACCCACAAATATCCAGTCACAGGCCGGCATGTCAGCGGCGTTTTTATAGGCTTGTACCGGATGCAGGTGCAGCGTCTCGTTGACCAGACTATTGATGGTGATGCCTTTTTCCACGACCGCGTCATACTCGCTGCGCAGCAGAAAATGCACATCGTTGCCGCCCTTTGCCAACATGGCGCCATAAAAGCCACCGATGGCGCCAGTGCCGATAATGCCGATACGCGGTTTCTTATTATCCATACAAGCCTCATTCAAACGGGTGTGTTGTTGATATAGGTCGATGTTAATCCGCAGCGGCACTGCAAGACAGTCAACAACACGACAAAGCCGGTGATGAATAGACGAATATTCAGCTGAGGCACGATTAATTTTGTTTTTCAGGGTAATAGAGAGCTGCGGGGTAGCCTAAGCGGGCAAGCTTGATTAAGCTGTGGAACTCTTTTGAAACGGTCGCGCCGAACAGCGGCCGGCACGACTTTCCCGGGATGAATGATGGCCGATTTACCAATTGATGATTTAAACGTCACTTCCAACGAAATTCTTATCAGCCCAGAACAGCTGAAAGCCAAGATTCCGCTGAGTGAAGCGGCGCAGAAAACCGTAGTCGAAAGTCGCCAGGTTATCCGCGACATTCTCGATGGCAAGGACCACCGCCTGTTTATCGTCATCGGCCCCTGCTCCATCCATGACATCGACGCCGCCAAGGATTACGCCGCGCGCCTGAAAGTGCTGGCCGATGAAGTAAAAGACACCATCTATCTGGTGATGCGTGTTTACTTCGAAAAGCCGCGCACCACGGTTGGCTGGAAAGGCTTGATCAACGATCCCTATCTGGATGACTCATTCAAGATTGAAGACGGCCTGCATATCGGTCGTCAGCTGCTGCGCGACCTGGCCGAAATGGGCCTGCCGACGGCCACTGAAGCACTCGACCCGATCTCGCCGCAGTACCTGCAGGATCTGATTTCCTGGTCGGCCATTGGCGCACGCACCACTGAGTCGCAGACCCACCGCGAGATGTCTTCCGGGTTGTCTTCGGCTGTGGGCTTCAAGAACGGCACTGATGGCAGCCTCTCGGTTGCCATCAACGCCTTGCAGTCGGTCTCCAGCCCACACCGTTTCCTGGGTATCAACCAGCAGGGTCAGGTTTCCATCGTCACCACCAAGGGCAACCCCTACGGTCACGTGGTCCTGCGCGGCGGCAACGGCAAACCGAATTACGATTCGGTCAGCGTTGCCTTGTGCGAGAAAGAGCTGGAGAAAGCCTCGATTGCTCCCAATATCATGGTTGACTGTAGCCACGCCAACTCCAACAAGGATCCCGGCTTGCAGCCGCTGGTGATGGACAACGTGGCCAATCAGATTCTGGAAGGCAACAACTCCATTGTTGGCCTGATGGTTGAAAGCCATATTGGCTGGGGCAACCAGTCCATTCCCAAAGACCTGTCACAGCTGCAGTACGGCGTTTCCGTCACCGATGCCTGCATCGATTGGGATACCACCGTCAGCAGCGTGCGCAGCATGCATGACAAGCTGAAGGACGTATTGCCCAAGCGCAACCGCGGATAACCCCTTGCTGTGAGACAGCCATAAAAAAACCGCCGAAAGGCGGTTTTTTTATGGCTGAAGTTGAGCTTATTCGGCGTTGGCCGACTGGCGATCCATATACCATTCAACGTAAGAACATGAGGGTATGACGGTATACCCCTGCTCATCGGCATAACGCAGTGCATGCTCGGTCAGTTGCGCCGCCAGCCCTTTGCCGCGCAGGGCATTGGGCACGAAGGTGCGGTAGATATCGAGCGTCTGCTTGCCGAGATCCATGTAGGCCAGATAAGCCTTAGTGCCCTCAACGACAACGTAGAACTGTTTGCCTTCCGGGTCATGCTGGACGGTGGCATTCATGGTCATTGTCAGTCTCCCAGGCTGCTGGATAGGCGTTACACGAGTTATCCACTATAGACGCTGCTCGGACAGAATGATTCCTGTCCGAGCAAAAAATACCCTCAGGTCGTCGGATTAACGCCGATACCCATCGCCATCAGCACAGCAATCGACAGCAGACAGGCGATCACCGGTATCACCACGGTAACCACAAAGAGGTTCTTGTAAGCCTCCTTGTGTGTCAGCCCCATGATCATCAGTGTCGCGATCACCGCGCCGCAGTGCGGCAACGAGTCCAGACCACCCGCCGCGATGGCGGCAATACGGTGCAGAATCTCCGGTTCGATACCCATTTCGAGATATTTTGGCGCCAGGGTCTGCATGAAAATCTGCAGGCCGCCGGAGGAGGAGCCGACAATCGCCGAGACCACACTGACCGATGCGAAAACCGACAGCAGCGGCGGCATATCGACGTTCAGAATCCATTGGGCGAAGTGGCCAAAACCGGCAGTCTGGGTCACCACACCGCCAAAGCCGATTACCGCTGCAGTGTTGAGCAGCGGCATGATCGAATCATCGGCGCCTTGGCCAAATACCTGGGCAGCGTTACGGCGCAAGCGGGGAAACAACACCACACAGGTCAACGAACCCAGAATCAGCGCCATGCTGGGCCAAACGATCGGCTGTGATGCGCTGAAAAGCAGCACCCGGCCCAACAGACTGCTATCCGACCAGTCAGCCAAACCCAGCACCAGACGTGGCAGCATGATAACGCCCAAAACAACCATCATAGGCACCATTGCCATCATCCACGGCGGCGCTTCGGTGGTGTTATCGGCCAACTGCTCCATACGCAAATCCTGCGCATTCTCGACGAAGCCTTCGCCAGTGCGTCTGGCTTTCTTCCACTCCCATTCGACGTACCACATACCCAGGCCTGCCATTACCAAGGCTGCAAATATGCCAATCCAGCCGCCAGCGAATAGGTCGGTACCCAGCGAACTGGCAGCAATGACGTTATGAATCGAGGGCGTGCCCGGCAGTGCCGTCATGGTGAAGGTACCGGCGCCGACTGACGTCGCCGCGACCCAAAGGCGTTTGGGCAGGTTGGCTTCGCGCATCAGCGTGATGCCCAGCGGATACATGGTGAACACCACCACAAAGACCACAACCCCGCCGTAGGTCAGCAGCGCGCAGACCACCATGCCTACCAGCAGCGTGTGCTTGACGCCCAGGCTGCGAGTGATCGCCAGGGCGATACTCTTGGCAGCCTGGCTGGTCGCCATGACCTTGCCGAAAATCGCCCCACAGAGAAACAGCAGAAAGAACTTGCCGGCGAAGGTAAAGGCACCCAGCGCGCCGAAGGGGTAGAACTCCAGCAACGTCTGCGATACCAGAAGGCCATTGGTCAGGGCCACAACCAGCGCACAGATAAGGGATGCAATGAAGATGTTGATGCCGCGCAGGGCCATGAAGATCAGTAGCGCAAGGCCGGCGAGCAAGCCGAGATTTCCGAGCATGGTCAATCCTTATAGTTATTTGCCTGCGACACATTACCTCAGTGGTTCATCAAAACAAGCAAATACGCCCCGCATTACAACGGTTGATTGCCATTCATAAGAAGAGATTTATCCGCGCTCGACTTTCATCCGCCAAGCCACCTGCTACTATTAACAACGCTAGCGAAGAACGCACTGCCGAGGGCTCGGGAACTCAGCTTTAATAACCGAGTCCTTAGCAGTGCGTTCTTATAGCAAGGACTTTTACACAAGGGGAAAGTATATGAAAACTGCACTGAAAGTATCTGCCGTCGCTCTCGCTACCCTGCTGGCTGCCGGTTGCGGTAACAGCATGGAAAAGGAAATGAGCGCTCGTGTAGCCGCTAACGAAAACGCAACTGCCAGCGCTCAGGCGCGTGCTGATGAAGCCTATCGCAAGGCTGAAGAAGCACTGTCTGCTGCACAACGCGCGCAGCAAACTGCTGACGAAGCTAACGAGCGCGCCATGCGCATGCTCGACAAAGCCAGCCAGAAGTAAGCAGCCGGCTTGTTACCTGTCCGGCTCACATGGACCGGACAGGTTGTCCGATACGCCCGGGAATCCCGCTCTCGGCATACACCAGATCGCGAATCGCCTCCCAATCCAGTTTGAACCCGCTCACCTTCTCACTTTGCTCCGCCAGCAACGCCTGAATCGCACCCTGCTTGTCCAATGTTGACGGCATACCGTGCTCATCCAGCGGCGTATGCACCTCCAGATACAGCTCGCCATTAATCACACCCAGCTTGTACGGCTGGTTGACAATAGTCACTGTGGTGCCCACCGGCACCTGGGGAAACAGCTCGGTGATGTCTTCATTGCGCATGCGGAAGCAACCGTGGCTGACCCGCGTGCCGATGCCGAACTTCTTGTTGGTGCCGTGAATCACATAACCACTCATGGCCAGATTCATCTTGAACGGCCCCATGGGATTATCCGGGCCCGGCGGCACCACCGCTGGCAGCGGATCGCCATTGGCGGCGTGCTCTTCAAGGATCGACTTGGGCGGATACCACGACGGCTTCTCCTGCTTGCGCAGAATACGGGTCTGCCCCAACGGCGACGACCAGCCCTCGCGGCCGATGCCCACCGGGTAGCTGGAGACTATCTCTCCCCCCTTATGGAAATAGTACATGCGAAACTCGGGCAGATTGATCACCACGCCCTCGCGCTGGGCGATCGGTAGCACATGCTGCCCCGGGAGCGTGATGTTGGTTCCCTCCCCCGGCAACCAAGGGTCGATCGCCGGGTTGGCAGCGACCATTTCCAAATAACCAAAACCCAGCGAGCTACCGAGGTCAGCGAAGGTATCTTCGTAACGCGCCTTGTGCGTCTCCACCTGGCCAATGACATCCTGATCTGCACTGTGCAGCACGTAATCGTTGGCCTGAGTCGTCGGTACAGCGCTCAGTAGCCCACTAGCCAGAGCCAACACCGTCAGGGTCGGACGAAATACACTCATGCATCAACTCCTGCTAGAAAGATAGTCATGGCAACTTGGCCGCTGTCGACCGCGGGCGCCTTCTGCACGGCAGAGCGTGAGCGCTGTTGACCCTGGCGCAACTCGTTGACCAGTCGCATGCAGGCGGGACAGATCGCCGCCATCATCGACCGCGCCACCTCGCGATACAGCGGCCGGGAGGGCAACAGGTCACCGCACAACGTACGTTCACGCGGCACATCAAGACGCAGATTGATATCCACCAGATGAAGATGCCAGGGATCCTGCACGAACAGGTCCTGCTGCTCATCCTGTTCAACAATACACCAGAGCCTGGCAATCCAGGACACACTTACAGCCACAGCAAGCTCCCAACAATAAGAAACAGCTCAGAGCTGCGTTTCAAGCCAGTCGCTGATCAGCGGCCAGGCGTTTTCCAGAATCCCCGGCTGGCCGTCGGCATTCGGGTGTATGCCATCAGCTTGCATCAGCTGCGGCACGCCCGCTACCCCTTCAAGCACAAAGGGCACCAGAGCGACATCAGGCTGATCACCCAGCTCGCGGAACACCTGTTCGAAGGCCTCGGTATAGCGCACCCCGTAATTCGGCGGTATTCGCATGCCCAACAGCAGTACCTCGGCGCCGGACGCGTGCGCGGCATCAACCATGGCAGAAAGATTCTGTTGCATTTTATCCGGAGCCAGACCACGCAGGCCATCGTTACCACCCAATTCGATGATCAGCAGATCGGGTTCGTGCTCCTGCAGCAGGCGTGGCAAGCGGGCCAGACCACCTGCGGTAGTATCGCCGCTGACCGACGCATTGACCACCGGCAGCGCAACCGCTTGGTCGCGCAAACGCGCCTGCAACAGACTCACCCAGCCGCGCTCAAGTTCCAGACCGAAAGCGGCGCTGATACTATCACCCAGGATCAAAATGCCTTGTGCAGAAGCACTCATGGAGACAGGCAGCGTCAGCAGCGACAACAGGATTGCCGCAAGGCAGTTTTTCCAGGGTTTCATCAGGCCAGATACCATGTCAGACAATGTGATAATCGCTCGCCACCTTAGCAAAGTCGTATCCAGCTCGGAAGCCGAACTCACCATCCTCGATAACGTCAGCCTACAGATCAGCCGCGGCAGCAGCGTTGCCATTCTCGGTGCCTCGGGCTCCGGCAAGTCGACACTGCTGAGCCTGCTAGCCGGCCTGGACCTGCCCAGTAGCGGCGAAGTCGAGTTGGCCGGCAAGGTGCTCAATGACTTGGATGAAGACCAACGGGCGGCATTACGCGGCGCGCAGGTCGGCTTCGTGTTTCAGTCGTTCCAGCTGCTTGATAGCCTCACCGCCGTGGAAAACGTCATGTTACCGTTGGAGCTGGCCGGTCGGCGCGACGCTCGCCAGCGCGCTGCGGAACTGCTGGATCGTGTTGGTCTGGCTGCCCGCACCAGCCACTACCCACAGCAGCTCTCCGGCGGCGAGCAGCAGCGCGTAGCCATCGCTCGCGCCTTTGCCAGTGAGCCAGCCATCCTGTTTGCCGATGAACCCACCGGCAACCTGGATGCCGCCACCGGTGAGCGCATCACCGACCTGCTTTTTGAACTCAACCGCGAGCAGCAGACCACTTTGGTCCTGGTGACACACGATGCGCGACTGGCCGAGCGCTGCAGCAGCGCATTGCACATGCAAGCCGGAAAACTGCTGGAGCCTGAAGCGTGAGTGGCTTCAACTCCCCTGCCCTGGCGTTGCGTCTGCTTGGGCGGGAGTGGCGCTCGGGCGAACTGCGGGTACTGATCCTGGCGCTGCTGATCGCCGTCACCATCAGCACCGCCATCAGCTTCTTCACCAACCGTATTGAACGCAGTATGACTAGTCGCGCCGCCGAGTTTCTCGGGGCCGACATGGTGGTGTCCTCGCGCAGCGCCTTACCTGAACTCTATGCGCAACAGGCCAGTGCGCAGGGATTGCAAACCAGCGCCCAGGTGGGCTTCTCCAGCGTAATGGCCAGCGATAGCGAAATGCAGCTGAGCAGCGTCAAGGCGGTTGAAGCCGGCTACCCGCAGCGCGGCGAACTGCGTATCACCGACCAGCCTTTTGGCGAGGAGCGCACTACCCAAGATATCCCCGCTGCGGGAGAGGTGTGGATAGAACCACGGCTGCTGAACCAGTTGGCGTTGGAGGTCGGTGATTCCCTGGAGGTTGGCTACGCCAGCCTGCGCATCAGCGCGTTGATCACCCATGAACCTGATCGCGCAGCCGACTTTTACAGCCTCTCACCCAGCGTCTTGATGAACCTCGCCGACATCCCCGCAACGCGTATAGTGCAGCCTGGCAGCCGAGTGACCTACCGTCTGCTGATCAGCGGTGAGAGTCCGGCATTACAGGGTTACCGCGATTGGCTCGAACCTCAGCTAGAGGTCAACCAGCGGTTGACCACGGTCAACGACGACAACCGCCAGGTCGGCCGCGCGCTGGGCCGCGCCAATCAGTTTTTAGGGCTTTCCAGTATTGCCGCAGTCGTGTTGGCCGGGGTCGCCGTGGCGCTGTCTGCCGGGCGGTTTGCCGTGCGGCACTTTGATGCCAGTGCCCTGCTGCGTTGCATGGGCTTGTCACGCCGGCAGGTGCTGCAACTGTTTCTTTCTCAGCTGCTGATACTGGGCGCCCTGGCCACGCTGGCAGGCCTGCTGCTCGGCTGGGTGGTGCAGTGGGGATTGATAGTACTGCTACAGGATTTGCTACCACCCGACCTGCCAGCGCCCGGCCTGCAACCTCTCTGGATCGGCGCGGCAACCGGCCTGACGGCGCTGTTCGGATTTGCCCTGCCGCCGCTGCTGCGGCTGGGCCGCGTGGCTCCACTACGCGTACTGCGCCGCGACCTGGCGCCCATGCCCAGCAGCAGTTGGTTCATCTACGGCCTGGCGTTGACTGCGCTTTGCCTGCTGATGTGGCAATTCACTGGTGACCTCAAGCTGACCCTGTCGATGGTCTTTGGCGGCGCAGCCGCGGCGCTGGTTATGGGGCTGCTAGCCTGGCTGCTGCTGCGTGCCAGTGCCGCTCCGCTGGCACGCGCCAGTCTGGCCTGGCGACTGGGCAGCGGTGAACTGCTGAAGCAACCCGCCGCTGCGGCGACGCAGATTCTCGCCTTTGGGCTGATCTTCATGAGCATGCTGGTGGTGATCATCCTGCGCACCGAGCTGCTCAGTAACTGGCAAGACCAGCTTCCCGCCGATGCCCCCAACCACTTCGCCCTGAACATTCTGCCCGATCAGGCCGATGATTTTGCCGCGCAGCTGACTGCCATTGGCGCACGCAGCGCGCCCCTTTACCCGGTCACGCCGGGCCGACTGGTTACCATCAATGATCAACCGGTGCGCGAGCAAGTCACCAAGGAGAGTCAGGGCGAGCGTGCCATCAACCGCGATCTGAGCCTGACCTGGGCGGCCGAGCCGGCGGCCGACAACCATCTGCGTGAGGGCACCTGGTGGCCCGCAGCGCCAGACGAGCAACCTCTGGTTTCGATCGAATCCGAGCTGGCCGACAGCCTTGGCATCAAACTGGACGACCAACTGGGCTTCGTCATCGCCGGGCAAACCTTGAGTGCCCGCGTGAGCAGCATCCGCGAAGTGGACTGGGACAACTTCACGCCCAACTTCTACATGATCTTCTCGCCCGGCAGCCTGAACGACCTACCCGCCACGCTGCTGACCAGTTTTTACCTGCCCAGCAGCGAGCGTGCGGCGCTGCGCGACTTGAGCCGCGCTTTTCCGGCCATGACCCTGCTGGAGGTAGAGCCCATACTTGAGCAGATTCGCAGCATCCTCGCGCAGGTAACGCTGGCAGTCGAGTACGTGCTGATATTCGTGTTGCTGGCGGGGCTGACCGTACTCTTTGCCGCGCTGCAGGCCACGCTGGACCAACGCCTGTATCAAGGCGCGCTACTGCGCACTCTGGGCGCGCAAAAAGCGCTGTTGCGGCGCGCCAATCGGTTGGAATTCACACTACTGGGCGCCCTTGCCGGTCTGATGGCAATCGTCGCCAGCGAACTGGCCACCTGGGCCCTGTACCGCTTCGCCCTGGATCTCGAATGGCAGCCGCATCTGCTGTTCTGGCTGTTGGCGCCGTTGGCCGGCGCCTTGCTGATCGGTGTCGCCGGCGCGCTGGGCACCCGCGCCGTGGTACATCAAAGCCCCATGCGCCTGATCAATCGGAGCCATTGAGATGAGCCGTTACCGCCCACCGCGCAGTGCCGGCACGCCATTGATCACCGCCGCCGGCGCTCAGCGCCTGCGCGAAGAACTGGACCATCTGTGGCTGCAGAAGCGTCCAGCGGTTACCCAGGCAGTCAGCGAAGCGGCCGCCCTTGGCGACCGTTCGGAGAACGCGGAATACATTTACGGCAAGAAGATGTTGCGCGAAATCGACAGCCGGGTACGCTTTCTGCGCAAGCGTCTTGAAGCGCTGAAAGTGGTAGATCAGCCACCGAGTGACCCCAGCAAGGTGTATTTCAGCGCCCGCGTCACACTCGAGGATGAAGAGGGTAAGCCCTTGCTACTGCGTATCGTCGGCCCCGATGAAATTGACCCGAAACAGCAACACATCAGCATTGACAGCCCCATGGCGCGGGCATTGCTGGGCAAGACGCTGGACGATGAAATCTGTGTACAGGCACCCGGCGGTGAGCGCCTGTACTGGATTACAGCTGTCGATTATTGAGGGTCAGGCAACGCCGGCTTGGCCGCCTCTTCACTCTGACCATTCTCACGACGCGCCACCAGCGCTGCGGTATCACCGGGCTTTTCGTCCTGACTGGTCGCCAGATAGATTAGCGTCCAGCCTGCTTCCGGTACCAACTCCAGGCCTGGGCTGAGTATCCGCAAGCGGCGCTCCGGCGTCAGGGCCATGAGCGCGATGCGCGTCTTGCCGGCATCTTGCTGCCACTGCTCATAGCTGAAGCCTTCGCTCAGCGTGGTGGCCTTGAAACGCGCGCCCTGGCTGACCAGGCTGGAGAGCTTGCTGAACGTCATCCCTTCCTGACCAAAGGGCAGCCCTTCGTGTTTGGACGAAATTTGCAGCCGCTCATTGGCCCCGGCGCGCTCGTTGCGCACGGTAAAAATGCGATGCCCCGGAAAGTCGCGGCGAAAATGCTGATTCAGCAGCGCGTTCCATTCCCGTTCAGGGGTCAATGTCAGCAGCGTACCCAGGCCCGCCAGATCGAGGTTACTGTCGACCGTTGCAGACAGCGGATTGCCGCGCAAGGTGCGTAGCCCTTTCATGCGGGCCTGACGGATCGAATCCCAGTGCGTGTCGACCACCAACAGCGGCACTTCCAGGCGTTGCAATACCTCCCCCAAGGCACGTGAAACCTGGTTGGCACCAATCAATAGAATGCCGCGACGCTCTGGCTCGGTCACCTTCAACAGGCTGGCGACAGAGCGCGCAGTCGCACTCTGAAACACCACAGTGCCGATGATCACCGCAAAGGTCAGTGCACTGACCAAGGCCGCGTCCTCATAACCCGCCTGCTCAAGCCGCAGGGCAAAGAGCGCAGACACCGCCGCCGCCACAATACCGCGCGGCCCAACCCACGCCACCATGGCGCGTTCCGGCCAGGTCAGCTCGCTACCTATACTGCTGATCCAAACCGCCAAGGGTCGAGCAACAAACTGTATAACCGCCAGCAGTGCCAGCGCTGGCAAACCCAGCGCCAGCAGCGCATCTAGGTCCAGACGGGCGGCGAGCAGAATGAAAAGACCGGAAATCAGCAATACCGACAGGTGCTCCTTGAACACCAGAATTTCTTCGATATCGATGCCCTTGGCGTTAGCCAGCCAGATCCCCATGATGGTGACGGTCAGCAGGCCGGATTCATGAGCAATCTCGTTGGAGACCGCGAACATCACCAGCACCAGCGTGAGGGAGGCCAGCACCTCCAGATACTCCGGTATCCAATGGCGGCGCATGGCGGTTGCCATGACAAAACCACCCAGTATACCGGCGATGGTGCCCACCCCGATGACCTCGACAAAGATCAGCAAACTGGCCATAAAACCGTTGTGCCCTGCTGCCTGCGAGACGATCCATTCGTAGACCAGGACCGCTAACAAGGCGCCGATCGGGTCGATCAGAATACCTTCCCAGCGCAGTACCTTGGAGATCCTTGGCGTGGCGCGCAGGGTGCGCAACATAGGCACTACCACGGTCGGACCGGTGACCACCACCAGCGCACCGAAGAGCGCCGAGAGCGCCACATCCAGACCGATCAACCAGTAACAGGCGACGCTGATGACGCCCCAGGTAACCAGCGCACCAACGGTCACCAACCGCCGCACCACCGGGCCGGTTTCCTTCAGCTGCTCAAATTTCAGGGTAAGGCTACCCTCAAACAGAATCAGCGCCACGCACAACGAGACTATCGGAAACAACAGATCGCCCAGGAATTCGTCCGGATTGATCATCCCCAGTACCGGGCCGCAGATAATACCGCTGAGCAGCAGAAACAAAATTGCGGGCAAGCGCAAACGCCAGGCCATCAATTGGCAAATCAGGCTGACCAGGGCGATGCCCGCCAGTGTCAGTGCTGGCGGTATCAGGTTTGCTAGGTCGATCACGACGTCTCCACAGTTCAGGCAGTCAGTAAGGGCAGTTTATTGTATACAGCGCCACCACGCCGACAGGTCAACGGGCAGGCGCCGTATGGTAGCAGGCGCGGAAAGAGACGGTAGTACTAGTTCAGTACCGGCAGGTGGCTGCGTTCATGCGGCAGGCTCAGGTCCTGCCCAGCACCCAAAGGCACGATGCGCGTGGGGTTGATGGTGTCGTGACTGTAATAATAATGCTGCTTTATATGCTCGAAGTTGACGGTCTCGGCGACGCCCGGCCACTGATAAAGCTCACGCAAGTAGCCCGAGAGCGCAGGATAGTCCTGAATGCGGCGCAGATTACACTTGAAGTGGCCGTGGTAGACCGCGTCAAAGCGCACCAGCGTGGTAAACAGGCGCCAGTCAGCCTCGGTGATACGCTCCCCTACCAGATAACGCTGGGTAGTCAGCCGCTCCTCGACCCAGTCCAGCGCAGCAAACAGGGTCTCGCAGGCTTGCTCATAAACCGACTGCTGCGTGGCAAAGCCGGTTTTGTACACACCGTTGTTGATGTCGTGATAGACGCGTTCGTTGACCTGGTCGATTTCTTCGCGCAACGCTGACGGGTAATAATCATCCTGATTGTCGGCCAGCTCCTCGAAAGCGCTGTTGAGCAGTCGCAGAATGTCGGCCGATTCGTTATTGACGATGCTCTCGGTCACCTTGTCCCAGAGCACCGGGACGGTAACCCGGCCGGTGTAATCTGCTTTGGCCCTGGTGTACAGCTGATGATGGAACTGCAGGCCGTACAGCGGCTCGGCCGGCTCGTAACGCCAGCCCTGCTCCAGCATGTGCGGGTGGGTCACGGTAACGCCGATATGCGACTCCAGACCCTTGAGCTTGCGCATGATCAAGGTGCGATGAGCCCACGGGCATGCCAGCGACACGTACAGGTGATAGCGGCCTGACTCCACCGGGTAGCGCGAACCTTCACCTACGCTCTCGCGAAAGCCGGCGTCTTCACGCTTGAACGCGCCGCCAGTTGACTCGGTGTCATACCATTCGTCGTGCCACTGCCCCTCAACCAAACGACCCATCTGATTGTCCTCTCTCATAAATTTGGGCTTTAGCCTGCCACTTCGGCAGGCGAATGAACAGGGTGGCAAAAAAGGCTGCGGCAATTTTCTTGTAAACCGCGTATAATGCCCGATCTACATATCCCCCAAGGTTTACTTCCCGTATGTCCGATACCGCTCCGGCGGCCAAGCAGTTTGCCGATCTTGGCTTACCTGCTCCGCTTCTCGAGGCCCTCAACAGCCTCGGATATGAAACACCCTCCCCCATCCAGGCCGAGGCCATCCCCACCCTGCTAAGCGGTGATGATCTGCTCGGTCTGGCGCAAACCGGCACGGGCAAGACCGCCGCCTTTGCACTGCCGGTGCTGGCCGGCATCGACGTCAGCCTGCGTGCCACACAGGCGCTGATCCTCACGCCAACCCGTGAACTGGCACTGCAAGTCGCCGAAGCGTTTCAGCGCTATGCGCAGAACATGCGTGGCTTTTCCGTACTGGCACTCTACGGCGGCTCAGCTTTTGCGCCGCAGTTCAAAGCACTGGAGCGTGGCGCACATGTTGTCGTCGCCACCCCTGGCCGCCTGACCGATCACCTGCGCCGTCGCAGCCTGAAGCTGCAGGACCTGCGCTTTTTGGTGCTCGATGAAGCGGACGAAATGCTCAAGATGGGTTTTGCCGACGACCTCGAAGCCGTCTTCGAAGAAGTCCCTGAGCAAACCCAGAAGGCGCTGTTCTCAGCCACCATGCCGCCTGGCGTGCGCACCGTCGCACGCAAGCACATGAAAGAGCCCAAGGAGATCCGCCTGCACAGTGGCTCCAGCAGCAGCCTGGATACCATCACCCAGAAAGTCTGGGAAGTGTCCAACCATCACAAGCTGGACGCCATGACCCGGCTGCTCGAAGTCGAGCCGGTCGAAGCCATGATCGTCTTCGTGCGCACCAAGACCGCCAGCCTGGAATTGGCCGAGCGGCTGGAAGCGCGCGGCTTTGCTGCCGCCGCACTGAACGGCGACCTCAGCCAGCAACTGCGTGAGCAGGTGGTCGATCGCATCAAGCGCGGCTTGATCGACATCATCGTGGCCACCGATGTTGCCGCCCGCGGCCTGGATGTGGAGCGCATCACCCACGTCCTCAACTACGATCTGCCGCACGACAGCGAAAGCTACGTGCACCGCATTGGCCGTACCGGCCGCGCTGGTCGCCAGGGCACGGCAATTCTGTTCGCCACCCCGCGCGAGCGTCGCCTGCTGCACGTACTCGAGAAGGCCACTGGCCAGAAGATCGAGCCCCAGGCACTGCCATCGGCGGATGCCGTGCGTAGCGGTCGTCTGAACAAGCTGGCAACCCGTCTCAATAGCGCCCGTGAGAACGCGACCTCGCTGCACCAGCAGCTGGTTACCGATCTGCAGGAGCTCACCAGCCTTGACGCCACCGAACTGGCTGCAGCGCTGCTGGCCATTCTGCCTAGCGCCAAGACGCTGCTGGAGCCGGTTTCCGAGCTACCCAGCGCGCCTGCACGCCAGGAAAACCAGTTTGACCGCGACAGCGGCCTGACCCGCTATAAGGTGCAGGGCGGCCGCAAGAGCGGGCTGATGCCCAAGCCCTTGGTGGATGTACTGGTCAAGGTCGGCAAACTGCAACGCCAGCAGATCGGTCACATCAAGATGTTCCCCGAGCACACCGGCGTTTATCTGCCGCAGCTCGATCAGGACATCCTCAACCGTCTGGCCAGCGCCGAAATCAACGGCGTTCCGCTGCAGATCCGCGCCTGGCCGCTACCGCCTGGTGAGACTGAATCACGTCCGGCGCGCAAGCCCAAGCGTGACTTCGCCAGCAAGCCGCGCGCCGCCAGACCGCCCCGCAAGGACTGACCCTTCGCACCATGGAATGGGTCGATATTGGCGTCAACCTGACTGACAAGGCCTTTGCCAAAGACCGCTCTGAAGTTCTGGAGCGGGCTTGGCAGGCCGATGTCAGCCAGTTGCTGCTGACCACCACTTCACTCGATCATGCCGATCAGGTACTCGAATTCTGCGTCGATGAACCCAGCCGGCTGTTTGCCACCGCAGGGGTTCACCCCCACGAAGCTCGCCACTGGAACACCGACAGCAGCCGCCAGCTTACCCAGCTAAGCCAGCAGCCCGCGGTGAAAGCCATTGGTGAGTGCGGCCTGGATTTCAACCGTGATTTTTCCCCGCGCACTGCACAACTCAAGGCACTGGAGGATCAGCTCACCATTGCCGTAGAAACCGGCTTACCGGTATTTCTTCACGAACGCGATGCCAGCGAGACTTTGCTGCCCTTGCTGCGCGACTACCGCGATCAACTCAGTGGCGCGGTGGTGCACTGCTTCACCGCCGACCAGAAAGCACTCTACGCCTATCTCGATCTGGATCTGCATATCGGCATCACTGGGTGGATCTGTGACGAGCGTCGTGGCACCCACCTGCATCCCTTGATGCGCGACATTCCCGCTGGCCGCCTGATGCTGGAAACCGACGCTCCCTGGCTGCTGCCGCGCAGCATGAGCAACAAGCCGAAGAACCGCCGCAATGAACCCGCCTTTCTGATCGAAGTAGCGCAGTGCGTTGCACAGTGTCGCGGTGAGTCCCTGCAGCAATTGGCAACCCATACCACGGCAACCGCTCGCTCCCTGTTTGCCCTGCCAACCCCGGCGTAATGGTCTATATTGACCTCATCCCGACAGGCAGTAACACAGGAATTCCATGCCGGACGATCCAGGAAGGAAGCTCACCGCCAGGCCCTACCGCCTGACAGCTCTCATCACACTGACGACCTTGCTGTTAACCGGAACGCTACTGACGCTGTTTCAATACCAGCAGCTGTCACGGGTCATGCTGTCGACCGGCGACGAACTCTTTGAACGCCTAAGCCTGAATGTCGAGACCCAGCTGGATAACATTTATCGGCCACCCAGCCAGGCATTGAACCTGTTGAGCCTTGGCTCCCTGCCCGACACTCGCTCCCTCGCCCAACGCCTGCCGCATTTGAAGTCGCTCGCGCAGGTGCTGACAGATAACCCGCAGCTCAACTCCCTGTATCTGGGCTGGAACGACGGCGACTATCTGATGCTGAGGTCACTCGACGTGGCCGAGAATCAGAACCGCTTTGACGCACCACAGGAAGCGCGCTGGATGGTGTGGCACGTACATAACGAAAACGGCGAGCGCAACGTCACCTATCTCTTCCTGAACCGACAACTCGGCATTATTGAGGCGCGCTTGATGGTCGATGACGGCTTTGATCCACGGCAACGTCCCTGGTATGAGGAGGCGACAGCGGTCGACCAGCAGATTGTCACCTTGCCCTACGTGTTCTTTTCTACCCACGAGTTCGGTACCACGCTGGCGAAGCGCGCGCAAAATGGTGCTGTGTTGGGCGCCGATCTGACTCTTGGCCGACTGTCACAGGCGCTGGAGGAGCAGAAGATCACGCCTGACTCCCAGTTGCTGATCTACACCGCCGATGGCACTGTCATTGCCTATCATGACGTACAGCGATTACTGCACACGGCGCAGGGCAGCAGCCTGCACCTCAAGCGCTTCAACCAGCTAGGCAGCACGCTTCTGGCCACCCTCGCACTGGATGGCTATCGCCAAGAGCGCCGCATTACCCGCGAGCTGGAAGGCCGCCGTTGGATTATTCAGCAGCGTCGTATAGGGCTACGTGGCATGCCCGATACCTATCTGGCCGTACTGGTACCCGAGGACCAGCTGCTCGCCGAGGCCTACCGCATTCGCAGCGAAAGCGTCTGGATCTCCCTGACGATCTGTCTGGTATTACTGCCACTTTTGTGGTTCTCTGGGCGCATTCGCCGCAACCTGGACTAGCAGGCGAACCGGGTAATTTGCGCCCTACAGGCGAAGTAAGCAGCGCCTTTACTCACAAACATCGCGCGCGCAAAACACCCTACATAACAATTTACTTTAAGTACTTGGCGTAAGCAGTTATTTGAGTGATGATGCGCTCTACAAGGGAATGAATGAAAACGCCATAGCTTTCAGCCACCTCGATCCCTACGGAGCTGGTCTTCATGCCTAACCGATTCAAACGTGCCCTGCTCTGCCTCCTGCCCGCTGCGAGCCTGCTGATTACTGCCCCCGCATTTGCTGCCGACAGCGGCACCTTGCCGGCCAAGGTCAGCTCTGCGCTCGCCGCCGCGAAAATCCCTGCCGACGCGCTGTCGCTGGCGGTCATTCCACTGGAAGGCCAAGGCATGGCACAGTTCGTCAATGCCGACATCCCGGTCAATCCAGCCTCCACCATGAAGCTGATTACCACCTACGCCGCGCTGGAAATACTCGGACCAACCTATCAATGGCGCAGCGACCTGTTTATCGACGGTCCGGTGGTTAATGGCACCCTGCAGGGGGATCTTATTTTCCGCAGCGGCGGCGACCCCAAGCTGACGATCGAGCGCATGTGGCTGATGATGCGCGACCTGAAAGCAGCCGGCGTACGCGACATTACCGGCGACCTAGTGCTGCAACCGGCGGACATGCGCTTCCCGAGCGACGTCCCCCCCTTTGTCGACGACGGTGGCGACCCCAACAAGCCCTTTCTGGTCGAACCCGACCCGCTGCTGACCAACCTGAAACTTTTTGTGCTCAGCAGCTACGGCGAGCAGAACGGCGTGCGCATCAATCTTGAACCCAAGCTGCCGGAAGTGACCATCAACAACCAGCTCACCCTGCTGCCGCCAGTGCGTTCCTGCCCGCGCCCGAATGTTGCCTACAGCATCCAGGACAGCGGCTATCAGGCCACCATCACACTGACCGGCAGCCTGCACGAGAACTGCATTGCCCAGCGCTATCTGTCAGCACTGACCGCGACCACCTACACCGCCAGCACCTTACGCACACTATGGCAGGACATGGGCGGCACCATTCGCGGCGCCACCCGCATCGGCCGCGCGCCCGCCAGCTCGCGCCTGGTATCCCAGAGTGCTTCACCCGATCTGGTTGAAGTGGTGCGTGACATCAACAAATACAGCAACAACACCATGGCCCGACAGCTGTTCCTGACCATCGGCCGCGACCAGCGCACGCCAGCAGATCGCGACGACCACAAGGCAGCAGTACGCGTCATCAACCAGTGGCTGGCGGAAAAAGGTATTTATCCGACCGGTCTGGTACTGGAGAACGGTGCCGGGTTATCGCGCATGGAACGGCTCACCGCCAGAGACATGACCAAACTGCTGCAAGCCGCCTGGGCCAGCCCCTACCGCGCCGAGTTCATTGCCTCCATGCCCCTGGCGGCAATGGATGGCACCATGCGCCGACGTCTGCGGAACACACCGGTGGCCGGTCAGGCGCACGTGAAGACCGGCTCGCTGCGTAACGTCAAGGCCATCGCCGGTATTACCCGTGACAACAATGGCCAGAGTTGGGCAGTGACCGCCATCGTCAACCACACCTACGCTGGCGTGAGCCGTCAGGCACTGGATCTGGTGCTGCAGGATGTGTATCGGCGCGGGCCGACAGATATCGCCAGTCATGCCCCCTGATACCGCTGGTAGTCAATGCAGCAGAAAAAGGCGCCTTCAAGGCGCCTTTTTCTTTTTCCGTTGCCTAGCTGCGCGCCACTCCAACAGCGCGCTGTCGGTACTCCAGTGCTGAGGGGTAAGGGTGTTAAAGCTGCTTGAGATTTCACCCTGCGCGTCACACTGACATCGCGTCTGGATATTGCGGCCGCAGCTCCTTTATTTGCCGGTCTGGCTGGCGCGTAGCGCCGCCCTGGCCTGCCGCGCGAACTCAGATCGGGGCCGCAAATCTGCCGGCAATGACCTGCCGACGGCGGCCAGACTTTGCCGGTGTGATCTTGCCCCACGAACGGCATAAGGTTGCCCAGCCCGAAATACCGCGGCGTAACAACTGGCCTGTTTTGTGCAGCCAGTAATGGCCATGCCTTTAACCATCCGCCGAGGGGCGGGGCACCACAGAGTTGGAGCAGACCATGAATCTCATCAACACAGTCAATTCCAGTATCAGCAGCGACCCGGCATTGCCACGCGACAGCGCCAGCACCAGCCGCAGCACCTCGGCAGAGGCATTTCGGCAGATCATGGAAACCGTCAGCAAGGCCGGCGAGGCCGAAACCACGCCGGAGCAGGAAGATAGCACTGTCAGCGCGGCAGACGAATTCAGTCGTTACATGGCCATGTCGGTGGCCGACAAGATCAAGCACAGTATGCTGCTGGAAATGGGGCTGACCGAGGAGGAGTTCGACGCCCTGCCACCGGAGGAGAAGGCCAAAATTGAAGAGCAGATCGCAGAACGGATCGCTGACCGCAACAATACCAGCGACAGTAGCAACGCAGCCCTGTCTGCCCGACAAGCCAACGAACAGTTGCAGGCGACTCTGTCGCGTCTGAACGAGAACAAGCGCAACTCGCTGTTTGATGTTTCCTGAAGCAGGTAGCTCGCCTGCCGTGCAACGCGCTCTACTTTTGCGTCCAGAGCAACCGAAGCTATGCTGAAGTCGCCTCGGTAGGGTTCGGTGCCGGAGTTACTCCATGCGTAAAGCAGTCTATCTCGCCGCTATCTGTGGTCTCGCCCTTGTCCTGAGCGAGGCGCCATTGCCGCTTGACGGACGGCAGGCGCATGGGCCAACGACGGCCCCAGGCACGGTTACCGAGCAGGTAACCCACGCTTTTGAGACGCACGCAAGCAACGTGCAGGTGCGCGGTCAGGGTGTGGTGATCAAGCTGCTGCCAGACGATACCCGGGGCAGCCGCCATCAGAAATTCATTCTGCGCCTAAGCGACGGGCATACCTTGCTGGTAGCGCACAATATCGACTTGGCACCGCGCATAAACGACCTGCAGGTGAAAGATTACGTCGGGTTTATGGGCGAGTATGAATGGAATCAGCAAGGCGGCGTGCTGCACTGGACTCACCATGATCCAGCAGGAAAACACCCCAACGGCTGGCTCAACCACGATGGCAAAACCTATCAGTAAGCCGAGGTCTCGCGGCGCAGCAGCGCTTAGCTCAAGTGTGCAAGTACACCGGGTCGCCAATCTGCAGCAATCCAGGCTCCAGCGTATTGGCATAGATACCCAGATTCTGATCGGCGTCGCGCACTACAGTGCGCAGCAGGCTTGTATCGGCAGGCAAGGTTTGCTGCGCGCGGGTGACTGCACCACAGCGCGGCGCAGCCGCAGTACAGCGCACTTCTGCCTCGCCCAGCTGCAAGCGCCCACCCAGCCACGCCTGCTCGATCAGACCCGCCTCGGCGGCAAGAGTGTCGATCACCAGGTTAGGACGAAAACGCCGGGGATCCCAATCGCCCTGCGGCTGGCGGGCACGCAGGTAATCCAGGCTCGCGGTGGTCAACAGGTGCAACGGCGAGACCAGAAAGAAGCTGCCAGGCAAGGATACGTAGTCGACCATATCCTGCGGCAGCTCGCTAAAGTCCGGCAGCGGCTCCCCTGCCTCACGCTCGAATGTCGCCTTCAGCTCCTCGAGCCAGGCATGTCCTTTGGCCTTATAGCGCTTGAATGCGCTCAGGTCGCGCTGCGCCGCCAGCGGTTCCAAACGTGACTCATGGCCGACCAGGCGGGATATCAACTCATGCACCTCAGGCGCATGACAGTTCACCCGTGCACCATCAGGCATCAACAACTCTACCTCCTGATCAGCTGTAGCGCCTTGTTCTATCCGCGACTGAGCTATTACCCGCAGCAGGTCTGGCCGAAACTTGCAGCTCTGAATCTCGTTACGTTTGATGTCGCGAACCGCCCAACACCGATCGCCCTGCAGCCCCCTGTCGGTCAATAGGCAGGCAGACAGCGACTCGCCGGCCATCCCTTTGACCGGGTAACGCCAGACTTGGCTGATCCGCCCCAGCATTCGCATGCATTACCTCCCCTATACCTACCTCTTTTGGGTCGCATTAGCGGCCCCGCTATTTAGATCAAAAAGCAATAATCAGACCATAGGCGCCGCAGCCTCGGCACCATCGCGGAACCACTCGCGCGGTGCGGCCTCTATCAGGAGGCTATGCTGTAACCCAGCACCCTCTACACGAGCAAAAGGAACGCCAATGAACAAGGCAACTGCCGGTAGCACCATCGCCACTCTCCTGGTCCTGACCGCCACTCAACCCCTGCACGCCGCTGAAGGCCCCTCCTTTGACTGCAGCAAAGCGCAAGCAGATAGCATCGAGCAGATGATTTGCGACGACAGCAGCCTGGCAGCACTGGATCTTCAGTTGGTCGAGATCTACAGCGCGGCACAAAAAGAAGCGGTAAACGAGCAGCCTCCCATGCTGAAGGCAGAACAACGCGGTTGGCTCTCAGGGCGCAACGAGTGCTGGAAGGAGGAGGACAAAAACGCCTGCGTCAGTAACGCCTACAGGCTGCGTATCGCTGAACTGCAGGCCCGTTACCGCTTGGCCGACATGACCGGGGTGCTTACCTACGCCTGTGACAACAACCCGGCCAACGAACTTGTAGTGACGCACTTCGCCACCACACCGCCAACCCTGATAGCCGACTACGGCGACAGCACTTCGCTGATGTATCAGCAGACTTCCAACGAGGGCAGCCAGTATCGCGGGCGCAATGAGAGCATTGCCTTCAACCAGGATGAGGCCGTCGTGGTGTGGGGTTATGAGGCCACGCCCATGCACTGCAAGAGCGTCAACTGACCTGCTTCAGCGCAGCTGGCTGTCCTTGCTGCCGCGCCGGTTGATACCGGCAGTGCGCGCGTCCTGGTCAAGCGCAGACTGACAAGCCACACACAGACGCACGCCGGGTAGAGCACGCCGGCGTGCCTCGGGAATCGGCTGTTCACAGTGCTCGCAATGCGTCAGGCTCTCGCCCTTGGGCAGTTGACTGCGGGCACGCGCCACCGCCTCATCGACGGTATCGTCGATCTGTTCCTGCACCGCTCCTTCATGCGCCCAACCGGTTGCCATTGCGACTCTCCACTGTTGCTGCCACTGCTACACAGCATTACCGCAAAACCGACGCACGTCAAAGCCCACCCCTCTTGCGGTGCAAGCGAGCTTTCCGTCAGTATCATGACCATGACCTCAGCCTCCCCGCTTACCGCTTACCACCACGCACTGCAACATCAGGGCTTTACGGCAGACGCTGCGCAGCAACAGGCAGCGCAGATGCTGGAAGACTGCTGGCAGGCCCTGCAAACCGGACGAGCAACCCGCGGCGTGTATCTCTGGGGACCCGTGGGGCGTGGCAAGACCTGGCTGATGGACCGCTTTCACGCCAGCCTCACCGTGCCTAGCAAACGTTTGCACTTTCACCACTTCATGGGCTGGGTACACAAGCGGCTATTTCAGATTACCGGCACCGCCAACCCGCTGCAGGCGCTGGCTCGCGAGATGGCGCAAAAGGTTCAGGTGCTCTGCTTCGACGAGTTTTTTGTCAGCGACATTGGCGATGCCATTTTGCTAGGCGGGCTGATGCGCCACATGTTCGAGCAAGGCCTGGTGGTGGTCTGCACCTCCAACCAGCCGCCCAAGGAGCTGTATGCCGACGGCTTCAACCGCGATCGCTTCACGCCCGCTATCACGGCCATCGAAGAGCACATGTGGATCGCCAGGCTGGATGGTGCAGAGGATCATCGCCTGCATCCCGGCCAAGCCCTTAAGCGTTATTGGGTCAGTGATCAGCAGGCACAGCCAGACCCGCTGAGTGCCGTGTTTGACCAGCTATGTGGTGAACGCAGCGTCAGCAGCGGCCCGCTACTGCTCGGCCATCAGCAGATCCCCTGCGTAAAACGCTGCAGCAAGGCCGGCTGGTTCACCTTCCGCGCATTGTGCAGCAGCTCGTTATCGGCACTGGACTTTATCAGCCTAGCTGATCGTTTTCCCGCGCTGCTGCTTAGTGAGGTGCCGAATCTGAGTAGCCCCCAACGCGCCGGCATCATCGCCCGTGGCACCGAAGACGGCGCGGAGCGAGTGGCCGCCGGCGACCGCGAGCTGCCGCAACTGTCGGTACATGACGACAGCGTGCGGCGCTTCATCGCCCTGGTCGATGAGTGCTACGACCGGCGTATTCCACTGTATATCGAAGCCGCCGTGCCGCTCGAAGCGCTTTATACCGAGGGTTATCTGGCCTTCGCCTTTGAGCGCACGCGCAGCCGGCTGCAGGAGATGCAGCTGCAGCGCTTTGGTCAAGACGGCGAGTCAGAGGCCCCCGCAGCGCAAAGCACTTGATACTGTATTTTCATCCAGTACAATAGCGCTCACGTGCCCTGCCGGCTAGTCAGTCCAGGCCGCACAATCTGAAAATCGCGTTCAAGCCTGAGGTGTGTATGGCCGTTGAAATTGTGTATCGCAGCAGCAGAGACCCGGAGCAGTTGTTCATGGATAAAGCCGAAGCCGATCGTCACGACAAGATGCTGGAGTTGGCAGAAACCCTGGGCGAGGTACTGCAACAGGCGGTACCGGAGCTGGGTGAAAAACTGGCCGAGGAAGTGAGTATCTACATGGCGCGGCACCGCGATGTCTTTGCCAAGGCCTTCAAGAGCAATCCCGACGTGCTCAGTAGCCTTAGCGAAGATAACGCTGAGGCTTGAGGCCAACGCAGAGCCGCAAGACGCACGTTTAGAAGCTGAAACCTGGCCCTGCTATGTGCCGCAGGGCGCTTTTTTGCCTAGCGGCTGGCAGGCCAGCCGACGTCCTCACTCATACATCCAGAAATTTGGATGCGCTAAAGTGCCGGCTGCCTCGGCAGGTCTGGTGCTGCGTTTGATAATGCGCTTGAGTATGGCCATGGGCATGCTCCCTGTTGGTTATGTTGGCGACAGGGAGCATCATCGGTTAGCGCCATCGATTGTTGAAATGGATTAGCGCTATAACGTTGATTAGTAAAAAGCTATCGATCTTTTACTGGTCAGCTGGGCTGTCTATCTGGGCATACACCTCAGCGCCGCCATCGCGCTTCAGCAGCATGACTGCATAGGGCATGAAGTCATCGCCCATCTCCATTCCTGGACTTCCCACCGGCATACCCGGCACTGCCAGGCCAATCGCCTGTTCCGGCGGCTCGGCCAAAAAGGCCTGCACGTAACGCGCGGGCACGTGGCCTTCAAACACGTAGCCATCGGCAGATACCGCGGTGTGGCACGAGCGGTATTGCGGCGCTATGCCGTACTCCGTTTTCAAGCCAGCCAGATCCGCCGGATGCTGCGCCTCGGTGCTGAAGCCTGCCTGATCTGCGTGTTCAATCCAGCCCTCGCAACAGCCACAGGTAGGGCTTTTGAATACCTGCAGCAGTGTTGTGCGGTGCGGAGCAGTGAGCAGCGCGGTACTGTCCGATACCGCTCCAGCACTGCTGGTCTGCGGTGCGGGGGGCTCTGGCTCACCACAGGCGACCAGCAATGGCGCCATCCCGAGCATCAGTAACCACGGGCGTGTATTCCATTTGTACATCGCTACCTCCAGGCAACCAGGTCAAAAATCAGCGTCGGCAGACTAGCACGTCAGATCCGCCCATGGCCTTGGCAACTGTAACCATGCATGTCCTGCCATTGTAGGGGTACTCCGCTAAAGCCGCACATGAACAATCATTCACAAACCACTTGACAGTATACAAGTGTACGCAGATAAACTTCCGCTGCCGTTGTCGTCATGCCCAGGTTGCGCAGGAAGAAAACGACGCCTGATCGCGGGTACGGGCGGGCTCACGTCATAGACGCGCCAGACCACAGCCGCTGACTCACAGACCAAGCCTAGAAAAACAAGAGGTTTACCATGACGTGCCATTCTCGCTTCACCCGCGCCTTGCGCGGCGGCGCCCTGCCGCTGCTGAGTGCATCTTCCCTGTTGTTAAGCGGCTGCCTATCGGGCGGCGGCGGTGATTCCGACCCTAAAGTCTCCAGCGGCGTCTTCATTGATGCGCCGGTAGCTGGGCTGCAGTACGAGACCGCCAGCCGCAAGGGCGAAACCGACGCCGAAGGTCGCTTCGAGTATCGCGGTAGCGAAATCGTGAGCTTCTCGCTGGCCGGCATTGAGCTGGGCTCTGCAACCGGCGCCAGCCAATTGAGCCCGCTGGATCTGGTCAGCGGCGCCAGTGACCTAAGTGACCCCGCCGTGCTCAACCTGTCGCGCTTGCTGCAATCGCTGGATGCCGACGGCAATCTGAGCAATGGAATCGACATCAGCGAGCAGGTCCGCACCGCCATCAGCGATTACCTCGCCGCGAATCCCGCCGTCACCCTGGACTTCAGTGACACCGACAGTTTCGAAAATGCTATGGCAGGCCTGCTGGCCGCACTCAACACTGACGCAGTGTTCAGTGAAAATGCCAGCGCAGGCACCCGCGCCCTTACCAGCCGACTTGATGCCTTCAATCATCTGCTCGACTCTCTGGGTAACGCAGCAGGCGAGCCGGTTGACTTCACCCTACGCCCGGTGCTGTTCATTCACGGCGGTGCCGGCTCAGCCTCGCAGTTCGAGTCACAGGCCATGCGTTTTCGCGCCAATGGTTACCCCAGCAGTTATCTGGCGGTCTATGAATACAACACCAACACCGGGCAAAGCGCGCTTGATCCGACCCAGGCGGCAGAGCGCAATATCGGCATCAATGCCATGATTGATCGTCTGCGCCGGATATCCGGTGCCGAGCAGGTCGACCTTATGGCGCATTCCATGGGCACCGGGGTCAGCCTGATGTACCTGAGCGAGCCGGACAACGCCGCCAAGGTTGCGCATTACACCAGCATTGATGGCGCCGACCTGACAGCGCCACCGGGTAACGTGCCGACGCTGGCACTCTGGGGGCAGTATGTGGACCGCGAGGTGGCCGGCGCTGAAAACGTCTACCCTGCAGCAGAACAGGCCATTGGGCACATCGAGGTTGCCACCTCGGCAGACTCTTTCGCTCGTATCTACCGTCATTTCAACGGCAAGGCGCCGCAGACCACGCAAATACCCGAAACGGCCAACGACTATGTCTGGCTTGCCGGTCGTGCCAGCCTGTTCCCGCAGAACACTGGCGCGGAAGGGACCGAGCTACGCATCTTTGAGGTGGACCCGGCAACCGGCATACGCCTGAGCGACACCCCGGACCACAGCAGCGCTATTGGCGAAGATGGCAACTGGGGGCCCGTGCAGCTGAGCAAGGGTGCCACCTACGAGTTTGGCCTGGACCGCGACTTGGCGGGTGCCGATCACTACTTCTACCGTGAGGGCTACCTGCAGGACAGCCTGTTTGTGCGCCTCAATACCTCACTGCCGGGCGCCGGGGTTGGTGCCTATCTGCACCGCAGTCCGAATCACACCAACATCATGATTGCCCGTGATCGCGAATTTTGGGGAGACCAAGGTGAGGCCAATGACAGCCTGACCGTCAACGACACTCAGATCGTTACCAGCGCCACGGCACCGCTGCTCAAGCGTACCAGCAGCCTGTTCCTGCACGATCGCAACAGGGACGGCGCGAGCACCCTGCCCGGCCCGGATCCATTCTTCAATGCACTGCCTTTCATTTCAGGACTGGACCTGTTCATCCCAGCGTCACCAGCGGCCAACGAGACCATCAGCATCGAGCTGAAGCCGCGAGGCGGCAACGGCGCAGTGCAGACTATCAACATTCCGAATTGGCCGTCTGACGCGATCCGCTCCAACTCGGTGCAATTCAGGGACTACGTGCAGTAACGCCAGCCGCTTTACCCTCCCGCCGTAACTGACGCAGCGCTACCGACCGGTAGCGCTGCGTTGTCCTATCTGCTTTGTCCAAGCAGCGACGTTAGCGCTTTTACCGCTGCCTGCTAGGCTGAAAGAACCATAAGAATAATGGCGTTGCGCTATTTTCCGTCGCGCTGTGCCGCATTAAAGCCAAGCTGGCCCGGAGCTTCTGCCATGTCTATGCTGCGCCGTTTTTCCATCTTCCAACGGCTGATTGCCGTAACCACGCTGGTTCTGATTATCGTACTGAGCTTGGTAGCCGCCTTCGCGGTGGACCACCGCAACGGCCTGCTGGATGGCCGCGCAATGAAAACCCAGCATCTGGTCGAAGCCGGGCTGGGAGTGATCAAGCATTTCCATCAATTGCAGCAAAGCGGTGAGCTGACCGAAGACCAAGCCAAAGCCGCTGCAGCCAATACCCTGCAGGGGCTGCGCTACGGCAACAACGACTATTACTGGATACACTCCAACGACCTGCAGATGATCATGCACCCCTTCAGTACCAAACTGGTGGGCAACAGTGTGGCCGACATACAGGACCCTAACGGCAAGTACCTGTTCCGCGAAATGGTCGAGGTGGTGAAGGCCAAATCCGCCGGTTTTGTCGAGTACATGTGGCCCAAACCCGGCGTCACCGACCCGGTGCCGAAGATATCCTACGTGGCCGGGTTCCAGCCCTGGGGCTGGATACTCGGCTCAGGTATCTATCTGGACGACGTCAACCAGGCCTTCTGGGCCGACATGATTCCCAAGCTGACCCTCGCCGCGCTTGGCCTGCTGGTGCTAGTGGCCATCAACCTGCTGATTGCCCTTAGCATCAGCCGCCCCATCGCCCATGCCGTTGCCGCCATGAATGACATCGCCACGGGCGATGGTGACCTGTCGCAGCACCTGGACACCAGCGGTAGCGATGAAGTTAGCGGCCTGGCGCGCGGTTTCAACGCCTTTACCGATAAGCTGGCCCAAGTGATCGACGATTTGCGCGATGTGGTCGCCCATAATCACAGCATTGCCACCGCCGTGGGCGATGCGATGGGCAAGGCCGAAGCCTCCTACAACCAGCAGAACAGCGAACTCGACACCATTGCCTCAGCGGTAGAAGAAATGAGCGCCACCTCTGACGAGGTCGCCCAGCGCATGTCCAACTCCGCCGATGCCGCCCGCCAGGCCAATGAGCAGGCGCTGGCAGGCCAGCAGACCGCTGACACCACCTCGCTGACCATGGAGCGGCTGGCGCGCGACATTGCTCAGGCCGGCGAGGCCGTAGCCGAGCTGAACGCCCAGTCGCACACCATTGATTCAGTGCTGGGCGTCATTCGCTCGGTCGCCGAACAGACCAACCTGCTGGCCTTGAACGCTGCCATCGAAGCCGCCCGCGCGGGCGAGCAAGGTCGTGGTTTTGCCGTGGTCGCCGATGAGGTTCGCACCCTGGCTAGCCGCACCCAGGCCTCGACCGATGAGATTCGCAGCATGATCGACACCCTGCAGAACGGTACCGCCAAAGCTGTCAGCTCAATGGAAGGCAGTTATCAGCAATCCGAGGATATGCAGCTGCAGGTAGAAAGCTCGCGCAGCGCCTTGCAGTCCATTGCCGGCTCGGTCGACACCATCTCTGACATGACCAGTCAGGTGGCCGCCGCAGCGGAACAACAATCGCGCACCAGCACCGAAATCTCGGCCAGTCTCAGCCAGCTCAGCAACCTGGGCGACAGAGTCATGCTGGAGTTGCAGGATACCGCGCGCAATACCCAACAACTGACCGACGCCGCAGCCCAGCTCGACCGGCTGATCAGCCAGTTCAAAACCAGTCGCAGTCGATAAGCGAAGATGAAAACGCCGGGCAGTGTGAACCACTCCCGGCGTTTCCCCATGCTTGCAATGCCGCAAAACCTAAGGCGTCACTTGATGCCCATGCAGTTGGCGTAGAAGGTAGTGGTAGCAGGCCAGTCGGAGAAGATCCCGATCACGCCGACATCCTGCGCCAGCACATCAATCACCGTCAGCATGTCACCATCGTTGTTGATCGCATCGTTGACGCTCTGGTAATACCAGCCACCGCCGTTGGCCAGGGGGCCGGAACGCTCCATCGACCAGGCAATCAGATCCAGCCCCGCCGCGCGGGCGTTTTCAGCGTACTCTGATGGCACGATCTCGCCACGCCCATCCAGGGTCAGCATTTTCCAGATTGCCGGCGCCAGCACGCGCACGCCCTGGGCGTACAGACCTTCCATGTAGGCCAGAGACGAAGTCTCGGGGGTAATCGGCGACTCGTCGAGGAAAACCGCCTGATCGGCAAAGTCCGGCATTTCGTTGATCCAGAAGGTCACATCCGCCAACTGGAACGACTGCGGCCAGACGTCGCGTGGGTTCACCCCGGCGTCACGGTAATCCTGCAGCATCTGCCGCGCGTAGTCCTGCTGGCTGTATTCCCCCTCATAGGGCATCTCAACCACCGGGGTTTTCAGCTCGGGGGTAAATTTCACGCCAAGTGACTGAAACAGCTCAATGCTTTCGCGGTGGCTCAACAGCGTGCCACGGCTGGCGTAAAGATCGGTGCGCCAGTCCGCTGTGCCCTTGACATACTCTTGCGGCGTGGTGGCCATGGCGTTGGCAGCATCCATTTTGCCCTCAAGGCGCTTGAACTCGGCTAGGGTAATGTCGCTGGTGCGGCATTCGGCCTGTGCCGGCGTTCCGCTGGCGGGGTCCGCCGGCACGAAGGGCTGGGTACATTTTGCGTTCAATTCGGGAATGGTCACGATGTTGGTGGTGGTGTGCAGGTCATTCTGCGCATGACGGCAAACCAGCTCGCGGTCCTTGGTGAAGGCTACATCACATTCAAGAATCCCTGCACCCATCCGTGCCGCAGCCACATAGGACTCCAGCGTATGTTCGGGAAACTGCAGCGGTGCGCCGCGATGGCCAATCGAGAAATCGGTGCGCTTCATATTATCGGTACGGCACGATTGCAGACGGGTCTTCAGCGGGCCGTCGTCCATGTCATCAACCAGCCATTGCGGGCGCGGCCCCACCTGAGCATCGGCCCGGCGCTGATGCCGCTGTTTCAGCTCGGCGAGTTTTTCGTGCAGCCGCTCAAGACCGCGGGTGGCGCGCTCCTGGTGATCCTGCCCGTGATTCGAATACCAACCTTGCGCGCCCGCCAGGCTGCTGGCCGCCATCAGGCTGCCGGCCAGTATCAGCGTTGCTGTGATGCTGCGAGAGGTCATACCAGACTCCTTCTGAAGTGAGTGGATGTGCCTGCACAGCCTTACTCGCCAGGGTGACGGTCACGTGACAGCCACTCGGGCAAACAAGCTCACTGATCAGAATTGCGCACCGGGTCGCAGAATCCAGACAACCCGCTGGCTAGTGCTGCAACGGCGCCAAAAACCGTCATCACTTTCAGTTAAGCACCACCAGTCGATTGGGCAGCTCGTTGCGTTCATGGGTCGCCGGCAGGTGCTGCGCCAGGTGCTCGCCACAGGCGTCGATGCACTCCAGAAAGCCTTGGAGCACCTGCCCTTGCCCCACCTGCGCGGTGAACCTGGCCACGGCCGATTCCCAATGGGCATCGTCAATGCGACTGGAAATGCCGCGATCTACCATGATCTCGACATAACGCTCGGCCTCGGAGACGAAAATCAGCATGCCGGTCTCGCCCTCGGTGTGGTGCAGGTTGAGTTCTATAAACTGTCGCCGGGCAAGATTCGAGGCGCGCCAGTGCCGTACCGCACGCGGGATCAGCCGACTGGTAATGCGCGGCAGACGAAACACCACCGCCAGCACGGCAAAGGTCAGCCACTGCGCCAGCAGCAACTCGCTCAAATCCAGCCCACCACTAAAGAAAACCACCGCGCCCGGCAACACCAGTGCAATCAGGCTGGCCCAGAGCAGCGGGATGTAACGGTAGTCGTCGGCCTGACGCGCCAGCACCGTGACCACCTCGGCGTCGGTGCGCTGCTCGATGCGGTCAATCGCCTCGGCAACCTGTTGCTGTTCACTACTAGAAAGAAGCGTCATTGTGCATCCTTGATTGAAATCACCATCCGCCCGAGGCCCCGCCGCCGCCAAAGCCGCCGCCACCGCCGCCGAACCCGCCACCGCCAAAACCACCACTGCGCGAGCCACCGCTCATGCCACCCAGCAGCGCGCCAGCCAAGAGCGCACGACCACTACCGCCGCGACCGCCACCGCCCAGCATGGACATGACAATAATGATGATGACCAGCAAGAGCGCACCAGCCGGTTTCTTCTTGCCCTCCGCACGTTCACTACGCTCGGCAACTGCCAGGGGATTGCCGCCCAGCACCTGAATCATCGCGCCGGCACCCTGTACGATGCCCTGCTCAAACTGCCCCTGACGAAATGCCGGCGTGATAATGCCATTGATGATGGTGGACGCCTGCGCATCGGTCAGCCGCCCCTCCAGGCCGTAACCCACTTCGATGCGGATCTTGCGGTCATCACGGGCAACAATCAGCAGTGCACCGTTGTCTTCGCCCTTCTGCCCGATACCCCAGGCGCGACCCAGCTCCACACCAAAGCGCTCAATGCTCTGACCTTGCAGGCTGGGCACAGTGACAACCACCACTTGCTCGGTGGTCGCCTGCTCGTGGGCCGCCAGCATCTGCGTCAGCTGCTGCTCGGCGCCCTGCCCCAGCAACTCGGCCTGATCAACCACGCGGCCGGTCAGCGCGGGCAAGGCCGCCTCGTCTGACTGGGCCGCCGCGCTGCCAATCCACAGCAGTGGCGCCAGCAACAGGCTCAGCAACAGTGGTAGGTACAACCTCATTCGAAGTTAACCTGCGGCGCCTGCTCGGCGTTCTCCGTGGTAGCGCTGAAGTTTTCACGGATCGGCATGTCGCTGTACATCAGGCTATGCCAGATTCGGCCCGGAAAGGTGCGAATCTCGGTGTTGTAACGCTCGACCGCGGCGATAAAGTCGCGGCGCGCCACGGCAATGCGGTTCTCCGTGCCTTCCAACTGGGACTGCAGGGCCAGAAAGTTCTGATTCGACTTGAGATCGGGGTAACGTTCCGACACCGCCATCAACCGACTCAACGCGCCGGTCAGCTGGCTCTGGGCCTGCTCGAACTGCCGCATCTTGGCCGGATCGTTCAGATCGTCGGCGCTGATATTGATTGACGTTGCCTTGGCGCGCGCCTCAACCACGGCGGTCAGGGTCTCCTGCTCCTGCCGGGCGAAGCCCTTGACAGTTTCAACCAGGTTGGGAATCAGATCGGCACGCCGCTGATACTGGTTTTCCACCTGCGACCAGGCCGACTTTACCTGCTCATCATAGGTGGGAATATTGTTGATGCCGCAACCTGCCAACAGGCTGCTGACCAGAAGGAGAATTGCCACTTGCCAGGTAGTGCGAAAACGCTGCGTGTCCATTGTCTACTCGTCCGTTCGGGTGTTTTTGGCCGCTGCTGCGCGTAAGCCGCAGTTCGCCCGCTAGCAAAACACGAATACCGACCAGTTAAAACCCCCGTCCTGCCGCACCGCCGGTAAGACCGATTAACCGCTCAGCATCCGCAACAGGTAAACTAGCCTGCCTACTTCTTGCCATGACGCCACTATGACCTTTGCCGCCCTCGGCCTGATCGACCCTCTGCTACGCACGCTGGAGGCGCTACAGTACAGCAGCGCCACACCCATTCAGGCCCAGGCCATACCTGCCGTGCTCAAGGGCCGCGACCTTCTGGCGAGCGCGCAAACCGGTACCGGCAAGACCGCCGCTTTTGCGCTACCCGTGCTGCAAACCCTAGTGCATCAGGGTCCCAAGGTCGCCAGCAACGCCACGCGCGCCCTGGTACTGGTGCCCACACGCGAGCTGGCCGAGCAGTTGTTACAGAGCTTCCAACGCTACAGCGAAAGCCTGCCGCTGCGTTGCTATGCGGTGTACGGCGGCGTTTCAATCAATCCGCAGATGATGGCATTGCGCAAAGGTGTGGATGTGCTGATTGCCACGCCAGGTCGCCTGCTCGATCTCTATCGCCAGAACGCGGTCAAGTTCAGCCAGCTACAGATACTGGTATTGGATGAGGCCGACCGCATGCTCGACCTGGGCTTCGCCGACGAGCTGGATCAGGTGGTTTGCGCGCTGCCAAGCCGGCGGCAAACGCTGATGTTCTCCGCAACCTTCGCCGCACCCGTGCGGCAATTGGCCGACGGCCTGCTGCGCGACCCGCTGGTGCTCGATATCAGCCCGCGCAACAGCGCGGCCAGCAGTGTCGAGCAATGGCTGATACCGGTCGACAAGAAGCGCAAAGGTGAGCTGTTGCTGCAATTGCTAACGCGGCAGAGCGGCGCCCAGGCACTGGTCTTTCTCAACACCCGCAAGGGGGTTGAGCAGTTGGTAGAACGGCTGGAAAGCGCAGGACTCAGTGCCGATGCGATCCACGGTGACCGCCCGCAACCCGCCCGCCTGCGGGCGTTGGCCAGGCTGAAAGCTGGCGAGGTCCAGGTGCTGGTCGCCACCGATGTTGCCGCCCGCGGCCTGGATATTCAGCAACTGCCATTAGTGATCAACTTCGATCTGCCAATCAACGCCGAAGACTACATTCACCGCATTGGCCGCAGTGGCCGCGCCGGTAGCAGCGGGCAGGCGATCTCGCTGGTCAGTGCCGACGAGGTGCGTCAGCTGGCCGCCATAGAGACCCTGACCCAACAACTGTTGGAACGCCGTGAAGAAAGCGGATTCTCACCCGAGCACCGGGTGCCGGAAACCCGCATCGGCGGTCAAC
The DNA here is from genome assembly GCF_036960865.1 of Halopseudomonas sp. Lineage (GTDB taxonomy): Bacteria > Pseudomonadota > Gammaproteobacteria > Pseudomonadales > Pseudomonadaceae > Halopseudomonas. Next base: position 165,781 of record NZ_JBALWE010000006.1, read on the forward strand.
TGGTGAAAAAACCCAAGAAGCCGAAAAAGTCGAAGCAGGCCGGTGGCAAGAAAAAAATTCATCTGGGTACCTGGTTCGATGAATCTTGAGGCCGACTTTCAGCGCACCAAGGGCGTAAACCACCCTGTAGTCACTAGAGCTTCTGCTGCGGTATACAGCCTATTCGAGCCCACGTTAGGCCTGCCGGGGCTGCGCTGCAACCGGTATGCAGGGCAAGCCTCGGCTTTGTAGCATTTTGTAGCCCACCCCGCGCCGATTGCCGTTTGGCGTTACAATCGGCGCGCGCTCGCGAGGCGTGCGACGCGGCCAAGACGCGGCCAAATTGTGCCGCCGGCCTCCCTATTTCTATCACCGCCGCGCCCATTTGGCGTGTTGCAAGGAGCAGAATCATGTACAGGACGTTTGCGGCAGTGCTGCTGAGCGTTGCCACCAGCCAGGTCGTGGCCAAGGTCGATCCGCTGCAGGCCGACCGCTTGGGACGCGACCTGACGCCGCTGGGTGCTGAGCAAGCCGGTAACAACGAAGGCACCATCCCGGCGTGGACCGGCGGCGTCAGCGCGCCCTCCAGCTACCGGCCCGGCATGCATCACCCCGACCCGTACGCCGCCGACGGCGAACTGTTCCGCGTCACCGCACAGAATCAGGCGCAATACCAGGCGCAACTGCCTGCCGGCCTGAGCGACCTGCTGCAGCGCCATCCTGACTACGCCATGCGGGTATTCCCTACGCGCCGCAGTGCCTCCGCACCGCAGCGCATCTACGATGCGACCAAGGCCAATGCGGTCAAGGCCGAGCTGATTGCCAACGGCAACGGCCTGCGCGGCGCCGCTGCAGGTGTTCCCTTCCCGATTCCGCAGGACGGCATCGAAATCATCTGGAACCACATCTTGCATTACAAGGGTGACCAGAATCACTTCATCAACAACCAGGCCGTAGTGATCAATGGCAACCCTAACCTGATCAAACGCGATCGCCAGATCTACTACGTCTACGGCCGCGAGGGTATGACGACTGCCCAACTGGACAACACGCTGCTCCTGTACAAGTACGTGGTGACGGCCCCCGCCAAGCTCGCCAACACCGCCCTCGTAGTGCAGGACCCGCTGGATCAGGTTCTGGCCACCCGCAAGGCTTGGCGCTACAGCCCGGACAACCGCCGCGTACGCCGGCTGCCCACCTTGGCCTATGACTCGGTACAGCCCGACACCAGCGACCTGGCCACTGCCGACGTGCTGGACACCTATAACGGCGCGCCGGATCGCTATGAATGGAGCCTGGTCGGCAAACAGGAAATGCTGGTGCCCTACAACAGCTATCAGGTGCACCAGAAAGGCATCCCCTATGACCAGATAGTGCAGACCAAAACCCTCAACCCAGAGCTGCTGCGCTACGAGCTGCACCGCGTATGGATCGTCGATGCCGTGCTGCGCACTGGCTACCGTCATCCCTATGCAGCACGACGCTTTTATGTGGATGAAGACAGCTGGCAGATTCTGGCCGTGGACCTGCGCGACAAGGAAGGTGAGCTGATCGGCCTGCAGGAAGCACACCCGATCAACTATTACGACGTGCCCATGGTCAGCAGCACCCTGGAAACCCTGTATCACCTGCAGGATGGCAACTACTTCGTCGACGGTCTGGACAACAACGAGCCGATGTACGATTTCAATGCCAACATCAATCCACGCGACTTTTCGCCCCAGGCGTTGCGCCGCGAAGGGAACTGAGTCTGAACCACGCGGATCAAGCAACAGCGCCTGTCAGGCGCACTGGTGGCCTGATCCGCAACCTCAGTTGGCGTTAAGCAAGCCAGAGGCCGTGCGGCACACGTTTTCAGCGCCCTGATAAATCTCATCCATAATCGACGACACCTGCTGGGTGCGCTCACTCCCCTCCTCGGCGGTCACGCTGACCGAGTGCACCGTCTCGGTCACCTTCTGCGTCAGTTCACGGTTTTTCTGTACCACCGCAGCAATTTCCGACGTCGACTTGCTGGTGCGCGCCGCCAGGCTGCGCACCTCATCGGCCACCACGGCGAACCCGCGGCCCTGCTCGCCAGCCCGCGCCGCCTCAATAGCCGCATTGAGCGCCAGCAGATTGGTTTGATCGGCAATCGCCGAAATGGTCGCAACAATCTCTTCGATATTTTTCGACTGCGCATTCAACTGACCGATCAGACTGGTCGCGTCGGCTACCTGCGCCGCAATGCGCGCCGAGGTATCCACCGCAGACTTCAGTGAACTCATGCCCTGCTGGGCGATCAGTGCGGTTTCTTCCGAGGTGCTGCTGGCCACCTCAGCGGCCTGACGGATGGCCAGACCCTGCTCGATGCGGGCAGTGATGTCGCTGGCAAATTTGACCACCTTAACCACCTTGCCGGCTTCATCGAATACCGGGTTATAGGTCGCCTCAAGCCAGACGGTCTGGCCATGACTGTTGATCCGTTCAAACTGCCCCGACTTGAACTCGCCTTTCGCCAGCTCGGCCCAGAAATGCGGGTGTTCCTTGTAGAAGGTATCGGTACAGAAAAGCCGGTGATGCTTGCCGCGCAATTGGTCCTGCGAATAGCCGATAACACTGAGGAAGTTGCGATTCGCACCCAGAATATCGCCTGAGGGGCTGAACTCGATGACCGCCAGCGACTTGTCCAGAGCCGCGAACAGCGCCTCCCTGCCCATCAGCTCACTTCTTTCCGCGGTCACGTCATAGGCAATCTTGAAGATTTTGGTCACCTTGCCTTGCTCATTGCGCACCGGAAAATAGGTCGCTTCCAGCCAAACGCCCTCGCCATCAGCCCGTATGCGCCTGAATACACCAGTGTGGGCCTTGCCTTGCGCCAGCTCCGCCCAGAAACGCTGGTAGGCTGGCGCAGCCGCATCGTTGGCAGAGCAGAACAGGCGATGGTGCTGGCCGGCAATGCGCGCCAGCGAGTAGCCCATCAGCGCTAGAAACAATGGGTTGGCATCGACGATCTCTCCCTCGGGCGTGAATTCGATAAACGCCACATGTTCCCTCAACGCCTGCAACTGCTGCTGCTTATCCGCCAGATCGAGGCCTTGCGAGGTGTACAGCTTTTTCAGCTTTGAGTTAAACATGGGAATTCGTCGCTCCAAGTAATGGCGGGTAGCCATGATAACGGCAATCCAGACAAGCACAATACTTGTACAAAACAAATTACCTTGTACAAAAAAAATACCAGACGAATGGCGCTGCTGCTTATGCAGAACCAAGGCAACTAGGCAGGTTATCGACACTCCCCGTCGTACCTTTTGCCTGAGCCCAGCATTTTAAGTTACAGAATGTAAGCAATTGTAGACAGTGCGCTGGAGACGACGTGCCATCGACGCCATTGCGCCCGTCTGGATCGCCTTTTTTTGTTAGCGCCGCCTACAGTTACCTAGCGCGCAGCCGATATTGCACAGAGCGCAGGTAACGGCATGCGCCGCCCAAGCATTTTAAGGAGACGGCCATGCGCCTCACACTGAAAACCAAAGTAGTTCTCTTGGCTGTTATCCCCACGGTGCTGTTTGCCTTGGTCATCAGCGGTGCTGCAGTAAAGATCCTTCACGGCCTGGCCGAAGTGGAGATTGAGCAGACTCGCGAACGCCTGCTGCAAGAAAGCCGCGATGAGCTGCAAAGCTATATTCAAATTGCCCTGGGATCGATCCAGACGCTTTACGCCCAATCAGCTGAAGGCGACATGGCCAGCCGCGCCGAAGCCATTCGCATCCTGTCGCAGATCAAGTACGGTGAAGACGGCTACTTCTTTGCCCATGATTCCAACGTGGTACGGCTCTTCCGCGGTACCAGCTCCACCGACGTGGGTACCAACCTGAGCGAGCGCCAAGATCCCAACGGCGTTTACATCAACCGCGAACTGGTGCGGGTAGCCAAGAACAACACCTACTACGTCAACTACGCTTCGCCTCTGCCAGGCAACGAATCGGTTTCCGTGCCTAAACTGGCCTACAGCTACTACCTGCCCAAATGGGACATGGCGCTTGGAACGGCGATTAACCTGAACAATATCGAAACGCAGGTGGCCGCCGTGGAAGCCGCCATCGAAGAGCGTATCCGCAATATCGTGACCAGCATCCTGCTGGTGGCCTTGGTCATGCTGATTGTCTTTGGCGTGATCGGCGTAACGCTCGCAAACACTCTGCTGCGCCCACTACAGCGGCTCAAGCAAAACCTCGACGACATCGCCGAAGGTGATGGCGATCTGACGCGCCGTTTGCCGGTCAGCAGCAATGACGAGCTGGGCGATCTGGCCAGTGCCTTCAACCGCTTCGTGGACAAGGTACATGTTCTGGTGCGCCAGACAGTCGATATGACGGGGCAGTTGACTCAGCTGGTGGCCGAGGTCAGTGCACAGGCACAACGTTCGGAGCAAGCCATGTCGCAGCAACGGCATGAGACTGATCAGGTAGCAGCCGCAATCAACGAGATGTCATCGGCGGCGCACGAAGTTGCCCGTAGCGCCCAGGGAGCCTCCGAGGCGGCGCAGCAAACCGACCGTGAGGGACAAGACGCCAAGCGGGTAGTCGATGGCAGCATCAGGCAGATCCATTCTCTGGTAACCGAGCTGCGCGCCAGCGGCGGCTCTCTGGACAAGCTGAATGACGACGTACAATCCATCGTAGGCGTGTTGGGCGTCATTCGCTCGATCGCCGACCAGACCAATCTTCTGGCGCTGAACGCTGCCATTGAGGCAGCCCGCGCAGGCGAGGCAGGGCGTGGTTTTGCCGTAGTAGCAGATGAGGTTCGCGCGCTGGCCAGCCGCACCCAGACCAGTACCGAAGAGATTCAAAGCATGACCGACCGGCTGCTGCAGGGCACCGAGACGGCGGTCAAGTCCATGCGCCATTCCAGTGATACCGGCGAGCTGACCAGCGAACACGCCAACAAGGCTGGCACCTCGCTGGACGCCATCGCAAACCTGATCGGCACCATTAATTCGATGAACGCGCAGATTGCCAGCGCGGCAGAAGAACAGACCGCCGTCGCCGAGGAAATCAACCGCAGCGTGCACCAGATCGCCATGGCAGTGGAAAGCGTGGCAGAAGAAACCCGCCACGGCGCAGAGACAGCGCGCAGCCTATCCGGCGTGGGCGAGCGCCTGGGCGCGCTGGTCAGGCAGTTCAGGATTTAACTGCTGCCGTTTCGCGGGCGCCCTTAGGCAAGAGGCGCCCGGGCGATGGCTGCAACGCCGGGGCTGGCTCGCCGCGACGGGGTTCTGCACAGGATAAAAAGACTGATCAAGACGCTCTCGCGCGCAGGCCTAACGACCAAATCAGCGCGTCTGGCGCAAAGTGTTCCGGACTGCCATTCAGCCCAGATGCGGCTTGAGAATCTCGTACAAGGCCGGCCGGTTGGCGGCGATCTCTTCTACCGTCAACCCTTCAAGCGAATGCGGGTACTTGAGCCAAGCGTCGGTGCTGTGCAGGAAGTAATGCGGCTCCCAGTCCACTTCATTACGGCTGGGCTTGTAGTAAGGCACCGCCACGCGGATGTCGTGCGGGGTATTCAAACGCGCCTTGTTTTTCAGCTCCTGAATAATCGCCTCGACCGAGCGGCCGGTGTCGAACACATCGTCGACGATGAGCAGCGAGTCTTCATGGGTAACGTGCTTGACCAGGTAATTCAAGCCGTGCACGCGTACCTCTCTGCTTTGCTGATCAATACCGTGATAAGACGAGGTGCGTATGGCGATGTTGTCGGTATGCACACCGTGGTAATCAAGGAACTCCTGCACGGCAATACCCATGGGCACGCCGCCGCGCCACACGGCAATGATGAAGGTCGGGCGAAACCCGGAATTCAGTATCTGCGCACCCAGATGAAAGGCGTCTTCCAGCAGGCTTTGTGCACTAAGGTATTGTTTATCAGCCATAAGACCGTTAGCGTTTGTGAATTCGCGACATAGTCCCACCAGACGGAGCCCTCTGGCAAGCCATGACCCAGCCCAGCAGCATGCAAACACCTGCCCGTAATCGCCGCTTTCTTGACGAAAACCAACTCATCGAAGATGCCTTTCGCCTCGGCGTGCAGGTTTTCGAAAGCGGCTTCCGCCCCAACTTCATTGTGGGCCTGTGGCGGGGCGGCAGTGCCGTGGGTATCTACGTGCAGGAATGCCTGCAGACGCTGGGGGTCAAGACCGACCATATCGCGCTGCGCACTTCCTACCGCGGCATGGATCACTACGACGCCATGATCGCCTCCCCCGACGCCGAGATTCGCGTGCATGGCACCCATTACCTGCTGGACAACATCAACCAGGACGACCGGCTGCTGATCGTGGACGACGCCTTTGGCACCGGTCACAGCATGCAGGCGGTACTCAACAAGCTGCAGCAGCAACTCAAGCGCAACATGCCCACCGACACACGCCTGGCAACGCTCTACAAGCGATTGGGTGCAGGCCAGACTCAGTTGGAACCGAACTTCTGCCTGCACACGACCGAGGACTGGCTGGTCTTCCCGTATGAAATGAACGGCCTCAGCCGTGCCGATATAGACAAACACAAGCCGTACCTGAGCCCGATTCTGGACGCAGTCAAGTAACCCTATGCCCGGCGCCTTGCTGCCCTGCAGCCACCTCAGCATCGCCATTGCCTGTCCGCCGGAGCAGGTCTACGCGTATGCCGCCGATCCGCGGAACCTGCCGCGCTGGGCGGCCGGCCTGGCCAGCTCGGAAATCTTGCAGGACGGTGAAGACTGGATCGCCCAGGCGCCGTTCGGGCGAGTCCGCATCAGCTTCGCTGCGCGAAATACCTTTGGCGTGCTGGACCATGCTGTGGAGCTTGAATCGGGGCAGATTTTCCATAACCCCATGCGGGTCGTCGCCAATGGCGATGGCAGCGAGTTCATTTTCACCCTGCTGCGCCAGCCAGAGATGACTGACGCAGAGTTCGCTGCAGACAGGCAAGCCATAGAGGCCGACCTCAAGCGGCTCAAGCAACTGCTCGAGGCACCCGGTAGCAACCAACGTCAGCCGCCATAGGGTACTGCTAGATCAGCAAAGCACTGCTGGCTGAGCTTGCGGTTGGCGGAAAACGGCTGGCACCGCCTGCAGATGCCGCTCGATGTCGCGCAACACCACGTCATCCTCGGTCGCGTCGAACTTGCGAGCAAACAGGTGATGACTGGCGATAAGGTGCTTGGTGTCGGCTGAGGTAAAGGTGCGCGGCCGTAACTTGATATCACCATCAGGAATCCAGTCAATCAGCCGAAGGTCATCCTGCACGATCTGGCCGTGACAATCGTTGTTCATCATCACCGTCTGAAAAAAGCCTTCGTCGGCGATAAAGCTGTTTCTATAAAAACGCTTGTAGCGCCTGGCCGCCTTCGCGGTGCAAACGAACTCACAAAAACGCCGGCTTACGATCATCCACTGGGTACCTATGTGCGGCGTTACACCCTCAAGAAACTTGCGCGACAGCTTGGGCCGAAATATGCGGCTGCCAAACTCGAAGCAGATATCCAGCACGCGGTGCATGGTATCGGGGCGAATATCCCGCTGATTGGCCGCGAGGATATATTCACGCTCAGGGTGTTTGCCCAGAAACTGCCGAATGAACTCCTGAGTTTTCAGTGGGAAATCCTGGCCACTGAGGTTGATGAAGTGAGTCCAGGCACTATTTTCCTCCAAGAGTTGCGCCATACCACGCAGCTCGATATTGACCAGGCTGTAGCCGCCCCAGAGCGCCTTTTGCGGTTTCAACATACGGGCATTGGGATACTCGCTCAGAAACTCTTGAATATCGTCTGCCAGCGCGGCGCCCGAATTCTTGTCAATATGAACGAGATAATGATTCAGCGGGTGATAAATAGCCTTGAACAGGCGCTTGAACTGTTCTGGATAACGATGAACCAGAATGAGGTAGGCAATCATAAATAGTATTCCTGAACGAGACAGGAATAGTGACAGTACCGCGCTCCTGTTCCGATTTGGTAGAGGGTACCTATTGGCAAGGCGCATTCTTGTCTACGCCTTGATGGGGGCGAAGTGCGCGTTTGCAATGATTGCCGGCAAGTAAATAGACAAAGGGCCCTCAGCGTCTGTAGCAATCGCCCTGGTCAGGGGCAGAACAATTTACCCAACCTCGACCAGTTCACAAAATCCGACTAGTCTTGGTTTTGCGACACCCCAATTACACCTAAAAAAATAACAACATGATGATGTATCAACTGCTTGAACAGCACTGCCGCGCATCGGCACTCGCTGCACTGACCGCCTTCGTGCTGTGGGCCGGGCCACTCCATGCAGAGGAAGCACCACCTGTCCTGAACGCCGGTTATATCAGCTTCCCCCCGATTGCCTACATGGACGAAAACGGCCAGGCGCACGGTAGCATCATCGAACTCACCAATCAGTTGGCCGCCGACAGTGGCTACCGCATCAATTGGATAAACTATCCAATCAACCGCATCTACCATAGCCTTAGAAGCGGCGATATCGACTTCTGGCCAGGCTCACCGAATGTGCCGGCCCTGAAGGACTTCACCCTGTCCTCGCAACCCCTTGGCATCAGTGTCAGGCTCTGTGCGTTTTCGCTGGCGGGTAGCCAGACCATCACCGGGGCAGACCAGCTGCGCGACAAACAACTGGTGCTGATTCGCGGCTATACCTACCGCGACCAGTTGAACACGCTATTTCAGGAGAACCCGCATCAGCCGATAGTGGCGCCAAACCATCCTGCCGCGTTGGAACTACTGCAACGCGGCCGTGGCGACTACCTGATCAGCTATGGCCACCCCATGCAGGAAGCCATGAAGGACTATCCGCTGCAAGGCGCACACTGCGATACGCTGGATGAGTGGCCGCTGGTATACGTGGTATCACGGCGCAACCCGCAGGCGCAGCAGCTTGCCGACACCCTGGACGCGGCCTATCAACGTCGCCTGGCGGCGCATCAAGCCATTGAAGCGACGGCCGAACCCCTTGCCCATGAGCAGCGCTGAGACAGCTCAGCTGCTACGCCGCCATACCTCGATATTGCCTGCGCGTGCCACGCTGTAATCCCGCCCCAGCGGCACCGCACCCGCCAGGCCGAACTCATCCAGCGTCGCCATCAAGGCGTTTGCCTGCGCCGGCGGCAAGGCGTTCACCACCTCGGCAGCGCGCTGCAGCAGAAACAGGAGGTAGGGTTCTACGCCGACGTCCACCACAGCACCACGGAACTGTGTAGAAACCATACCAATCTGCCGCAACGCGGGTTTTTCCGTCACCGGGGTGCCATCGGCCGGCTGCACATCAGCGACCCACTGATCCATATAGGCCAGCTTGTCGGTAAGCTCGGGGAAGATATCCCGGGCAATGTGCTGCAGTACCGGCAACAGCGTTGGCGGCAAGGCATCATCTGGCCAGAACTCGGGAAGGCTATCGGCGTACTCAACCACATCCAGGCCGGGCGCCGTCATGCGTTCAACCCAGCGATGTACCCGCGGTGCACGGCGCTGCATGATGCCCAGCGGCACCGGATCACGGCCCAAATGGGCAAACATGGGCCCGATCAGGCCGTAGTCGGCGATCGAAGGTCGGCCTCCCAGTAAATAGGGCACCATCCCAAAATGCGCCTCTAGCACCTCAAGTAGCTGCTCGAAGGACTGCTCGATCAACGCAGCGCTCTGCTCGCTCACGCCCAAGCGTGGCAAATAGGAGTTCATGCGGCCCATGATCTTGTCCGCCATGGCCTCACCGGAGCCGCTAGCGAAGGCATGGCGCAGAAAGGCCTCCTGCTCGTCACGGTAAGACCAGCGGTAATGCATGGCATGCTTAAGCATTGCCTGACTGCCGTAATACTCGATGATCACGGCGACCACGCGTTGCAACGGCGTGGTGGGGTAAACCGGATAAGGCACACCCTGCGCTTCGAAAAAGTCGATGATATCGACCGTATCCTGGATTACACGACCGTCCGGGGTTTCCAGAACCGGAATAATCCCCCGCCCAATCTGCGGCAGAATGCGTGTGGCAAAGTCCGGATGCGAGGTCGGCACCTCTACATAAGCGATGCCCTGGTTGCGTAGATAACAGCGCGCCTTGCCCGTATACAGTGAGTGCGAGGCGCCATACAGGGTGTAGCGGGTATTGGAGACAGTCATGAAAAACCGTTTTTATGATTGGAAGACAACCGCAAAAGCTAGCCATATTCCGCGCTGACGGCAACCCTGGCGCAATCAGCTGTCCAGCCGAGCCTGTCGCAGACCGGTGGCGGTGAGCACAACGGCACCCGCCATCACCAATGCCCCGATCAGCGCATTGACGTGCAGCGCGTCTGTGAAACCCTGTTGCACCGCCACCAGCACTCCGTCCGCCAGTGCTGGCGGAAGGTGCTGAATGACGCCCAGCGCCCCGCCGATCGTGTCAGTGGTCACCTGCACCTGTGCCGGGCTGAGCCCGGCTGGCAGAGACTCGCTGACATGCTGTCGGTAAATGGCTGCTCCTATGCTGCCAATCACCGCGATCCCCAGCGCCATGCCCAACTCGGTAGCGGTCTCCGAGGTCGCCGCCGCAGCGCCTGCCTGCTCGGGCGGTACCGAGCTCACCACCAGGTCAGTCCCCAAGATCATCACCGGCATGATGCCAACGCCCAGCAGCACCGCGCCGATCACCAGGAGCGCCACGCCTTGGCTGCCCTGTACCCACAGCAGCATGAGCAAGCCAACTGCGGCCAATACCAAGCCCAGACTGACCAATACCGAAGGCTTAAGACGGCAAGCAATGCGTGGTACCAACAGCGACGCTGCAGTCTGCAAGGCAGCCGCCGGCAGCATCACCAACCCCGCCTCGAGCGCGCTCAGCCCGGCCACGCCTTGCAGATACTGAAAAATCATCAGCCAGGCACCGGAAAGCGCAAAAATGGCCAACAGCATCGACACCACCGAGACAGTGAAAGCGCGGCGCCGAAATAGCGCCAGGTCCAGCATCGGGTCGGCCAGGCGCTGTTGACGCAACGCGAACACCCGCGCGAGCACCAGCCCTCCCAGCACGGCGAGGCTGGCCAGCAGGTTGAAGCCATCGCGCGCCGTGTCCTTCAGGCCATAGATCACCAGCAGCAAGGCGCCGATACTCAGTAATGCACTGGCAATATCGAGTCGTCCGGCCTTTGCCTCACGGCATTCCGGCAGCAGCAAGGGCCCCGCCACCAACAACAGCGCCATAACCGGCACGCCCAGCAGAAACAGCGAGCCCCACCAGAAAAACTCCAGCATCACGCCGCCCACCAAGGGGCCGATGGCGCTGCCAACGATAAAGCCGGTCATCCACACGGTAATCGCCAGCGTACGCTCACGCTCATCGTGAAACATATTGCGGATCAGCGATAACGTAGAAGGCATCAGCGTGGCGCCTGCCACACCGAGCAGCCCACGGGTGATTATCAGCATGCCTGCGGAGGTCGAGAATGCAGCAGCAACCGACGCCACACCAAAGGCAAAAGCCCCGGCCAACAGCACGCGACGCCGACCGATGCGATCTCCCAGCGTGCCCATGGTGATCAGAAAGCCCGCCACCATGAAGCCGTAGATATCGAGAATCCATAACAGTTGCGCGCTGCTAGGTTGCAGGTCGGCGCTCAGGTGCGGCGCCGCCAGGTGCAGCAGCGTCATGTCCAGTGCCAGCAACAGGGTTGGCAGCACCAGCACGGCAAGACCCCACCATTCGCGGCGGGTGGCTTTTGGCATCAAGTGGGCAACGGTGCTCTGGGACGGTATCACGGGCTTGGCTTCCTGCGGGGCGAGCGCTTCTTATACGCCGCAGCAAATCAGGCGACAAGATACAGTTGCACAAAAACAGTGCAGGCTCGGAAACGCAGTCCGACCAGCCCGCCTTGCCTGATGACCCCCGCCAGTCAAACAGGTATCATTACCGGCTTTCTACCGTCTACCCAACAGAAGCCGAGAACCCATGTCCAGCAACGCCCCATCTCGCCAGATCCTCGTTACCAGTGCCCTGCCCTATGCCAACGGTTCGATTCATCTGGGGCACATGCTTGAGTACATCCAGACCGACATCTGGGTTCGCTTCCAGAAGCTGCGTGGCCATCAGGCGATCTACGTCTGCGCCGATGACGCCCACGGCTCGGCCATCATGCTGCGCGCCGAAAAAGAGGGCATTACCTCCGAGCAGCTGATCGACAACGTCAAGTTGGAACATTCGACGGACTTTGCCGACTTCCTGGTGAACTTTGACAACTTTCACTCCACCCACTCGGAGGAGAACCGCGAGCTGTCATCCCTGATTTACGAGCGTCTGAAAGACGCCGGCCATATCAGCACCCGCTCGGTGACCCAGTATTTTGATCCAGAGAAAGAAATGTTCCTTGCCGACCGCTTCATCAAGGGCACCTGCCCCAAGTGCGCGGCCGAAGATCAGTACGGCGACAACTGCGAAAAATGCGGCGCCACCTACGAGCCGACCGAGCTGAAAGACCCGCGCTCGGCCATTTCCGGCGCCACGCCGGTGCTCAAGGACTCCAAGCACTTCTTCTTCCGCCTGCAAGACTTCAGCGACATGCTCAAGCAGTGGACCCGCAGCGGCACCCTACAGGAGGCGGTTGCCAACAAGATCGCCGAATGGCTCGACAGCGGCCTGCATGAATGGGACATCAGCCGTGATGCGCCCTACTTCGGCTTTGAAATTCCGGGCGAGCCTGGCAAGTATTTCTATGTCTGGCTGGATGCACCTATCGGCTACATGGCCAGTTTCAAGAATCTCTGCGCGCGTCGCCCGGAACTGAGCTTTGATGCCTTCTGGAATGCCGACTCCACGGCCGAGCTGTATCACTTTATCGGCAAGGATATCGTCAACTTCCACACGCTGTTCTGGCCAGCCATGCTGGAAGGCGCGGGCTTCCGCAAGCCAACCGCGGTCAACGTGCATGGCTACCTGACGGTCAACGGTCAGAAGATGTCCAAGTCGCGGGGCACCTTCGTTAAGGCACGCACCTATCTGGACCACCTGTCGCCGGAATACCTGCGCTACTACTACGCAGCCAAGCTGGGTCGTGGCGTGGAAGACCTCGACCTGAATCTGGAAGACTTCGTGCAGAAGGTCAACTCCGATCTGGTTGGCAAGGTAGTGAACATCGCCAGCCGCTGCGCCGGATTCATCCACAAAGGCAACGACGGCGTGATGGTCGATGCCAACCCGGCGCCCGAGCTGACCGCCGCCTTCACGGCCGGTGCGCCACTGATTGCCGATGCTTACGAGAAGCGCGACTTCTCCCGCGCCATGCGCGAAATCATGGGCCTGGCCGACAAGGCCAACGCCTGGATCGCCGACAAGGCGCCCTGGTCGCTGAACAAGCAGGAAGGCAAGCAAGACGAAGTCCAGGCCATCTGCTCACTGGGCATCAACCTTTTCCGTCAGTTGGTGATCTTCCTCAAGCCGGTGCTGCCGAACCTAGCCGCCGACGCCGAGGCCTTTCTGAATGTCGCGCCGCTGCGCTGGGACGACCACCAGACACTGCTGGCCAACCACCAGCTGAACGCCTTCAAACCGCTGATGGCACGAATTGAACCCGCGAAGATCGAAGCCATGATCGAGGCATCCAGGGAAGATCTGGCCGCCGCCAGCGAAGCCCCCGCCGCGGCTACTGGCAACGGCGAGCTGACAAAGGAGCCACTGGCCGAAGAAATCAACTTCGACGCCTTCGCTGCGGTCGATCTGCGCGTCGCACTGATCGAGAAGTGTGAATTCGTTGAAGGTGCAGACAAGCTGCTGCGCCTGTCGCTGGACATCGGCGATGCTAAGCGCAACGTGTTCTCCGGCATCAAGAGCGCCTACCCGGACCCGAGCAAGCTCGAAGGCCGGCTGACGCTCTACGTGGCCAACCTCGCACCGCGCAAGATGAAGTTTGGTGTTTCCGAAGGTATGGTGCTGGCGGCGGGACCTGGCGGCGAAGATATTTTCCTGTTGAGCCCAGATGAGGGCGCTAAGCCGGGCCAACGGGTCAAGTAAAACCGAACACAACGACAAAACCGGGAGCGGCCGTTGCCGCTCTGATTAGCCGGAGTCGGCCGCAGCGGTCAGCAGAATCGCAAGCCGATTTCACATATGGGGTTGGGTAACATGGCTGAATTTGCCCTTATTCTGGTCAGTACCATTCTGGTCAACAACTTTGTACTGGTGCAGTTTCTCGGGCTCTGTCCGTTCATGGGCGTGTCCGGCAAGCTGGAAACCGCCATCGGCATGTCGGCGGCCACCACCTTTGTACTGACGCTGGCGTCTATCCTCAGTTACCTGACCTTCCAGTACATTCTGGTTCCCCTAGATCTGGAGTTTCTGCGTACCATCTCCTTCATCCTGGTGATCGCCGTGGTGGTGCAGTTCACCGAGATGGTGGTGCACAAGACCAGCCCCCTGCTGTACCGCGTACTGGGTATTTTCCTGCCGCTGATCACCACCAACTGCGCGGTTCTGGGCGTGGCTCTGCTGAATACCAATCGCGCCGAACAGACCTTCATGAAGTCCGCCACCTACGGTCTGGGCGCGGCGATCGGCTTCTCTTTGATCCTGATTCTGTTTGCCGGCCTGCGTGAGCGTATTGCCATCGCCGATGTGCCCGCGCCTTTCCGTGGCGCCGCCATCGGCATGATTACCGCCGGCCTGATGTCTCTCGCCTTCATGGGCTTCACCGGCTTGATAAGGTTGTAAGCATGTCGATGATTCTGACTGCCGTCTTGGTCCTGCTGGGGCTGGCGCTGATTTTCGGCGCCATCCTCGGTTACGCCGCCATTCGCTTCAAGGTCGAGGGTGATCCCATCGTGGATCAGATCAACGAGCTGTTGCCGCAGACCCAGTGCGGACAGTGCGGGCATCCCGGCTGTAAACCTTATGCCGAAGGTATTGCCAACGGTGAGCCGATCAACAAGTGCCCGCCCGGCGGTGAGTCCACCATTCAGGCCTTGGCCGATCTGCTGGATGTGGAGGTACTCCCGCTGGACGCAGAGCACGGCGAAGAAAAGCCCAAGATGGTGGCCTATATCCGTGAGGCCGAATGCATTGGCTGTACCAAGTGTATTCAAGCCTGCCCGGTCGATGCCATCCTTGGCGCCGCCAAGCAGATGCACACGGTCATCGTGGATGAGTGTACCGGTTGCGATTTATGCGTTGAGCCCTGCCCCGTAGACTGCATCGACATGCTGCCGCTGCCCACCACACCGCAGAACTGGAAATGGGACTTTCCCCTGCCCGGCGCCGCCGTGATTGCCACCGACGCCCAGCGAGGAGCTGCCTGATGAGCGCTGCCAGCCCCATCCGCATCTGGGACATTCCCGGTGGTATTCACCCCGCAGAAAACAAGCACCAGTCCACCCAGCACGGCATAGAAGCCCCGCCCTTGCCCAAGCAACTGATTCTGCCGCTGCAGCAGCATCTCGGTGCACGCGCCGAGCCCGCAGTGCAGATTGGCGAGCGTGTACTCAAGGGGCAGCTGATCGCCGAAGCCAGCGGCATGATTAGTTGCCCGCTGCATGCGCCAACCTCCGGGACGGTCACCGCTATTGGCCCGGCGCCCTACCCGCACGCCTCCGGGCTGGAAGAGTGGGCCATTACCCTGGAAGTGGACGGCCAGGATGGATGGACAGAACTCGCCCCCATTACCGACTACCGGTTGCTGGAAGCTGCCACGCTGCTGGAAGTTATACGGCAGGCCGGTATTAGCGGTCTGGGCGGCGCTGGCTTTCCGACCTCGGTCAAGCTCAAGGCCCGTCCCGAGCAGAAAATTCATACCCTGATCATCAACGGCACCGAGTGCGAGCCCTACATCACCGCCGATGACAGTGCCATGCGTTATCGTGCCGAACAGATCGTTGCGGGCATCGAGATTCTGCAGCACATCCTGCACCCCGAGCAGGTTCTGATCGGCATTGAAGACAACAAGCCAGAAGCCATCGCCGCGATGCGCGCAGCGGTCGGTGAGCGCAGCGCCTTGCAGGTGGTGGTCTTCCCGACCAAATACCCCTCGGGCGGCGAGAAGCAGCTGATTCAGATTCTGACCGGCAAGGAAGTACCCAGTGGCGGCCTACCAGCTGACATCGGCATGGTCTGCCAGAATATCGGTACCTTGCTGGCGATTCACGATGCCGTTCTGCTGGGGCAGCCACTGATCAAGCGCATCACCACGCTGACCGGTGATGCGCTGAGCCACCCCACCAATGTGGAAGCGCTGATCGGCACCCCCATCAGCCACCTGCTGACATTTGCCGGCCTGCAGCCCGAGCGCCTTTACCGCCTGGTCATGGGCGGCCCGATGATGGGCTTTACTCTGCAAAGCACGGCTGCGCCCATCATCAAGACCACCAACTGTCTGCTCGCCGGCACGCAGGATGAGCTGCCGCCGCCCCCTCCGGCGCAGCCCTGTATTCGCTGCGGCCTTTGTGCCGAGGCCTGTCCGGCCGAGTTGCTGCCACAACAGCTGCACTTCTTTGCGCTGGGCAAGGACTACGATCAGCTCAAACGGCAGAACCTGTTTGACTGCATCGAGTGCGGCGCCTGCTCCTACGTCTGCCCCAGCAGCATTCCGCTGGTGCAGTACTACCGCGCAGCCAAGTCCGACATTCGCGCGCTGGACCTGCAACAGCACAAGTCCGACCACTCCAAGCAACGCTTTGAGCATCGCCAAGAGCGACTGCAGCGTGAAGCCGAGCAGAAGGAACGTGACCGCCAGGCCCGCGCGGAGAAAGCCGCTCGCCTGAAGGCCGCCAAGGAAGCCGAAGCCGCCAAACCAAGCTCCGAAAGCGCCAACAGCGACAGCGCTTCGGCCGAACCAGACGTCGCACGCCTGCAAGCGCAAAAGCCAAGCGGCCTTAGCCCCGAGCAGAAACAGCTGAAGATCGCCGCCGCTACTGCGCAGATGGCACTGAAAAAAGCCAACAAGCAGCTCGCCGCCAACCCGGACAACACTGATCTGCAAGCGCAGATTCCCGAGTTGGAACAAGCCGCACGCGACGCTCAGGAGGCCTTCGACAAGGCTCAGGGCGAGGTTGCCACTCAGCCCGCTGCAGAACCCAGCGCCGGCGCCGACGACGCCAAGAAACTCAAGATCGAAGCCGCCATGCTACGCGCCAACCTGAAAAAGGCCGAACGTTCAGCCGGTGAGAATCCGAGCACCGAACAGCAGGCAGAGCTGGCCAAGCTGCGCGAAGAGGCCGAGGCTGCGGAGGCGCGGGTACCGGCCACGGCGACAGCCAAAAAGCCGGTCGATGAAAACCTGAAAAAAGCCAAACTGGATCTGGCCATGGCCCGTGCGGCGGTGAAAAAGACCGAGCGCGAACTGGCCAACAACCCGGAGGATGCGGCACTGCAGGCGCAGCTGGCGACGCAGCAGCACAGTTTCTCGGCCGCCGAACAGGCCCTGCATGAGGCTGAAAACAACAGCCCCATCCCGCCGCCCGAACGCCATAAGGTCGACAAGAAACCGGTGGATGAAACCCTGCGCGAACTGAAAACCAACCTCGCCACCAGCAAGGCCGATTTCAAGCGCGCCGAGCGCGAATTGCAGGCCGCCAAAGACGCAGACACCGATACCGCGCCCGCGCAGGAACAGCTCACCGCCAGCCGCGCCAAACTGGATGCCGCTGCCAAGGCCTTCGCCGATTACATGGCCAGCAAGGAGACCGACTGATGGCACTGGTACGCATGACCTCGCCCCACGCAAAGGGTAATAACCACACCCAGACCATCATGCTCTGGGTGTTGGGCGCCACTCTACCCGGCGTGCTGGCAATGACCTGGTTCTTCGGCTTCGGCACCCTGATCAACATCTGCTTCGCCAGCGTCGTGGCACTCGCGGTCGAGAGTCTGATCCTGTGGATCCGCAAGCGTCCTATTGCCTTCTATTTGCGTGACGGCAGCGCCTTGGTCACTGCCTGGCTGCTGGCCCTCGCTCTGCCGCCCTACGCGCCTTGGTGGCTGACCCTGGTCGCTACCGCCTTCGCCATCAGCTTCGGCAAGCAACTCTATGGCGGCCTGGGCCAGAACCCCTTCAACCCCGCGATGCTGGGCTACGCTGTAGTGCTGATTTCCTTCCCCGTCGAAATGACCAGTTGGCCCGCCTGGCGCGGTGTAGAAGCCGTACTCCCCGATGTGCAGGCCACACTTGGTTTTTTTGAAGGCCTCTCGCGTATCTTTCTGCCCGCCAGCCAAGCGATTGATGCCTGGACCATGGCCACGCCGTTGGATGTGTTGAAGACCAACACCAGCCTGACCATGGCTGAGCTGCAGGCCAGCAAACCGGTGTTCGGCAGTTTGGCCGGGCACGGCTGGGAATGGGTCAGCCTGGCATATCTGGCCGGCGGCATCGCCCTGCTCTACAAACGCATCTACACCTGGCATGCACCGGTCGGCATGCTTGGCGCGCTGGCCGTCATGAGCTTGCTATTCTGGAACGGCAGCGGCTCGGCATCCCATGGCTCGCCGCTGTTTCACCTGCTCAGTGGTGCGACCATGCTGGGGGCCTTTTTTATCGTTACCGATCCAGTTTCCGGCGCCACCAGTAAGCAGGGTCGTCTGATCTTTGGCGCCGGTGTTGGCATCCTGGTCTACTGCATTCGTGCCTGGGGCGGCTACCCCGATGCCGTGGCCTTCGCGGTACTCCTGATGAACCTGGCCGCACCGACCATCGACTATTACAGCACGCCGCGCACCTATGGCCACCGCAAGGCCAAGCGCGGCATGGGCAAAACGGACTGAGTATGGACAACCCTGACAGCACACGCAGCTCGGTTCTGCGCAACAGCATCATCCTGGGCCTGTTTGCCATGGCGACTGTGGGTATGATCGCCATCACCCAGCAAGGCACTGCCGAGCGCATCAGCGAAGCCCAGCGCCGCGTACAACTCAGCGCACTGAACGAAATCCTGCCGCACGAACAGCATGACAACGACCTGCTGGCAGACAGCTTCAGCGTTGACGATTATCAACACCTGCGCCTGAGCGAGCCACGCCAGGCCTACCGTGCCCGTCAGAATGGTGAGGTAGTGGCGGTAATACTGCCGGCGGTTGCCCCAGAAGGTTACAGCGGGCGCATTGACCTGCTGGTAGGCATTTACGCCAATGGCGCGGTAGCTGGCGTGCGCGCAGTCAACCACCGCGAGACACCGGGCCTGGGTGACAAAATCGAGATCAGCAAAAGCCGGTGGATACTGGATTTCAACGGCAAGAGCCTGAGCATGCCGGTACCGGAAAATTGGGCCGTAAAAAAGGATGGCGGTGAGTTCGACCAATTCACCGGTGCCACCATTACCCCGCGCGCCGTAGTCCAGGCCGTGTATCAGAGCCTGAACTACTTTGCAGAGCATCGCGACAGCTTGCTGCTGTCCGCCGAGGAGTCAAGCAATGGCAACTAAGTCGCTGTCCGAAATCACCGCCGACGGCCTCTGGCACAACAACCCCGGACTGGTACAGCTGCTGGGCCTCTGCCCGCTGCTGGGCGTCAGCAGCTCGGTGGTCAACGCGCTGGGGCTGGGTATTGCCACCATGCTGGTGCTGACCGGCTCCAACCTCGCCGTGTCCCTGATCCGCAGTGCAGTAACCGACGCGGTGCGCCTGCCGGCCTTCGTGATGATCATCGCCGCGCTGACGACCTGTATCGAACTGTTGATGCAGGCCTTCACCTACGAGTTGTATCAAATCCTCGGCATATTCATCCCGCTGATTGTGACCAACTGCGTAATCCTGGGGCGCGCTGATGCCTTTGCCTCGAAAAACGCGATACTGCCCTCACTGGTCGATGGCTTCATGATGAGCCTTGGCTTTGCGCTGGTGCTGGTGGTACTCGGCGGCCTGCGCGAGCTGGTAGGTCACGGCACCCTGTTTGCAGGCATGGACCTGCTGCTGGGCCCGCTGGCAGCAGACTGGAAACTGGTGGTATTCCCCAACTACAAGGACGTGCTCTTCGTTATTCTGCCGCCCGGCGCCTTCCTGTTCATGGGGCTGTTGATTGCGCTCAAAAACGTAATCGATGCCAAGGTCAAGGAACGCGCTGCCGCCCGCGAGGCCAAGCCAGCCGCCGGCAGTAAGCGAGTTCGCGTCACCGGCACCATCAGCTGAGGCGCCGGATGAACCAGGCAAAACGCTTTGAGATCTTCCGTCGCCTGCGCGAAGACAATCCCACGCCCACCACCGAGCTGAACTTCAGCTCGCCCTTCGAGCTGCTGGTGGCCGTCACCCTCTCTGCCCAGGCCACCGATGTGGGCGTTAACAAGGCGACCGCCAAGCTGTTTCCGGTAGCCAATACGCCGGAGGCGATCTATGCGCTGGGGGTCGAGGGGCTCTCGGAATACATCAAGACCATCGGCCTGTTCAACAGCAAGGCGCGCAACGTGATTGCCGCCTGCAAGATGCTGATCGAGCTGCACAACAGCGAAGTACCGGATAACCGTGAAGCGCTGGAAGCGTTGCCCGGCGTGGGTCGTAAAACTGCCAACGTGGTACTCAATACCGCCTTTGGCCATCCCGCTATGGCGGTGGATACACACATCTTCCGTGTCAGCAATCGCACCGGTATTGCTCCGGGCAAGAATGTGCTCGAAGTCGAGAAGAAGCTGATGCGGTTTGTGCCCAAGGAGTTTCTGGTTGACGCCCACCACTGGTTGATTTTGCACGGCCGCTACGTGTGCAAGGCCCGCACCCCCCAGTGTGGTAGTTGCCGCATTGAAGACCTGTGTGACTACAAGCACAAAACCGGCGACTGACTTTCTTGTGTATTTCTGCGGATTTAATTGAAAAAAACTATTTCCGCAAATCTCAGACTCCGTTTATAAGGTGCGCAAATGGCATCTTCAGTGTGGAGTTGAGTCATGGCCAAAGCAAAAAGCGACATCGAACTGGATGATGATGATTTCATCGAAGACGATGACACCCCCGATACCGACAGCGCCCCGAATTCCAAGGCTAGTCTGACCAAGCGCCGCTTGATCGACAATTATCTGGAAGAGCGCCGCCTGCAACGCGAACTGTCGGACTTCGATTTCGATTGACCTCAGTACACCGGGCTGTGCGCTGCCAGCACAGCCCGGGCTTCCTCGTTATTGACTGCGCCTATCAAACAAATTATCGATTTTCGCTTTGCACTATCGAAGAAGGCCAGTAACCTTGCGCTAAACACTAATGATTCTCATTGTATAGCCGAGGCCTACCATGTTGAAAACTCTCACCTTCGCCTGCATGCACTTCTCCATCGCCTTTGGCGTGGTCTACCTGATGACCGGCAGCATGCTTATTGGCGGCGCTGTCGCCCTGGTGGAGCCCGCGGTCAACACCGTGGCCTTCTATTTCCACGAAAAGGTCTGGCAGCGTTTTGAGCGACGCAAGCCGCTACAGCACAGCACCGGTTCGCCGCCCATGACGGCTTGAATGGCCCCGCACCACTGCCGCACGCCACGTCATGGCAATTTAACGGTATTTTGGCAGCATCTTGCGGAACTTTATTGCCATTTAGGGGGTATAGATGATGTAGCCACATGGAAACGTCTATGACCCGAATTATGCCGCACCGCACGCTCCAGCTCTGCGCAGGACTCTTTATGAGCTTTGCCCTAAGCGCCTCGGCTGAGCCTTTCGCCTACCCAGAGACCAACGCCTTCATGGCCACGGTTGCTGGCACTCCAGACAAGCTCAAGGCCCCCGTGCCCGACGAAATAGACGTGCAGCAGGATGACCTTTCGGTTCGCGTGCTACCGGACCGTAAACTGCCGCCTGCCCTGTCGCGCTATCGCGATCTGCATTTTCGCGTTGCCTGGCAAGACGAACCTGCCCCGCTCATCTTTCTCATCGCCGGTACCGGGTCGGGCTATGACAGCAGTCGCATGGATTATCTCAAGCGCCTGTTCTGGCAGGCTGGCATGCATGTAATCGTACTTTCCTCGCCATCCAATCACGATTTCATCGCCGCGGCCTCCAATAGCGGAATGCCTGGCGTAGGCGCTGAAGATGCACGTGATCTGCACACCGCCATGACGCTGGCGCTGCAGAAAGCACAGGACGCGAAGGGTTTTGAAGTGACCGATTACCGCCTGGCCGGCTTCAGCCTTGGCGCCCTGCATGCGGCCTTCGTCGCCGAGCTGGACTCGCACCTTGGCCAGTTCAACTTCGACAAGGTTCTCTTGCTCAACCCGCCGGTCGATCTCTACGCCTCGGTCGGGCGCCTCGACGAGCTGTCTTACACGCGTGTCGATGGGGTTAGCGATACCGAGAGCTTCTACGAGCACATCTTCGAGAAACTCTCACGCCACTTTGCCGAACGCGGCAACAGCGACATCCAGGCCAGCCTGTTTTATGAGATTCAGAACTCGCCCGAAGCCTTGACCGACCCGGAGCTGGCCATGCTGATTGGCGCGGTGTTCCGCTTCTCGGCAGCCGACCTCAACTTTATGAGCGATCTGATCAACAACGGCGGTCGCTTTGCTCCCGTGGGGAAAGAGTTGAAAGTCAGCACTTCCCTTACGCCGTACCTGCGCCGAGCCCTGTTCTGTGACTTCACCTGTTACGTCAACAGCCAGTTGTGGCCGGCTTGGGAAGCCAAGAACGCCGGTCGCAGCATTGATGACATGGCCTATGAGACCAGTCTGCGCAGCCTGCACGAGTTCCTGCAGAGCAACCCGCACATCGCAGCCGTAAGCAACGCAGACGATCTGATTCTGACGCGCGAGGACTATGAGTTTCTGGCAGACACCTTCGGCGAACGCGCCTACCTGTATCCGCATGGCGGCCACGGCGGCAATCTCGACTACCAACCGGTCGTCGAGCGCTATATGACATTCCTGCAAGGAGGCGCCCATGAATAAGCTTGGTCTGCTGGGCCTGATGAGCTGCCTGAGCTGCAGCGCCCTGTACGCGGCGGACGACAGCCAGTACCTGTCTACCGCCACCGAAGACGGCAACCGCCTGAGCTTCCCGGCCTATAGCGATCCGCTGACCGAGCTCGATATTGACGAGCGAGACAATCGCTACCAGTTTGAACGCTCCAGTCTGCGTGCACTCAATGTGCAGGACCCGCTGGAAGGCCTCAACCGCATGACCTACCGCTTCAACGCCGAGTTTGACCGATACGTCTATCTGCCCGTGGTACGCGGCTATGTATGGGCTACGCCCGGCTTCGTGCGCACTGGAGTCTCCAACGTCACGAACAATCTGCGCGACATTCCGCACCTGGCCAACAGCTTGTTGCAGCTTAAATTCGAGCGCAGTGCCAGCACTACGGCGCGCTTGCTGTTCAACAGCATCCTGGGCGTTGGCGGCTTGTTTGATGTCGCCAGTGCCATGGGGTTGCCGCAACAGCAGGAAGATTTTGGCCAGACGCTGGGACACTACGGTGTGCCGCCAGGGCCCTACCTGATCATTCCTTTTCTTGGGCCGTCCAGCCTGCGCGATGGCACAGGGTATGCGATGGACTGGGTAATCGACGATCAGGTGAACTTCATGGAGCATCGTGATTACATGAACGAGCAGCCCTACACCTGGGGCCTATGGGCCATTGATCTGCGCTACCAAACGCCATTCCGCTATGGCGCGCTGGACAGTCCGTTCGAGTATGACCAGGTACGTTACCTGTACACCAAGCTACGCGAGTTTCAGGTCGATAACTGAGACAACCGCTATGCACCCTGCAGGGCGGCTGATCGGCCGCCCTTGGCTTAACAAGCAGCTGAATCAGCCAACCCGAAAGATGATGTGATCTTCCCAGTCATCATCATGCACGCTGCCCTCGGCGAGCATTTGACCCGACAATGAGATACCGGCCTTGTGCACCGCGTTGCGGTCGCCACAGACCAGGTGATGCCATGGCGGCAAGTCGGTACCCTCGGCAACCAGACGGTAACCGCAGGTGGGTGGCAGCCAGGCGAAGTCGGCCGCGTCGCCCGGCGTCAGCTGAATGCAATCCGGTACCTTGGCCTGACGGTTCGGGTAGTCACTGCACTGGCAACTTTTGTGATCGAGCAGCTTGCAGGCAATACGGGTGTAGTAGAACACCTGCGGCTCGTCTTCATCTTCCAGCTTCTGCAGGCAGCACAGCCCGCAACCGTCGCACAGCGATTCCCACTCTTGCTGATCCATCTCCGTCAGGGTCTTGCGTTGCCAGAACGGCACTACGCGCATGGCCATGGCTCAGCCCTCCTCTACCAGTACATCTCGCAACCAATCGAGCAGACGGTTGAGGTCAAAGGGATAGTCCAGCTCGGCGCCGGTGTCTTCACGGCGCAGCACCGGAATACGCAGCTGGTAACGCTGCATCAGTTCATCCGACTCGGTAATATCCTGCTCGCGCACCTGCACGCCGCTGGCCTGCAGCGGCGACAGTTCGGCCAAGGCCGCGTCACACAGATGACAGGCACTGGTGCCGTAGAGAGTAAGAAGTGTCATGCCGGACCAGGCTGCTCGCATATAGCTGAAATGGGCCGTCATTCTACCTCTTTGCGCCGCCGCTGCCGACCACCTTCCGGCGCGAAACCGCACTGTCTTCAGCCTTGGCAGCGACTGCCGCATCCCACATACTCAGGGCATCATCACGGAGACCACTATGGATTGGGAAACACTGCTGTGCCGCGAACGCTTGGGCAAACCGCTGGCCAGTGCCGACGAGTTGGGGCGTACCCCCTTCCACAAGGACCACGACCGCGTCATTTTCTCCGGCGCCTTCCGCCGGCTGGGCAAAAAAACCCAAGTACACCCAGTCTCCAGCAACGATCACATCCACACCCGCCTGACCCATAGCCTGGAAGTCGGCTGTGTCGGACGTTCGCTGGGGATGCGCGTGGGCTCAATGCTGCGCAGCGAACTGCCGGACTGGTGCGAGCCTGCCGATCTGGGCGTTATCGTGCAGGCCGCTTGTCTGGCGCACGACATCGGCAACCCGCCCTACGGCCACTCGGGTGAAGACGCCATTCGCCACTGGTTTCGCCAGGCGGCCGCAGGCGGCCTGCTCGACAACCTCAGCGAGGCCCAGCGGCAGGATTTTCTGCACTTTGAAGGCAACGCGCAGGGCTTTCGCGTCCTGACGCAAATTGAGTATCACCAGGCCGAGGGCGGCATGCGCCTGACTTACGCGACTCTGGGTGCTTATCTGAAGTACCCCTGGACCGCGCAGCATGCTGACAGCCAGGGCTACAAAAAACACAAATTTGGCTGCTATCAGGCCGAGTATCCGCTACTGCAGCAGATTGCCGAAAAACTGGGCCTGCCCGCCCAAGGTGAGCAAAGCTGGAGCCGTCACCCGCTGGTGTATCTGGTTGAGGCGGCTGACGACATCTGCTACGGCCTGATTGATCTGGAAGACGGCCTGGAAATGGACCTGCTGGCCTACGCCGAGGTCGAACGAGTATTACTTGATCTGGTGGGCGACGACCTGCCCGAAACTTACCGCCAGTTGGGCCCTCAGGACTCGCAACGCCGCCGCCTGGCGATTCTGCGCGGCAAGGCCATCGAGCATTTGGTCAACGCCGCTGCCGAAGCCTTTATCGAGCAACAGCCCGCGCTGCTGGCCGGCGAACTGCAGGGCGATCTGGTGGAGCATATGCACGGCGCTGCACGACGCTGCGTACTGGATGCCAAACAGATGGCGCGCAAGCGCATCTTCCAGGACAAACGCAAGACGGTGGTCGAGATCGGCGCCTACAGCACACTGGAAACCCTGTTGGATGCTTTCTGTGGCGCGGTGACCGAACTGCATGCGGGGCAGAACCTGAGCTTCAAGCACCAGCGCATCCTCGACCTGCTCGGCCACACCATTCCGCAGCCCGACTGGGACCCTTACCGCAGCTACCTGAGGGTAGTGGACTTTATCGCCGGCATGACCGACCTCTACGCCGCCGACCTGGCCACACGTATTCGCGGCATTGGCCCCACCTGACTGTGTGCCGCGCTTACCAGGCCAGCAGCGCGGCAATGATCATCACCAGCACAAAACTGAGGCTCTTCCAGAACAGCAAAGGGTTACGCTCCAACAACGGCGGCCGGGTGCGGCTGAGAAAGGCAGCATTGGGTTGCCGCAAATCAAAAACAAACTCCGACAGCGCCTCGTAGCGCTTCAACGGGTTGGGCTGCAACGCTCGTTTGAGCACATCGTCGATCCAGCTTGGAATGTCCCGCTCCGCGTGCAAGGCAGTCTGATAAACCAGCTTGTTCTGCGCCGCACGAGTACGTGCTCGGGCCAACTGAGTGCCGTAGGGTAACCGTCCCGTCAGCATCTGGTAGGTGATGCTGGCCAACGAGAACAGATCCGAGCGCGGCGTGCCGCTCTCGCCCAAGAAATATTCCGGCGCCGAGTACTGCACGGTGCCCAGCATTTGCTCCTGCAGCTGAGGCGTGCCCATCTCCATCAGTCCCGCCACACGAGTGGAGCCAAAATCAATGATCTTCACCGTGCCGGAGCTATCGATCATGACGTTGTCGGGTCGCAGGTCCTGATGCAGCATCTCCATGCGATGAAAGGCCTGCAGCCCCTTGGCGATCTGCTCGACAATATTGCGTACCTGTTCCAGCGACGGCTTGGGGTGGTCGACCATCCATTGCCGCAGGGTCTGCCCTTCAACGTACTCGGTGGCGACATACAGATACTCGCGGCGACGCTCTGCAGCGCAGGGTTTAAGCACGTGCGGGCTGTTCAACCGCCGCGCAATCCACTCCTCCATCAGAAAGCGCTCGAGGTAGACCGGATCATTACCCAGATCAATAGACGGTGTTTTCAGGATCACCTGCTCGCCGCTGTGCTCATCCACAGCCAGATATACGTGACTACGGCTGCTGTTATGCACTTCACGCAGAATACGATAGCCGTCAAACTGCATGCGCGGCTCCAGTAGTGGCGGCAGATGCAACGCTGCCAGCTGATCGGCCATGCGGTGAGGCTGCGCATCGGCGGCTGGCAGCTGCTCCACCCGCACGATCTGCACCGTAAGGTTATCGTCACTGCCCTGGGCCAAGGCCTCGGCGGCGATGAGGCGCGCGGCGTTATCCAGATCAGATTGCTGCGCTGCGATGGTCTGGCTGATAAAGGCCGGGCTGGCAAACTCGTAGACACCGTCGGTGGCCAGTACAAAGGTATCGCCCTGCTCTACCGACAAGGCCTGATAGTCGATCTCCAGCTGTTGGTTAACGCCCAGCGCTCGGGACAGGTGGCTTTGATTCTGAGAAATCCACAGCCGGTGATCCTGGGTAAGTTGCTCCAGCTGCTGGCCTGCCGCACGGTAGATGCGTGCATCCCCTATATGAAACAGATAGGCCGTTGCCGCCTTGATGATCAAAGCGCTGAACGTGCACACGTAACCGCGATCACGGTCGTAGCGGTATTGGCTCTGGCGGGTCTGGGCGTGCAGCCAGGAGTTGGTGGCCATGAGCACGCGCTGGGCCGATTTCTTCACCGTCCAGGCCTCTGATGTACAGTAATAATCGGCCAGAAAGCCTGACACGGCCGACTCGCTGGCAATCTGACTGACGCTGCTGCTACTGATACCATCGGCCAGCGCCACCGCCACGCCCTTGGCACTGAGCTGCGGCTCCGCAGGTAGCCAGGCGCCATGAAAGTCCTGATTGATCGCCTTGCGGCCTTTATCCGAGTATTGCCCAACCCGCACTACCAGTTGCTTTGTCATGCCTTATCAACCCAAAAACCCCGGCCCTTGCGGTGCCGGGGTGGTTGCCGGAACAGCGCGACTTAGATAGCGCGCTTCGGTGCGGTACGCACGTGGGTGGTGTAAAGCGTCAGGCCGGTGAAGGCCAGACCGCCAACCAGGTTACCCAGGGCCGTGGGGATTTCGTTCCAGATCATGTAATCCATGATCGAAAAGTCGCCGCCCATGATGATCCCGGAAGGGAACAGGAACATGTTGACCACCGAGTGCTCGAAGCCCATGTAGAAGAACAGCATGATCGGCATCCACATGGCGATCACCTTGCCGCTGACCGAGGTGGAAATCATCGCCCCTACCACGCCCATCGACACCATCCAGTTGCACAACATGCCGCGCAGAAAAATGGTTCCCCAGCCTGCCACACCGTATTCTGCATAACCCAGGGTCCGGGCTTCACCAATATGTGAAATCTTCTCGCCAATGGCACCCGGCTCGGTCGAGAAGCCATAGGTGTACATGAACGCCATCATGAAGGCGACGGTCAAGGCACCGGCAAAGTTGCCGACAAAAACCAGGCCCCAGTTGCGCAGCAAACCATTCATGGTGACACCGGGGCGCTTGTCGAGCAACGCCAGCGGCACCAGCATGAAAACTCCGGTGAGAAGGTCAAATCCCATCAGGTAAAGCATGACGAAACCGACCGGAAACAGCATGGCACCCACCAGCGGGTTGCCGGTTTGTATGGTGATCGCAATGGCAAAGACCGCGGCCAGGGCCAGGATGGCGCCCGCCATGAAAGCGCGAATCAGGGTATCGCGGGTCGACATGAACACCTTGGACTCGCCGGCATCCACCATCTTGGTGACAAACTCTGAAGGAACTAGATAGGACATGGTGTGATTCTCTCTCGATGCATTCGTTAAAGGTGGCCGCCGCAGTGCGTGGCAGGCGGCGGCCCGCCAGCATTGCCGTTTTATTCCACCTGCAAGGCCACCTCAACCAGGTCTCCGTTCAAGCGCACCGGCCAGATCCGCAAGCGCTGCTCGGGGTACTCGACGCAGCTGCCATCGGCCAGGCGAAAGTGCTGTTTGTACAAGGGCGATGCAATCACCAGGTCACCCTTGAGGTGCCCAATAATGCCGCGCCCAATCACGTTGGCGCCGGATTGCGGGTCGCGATTTTCAATCGCAAAAACCTGCTCACCGTTGCTGGTATGGGGCAGATGAAACAACGCGACTTGAGCGTCATCCAACAGGGCCACCACCCCCGAGTTGGCCACCAGATCGTCACGCGAGCAGAGTGCACGCCAGGCCAGGTTGGTAGCCGTGCCGGACGCGGTATTTTGGGTATTGGACTGACTCATCAGACTACCTCCTCAGCAACGGGAATCAGGCTCAGTTCATGCGCCTGTATGGGGCGACGTTGGTCACGCTCGGTGACAAATTGAATATCCGGGTCGCCACCGCTTGCGTTAACGAAGGTGCGGAAACGCTTGAGCTTTTCCGGATCACCGATGGCGTTGGCCCACTCGCACTCGTAGCGATCCACCACCAGCTGCATCTGCGACTCCAGCTCCGCGCCCAGGCTCAGACTGTCATCAATGATGACTTCCTTGAGATAATCCAGACCGCCCTCCAGGCTTTCGCGCCACACCGAGGTGCGCTGCAGCCGGTCGGCGGTACGCACATAAAACATCAGGAAGCGGTCGATGTAGCGAATCAGCGTCTCATCATCGAGGTCAGTCGCAAACAGCTCGGCGTGGCGTGGGCGCATGCCACCGTTGCCCGCAACGTAAAGGTTCCAGCCCTTTTCCGTGGCAATCACGCCCACGTCCTTGCTCTGCGCCTCGGCGCATTCACGGGTACAACCGGAAACGGCGAACTTGATCTTGTGCGGCGAGCGCAGGCCCTTGTAGCGGTTCTCCAGAATCAGCGCCATGCCGACACTGTCCTGTACGCCGTACCGGCACCAGGTGCTGCCGACGCAGGATTTGACCGTGCGCAGCGACTTGCCGTAGGCGTGACCAGTCTCGAAGCCCGCGGCGATCAACTCGCCCCAGATGTCCGGCAACTGGTGCAACTCGGCGCCAAACAGATCGATACGCTGCCCGCCGGTGATCTTGGTGTACAGGTCGTATTTTTGGGCTACCTGGCCAAGCACAATCAGCTTCTCGGGTGTGATCTCGCCGCCGGCGATGCGCGGCACGATCGAGTAGGTACCGTTCTTCTGCATGTTGGCCATGAAGGTATCGTTGGTGTCCTGCAGCGGAATCAGCCCAGGATCGGTAATCGGCTGGTTCCAGCAGGAGGCCAGAATAGATCCCACCGCCGGTTTGCAGATGTCACAACCGGTATGGCCACGGCCGTGCTTGGCCAGCAGCTCCTCGAAGCTGTCGATGCCTTCCACGCGGACAATGCCGTACAGCTCCTGACGCGTGTGGGCAAAGTGCTCACACAGGCTCTTGTCGACCTCGACCCCGCGGGCGCTCAGCTCGTGCTCGAACACTTGTTTGAGCAACGCACTGCAGCCACCACAACCCGTGCCGGCCTTGGTCGCTGCCTTCAGATCGCCAAGGTCGGTACAACCGGCATCCACCTGGCAGCACACCGTGCCCTTGCTGACGTTGTGGCAGGAACAGATAGTCGCGGTATCCGGCAGCGCATCGGCGCCCAACGCAGGTGCGCCCTCCCCGGCAGGCAAAATGAGACTGGCGGGATCAGCCGGCAGCTTGATGCCGTTCTGCGCGTACTGCAGCAGTGTGTCGTAGTAGCTGTTGTCACCCACCAGCACGGCGCCAATCACCTGGCTGCCATCCGGCGACACGACAAGACGGCGGTAGCTGGAGTTGACCTCATCGTTGAAGCGGTAGCTCTTGGCCCCCGGTGTTGCCGCGTGGGCATCACCAATGGAACCCACATCTACACCCAGCAACTTCAGCTTGGTGGACATGTCGGCGCCGATGAAGCTCTCATGCGGCTTGCCTACCAGGAGCGCCGCCAGGTTGCGCGCCATGGTGTAGCCCGGTGCGACCAGGCCGAAGATGCTGCCATTCCAGGAGGCACACTCGCCGATAGCGAAGATGTCTGGATCGCTGGTGCGGTAATCGCTGTCAATCACCACGCCACCGCGGTCGGCAATCGCCAGGCCGGCATTGCGCCCCAACGCGTCCTGTGGGCGGATACCGGCAGAAAATACAATCAGATCGGTTTCCAGCGACTCGCCGTCGCTGAAATTCATACGGTAGGCATAATCATCGCCGGCAACGATTTCGCTGGTGGCGCGATTGAGGTGTACACGTACACCCAACTCTTCAATACGCGCCTTGAGCGCCGCGCCGCCGTCGGGATCCAGCTGCACCGGCATCAGCCGTGGTGCAAACTCAACGACGTGCGCCTCCAGGCCCAGAGACTTGAGCGCGTTGGCCGCTTCCAGCCCCAGCAGGCCGCCACCGACCACCACCCCGCGACGCCCCCCCTTGGCGGCCGCACGAATCGAGTCCAAGTCGTCCAACGTGCGGTAAACCAGCCGCGAGTTGCCTTCTGCGCCGGCAATGGGTGGAACAAAGGGATAGGAACCGGTTGCCAGCACAAGTCGGTCATAGGGCTGACGGCCCTCGCTGGTAACCACTTCCTTGCGCTCACGGTCAATCTCCAGCACCGCCACGCCCAGATGCAGATGCACGCCGTGCTGCGCATAGAAACCGGCTTCGCACATGGCTAGAGACTCGGCATCACGCCCACCGAAGTACTCGGACAGGTGTACACGATCGTATGCCCGCTGACGCTCCTCACCAAACACGTGCACTTGAAAATGGGCAAGCGCGCCTTGCTCGGTCAATTGCTCGACGCAATGATGGCCGACCATCCCGTTACCGATGATGACCAGTGTTTCGTTCTTGATCGGGGTCACATTCGAGTTCATCGCCTTTCCTCAGTCGAAGCCGTAGCCGGCACGGGCCGGCAAAAAAACAAAAAAAAACGCCTGGAGTCCCTTTCGGGACTCCAGGCGCCGTTGCCTGGTATTCACTGGATTGTGATGGACGTTAGCCTGAGCTTCGTTGCTCGGTTCGCCCGCTTCCCGGCATAAGCCTCTGGTCGACGATGACCACGGGAAGTATTAGCTGAGAAGAAACAGCCGTTGGTCAGGCAAAAGCAATAGGCATGCCAGCGCGAGGAAAGGAGAAAAAAGGCGGCGACCGCCGCACTGATAGGCAGCAATAAAAATCAATTATTACAAAGAGCTAAAGCGCAGAAAGAAAAATCGAAACGAGGTTGGCAGACGACGCATTGGCCAAAAAAAGACAGCTCAAGAGTGACCCAGAAAAGTGCGAAACCCTTTATAAACACTGTTTTGGTGCAGACTTTTTCAGTCTGCAGCCTCAGAAGACGACGACCTGACAGCGCCGCTGGCTAACGCGAGGCGTTCCAGCAAAAGGTCTACCAGTAGCAACTGCGCACTGATCGCGCGGGTAGCCAACTGAAAGAATTCAACCGAATGCACACGCTGTGCATGCTGTCGCTCCAGCAACGCACGGATATTTTCCAGCAGCACATCCAGCGCGTCTTCGGCGTCGCGGACCGGTTGGCTGACCAACACACGCAGATCGGGGTCGGAGATCAGGCGCGCGAGCACGGAATAGGCTTGTTCGTTGATCTGTTCACTCAATGATTGCAGCAGCTCGCGCCATACCGGGAGGTTCTGACGGTTCGCTGCAATGCCGGTGCCCACAGCACGACTCTGCCCGATTAACTCGATATTCTCTAATAACTCCAGCCACAGGCCCTCAGCCTGCGGTGCCAACCTGCCGAGGCAGACCAGATCGAAGCGATTGGCCAAGGCGGCGATGGTGTCCAGTAGACTGGCGGTCATGCGGTTGTGCAATGTCAGCAGATGCTCAGCGCTTTCGTGCTCGAAACCGGCCTCTATCTGCTGCCATAGATCACGTGTCTGGTGCCAGCTGTCATACCAGTACAGCGTGGCCTCGTGCTCTGCGATTACCTTGAGCAATTGCAACAATTGCTGGTGTACCGACCAGCGCCGCGCCTCCAGTGCGTGCTCGCCCGACATGGCACCAAACGACAAGCCGCGATGGCGCTGTACCTGCTCCAGCAACTGGCGTAACAGGCCGATCAGCACAATGGCCTGCAAGCGCCTTTCATGCCTGGCACGCTGACGTACGAGCCGCAGTCGATATAGGCCAATGGCCGACAGTGCGACTATGGCGATGAACAGCATCCATATCATGCCAGTGCTTCCCTGAGTGCCCTGGGGGCAATGTTTACATCATTTTTTGCACAGCAGCTCGATGCGATAACCGTCCGGATCTTCAACGAAGGCCAGCACACTTTGACCGTGCTTCATCGGCCCCGGCGCGCGCACGACATTGCCGCCCGCCGATGTTATCTGCTCGCAAGCCTTGTATACATCCAGCACTTCAATCGCGATATGGCCGTATCCGGTGCCCAGATCATACTCACTGGTATCCCAGTTATGGGTCAGTTCCAGCGCCGTATGCTCAGCCTCGTTACCGTAACCGACAAAGGCCAGGGTAAATCGCCCTTCCGGATAATCCTTGCGGCGTAGCAGAGTCATCCCCAGCACCTCGGTATAGAAGGCGATGGATTTTTCCAGATTACCGACACGCAGCATGGTGTGAAGAATTCGCATGTTCGCAGCCTTTGCTTGAAGGATAAGAGTAAAGCTACAAGCTTCCTGAAAGTTCTGCCAGCCTGACAGCAAAACGCCCGGCAAGCCGGGCGTTTTGCTTGGGGCAGTAGCCGCTTAAAGCAGCTTGCGGCCCTTGTTGGCAGCAATGCGCATGCGCAGCGCATTCAACTTGATGAAACCGGCCGCATCCGCCTGGTCATAGGCACCGGCGTCATCTTCAAACGTCGCGATATTGGCATCAAACAGCGAGTCATCCGACTTGCGGCCGACCACAATCACGTTGCCCTTGTAGAGTTTCAGGCGCACTACACCGTTTACCTGAGCCTGTGAGGCATCAATCATCTGTTGCAGCATGACGCGCTCAGGGCTCCACCAGAAGCCGTTGTAGATCAGCTCGGCGTACTTGGGCATCAGGCTGTCTTTCAGGTGGGCAACTTCACGGTCCAGAGTAATGGACTCGATGGCGCGGTGCCCCTTGAGCATAATGGTGCCGCCGGGGGTTTCGTAGCAGCCGCGCGACTTCATGCCGACAAAGCGGTTCTCGACGATGTCGAGACGGCCGATGCCGTTATCGCCACCTACCTTGTTCAGGTAAGCCAGCACAGTGGCCGGGCTCATCTCTTTGCCATCGATGGCAACGATATCGCCATTCTGGTAGCTGAGTTCGATGTAGGTCGCTTGATCCGGGGCATTTTCCGGCGAAACCGACCAGCGCCACATATCTTCTTCGTGTTCGGCCCAAGTGTCTTCCAGCACGCCACCTTCATAGGAGATGTGCAGCAGGTTCGCATCCATGGAGTAAGGCGACTTCTTCTTGCCGTGGCGCTCGATCGGAATATCGTGCTTGGCGGCGTAGTCCATCAGCTTCTCACGCGACAACAGATCCCATTCACGCCACGGGGCAATAACCTTAACGCCGGGCTTGAGCGCGTAGGCACCCAGTTCAAAGCGTACTTGGTCGTTACCCTTGCCGGTGGCACCGTGGGAAATAGCATCAGCGCCGGTCTCGTTGGCGATTTCGATCAGGCGCTTGGCAATCAGCGGACGAGCGATAGAAGTACCCAGCAGGTACTCACCTTCGTAGACGGTGTTGGCACGGAACATCGGGAACACGAAGTCACGTACGAACTCTTCACGCAGATCGTCGATGTAGATTTCCTTTACGCCCATGGCCTGAGCCTTGGCACGCGCCGGTTCCACTTCCTCGCCCTGACCCAGGTCGGCGGTGAAGGTCACCACTTCGCAGTTGTAGGTTTCCTGCAGCCACTTGAGGATGACCGAGGTATCCAGGCCGCCAGAATAGGCGAGGACGACTTTATTAACTTCTGCCATGAGGAGCTCCCTTAACAAGACTGTACCGCCACTCACGCAGGAGCGGACGAAAGGCAGCTATTCTAGCGCCTAGGCACAAGGAATCACAGGGGAGTGGCCGCTAGTTTATAGCTTCTGCAGCCCTGATCTGCCGATCACAGGGCCGCGGCGGAAAACCGCGCAATGCCGGCCGATGTCAGGTCAGTCCTTTTCCAGGCGCAGCATCACCCGACGGTTGGCGGCGCGGCCCTGTTCGGTTCGATTGCTTGCCACCGGATAGCGGTCGCCATGAAAGCGCATGGCAAACAGGTCTTCGTTCACGCCCTGCTCGACCAGATAGTCTTTCACTGCCAGCACGCGCTGACGCGACAGTTCGCGGTTATCCAGGCGGTTCCCCTGATTGTCGGAGTGACCGTCGAGCAGGATTTCCTTGATATCCTCATCCGCCTTTATGTACAGCACCGCCGCATCCAGCATGGATTTGGCCTGCGGGCTCAGGCTATCGCCGCCTGAGGCGAAGCTGATCAGGCTCTCGGAGATCTGCGCGTAACTGACAGGCAGCAGGCCGCTGATGCATTTTTGAAAATCCAGCCAGGCCTGCTGATAACCGACGCTGGAGACCACCACTCTCACCGGCGCGCTTCCCGCGTACCCGCTCCGCTGAATGGTCGGCTGCAACCCGGAGGCCAGACCGGCGAGCATGCGATTCGCCTGCTGATAGGGCACCAGCATGACACCAGTGCCCTGCTTCACCGTTACCTGCCCGACCGGCATACTCGCCGTACCCGGCCGCCAAGGCGGCGCCTCATTGTAGAGCTGCGCCGCACCCGGACTCATGGTGCTATCCCAAGCTTTGAGCTCGAACGCCGCAGGCTCGCCTGCGTGACGCACAAAGCTGGCCTCGCCATAACCCGCTACCGACTGGCTCAGCCGGCAGGCAAATTGGTCGCCCGCCACCTGCCACTGCACATCCTCCATGCGGGTCTGGAAGGTCAATGCCTGGACTGGAAGCGCCAGCACCAACAACAGGGCCGGACAGGATCGCGTTATCACGCTGGTTCACCTCGTCTGACGCCGGATTGGACCCGGCGTCGCTAATCTCTCTTGCCAGTCTCATCGGCGGCGCGCGGCAATTCTTTACCATGCAAAACCGATAAATTCTGAAATTCAGGCGCCCAGCGGTTCAGCAACCACAGATAGCGCACTGCGAGGCTGTGTGAAACACACCGCGTTTACGGTAGCATTGCAGCACTACCCTGCTCTGGAAGCCCCTGCATGACTGACCGCCTCACGCTCACCCGGCCAGACGACTGGCATATTCACCTTCGCGATGGGGAGGTTCTGGGCCACACCGTTGCCGATGCTGCACGCACCTTTGGCCGTGCCATCATCATGCCGAACCTGGTACCGCCAGTGCGTGACGCCCAGGAAGCTGCGGGTTACAAGGCGCGCATCCTCGCCGCTCGTCCGACCGGCTCGCAGTTTGAGCCATTGATGGTGCTCTATCTGACCGACCAGACCAGCCCCGAGATTGTCCGTGAAGCCAAGCTCAGCGGTCAGGCGATTGCCGCAAAACTCTACCCCGCAGGCGCGACCACCAACTCGCAGTCCGGCGTGACCGCACTGGAGAATATCTACCCCGCACTGGAAGCCATGGCCGAGGTCGGTATGCCGCTGCTGGTACACGGTGAGGTAACCCACGCCGAGGTCGATATTTTCGATCGTGAAAAGGCCTTTATCGATCAGCAACTGGTCAAAGTGGTAGAGCGTTTCCCTACTCTTAAAGTCGTGTTTGAGCACATCACCACCGCCGACGCCGTCGAGTTCGTCAAGCAGGCGCCGGCCAACGTCGGCGCCACTATCACGGCACATCACCTGTTGTTCAACCGCAATCACATGCTGGTCGGCGGCATTCGTCCGCACCTGTTCTGTCTGCCGATCCTCAAGCGCGAGAAGCACCAGCAGGCCCTGTGTGACATAGTCGCTTCCGGCTCCAGCAAGTTCTTTCTCGGTACCGATTCTGCGCCCCATGCGCGCCACGCCAAGGAAGCGGCCTGTGGCTGTGCCGGCTGCTACACCGCCTATGCGGCCATTGAACTCTACGCAGAAGCCTTCGACAGCCTGGGAGCACTCGACAAGCTGGAAGGCTTTGCCAGTTTCCACGGCCCGGATTTCTACGGTTTGCCCCGCAATAGCGAGCAGATAACCCTGCTGCGCGATAGCTGGCAGGCGCCAGAACAGCTACCCTTCGGTGATCAGAATGTGATTCCGCTGCGCGCAGGCGAAACCCTGCAATGGCGCCTGGCCTGATACCCCTCTTTGCGATGCTAAGGATTACGCGTGAGTGAGTTCGACTTTGACAATGACAGCGATAGCATGGACGCCCCGGCTTCCGGCAAACCAAAATCGCCGATGGCCTATCGTTTCAGGGGGTTTCTGCCGGTCGTCATCGACGTCGAAACCGGCGGTTTCAATGCCGCTACAGACGCGCTGCTGGAAATTGCAGCCACCACCATCAGCATGGATGAGGACGGCATGGTCTATCCCGACCAGACCCACTTCTTCCGCGTTGAGCCCTTCGAGGGCGCCAATATAGAAGCTGCCGCACTCGAGTTCACCGGCATCAAGCTGGATCACCCCTTGCGCCAGGCAGTGAGCGAAGAACACGCGATCACGGAAATTTTCAAGCATGTACGTAAGGCAGTGAAGTCGGCCGGCTGCAAGCGCGCCGTACTAGTGGGCCACAATGCCTTTTTTGATCTCGGCTTCGTCAATGCCGCAGTCGAGCGTATCCAGATCAAGCGCAACCCATTCCACCCCTTTTCCTGCTTCGACACCGCCACGCTGGGCGGCCTCGCCTACGGGCAGACCGTATTGGCCAAAGCTTGTAACGCAGCCGGTATGGACTTTGATGGCAGGGAGGCCCATTCCGCGCGGTATGACACGGAAAAAACCGCTGAGCTGTTCTGCACCATCGTCAATCGCTGGCGTGAGATGGGCGGCTGGCCACCAGTAGACTGACTACCCTTGCCGGCAACCCCGTTATTGCCTGCCGCTGGCTCGCGGCAGACGCCCGTCACGGCACCACACCGCCTCCGTGCTTGCCCATGCCGCCATGGGCGGGTATGTTCGGATGAAAGTGAAATCATCCACTACACTGTTCATTCAACCAAAAATGAACAGGATCAATTGCTTCCTTTGCTGCACAACGGCATTGAATCAACCCCTTGGCTTGCGGTCCATTAGTCTGCAGTCATGAATAATCAGAAAAGAAAAAGGAGTCATTTCACATGAAGCGCAAATCCCTAGCCATGCTGTTTTCGGCCACCATTGGATACGCCTCCCTCGCTGCCACCCCTGCTGTCGCTGAAGAGTTTGTCACCATAGGTACCGGTGGCCAGACTGGCGTGTACTACGTCGTCGGCCAGTCCGTGTGCCGTCTGCTCAACCGCAACAGCGAAGAGCACGGCATTCGTTGCAACGCCCCCTCCAGCGGTGGCTCGGTTGCCAACGTGAATGCCATTCGTGGCGGCGAGATGGACATGGGCGTGGTGCAGTCCGACGTGCAGTACAAGGCGTTTGAGGGTGTACAGAACTTTCAGGCGGATGGCCCCTTTGAAGGCATGCGTGCGCTCTTTGCCCTGCATGGCGAGCCGCTGACCATCGTTGCCCGCCGCGATGCCGAGATCACCGGCGTCAAGGACCTGAAAGGCAAGCGCGTCAACATCGGCAACCCCGGTTCCGGCCAGCGCGACACCATGGACGTGGTACTTGAAGCCCTCGGCTGGAGCGTGAAGGACTTCTCACTGGCGTCAGAACTGGGCGCTGCCGAACAAGCCGCTGCTCTGGGTGACAATAACGTTGATGCCATGGTCTACGTGGCCGGTCACCCGAATGGTTCCATTCAGGAAGCCACCACCACAGTCGACTCGGTACTGGTCTCGGTTGATGGCCCGGAGATCGACAAACTGGTCGGTGATCGCTCCTACTACGCCAAGGCCGTTATTCCCGGTGGCCTGTATCGCGGCAACGACGAAGACGTAAACACCTTCGGCGTACGCGCCACCCTGGTTGCCTCTGATCAGGTCAGCGACGAAACCGTATACCAGACCGTCAAGGCCGTGTTCGAAAACTTCGATCGCTTCAAGCGCCTGCACCCCGCCTTCGCCACCCTGAAGGAGGAGCAGATGATCAAGGAAGGCCTGTCCGCGCCACTACATGACGGCGCGGTGCGCTACTACAAGGAACGTGGCTGGATGTAAGCCACGCACCTGCGAGCCGCCCTCTGGGGCGGCTCGCTTGTTTCAGAAACGGCATTTTCAGTATCACTGGCGCTTGCAGCGCAGATTTTCGTTTCGTTGGCCTCTTGCCGACGAATTATTGCAGTAACCGGTGCTCCACAAGGGCTATCCGGTGTGCGTGGCAGCCATCCCGACCGGGTCTGCCAAATCAGTCAACCGTGACACCATAAGATAAAAGAACAGGAGTAGCGCGCAGCCATGAGCCAACCAAGCGACGCAGCAGGCAATACCTCAACCGACCTCGAAGACCTGGTCGCCACCAGCGACACCGGTGCGCGAAAACCCACAGGACTGGCACGCAAACTCCTGCTCTCGATAGCCGCCCTCTGGTCGCTGTTCCAACTCTGGATCGCTTCGCCGCTGCCCTTCATGCTCGGCTTTGGCGTGTTCAACAGCACCGAGTCACGCTCTATCCATCTCACCTTTGCGGTGTTTCTCGGCTTCATGGCCTACCCGGCTTTCAAGCGCTCTCCGCGTGACTATATCCCGGTGATCGATTGGGTACTGGCCCTGGTGGCCGCGTTCTGTGCGTCCTACCTGTACTTTTTCTACGCCGAACTGGCTACCAGGCCGGGCAAGCCCATTACCCAGGATGTAGTCATTGCGGTAATCGGCCTGTTGACGCTGCTGGAGGCCACCCGGCGCGCGCTCGGGCCGCCCTTGATGATAGTGGCGCTCATTTTCATCATTTACTCGGTGGCCGGCCCCTATATGCCCGGCATTCTGGCCCACCGCGGCGTCAGCCTTGAATCGCTGGCCAATCACCAGTGGCTAACCACTCAGGGGGTGTTCGGCATCGCGCTGGGCGTTTCCACCAGCTTCGTGTTTCTGTTCGTGCTGTTCGGCTCACTGCTCGACAAGGCCGGTGCCGGTAACTACTTCATCAAGGTGGCCTTTTCGCTGCTGGGTCACTATCGTGGCGGCCCAGCCAAGGCAGCAGTAGTGGCTTCCGGCATGACCGGTTTGATTTCGGGCTCCTCCATTGCCAATACCGTGACCACCGGTACCTTTACCATCCCGATGATGAAACGGGTGGGCTTTTCCTCCGAGAAAGCCGGCGCGGTTGAGGTGGCCTCCTCGGTCAATGGGCAGATCATGCCGCCGGTCATGGGCGCCGCGGCCTTTTTGATGGTCGAGTACGTAGGTATATCCTATGTCGAGGTAATCAAGCACGCCTTCCTGCCAGCGCTTATTTCCTACATTGCACTGATTTACATCGTGCACCTTGAGGCCGTCAAAGCCGGTATGCAGGGGCTGCAAAGCAGCAACCCGCCCAAACCCTTACTGCGCAAGATCATCGGTTTTCTGACCGGCCTGCTGCTGTTGATGGCTTTGTCGTTCGGCGTCTACTACGGCCTGGGCTGGCTGAAACCCGTGCTGGGAGACGCTGCCAGTTGGGTGATCGCCGGCGGCCTCGCGGCGGTCTACGTGGGCCTGCTGAAGATCGGCTCGCGCTACCCTGAGCTGGAGCTCGATGACCCCGACTCGCCCGTGGTGCACCTGCCCCAGACCAAGCCCACGGTGATGTCGGGCCTGCATTACATTCTGCCGGTCATAGTGCTGATCTGGTGTCTGATGGTAGAGCGCCTCTCACCCGGCCTCTCGGCTTTTTGGGCCACGGTGTTCATGATCGTGATCATTCTTACCCAGCGACCGCTGATGGCCCTGTTCCGTAAGCAGTCGAGCATGAAGGCCGATCTGCTGCACGGTGCTGACGATTTATGGCAAGGCCTGGTTGCTGGCGCGCGCAACATGATCGGCATCGGCATTGCCACCGCCACCGCCGGCATCATCGTCGGTGCGGTATCGCAGACCGGCGTGGGTCTGGTATTGGCGGATCTGGTCGAAATCCTGTCGATGGGCAACCTGCTGCTGATGCTCGCGCTGACCGCAGTACTCAGCCTGATTCTCGGCATGGGCCTGCCGACCACCGCCAACTACATCGTGGTATCAGCGCTGTTGGCGCCGGTGATCGTTACCCTGGGTCAGGAAAGCGGACTGCTGGTGCCACTGATTGCCGTGCATCTGTTCGTGTTCTACTTCGGCATCATGGCCGACGTCACCCCGCCGGTGGGGCTGGCCTCGTTCGCGGCCGCCGCGGTATCTGGGGGCGACCCGATACGCACCGGTTTTCAGGCCTTCTACTACAGTTTACGCACCGCCGCGCTGCCGTTCCTGTTCATCTTCAACACTGATCTTTTGTTGATCGATGTGAGCTGGGCTCAAGGCATACTGATCTTCATCGTCGCCACCATCGCCATGCTAATCTTTGCCGCCGGCACCCAGGGTTGGATGCTGGTCAAGAGTCGCTGGTATGAAAGCCTGCTGTTGCTGCTGGTGGCCTTCACCCTGTTCCGCCCCGGCTTCTGGATGGACATGCTGCATGACCCCTATCGCAGCATTCCGCCAGCGCAGCTGGAACAGGCGCTGGGCAACGTCGACAAGGGCAGCAACCTGCGCGTACAGGTAAATGGCGAGGACGATATTGGTCAGCCGCGCACCTTCTTCGTACTGGTACCCGTGCCTGAGGGCGAGACAGCGCAGGAGCGCATGGACAACCTGGGGCTGATGCTGATGGAAGACGGCGACCGCACCATTGTCGACATGGTCACCTACGGCAGCGTAGCCGCTGACCTTGGCTTCCAGT
The DNA here is from genome assembly GCF_036960865.1 of Halopseudomonas sp. Classification (GTDB taxonomy): domain Bacteria; phylum Pseudomonadota; class Gammaproteobacteria; order Pseudomonadales; family Pseudomonadaceae; genus Halopseudomonas. The sequence goes on from NZ_JBALWE010000006.1 coordinate 207,283, forward strand.
TCGACCAGGAGATCGTCGAGATTCTTGCGCCGGTAGACCGCTGGGCCAAGGAATGGATGTGGCTGCCAGGTCTCGCGGTGTTCCTGCTGGTTATCGGCCTGCAATGGCGTCGGCGCCCCGCCGACACCAGCAAAGCCACCGCCAAAACTGCGTGAGGTAACGGCCATGTACAACAAGATTCTGCTGCCGATTGATCTGAACCATAAACAGTCCTGGAACAAGGCGCTGCCGACCGCGCTGAACTTCTGCCAGACCTACAATGCCTCGCTGCACGTGATTACCGTATTGCCGGATTTTGGCATGCCGCTGGTCGGCGGTTTCTTTCCCAAGGAATACGCCGATCAGGCCAAGAAGACCATGACCGATAACCTCCGTGCCTTCGTCAAGGAGCACGTACCCAAGGATGTGAAAGTGCAGCGCATTGTCGCCGACGGCAAGGCCTACGAGGCTATTTTGCGGGTTGCCAAGAAAATCGACGTTGACCTGATCATCATGGCCTCGCATAAACGCAAGCGTCTGGAAGACTACCTGTTGGGGACCAACGCACTGCGCGTAGTGCAGCAGTCCAAGCGCTCGGTGATGATAGTGCGCTGACTGGCACAGCCTTTGCTGGTATCTTGAAACCATCGCCTCTTAATTGAGGTATAGACCACGACAACGGCGTCGTACCCCTGGCTGGCAGCAAGCAGCATCTCTCTATAAGATGCGCGGCTGCCGGCAGGTGTGCGGCGCTTTTTTCATGCAGCATCAGGACCGACAAATGAAGCAGACAGACCAGCCTCGCGACGATGTGCTCGCCTGGGTCAACGGCAGCGATGCCCCGGAAAAACACACTCTGAATCTGGGCTTCATGCCGCTGACCGACTCGGCGTCGCTGATCGTCGCCGCAACCCAGGGCTTCTCGCAGCCGTACGGGCTGACCCTGAATCTGCAACGTCAGCAATCCTGGTCTGCACTGCGCGACCGTCTGCTCAGCGGCGAGCTAGATGCGGCGCAAGGTCTTTATGGTCTGGCCTACGGCATTCAGCTGGGGCTCGGCAGCGCAGCAACCCCCATGGCCGTGCTGATGGGCCTGAACCAGAACGGACAGAGCATCAACCTGTCGCAGAACATGCTAGAGACCGGCGTCGACAGCAGCCAGGCACTGGTTGAACGCGCACTGCTGGGCAATACCCGCCTTTGCTTGGCCCAGACCTTCCCCACCGGCACCCATGCCATGTGGTTGTATTACTGGCTGGCCGCCAACGGCATTCACCCGCTGCGCGACGTCGATACCCGCGTGGTCCCCCCCTCGCTGATGGTTGAGCATTTGCGCGCACGGCGAATTGATGGCTTCTGTGCCGGCGAGCCCTGGGGGGCCCACGCGATTGAAGACGGCATGGGTTACACCCTGGCCACCAGTCAGTCGGTCTGGCCTAACCACCCGGAAAAGGTGCTCTGTGCCACTCAACGCTTCGTCGAAGAGTGCCCCAACGCGGCGCGTGCACTGATCATGTCAATCCTCGATGCCAGCCGCTTTATCGATGATAACGACGATAATCGCCGCAGCACCGCACAGCTGATCAGCGGTGCCGACTATGTCAATGCGCCACTGGAGTCGCTGCAGCCGCGCATGCTTGGCGAGTACGTGGATGGCCGAGGCAACCAGTGGCGCGATGAGCACCGCCTGCGCTTTTACGGCGACGGCGAGGTGAACGTGCCCTACCTCTCGGACGGAACCTGGTTCATGACCCAGTTCCGCCGTTGGGGCCTGCTACGCGAAGATCCCGACTATCAGGGCCTCGCCCGTCAGGTTCAGCAACTGCAGCTTTACCGTGAAGCTGCAAGCGCGCTGGGCATCAAGGTGCCCGAAAGCCCGTTACGCAGCAGTACCCTGATGGACGGCAAAATCTGGGACGGCAGTGACCCCGCCGCCTACGCCAGCAGCTTTGAACTGCACGCCATGACCGATACCGCTGCCCTGCAGCAGGCCAACTGACATTTTGTCATCAAGGATTGTTTGATAAATCATGCTGCGCATTCTGCTGATAAACGACACCGTAAAAAAAGTCGGCAAGCTCAAGGGCGCCCTGCTGGAAGCAGGCTTTGAGGTTATAGACGAATCAGGCCTGACCATCGACCTGCCGGCACGGGTACAAAGTGCCAAACCGGACGTCATCCTGATCGACAGCGACTCCCCCGGACGAGACGTGATGGAGCAAGTCTGCCTGTTCAGCCGCGACCTGCCCCACCCCATCGCCCTGTTCACCGATGAGCAGGACCCGGCGATCATGCGCCAGGCCATTCAATCAGGGGTCAGCGCTTATATTGTCGAGGGGGTGGAAAGCTCGCGCCTCAAGGCGATACTCGATGTTGCCATGGCGCGTTTCGAGACCGACCAGCAACTGCGCGCCGAGCTGCAAGCCCGGGAGCAGCAGCTCAATGAGCGCAAGCGGGTAGAAAAAGCCAAGGGCCTGTTGATGAAAATGAAAAACTGCGATGAAGCCGAAGCCCATACACTGATGCGCCGCCAGGCCATGAGCCGGCAGCAAAAGCTGATTCAGGTGGCCGAGCAGATCATCGCCATGCACGAGATGCTTGGAGAGTAGACCGGGGTTACTGGCACGTATCCTGCTTGGCCTGTAACAAGCAGCCAACGGCGGTTGCCTACACAGACAACGACGTCATCCTCAACCCGGAGCTATTCTGGGGTTGGGGATGGCGTTTTTTTTGCCCCGAAGTAGCGGGTAGTACATGCTGCAAAACGCGCCAGACGGCGCTGAGAGGACTGCCATATGAACACGAGCTTCTGGAAAGCCGGCCACACCCCGACCCTGTTTTCCGCCTTCCTGTACTTCGACCTGAGCTTTATGGTCTGGTACCTGCTCGGCCCACTTGCGGTGCAGATTGCGACCGATCTGGGCCTAAGCGCACAGGAAAGGGGCATCATGGTCGCCACGCCGATTCTGGCGGGCGCCCTGCTGCGCTTGGTACTCGGCTTCATGGCAGATCGCCTGTCACCGAAAACGGCCGGCATCATCGGCCAGGTTATTGTCATCGTTACTCTACTGCTAGCCTGGCAGTTGGGCGTTAACACCTACGAGCACACCCTGCTGCTGGGTCTGGGCCTGGGTTTTGCGGGTGCTTCCTTTGCGGTAGCTTTGCCACTGGCATCCCAGTGGTACCCACCGGAGCACCAGGGCAAGGCGATGGGGATTGCCGGTGCAGGTAACTCGGGCACTGTAATGGCCGCCGTGTTTGCGCCCGGCCTGGCTTACCTGTTCGGCTGGCAGAATGTGTTCGGCCTGGCGCTGATCCCGCTGGGCATCACGTTGATCCTGTTTATCACGCTGGCAAAAAACTCACCCACCCGGCCGGCACCCAAGGCCCTGAAGGACTACGCCATGGCGCTGAAGGATGTCGACAGCTGGTGGTTCATGTTCTTCTACAGCGTGACCTTTGGCGGCTTTATCGGCTTGGCCAGCGCCCTACCCGGCTATTTCAGCGACCAGTACGGTCTTAGCCCGGTCACCGCCGGTTATTACACCGCTGCTTGCGTCATGGCCGGCAGCCTTATGCGCCCTCTCGGTGGCGCGTTGGCAGACCGTATCGGCGGCATTCGCTCACTGCTGTTCATGTACGGCATTGCCGCAGTATGCATCGCCATCGTCGGCTTCAACCTGTCCAGCTCGTACGCCGCACTGACTTTCTTCGTAAGCGCCATGCTGGGCCTGGGCGCGGGCAATGGCGCGGTATTCCAACTGGTGCCGCAGCGTTTCTTCCGCGAAATCGGTGTAATGACCGGTTTGATTGGTATGGCCGGCGGTGTGGGCGGCTTCATCCTGGCGGCCGGTCTCGGTGCGATCAAACAGCACACCGGCGACTATCAGCTCGGCCTGTGGCTGTTCGCCAGCCTGGGCATCCTCGCCTGGTTTGGCCTGTTCAATGTCAAGCGTCGCTGGCGCTCTACCTGGGGCGCTTCGTCCATCACCGCTGCTCGGGTCTGACGCATGACGGCGCTGCAACTGAGTATCAGCGAAGCCAGCGACAAAGGTCCACGAGCGCAGAATCAGGATGCCATTCGGGTGGTCACGCCAGCGCCACGGCTGGCCGCCAGCAAAGGCCATTTGCTGGCGCTGGCCGATGGCGTCAGTCAATGTAAGGACGGCGGACTGGCGGCCAACGCGACCCTGCAGGCATTGGCGCTGGACTACTACTCCACGCCAGAAACCTGGGCCATACCGCAGGCCCTGGACAAGCTGCTGACTGCTCACAATCGCTGGCTGCGGGCAAACGGCGGCGGCCAGCCCCTGCTCACCACACTGACCGCCCTGGTGCTGCGCGGCTGCCGCTATACCCTGGCGCATATCGGCGATTGCCGAGCCTATCTGCTGCGCAGCGGCAAACTGCGGCCACTGACCACCGAGCACGTGTGGGAGCAGCCAGGCATGGAGCACGTACTCAAACGCGCCTTGGGCCTGGATGAACACCTGCTGATGGATTACAGCGAGGGTGAGCTGCGGGGCGACGACCAACTGCTGCTCGTCAGCGATGGCATCTGGGCGGTACTGAAGGACAGCGAGATTCTACAATGCCTGCAGGAGCAACCCTTTGAGCAGGTATGCACCCACCTGCTGGAACGGGCCTACCGTGCCGGCAGCCAGGACAACGCTAGCGCCCTGCTGGTGCGTGTCGATGCGTTACCCGAGGCTTCCCTGGGCGATGCCCTGGCACCGCTGGATGAACGCGCACTGCCGCCGCTACTGAAGACCGGGCAGGATTTTGAAGGCTGGGAAGTGGTGAACGTACGCGCGGAATCGCGTCAATCCGTGCTCTACCGGGTACGGGATCAGCTCAACCAGACCTGGCTGCTGAAAACCCTGCCCGCGGCACTGCACAACGACGAGCAGGCGCGTCAGGCACTGGTGCTGGAAGAATGGTTCATGCGCCGCGTCGCCAGCGCCTTTATCCCGGAACTGCACCCGTTGCCGCAGCGCCGCCACCTGTATTACGTGATGCGTGAATACGCTGGCGTAACACTCGAGCAGCAGCGCCGTAAGCACGGGCTGCTGAGCATCCCAGCCTGGCGCGAACTGGCAGCGCAACTGATCAAGGCGGTTGGCAAACTGCATCAGCGCAACCTGATTCACCGCGATATCAAGCCGGAAAACCTGCATCAGGGTGATGACGGTCAGTTGCGTGTGCTCGATTTCGGTTTGACCTTCTGCCCCGGGCTGACCCAGGCGCAAAACGGCAAGGCGCCGGGCACCCCGAGTTATATGGCGCCGGAGGTACTGAACGGCGCCGAACCGCACGCCCAGCAGGACATCTACAGCACCGGCGTGACGCTATACTTTCTGCTGACCGGTCACTATCCCTATGGTGAAGTCGAAGCCTTCCAGCGGCCGCGTTTCGGTAAGCCAGTGCCCCCCAGTCGCTACCGCCCAGACGTGCCGCCCTGGCTTGATGACCTGCTGCTGCGCGCCGTCGCGCTTGAGCCCAGGGAGCGCTTTGAAACCGCCGAGCAATGGTTGCTGGAATTGGCCCAGGGCGAGAGCCGACCGTTGCACACCAGCCATCAGCCTCTGCTACAGCGCGACCCACTGCGCTTCTGGCGTTACTTCGCTATGGCGTCACTGGCGCTGAACCTGCTGCTGGCGATTCTGCTGCTGAATCAATAACCGCCCCAAGCCGGTGCGAAGCGCTGCATGACAGTGCAGAAAATCGCAGCAGCAGACCTCTGCTGCTTGCGCCAGGCGCCTGAATACCGGGGTTGACCGGAGTGGCACAGAACCTGCTTTAACTACTGCATCGTTAATCAACGACTACAATGCGGGGCTGTCAACGGCGATGACCCTGCCTTCCTGATCGAACAGGACCTGGACAAAGGCGTCCCTACTGCGTGAGCAGGGGGACGCCTTTTTTTGTTTTGGCTTCAGGCGGAGCACGCACAATGCAAAAGCTCAAACTCGTATTGATCGGTAACGGCATGGCCGGGGTACGCACCCTGGAAGAGCTGCTCAAACTGACCCCAGACCTTTACGACATAACGGTATTCGGTGCCGAGCCGCACCCGAACTACAACCGCATCATGCTCTCGCCTGTACTGGCCGGCGAGCAGACCTTTGAAGAGATCGTGCTCAACGATCTGAGCTGGTACCAGGAAAACGGCATCACCCTGCACCTGGGCAAGCGCGTGAGCAAGATCGACCGCCGTGCCCGCAAGGTCATCGCCGAAGACGGTACCGAAGCCAGCTACGATCGCCTGCTGCTGGCCACCGGTTCCACTCCGTTCATGCTGCCGGTCCCCGGCAATGAACTGGACGGCGTGATCGGCTACCGCGACATTGCCGATACCCAGCTGATGATGGACACCGCCACCACCCACAAGCACGCCGTGGTGATTGGCGGTGGTCTGCTCGGGCTGGAAGCGGCCAATGGCCTGAAATTGCGCGGCATGGACGTGACCGTAGTGCACATCGGCGAGTGGCTGCTGGACCGACAGCTCGACCCAACCGCAGGCGAACTGCTGCAGCGTTCGCTGGAAGAACGCGGCCTCAAGTTTCTGCTGCCGCAATTTACCGACTCTCTCATCGACAATGGCGAGGGCCGCGTCTGCGCGGTCAAGTTCAAGGACGGCACCGTCATCCCGGCCGATCTAGTGGTCATGGCCGCCGGCATACGCCCCAATATCGAACTCGCAGAGCGCGCAGGCCTGGCCTGCAACCGCGGCATTCTGGTCAACGACACCCTGCAGACTTTTGACCCGCGCGTTTATGCCATCGGCGAATGTGCCAGCCACCGGGGTATCGCCTACGGCCTGGTCGCGCCCCTGTTCGAGCAGGCCAAGGTCTGCGCCAACCACCTGGCAATGCTCGGTTATGACCGCTATCAAGGCTCGGTGACCTCGACCAAACTCAAGGTGACCGGCATCGACCTGTTCTCCGCCGGCGAATTCATGGGCGCCGAGGGCACCGAAACCATCACTCTGTCCGACCCCATCGGCGGCGTGTACAAAAAACTAGTGGTCAAGGATAACAAGCTGGTTGGCGCCTGCCTGTACGGCGACACCAGCGACGGCGCCTGGTACTTCCGTATGGTCAGGGACAACCAGAATATCAGCCAGATTCGCGACCAGATGATGTTCGGTCAGGCCTGTATCGAGGCCACCAGCACCGATGCAAGCGTCAAGAACGAGCATGAGGATCAGCATACGCTCGGCGTCGAGCGCCCTGTCTCAGCAGACCTGAGAGGGGTGAGTGCATGAGCTGGGTCGATATCTGCGCACTCGACGAGATCCCGCCATCAGGCGTCCACGTGGTTATGGCACCCAAGGGCGACATCGCCATCTTCCGCACCAGTGCCAACCAGGTCTTCGCCCTGGATGATCGCTGTCCGCACCAGGGCGCGTCACTTTCCCAAGGCGTTGTCATCGGAAACCTCGTGGTGTGCCCGCAGCACAACTGGCAAATCCAGCTCGACAGTGGCCGAGCCCTAACGCCCGACATCGGTTGCAGCAACACGTACCCCGCCCGCATCGAAGCCGGGCGCGTGCAGATAGCCATCAACAACCACAAGGACATCCGCCAATGAGCACGCAGTTCACTGCCTCCACCTGCTGCTACTGCGGCGTCGGCTGTGGCGTACTGATTGAGCATGACGGCGAGCGCGTGCTGGATGTGGCCGGCGACCCGGCGCACCCCGCCAACCTCGGCCGCCTGTGCAGCAAGGGTGCCACCCTGCACAAGACCGGCGATTTGTCTGCCCGGGCGTTATACCCCGAGCTGCGCCTGGGCAAGGGCCTGAGCCGCAGCCGCACCGACTGGGACAGTGCCATGGGGCATGCCGCCGAGGTATTCGGCCGCACCATCGCCGAGCACGGCCCCGACAGCGTCGCTTTCTACATCTCCGGTCAGTTGCTGACCGAGGATTACTACTGTTTCAACAAGCTGGCCCGCGCGCTGGTCGGCACCAACAACATCGACAGCAACTCGCGCCTGTGCATGTCCAGCGCTGTGGTGGGTTACAAGCGCAGCCTGGGAGCCGACGCGCCGCCCTGCTCCTACGAAGACATTGAGCAGAGCGATTGCCTGTTGATCGCTGGCAGCAACATGGCATTCGCCCACCCGGTGCTGTTCCGCCGGCTGGAAGCCGCCAAGGCGGCCGATCCGAGCAAACGCGTCATCGTCATCGACCCACGCCGCACCGACACCTGCGAGATCGCCGATCTGCATCTGGCCATCGAACCCGGCACCGATGTGGCTCTGTTCCACGGCATATTGCATCTGCTGCTCTGGGAGGGCTGGATTGATCGCAACTTTATCGAGGCTCACACCGACGGCTTTGATCAACTGAAAACCCTGGTGCGTGACTACAGCCCGGCCATCACTGCGCAGCTGTGCGGCATCAGCGAAGACGACCTGCACAGCGCCGCGCGAATGATCGGCACCGCGCCCAGCTTTCTGTCGCTCTGGTGCATGGGACTCAACCAGTCCAGCGCCGGCAGCGCCAAGAACAACGCGCTGATCAACCTGCATCTGGCTACCGGTCAGATCGGCAAGGTCGGTAGCGGTCCCTTCTCGCTCACCGGCCAACCCAACGCCATGGGCGGCCGCGAAACCGGCAGCCTGTCGAACCTGTTGCCAGGACACCGTGAGGCGGGCAACGCCGAGCACCGCGCCGAGGTAGCTGACTACTGGGGGGTGGAATCCTTGCCCGCCAACGTCGGCCTGTCTGCTATTGAGCTGTTTGAAGGCGTACGCAGCGGCCGCATCAAGGCGCTGTGGATCGCCTGTACCAATCCTGCACAGTCAATGCCAAACCAGACGCTGATTCACGAAGCCCTCGCCGCCTGCCCTTTTGTCATAGTGCAGGAAGCCTTCTTCACCACCGAAACCTGCCGTTACGCCGACCTGCTGCTGCCTGCCGCCAGCTGGGGCGAGAAGGAAGGCACCGTAACCAACTCCGAGCGGCGCATCAGTCATGTGCGTTCAGCCGTGCCGGCGCCCGGCGACGCGCGGCCAGACTGGGCGATCGTCTGCGACTTCGCCCGGCGGCTGGAAAAACAGCTGCGCCCCGGGCAACCCAGCCTGTTCGATTTCACCAGCCCCGCGCAGATCTTTGACGAATACAAGGCACTCACCGCAGGCCGCGATCTGGACTACAGCGGCTTAAGCCATGCATTGATCGACACCCTGGGCCCGCAACAATGGCCCTTTAACGCCGAGACCGGCCAGGGCACCGCACGCCTGTACAGTGATGGCATCTTTGCCACCGACAATGGCCATGCGCGGTTTGTCGCCGAACCCTACCGCGCCCCGCAGGAAACGCGCGATGCGCAGTTTCCGCTGATCCTCAATACCGGCCGCCTGCGCGATCACTGGCACGGCATGAGCCGCACCGGTACCGCAGCGCAATTGTTCGGCCACGTGGAGCAAGCGCTACTCAGCCTGCATCCTGACGAGTTGAGCAGCCGCAACCTCAGCGAGGGCGATCTGGTGCGCGTCACCAGCCGCCGTGGCGAGCTGATTCTACCGCTGGAAAGCGATGCGCAAGTCCGCCCCGGCCAGGCCTTTCTGCCCATGCACTGGGGTGATCGCTTTCTCAAGGGACTGGGCAGCAATGTATTGACCCAACCCGCTTTCGATCCACTATCCAAGCAGCCCGAGCTGAAACAAAGCAGCGTCAATATTCACCGCGCAGAATTGCCCTGGGAGTTGTTCGTTCTGGTAGAAGCTCGGGTACAGCAACGCTTTGAAGCGATTCGCCCGCTATGCGAAAGCCTCGACTACCTCGGCATGGGATTGATCGGGCGTGACCGCCCAGCGCTGCTGATACGCGCTGCCGCCGCTACGCCACCCGATGCGACCCTACTGACCCAGATAGACGCACTGACCGGTCTGGATAGCGGCCCGGTACTGCGTTACGACGACGCAGGCCGGGCCATTGGCAAACGGGTAAAAATCGAAGACGGCCGCATTACCGCCATCCGCCTGAGCGGCGAAACCGCTGCACGCAACTGGCTGCGCAGCGTCTGGCAAAGCGGCGAAGCCGATGCAGAGCTGCGCCGCTGGTTCCTCGCGCCGCTCAGCGCGCCGCCCGGCGGTGCCAGCAATCAGCAGGACAAGACGCTCTGCAACTGCATGGACGTCAGTCAGAGCCGTATCTGCGCCGGTATCGAACGCGGGCTGAATCTGGATGGCCTGAAACAGGAACTCGGTTGCGGCACCCAATGCGGTTCCTGCGTCCCTGAAATCAAACGATTGATCAGCAGCGTGGCAGTACCGGCATGAAAACCATCGAATCCAAGGAGTACGCGCCCATGAACCCCACTGTATGGCTGGTAGGTGCCGGTCCCGGCGACCCGGAACTGCTGACGCTGAAAGCGGCGCGAGTACTGAGCCAGGCCGAGATCGTCATGGTCGATGACCTGGTAAACCCGCAGATCCTCGAGCACTGCCCGCAGGCACGCATCATTCGCGTGGGCAAGCGCGGTGGCTGCCGTTCTACCCCGCAGGAATTCATCAACTGCCTGATGCTGCGCTATGGCCGCCAAGGCAAGCGCCTGGTGCGCCTCAAGGGCGGCGACCCCTGCATTTTTGGCCGCGCCGGCGAAGAAGCCATATGGCTGCGCGCACGCGGCGTGGAGTCGGAAATCATCAACGGCATTACCGCCGGCCTGGCCGGCGCCACCCAGTGCGGCATCCCGCTAACGCTGCGCGGCGTTAGCCGCGGCGTCACCCTGGTCACCGCCCATACCAAGGACGATAGCGAGCTGAACTGGCAGGGTCTGGCCCAGGGCGGTACCACACTGGTGGTTTACATGGGCGTCGCGCGCCTGCAGCAAATCCAGCAAGGCCTGCTCAACGGCGGTATGCCCGCCAGCACACCCATCGCCATGATCGAACAGGCCAGTTCACCACAGCAGCGTCAGCATACCTGTCGCCTGGATAAGCTCTGCGAACAGGCTGCGGCCTTTAAACTGCAAAGCCCGGCGGTGCTGGTGATTGGTGAGGTAGTGGCCAGCGCCATACAAAGTGGTCAGTTGGAACAACTGCTGGCCGCACAGACTGCAACAGCGCAGATATTGCCTATAGCCAACTAGCATTGCAGCCCTGCCCGCGCGGGCAGGGCTGCAACCATCAACCCTTCGGCTTCATCGCCTCCAGCATCCGGCCCATGGCTGCGTGGATGGCGTTGACGGCTTTCAGCGGGCGCACCATGACCTTGAAGTCGATGATCTGGCCGGCGTCGTTCCACTGGATCATGTCGACACCGTTGATGGTGATGCCGTCGATCTCGGTCTGAAATTCCAGTACCGCGTTGTTGCCATCAATCACTTCGCGCAGGTACTTGAAGTGGCCAGGCGCGTTCAGCGTCTGCATGGCGGCGGCCAGGTAGAGTTTGGTGATGGGCTTGCCGGCTTGCGGGGTATGCACCACTGGCGAGTGAAACACCACATCGTCGGCCAGCAGTTTATCTAGCCCGTTGGCATCGAGATTTTCCACGATGTGGTGCCATTGTTCGATTACGCTGCTCATGCTGTGCTCCTGACTCGCCTTGTTGTTTTTGGGGTTGACTCATTCTTGAGCCAATCTAGCGGCGCGGCAAGGGAGATTCAGCGGCTGAATCAGGCGTCACGCGGATCAGTCTGTTCGCCGTGTTGCTCCGCCCGTTGCTGATCAGCCCACAGGCGGGCATAGGCGCCCTGGTGTGCCAGCAGCTCGGCGTGGGTGCCCTGCTCGACTACGCTCCCCTGATCCAGCACCAGAATGCGCTCGGCGTGTACGATGGTCGAGAGCCGATGGGCGATCGCCAAGGTGGTGCGTTTGCTGGCAACCAGATTCAGGGCATCGAGGATGCGCCGTTCGGCGTGGCTATCCAGCGATGAAGTGGCTTCGTCCAGAATCAGGATCGGTGGGTCCTTGAGTAGCACTCGGGCGATGGCGATACGCTGTTTCTCGCCACCAGAGAGTTTCAGGCCGCGCTCGCCGACCGGCGTCTCCAGCTGTTGTGGCAGCTCGCGCACAAAGTCTTCCAGCTGCGCCAGCCGCAGTACCCGCCAGATGTCTTCTTCACTCGCGCCCGGCGCGCCATAGGCCACGTTGTAGCCGATACTGGCGTTGAACAGTACGGTGTCCTGCGGCACTACGCCGATGGCCTGACGCAGGCTGTTCTGAGTCACGGTGCGGACATCCTGGCCATCGATCTCGATGCTGCCGGCCGCTACGTCATAAAAGCGGAACAGCAAGCGCGCCAAGGTCGACTTGCCGGCGCCGCTTGGCCCCACAATAGCCAGCGTATGCCCAGCCGGGATGTGAAAGCTGACGTCGTCCAGTATGGGCCGCGCCGGGTCGTACGCATGGGCGACCTGCTTGAACCTTACCTCGCCTCCACGCAGTTGCAAGGGCACTGCATCCGTTGCATCCACTACCTTGGCCGGGGCGTCCAGCAGGCCGAACAGGCGCTCGATATTGGTCAGGGCTTCGCGGATCTCGCGATAAATGAACCCGAGGAAATTCAGCGGTACAAACAGCTGAATCATGTAGGCGTTGATCATCACCAGCTCGCCTACCGTCATGCTGCCGGCACTGACCTCGCCGGCTGCCATGAACATCAGCAGCATTACCGCTGCTGCGATAATCAGCGCCTGACCGGAGTTGAGCGCCACCAGCGACAGACGGTTCTTCATGCGCGCCGCTTCCCAGCGCTGCAGGTTCTGATCGTACTGCTGCGCCTCGAAGGTTTCGTTGCCGAAGTACTTGACCGTCTCGAAGTTGAGCAGGCTGTCGATGGCGCGGGTATTGGAGAGGTTGTCGAGCTGGTTGCTCTCACGCACGAAGCGGTTGCGCCACTCGGTGCACCAGATGGAGAAACCGCAATACAGCACCACGGCGCCCAGCACCGCCAGCGCGTACCAGACACTGAAATTGATCAGCAAGATAACCGTGATCAGGCCAATCTCGATCAGCGTGGGCAAAATATTGAAGACCATAAAGCGCAGCAGAAAACTGATGCCCGTGGTACCGCGCTCAATGTCTCGCGCCAGGCCGCCAGTACGCCGCGACAGGTGAAAGCTCAGATCAAGCCGGTGCAGATGCTCGAACACCCGCAGCGAGATACGCCGCATGGCACGTTCGGCCACGCGAGCAAATACCGCGTCGCGCAGTTCACCAAAGAAGACGGAGGAGAATCGAACGAGACCATAGGCTGCCAGCAGCGCCACGGGTACCAGCACCAGGGCATCGGCCGCGGAGTCGAAGTGATCCACGATCAGTTTCAACAGCCAGGGAACGGTGACACCGGCGAGCTTGGCCACCAGCATGCACAGCATGGCCAGCAGCACACGGCCGCGAAACTCGGTCAGATAAGGTAACAGGCTGAGGATGATGCGCCAGTTGGTCGGGCCGGAGGCGTATTGGTTATCGGAACGGGGGCGCATGATGACCGCACTGGGCGAATTAAGGGGAGCTCGGCAGTGTGGTCATGTCGTGGGCCAGGGTCAAGCACCCTGGCCCACGCAATAAGCCCCTTGCCGGCTCAGTCGACATGGTTAGCCGTCGACCTCAATCCTCGTGGGGAATCGGGTCACTGCTGCGATCCCAGCCAACCATCAGCACGGTCGCCAGCACGCCCAGCGCCAGGCCTGTCCAGGGATCGAAAAATGCCAGCCCCGCGCCAATCAGCAATACGGTGCCGCGTGAGGTGTTGTTGCGCGGGATCGACATAGCCACATAGGCACAGGCGAAGGCGGTCAACATCAAGGTCAACGCCAAGGCAACGTACAGCAGCGGCTGCAGACCTGTGAGCAGCGGCTTGAGGAAGAACAGCAGCGGGATGCCCATCATGTAGTAGCTGATCAGGCCGCTGTGCAGGCTGTCCATGCTGGCTTTGCCCTGCGCCCAACGTTGCACGATGATCACCTGTACACCGGTCCACATGGCGCCCTGGGTCGGGAAGAAAGGTGCAAACAGACCCAGCAGGCCGTTGCGAATACCGACCGACAGGTGCGTGCGAGTCGGGTTGATGTCGATATGCTCGTCGTTACGCTTGGTCATGCCGTCACGAATCACCTCGTTCCCGGTGACAATGTCGCCAAACAGGATAACGTAGGTGATGACCGCCAGCGGAATGGCCTGCACAAACATTTCGACACTCGGCCAGCCGATGGCAAAGGGCGACATCTTGGCGAAGGCATCGGCCACCGGCGGGAACAGAATGCCCCACTGCAGGTTGTAGTCAATCTCGCCGACCATGGGACCAACCAGCGCCGCCACGAAGAACCCCGGCAGCAGGCCCAGGGCAGCAATCAAGGCAATCGCGCGCGACTTCTCACGCAGTTTCTGCAGCGGCAGCGAAAACGAGAAGATCAGGCACACGCCACAGGCCAGAATGATACTGACCGGCTGATGCGAAAGAATTGAGGGGCTGCTTTCATCACCCACAAACACCCGGTACACCGCGGCAATCGCCGCGCCCAGAATGATGCCGGCCTTCAGCGTATCCGGTAGCCAGATGACGAACTTTTTCCCCAGCCCGGTGATGCCCAGCAATATGAGCAACACCGCAAAATTGAGTGATAGCGCTGTCATGGCTTGGAAGCGACTGACCGGGTCTTCATAACCGGTGAGCACAAAGGTGAGTACCAACGGCAGCGCGGGCGTGATCCAGCCGGGGGCGTAGGGTTCGCCGAAGAAGATCAGCGCCGAGCCGATCAGAATGGAGTGAATCATCGATACGGCAATGGCTTCTTCGAAGCTCAGACCAAAGGCACCGGTCATGATGGGCACCAGCGCCAGGCCGGTGGCCGCTGCTACAAAAAAGCCCTGCAGTGCTTCCTGCCAGTGGAATCGGGTGTGGTAGAACGGCAAACGAAAGGTAAAGGGGCCCCAGCGCCAGCCGGGTTGTTCGGGTTGAGACATTGCATTCTCCGTGTCGATGATTATTGTTTTTGTAGCGGACAGTCGAGCCGCCCTTTGTTACCGCACTTCTTAACCCATTATGCCCAGACGAGACGCTCTACGTCAGCGGTTACGGCGCATATCACGCCGACCTATGGCACAACCTTGACCCCGCTTATGTTGCCTTGGCCACGCACCCTACTCGCTTGGTCTGCCCTGCTCCGCCGCCAGCCGCTTGGCGGTTGCCTCCGGCGAGCCGGTGCCCCGGGCTAGAAAACTGTAGAGCACCGGGATGACAAAAAGCGTCAGCAGCATCGACATGCTCACGCCGGAAATCACCACAATGCCGATTACCGAGCGGGTTTCCGCCCCGGCGCCAAACGCCAGCACCAGCGGCACGGCGCCGGCCACCGTGGTCACACCGGTCATCAGAATTGGGCGCAAGCGCAGGACACTGGCCTCGGTCAGCGCTTGATCAAAGTCCATACCCTGATCACGCAGCTGGTTGGCAAACTCGACAATGAGAATGCCATTCTTGGCCGCCAAGCCAATCAGCATGACCAGGCCAATCTGGCTGTAGAGGTTCAGCGTATTGCCGGTCAGCCACAGGCCCAGTAGCGCGCCGCCAATCGCCATGGGTACGCCCAGCATGATGATCAGCGGGTGCACGAAGCTCTCGAATTGTCCCGCCAGCACCAGAAACACCACCAGCAGCCCAAGGATGAAAATAAACACCATCGAGCTGCCGGCGTTACGTAAATCCAGGGAGTCGCCCTTGTAATCCAGCACCAGGGTTTCCGGCAACAGCTCGCGCGCCATCTGCTCTACCTGTGTCAGGGCCACCCCCAGCGGCACCCCTTCGGCGAGTGAGGCGCTGAGGGTAATGGCGCGCGAGCGGTTGTAACGATTGAGCGTGGTGGAGCCCGCCGTATCGCGCAGCGTGATCAGGTTGGACAAGGGGATCAGCTCCCCGCTGGTATCGGAGCGAACGTAGATATTCTCCAGCGCTGCCGGACTGCGTTGCTGGCTGCGCTCACCTTCCAGGATTACATCGTATTCTTCACCATCATCGATATAAGTGGTCACCCGCCGCGAGCCAAACATGGTCTCCAGCGTACGCCCCACCACGCTGATGTTCACCCCCAGGTCAGCCGCCCGGTCGTAGTCGATATCGACCTGCAGCTGCGGCTGGTTTTCCTTGTAGTCGGTATCGATGTTCTCCAACCCAGGATTATTCTCCTGGATCTTTGCCAGCAGCAGATCACGCCACTCGGCCAACTCGTCGTAGCTGCCGGCGCCGCCAATCACCAGCTGGAAAGGTTGCAACTGCTGACCACCAAAGCCTTGGCGCATGATCGGAAAAACCCGTACTCCGGTCAGGTCAGCCATGTCGCGTTGCACCTGCTGCATGACCTCCCAGCCGGAGCGGCGGCGCTCCCAGTCATCCAGCACCACAATGACCATACCGGTGTTGAAGGTGGTGACCCCGCCAAAGGAGCGCGGCGCCCGCACCAGCATGCGCGTAACCTCGCCGCTGTCGACATACTCCGACATGCGCGCCTCGATCTCGCCCATGTAATCGTTCATGTACTCATAGGTCGCGCCCTCAGGGCCGTTGACGATGATGAAAAAGGTGCCACGATCCTCGCGCGGGGTGTATTCGCTGGGCAGCGTCTGGAATAGCCAGCCGGTGCCAGCCGCCAACAGCACAAACACCGCGAGCGCCAGCCAACGGAGCCGCAATACCGCTACCAGCAAACGCCGATAGACTGCGCGACTGTGGTGCAATATACGCTCTACCACGCGGCTCAGGCGCCCCTCATCGTGGGGCTTGAGCACCTTGGCGGCGAGCACCGGCGAGAGCGTGAGCGCAACGAAACTGGAGAAGGCCACGGCCGCCGCCATGGTCAGGGCAAACTCGGAAAACAGGCGCCCCACATCACCCTGCAAGAAAGCGATGGGTACAAACACGGCGATCAATACCAGAGTGGTCGACACCACCGCAAAGCCAACCTGACGCGTGCCGTAAAAGGCCGCTACCAAAGGCGTTTCATCCAGCTCGTCGATGCGTCTGCGCACGTTTTCGAGCACGATAATGGCGTCGTCGACCACCAGCCCGATAGCCAGCACCAGCGCCAGCAAGGTCAGCAGATTGACGGTAAAGCCAAACAGCAGCAGAGCAATAAAAGTCGCCATGATGGAGACCGGCAGGGTCACCGCTGGTACCAGAATCGCCCGCGGACTGCCGAGGAAGATGAAAATCGCGATCACCACCAGCACCAGTGCAATCAGCAAGGTGCTGTAGACCTCCTTTACCGCGCCTTCGATAAAAATCGCGCTGTCGTAACTGGGCAGTATCTGCATGCCTTCAGGTAGCGTCGGGTTTAGCTCATCGACCAGTTGCTTGGAACTGCGCGACACTTCCAGCGTGTTGGCGGTGGACTGCCGCGTCAGGCCAATGCCGACCATGGGTACGCCGTTGCCGCGAAACAGGTTGCGGCTTTCCTCGGTACCCCGCTCGACCCGCGCCACTTCGCCCAAGCGGACCAGATAGTTATCCTCACCGCGGGCGACCACCAGCCGGCTGAATTGCTCGGCGTCATTGAACGCGCGCGTGACGCGCACGGTGAACTGTCGATTGATCGATTCCACCGAGCCCGCCGGCAGCTCCACGTTTTCACGGCGCAGCGCCTGCTCGACATCTTCTGTGGTGAGATTGCGCGCCGCCAGCGCCTGGGCGTCGAGCCACACACGCATGGCAAAGCGCTGCGACCCGCCAACCCGCACCCGTGCAACACCATCAAGAGTGGAGAAACGGTCTACCAGATAGCGCTCTGCGTAGTCGGTCAGTTCGGGCAGGCTGAGGCGGTCGCTGGTCAGGTTCCACCAGACGATCACATCCTCGTTGGCGTCGAGTTTCTGTACTTCCGGCGGGTCGGCCTCGACCGGCAGGTTGCCGGCGGCGCTGGAGACGCGGTCGCGAATATCGTTGGCCGCCTCGTTGATATCCTTGTCGATGGCGAAGCGCACGGTAATCTGCGAGCGGCCGTCTTCGCTGCGCGCCTCGATAAACTCGATGCCTTCGATGCCGGCGATACGCTCCTCGATTACCTGAGTAATCTGCGAATCGACCACACTGGCGTTGGCACCCACATAATTGGTTTCGATCGTCACCACGGGCGGATCGATATCCGGGTACTCGCGCAGCGGCAGTTCACTGAAAGCCACCAGGCCGAAGATCACCAGCAACAGGGAGAGTACGGTGGCGAAGACCGGCCGCAGCACCGCAGTATCGGACAGAATCATGGCAGTCGCTGCATCAGGGTTGATCCGCCGCGCCAAGCGCCGGTCGTACCGCCTCGCCCGCAGCCAGTTCGGCCTTGATCAGCACCGGCTGACCGGACACCAGGCGAAAGCCCCCGTGCGTCACTACCTGCTCACCCGGCGCCAGGCCGGAGGTAATCTCCACCAGGCCGGGCAGCCGCTCACCAATGTCCACGCGCACGCGCTGCGCATGCAGTGCCTCCGGCGTGCCTTCAATACGCATCACGAACTGCTTGTCGCCCAGCGGTAGCAGGGCTTCCTCGGGGATCACCAGCGCCTGCCGCGGCGCACTGGCCACGCTGACGCTCATCAGCATGCCGGCGCGCAGTAGACGTTCCTCGTTATCCAGCTCGGCGCGTACGCGAATAGCCCGCGTGATCGGGTCTACCCGGTTATCCAGCGAAACGATGCTGCCGGTAAAGCGGCGAGCGGGAAAGGCGCTGGCCACGGCAATGATGCCCAGGCCAGGCCGCAGCTGCGCCATACGGGTTTCCGGAATGCTGAAATCCAGTTTCATGGTGCTGTCGTCCAGCAGCGTGGCGACCGGCATGCCCGGCGACAGCAAGGTTCCGATACTGATCTGCCGCAAACCCAGTACGCCAGCAAAGGGCGCCTTGATCAGGCGGTCGGCCAGCCGTGCCTCCACGGCGCCCAGACGCGCCTGGGCAACTTCAAACTCGCGCTGCCGACCATCCAGCTCCTGCGCCGACACAAACCGGTTATCCACCAGCTGACGGGTGCGCTGCAGCTGCCGCCGCGCATCGTCCAGCGCGACCCTGGCCTCTTCCAGCTCTGCCACCTGCTCGCGATTGGTCAGTTCGACCAGTACTTCGCCGGCAGTCACGCGCTGGCCGTCATCGAAGTGAATGCGGGAAATGGTCGCCGATATCGGACTGGTCAATTGCGCCGACTCGTTGGCCTGCAGAGTGCCGAGCGCCTGAATATCGCTGTTCAGCGTTCGCTCCTCCACCGCCGCCGCTATGACCGGCAGGGGCGCCGTCTGAGCCACCGCCAGGGCGGGCAAGAGCGTAAAGAGCAGCGCAATGAAAACAATTTTATTCTTTTGAAACATTGAGCTACCCATGATTACTCATACATCGCTTGAACTAACCCGCCTGGCTGGCCAGTTGACTAGAGCACCTCGTTGAAGAATTGCCGCATCGTCGCAAAGGCCCGTTTTGCCACGAGCGGATGATATTCGGCCTTGCCGGGCATTTTTGCGTAGGGGTCGGAAAAAGAGTGTACTGCGCCACCGTAACTGACCAACTGCCAATCCACACCGGCGTTGCGCATTTCGTCTTCGAAGGCCAGGACCTGCTCCTGAGGTACAAAGGGGTCGTCGGCGCCATGCAGAACCAGCACAGGCATCTTGATGGCCTTGGCGTCTGCTGGCTCGGGAGTATCCAGGTTACCGTGGAATGAAACGACGCCCTTGATCTCGGTGCCCGAGCGCGCCAACTCCAGTACGGTACCGCCGCCAAAGCAGAAGCCAATGGCGACCAGGTTATCAGTCTGCAGCGGCACAGTGGCAGCCTGCTCACGCAGCACATTCAGTGCAGCATTCACGCGGTGGCGCATCAACAGGCGATCGGAGCGCACCTTGGTGGCAGCGGCGCCGGCCTCATCGGCATTGGCCGGGCGAATATCCTTGCCGTACATATCGGCGACAAAAACCACGTAATCGGAACCCGCGACCTTGGCGGCTTTCTCCGCCGCCTGCTCGGTGACGCCCATCCAGTTCGGTACCATGAGCACGCCCGGGCGCGGCTCGGTGATGCTGTCATCAAACACCAGCAGCCCTGCATAGGGCTCGCCATCGATCTCGTAAGCCACGTCCTGCACTGTCATGTCGGCCTGCGCCATGCTGGCCAGCCCGGTCATTACCAGTGTGCTCAGGGTCTTTTTCATCTGCCATCTCCTTTCAGCATCTGCGAGAAAGGCCCAAGCATAACCCTATACGCATAAAAAATGCCTGCTTGCGCAGGCATCATTCGTAACATTGTCTGTGGCTACTGGCGGGGTGTCCGCCAGTAGCCTGCAGCGGCTTAACGGCTGAGTTCAACCAGCAGGCTGTTGAGACGACGCACGTAGGCGGCCGGGTCCTGCAAGGACTCACCTGCGGCCAATGCCGCCTGGTCGAACAGTATCCGGCTGAGATCGCCAAAGCGCGCCTCGTCCTGCTCGGCATCCAGCTTGTCGAGCAGAGGATGGCTGGTGTTGATCTCAAGAATCGGCTTGCTCTCTGGCGCCTTTTGGCCGGTAGCCTCGAGAATCTTGCGCATCTGCAGGCCCATGTCGTCCTCGTTGATCACCAATACCGCTGGCGAGTCGGTCAGACGGTGGGATACGCGTACTTCCTGCAGCTCGTCCTTGAGAATCTCCTGAATGCGCTTGACCAGGTCAGCCTTGGCTTCGGCCTGCTTTTCCTGCTCCTGCTTGTCCTCGTCGCCTTCAAGCTTGCCGAGATCCAGATCGCCGCGCGCAATGTCGACAAACTGCTTGCCGTTGTACTCGGTGAGATGGCTCATCAGCCACTCGTCGATACGGTCGGTCAGCAGCAGCACTTCGATGCCCTTCTTGCGGAAGATCTCGAGGTGCGGGCTGTTCTTCACCTGGTTGTAGCGCTCGCCAGTGAGGTAGTAGATCTTGTCTTGTCCCTCGACCATACGCTCAAGGTAGGCGTCCAGGCTGACTACTTCGCTGTCATCGTTCTGCTGGGTAGAGGCAAAGCGCAGCAGGCTGGCAATCTTCTCACGGTTGGCAAAGTCTTCCGCCGGGCCTTCTTTCAATACGCTGCCGAAGGCTTTCCAGAAGGTGGCATACTGCTCCGGCTCGTTCTTGGCCAGTTTCGCCAGCATGTCGAGCGTGCGCTTGGTCAGCGCCGACTTCATGCTGTCGATGGCCGGATCTTTCTGCAGGATCTCACGCGAGACGTTCAACGACAGGTCGTTGGAGTCCACCACACCCTTGATGAAACGCAGGTACAGCGGCAGGAACTGTTCAGCGTCGTCCATGATGAACACGCGCTGGACGTAGAGCTTGAGACCACGCGGCGCCTCACGCTGATAAAGATCGAAAGGAGCACGGCCCGGCACGTACAGCAGGCTGGTGTACTCCAACTTGCCTTCGACCTTGTTATGGCTCCAGCTCAGCGGGTTCTCGAAGTCGTGGGCAACGTGCTTGTAGAACTCCTGGTACTCCTCGTCCTTCACCTCGGTACGTGGGCGAGTCCAGAGTGCGCTGGCGCGGTTGACACTTTCCCACTCGATCTCGGCTGGCTTGTCAGCCTCTTCGCCGTGGTGTTGCTTGGGCAGTTCAATAGGCAGAGAAATGTGGTCGGAGTACTTGGTCACAACGTTGCGTAGGCGGAAGCCGTCGGCAAACTCGGATTCGGCTTGCTTGAGGTGCAGTACGATGCGGGTGCCGCGCTCGGGCTTTTCGACAGTGGCGATGCTGAACTCGCCCTCGCCTGCCGACTCCCAGTGCACCCCTTCAGCGGCACTCAGGCCGGCTCGGCGAGTGAACACCTCAACCTTGTCCGCCACAATGAAAGCGCTGTAGAAGCCAACGCCAAATTGACCGATCAGGCTAGCGTCCTTTTTCTGGTCGCCAGTCAGTTGTTGCATGAACGCCGCGGTGCCGGATTTGGCGATGGTACCCAGGTGGTCGATCACTTCCTGACGCGACATGCCGATGCCGTTGTCTTCGATGGTCAAGGTGTTGGCTTTCTCGTCAGCGCTGATGCGAATGCGCAGATCGGGCTGGTCTTCCAGCAACTCGGGGTTGGCGATGGCTTCAAAGCGCAGCTTGTCGGAAGCGTCGGACGCATTGGAAACCAGCTCGCGGAGGAAGATTTCCTTGTTCGAATACATCGAATGAATCATGAGATGCAGCAACTGCTTCACCTCAGTCTGGAACCCGAGCGTTTCCTTTTGGCTTTCCACGGTCATGTCGAAATGTCTCCATAGCGTTCAGTTGAAACGTGGCCCCCTCTCGTAAACAGAGAGGGCCGGCAATGGAGAGGAAATGGGGGCTGGCTGCAGTTTTTCAAGGCCTGCCATTGCGGCAGGCGCAAAATCAATCAGCGTCTGCGCGCGCGCAGACGCTCGATATCGACCGGATGGAATTGGAAATCCACCTGATTGGCGCCTTGGGGCAGTGCTAGCACTACGCGCTTGTCAGCGGTGACCGCCTTCAACACGCCAGAAAATTCCTTGCCTGCGGTAGTAGTCAAGCGCACCGGCTGGCCAATGAACAACCGTGGCTCATCCAGCAGCGCCAGTAGGCTGATTTCCTGCCATTCGGGCATGGGCTCCGGCGCCGGCTCTTCAACAGGCGCCTCGACAGGTGCTACAACGGCCGACTTGCCCAACCAGCTGGGCTGACCATCCAGCACGACACTGCCACTCAGGCGCGTGCCGAACTCGCTGGGCAAGTGCAGGTGAACGATCATCTGCGTATTGGCCGAGCCCTGCGCTGAGAATGCAAGACTCATACTGTAGGCACCTTCCAGACGGCGCAGACCCGGTTGCTCGAGGGCGCCGGTATACCACTGCAAGACCATTTCCGGCCAGGGCCCGACGTCGCCTGGGAGCAGGTCGATGGCCGTACCCTGCAGCAAAGATTCAGCACGGTCAAACTTGACCACCAGCGAGCGGCGGGTACGCTCGCCCACTTTCTCTGCAAAAATCAGGTGCTTGTCCTGCCAGCGAACTTCATTGGGAATAAAAGGCTGTTCCATCAGGGTCCCGCTGAGTGCGCTGTCGGCGGGTTGTTGCGCCCACTGGCCCGAGACCAATCGATCAAACTGCACCGGCTGTTCCCGGTAGAGCAAGGCCAATCCGCCCAGGCTGACTAGAATACCCAGCAGCAACAGTACCCGGGGCGCAGTGGCGTAGCCTTTGCCCCGCAGGAGTAGGGTTACGGCCGGTACCACCAGGGCGACCACAAACAGTCCCACCGGTAAGGCGCGGCTAACCAGCGCCAACCATACCCAAGCGACAAGAAAGACGACTGCACCACCCAGAATCAACAAGGCTTCCATGTCTCTGCGCTTCTCCCCTACCCATGCTAGTCGAGCTTGAAATGTGCCCTGGCCGTTGCGATCGGCTCTTTTGAACGTGTTTGCCATGCGGTGATTGCCACATTGCCAACGCGCCTTCCCTGCCGCCACACCTGACAGGTTGCAAACGTATCACGGTATAACCCGGCCCGCAGGTAATCTACCGAGAAGTCGATGATTTTGGGAAATACCGCACTGTTCATGAAGATCATCAGGTGCAGCATGGCAGACTGTTCCATAAAGCCCGCGATCACGCCGCCGTGCAACGCGGGCAGTACCGGGTTGCCGATATTGTCTTCCGACTTGGGCAAGCGAAACACCGCCTCATCGCCCAGCCGGGTTACTTCCATGCCGATCATACTGGCGTACGGAATCAGCTTTACCAGTGGGCTGTAATCACCGCTCTGGTGCGAACTGGCAACCACCTGTTGCACCTCCAGTTCGTTCAGACTCATGTTGCGCCCCCATCAACCTTGCCGTTCAACGCGCCCTGCTCCCCCGTCTTGCCCATACGCATAAAGGTGCCCACGACGTGAGCGATGGGTTGTTCGCGATCCCCCTGATAAGCCACGCCGCGAGTAAAGATCACCGTTGGTGTCACGCGGTAGCACTCGGCAAAACCAAAGATCGGCTTGCCTGGCTCGGCCGGGCGCATGTAGTCGATTCGCAGGTCCAGGGTCGGACAGATTTCGAAGCTGGACAGATAGCAGACAGTCGAAATGCCACAGCAAGTATCCATCAAGGTGGTGATGGCGCCGCCGTGAATCAGGCCCGTTACCGGGTTACCCACGATTTTGTCGCTATAGGGCAGCTTGATGATAAGGCCGTTCTCATCGGCCTGCTCAACGGTCAAGCCCAGATGCTGACAGTGCCGCAGCACAGACAGAAAGTTCTGCGCCCGCTCTTGAATACTACTCATTGCTCATCCTGCTGCTCGCTGTGCCATTGGCATTCAGATGCAGCGAACACATCACTGCACCATAAGGGTGAGCATAGTACCCAGATCACAGTTTTGACTCCAGAAAGTGCAACCAACGGAACTTCGTGCCGCGCTTACGGCCTATATCCCTGACATTCAATATCATCAGTATGGAGAATTACGATGAAAAAATTAGCCGTAGCAGCTATCTTGATGGCGGGCATGGGTCTGTTGGCAGGTTGCCAGGATGAGCCCGAAGACAAGATGGAAAACGCAGCAGATTCCGTTTCTGACGCCATGGAAAACATGGGTGACGCCGCCGAAGAAACCGGCGATGCTATCGAGCAGAAAGCCCAGGAAGCGCAGTAAGATCAATAACAAGTACGTAACGATGAGCCTGTTTTCATCATCAAGGAGATCACGATGAAAAAACTGTTTGCAGCTGCGATGCTGGTCAGTGCCGTCGGCCTGGTAGCAGGTTGTCAGGATGAACCAGAAGACAAGATGGACCGCGCCAAGGAAAACGTTTCCGAAGCCGTAGAAAGCATGGGTGATGCCGCCGAAGAAACCGGCGCTGCCGTTGAGCAGAAAGCCCGTGAAGTGACTGGCAACGAGAAGACCACTGGCGAGGTCATTGAAGACAAGATGGATGCCGCAGGCGAGAATATTGAAGAAGCCTACGATGCCTCTGCTGATTACGTGGAAGACAAGGGTGACGCGGTGAAGGACGCTGCCGTCGAATCCAAGGAATCCATGGAACGCGCCATCGAAGAAGAGTAACAGGTTGCGGGCATGCCGCATGGCATGCCCGCTGCTCTTCAAATGAAGGCCCCCTGATCGACTTAAATCTGCTCCAGCAACGCCACATCCTCTCTTTCTGCCGCCTCTCGGCAACGACTGCTTCTGCTTAAGCTCAACGCATTGCTGGCAACACCAGCATGATCAGGCAGCTGATGAATCCCACGCCCCAGACCAGACTGCGCAAGGTCGAGCGATCTGCCAAGTACAGCAGCGTGTAAAGCACGCGAGCCACAATAAACAACCCCGCCAGCAGGTTGGCCAGACTGCCCACGCTGCCGGTGGAGTGCACCACCAGCACCGCCGCGGCAAACAACGGAAAGGCCTCAAACATATTGGCATGCGCTGCCATCGCCCGCGCTCCCCAACCGGTCAGTGCTGCCTGCTGCGCACGCGGGTGGCTGTTGTCATACCCCTTGTCATCGCTGCGCGCCATGGCTACGGCAACCGGTGCCTTGGTAAGTACCAATAACAAGGCAGCAAAGAACAAACACCATAGGATAAAACTCATTCGACCTTCTCCTGATTCACGGTTGAGGCCACAGGGGCCGGGCTGAACATCATGATATCCAGCACATCTGAATGGAACTCACGACGATACAGCACGAAGACCACGCCCGCCGTAGTAACGATGAACAAAACCGGATTGATGAACCAAGTCAGCGTGCCCAAGGCAAAATAGTAGGCCCGCAGCCCCAGGTTGAACTCGTTACCGGCCATCGACAGCACCCGTGCCATGCGCTCGGCGTACGCGTTTTTCTCTGCCTCGGTCACGTTCTTTTCGCCCAGTAGCGGCGCCGACCCCAAGAGCACTGAAGCAAAATTGTATTGGCGCATCCCCCAGGAGAAGGTGAAGAACGCATAGACAAAGATTGCCATCAGCACCAGCAATTTGAGTTCGGATATCTCGCGACTTACCTGCGCCACAAAGGGCAGCTCGTGCAGCAGGTTCTGCGCACGGTCAGTCGCGCCCAGCACGGTAATCAAGCCGGCCAGAATCAGCAGCGTGCTGGATGCGAAGAAGGACGTGTTGCGTTCCAGGTTACCGATCACGCTGGCGTCCGACATACGCTGCTCACGCAACAACAGGCGGTTCATCCAGTCACGTCGATACAAGTGCAGAACGCTGGCAAGGCAGGCGGTATCACGCCCCTTGTGCTGTGCGTAGTAGGTGTAACCTACCCAGCAAAACAGAAACCAACTGATGGCCAACAGATTGACCCAAAGACTTCCCGCATCCGGTAACGACTGCATTTACACTCCCTGCGCTCTTTGAAAAAACGGCCTTGGTAACGCCAGCTATATCAGTCCACGCTGCGCCGCAAACTGCCATGGCGAAAAACCTCCACCAGTATAGCCAGCATCAGCGTCAGCAGAACCGGCAACAACCAGCCAAGACTTTGATCCGCCAGCGGCAAGGCATCGGACCAGCCACCTTCTGCTGCCATGAAGCCGGCCGCCTTGAGGCCGTCGATAACACCAAACACCAAGGTGACCAGCATAATCGGGCGCAAAATATTCTGCGGCCGGGCCCAACCCTGACCCACCAAGCTCAGACACACCAGCACAATCGCCAGCGGATACAAGCCCACCAGTACCGGGATCGACACCTGAATCAGAGCATCAAGCCCCTGATTCGCCACCAGCATGCTGAACACACCCAACACCCAGACCACCTGCCGATAGCTGGCCGGTAAAAGCTTGCTGAAAAACTCGCCACAGGCCGTCAGCAAACCGACCGCAGTAGTCATGCAGGCGAGAATGATGACCACCGCCAGCAAAAGACTACCCGCCGTACCAAAGCGAAATTGCACATAAGCTGCGAGAATATCGCCGCCATTTGCGTCAGCGCCCACCAGTTCGCTGCTGGTGGAGCCGAGGTAAAACAGCGCCAGGTAAACCAGCGATAAGCCCAGCGCCGCTATCAATGCAGCCAGCACCGTATATCTGGTGATCAGACGCTCGGCGCTGATGCCGCGGTCACGAATGGCCGTGGTAATCACAATACCGAACACCAGTGCGCCCAGCGTATCCATGGTCAGGTAGCCCTGCACGAAGCCTTTGAGCATCGCTCCGTCGCGGTAGGTTGCCCCAACCGCCGCCATCTCACCGGCCGGAAACAGCACCGCAGCCGCCCCCAGCAGCGTCAGCCCGAGCAATAGTACAGGTGTTATGAACATACCAACGCGCTGTACCAGTTGACCCGGTTTTAACGCCAGGAAAATAACCGCAGAGAAGTACAGCACGCTGTAGCACAACAGGGTTTGCCAACTATCCTGCACAAAGGGCACAACGCCCAACTCGTAAGAAACGACAGTGGTGCGCGGCGTGGCAAACAAGGGACCAATGGCCAGGTATACCGCCACACTCAGCAACAGCCCTGGCCAATGCCCCAATGGCGTGGTCAGTTCGGCCAGACCACCGCCAACACGGGCCAGCGCAATCAGTGTCAACAGCGGAAGGCCCACGGCCGTCAGCATGAAGCCTAGCGCCGTCGGCAACATGTGCTCACCCGCTGCGAGCCCGGCGCTCGGCGGAAAGATGACGTTACCCGCCCCGAGGAATAAGGCAAAGGTCATGAAACCCAGCGCCAGAACGTCAAATGCTTTCAATGTTTTCATCAGTTTTCAGTTACCTGTTCGCTGCACGAGTACCACATCCCTGCGCCTCGAACGCATTACTTGTTACTGGCTTGGTCACAGTCGGACTGCTCCCAGAGCGCAGCGTTGATTCGTTTGCCGTTTACCAACAGATCTCTGCTCGGTTTTGGCACCTGCTCCACCTGACCGGCAACCACGGCATCAAACAGCGCACTGGGCGCCAGCGGCCTTCCGCAATCGCTTTGCAAATCGATATGACCACCCTGCCCCCAGTCGCCACTGGCAGACAATCGCCATAGCACCTCATGCGGATAAGCGGCCGTATTGCGCCTTAGCAGCAGATACTGCACTGGCCCGCTATCGCCTAGCTGCAGCTGCCAGATCAGACAAGCATTGTGCGCAGCCAGATCCCCAGCACAGCCGGCCAGCGCCGGGTAATCAGCCAGCTCCTCCTGTAGCCCTGGCGGCACTTCTACTCCAGCAGGAAAAACCGGCAAGTCACGGATGATGCTCATCAGAGCATCGCCCGGTGAGCCGTCTACACGCTCCAGCGCATCACGCGCGAGCGCTGCGCGCACCGCCACCGCACTACCCGGCTCGCCCGCCTGCTTGGCCAACTGCAACAGCGCATTGGTTCCGAAACGACCGCCTTCGCGTGCCAGAAAGCGCACCAGTGCGGCGTTATCCAGTTCAGGCTCGGCCAAACGCGCCATCTGACTGGCAACGCTGACGCGTCGCGGGTCAAGCGGGCCGCCGAGCATCAACAGAATGCCAAGCACCACCAGCGCGGCTGCGCAGCCGCTGGTTCTGCGCAGCCAGGGCGAGGTACCTGACCTGACCGTCTGTAGCGCGTACAGCAGATAGCCCAACACCATGACCATGAGCACAAGGTTGACGAACATCGCCCAGACGCGCGCTGGAGTAAGACTGTACTGCTCCACCCGCAAACCCAGCGCGTAACCCGCGACAGCGACCATGGGCAGTAGCGCCAGTGCACCGGCCAGCATTACCCAGCCGAGCCAGCGCGGCGGCGATCTCCGCTCTGCCCCCATCTGCACGCTCAGAACCAGCAACAACAGATTCAGTGTGACGAACCACAGCAAGAGGTTGGCCGCATGCCCGGTCGCCAGCAATGTATCGATACCCTGTACCAACCAGCTGAGCACAAAACCCACACTCAGCAGCACCGTCACTGGAAAGAGCCAGCCACACAAACGCCCAGCCCGATCCGAGAGGTAGTCTGAAACACCATGATGGCGCACCGCCAGCGATACACCATGCGAGAAAACCAGCACACTCAGCGGAATGGAGAACCAACTGCGTCGGATCAGATCTTGCAAGAACGCCAGCCCGATCAAATCGAACAAGGCCGCGGCAGACATCAACACCGCCCAGAATAGCCCCAACACCAGCGCCGCCTGCATCAGCAACTGGGCATTCTGCTGCAGCGACTGCATCCATTGCTTGTGCTCAATGCGCAGCCCGCGCTGGTATAGCGCCATGGCCGGCACCAGCAGAAACAAAGCCAAACCGAGAATCAACCCTGGCACCAGATAATCTCCGACGCTCTCAGGCGACCAGTCTGGCTCCAACACCGCGCCGTTACTGGTCAAGCCGCTGACGGTCAGCCCCTGATACAAACCCACCGCCGCTGCCAGCAAGGCAATTGCAAAGCTGATCAGCCAGCGCCTCACCGTGAGCGCGCGGCTGGCGCAATAGAACGCAAAGGGGAAAAACAGCATGATCATGAACAGCGGAATGAAGGCAGCGGCGTGGGTAGCGGGCCATACGGTCTGCTCGGCAGCTTCGTACAAACCATAGGCCAGCACGGCCTGAAAACCACCTACCATCAAATGCAGGCTGTTGACGCGGTCAAACCCCGGCATCATTGAATCCTTATGTGTTGCTTGGCCGTAAAACAGCGGGTGTCTGCTGGTTATAGCTCAATTGGCATCAGGTTGCCCTGCCACCGAAATAGGGTATTTGTAAAAACAAAACCCCGCCTTGGCGGGGTTTTGCTCATCATCTGATGTGCTCAGATGTTTACTTCATTGCCCAGCCGGTCAGCTCGGACAGCGCCTTGCCGATATCAGCCAGCGAACGCACGGTTTTCACACCGGCGTCTTCCAGCGCAGCGAACTTCTCGTCGGCAGTACCCTTGCCGCCGGAGATGATCGCGCCAGCGTGACCCATACGCTTGCCTGCCGGGGCAGTAACACCTGCGATGTAGGACACAACGGGTTTGCTGACGTTGGCCTTGATGTAAGCAGCCGCCTCTTCTTCTGCGCTTCCGCCGATCTCGCCGATCATGACGATGGCTTCAGTCGCCGGATCCTTCTCGAACATTTCCAGAATGTCGATGAAGTTGGAACCCGGGATCGGGTCACCACCAATACCAACACAGGAGGACTGACCGAAGCCGGCGTCAGTGGTCTGCTTGACCGCTTCGTAGGTCAAGGTGCCGGAACGGGATACGATACCGACCTTGCCTGGCAGGTGAATATGGCCGGGCATGATGCCGATCTTGCACTCACCGGGGGTGATGACGCCCGGGCAGTTAGGGCCGATCAGGCGTACGCCCAGTTCGTCGCAACGAACCTTGGCATCCAGCATGTCCAGGGTAGGAATGCCTTCGGTGATGCACACGATCAGCTTGATGCCACCGTTGGCTGCTTCCAGGATGGAGTCCTTGCAGAACGGCGCCGGTACGTAGATCACGCTGGCGTCAGCGCCGGTGGCTTCTACTGCTTCACGTACGGTGTTGAACACCGGCAGGCCCAGGTGCGTAGTACCGCCCTTGCCCGGGGTAACGCCACCAACCATCTTGGTGCCGTAGGCGATAGCCTGTTCGGAGTGCATGGTGCCCTGCGAGCCGGTGAAGCCCTGGCAGATTACCTTGGTGTCTTTGTTGATCAGGATGCTCATTATTTACCCTCCGCGGCCTTGACGACTTGCTGGGCAGCGTCGGTCAGACTGGTTGCAGCGATGATGTTCAGGCCACTTTCGGCCAGTACCTTGGCGCCGAGATCGGCGTTGTTGCCTTCAAGGCGAACGACCACAGGGACTTTAACGCCCACTTCCTTCACGGCGCCGATGATGCCTTCGGCAATCATGTCGCAGCGAACGATACCGCCGAAGATGTTGACCAGAACCGCCGCGACGTTGGAGTCGGACAAGATGATCTTGAAGGCTTCGGTCACGCGCTCTTTGGTTGCGCCGCCGCCCACATCCAGGAAGTTGGCTGGTTTGCCGCCGTTCAGGTTGACGATGTCCATGGTACCCATGGCCAGACCGGCACCGTTGACCATACAGCCGATGTTACCTTCGAGGGCAACGTAGTTCAGTTCGAACTTGGCAGCGTGGGCTTCACGCGGGTCATCCTGAGATGGGTCGTGCATGGCGCGCAGCTTGGGCTGGCGGTACATGGCGTTGCCGTCGATGTTGATCTTGGCGTCCAGGCAGTGCAGGTTGCCGTCTTCCTTGATCACCAGCGGGTTGATTTCCAGCAGAGCCAGATCGTAGTCGGCAAACAGCTTGCCCAGACCTACGAAGATGTTGGTGAACTGCTTGATCTGATCGCCTTTCAAACCGAGCTGGAAAGCCAGATCGCGGCCTTGGTATGGCTGCGGGCCAACCAGCGGATCGATGGTAGCTTTGAGGATCTTCTCGGGAGTTTCTTCAGCCACTTTCTCGATTTCAACACCACCTTCGGTGGAAGCCATGAAAACGATGCGGCGAGTGGAGCGATCGACTACGGCGCCCAGATAAAGCTCTTGAGCGATATCAGTGCAGGACTCGACCAGAATCTTGCTGACGGGCTGACCGCTGGCGTCAGTCTGGTAGGTTACCAGACGCTGACCCAGCCACTTTTCGGCGAAGGCTTTGGCTTCTTCTTTGCTCTTGACCAGCTTTACACCACCAGCCTTACCGCGACCACCAGCGTGAACCTGAGCCTTGACGACCCACATATCGCCGCCAATTTTGTCACACGCGTCTGCCGCGTCTTCCGGAGTGTCAACAGCGAAGCCCTTGGATACTGGAAGACCGTATTCAGCGAACAGCTGCTTCCCCTGATATTCGTGAAGATTCATGCTTATCTACCGTTTTGATCGTGTAGGAATTACTTTCTAGCCGCCACTCTGCGAGTTGCCGCCACCAATGCCGCCTGCCGGAAGCCTGTCAGCCCGAACATGGTAAACACTACATACCATCCCAGGGTTACATTTTGTAACCGCTGGCGCAGCTAATGCGTCGGGAAAAACGTTTCCAGCCAGCTGACTGACCACCTCGTTGTGGCCTGACCGATCACTCGGTCAAAGTTATTCTTCGCGAAAACCGGACGGTCACTGAGTAACCGCTCGGTCTCTGGATCGCTATATTAACGCTTCTTGCGGTTGGCGATGTGAATCGCGTGACCATTGACCGCCAAAGCAGCTTCGTGCAGTGCTTCAGACAGGGTCGGGTGCGAAAACACCATCATGCCGAGGTCTTCGGCACTGGTGCCAAATTCCATGGCAATGGCGCCCTGCTGCACCAATTCGGCCGCGCTTGGCCCAATAACGTGAACGCCCAGCACGCGGTCGGTCTTGGCATCGGCAATCATCTTGACCATGCCGCCGGTATCGTTGGCTGCCACTGCACGACCGCTGGCCGCGAAGGGGAATACGCCGACGTTATACTCAACGCCTTCGGCTTTGAGTTGCTTCTCGTTCTTGCCGACCCACGCGATTTCTGGGTGAGTGTAAATAACCGAGGGGATCAGATCGTAGTTCATGGCCGCCTTGTGGCCAGCGATGCGCTCAGCAACCATGACGCCCTCTTCCGAGGACTTGTGCGCCAGCATCGGGCCGCGCACCATGTCGCCCACAGCGTAAACGCCGGGCACGCTGGTAGCACAGTAATCATCGACAAACACCATGCCACGCTCATCCAGATCCACACCGCAATCGGAGGCCAGCAGGTTTTCGGTGTAAGGACGACGACCAACCGCAACAATCAGCTTGTCAAAGGTCAGTTGCTGTTCGCCTTCGGAGTCAGAGAAGGAAACCACAACTTGCTTGCGCTTGATCTCGGTACCGGTAACGCGGGCGCCCAGGCGCACCTGAAGACCCTGCTTGGTGAAAGTCTTGAGCGCTTCCTTGGCAACCTGCTCGTCGGCCAGGCCGAGGAAGGTATCAAGGGCTTCAAAAACAACCACCTCAGCGCCAAGACGACGCCATACCGAGCCCAGTTCCAGACCAATAACGCCGGCGCCGATCACGCCCAACTTCTTGGGTACGGTGGTAAATTCCAGCGCGCCGGTAGAGTCAACGATGATGTCGTCCGTCAGCGGTGCCGGGGGAATGTTGATCGGCACCGAGCCGGAGGCCAGGATCACGTTTTCAGCATCGATGATGCTGGTGGTGCCGTCCGGTGCAGTAACCTCAACCTTCTTGCCTGCCAGCAACTTGCCGTGACCTTCGATGCTGGTCACACCGTTTGCCTTGAACAGGGTGGCAACACCGCCAGTGAATTGTTTGACGATCTTGTCCTTGCGCTCGACCATCGCAGGAACATCCATATTGATGCCCTTGATGTCGATGCCGTGAATCTTGAAGCCCTCTTTCGCTTCATGGTACTTCCAGGTGCTGTCGAGCAGTGCCTTGGAAGGGATGCAGCCCACGTTCAGGCAAGTGCCGCCGAGCGCCTGCTTGCCATCCTTACCCACATACTTTTCGATACAGGCGGTTTTCAAACCCAGCTGTGCAGCGCGAATAGCCGCGACGTAACCGCCGGGGCCCGCACCAATGACTACCACATCGTATTTCTGACTCATAACCAAATCCTCTGTTGGCAGCAATAATTCGAAGGCTGCTCAGCACCCTGTGTGCTGAGCAGCGCCTAATGTTGCCGCTGAAAGCGTACCGCCCTGTCAGACTTCCAGAATCAGACGTGCCGGGTCTTCCAGCAAATCCTTGATGGCGACCAGGAAGCTCACCGCTTCCTTGCCGTCGATCAGGCGGTGATCATAGGACAGAGCCAAATACATCATCGGCAGAATGACCACCTGACCATTGTCGGCCATGGGGCGTTCCTGAATCTTGTGCATGCCCAGAATAGCGGCCTGCGGCGGATTGACGATGGGTGACGACAGCAGCGAGCCGAATACGCCGCCATTGGAAATGGTGAAGGTGCCCCCGGTCATTTCTTCCATGGTCAGCTTGCCGTCACGGGCCTTGCGGCCGTAATCAGCGATGGTGCCTTCGATCTGCGCCAGCCCCATGTGCTCGGTATTGCGCAGAATCGGAACGACCAGACCACGATCACTGGAAACCGCGACGCCGATGTCCTGGTAACCGTGATAAACGATGTCATTGCCGTCGATCGAAGCATTCACCGCCGGATAACGCTTCAGCGCCTCGGTAGCCGCCTTGACGAAGAAGGACATGAAGCCCAGACGCACGCCGTCGTGCTTCTTCTCGAACAGGTCCTTGTACTTCTTGCGCAGATCCATGATCGGCTTCATGTTGACTTCGTTATAGGTCGTCAACATGGCCATGCTGGACTGGGCATCAACCAGACGCTCGGCAATACGTGCGCGCAAACGCGTCATGGGCACACGTTTCTCGACCCGATCACCCTCACCCACCGCGACCGCAGCAGGTGCAGCAGCAGGCTTCGCAGCCGGCGCTGCCGCTGGCGCGTTCTTCTTGGCTTCGACTGCGTTCAGCACGTCTTCTTTGGTGACGCGACCGCCTTTGCCAGTACCGGTGATGTCGGCTGCAGCCAGACCATTCTCTTCCGCCAGCTTGCGTGCCGCCGGAGACAGCATGGGCTCGTCAGTCGACTCGGCAGCAGCCGGAGCGGCTTCGGCCTTGGCCTCGGCCGGCTTGGCAGCAGGTGCTGATGCAGCTTCACCGTCTTTCAGACTGCCCAGTACTTCACCGCTCAAAACAGTGTCGCCTTCGGCTTTGGCGATATCGCCCATAACGCCGTCAGCTTCGGCCAATACTTCCAGCACCACCTTGTCGGTTTCGATGTCGACGAGCAGGTCGTCACGCTTTACTGCATCGCCCGGTTGCTTGTGCCAGGTAGCGACTGTGCCGTCAGCAACCGATTCCGGAAAAGTAGGGGCCTTGATTTCAATAGCCATTGTCGATCCTTATAAATTCTCTGTTGTCGCCGTTGCTCAGGCAGTAAAAGCGTCTTGCAGGAGCTTTTCCTGCTGTTCCGCATGCATGGAAGGATGGCCGCAGGCCGGCGCGGCAGAAGCCTCTCGTCCAGCGTAGTCCAGATACAGATTTTTGGTTTTGTGGTCGGCAAGAACCCGACGCATGTGATGCTGACTGCAATACCAGGCGCCTTGGTTCATGGGCTCTTCCTGACACCAGACGACCTTCTTGAGGTGCTTGTAGGGTGCCAGCACCTCGCCGAGGTCATCTTCGGGGAAGGGATAGAGCTGCTCAATGCGGATGATTGCGATGTTGTCGAGTTCTTCCTTGCGACGCTTCTCAAGCAGGTCGTAGTAGACCTTGCCACTACACATGACGACGCGATCGACTTTCTTCGGATCAAGCGCATCCACCTCGGGAATCACCGTCTGGAAAGAACCGTCGGACAGCTCCTCAAGGGTCGAGGTAGCCAGCTTGTGGCGCAGCAGCGACTTGGGTGTGAGGGCAATCAAAGGCTTACGCAATGGACGAATCACCTGACGACGCAGCATGTGATACACCTGCGCCGGCGTGGACGGCACACAAACCTGAATATTGTGCTCCGCAGACAGCTGAAG
The DNA here is from genome assembly GCF_036960865.1 of Halopseudomonas sp. GTDB lineage: Bacteria > Pseudomonadota > Gammaproteobacteria > Pseudomonadales > Pseudomonadaceae > Halopseudomonas. The sequence continues at coordinate 242,633 of NZ_JBALWE010000006.1, forward strand.
GAAGCGCTCCAGACGAGCGGAAGAGTGCTCCGGCCCCTGCCCTTCATAACCGTGCGGCAACAGCATGGTCAAACCACAGAGGCGACCCCACTTGTGCTCACCGCTAGTGATGAACTGATCCACCACCACCTGCGCGCCATTGAAGAAGTCACCGAACTGCGCTTCCCAGATAACCAGGGCGTTGGGCGTGGTCGTCGCGTAACCGTATTCAAAGGCCAGCACCGCTTCTTCGGACAGCAGCGAGTCGTAGATATCGAAACGTGGCTGGTTGTCGCTCAGTTTGCGTAGCGGCACGTAGGCGCGGCCATCATTCTGGCTGTGCAAAACGGCATGGCGGTGCGAGAAAGTACCGCGACCCACGTCCTGTCCGGTGATACGAATGGGGTGCCCCTCATGCAGCAGCGTTGCGTATGCCATGGTTTCAGCAAAACCCCAGTTCAGCGCCAGCGCGCCGGCAGCCATCTTGCGACGGTCCTCGACGATCTTGCTGACCTGACGCTGCAGTACCAGCCCGTCGGGCAGATCAGTCAGCTTGTTGGCCAACTCCTGGAGGGTTTTCAGGTCGAAGCTGGTGTCATGACGCGCGGTCCACTTGTGATTCAGGTAAGGGGCCCAGTCGACGAAAGAGCTGCTATCCGGCTCCTTGACCAGGCTCTTTACCACGTGGTCGCCGTTGTCCAGCGCATTGCGGTATTCCTCGAAATACTCTTGGACCTCATCCTTGGTCAGCACACCTTCGCCCACCAGACGGTCGGCGTAGATTTCACGGGTAGTGGCATGCTTGGTGATGATGTCGTACATCAGCGGCTGGGTGCCGGAGGGCTCATCCGCTTCGTTGTGACCACGGCGGCGGTAGCACACCAGATCGATGACCACGTCACGCTTGAACTGCATGCGGTAATCAACCGCCAGTTGGGTAACGAAGAGTACGGCTTCCGGATCATCACCATTCACATGGAAGATCGGCGCCTGAATCATCTTGGCCACGTCGGTGCAGTATTCGGTAGAGCGCGCATCGTCCTGGCGGCTGGTAGTAAAGCCGACCTGGTTGTTGACTACGATGTGAATGGTCCCACCGGTCTTGTAGGCCCGGGTCTGCGACATCTGGAAGGTTTCCATGACCACACCCTGGCCGGCAAAGGCCGCGTCGCCATGGATGCTGATCGGCAGTACCTTGTCGCCGGTGGTATCCAGACGACGATCCTGACGCGCGCGCACAGAGCCTTCGACCACCGGAGAAACGATCTCCAGGTGGGAGGGGTTGAACGCCAGGGCCAAGTGAACCTCGCCACCTGAGGTCATGACGTTGGACGAGAAACCCTGGTGATACTTGACGTCACCGGACCCCATGTCCACTTTCTTCTTGCCTTCAAACTCGTCGAACAGGTCGCGAGGATTCTTGCCAAGCGTGTTGACCAGCACGTTCAAGCGACCGCGGTGCGCCATCCCCAGCACTACTTCCTGGGTGCCGTAAGAGCCGGAGCGCTGGATAATCTCGTCCAGCATGGGAATCAGGCTTTCGCCGCCTTCCACGCCAAAGCGCTTGGTGCCGGGGTATTTGGTACCCAGATATTTTTCCAGGCCCTCTGCAGCGGTGAGGCGCTCCAGCAAATGACGCTTGGTATCGACGCCCAACTGCGGACGCCCGCGAACACTCTCCATCCGCTGCTGAAACCAGCGGCGCTGAGCAGAGTCGACAATGTGCATGTATTCGGCGCCAAAGGTCGAGCAGTAGGTGGTCTTCAGCCCTTCCAGTGTTTCGCGCAGCGTTGCCTCACCGGTTCCGAACTGCAGTTCACCGGTACGGAACACGGTGTCTAGATCAGCTTCGGTCAGGTCGTAGTCAGACAGCGTGAGGTCCGCAATCTCTTCGCGCTTCCACAACCCGAGCGGGTCGAGCTTGGCTGCCTGGTGGCCGCGCATGCGGTAGGAGTGAATCAGGCGGAGAACGTCGACCTGCTTTTTCTCGTGTTCACTGCTGACCTGGCCAGCGGAGGCCTGAGGACGTCGATTGCCCTTGGAAAGCAGGAGAAAGTGGTCGCGAATGGCGGAATGAGGGACATCTGATCCGGCATGGCCGTTAACTTGAGGCAGCTTCTGGAAATAGCTGCGCCATTCTTCGGCAACGCTGTTCGGATCTTGCAGGTAGAGCTCATAAAGCTCTTCAACATAGGATGCATTCCCACCGGATATGTGAGACGTGCTCCACAGCTGCTGCATTTCGCTGTCTGGCATGCTTGGTCACCCTGTTATGGGGACACCATCTGGCGCAAAGACCATTAATTGGCAAATACAACTCTGCCATCCGCGCAGAATATGTTTGGTGGTATCGAAGCAGTGTCGCTGCTTCCTACCTTGCTGCCACATATCCCGTCATAACGGAAAATTGCCGGCCCCGACAGATAGTTCGGGTGTTACCCGATTGCCCCTGTTGGTTTAGGTACATACAAACCGCGGCTTTTTGAGCTAGCGGTTCGTCTTAAAACTGTCCGACCCCTTGTAGCAGGGGCCGGCTCAGGCCAACTTAATGCAATTACAGCCGATCAGGTACCGCTTTGCAGCAACATGTTGCGAATGTGTCCGATTGCCCGGGTCGGGTTAAGACCTTTGGGGCACACATTGACGCAGTTCATGATGCCACGGCAGCGAAACACGCTGAACGGGTCATCCAGTGAAGCCAGACGTTCTTCGGTCTTCTCGTCGCGGCTGTCCGCCAGAAAGCGGTATGCCTGCAACAGACCAGCGGGACCGATGAACTTGTCGGGGTTCCACCAGAACGAAGGACAGGAAGTAGAGCAGCACGCACAGAGAATACACTCGTACAGGCCATCCAGCTTTTCCCGCTCTTCGGGAGACTGCAGGCGCTCGATAGCGGGCGCCGGCGTGTCATTTTGCAGATACGGCTGAACCTTTTCGTACTGCTTGTAGAAGATGCTCATATCTACAACCAAGTCACGAATTACCGGCAAACCAGGCAAAGGACGCAGTACCAGCTTGTTGTTTTTCACAACATCGGACAGCGGTGTGATGCACGCCAGGCCGTTCTTGCCGTTGATGTTCATGCCATCGGAACCGCACACGCCCTCGCGGCAGGAGCGACGGTAGGCCATGCCCACGTCTTGTTCCTTGATCAGCGCCAGTACGTCAAGAACCATGATGTCCTTGCCGCCGGTGTCGACCTGGAAATCCTGCATGAACGGCGCGTTGTCGGTTTCGGGGTTATAACGATAAACACTTACTTGCAACATATCGGTCACCCTTAGTAGGTACGCACTTTAGGTTCAAAGGCAGGCACTGTCTTCGGCGAGAAGTTAACGCCCCGCTTCTCCAGCTGCTTGGTTTCAGGCATGTACAGACTGTGGCACAGCCAGTTCACGTCATCGCGATCCTCAAAATCTTCACGCGCGTGAGCGCCGCGGCTTTCGGTGCGGGCTTCGGCTGCGATCGCGGTGGCTTCCGCCACTTCCAGCAGGTTTTGCAGTTCCAGCGCTTCGATACGCGCAGTGTTGAACGCCTGGCTCTTGTCGTCGATCTTCGCGGTCGCGATACGCTCCCGCAGATCAGCCAGCTGAGTGATGCCCTTCTGCATGAACTCACCGGTACGGAATACACCGAAGTAGTTCTGCATGCAGTTCTGCAACTCTTTGCGCAGCGGCGCGACATCTTCACCCTTGGTACGCTCGTTCAAGCCAGACAGGCGAGCCAGCGAAGCATCGATATCGGATTGCGAGGCATCACGGTAATCAACGCCTTCCTTCAGCGCGCTTTCGAGGTGCAGACCAGCAGCGCGACCGAATACCACCAAGTCTAGCAGCGAGTTGCCGCCCAGGCGGTTGGCGCCGTGCACGGATACGCACGCCACTTCACCGACCGCAAACAGACCTTCGACGATCTTGTCGTTGCCAGCCGAGTCGCGAGTAATTGCCTGACCATGAATGTTGGTAGCAATACCACCCATCATGTAGTGACAGGTGGGGACCACAGGAATAGGCGCAACAACGGGATCAACATGCGCGAAGGTCTTGGACAGCTCACAGATGCCCGGCAGACGGCTATGCAGTACTTCTTCACCCAGGTGATCCAGTTTCAGCATTACGTGGTCGCCATCAGGGCCGCAACCGTTGCCAGCCAGGATTTCCTTGACCATGGAACGGGCAACAACGTCGCGACCGGCAAGGTCCTTGGCGTTGGGCGCATAACGCTCCATGAAGCGTTCGCCGTCCTTGTTGATCAGGTAACCACCTTCACCACGACAACCTTCGGTCACCAGGGTGCCCGCGCCAGCGATACCGGTCGGGTGGAATTGCCACATTTCGATATCCTGCACCGGCACGCCCGCGCGCAGCGCCATGCCCACACCGTCACCGGTGTTGATCAGCGCGTTGGTGGTGGATGCATAGATACGACCCGCGCCGCCGGTAGCCAGTACTGTGGCCTTGGAGCGAATGTAAGCGGTTTCACCGGTTTCAATGCAGATTGCGATCACGCCCACGATGGCGCCGTCCTGGTTCTTCACCAGATCAACCGCATACCACTCGTTGAGGAAAGTCGTGTCGTGCTTGACGTTGTTCTGATACAGCGTATGCAGCAGCGCGTGACCAGTACGGTCAGCTGCGGCGCAAGTACGTGCAGCCTGAGTCGGGTTGTCCGGCCCTTTTGACTGGCCACCGAACGGACGCTGATAGATGCGGCCCTGCTCGGTACGTGAGAACGGCAGCCCCATGTGCTCAAGCTCGAACACCGCCTCAGGACCTACGGAACACATGTATTCGATAGCGTCCTGGTCACCGATATAATCGGAGCCCTTGACGGTGTCGTACATGTGCCAGCGCCAATCGTCATTCGGATCAGCCGAGGCGATCGCGCAAGTAATGCCGCCCTGGGCAGATACAGTGTGCGAACGAGTCGGAAACACCTTGGTGATAACGGCCGTCTTGTGACCGCCCTGAGCCAGCTGCAGCGCAGCGCGCATGCCGGCACCACCACCACCGATGATGATGGCATCAAAAGTCAAAGTACGCATGTTAGACATTTATCGAATACCCCACAGGATCTGCACGCCCCAGACAAAAAACACAAACATGGCAAGACCGCAGACCGCCTGGAACAGGAAGCGGACGACAGTGGCAGATTTGCCCAGCGCCATGGGAGTCAGGTAATCGGTTGAAATGGTCCACATGCCAACCCAGGCATGCACACTCAGGGCAACCAGCGTGAGCAGGCTGAAGATGCGCATCCAGTTCTGGCTGAACAAACCCTGCCATTCAGCAAAGGTCAGACCCGGATGAGCGATCAGATAACCGAGTAAAAACAGCACATAAGCAGCCAGCAGAACAGCGGAAACGCGTTGCGCCATCCAGTCATAAAGGCCGCTGCGAGACAGGTTGGTGACGTTAGTTACCATATCCAAACCCCCAGAAGAACAATCAGAATGACAGAGATAACGATCACTGCCTGCGAGCCACGCTTGCCGCTTTCAAGGCCTTCACCCACGCCAGCATCCATTACCAGGTGGCGCACACCGGCGACCAGGTGATAAAGCAGCGCAGCGAGAATGCCCCACACGACCAGTTTGGCCAGCGGGTGCTGAAGGCAATCTTGAACTTGCTCGAAACCGCTTTCCGAACTCAGTGATGTGTCCAGCATCCACAGCAGAATTGCGATGGAAACGAACAGAATCACGCCAGAGATGCGATGGAGAATTGACGTATAGGCTGTGACAGGAAGTTTGATTGTCCTGAGGTCTAGGTTGACGGGTCTTTTGCTATTCACGGCTATATTCACACTCATGGCCCTGTGGGCAGGGCTGGATTATAGGAAGGTGCGTAACCCTGTACTGCAGCCCCTGCAAGAGGCCCTGTGAGTCACTTTGCCGGTCAAGGAGTATAGAGACTTGGACCATTGATTACAATGCAACAGCTTGTTGCAAAGCGCTCTGAATCGCGTATGACCGGTATCAGCCAAAACACATTTGCAAGTCTATTAAAAGCTTTTAATTGCGCTCATTTCCTTTCACTATCAGTACAATTGACAAACCGATTTATCACCTTATAGTGATGCGGGCCCTGCGTGGGGGGTCACCTTTTCGATACAGCAAAACAGGAGGCCATCAATGGCTGACAAAAAAGCGCAATTGATCATCGAGGGCGCTGCCCCCATTGACCTACCGGTCTATTCCGGGACCATGGGTCCCGATGTAGTGGATGTTCGCGGCCTCACTGCAGAAGGCGTTTTCACGTTCGACCCCGGCTTCATGGCCACCTCATCCTGTGAATCCAAGATTACTTATATTGATGGTGATAAAGGCGTGCTTCTGCACCGCGGCTATCCCATTGATCAGCTTGCAGAAAAAGCGGATTTTCTAGAAACCTGCTTCCTGCTGCTCAAGGGCGAACTCCCCACCGACGAAGAAAAATCCAAGTTCGACAGCACCATCAAGAACCACACCATGGTGCACGAGCAACTGAAAACCTTCTTCAATGGCTTCCGTCGTGACGCCCACCCGATGGCTATCATGTGTGGCGTTGTCGGCGCCCTCTCCGCCTTCTACCACGACTCGCTGGACATCAACGATGCCCACCACCGCGAGATCTCGGCTATCCGCCTGATCGCCAAAATGCCGACCCTGGCCGCCATGGTGTACAAATATTCCATGGGCCAGCCCATGATGTACCCGCGCAACGACCTGAGCTACTCGGAAAACTTCCTGCACATGATGTTCAACACACCTTGTGACGAGAAGCCGATCAGCCCGGTACTGGCCAAGGCCATGGACCGCATCTTTGTCCTGCATGCTGACCACGAGCAGAACGCGTCTACCTCCACTGTACGCCTGGCCGGCTCTTCCGGCGCCAACCCCTTCGCCTGTATCGCAGCCGGCATCGCCGCTCTGTGGGGACCGGCGCACGGTGGCGCGAACGAAGCGGTGCTGCGCATGCTGGACGAAATCGGCGATGTATCGAATATCGAGAAGTTTGTTGCCAAGGCCAAGGACAAGGATGACCCGTTCAAACTGATGGGCTTTGGTCACCGTGTTTACAAGAACTTCGATCCGCGTGCCAAGGTCATGAAGCAGACCTGCGACGAAGTACTGGCCGAGCTGGGTATCAACGATCCGCAGCTGGAACTGGCCATGAAACTGGAAGAGATTGCGCGCAACGATCCCTACTTCAAAGAGCGCAACCTGTACCCGAACGTCGACTTCTACTCCGGCATCATCCTCAAGGCGATTGGTATTCCGACCGAGATGTTTACGGTTATCTTCGCCACCGGCCGCACGCCGGGCTGGATTGCCCACTGGAACGAGATGATCAGCGGCCCTTACAAGATCGGCCGTCCGCGTCAGCTGTATACCGGCTCCCCGCAGCGCGACTACCCATCCAAGTAAGTCGCCAGAGAGCAATAAAAAACCCGCTTCGGCGGGTTTTTTATTGCGCAAACTCCAACCGCAACCGTTACGGTACGACCGCAGCCCGCCTTTTTTCCGGAGGCTACGCCATTGGCGCGAGCCACCAAAAAACGGAATGAGCGGCGCTCCCGTCCCGGCGCCATAGGTGCTACTTCAAGTAGCGGTACAACTTGCGCACTACTCGTACTATCGCTCGACCCAACCAAAATGGCGGCATCGCCGGCATATAGAATTCGTGTTCAGGTCGTGACAGCGGAACCTCTCTTTTCTGGCACTGGCGCTTCTCGTCGGCACTCATGGTGAAGATCTCCTTTCGCAATGAAGCATCACCTTCGCGCGGCCAGCTTGTTCAATCCAGCGAATTTAAATAACATCAATCTTCAATTTAATTGAACGGAAACCCAATGGTCGACACAGCACAGGGCGCCCCACTGCCACTGCTGGAGCTGGATGTACTGCGCAGCTTCATCGCCATCGCCGAGACCGGCAGCTTTAGCCGCGCCGCCGCGCAGGTACACCGCACCCCTTCCGCCGTCAGCATGCAGATTAAACGCCTGGAAGAACTGCTCGGCTACCAGCTGCTACTGCGCACGCCGAAGCGCGCGCGCGTCACAACCGAGGGCGAGGCGCTGCTGGGCTTTGCCCGGCGCATGCTCAGTCTCAACCAGGAAGCCCTACGTCAGTTCTATCATCCGGAGATTACAGGCAGCGTTCGCCTTGGCACCTCGGATGACGTAGGCACACGCATACTGCCGGCAGTATTGAGCAGCTTCGCGCGCAGCTACCCAGGCGTACAGGTTGATGTGGTCGTGGGACGCAGTATTGATATGCTCGAACAGTTAGCCCGCTGCGAGCTTGACCTGGCGCTGGTCACTTCCGGCAATCACGCCACGAGCGGCCGGGTGGTTTATACCGAGCAATTGGTCTGGACTGAATGTGCCGGCGGCCAGGCAGCCACGCGCAGACCCGTGCCGCTATCGTTAGCCAGTGCTGGCTGTGTGTGGCGAGAGGCCGCTCTTGCTGCTCTTGATCGCGCCAATATTGCCTATCGAATTGCCTATGTCAGCGAACATTGCACCGGTCAGCAAGCGGCAATGGTAGCTGATCTGGCGATTGCTCCCTTCCCGCGCGGACTGGTCAGCAAACCACTCAAGATAGTGGACGACGCGGCGGGGCTACCGCCGCTCGGCAGTTATCAGATTTTGCTTGAGCGCAGCATTCAGAGCGGCCCGCTAGTAGATGCGTTGCAAAGCTTCGTCACTCACAGTTTCGAACTGTTGTGAACCGAGAATGCGTCAGCGCCCGGCCAGTTGCGCTCTACTGTACAGCTCATTGCGGGCATCACTGTACCGCAGCACAACGCGCCGGGCATGATTTTATAGGCAGCTCTATACCCCTGTAACAATGGAGCCCGCCGCCTCATGACGCCCAGAGATCTAGGATTCGCCCTGCTGGTTATTCTGGTATGGGGGCTCAATTTCGTCGTCATCAAGCTAGGGCTGGACGAGTTGCCGCCTATGCTGCTGGGCGCGCTGCGTTTTACCTTGGCGGCTATTCCGGCTGTGTTTTTCATTCGCCGCCCGCAGATCCCGCTGCGCTGGCTGCTGGCCTACGGTTTGACCATTTCCTTTGGCCAGTTTGCGTTTCTGTTCTCAGCCATGTCGGCTGGTATGCCCGCCGGCCTGGCCTCGCTGGTATTGCAGTCTCAGGCCTTTTTCACCCTCTTGTTCGCCGCCCTGGTGCTGGGTGAACGAATTCGCGCGCATAATCTGATCGGCCTGCTGATCGCTGCCACCGGTCTCTTGCTGATTGGTATCAATAGCGGCATCGGCATGACCCTGGCCGGCTTTATTCTGACCATTTGCGCCGCTGCCATGTGGGGGATGGGCAATATCATCACCAAGCGCGTTGGTCAGGTCGACCTGGTCAGTCTGGTAGTTTGGGGCAGTCTGGTACCACCACTACCCTTTCTTGCGATGTCGCTATGGCTGGAAGGGCCACAGCAGATCGGAGAGGCTTTGAGCCACCTCAGCCTGCAATCGGTACTGGCGCTGATCTACCTAGCCTTTGGTGCAACCCTGCTAGGCTACGGTCTCTGGAGTCGCCTGCTGTCGCGCTACCCGGCTGCGCAGGTGGCGCCCTTCTCGATGCTGGTACCGGTGATCGGTCTCAGCTCTGCGGCGTTGCTGTTGGGCGAACAACTGAGTGAGTTGCAAGTGTGGGGCACACTACTGGTGATGGGTGGTCTGACAGTCAACGTGTTTGCCGGTCGGCGGCCCCGCTCGATGCCGCTGAATCAACGTGGCTAATGCCGCCGTTCAGGCGGTTTCCCCTTCCAGCCAGGCGATGATGCGCATGGCCTCGTCCAGACTTTCACCACAGATAGCGGGCTCGGCCGCAAAACCGGCGCAGACCGCTGGCCGCTCAGGCGAATGGAAAATGGCACAGCGTCTATCCGCCTGCAAGTGCAGGCAGCGTACGCCCGCCGGCTTGCCGTTGGGCATCCCCGGCAGGGGCGAACTTATGGATGGTGCGATGCAACAGGCACCACAGCCGTCTCGACACTGCATTTAACACCCTTTGAAGATAACCACTGAAGAAGCCCGGGCGCGCATTCTAGTGTCAGCGCTTGAGGCGCGCAATCAGGCTGGAGGTATCCCAACGGCCGCCGCCCATGGCCTGCACATCGGCATAGAACTGATCAACCAGCGCCGTCACCGGCAATTGCGCGCCATTGCGCTGCGCCTCGGCCAGCACAATGGCCAGATCCTTGCGCATCCAGTCAACCGCAAAGCCATAGTCGAACTCCCCCGCGAGCATGGTCTTGTGACGATTTTCCATCTGCCATGACTGTGCCGCGCCTTTGCTGATGACCTCGACCACGGCCTCACCGTCCAGCCCGGCGCTCTGAGCAAAATTCAGCGCCTCGGAAAGCCCTTGAACCAGGCCGGCAATACAGATCTGGTTGACCATTTTTGTGAGCTGGCCGCTGCCAACCGGGCCCATCAGCTGCAACATGCGGGCGTAGGTTTTCATGATCGGGCGCACCAGATCAAACACCGCCTCGTCACCGCCGACCATAATGGTCAGTTGGCCCTTTTCCGCACCGGATTGCCCGCCAGAGACGGGCGCATCCAAAAAGCCTACGCCCTGTTTCGCCGCCAGTGCCGCCAGTTCACGCGCGACATCTGCCGAGGCCGTAGTGTGGTCCACCAGCACCAGACCACTGCGCGCTCCCGAGAGCACGCCATCGTTGCCAGCGATGACCGCGCGCAGGTCATCATCATTGCCTACACAGAGCATTACGTAGTCCTGATCAACCGCAGCCAGTGCGGGGGTATCCGCCGCGCTGCCGGCGTGTTCCGCGACCCACTGGCGCGCCTTACTCGCTGTGCGGTTGTAGACAGTAACCTGGTGTCCGGCGCGCTGCAGATGCCCCGCCATCGGGTAACCCATTACCCCCAGACCGATAAAACCGATATTTGCCATGCCAGCAACTCCATACCGCTTTGCGCGGGTAAAAACAGACGATTTTTAAGCTTGGCGGCAATTGCCTGAAGGCCCGGCCGCTCGGCATAATGAGCGCCCTTTCTCTCCAGGAGTATGCCCCGTGTTTCAGGTAAATCAGTATTTTGACGGCAAGGTTGCGTCCATCGCCTTTCAACAGCCCGAAGGCAGCGCCACCGTTGGCGTCATGGCACCGGGTGAGTACGAGTTCGGTACCAGCCAACTGGAAATCATGCACGTCATCAACGGCGAACTGACCGTCAAGCTGCCTGATGCCGACAGCTGGACTACCTACGCTGCCGGCGAGCAGTTCACCGTTGCCGCCAACAGCCGCTTCAACCTCAAGGTAGAACGCGACACTGCCTACCTGTGCGAATACCGCTAACAGCTAGCCAAAAGCCGCATCAGGTCAATCGGGGCTGGCTTCGGTCAGCCCCTTGCCGTACTGCTCGATAAATACCTCGGGCATGCGCTTGGGCCGCCCGGTACTGAGTTCGATACACACAAAGGTAGTACGCGCCCGCAGTAGCGTCACGCCATCGCTTTTGCGGCAGAGTTGAAAGTGCCGCGTCATGCGCAGCTTTTTGTCCCAGTGAATGATCCAGGTCGCCATGACCAGCTCATCACCCTCGTACGCAGCCGCCAGATAATCGATTTCATGGCGCAGCACCGCCATCGCGCGGTCCAGCTCACGGTACTGAACCAGCCCCAGCCCGAGTGACATCGAATGCTCCCAGGCGCAACGCTCCAGCCAACGCACGTAGACCGTATTGTTGGCATGGCCCAGCTCGTCGATATCCTCGGCGCGCACCAGAATATCCAGCGTATGCGGGTTGTGCAGATCCCAATTCAAAAGCGCATCTCCTTGGCAAGGGCGACCCAGTAATGGCCGCCTTGGTTGGATGCCCGATGGTACTACAAAGACACCCGATAACGGCCTTGGCATAGGCAAAACAGGGCAATCTGGCTTAGGCTGGAGACACATCCACAGCAACACAGGGCAGTCATGTTCAAGCACCTGAATTTTCCCATTCTGGTCATCAATCCCGCTATCGGCCTGTCCAATGTGGCCGGCACACAACTCGACGCCCTGTTCCAGGCGCTCGACGGCGAAGGTTTTGAGGTATTGGGCGCCGAGTCACTGGATGAGGGCCGGCTGATTGCCGAAGCGCACCGCGGGCTGTCCTGCATACTGTTCACCCCCGACAGCGACGTCGCGTTGGACGAGGTAGAGGCCCTGTTCAGCGCCGCCCACAGCCGCTCGCCGGAGTTGCCGATCATGGCGCTGAGCACACGCCAGAGCATCGCGCCGGAACTGCTCGCCGAGCTGCGAGAGCTGCACCAGATTCGCGGCATCATCTACCTATTTGAAGACACCCTGCCCTTTATCGCTGGCCAGATTGCGCGAACCGCGCGCAGCTACCTGAGCCAGCTGCTGCCGCCGTTCTTCAAGGCCCTGCTGGATTACACCGCGCGCTCCAGTTACTCCTGGCATTCGCCCGGCCACGGCGGCGGGGTCGCGTTTCGCAAGAGCCCGGTGGGGCGCGCCTTTCACGACTTCTTTGGTGAAAACACCCTGCGCTCGGATCTATCGGTATCGGTACCCGGTCTGGGGTCGCTGCTGGATCACACCGGGCCGGTAGCCGAAGCCGAGGCCAACACGGCGCGAACCTTTGGCGCCGATCACAGCTTTTACGTGGTCAACGGCACCTCTACATCGAACAAGATCATCTGGCATGCCTACGTCACCCGCGATGATCTGGTACTGGTTGACCGCAACTGCCACAAGTCGATTCTGCACGCGATCATCATGACCGGTGCCATCCCAATCTACCTCAGCGGTTCACGCAACGATTACGGCATCATCGGCCCGATTGGCCGCGAGGCCTTCAGCCCTGCTGCGCTGCAGCGGCTGATTGAACAGCACCCTTTGCTTGATGGCAGCCAACGCAAGATCAAGCTGGCCGTGCTCACCAATTCCACCTACGACGGCCTGTGCTACAACACCGAGATGATCAAGGAGCAGTTGCAGGACAGCGTCGACGTGCTGCACTTCGACGAGGCCTGGTATGGTTACGCCGCCTTTCACCCCTTCTATCACGGGCGTCACGGCATGAGCGAGCGGGCCGGCGCGCCGCGCACCCAGCACCCGCTGGTGTTTGCCACCCAGTCACCGCACAAGGTGCTGGCCGCCCTGTCGCAGGCCTCGATCATTCTCGCCAAGGACAGCGCCGAGCAGCAGCTCGACCATGAGCGCTTTAACGAAGCCTACATGATGCACACCTCCACCTCGCCGCACTACGGCATGATCGCCTCCATCGATGTAGCCACCGGCATGATGGCCGGCCCGGCCGGCAGATCACTGGTCCAGGAAACCCTTGATGAAGCCCTGTCGTTTCGCCGCGCCATGGCGCAGACCGCTGAACAGATGCCGGAGGAGCAATGGTGGTTTGATGTCTGGGAGCCGGAGTCGGCGCTGGCCGAAAAAGAGCTGCGGGCCAACGACTGGACCCTGGATGATCAGGCCGAGTGGCACGGCTTTGGCCAGATGAGCGATGACTTCGCCATGCTCGACCCGATCAAGGTCAGCCTGCTCACGCCCGGCGTTGAAGAAAAGGGCCGCTTGGCCAAGAGCGGCATACCGGCCGCACTGGTAACGCGCTTTCTGGCTGAGCGCGGCCTGGTGGTAGAAAAGACGGGGCTGTATTCCTTCTTGATTCTGTTCTCCCTGGGCATTACCAAGGGCAAATGGAGCACACTGCTGTCCGAGCTGCGCGAATTCAAGCGCCTGTACGATCAGGACGCGCCACTGGAGGTCACCTTGCCCAGCCTGGCCCAGCATCCGCGCTATCAGGGCCTGGGACTGCGCGCGCTCGGTGAACGCCTGCACCAGTGCTACAAGAAACACAGCCTGATCAAGTTGATGCGGCAGATGTACACCACCCTGCCGCAGATCAGCCTGCGCCCGGCAGACGCTTACCAGCAGATGGTCAGAGGTCAGGTTGAATCCGTGCCCGTCAGCGCGCTGGCCGGGCGCTTGAGCGCCGTGATGCTGGTGCCCTATCCGCCGGGTATTCCGGTTATCATGCCTGGGGAGCGCTTCCCGCAGGACAACAGCGCGATCACCGACTACCTGAACGCGGCCATCGAGCTGGAGGAGCAGTTCCCCGGCTTTGCCAACGACATCCATGGTCTGCGCATGGAGCAGTTTGATGGGCAGGTGAATTGGCGGGTGGATTGCCTGATTGAGGAGTGATGTACGCAACTGCCTCACCCGCCAGCACGGGTGAGGCAGCCGCGATCTACTTGCTGCGCAACGAGCCGAGAATACCCCGCACTATCGCCCGCCCCGCCTGGGTACCCACCGAACGCATGGCGCTGCGGCCGAAGGCGCTGAACATGTCGGCCAACTCCTGACTGATCGACTTTTCGGCTGCCGCGGCGCGTTTCTTGCGCGCCTGAGACTGGGTCTTTACCTCGGTCTTTTCCTCGGACAACGCCTGATCTGCCCGTGCCTGCAGAATTTCATAGGCCGACTCGCGATCCTCCAGAGCGTCATAGGCACCGGCCAGCGGCGATGCCTTGATCAGCGCCGCGCGCTCGGCCTCGTCAATCGGTCCCATCTGGCTATCTGGCGGCCGGATCAGTAGCTGTTGCACTATGCCTGGCGTGCCCTTGGCATCCAGCACCGAGACCAGCGCCTCGCCCACGCCCAGCGCCATGATGGCGCTCTCGGTATCGAGTTCAGGATTGGCGCGGAAAGTCTGCGCGGCGGCGCGCACCGCTTTCTGGTCCCGCGGAGTAAAGGCGCGCAGCGCGTGCTGCACCCGGTTACCCAGCTGCCCCAGGATGCTCTCCGGCACATCCAGCGGGCTCTGGGTAACAAAATAGACGCCCACCCCCTTGGACCGAATCAGCCGCACCACCTGCTCAATCCGCTCTACCAGGGCCTTGGGTGTGTCGCTGAACAACAGGTGCGCCTCATCAAAAAACAGCACAAAGCGCGGCTTGTCGGCGTCGCCCACTTCCGGCAACTGCTCGAACAGCTCCGACAGCAGCCACAGAAGAATGCAGGAATAGGCCAGCGGGCTGGTCTGATACAACTGCGCTGCGTGCAGCACATTGACTACGCCCTGCCCGTTCTCATCGGTCTGCAGAAAATCATCCAGACTAATGGCCGGCTCGCCGAACAACTGCTCGGCCCCTTCGCCGTCCAGCCGCAGCAAGGCGCGCTGGATGGCACCGAGGCTGGCGGCAGAGACATTGCCATAGCGCTTGCCGATCTCCGCGCGCTGCTCGTGCAGATAGCTGAGCATCGAGCGCAGGTCTTTCAGATCCAGCAATAGCCAGCCGTTGTCGTCGGCCACGCGGAACAGAATGTCGATGATGCCGCTTTGCGTCTCGTTGAGGTTAAGCAGCCGCGACAGCAGCATGGGACCCAGCTCGGCGAGGGTCAGCCGTAACGGATGCCCCTGCTTGCCAAACACATCCCAAAATACGGTCGGTGCGCCGCGCAGCGTCATGCTGCCCAGGCCAACCTTGTCCGCCCGTTGTTGCAGCTTTTCGCTGGCACTGCCGGCTTTGGCAATCCCGGAGAAGTCGCCCTTGATATCCGGCACCAGCACCGGCACACCGAGCTGCGAGAAACTTTGCGCCAATACCTGCAAGGTAATGGTCTTGCCGGTGCCAGTGGCGCCGGCGATCAGCCCGTGGCGGTTGGCCATGCGCGGCTCAATCGCCACGCAGGCGTTGTCATTGCCGCCGATAAGTAGTGGCGCCACCTGTGAATCCGGCATCAGCCATGTCTCCCTGCATGCTGCGAGCCCCGCTGCATAGCGGCCGCTCAAGGTTGATCAACGAAAAGTACGCCCAGAATTGCGCCCACGCATTATGGACCGCCACGCCCGGCTTGCAAGGCAGTTACCCCTTCCTCCCCCCCATTAGGGGGGTATAGCCGTTATCCCCACCCACATAGAGTCGATGCATGTGAAGGCCAGGTGGCACCACGCCGCACAGCCTCACTTGCCAGGGATTATTAATAACAACAAGCGCCCGGCGCGAGGAAGCTCATGAGATACACAACAAGAAATGCCTTGAAGACAGGGTTAAAGCCCATGGTGGTGGCCATTGCCATGGCCTCCGCCCTGCCAGCCCATGCAGTGCGGTTTGATATTGGCGAGGTGCAAGGCCAGTTCGACTCGCAGATGTCCATCGGCGCCAGCTGGGGCACCAGCGACATTGAAGACGACTTTGTCTGGGCCGGCAACGGTGGCAACGCCAACGCCGGTAACTCGGACGACAACCGCCTCAACTTCGACAAGGGTGAAACCTTCTCCAAGATCTTCAAGGGTATCCACGATCTGTCGCTGCAATACGGCGACACCGGGGTCTTTCTGCGCGGCAAGTACTGGTATGACTTTGAGCTGAAGGACGAGCACCGCAACCTGTATGACATCAGCGACGAGAACCGCAAGACCGCGGCCCAGGCCTCCGGTGTGCAGTTGCTGGATGCCTTCCTCTATCACAACTACAGCATTGGCGATAAACCCGGCTCGGTGCGGGTTGGCCGGCAGGTCGTGAGCTGGGGCGAAAGCACCTTTATTCAGAACGGCATCAACGCCATCAATCCGATCGACGTGGCAGCCTTCCGGCGGCCCGGCGCCGAAGTAAAGGAAGGCCTGATCCCGGTCAACATGCTGTTTCTGTCGCAAAGCCTGACCGACAACCTCGGCATGGAGATGTTCTACCAGCTCGAGTGGGACCAAACCGTGCTGGACAACTGCGGCACCTTCTTCTCGTTCACCGACACCGTTGCCGATGGCTGTAATTACGTAGGTGTGCAGGGCACCCAGAACAACGCCAACAGCGCAGGCGTATTCGCCTACGTGCCGCGCGGCGCTGACCGCGATGCGCGTGACGATGGCCAATTTGGCGTATCTTTCCGTTACTACGCCGAAAACCTGAACCAGACCGAGTTCGGCGTGTACGCCATGAATTACCACAGCCGCAACCCGGTCTACAGCACCAGCCTGAATGCCGTTGGCGCACCCGCTGGCTTCCATGGAGTGCCGGTCGCGCAGGTGCCTGGGGTGGTGGCTGGCTCCTCGTACTTCATCGAATACCCGGAAGATATTCGCCTGTATGGCGTGAGCTTCCAGACCAACATCGGCACCACTGCGGTATCCGGGGAGGTCAGCTATCGCCCCAACCAGCCGTTGCAGATCAACAGTAACGATCTGACCGGCGCGGTGCTCGGCGTGCCGAACCCGGCGGTGGCAGAAATTGGCTCCGACGGCGACCTGCACGGCTACAAGCGCCTGCCGGTAACCCAGGCGCAGGTGACGGTATTGAACTTCATCGACAACGTCCTGGGTGCTGAACGCCTGACGCTGATCGGTGAGGCCGGTTACAACTACATCAGCGGTATCGACAATGGCGCCGGTGAGCTGCGCTACGGCCGTGACTCGCTCTACGGCTCCGGCGAGCTGACCACGCCAGGCGTCT
Source organism: Halopseudomonas sp. (assembly GCF_036960865.1). Taxonomy (GTDB): domain Bacteria; phylum Pseudomonadota; class Gammaproteobacteria; order Pseudomonadales; family Pseudomonadaceae; genus Halopseudomonas. Next base: position 260,052 of record NZ_JBALWE010000006.1, read on the forward strand.
GCGAGGCTGGTGCTGTTGATCCCTCCGAGTGCAATGACGACGGTTTCTACACCGACAACTCCTGGGGTTACCGTCTGGTTGCCGCGCTGGATTACAACGGCTTTGCCGGTATCGCGCTCAAGCCCGCCCTGGCCTTCTCGCACGACGTTGACGGCTACGGCCCCAACTTCAACGAAGGGGCCATGGCTGCCAACCTCGGACTCACAGCGGTCTACAACAACAAATACAACGCCAGCATCAACTACACCAACTTCTTCGGTGGCGACTACAACGCCAATACCGACCGGGATTTTGTTGCAGTCAGCCTTGGCGTGAACTTCTGATCATACGGAGAACAATATGACCTCAATACAAAAACTGAAACTCCAGACGATCGGCGTACTGGCCTTGAGCAGTCTGGCGTTGTCGGTCTCGGCCGCAGTCACGCCGGAGCAAGCTGCCACCCTGCAAACCACGCTGACACCGCTGGGCGCCGAGCGTGCAGGCAACGCCAGCGGCACTATCCCGGAGTGGACCGGCGGCATGGCCACCAACGCTGCTGCGGTAGACAGCGACGGCTTCTATGGCGACCCCTTTGCTGGCGAGCAACCGCAGTACGTGGTTACTGCCGCCAACATGGACCAGTATCAGGACCTGCTGACCGATGGCCAGAAAGCCATGCTGCAGCGCTATCCTGATACCTACAAGCTGCGCGTGTTTCAGACCAAACGCACTGCTACGGTGCCGCAGGAGGTGTTTGACGCGGCCGCACGCAACGCGGTGAACACCAAGCTGGCTGCCGGTGGCAATGGGTTGGAAAACTTCGATACCGCCTACCCCTTCCCCATCCCGCAGAACGGTGTAGAGGTGATCTGGAACCACATCACGCGTTATCGCGGTGGCAGCTTTACCCGCACCATGGCTCAGGCCACACCGCAGGCCAATGGCTCCAACACCTACGTGGTGCTGCAGGATGCCTTCAGCTTTGCTACCGCTCTGACCGACTACGGCCCGAAGATCTCTGACAACCTGATGTTCTACTTCACCCAGCGGGTAATCTCGCCCTCGCGGCTGGCCGGTGACGTACTGCTGGTGCACGAGTACATCAACCAGGTGAAAGAGCCACGCGCCGCCTGGCTATACAACGCCGGGCAACGCCGCGTGCGCCGTGCCCCGCAGGTGGCTTACGACGGTCCGGCACTGAGCGCCGACGGCACCCGCGTATCGGACAACTACGACCTCTACAACGGCTCACCCGACCGTTATGAGTGGAAACTGGTGGGCAAGCGCGAGCTGCTGATCCCTTACAACAACTTCGGCATCGCCTCACGAGAGGTGAAATACGACGACATCATCCAGAAAGGCCATATCAACCAGGATATGGTGCGCTACGAGGTGCATCGCGTCTGGGAAGTGGAAGCCACCCTGCGTGAAGGCCAGCGCCACGTCTATGCCAAACGGCACTTCTTCATTGATGAGGACAACTGGCAAGCAGGTGAGATCGACCACTATGACGGCCGCGGCGGGTTGTGGCGCGTGGCTGAAGCCGTTGCCCTGCAGCGCTTCGACCAACAGGTGCCCGGCTATGCCATCGAAACCCTGTACGACCTGCAGAACGGTCGCTACATGGCCTTAGGCATGACCAACGAAGAACGCAAGAACTACGACTTCGACTTTGAAGCCTCCTCGGCGGACTTCACTCCCAACGCCTTGCGCGCTGCCGGTATCCGGTAGTACCTAGCACTACCAAGCCCCTGTCGTTTCCGCTGCTCCGGGCGACAGGGCACCCCCTCTGCTGAACGGCAAGATTAACGCTGCAAGTTAACCTCAAACCCAGCGCTGCTCTTACCGTTGCTGGTAGCTGCCGCTAGCGCAGCCAACAGCTGCACCTACCCCTGCTGCAGCATTACCGCCGCTTGCGCACGACTATCGACCTTGAGCTTGCTGAAGATGCTCTTCATATGCGACTTGATGGTTTCCGGTGTCACACCCAAGTCCTTGGCAATCTGCTTGTTCGACTTGCCCTCGGCAACCAATTGCATCACCTGACGTTCCTTCACAGTCAGCGCCAGCAAGGCGGCGCAACTACTGACCTCTTCCTCCACGCTTGCGCTGCGGCCCAGCAGCATGATCACCTCCGCGTGCCAGTTCGCCGGGACATAGGGCGCCAGCGTAGTGCAGGCTTCGGCAACGCCAATATCACGCAACAGGGCCACGGCACCGCTGTCGCGGATCAGCCCCAGAGCCTCGCTCAACAGCGGCTCACCCTGTTGATCACCTAGCAAAGAGAGGTAAAAACCGAGCGCCAATCCCAGCTCAGCGGTCATCAGGCAGAACTGGCGTTGGCGCAGCTCGGCCAGCAGGCGTTGTGCCTCTGCCACCAGCTCGGCACGCACCGGCTGGCCGGCCAAACCGAGCCACAGCTCGGCCATCAGGGCGAATTGGCATCGATCGACACCGCCATCATCCAGCGTCACTACCTGTAACTGCTGCAATTCCCGCAGGCAGCCTGCAGCCTCACGCACACGGCGCTCCTGCAGGCAAAGCCGAACCCGTTCCAGCATCGCCCAGGACTGCAATCGTGGCCATGCTCGTTGCTGCGCAAGCACACTCATTTGTTCAAGTGTTTGCCGCGCACGCAGCCCCTGCCCCTGCTGAGCCTGTAGCCGCGCGGAGGTAATAAAGGCCAGGGCGATACAGTCGAGAAAGCCGCCCATGTTGATGTAATCGAGACAGCCCTGCAGATAGTACGCAGCCTGGCTGGTCTCACCTCGCAGGTAGGAATAATGCGCCAGCAGGGCGTTGGGTAACGCCAGCAGCACCGGATTGGGTGATGTCAGGCCGTCGGAAAAATTCTGGTCAATCTGCTCCACCAGCGCCTGCAGCCCCTCGATCGCATAGCTGATACGGCCCTGCGCACCTTCAGCCAGTGCGGTTAACGACTGGCGATAACACTCATGCAGAAAATACCCGCGATTACCGTCCTGTGCGTCCACGGTCGGCGGCAACTGGTAGAGTGCCTCCCAGTTGGCATCGCGCAGCAAGCTGCCGCTCATCAGGTTGAGCAGCACATTGGTCACCCAGGGACGGGTCGCACCGGAGTCGTAACAGCGCCGGGCCCAGGGACCGGAACGCATGTTGTGATCGGCCAAGCCCAGCAGCATGGCCTGCAATGCCTGTACCTCCCAGTAGATCGAGGTGCTTTTGCCTTTGTCGGACTCAGCCCAGAGCTCGGCCTCTATCTGTTTGGCCAGTTTGTGCGCCGGGCCGATTTCCAGCGACAGGCCCATGGCCCAGGCACGCGCCATCTTCAATGGCAACGGGCAATCGGCCGACTGCAGCTTCCAACGCTTTTCCAATATGACCAGTGTGGTGAAATCGCCCTGCTCGATCAGCGTGGTAGCGCAGTGCTCGATCCAGGCCTTGACCTGCCAGACCTCGCCGCTGTCGAGTCCCAGCCGGATCGCATCAAGCCACAGCTTGCGTTCGGCAAACCAGTTTGCGGCCTGCACCAAGACCTCGCGCGCCTCGCTTTCATGTTGACGCAGATAGACCTTTTTCAGGTGTTCACGAAACAACGGATGCAGACTGAACCAAGTCTCCTCGGGGTCGAGTGCGGTGACAAACAGCTGACGTTGCTGCAACTGCTCAAGCAGCTGCCTTGCGGCAGACCTACCCAGCAGGGCAGCGAGCAAGCCTTCGCTGAATTTTTCCAGCAAACCCAACGGATAGAGATTTTGCCGCAAGGGCTCGTCCAGGTGACGCACCACCTCCTCAAACAGGTTACAGATAGTGCGCGGCGCGATGCGCACGATGCTGTGACCCGGCGTCAGCAGGAAAGCACGCAGTGCCGCAATCCAGCCTTCGACCGATTCCTGAATGCGGTTGATATCGCTGGGCTCCTGCGGTTCATAGCCAGCCTTGCGCAGCAGATCGCGGGTTTCTTCCAGTTCAAAGCGCAACTGAGCGCCGTCAATTTCCAGCAGGTCGTCGGCGTACAGATGTTCAAGTAAAGCCGGGGGCAACTCATTGCGAGTGATGAACACCAGGTGAAAATGCGACGGCGCGCGCTGCAGCAGAAACCGCAGCGCGTCCACCAGCACTGCATCGTCAATACAGTGCAGGTCGTCAATAAACAGGGTGATTGGCTGCTCGCGGCGACTAAGTTCGTTTATCAGCAAGCTGGCCAGCGTCTCGGTGGAAAAGAAGGTCAGTTCGGCGCGCAGGCTAAGGCAGGCTTGCCCCAGCGTCGGATCGGCCTGGCTCAACGCGGCAGCGATATAGAACAACAGGCGTTGCGCAGAGTCATCCTCTGCGTCCAGCGAAAGCCAGGCCACCGCATGTGACTGGGCCTGCAGGGCATCGGCCCAGATGCTGGCCAGAGTCGTTTTGCCAAAGCCGGGAGGGGCCATGAGGATCGCCAGGCGCCGCTCATTGAGCAAGCTCGCGTGCTGTTCCAGACGAGGCCTTGGCAGTATTCCACGGCCCCGGCGCGGTGCCGTGATCTTGGTTTTCAACAGAAGCGGAACGTCGCTGCCTTGCCCCGTATCGGGAGCGGTGGCGTACTGCTGCACACCCATTCTGATGTTCATGAACTACCCATGCTGAGCGCGGGTCGCCTGGGACGATGCGGTCACGGCAAGCGTCGACAGCAGCAACCGAATGTGCGACCTATTGTTATTGTTGTCTGGCCACAGTCCATTGGCCTTGAGGTCAGCATAGCAGGCAGAAGACGCGAGACACGCCGCAACCAGGCTGACGCGCCCATCATAAGATTTGGTGATATTAGAGTAAAGACTCTAGCTGCACTCCGGGTCACGCTCTGACCCGGAGCCTTGGCGGACTTGTGCTACTTCTTCGCCGCCTGCACCCAGCTATCGTACTCGCGCTGCAGGATATACAGTCGAATCTGTTGGGCTTCTTCGCTGTTCAGGCTGTCTGCGAACGCCGCCATGCCGTTGGCCTGATAGGCACCGTGCAGCACAATCGCTTCCCAGGCGCTGCGCACCGCGTCGCTGCTGTGGCGCAGATCGGGAATGACGCCGCCACCCACAACCCCCACCCCGTGGCAGACGGCGCAATACTGAGAATAGATTTTCTCCCCGGCGGCCAAATCGCTAGCGGCCGCCACGACCGGCTCAGGTGTGCGGCCGCTACCCGCCACCGGTGCCAAGGCAGGCAGTTGTTTGTCACCACCCAACTTGAAGACCAGCATACGACTGACATTGCGCACGCCCGTCGCCACAGCCGCATCGCCGCCAATCAGGGCTCCAGAGCCACCCCAACCCGCCATCAGCGCCACGTACTGTTCGCCCTTGTGCAGATAGGTCATGGGCGCAGCGATCACCCCGGTTTGCGCCTCGAAGCTCCAGAGCGGTTGCCCCTTGTCGGCACTGTACGCCTCCAACTGTCCGGCAGAGGTGCCCTGAAAGACCAGGTTGCCTGCGGTTACCAGGGTGCCGCCATTCCAATGGTTGGGTCGTTCTACCCGCCAGGCCGCTTGCTGCTTGACGGGGTCCCAGGCGAGCAGCGCGCCCGAGGTGTACTCACGTGGCAGCTCGGTAATTTCCGAGGAGCCTGCCGCCGTATTGAAGGCGCGCTTGCGTACGAAGCTGCCAGCCTCGTTGCTGTAAGTGCCGGGGATTTCCTGATACGGGATGTACACCAGGTTGGTGAGCGGGCTGAACGACATCGAGTGCCAGTTGTGCGCGCCCAAGGGGCTGGGCCACATCACCAGGGTTTCTTTCTGATAGCGCGCCTCGGCGGTTTCGACCGGCCTGCCTGTCGCCATGTCGATACGCTCGGCCCAGGTCACCTTGCCAAACTTCTCCGCCGAGAGCAGCTCGCCGGTCGCCCGATCGAGCACGTAGAAAAAGCCGTTCTTGGGCGCCTGCATGATGACCTGGCGCTGCTTGCCCGCGATCTCCAGCTCGGCCAGGGTCAGTTGCTGCGTGGCGGTAAAGTCCCAGGTGTCGCCAGGCGTAACCTGGTAGTGCCAGACCAGCTTGCCGGTCTCAGGCTTGAGCGCCAGAATCGAGGACAGATACAGGTTGTCACCGCCGCCCGGGCTGCGTACCTCACGGTTCCAGGGCGAGCCGTTGCCGGTGCCCACATACAGCAGGTCCAGGTCCGGGTCGTAGGCCATGCTGTCCCAGGCGGTGCCGCCACCGCCCAGCGACCAATCGGTGTCTTCGCTCCAGGTTTTCAGCGCTTCGGTCAGCTCCGGGTGTTCCTGCGGTTGCGCGGGGTCGCGCGGCACCGTGTAGAAGCGCCAGCGCAGTTCGCCAGTATTGGCGTCATAGGCCGAGAAAAAGCCGCGCACGCCAAATTCGGCGCCGCCATTGCCGATCAGCACCATGTCCTTGAGCACTCGAGGTGCGCCGGTAATGGTGTAAGGCTGGCTGTTATCAGTGGTTTGTTGGGTCCAGAGCGGCTTGCCGGTTTTAGCATCCAGGGCGATCAGACGGCCGTCCAGCGTGCCCACGTAGACTTTGCCCTGCCACAGCGCTACGCCACGGTTGACGGCATCGCAGCAGGCATCGCGGCCCTTGGCTTTGTTGACCTCGGGATCAAAGCTCCAGAGAATCTCGCCTGTGCCGGCATCGACTGCCATCACCCGGCTCCAGGACAGCGAGGTATAAAGCACGCCGTCGTGGTACAGCGGCGTGGCTTCAAGCCCGCGTTTGTTGTCCAGATCAATCGACCATGCCAGTCCCAGTTTGCTCACGGACTCGGTGTTGATCTGGTCGAGCGGGCTGAAACGCTGCTGAGCCCAGGTGCGGTCGTAACTCAGCCATTCGCTACCATCGGTTTCCAGCGCCTGCATCGCGGCACCATCTACCTGACCGGCGAGCGCGCCAGTCACCCAACCAAGGCTGGCCAGGCTCAGGCCAGCCAGGCGCAGCAACGGGCCAAAGCCCTTGATCATCAGAGTCATGTGCAGTCTCTTTATTATTGAAAACATGACTTCAGATGCTATCCAGCGCCGTGCTGGATCATCACCCCCCTTGTGGGGGGTATTCCCGCCGGAGCCGCCCAGGCGCCTTGCTGCCTAGTTCATCGAAGGACGCCACATACGAAACAGCGACTCCGGCCCCGGCTGAAAGTAATCGGCCGGGCCACCGCCGCGCAGCACGGGTTCAGCGGCAGCGGTATCATAAATACCGTCCTTGAGCAGCGCATTGGCAATGTGCACCGCCACCACTTCGCCCAACACCAGCCAGGTGGGCACCTTCACCTGATCGACCCCCTGCAGCTGCACAATCTGGGTCACCTTGCATTCAAAGCTCACCGGGCTCTGTGCCACCCGTGGCACGGCAATGCGACGCGACGCCACGGGCGTCAGGTTGCTCAGCTCAAACTCGTCCACCTCGGGTGCCACCGCCGCGCAGCTCTGGTTCATCGCGTCGGCCAGCGGCCGAGTCACCAGGTTCCAGGCGAACTCGCCGGTGTTCTCAATGTTGTTGAGACTGTCCTTGCGACCCACGCTGGCAAAACCAATGATGGGCGGCGTGTAATTGAAGGCATTGAAGAAGCTGTAAGGCGCCAGGTTCAGCCGCCCCTGGGCATCCTGAGAGGAGATCCAGCCGATAGGACGCGGGCCGATAATGGCGTTGAAAGGGTCATGCGGCAGGCCGTGCCCCTGCGCAGGCTCGTAGTAGTACTGATCGTCAGACATCTTGGTTTCCCGGCTAGATCATAAACAGAAAGCTCCCTTTGTAGCCCATCCCGGTGCGCCAGCCAACCATCGCTGGCGGATTGGCCGCCCTGGCACAGGGACAGACCTCAGTCCTACCGCCATGACTTGCTTGCGATGGCGCAGGTCTAGCGCCATCGCAATCATGAGCATGCCGCTCACCTGAGCTCGAGGATAAAACCGGCTCGCGATACCACGCAACTCATACGGTTAATAGTCAACCCTGTCTGTACGTCATTAACCTCACTGTCTTTAGTCTCATAAAAGAAACAAAACAAAGACAAAGACAATTGCCAAAGCACACACACTTTATTCAGCTGAAACAGAAAGTTGATATCTTTCAGCCATTACTCGCGCCGCATAACTGCTCGATATCGCACAAAAGCAATGTCAATACCGGACCCACGTCACGAAACACCTCCATCTCACCCATTCAGGTTAGTTTAAAAGTGCGCAACGAAGTTTAGCGTTCCTTGCAAGAGTGAAGACCTATTTATCACCGGTCCGCTCAAGTTGTGGAATAAACAACATCAACAACAAAGGAACCATCATGAAAGCACCTGCACTCAAGTTATCCGCCCTCGCCCTCGGCATGGCGCTGTCCTGCTCTGCACTGGCCACCAACCCGGGTGGCGGTGGCGGCACCACCGATCCTACCGGTACCGGCTTTCCGGGAGTCAGCGACTTTGCTGCCAGCGGTTCGTTTTCCACCACCAGCGGCAGCGCCGGCAGCAGCTGTACCGTGTACCGCCCCAGCACCCTGGGCGCCAATGGTCTGAAACACCCGATCATCCTCTGGGGTAACGGCACTGGCGCGTCACCCAGCACCTACTCGGGCCTGCTCAACCACTGGGCCAGCCAGGGCTTTGTGGTTGCTGCCGCCAATACCTCCAACGCCGGCACAGGTCAGGCAATGCTCAGCTGCCTGGATTACCTGACCACACAAAACAACCGCAGCACAGGCACTTACGCCAATAAGCTCGACTTGAATCGAGTCGGTACTGCAGGCCACTCCCAAGGCGGTGGCGGCACCATCATGGCCGGTCAGGATTCGCGTATTACTGCAACCGCCCCCTTCCAGCCTTATACCATCGGCCTGGGCCACAACAGCTCTTCGCAGAGCAATCAGAGCGGCCCCATGTTCCTGATGACCGGCAGCTCCGACACCATCGCGTCCCCTACCCTGAACGCCCTGCCGGTATACAACCGCGCCAATGTGCCGGTGTTCTGGGGTGAGCTCGACGGCGCAAGCCACTTTGAGCCCGTAGGTGATGCCGGCGATTACCGTGGCCCGTCCACCGCCTGGTTCCGCTTCCACTTGATGGATGACCAGAGCGCCGACGACCTGTTCTACGGTAGCAATTGTGACCTGTGCGGCGACAGAGATTGGGAAGTGCGTCGTAAAGGCATCAATTAAGTTATACGCCAAAGGAAGGTGCGAGCGAACTTGTTCGCTCGCACCTTTTTTATTATCCCCCATGCAGGTGATATAACGAGTAGCGCAACCTGCGCGCGAACAACAATCAATTTCCGCAAAACAAGCAAGATCATAATGTTAATATCCGTTTGCCGAAAATACATTAACGATCAATACCCAGATAACTTTCACGCCACCCGAATAGGCGAGTTCACTCCGCTAGTTAAATAACTATGGTGCCCTTTCAGCGGATGAGTACAAACTCAGGTTTGTTTGTTCCGCTTCGGACAAAAACAATGAACCGACGAAAGGAATTACCAATGAAAGCACCTGCACTCAAATTCGCAGCGCTAACCCTTGGCCTTGCCGTTTCTTCTGCCGCTCTGGCAGTCAATCCGGGCGGCGGCGGTGGCGGCGGTGGGACTCCCACCGGCACCGGTTTCCCAGGCGTGTCCAGCTTCAGTGCCAGTGGATCCTTCTCTACCACTAGTGGCAGTGCCGGCTTTAGCTGCACGGTTTATCGCCCGAGCACCCTCGGCGCCAATGGCCGCAAGCACCCCATCATTGTCTGGGGCAACGGCACTGGCGCCTCTCCCAGCACCTACGGCTCGTTGCTCAATCATTGGGCCAGCCACGGTTTTGTGGTGGTTGCGGCCAACACCTCGAACGCCGGCACCGGCCAGGCCATGCTGGACTGCGTGGACTACCTAGCCGATCAGAACAACCGCAGCAGTGGCACCTATGCCGGCAAGCTGGACCTCAACCGGATCGGTGCAGCCGGTCACTCCCAAGGCGGTGGTGGGACCATCATGGCGGGGCAAAACTACCGCATCAAAGCCACGGCGCCCTTCCAGCCCTACACTATCGGCTTGGGCCATCGCAGCTCGTCACAAGGCAACCAGAATGGCCCGATGTTCCTGATGTCCGGCGGTGCCGATGTCATCGCCTCCCCCACACTCAATTCGTTGCCGGTGTTCACCCGCGCCAACGTACCGGTTTTCTGGGGTGAGCTACGCGGCGCCAGTCACTTTGAACCCATTGGCAATGCCGGCGACTTCCGTGGCCCTGCGACGGCCTGGTTCCGTTATCAGTTGATGGATGACGACAGCGCGGAGAGCACGTTCTACGGTAGCAATTGCGGCTTGTGCTCCAGCTTCAGCTGGACAGTCCGCCGTAAAGGCATCAACTAAGCAAGCAGGTTCAATGCACGGCGACCTCGCGTCGCCAACCTGAACAACGGCGGGCTGCTCGGGCAGCCCGCCGTTGTTTTGTTCTCCGTCTGTGCGGCTGTCTTGCACGCGACAGATACCCCGGATTCTCCTGTTGTATGCTTGTGCAAAAACACCAACAGGAGAACAGCAATGACACACCCGGAACGCAAAGTGGCCCTGATTACCGGCGCCGGAAGCGGAATCGGCCGCGCCACCGCGTTGGCGCTGCTGCGCGCCGATTACCTGGTAGTGCTGACTGGACGTAACGAGAACAAGCTGCGCGCCACCCTGGCAGACGCGCCAGAGTTGATCGACAGGGCCATGATCATTGCCTGCGACGTACGCGATCCACAGGCGGTTGCTGATCTATTTGCCCAGATCGCAGGTGCCTACGGCCGCCTCGATGTGCTGTTCAACAACGCGGGTACCGGCGCTCCGCCAGTGCCGCTTGAGGACATTCAGTTCGAGCATTGGTGCGCGACCATCGACACCAACCTCACCGGCGCCTTTCTTTGCACCCAGCAGGCGTTCAAGTTGATGAAGGCCCAGTCGCCTATGGGTGGACGCATCATCAACAACGGCTCTATCTCCGCCCACGCCCCACGGCCCAACTCTGCGCCCTACACTGCGTCCAAGCACGCCATGACCGGCCTGACCAAATCCACTTCGCTGGATGGCCGCAAGTACAATATCGCCTGCGGGCAGATCGACATCGGCAACGCGGCTACCGACATGGCCATTCCCATGCAGCGCGGCGTGCCCCAGGCCAATGGCGAGATCGCAGCCGAAGCGGTAATGGATGTGGACCATGTAGCCCAGGCGGTGCTGCAGATGGCCGAGCTGCCGCTGGAAAGCAATATCCAGTTCATGACCATCATGGCAACCAAAATGCCCTTTATCGGGCGGGGGTAGCGGATGTGTGTGGGTAAAGGCTGCCAGTAAAAGCAAAAGACCGCGCCTGCCATTGCGACAGACGCGGTCTTCTTGTCGTTGACGCCAGGACTTATTCCGCGTTGCGCTCGATAAACGCCAGCAAGGGATCGATCACATTATTGGTTGCATCGTCATCGGCAGCCAGCACGTCGTTGTGTGAGTAGCCCTCACTCATATACACCTCGAAGCCACCGGCCGCGCCGCCAAAGGTCGGGAACGCACTGAGATCGGCGGCTCCCGTCAGCATCCGCGCCGTGCCGTCGCAACTCAGCGCCGCACAGGGCGCTATGGCGTTGGCAAAACCGCGCCAGATACCCGGCACCGGCGTCAGACCATTGGTGCCGCCAAACCCGATGACCGGCACATCAATCTGCTGCGCCTGGGTCTGATTGACGATATCAGAGCGACCGCGGCCACCCAATGCCACCGGCAACGACAAGGCACTGGTGTCGAGGCCCAAGCTGGCGCCACCCACAGTCGCGTTGTTACCAATCAACAGACCTGTACTCGGGTAATACCAATCGCTGTAATTGGTGTCACCGACGAAGAGCGATGGCGTGAGCCGCGCCATGTTCACCGGTTCAGCTTCTACCCCCCAGAACAGCTGCGGCGACAGTAGCGAGGTCGGTGCAGGGCCGTTATCGGTCAATGCGGAAGCCGGCATGGGCTGATCATTGTCCAGCCACTCGACCAGACCGTCGGCATTCAGCGCACCCAGCGCGCCCATGGAGAGGTGATAGAACTGCGGTGTGGCCTGATTGTCATCGTCCTGGAAGGTCGCCAGCGCCGCCCCGGCCGTTACCGGGAACGGGCGATCGTTATACCCGGCCACCTGCTGGTAGACGCTGTTGCCTTTGCCGTTGCGGTCTGGCCCGAAGGTCTGCTGCAACACGGCTTGCTCGCCGTTGATGGTTTCTTCAAAGGCCATCTGCATACCCAGCACCTCACTGGACACCAGCTGACGCGGGCCCAGTCCGGGGGCATTGATATACGCGCTCACCGCGCCGGATTGAACAGCGGCATACAATCCGCCATCGGCCGCCGCCTCGACTGCATCCAGTTCGGCCGGAGTCGGCGCCGTGGCACGCAGCGACCCGCCCTGCCCTTCAAACAGCACCAGGCCACGCAGTTTGGCGTAACCAGGCTCGGGCGCACCGGTGCCGCTGAGGTTGAAGTCGGTGGCGGCGTAGCGTGCAACGAAGCCAGTGCCGGCAGAGTGCCCGCCCAGGAACACGTTGCCATTGCGCGCGGCATCACGCGCGAGCTCAACCACCACATCGATGTCCTGCGAGAAAACCTGTGGCGTCCAGTTGGCCATGAACGGCACATCGGCCTGATCGTAGAACACCGCGCGGCGGTCCAGTTCGGCGCTCAACGGCAGATCCAGCTCGTCACCAAACAGGAAGTTAACCGCAATCAGCGGGTCTTTCTCTTCTTCTGCGATGTTCAGGCCCACGGTGTCCTGCAGCAGCACTGAACGCCGCTCGAAGGCCCAGACCTCCAGCACCATGCCGGCGGCCTGCGCATCGGCCATCAGGTTCTCGGCCAGCCGAAAATAGTTGTGCGCACCGCCCAGAGTGCCCGGCACCGCCACCAGAATCGCATCCGGCTGCAGCGATGTCTGATCAGCCAGGGCGTAGCGGGTATAGCGCGCCTGATTCAGATCCGCATCAGCCCCCAGGTGGGTTGTCAGTTTGGGATTGGTGACCAAAACACCTGGCGTTCCCGGGGTCTGGGCGGCCTTCGCGGGGCTGGCCACGGTCACGGTCTGTATGCACATCTCGTTGACCTGCACCGCATTCTCGGCACTGTTGCAGACAGCGCTCTGTGGTGGCGTAGAGGAATCACCACTACCCGACAAGCAGCCGCTGAGCCCAAGCCCGGCGGATAACAATAAGGCGCCCCTGATAGAGGACGATAATCTGGTTAGCTTCACGATAGACTCCTGACCCGCAGTCGCCACCCTGGGCGGCGTATACAAGGTCCTTTTGTTGTTATTGAATGGGCCTGAAAGATATCCGGCACCTGAACGCTAACAACTAAGCCGCCGCGGCAATTGAACTTACTTGTCCAACAGCGCCCTCTCCTGCCTCATTGATCCCTTGGATAACACCTGATCAGTTGCACACATCACCTGAATACCACCTGTACGCGCGCAGGATTGCGCGACTCACTGGGGGTCTTGCCGTACCAGCGCCGCCACTCTCGCGAAAAGTGCGCTGCGTCGGTAAAGCCGGCGCTATGGGCCACGGCCGTGAGCTCCTTTCCCTGCAGCATGCCGCACCAGGCAATCGCCGACTTCTGCCACAGGCGATAGCTGCGCATGGAAATACCCACAGAGCGCGAGAATAAATGCGACATGCCCGCCACCGACATGCCGCAGGTGCTGGCCAACGCCGCCAGTGGAGCAAAGGGATCGGCCGCAATGGTTTTCATCAGGGCAGCCACGCGCGGATCCAGATCAGGCATCGGTGGCAGCTCACCGAGAATGGTCTGCAGGCTTTGCTCATACAGCACGGCAGCCGTTTGCAACGAACAATTGCTGGTAAACAAGGCCGCCAGGTCATCGCGCCTATCGCAAAAAATCAGCGGGTCCAGCGGGTGAATGGCTTTGGAAGACAACCAGACAGCCAGATGAGGGAAGGCAGGGTCATCTGGCAACACGTTTATAACCAGCAGTTGGGCTGCGTTGGGTATTAGCCGGTGCGGTACCATCGGCCCCAGCATGGCGGCTCGGAGAAGGCGGGTAGATGTGCCGTCATACAGGCCAAAGGGTGAATCGTTGACCGACAACAGGATAACGACCGGGTGCCGCACGGTAATCCCTTTAGCTACATCGCTGCCCACGCGTAATGAGCCTCTGCGTCCCACGCAGTAGACAACGTCGCAACCCGTCCCTCGGTGCTCGCTTGTATCCATGGAGGTTCTCGTGTTTCAGCAAAGACTCGATACTAATTTATTTCATTTCTCCTGACTAAATTACCGATGCACCACTGCCGGGACACTTTCCATCTTGGTATCAGGCTTGTTACTATGCCGCCACACAATGAGAGACTATGGCTAGGCATATAAAAATGAGCACCCAACAGACCCCACTGGCGATGGCACTGTCCAAGCGCAAGTCCGATGAACGTGCAACTCCACTCAGCGCTTTCCGCATGGCGCGCAGTTGGTGGCTTGAAGGGCGCCGGCTTAACCTGTCGCTCCTCGCTGAAGAGTTGGGCATTGGCCGCGCGACGCTGATGCGCTGGGTAGGTAACAAAGACCTGCTGATGGGCGAGATTCTCTGGTCGCTGTACAAACGTATCTACGATGAGGCAATTGCCCGCGCCGATCAGACCCCGGGGCTGGAAGGCATCGACTACCTCACGCAGATCTATACCGACATCAATATCGCCCTGATCAATGCCAAACCCATGCACGACTTTCTGCAGGCCGAGCCGCAATGGGGCCTGCAGCTGCTGACCTCACGCGTGTCGGGCTTGCATGAACGCCTGATGGAAACCTGGCGCAAGATGTTTGACGAGCAGATCAAGGCCGGCAAGATCAAACCCGAAATGGACGCTGAAAGCCTGGCGCTCTATATCGTCAAGATCGGCGAAGGCGCTATCTACTGTGACCTTATCTGCGCGCGCAAACCCGACCCCGCCCCGGCCGCGACCGCGTTCCGCCTGCTGGTAAACGGCCACCAGCTCTGAGCCAAGCCCGCGCGACGTAGTTCTGCGCGGCGCTCCGGCGCTACTGTCGACGCAGCGGCCATTCAATGATGAAGGCCGCTCCGCCCAGCCCCTCCGATCCCTCTACCGCCACCTGGCCACGATGCCAGTAGGCTACCCGCCGCACGATAGAGAGCCCCAGACCATACCCCCCGCTGGCCCGCGTACGACTGTCATCCAGGCGCAGGAAAGGGGTGAAGATATGTTCGCGGTACCGCTCGGGGATACCCGGCCCATCATCTTCCACGGTCACCCGGCAGCGTCCGCCAATCACCCGCGTACTGACCTGCACACGACTGCCGGCGTGCCGTGCCGCATTGCTGACCAGGTTGGTGATGGCGCGGTGCAGATAGCGTTTCTCGGCGTCCACCCAACCTGCCCGGCCACGTGAACGGTCGCTGTACTCAATCTGCACCTGAGGATTGATCGGGCTCAGCTCGGCTATCACCTGCTCGATCACCGCAGATACGTCGACCGGTTCCAGCACCAGCGCCGGTGCACCCTGCTCCAGTCTGGCGTAGGTCAGTATCTCGTCCACCAGCTTGTCGAGCTCGGTGAGATCACCGTCCATGCTGTCCAGATAGCGCTTGAGTGCCTCTTCGCTACCGGCGGTCTCGACCATCTCCAGGCCAAAGCGCAGACGTGCGACCGGAGTACGCAACTCATGCGATATGGCACCAATCATTTCCTGCTGGATGTTCATCAGCCGCTGCAGATGGCGCGCCATATCATTGAACGCCCGCGCCAGACTACCGACTGAATCGTTGCCGATGACCTCGGCACGCGCATCCAGATTGCCGCGGGTAATGTGCAACGCAGCCGACTCCAGATTCATCAGCCGCTGCTCAAGTTGACGCACCAGCAGGTAGATCAGCAAACCGCTGAACGACAGCGCCAGCAGCCCGGTAATCAGCAGCATCTCGGTGGGATAGTCCTGCATCTGATACACCGGCCCCATGCTCAGCACCCACTCGGTGTCGGGGATCTTCATGTACATCATCACCGAATTGCCTTCAGGGCCCAGGCTGAGCACGGTATCGAACTCGTCCAGGCGGCGGCGCTGGTCCGCATCCAGATCGGCTTCGGCCAGGCGAGTGAGGCGCAATGGATAACCAAAACCCTTGTCCCGACGCAGCTCGGACAGCCGGCGCGGTAGCTCGGTATCGGCGTGACGCACCAATTCATCGGCAATCAAAAATAACGTCGCGCGGCCCAGCTGCTCGGAAATACGCTGAATATCGGCGGTCAGGACCACCTCATCCGACAAATCGACCAGACTGAAAACCCGTACCTCATCCGCGCCACGCGCGCGCACCAGCACCCGCCCGCGAATCAGCCGCGACCAGTTGCTGGCCTCCATGCCAAGGTCGTCCAGCGAGTTCAGCTCCAGCGGCACCCCGATCAAACGCGACCACACCGCCAGCGCCTTCTGCCGCTCAGCGGTGTCCATGGGTTCGAGGTTATCGGCCATCAACCGGAAAGTACCGGTAGCCATGCGCTCGCGGTAATCCTCCGCGCGCACATCGTTGACCAGGCGAATACTGATCAACGCCAGGCAGGACACCGCAATCAGCACCAACAGCATGCCGCCGTAGATGCGGATAAAGATGGAGTTCACTGCGGGTCTGGGCCCGGCTCGACGAACAGATAGCCTTTGCTGCGCACCGTTTTGATAATGCGCGGTAAGTCGGGGTCGTCGCCAATCTTGGGTCGAATGCGCGAAATGCGGACGTCAATGGAGCGATCCTGGCCGTCGTACTCGATCCCACGCAGCGAAACAAAGATCTCTTCACGGCTGAGAATGCGACCGGCGTTGCTGGCCAGCAGCCAGAGCAGATCAAACTCGGCGCCGGTCAGCTCGATCAGTTCACCGCTCAACCAGGCTTCGCGGCGGTCATTGTCGATCATCAGGCTGCCAAAGGTCAGACGCGTAGCAGCACCGCTGTCCTCTGGCTCTGCCAAGCGCCGCAGCAAGGCACGAATACGGGCCAGCAATACCTGCGGGCGCACCGGCTTGGTCACGTAGTCGTCGGCGCCCAGCTCAAGTCCGCGGATATGATCCTGGTCTTCACTGCGCGCGGTCAGCATCAGAATGGGCCGGGCGAAGCCCGCCTCGCGTACCCGCTGACAGATGGACAGGCCATCTTCCCCGGGCAACATCAGATCCAGCACCACCAGCGCCGGCTGCGTATCCAGAACGCGCTGTACCGCAGCAGCGCCGTCCGCCTCCAAGGCCACGGTCAGACCCTGCTGCTGCAAAAAATCGCTGATCAGACCCGCCAGCTTGGCGTCGTCCTCGACAATCAGAATAGTGCCGTGGTCTTGCAGCGTATCGTTGAGAGTACCTTTTTCTGTTTCCATCCCCACCACCTTGCCAAGACTGCTCACCGCAATTGGTCGGCGATTGTAACACCCGCGAGACAGCGTCGGGGCGCCAGACAGGCGCCAGGACTGCAACAGTATTTTGTCGAGTATCACCCCAGCGTGCGGCATAGCTCACAGAATCACTATATCTAGTAGAACCCAGGAATTCCTTGCAAGTGGCGTGCTCTCTTGCGTGCGTCATGGGTCAAGCCCTTAGGGCGAAAAAACAATAATAAAATCGGCTTGCCACATACCAGATCACACACTATCTTGTGCCAATGCCGTTTCAGACAACCACATATATGGTTAACGTTCACAGCCAGCCCGTCGACGTCAAGTACTGAAACCATCCATTTTATTGATAGATCACGCTGCCGTCACCACTGCAGCAGCGTCTTGATCAACACTACATATTGTGTTTGCAACCAGCAAAGGAGCCTGTCATGCACGTCACCCCGTCATCCAGCAGTAACCCCACCAACCACGTGCATGCCGAGCAGGAACAGCAGACCGACGATCTGCACATGAGCGCCCCCGGCCAGTTGCGCGTCATCAAGCGCAACGGCACCCTGGTGCCCTACACCGACGACAAGATTCGTGTTGCCATGACCAAGGCCTTCCTGGCCGTTGAAGGTGGCCAAGCCGCAGCTTCCTCGCGCATCCGCCAGATCGTGGATGAAATGACCGACACCATCAGCGCCATCTTCAAGCGTCGCCTGCCCTCCGGCGGCACCCTGCACATTGAAGAAATTCAGGACCAGGTAGAGCTGGCGCTGATGCGCTCCGGCGAGCAAAAAACCGCTCGCAGCTACGTACTCTACCGTGAAGAGCACGCGCGCCAGCGCAAGGAGCGCCAGGCCGCTGCAC
This sequence comes from Halopseudomonas sp., assembly GCF_036960865.1. Classification (GTDB taxonomy): domain Bacteria; phylum Pseudomonadota; class Gammaproteobacteria; order Pseudomonadales; family Pseudomonadaceae; genus Halopseudomonas. Next base: position 278,235 of record NZ_JBALWE010000006.1, read on the forward strand.
CGGCCGATGCGCACCCCAGCATCCGCGTCACCCTGGCCGACGGCAGCCGCCAGCCGCTCGACATGGGCCGCCTGCGCACCGTGATTCAGGAAGCCTGCGACGGCCTGGCCGAAGTCGATGCCAAGCACATCGAGCAGGAAACCCTGAAGAACCTGTACGACGGCGTAACCCAGCTGGACGTGAACACCGCTATGGTGATGACCGCCCGCACCCTGGTTGAGCGCGAGCCCAACTACAGCCAGGTCACCGCCCGTCTGCTGCTCGACAACCTGCGTGCTGAAGCCCTCGACCACCTGGGCGTCGCCACCAGCGCCACCCACACCGACATGGCCGAGCTGTACGCCAAGACCCTGCCGGTCTACATCCAGGCCGGTATCGAATACGAACTGCTCGACGCCAAACTGGCCGACTTCGACCTGGAGGCCCTGGGCGCAGCGATTAACCACGACCGCGATCAGCTGTTCGGCTACCTGGGTTTGCAGACCCTCTACGACCGCTACTTCCTGCACCGCGACGGCACCCGCATCGAACTGCCGCAGATTTTCTTCATGCGCGTGGCCATGGGCCTGGCGATTGAAGAGCAGGACAAAAACGCCCGCGCCATCGAGTTCTACAACCTGATCTCCAGCTTCGACTACATGGCCTCCACGCCGACGCTGTTCAACGCCGGCACGCTGCGCCCGCAGCTCTCCAGCTGCTACCTGACCACTGTGCCCGACAACCTGTCCGGCATTTATCACGCAATCCACGACAATGCCATGCTGTCCAAGTTTGCCGGTGGCCTGGGTAACGACTGGACGCCCGTACGCGCCATGGGTGCCTACATCAAAGGCACCAACGGTCAGTCCCAGGGTGTTGTGCCCTTCCTCAAGGTCGTCAACGACACCGCTGTCGCGGTCAACCAGGGCGGCAAGCGCAAGGGCGCCGTCTGCGGCTACCTGGAAACCTGGCACCTCGACATCGAAGAGTTTCTGGAGCTGCGTAAGAACACCGGTGACGACCGTCGCCGCACCCACGACATGAACACCGCCAACTGGATTCCAGACCTGTTCATGAAGCGCGTATTCGAAGACGGCCAGTGGACGCTGTTCTCCCCGTCCGACGTGCCCGATCTGCACGACCTGACCGGCAAGGCCTTCGAGGAGCGCTACGAGTACTACGAAGCCCTCACCGAGTACGGCAAACTCAAACTGCACAAGACCATCAAGGCTGCCGACCTGTGGCGCAAGATGCTCAGCATGCTGTTCGAGACCGGTCACCCCTGGCTGACCTTCAAGGACGCCTGCAACCTGCGCAGCCCGCAGCAGCACGCTGGCGTGGTTCACAGCTCCAACCTGTGCACCGAGATCACGCTGAACACCAGCGCCGATGAAATCGCCGTGTGTAACCTGGGCTCGGTCAACATGGTGCACCACATCACCGATGGCAAGCTGGATACCGCCAAGCTGGAGCACACCGTGCGCACCGCGGTACGCATGCTCGATAACGTGATCGACATCAACTACTACTCGGTGCCGCAGGCGAAGAACTCCAACTTCAAGCACCGCCCGGTGGGTCTGGGCCTGATGGGCTTCCAGGATGCGCTCTATCTGCAGCACATCCCCTACGGCTCCAACGAGGCCGTGGCCTTTGCCGATCAGTCGATGGAAGCCATCAGCTACTACGCCATCCAGGCCTCCTGCGATCTGGCCGAAGAGCGCGGTAGCTATTCCAGCTTCGAGGGCTCGCTCTGGTCCAAGGGCATCCTGCCCTATGACTCACTGGATATTCTCACCGAGCAGCGCGGCGCCAAGTACATCGAAGTGGATCGCAGCAGCACCCTGGACTGGGAGCCGGTACGCGAGCGTGCCAAGAAAGGCATCCGCAACTCCAACATCATGGCCATCGCGCCCACTGCAACCATCGCCAACATCACCGGCGTCTCGCAGTCGATTGAGCCGACGTACCAGAACCTCTACGTCAAATCGAACCTGTCGGGCGAGTTCACCGTGATCAACCCTTACCTGGTACGTGACCTGAAAGCGCGCGGCCTGTGGGACTCGGTCATGGTCAATGACCTCAAGTACTACGACGGTTCGGTACAGCAGATCGACCGCATCCCGGATGACCTCAAGGCGCTGTACGCCACCGCCTTTGAAGTGGAAACCAAGTGGATCGTCGAAGCCGCCAGCCGCCGCCAGAAGTGGATCGATCAGGCGCAATCGCTGAACCTGTACATCGCCGGCGCCTCCGGCAAAAAACTGGACGTGACCTACCGCATGGCGTGGTTCCGTGGCCTGAAAACCACCTACTACCTCCGCGCCCTGGCCGCCACCAGCACCGAGAAGTCCACGGTCAACACCGGCAAGCTGAACGCCGTTTCCAGCGGCAGCGCGCCGGCCGTTACCGCCGCACCGGCTGGACCAGCGCCAGTGCCGCAGGCTTGTTCCATCGATGACCCGGACTGCGAGGCGTGTCAATAAGCGCACGGATCTGAGCGGCGCCCGCGTTGTTGCCGAGCCGACCGAGCCCGGTCACGTACATCAGTACGCTCCCGGGTCCGGCCAGCCCGGCGCCTAGCGCTCACTCGCTCAGCTCCGCGCTAGCGCCGTAGAGGACATCAAGACCTTCCCGCCAGGCGGGAATCAAACAGAACCAATAGGGACCCCGAGCTGGCAGCAACACCGCTTGGGCCGCCGCACCAAACAACTTGCAGCTTTAAGCTTGCCGCTTAAAGCCGCCGACCAAAGGGAGCCAAACCATGCTCAGCTGGGACGAATTCGATAGCGAAGACACCACCATCGCACCCGCCGCTGCCAAACCCGCAGCACCGGCGCAAGACAACAGCGCACTCGATCAACAGGCCGCCACCAAGGCCGAGCAAGCCCGCAATGTAGACGGCAGCGACTCTGCCGCCATCGCCCGCGCCAAGGCCGCGCTGGATAATCTGGATATTGAAGAAGGTCTGGAAGACCTGGAAGGCTCCGCCGCGCGCGTCAACGTCGACGCCAAGCAGATGATCAACTGCCGCGCCGACCTCAATCAGCTGGTGCCTTTCAAGTACGAATGGGCTTGGCAGAAGTACCTCGACGGCTGCTCCAACCACTGGATGCCGCAAGAGGTCAACATGACCGCCGACATCGCCCTGTGGAAAAGCAACGACGGCCTCACCGAAGACGAGCGCCGCATCGTCAAGCGCAACCTCGGCTTCTTCTCCACCGCCGACTCCCTGGTTGCCAACAACCTGGTGCTGGCCGTCTACCGCCTGATCACCAACCCCGAGTGCCGCCAGTACATTCTGCGCCAGGCGTTTGAAGAAGCCATCCACACCCACGCCTACCAGTACTGCATCGAGTCACTGGGCATGGATGAAGGCGAGATCTTCAACATGTACCACGAGATCCCCAGCGTCGCGAAAAAAGCCGCCTGGGGCCTCAAGTACACCCGCTCCATCTCCGACCCGACCTTCAACACCGGCACCGTCGAGACCGACAAAGAGCTGCTGCGCAACTTGATCGCCTACTACTGCGTATTGGAAGGTGTGTTCTTCTACTGCGGCTTCACCCAGATTCTCTCCATGGGCCGCCGCAACAAAATGACCGGCGTGGCCGAGCAGTTCCAGTACATCCTGCGTGACGAGTCCATGCACCTGAACTTCGGTATCGACGTGATCAACCAGATCAAGATCGAAAACCCGCACCTGTGGGATGCCGCCATGAAGGACGAAGCCACGCAGATGATCCTGCAAGGCACCCAGCTGGAAATCGAATACGCCCGCGACACCATGCCCCGCGGCGTACTGGGCATGAACGCCTCGATGATGGAGGATTACCTCAAGTTCATCGCCAACCGCCGCCTCACCCAAATCGGCCTGAAGGAAGAGTACCCCGGTACCAGCAATCCCTTCCCGTGGATGAGTGAAATCATGGACTTGAAGAAAGAGAAGAACTTCTTTGAGACGCGGGTTATCGAGTATCAGACTGGCGGGGCGTTGAGCTGGGATTGATGTGTTTATCAAAATAGCCTCCGCAAGGGGGCTGTGATAAGAGGCGTGTATTGTGGCAAAACCGAGAGTTTTTATTAGTTCCACCTATTTTGACCTGAAGAACATTAGAGCAGACCTTGAGCGCTTCATAAAATCACAAGGATATGACCCTATACTCAATGAACGTGGTCATATAGCGTATGGAAACAAAGAAAAACTCGAAGAGTACTGCTACAAAGAGATACAGACCAGCGACATACTCATCTCCATCATTGGCGGCCGCTACGGCAGCCAATCAAAAACCGAAAATCAGTCGATTTCCAACGCTGAGTTAAAATCCGCATTAGAGCACGGAAAGCAAGTGTACATATTCATTGATCACGCAGTCCACAATGAGTATAAAACCTACGAGCGAAACAAGGATATCGATGGAATTACCTATGCTTCCGTCGATGATACCAGAATATTCAGCTTTATAGAGGACATCCAATCCTTACCTATAAACAACACCATAGCAAGTTTTGAAACGAGTTCGGAAATCACAGAGTATCTAAAAGAGCAATGGGCTGGACTATTTCAACGCTTATTATCCGAAAACTCAAAGCAAAAAGAACTAATCGCAATAAACGAAATAAAAAGCACAGCAAAAACCTTGAACCAACTGGTTGGCTATCTAATTGAGGAGAGAAAAAATGGTGACCAAGCTTTCAAGGAAATCCTACTAGCCAACCATCCCGCATTTAATCAAATCCGGGAACTTCTAAAGATACCTTATCGTGTTTTCTTCAATAATCTTGATGAGCTAAACGAGCTTCTGAAAGCTCGGCAGTACGACGACGTTGACGAGGAGGACTGGGATAATCAAGAAATCAGAGAGTGGTTAAAGGTAAAAGCAACACCCAAAATGCTACTAAAGATAAGTAACGAGTTATTTGACGAAAACCTTAAGTTACGGGTATACACGCCTGACACTTGGGACAAAAGTTTGATTCAACTCTCACCACTCGGAGCGTCAGACGCATTTGATGACGACATACCTTTTTGATCAAACGCGTTCTCATATAAGATGTACAGATCAAGTATTCACCTGACACCGGCCCCGTTCCGGGGCTGAGTTAGTGGCCGGCTCTGGCTGCTCAACAATTGATCGTTCCCACGCTCCGCGTGGGAATGCAGCCCTGGACGCTCTGCGTCCATTCCGCACCACAGCGTGGCAAGACCAAGCATCTCTGGCTAGACTCCAATCCATAGCGCAACAATCCGGCTATGCCAGCAGCCGCAAAGAACCGCCAACCGATTCACGGATGAATCCCATGGGCCGCAGCCGTTACATCATCACCGAAACGGACAAGCCGCATTTCCTCACCTGCACCGTGGTGGAGTGGCTACCGCTTTTCACCCGCCCTGCCCTGGTCGAGATTCTGCTCGACTGCTGGCGTTACCAGCAGACCAATCAGGGGCTCAAGTTGTATGGCTATGTGGTGCTGGAAAATCATCTGCACTATGTGGCTCAGGCGCCGGATCTGGTCAGATGCGTCAGCACCTTCAAATCCTACACGGCGCGCCGGATGCTCGACCATCTGGCGCAGTGCGGTGCGGTGCCCACTCTGCGCTGGAGCGATTGCGCTTCGCCAAGCGGGCACACAAGGAGGACAGGGAATACCAGTTCTGGGAGGATGGCAGCCATGCAGAGCTGGTGTACAGCACGGAGGTAATGCTGCAGAAGCTGGAGTACATCCATCTGAACCCGGTGAAGCGTGGTTAAGTGGATTTGCCTGAACATTGGCGCTATTCCAGTGCGCGGAACTATGCGGGGCAGGCGGGCCTGATTGAGATTGATCGCTGGGCGTGAGTGGACGCGGAGCGTCCGGGGCTGCATTCCCACGCAGAGCGTGGGAATGATCAAATCCCTCACGACCGTGAACTACTCGCCAAGGTGAGCAAAAGGAGAATGCGTCACTCATGGGCCTTTCCTATGATGCAAACCATCAAATCCGGATGCAGCTAAAAGGACAGTGATATGGCAGGCAAGCCCGCAGCAAGGCTAGGCGACAGGACCGCATGCTCACAGAGCGGGCATAGCCCCGCTACTATCGTTTCAGGCTCCCCAGACGTGTTCATCAACGGCTTGCCCGCTGCTCGGCTGGGCGATACTACAAGCTGTGGGAGCGCACTAATAGGCAACGCCTCATCGACCATCATGATAAACGGCAAACCGGCGATGATTCTTGGCGGTTTGGGTAGCCATGGGGATGTGATAGTAAGTGGCTCAGGGGATGTCATCTTTGGTGATCACGTTAGCGGCCTCTCCAACTCTCTATCTGAATCCCACGATCAGCACAGCTGGATTGGTTTTAGGATTGAGGCCCTCGAAAGCTATTCAGGTTTGGATTGCAAGGCATACTTCGCCGACGGAAAGGTGCTTACTGGCAGGTTTGGTGCCGACAACAGGGTAAGGTTTTCGGGTCTCAGCGGAGTTATGTGTGAGCGCTTGGAATTGGAGGTGCCGGAAGCTGTGCCAGCAACTTCCGTTACCGAGCAACTGCTCTCGCAAATCGCTGGAGTACAGTTCACGTGAGCACATTAGCGATTGAGAACTCCTTTTCTACCGACATTGAGCACAGAATCGAAAGAACTCCCCTAGACGAAGCCATAGCAGGACTGGAGGGGGCTGCTGCACGCTTCTCGCTCGATGCGATTAGCGATGCCAATGTTCGTTCTAGCTACTCGGCTAATATCCGAAGAGTCTCTGTGGCAATCCGGCAGGAAGTGGCTGCGGGCCGAATCAGCGCCCTTGAGGGGGCGCGATATTGCCATGAGATGCGCAACAAAATCATGGCCGAACACCGAAAGTTCACAAGCGTGCAAGGTCTGGCTCAAGCTGAACGAATGAAGAAAACGCCACCCACCATTCCTCAGCTTTTTGAGCGCTACGCGAAGGATCAATTTGGAAAATCGTACGAAAGCCTCACTGCTGAACAAAAACGACGGATTCACTATACGGTGATTGAGGCTGCAGGAAGAGATAACGCCAGGATCACGCGCGGAAATCAGCGGCTTCAAATAATTGGAAAGGTGGGAGTTCTAATTACAGCAGCCTTCGCCACCTACGAAATACTCAATGCAGATAACAAAGTTAAGGAGACAGCTCGGCAGGGGATGATCATTGGCGGAGGCGTCGCAGGTGGTTTCCTGGCTGGCCTAGGAGTTTCTCTGATATGTGGGCCGGGCGCACCAGTATGTGCGATAGCATTGGTTCTGGCGGGGAGCGCTGCGGGTGGCTTGGCGGGGAGCGCTGCGGCCAACAGCTTTGACGAAGAATTGGAGGAATTCTCCAGATGGGAGATCCTGTAACAAATCAATCCGCGGCAGAGATTCGGTTCGCGCTGTCAAAGCTCTTTGTTGATACCGCAGTTGATTACCAAGCAATCGCTACGCAACTTCGCTTCGAGGATCAACAGACTCTGAAGCAAATGTTCTTTGATGAAGTGGCACCGGTTTGCTACCCAAACCTTGCTACGCCGGCGCCCCCGGTTTGGACGATGTTCGACCCCGACTGGCTTGAAGCAGAAATAGAAAAGCGACTTCAACGTCGCAACGACAGTAATTTTGTGGCGATGAAGGACAAAATTCTCTGTACCTATCTCCGTGTAGCATATGCCAGTGTGTGGCAGGCACTTGAGAAGGAGCTAATCACCTTGTAACTGCGGCACCATGATCGTTCCCACGCAGAGCTTGGGAACAATCATGACCTCGCGCCACCTCCCGCCTTCCACTCCAAATGACTCCGATACTCCCCCGGCGTCATGCCCGTCCAGCTGCGAAAGGCACGGATAAAGGAGCTTTGCTCGGAGTAGCCTAGCAGCAGCGCGACATCGGTTTGCGCCAGCGCCGGGTCGGCCAGGTATTGCCTGGCGAGAGTGTGCCGGGTGTGCGCCAGCAGGCCGCGGTAGCTGTAGCCGGCGGCGCGTAATTCGCGGTAAAAGGTGCGCAGCGAGTAATCCAGCGCCGAGGCGACGGCCACGGCACTCACGTCGCCGTTTTTCATCGACTCGAGTATTTGTTCCTGCACACGCTGAAAGGCAGACCCTGCGCGATTTTCTTCCCCCTCTGGCAGTTGTTGCAGTAACCCCTGCGCCTGCTGCTCCAGCAGGCGCAATAGATACGGGTCTTTGCTGGAGATAGGCAGGGCCAGCAGGTGCTCGGGGATGGCCAGCTCGATGGCCTCGCAGTCGAACTCCACAGGGCAGCCGAGCAACACTTGATATACACCAGCATCCGGCGGCCTTGCAAAAGGCAAACCGGCGCGTACCGGGGTTACCGTGCGGCCAATCAGGGCTTGGCACAAATTGACAAAGGCCGCGAGGCTGAACTCCGTCGCCAGCGGCGTTTTCGCCACGGCCTGATTCCAGCGCATGTGCAGCACGCCGTCTTTCAGCTCGGCACGCGAAACCAGGCTCTGTTGCAGTAGCCGCTGGTAGCGGTAGTAACGCGCCAGCGCCTGCCCCAGGGTGCCGCAGTAAGACACCATGTAACCCACCACGCCAAAGTGACCGGGCTGAGTCGCCAAGCCCAGTCGGATACCCAGCGCACTGGTCGGTGCTTGCTCCCATGCAGCATCCAGTAACTCGCAGAAACGCTGTGCCGAGACGCTGGGCGCGGCCAGGCAAGGGCTTATCTCATCCAACAGCGCAGCAGACGGCGACGAATATTCGCGCACGTAGTCCTGCAACGCGAGCAAAAAGCCGGAGGGTAGGAAGTCAGTTTTGCTCATGGGAGCACTTTTACTCATGGAGGCACTATCGTGGGGCTGGCACAAAATGTCAATCCAGCAGTTACTGCCAATACGCCCTCACAAGCCCGGACATACCATAAGGGTTTTGCAATCTCTGTGCGGAGTAGAGAATGGCCTACGTAGTCACCCAAAACTGTATCGGCAACAAGCACACCAGCTGCGTTGATGTGTGTCCCGTGGAAGCCTTCCGGGAAGCGCCGGAGATGCTGTTTATTGATCCGGACGTGTGCATTGATTGCAACGCCTGCGTAGCGGCCTGCCCCGAAGGCGCCATCTTCCCGCGCAGCATGGTGCCGGAGGACCAGCAGAGCTTCATTACCCTCAACGCCGAGGGCGCCAAGACTCATCCGGTGATCCGCGAGAGCCTGCAAAGTGGCCAGCAGGCCAGCAGCCCGGTCGCCAACCTGCCCAGCCGCTTTGCCATTATCGGCTCCGGGCCGAGCGGCTTTTACGCCGCCGAAGCGCTGATAAAGCAAATGCCGAGCGCCCAGGTAGATATGTTCGAGCGCTTGCCCACGCCCTTCGGCCTGGTGCGCTACGGCGTGGCACCGGATCACCCGCGCATCAAGTCCGTCACCAGCAGTTTTGAGCGCATTGCCGAGAGCGAGCGCTTCCGTTTCTTCGGTAATGTGCAGATCGGCCGCGACCTGAGCAGCGCCGAGTTGCGCCAGCATTACCACGGTGTGATCTACGCCACCGGCGGCTCGCAAAGCCGCCCGCTCACGCTGCCCGGCGCCGACAGCGCCAACATCTTCGGCTCCTCCAATTTTGTCGGCTGGTACAACGGCCACCCGGACCAGGCAGACTTGAACCCTGACCTGTCCGGCAACACCGCCGTGATCATCGGTATCGGCAACGTGGCACTGGATATCGCCCGCCTGCTGGTACTGCCCACTGAGCAGCTGGCCAAGACCGATATTGCCGACCATGCGCTCAAGGCGCTGGCCGTCAGCGGCATTGACGAAGTCTGCCTGCTGGCCCGCCGTGGCCCTGCTCAGGCAGCATTCACGCCCAAGGAGCTGGAACAGCTGATGGCGATACCCGGCCTGCAGCTACAGGTTGATGCCGCTGACCTGGAGCTGGACGACGCCACCGCGCGCCAGCTGGCGCAACCGGACTACGCCGAAGCACGCCAGAACCTCGCCCTGTTGCGCGAGATTGCCGCGCGTCCGCAGGGCGAAGGCAAGCGCATTCGCTTCCTGTTCTATACCAGCCCTGCGCAATTCGACGCAGCCGACGGCCGCGTGAGCGCCGTGCAGGTACAACGCAATGAGCTGATACGCGATGATCAGGGGGCGCTGGTGGCGCGCCCTGCCGAACAGACCTCGCGGATTACCGCAGGCCTGGTGGTACACGCTATTGGTTATCAAGGCTCGGCGATTGACGAGCTGCCCTTTGATCTCGGTCGTGGCGTCATGCAGCACGAGCAGGGCCGCATTCAGGGCGATGCCGAGCACCGCGATTACGTTGCCGGCTGGATCAAGCGTGGCGCCAGCGGCGTGATTGGCAGCAACCGCCAGTGCGCGACCGAAAGCGTGCAGCGACTGATCGACGATCTGGGTAGCAGCCTGCCAAGCCGCAGCGGCGATATCACCGAGCTGCTGGCCGCGCGCAAGGTGCAGAGCGTGAGCATGGCCGACTGGCTGTTGCTCGATCAGCATGAGCAGGCTCGTGGCCGTATCGAGGGGCGCGTCAGAAGCAAGGTAGTAAACATTGCCGAGATGCTGGCCGTTATCCGCGATGCCCGCGCCCGCGAGGAAGAACAAACCCGCCTGCCGGTGAAAACCCATCATCGCGCCTGTACCCTGTGTGAAGCCATGTGCGGCGTGGTGATCGAAACCCAAGGCGAGCAGATTCTGTCGATCAAGGGCGACAAGGACGACCCGCACAGCGAAGGCCATATCTGCCCCAAAGGCTACGCCCTGCAAGACTTGCACAACGACCCGGACCGCCTGCGCACCCCGCTGGAAAAGGTCAACGGCGAATGGCTGCCGATTGACTGGGACAGCGCGCTCGACAAGGTGGCGGCCAAGATCGTTGATATCCAGCGCCGCCACGGTGACGACTCGATTGCCGGTTACTGGGGCAACCCCTCATCGCACAACCTGGGCCTGATGATGGCATCGGGAACGCTGCGCAAGGCCATTGCCACCCGCAACATTTCCTCCGCCGCCTCACTCGACCAGATGCCACACCAGTTGGTGTCGTACCTGATGTTCGGGCACAGCCAGCTGTTTACCATTCCCGACATCGACCGCACGCAGTACATGCTGATGCTGGGTGCCAACCCGGCAGCGTCCAATGGCAGCCTGATGACCGCCGGCGATATTCTCAAGCGCCTGGAGCGTATTCGCGAGCGTGGCGGCAAGGTGGTGCTGGTTGATCCGCGCCGCACCGAGTCCGCGCGCTATGTAGACCAGCACCTGTTTATCCGTCCGGCCACTGACGCCTTCTTCCTGCTCGGTTTGATCCGTCACGTACTCGACAAGGGTCTGACCAAACCTGGCCGCTTGCGTGAATTGGCAGACGACTGGGCTGCGCTGGAGCCGCTGTTCAACGCTATATCATTGGACCAGGTCAGTGAGCGCTGCGGTATTGCCGTAGCTGATATCAAGCGGATCGCCGAAGACTTTGCCAACGCCGAATGCGCCGTGTGCTACGGCCGCATGGGCGTCTCTACCCAGAGCTACGGCGCGCTCAACCACTGGCTAATGCTGGTGCTCAATATTCTCACCGGCAACCTGGATAGCCCCGGCGGCATGATGTTCACCACACCGGCGTTCAACAAGGCGCAGAGCCGACCGATGGGCAGCTTCAACACCTATCAGAGCCGTGCGCGCGGGTTGCCGGAGTTTGATAGCTACTTCCCGGCGGTCACCCTCGCCGAAGAGATGCTCACCCCCGGCGAAGGCCAGGTACACGGCTTTGTCTGCGTGGCGGGCAACCCGGTGCTGTCGACGCCCAACGGGCGGCAGATGGACGAGGCGCTAGAGCAGCTGGAGTTCATGGTCTCGATCGACTTTTACCTGAACGAAACCTCACGCCACGCCGACATCATCCTGCCGCCAACAGGGCCGCTGGAGCACGAGCAGTACGACATCGTGTTCAACATGCTGGCGGTGCGCAATCTGGCGCGCTTCAGCGATCCGGTGTTCGAAGCACCGGAAGGCACCCGTTGCGACTGGGACATCGTGCAGGGGCTGACCGCGCGCATCATGGCGCTGAAAAATCCTGACGCGCCGCCGGCACGCAAGGCACCGTCGCCGGAACAGATTCTCGACCACGGCCTGCAAACCGGCCCCTACGCCGAGGGCTTCTACGAGTACAACAGCGGCGAACCGGTGAAGCACGACGAGCCGCTCAGCCTGGAGGTGCTCAAGCGCTACCCGCACGGTCTGGACCTGGGGCCGATGCGCGAATCCTTCCCTGGCTACCTGTTTACTGCCGACAAGAAGCTGCATCTCACCCCGGCCGAACTGGTCGCGGACCTGGACCGTGCGCTGGCCGAGCTGCGGGGCGCCGATCAGGGCGAGCTGATGCTGATTAGCCGCCGCGATCTGCGCACCAACAACTCCTGGATGCACAACAGCAAGCGCCTGGTCAAAGGCAAGGACCGTTGCGCCCTGCTGGTCCACCCCACCGATGCAGAGCGTCTAGGACTGAGCAGCGGCAAGCAGGCGCGCATCATGTCGCGTACCGGCGAGCTGTTGGTCACCGTGGACGTCAGCGACGACATCATGCCCGGCGTAGTATGTCTGCCGCACGGCTGGGGCCATGATCGCGAAGGCGTCAGCCTGCGCGTGGCGCAGAGCAACCCCGGCATCAACATCAACGACCTAACCGATGATAAGGTCGTTGATGTGCTGTCCGGCAATGCCGTGCTCAACGGTATTCCGGTCTCGGTGGTGGCCGCATGACAACGGGCAAGTGATGTTCTGGGGGCGCGCCTATCACGTGCCCCCTTTTTCTGCCCTGGTCTTCTCGCGTTGCGCGCCTCAGCGCTTTACGCAGGCAAAGAGCGCATTACCAGAGGCCCTGTCCCACGGCAGGATCTTGTCGTAATCATGTTCCAGCATCTGCACCTCGAAGTACGGCTCCAACAGTTCGCTCAATTCACTGAAACTCACGGCCACCATGGCGTGCTCGTCGTTCCATACCTGCCTGCCATCCGCGCCGTTGCGCTCGACGCGCAGCTTTAACAGCTGTTGCGGCCCCTGTCCGGAGTAATGCCAGCCCGAGCTGAAGCTGAGCAGGCCGTCCGCGTGCCCGGCATTATGGGAAACCCAGGCGCCGTTATCGATCTGCAGTTTATCCACCGCGTTAAAACAGAATAGGCCGCCGTCTGCCAGGGCAGCGTGCACGCTGACAATACAGGCCTGCAGGCGCTCGATGCTGGCACTGTAGTGAATGGAATAGAGGAAGCAGGTAATGAGGTCGAGCGATTGGCTGACCGTAAAGTTGCACATATCCTGCAGCGAAAATTGCGCCTCCGGACAACGCAGCAGCGCTTGATCCAGCATGGGCTGGTTGATATCCAGCCCGCTACTGTGGAAGCCGGCATCAAGAAAATGCCGTACATGGGGGCCGGTACCGCATGCCAGATCGAGGTGGCGCAGCCCACCGTTGCCAAAGAGTTGCTGCAGGCGCTGCACGCATTGGCTTTGCGCCGGGTAATCAATGTCCGCGCACATCAGGTCGTAGTAACCGGAGAGGTCTGTATAGAGAGCGTTGTGGGGCATGACGGTCTGATGCAGAAGTGGCGGTGGCGCATCATATATCGGCGCGCTGAATTGCACCCAAAAATCTGCTTCAGCGCCCTTCTCTGCAAACAGCACATCACGTCGGTCGCGGGCCAGCCCGTCGGTTGTAAGTCGATGAGCGCGCCATTCTTCAGAGCAAACGGGTTTACGCACAAAGCCGACCCGCTGCTAGACTCAAACTACGCCAATACCGCTTTGCATGAGTGACAAACTTGTCTGCAGCCTCATACCGCGTTCAGCTTTTATTGCGCCACTGTCTGGCGTGTTTGACCTTGCTCTGCACCTGCCTGCTCACCACCGCGCTGGCGGCCTGTGAAAAAACCCTGCGCTGGGATGACGATCCGCCGCTCAGTATGCAATTGCCTGATGGATCGATTGGCGGTATCTACGTCGATATCAACCGTGCTGCGCTGGAAAGCCTGGGCTGCCAGGTCAAGCTGCGCAAATTGCCTTGGGGACGGGCATTAAAAGAGCTGCAGCTGGGCCGACTGGATATACTCCCTGGCGCATTCAGACGCCCCGAGCGCGAGGAATATGCGTATTTCTCGGGCGAGGTCCTGCCGCCCTCACGCAATCTGCTGTTTGCGCACACCGACTCCTTTGCCCGCTGGCCGGTCAGCCGGCTGCTTGAACTGCGGCAGCTACCCTTTCGCCTCGGCGCCCAGATCGATGTGCACTACGGCCCTGACTATGAGCAATTGATGCGTGACGAAGCCTACGCCAACGATGTAGCCATGGTGGCTACCAGGTCCAACCTCTGGAGCATGATAGCCATGGGGCGCATCGACGGCGCCATCGCCGATGAGCATACCGGCGAATATGAAATCCAGCAGCTGGGGCTAGAGGATCTGATCAAACCTACCAGCGTCGTTGTTTCCAGCGGTGCTGCCGAAGTCGCGTTGAGCAAGCGCACCACTACGCCCGACTTTGTGCAGCAATACGCCGACGCCCTTCGCGCGCTGGTCGATGATGGCAGTTATGAGCAGGTTGTGCAGCGGTACATACGCGATGTCCATTGACTCTGCCAGTTGGAAGCCACAGTAAACCTCAGTATCCTCCGGGCATCCTACAAAGAGCGATACGGAATGCCCACACAGCGCTTTGCCATCGCCGGCTGCGGGACCGCAGGGCTGACCGCCGCCATCACACTCGCAAGATTGGGGCATCGCGTCAGTCTGTTTGAACGCGCTGAAGAGCCGCGCGCCGTCGGTGCCGGCATTCTCCTGCAGCCAAGCGGCCTGCAAGTGCTTGACGCGCTAGGCCTGCGCGATGAGGTGAGCGCACGGGCGTCCCGCGTGGACCGCCTTGATGGCCGCAACCAACATGACCGGCTGGTAATGGATGTCCGCTACGACGATCTGGTACCCGGCGCTCACGCACTCGGCGTACACAGAGCCAACCTGCTGCACGTGCTGTATCAAACAGCGCTGTCGGTAGGTGTCGAGATCATGCACAACTCGGACATCTCCGAGTTCAGTGACCCTTGTGGCCCTCAGGTGAGCCTCACCCTGACCGACGGAACCAGGCACGCCGGCTTTGATGCGCTGGTGATTGCCAACGGTACCCACTCACACTTACGCAACCAGCTGCCGATCAAGCAGTCGATGACGCCGTACCCCTGGGGCGCGCTCTGGCACATCAGTAGTGTGCCCGGACTGGCTAGCAGCGCGTTGCGGCAGCATTACAACAACGCCAAGGTAATGATTGGTTTGATGCCGAGCGGCCTGCTGCCCGGCACCGAAAAGCCCTGCCAAAGCTTCTTCTGGAGCCTCAAGGTGAAAGACCACGCCGCGTGGCAAGCGCAGCCGCTGGCGGCATGGAAAGAGCAGGTATGCACACACTGGCCGCAGACGGAGCCGCTGGTTGCCGCCCTGCAACAGCATGACCAGTTGCAGCTGGCCGTGTATGCCGATGTGCGTCTGCAACGCTGGAACCACGGCCGCGTAGTCGTCATCGGAGATGCGGCGCACGGCATGAGCCCGCAGCTGGGGCAAGGCGCCAACCTTGCACTGGTTGATGGTTGGGAACTGGCCGCGGCAGTGCTGGCAAGAAATGAGATATCAGAAGCGTTCGCGTACTACTCGAAACACCGTCGGGCGCACCTTCGCTTTTACCAACTGGCGAGCCGCGCGCTGACACCCCTGTTTCAGTCTGATCGCGGCTATGGCCTCTTGCGGGACAACCTCTTCTGTGCAGCCAACGCCCTGCCCTACAGCCGGCGCCAGGCGCTACGAACAGTCGCCGGATTGAAAACCGGGCTACTGTTCGAGCGCGGCTTGCTGCTCTCCCCGCTCCCTATTGCAACAGCGCCTGCGTCGGATGCCAAACCACTCGCACTCATGCATGCTTTGTCGGACGAGTCGCCGCCAGACAACAGTCACTGCGCGTCAGACTGACTCCAGCCCTGTACGCAGAATATCCAGGACATAGGCCAAAACGACGGCAACAAGCCAGCAAACCTACAAGCTGCAAAGCCCACCCGGCACCGCCATCACCCAATCCCGAACAGCCCGCATGGTCGGGTCGTTTTTCCGGCTTTCCGGGTAGACCAGGAAGAACGGCTTACCTTCCAGTTCGGGGCCAAAGGGCTGCACCAATCGCCCCTCGCGCAGCTCGTCCTCGATCAACTGGCGGCTCATCAGGGCCACACCTTGCGCTCCCACGGCAGCTGAGACGGCGTGGGTCTCATCCGAGAATACCAGCCCCGCGCTCACGTCCAGGCCGGGTACTTTGGCTTGCTTCTGCCAGGCCGCCCAGTCAATCGGCGCTGACGCCGCTGCCTGGTTGCGAAAGTGGATCAGGGAGTGTTGCGGTAGCTGCGCAGGATCATTCAATGCCAGATGCGGGCTGCACGCGGGGATGAACGTGTTATCGAGCAGCTTTTCTGCCACCAGTCCCGGCCAGCGGCCGTCGCCATAGCGAATGGCGATATCAGCGGTCACGCCATCCAGCGCGACCGGCTCGTGGGAGGCGTGAATACGCAGGTCAATATTCGGATGCGCATCGCGCAGCATGCACACCCACGACAACAGCCAACGCACCGCCACCGCCGGCGTGGTGCTCAAGGTAATCGCCTGCCGGCACGGCGAGCCGCTGATGCGCTCGAGCGTGTTGCTGATGTTATCGAAGGCGGTTTCCAGCACCTGCTGCAATTCACGCCCTTGCGGCGTCAGCTCCAACTGACGTGGCTTGCGCACAAACAGGCTGACGCCGAGCGATTCTTCCAGTGCGCGTATCTGATGGCTGATGGCGGTCGCGGTCACCGACAGTTCCTCTGCCGCCCGCTTGGCGCTTTCATGTCGCGCAGCCGCTTCAAAGCCGCGCAGTGCTGAGAGCGAAGGTAACCAGCGCCGCCCCATAGATGAACTCCTTTCATTCGTATCAGAAAAAATTGATCGTTTGTCGCCTGAACAGCCTAACTCTAGGCTGAATCTTCGACGAATAACAGATGAATTTAATTGCACAAAGGAGACTCACCATGACGCATATTCTGCAGCTCGACGCCAGCGCCCGCCCTGGCCTTGCCGGCACAGACGTGCATGGTTCGCACAGCCGCTATCTCAGCCAGCGCTTCGTCAGTCAGTGGTTGGCGCGGCGCGAACATGACACCCTCTGCTACCGCGATATCGGCCAGCAGCCGCCCTCCTTCATCAGCCATGACTGGATCGCCGCCTCGTTCACCCCGGATGACAAGCGTGAACCCTGGATGCTGGACACCCTGGCAGAAAGCGAACAACTGGTCGCCGAACTGATTGCAGCCGATGTGCTGGTGATTGCCGCGCCGCTGTATAACTTCGGCATGCCCGCCGCGCTGAAAGCCTGGATAGACCAGATCGTACGCCCCGGTAGAACCATTGAGATGGATGACAGTAACCCGCTTGATCCCTATGTGCCCAAGCTGGCCGATCGGCCAAGACACGCGGTTATTCTGGCCGCCAGGGGCGGTGTCGGCTTCGGCCCCGGCGCAGAGATGGCCGCGATGAATCACATGGAACCGGCGCTGATTACCGCGCTGGGGTTTATCGGCATTACCCGGGTACACCAGATCGCGATCGAGGGTCAGGAAGTAGGCGGGGCGGTGCTGGCAGGGTCGATTGCTCAGGCAAACCAGCAGATTGATTCGCTGGTGGCAGACCTGCAGCAAGAGTTACAGCCAGGGCAGGCGCTGCAGTCAGCCTGATTGCCGGATGCCTTGGCTTGGGGTGGTGTGGTCGTGCTGCCGACGCACAACGGAGGGCGCACAGGCAGCACGCTCAGCACTCAGCGATAGAAGCCGAAGCGGCGTACGCACACCTCCACATCAAAGGCCGTACCTATGGCAATGACCGCTACGCTCAGGATACTTTCCGGCTCCAACGTCACCTCAGTGCGGTGCGCATGCAACTGCGCATAAGGCACGATAAAGCGCGTCCAGTTCGGCGTTACCGCCAGAGTGTGGCGGAAGGATTGCCAGGGCTTGTCCAACTGGCTGGTCTTTACCCGAATCTCATACTCATGCGCGGGACCGCATAGCTCAATGAACAGCCCAGCGTAATCGGCCAGTGCCGCATCGGGCGTTATCGGGTGCTTCATCTGTACAAAGCCGCCGTCGTTCTCCAACCGGGTGCGGCCACGCAGGCAAGTGCAGGGTGAACCAAGGCGTTCGCCCTGCTGCAGCGCTGCGGTGGAAACGCCGCCCATAACCTCGTCGGTTATAACGCGCCACGGGGTGGTATCAACCGCTCCGGCGCAATACACATCAATGAGCTGATCCGGCGAGACGCCAGGCCCCTCGGTGATTAGGTGCTCTTGCATGACTCACACTCCTGTTCCAGTGGCGGTTCTGTCTGGGCCATTGCTAGGCAGGTGACGCGCTGTGTTACCAGTCCAGCGTATTACCTTCAAAATCCAGAAAGCGGTGTTCACTCTGTCCCAACGCCTCTTCCATCACTGTGACCATGCCCCTGGTACTTTGCTCAACCGTAACCGGTGCATTACTGCCGCCCATATCGGACTGCACCCAGCCGGGATGAAGGTTGAGCACGCCAAGCCCCGCCGGGATTGCCTCCTTGATGGCAAAACCACGGGTGAGGCTATTGAGCGCCGCCTTGCTGGCCCGGTAAAGCTCCAGGCCTTCGCCATCGTTCAAGGCCACACTGCCCATACGCGAACTGATAAACGCGACTACCCCACCGGCGCTTAGGGCCGGCAGCAGCGCCCTTGCAACACGCAGGGGTGCCATGGCGTTGATATTGAACAAGTCGGCTAGCTCATCCCGGGTTACCTGGTCAGCTCGTTGGTGCTCCGGCCCCAAAACGCCGGCAGACACCACCAGTAGTTGCAGCGGCCGCGCAGGCGTAACCAGGGTACTGGCCGGTGCCGCCTGTGCCATATCGAATGCCGCAATGCCAAGCTGCTGCGGATGCTGTGACTGCAGTTCGCTCAGCGCAGCAGGTACCCGTTCGAGATCGCGCACCGTTGCAGTTACCTGCCAGCCCCACCCCAGCAACGAACGAACCAGGCCAAGGCCGATGCCGCGGGACGCACCGATCACCATCGCGCGGCGCCCTGCTGCAGGCGTTGTATCAATGGGCATACTGCCTCCTGGGGATAAAAGATCCGATAGCAATCCCATCGCTGCGAGTGCCCGCTAACGGTTCAAACTTGCTGCCCTCCGCATGCGCTGGGCACGGCAGTTTCTGGTAGCGCTTGAGCAAACGCAAGTAACGGTCCAGATCATCTCGCCGCCACTGGCTCTTGCACTAATCTACCGCCTTGATCCGCTCTGCAGCATCGCGCCCTCAGGGAATAATCCTTTCTGCCCGCAGGCGATCAAACAGGTCAAAGAAGGCGCTGCGCGTCTCGCGGAAATGATCAAAGCCGAAGTCACGTGACTTGGTAAGATCGTTCACGCATTCCTGCTCGCGTCCCAGATCCGCATCGGTGTGCCACCAGGACACCAGCTGGTCGAGATCCGGCTCAGCCAGGTTATGTTGCTGCACCAGTTCAGCCCAGACTTGTTTTGCATCGGCCATGCGGCTATCCAGCGGCTGCGGCGTTTCGGGGCAATCCGCCACCTCCAGGCCGAAGTACTCACCAATCTCACGCCACATGCGGCGCCAGCGAAATACGTCGCCGTTGACCGTATTGAAGGCCTGGTTGGCCGCACCCGGCGTGGTAGCAGCCCACTCCATCTGCCGCGCCAGCACCAGCGCATCGGTCATGTCGGTCAGCGCATTCCACTGGGTTTGCGAGCCGGGAAAGACAAAAGGCTGGTCGGTCGCCTTGCAGATCGAGGCATAAACCGCCAGCGTCGTGCCCATGTTCATCGCGTTACCGCGGGCGTAACCGATGACCGTGTGCGGGCGATGCACGTTCCAGCTGAAACCGTCGCGCTCGGCGGCCTCGAAGAGTACGTCTTCCAACGCATAGTAGAAGTTGTCACCCGGCACACGTGGCTCGGACTCACGGAATGGCGTCTCGATACGTCCGCTGCCATAGGCCTCGAAGGAGCCCAGATACTGCTTGGTGCCGGTGACCAGAGACGCGTGCTGCAGGCGCTCGCTATCCAGCGCGGCAAACAGATTGCGCATCATCGCGCTGTTGGCTTGCACATTGGCCTGCTCGTTGTCGCGGCGCACCCAGGTGCAGTAGAAAACATGGGTAATGGGCAAGCCAGCGAGTGCTTGACGGGCCGCTTGCGCGTCCAGCAGATCAACCGTGACAGGGATCACACCCTCCTGCGCTGTCGCACCCCGTGACAGCCCATATACCGACCAACCGCTGGCGACCAGATAGCTCGCCAGATTACCGCCGGTAATACCGGTGGCGCCCACCACCAACGCTGTACCTTTACGCATGTTCATATCTCCTGCTGAGAATTCGGAAGCGCGGCGTTACGCCGAGCAGATAAACAGAGTCTGGTGGCAGCGGATCATTGCTACAATCAGCGTTATCGCAAATCTTTATTGCACAGGGCGCAACTTGAACCAGCACATGGACCTTAACGCTTTACTCATCTTCGAGCGAGTCGCGGCTACCGGCAGTTTTACCGCCGCCGCACGCCATTTCCATCGGGCCGTGTCGTCGGTATCGCGCCAGATTCAAGCCTTGGAGCACGCAGTGGGCCAGCCACTGCTCTACCGGCACACGCGCGCGGTCACCCTGACCGAAGCCGGCCGGCAGTACTATGAAGAGGTGCGCGACATACTCGAGCGCCTGGCCACGGCCAATGAAGCCCTGCGTGAATCCCAGTCCAAACCCGGTGGTGTGTTGCGGATCAACGCACCCAGTGCCTTTGGCCAATACCAGCTGGTGCCGTTGCTGCACCGCTTCCAGCAGGAGTTTCCGGCCATCAAGGTCGAACTGCTGCTGAATGATCGGGTGGTTGATCCCGTGCGCGAACGGCATGACGTTACCTTCCGGGTCGGCAATCTGGCTGATTCCTCGCTGGTCGCACGGCGCCTGGCACCGATGAACTACGTGGTAGCCGCGGCGCCTGATTACCTGGCAAGGCACGGGACGCCCACCACCCCGGACGCCCTCGCCCAGCACGACTGCCTGGTTTATCAGGGCGAAATGGGCCGCCAGCGCTGGTATTTTCAGAAAAATGATACGGCGCCGGAGAAGGCGTTCGAGGTGCATGGCAGCCTGGCCAGCAACGATGCCGGCAGCCTGCTACGGGCAGCGCTGCTGGGGCAGGGTCTGGTGCTGTTTCCCACCTGGCTGGTGGCAGAAGCCCTTGCCAGCGGCACGCTGGTCAGCGTGCTGGAAAGCTGGCGGTGTGAGGTCACGCCCGGCCGCCGTGAACTCTACCTGCTCACCCGCGAGCGGCAGATTACCGCGCCCAAGGTGAAGGCGTTCGTGGATTACCTCAGCGACGCTGTCACGCCCGTTGCGCCTTGGGATCGCTGGCGCGATAGCTGATCTGCAAACAGAGTGTCTTGCTGCTGATCAGCGCAATGCCAACATCAACAACAGCCGGAGCGCTTAGCTCGACAATCCAGCGGCCCTGGCCCGCGCTGCATGCAGTTTTCTGTAACTCTCGATCAGGCGCAGATGACGATCCAGGCCTTCCAGCTGCGTGTTGGTGGCTGTCAGGCCATAGAAACGCACGCTGCCATCGGTCGAGCCGATCGCAGCGGCCAGACGCTCCGCGCCAAACATGCGCTGGAAGTTGGGCGCAAAGTCGGCCAACTCCAGCTCGTCGTCCAGCAGGACTTCCAGCACCACATTGACCGCCTGATAGAACAGCCCGCGCTCGACCGTGTTGTCGTTGAACTGCAGGAAAGTCTCGACCAGCTCCTTGGCCTCTTCAAACTGCTGCAGCGCCAGATAGATCAGCGCCTTGAGCTCCAGAATCGTCAGCTGCCCCCAAACGGTGTTGTCATCAAACTCGATGCCGATCAGGGTCTTGATATCGGTGTAATCATCCAGCTCGCTTTCTTCCAGACGCTCCACCAGGTCCTGCAGTTGTGCCTCATCCAGGCTATGCAGGTTGAGAATATCGTCGCGGAAATACAGCGCCTTGTTGGTGTTGTCCCAGATCAGGTCATCCACCGGGTACACCTCGGAGTAGCCCGGCACCAGAATGCGGCAGGCAGTGGCACCCAGATCGTCGTAGACCGCCATGTAGGCTTCCTTGCCCAGGCCTTCGAGGATGCCGAACAGGGTTTGCGCCTCCTGCACATTGGAGTCTTCGCCCTGCCCCGAGAAGTCCCACTCGACAAAGTCATAGTCGGCGTTGGCGCTGAAAAAGCGCCAGGAGACCACGCCGCTGGAATCGATAAAGTGCTCGACAAAGTTGTTCGGCTCGGTCACTGCCTGGCTTTCAAAGGTCGGCTGCGGCAGATCGTTCAAGCCTTCAAAGCTGCGGCCCTGCAGCAGCTCGGTCAGGCTGCGCTCCAGCGCCACTTCAAAACTGGGGTGCGCGCCAAAGGAGGCAAAGACGCCGCCGGTGCGCGGATTCATCAGGGTCACGCACATGACCGGAAACTCACCACCGAGCGAGGCGTCCTTCACCAGCACCGGGAAGCCCTGCTCTTCCAGCCCCTGAATGCCAGCGAGAATCGCGGGGTATTTGGCGATCACGGCTTCCGGTACATCGGGTAGCGCCAGTTCACCTTCCAGAATCTCGCGTTTGACCGCCCGCTCGAAGATTTCCGACAGGCACTGCACCTGGGCTTCGGCCAGGGTGTTGCCCGCGCTCATGCCGTTGCTGAGAAACAGGTTCTCGATCAGGTTGGATGGAAAGTAGACGGTCTCGCCATCGGACTGGCGCACGTAGGGCAGCGCGCAGATACCGCGCGCTACATTGCCGGAGTTGGTGTCGATCAGATGCGAGGCGCGCAGCTCGCCCTCGGGGTTGTAGATGTCCAGACAGTAGTCATCCAACAAGCCATCTGGCAGCGCGTCCTTGCGGCCGGGTTTGAACCAGCGCTCGTTCGGGTAATGCACAAAGTCGGCATTGGCAATGTCTTCGCCCCAGAACTGATCGTTGTAAAAGAAGTTGCAGTTCAGCCGCTCGATAAACTCGCCCAGTGACGAGGCGAGTGCCGCCTCTTTGGTCGCGCCTTTGCCATTGGTAAAGCACAGCGGCGATTGCGCATCACGGATATGCAGCGACCAAACGTTGGGTACGATGTTACGCCAAGAGGCGATCTCGATCTTCATCCCCAGGTCGGCGAGGAGGCCAGACATATTGGCGATGGTCTGCTCCAGCGGCAGATCCTTGCCCAGAATGCGAGTGCCCTCACCCGCAGCATTCAAGGGCATCAGCAGGGCTTGGGCGTCGGCGTCCAGATTCTCGACTTCTTCAATGATAAAGTCAGGGCCAGTCTGTACCGCCTTCTTGACGGTGCAGCGGTCGATGGAGCGCAGAATCCCCTGACGATCCTTGTCGGAGATGTCGGCCGGCAATTCGACCTGAATCTTAAAGGTCTGCTTATAGCGATTCTCGGGGTCAACGATGTTGTTCTGCGAGAGGCGAATATTGTCGGTGGGGATGTTGCGCGTGTTGCAGTAGAGCTTCACAAAGTAAGCCGCACACAACGCAGACGAGGCCAGAAAGTAATCGAAGGGCCCCGGCGCCGAACCATCGCCTTTGTAGCGAATGGGCTGATCCGACACCACCGTGAAGTCATCGAACTTGGCTTCAAGCCGCAGATTGTCGAGAAAGTTGACCTTGATTTCCATGGGGGGCACCAGAGTTGCGAGCGGGACGAATTGGCCGCCATTATCCTGCTTTTGCGCGGGAAGTCATGTGTTGCCGAGCCCCTTTATCTCGCCCGCCCAATGTCCGGAACAGCCGAGGCGCTGCATAGGCAAACCGGGCAATAACGCATAAACTCCTGAAAATTCCTTTATTTGGCGCCACCCGATGTCTGATTACTCCAACCTTGATGGTGACGTCCAACGCATCTCCAGGATTGATGCCGTCCCACTGATACTCAGTATGGTGAAACAAAGCACCGGCATGCGCTTTGCTGCAATAGCCAGGGTGACCACCGAGAAATGGGTGGCCTGCGCGGTAGACGATTCCATCGACTTTGGTCTGCAACCCGGTGGTGAACTGGTACTTGATACCACCATCTGCAATGAAATCCGCGACCACCGCCAACCGGTGATTTTTCGCAACGTAAAAGATGATCCTGTTTACTCGACTCACCACACCCCGCGCATGTACCAGCTGGAAAGCTACGTTTCCATCCCGATTGTGCGCGCCAACGGCGAGTTCTTCGGAACCCTCTGCGCCATCGACAGCCAACCCGCCGAGTTTGATGAAAATGCAACGCGCAAGACACTCGAACTGTTTGCGCAGCTGATTGCAGTCCAGCTGGACATGCAGGAAGCGCAGGCTCAGATTGAGGCAGCTCTGGCCAGAGAGACGGAAACCGGCCGACTGCGCGAGCAGTTCATTGCGGTGCTGGGCCACGATCTGCGCTCGCCACTGACGGCCATCAGCATGAGCGCCGAACTGCTACAGACCAAGCTGACAGTCGGCCGTGATCGCGAGCTGGCCACCTCGATAAAGCAAAGCTCGGGGCGCATGAGCTCGCTGATTGAGGATGTCCTGGATTTTTCCCGTGGCCGCCTCGGCGGCGGCATCCCCGTACGCCGCGTCATGACCGATCAACTGGCTTACGCGCTCAACGCAGTGATCGACGAAGTGGCGTCTACTCACCAGGCCAGCACCATGCACCGCGAACTGGTGCTGCCGGAGCAGAGCTTTTGTGACGCGGGGCGAATGGGGCAACTGCTGTCGAATCTGCTGGTGAACGCAGTGAGCCACGGCGAACCTGGCTCGCCCATCAAGATTGCCGCCACCGTTGAAGACAACCATGTGATTCTGTCGGTTACCAATCAGGGCAACACTATTGCACAAGAGTTGATGCCGCTGCTCTTTCATCCCTTCACCCGGTCTGAAGCCGGCGGGCGTGGCGAAGGCTTGGGACTAGGCTTGTATATCGCCTCGCAGATTGCAAAGAGCCACGACGGCACACTGAGCGTGTCCTCCACGGAGGAATCCGGCACCTCCTTTGTGGCCAGATTCCCCAATCAGATGGAAAAAATCGTAGCGCCCTGAACGCTACCGGCCAAAGCGGAAGAGGTCTGCATCGGCGTTGGTTTTGCCCAGATACAAATCTGCAATGATCTGCGCTGCGGTAACGCTGTAGGTTATGCCATTCCCACCATAGCCAAGCGCAAAGTAGGCATTGGGAAACTCCTGAGTTTCCCCGATATACGCCAGGCCATCCTTGGTCTCGCCAAAGGTGCCGGCCCAGGAATACGCCACCTGGAATTCAATGGCCGGCATCAGCTCAGCCAGTTTCTTGCTCAGCGCCTCGCATTTTTTTGGCAAGGCTTTATCGCGCAATTTACTGTTCTTGTAGGGCTCATCTTCCCCGCCAATCAGAATCCGGTTGTCGGTTGTCGTGCGCATGTAAGTGTAGGGGCGGGCCGACTCCCAGAGCAGACATTGCTCGTGCCAACCGCTGAAGTCACTGACCGGCTCGGTGATCAGGGCAAAGGTGCTGTTGAGATCAACAACCTTCTGCTGCAACCAGCTTTGCGCTTCATAGCCGCAGGCAAAAACCACTTTCTGTGCGCGCACCTGGTGGCCCTCGGCGGTGCGAGCAACCACGCCGTCCTGCGCCTGATCTATCTCGCTGACCTCGCTGCGATCAAATATCTGCGCGCCCGCCTTGCTGGCCCGGCCAAGCAAGGCGTGGGCAAGCCGAAAGGGGTCTACCTGCGCGCCCTGCCGTGAATAAAGGCCGCAGGGAGCGCTGAAGTTGAAACGCGAACTGATGTCCTCCTGACGCCACAGTTCCAGGTCAAAGCCGGCCTCCTTGCGCGCCTGATATTCGGCTTCCAGGGCAGCCACGTCATCCTCGCTGGAGGCAAAGTAAAAGCTGCTGTAACGCTTGAAGCCGCAGTCCGGCAAGTCCTTGGTCATGTCTGCCAGCTTGTCGATGGCGTCGGAACACAGCAGATAGGCACGCTCGGCGGGTTCCTTGCCGATACGGATAATCAGGTCTTGCAGATGGGTGTCGATTTCATATTGCAGCATGGCTGTTGAGGCGCTGGTGCTGCCGCTGGCGACATCTCTGCGATCCAGTACCACGACCTTGACCTTCTTTTGTGTCAGGTAGTCGGCGATCAACGCGCCGGTAATGCCCGCACCTATAACCAGTACATCGCAGTCCAGATCGCCAGCCAGGCTGGGATAGGATTGAATCAAACCTGAGTTGATCGGCCAGAAACAATGCCCGGAGCGAAGATCCATGTAATTCTCCTGTGAGGGGCCGGGTTCGGCGAGAATACAAAACCGGCGGGTTCTATACCGACATCGACCTGTGAGGAAAGTGCATAGCTTGTTTCGGCCCCGTTGGCTGCGCACGCCGCTTCAATTAACCCCAAGCCGAGACGGCACGGTAGTTGTGCTATTTCCTTCCGGTCATGTGAAACGCATAATGGCGCGGTAACATTGCGCCTCAGGCCGCGCGGCCGATGCCTTATCGGCTCAGCGGTAGATAATCCGATTGGGCCGGCACGGCCGCTACAGGCGCTACCCTATGACCCACCCGACGACACCTTCTCCCCACCTGCCCCAGAGCAAGCTGCTTGATCTGCTGCTGGACGTTGTCTGCGTGGTGGATATGACGGGACGGTTTGTTTCCGTCAGTGCCGCGAGCGAGCGGGTGTTTGGCTATCGCCCGGAAGAAATGATCGGCCGCTCGGTCTTCGACTTCATGCACCCGGATGACCGCGAAAGCAATCTGGCGCTGGTAGCCCGAATCAACGCCGGTCAGGCCTCTTCCGATCACGAGAACCGTTATGTGCACAAGGCAGGCCACATCGTGCACATCATGTGGTCTGCCCAGCTGCTTGAGGTGGAACAGGTGCGTGTGGGCGTAGCCCGCGACATCACCGCACGCAAACGTGCCGAGGCCATGCAGGCGGCGGTGTATGCCATCTCGGAAACCGCCCATGCTGCAGGTGATCTGCAGGCGTTGTACTTGCGCGTGCATGAGTTGATCGGGCAACTGTTGCCCGCCGACAACTTTTTTGTGGCGCTGTACGACGCCGCCACCGACCAGCTCAGCTTTCCCTACCATGTAGACCAGCGCGAACCGGTGCCGGCGCCTACCCGCCTGGCGACCTGCGCTCGGCTAAGCCGAGTTATCCGCAACGGTGAAGCCCTACTGCTCATGCAAGACCTCGCCGAGCACAGCCTTGCCCAAACGGCGACAGCCAGCGGCCAACCTGCACTCGACTGGCTCGGTGTACCGCTCACCACCGAGCACGGAACCCTTGGGGCGCTGGTCCTGCAAAGCTACAGCGGCACGGCGCGCTACACGCAGCAGGACCAAGAGCTGCTGCAGTTTGTAGCCGGACAATTGGCCGCCGCCGTTGAGCGCAGACGCACCCACGCCCACCTGGAGTTTCTCGCCCGACACGACCAACTGACGCTCCTGGCCAACCGTGCACTCTTTCTCGACCGTCTACAGCAAGCGCTGCATCGCGCGCAACGCGACGCCCTGCGCCTGGCGGTACTTTATCTGGACATGGACAACTTCAAACAGATCAACGATACCTTTGGCCACGGCATCGGCGATCAGCTATTGCGCGAAGTGGCGCAGCGCCTGCGCAAGTGCGTGCGCGAATCGGATACAGTCGGCCGATTGGGTGGCGACGAGTTTGCGATAGTGCTGGATAACATCAGCCGGCCCGACGATGCCGCCATGGTGGCCAACAAGATAGTCGACGCGCTGAGTGCTAACTACCTTATCGACGGCAAGTTACTGCACAGCTCGCCCAGCGTGGGTATCGCCGTGTACCCCGAGCACGGACAGAACGACCTGCAACTGATCCACCTGGCCGATGACGCCATGTACCGCGCCAAGCGCAACGGTGGCCGACAGCACACCTTTGCCGAGCTGTCTGACGAGCGCTAGCTGCCCCTGGCATCCGCCAGGCCCACCGACCAGTTACCGCCGGCCTCCTGATACAGCTCCAGCAGATCGTAGGTCTTGACCATATCCAGCAGGCCGGAGTGGCCGTAGGTTTTGGGGGAGAATGCCGGATCCGTACGTTTGAGATACTGACCGAGCGGGCCCAGGCCCACCCTGCCCTCTGAGGACTCGCTGGCCAACAGCGACACGGCCTCGGCAACAAAACGCGGGCGCTGCTTCGAGGCTTTGCTGCTTTCTTTGGCGGCGTCCTTGTTGGCCTCTTTCAAAGGCTCCTTGCCGGTGTCTGCCTTGCCTGACTTGCGCTTGGCCGGCTCCTTTTTTGCCGGCGCCTTTTCCGCCGAATCACCGTTGGCTTCCGGGTCGGGTTCAGCAGCGGACCACTCAAAGAACTGGTCACTGGCGTTGCGCAACGCCTCCGGCGTTTTGCTCTCACCGACAATGCACACCCGCGCGCCGCGCTCGCGCAACTTGCGGCACAGATAGGCAAAATCCGAGTCGCTGGTGACCAGGCAGAAGGTCTCTGCGCGGTGGTCAAACATCGCCTCCAGCGCGTCCAGCGCCAACGCGATATCCGCCGTATTTTTGCCTGAGGCGTACTGGTATTGCAGGTGCGGGGTAAAGGCCAGCCGCACCAGCGCCTCTTGCCAGCGATTGGCCAGGGTAGCGTGATTGCCGTAACCCCGGCGCAGCGCCACGCGGCCAAACTGCGCCGCCATGCGCAAAGCATAGGGCAGAATCTCGGGCGGTACATTGTCGCAATCGACCAGCACGGCGACCGGCACATCCGTGCCGTTGGAAAAGTCCTGAACTGCAGTGGCGCGAGGATGGTTGTTCATATCGTCCCTGTTAGCTTTAACCGCAGCAACGGCGCTGCGAGCCTTGACCGACGGTATCGCTAATGACGGTGCCGGGTAAAGCACAGCTCAACCACTGACATTGGGTAGCACGGCCTTGCAACGAAACCAGCAGGGTTATCTGGATGCATCGCCCTGACAGGCAACGCGGAAGCTGTCATCCAATGCCACCGGCAGTATCAAGGTGCTGAACTGGCGTGCATTGGCGGCCTCGCACAGCTTGGCTAGCCAACGGGGATTCAGGGCAGACTGCGGGTCTGGATACTCGACATTCAGCACAGGCTTGCCGGCCTTGATAAATGCCATCAACGGCTCGCATTCGTTGTACTGAAAGCATTGCTCGTTAATCGAAAAATCAAAGTATTCAACCAGCTCCGCGACCTGTTCCAGCGCGTTCTTCAGCCCAACCGCCAGCCCTCGTCGATGCGCCTCAAGGGCGATAAAGCGATTGTAGGCAAGCTGATCTTCGGCGCTGAGGGCAAAGCCGGTGTCCTCCAGATAACCCTGCACGTTATCGGGTTCGACCCCGTCGCAGCCCTTTGCCGCCGCCAGATCCAGACGCGCGATCATGATGCGCTGTACTGCGGGTGAGCGAATATCCAGCCATCGCTCATCGGGCCAGTCCGCGAGAGCCTGGCCCAGATCCCGGGCGGCAAACTGACTGCGGTCTGCGACGTAGCTCTCATAGGTGCCAGCCGAGAAGTAGCAGACCACGCGGCGGCCAGCAGCCTGCAATCGGCTGATGGTGGTCGCAGGCGTGGTGAACAGATCCAGGTTATATAGTTCCGCCTCGTAAGCCGTGTTCAACGGATGCTCGTCATTGACCAGCAACTGCCACTGCCAGGTCACCCCCACAGCCGGGCGATACCAATGATCTTCAGTCTGCCCTGCCGCAGACAGCGACTCTCCGGCGATCGCCGACGGCTGCCAGGCAGCGACAGCCAGAACGCAGCCCAGCAGCAAACTCACCTTGCACATTCAATTGCTCCCGTGCCAGCCAAACATCCCGCGGTGAAAGCCGATTCAGCCTGCACGTATCAGCCCAGGCAACAGCATAAGCGCCGGTCATCGAATCTGAGTTTACCTATGCCCATAAACCTTGCAGCTGCTGACGTACCCAGACAAGACCGGTCTTGAACGACTTGGTCAGCACAAATAGGTTATCGCGACTGATAGGCGATGAGGAGCGGTCAACACCCAGTTCATCGAGCCTGCGGGCAGCAAAGGTATGGCCCTTCTCCTCGGCACGACGCAACCAGAATATCCCCAGCTCCTGAGCCTGTTCACTATCAACACCCTGTACCCTGCCGCTATAAAGCATCCAGCCAAGATCAAACTGTGAGTTGTAGTGGCCCGCTCGGGAGGCCAGTAAATGCCAGGCGTAACCCTGCGCGGGGTCACGCGCAAAGGGCACACCGGGTTGGCCTCCCTCGAAGTACCCAGCGCCCAGGCAGTTGGCACCGATGGGTGAGCCCAGAGCAGCGCTGTAATGGCATAGCTGGGGAAGACTCGGGCCGGCATAGTTTTCGTCGATGCCCAGGCCGCCGCGAATAAAGGCCATGATCAACTCTTGGGCGGCGGCATCATTGCCCAACGCAGCCGCATAGAGATGAGCGGCCCGCGCCTCATCGGTCTGGCCCATCATTTTCTTGGCTTCCGCCAACCAATAATAGGCGCCGCCGTCATCCGGGTAACGAGCAATCAGCGCTTCGGCTGCGGGCACTGTGGCTTTCCAGTTTTTCCGGCCAACCTGGTCATGCAGCAGCCCTTCCAGACGTTTGCGAGTAGGCTGTTGAGCGATTGCCTTTTCCCAGTAGGCTTGTGTGGCACCGGGTGTCGAAAACGTAGCAGGGTAGATAACGAAGTCATCTCGCATATCGAGCAAATCCGGCTCTTCTATACCTGCGCGCTGCGCCTGGTCTATGGCGCTCAGCACCAGAGCCTCCGTCCCACCCCACCTAGGCTGCAGAAAATTGGCCCAGGTCCGATGTGCTGGCAAGTAGCGCGGATAAACCGCTAATGCCTGCTCAATATAGGTGCTAGCCAAACCAGTGGTGCGTGAGTGCGGCCGAGATTCAGACGACGCCACATTTTTGCTGTCGAATACGTTGAGCAGTTGCGCCCACTCAAAGCCTTCATCAACACGGGTACCCAGAAGAAAGTGATTCTGCGCAAGCACGGTCAGTGCCTCCACTGGCTGCTCATCAAGCGTGAGCGCCCGCTCAAGCAGCTGATTGGACTGATGCAATCGCTCTTCCATCAGAACGGTTTGCGCAATATTGATGTCGGCCGCCTCAAGTTCCAAGTGCAACATCAGTGAATTGAATTTAACTGGTTAGTGGCCTGCAGCTGGAGGTATTCAACCAGCACCTCGACAGGGAATTTCCAGCCCAGCGTTTG
>NZ_JBALWE010000007.1:0-275170 GCF_036960865.1 Halopseudomonas sp.
AACAAGGATGAAGAAGCGCCGATCTTCCAGGTAGCGGATTACGGTCTGGTTGCAGACCTGTTTGAAGCGGTGCCTGAACTGGAAGGCAAGCTTTAAGCCGCTGGCTTAACGCCGCCGCACGCGCCACGCGGCAAGAAAAACCCCGGTCTCGCGAGAGCCGGGGTTTTTTCGTTTAGGGTTAGCCGTGGTTGGCTTGTAGCTTATCGCCTGGGTCGCCTGGATCCAAAGCGAAGGATTCAAGGTGGTAGCCGTGCTCATCGGCCAGCAAGTACCAGCCGGCCTGATCCCAGTCGCCCAGGACGATGCGCTCGGCGGGTTCGCCGTCAATCATAAGGGGGTGCCGGGCAGGGCGGTGGGTGTGGCCGTGGATCAGAGTGCGCACGCCTTCATTGCGCATGGCTTCTGCAACCTGTCCAAGATTAACGTCGGTAATGTCTGCCGCTTTCATCCGCGTGCGGCTTTGGCTTTCATCGCGCAGCTTGCGGCCAATTTTCTGCCGAGTACGCAGTGGCAGGTTGCGCAGGATGAAGCGACTGGCCGGGTTGCGCAGCCATTTGCGCATGCGCATGTAGTCGAGGTCGTCAGTGCAGAGGCTATCGCCGTGCATCAGCAGCACCGGTTCCCCGTTCAGGTTGACGATGCTTGGGTCGCGCAGCAGCGTGCATCCGGCCTTGCGACAAAAGCGGCGCCCGAGCAGAAAGTCGCGGTTGCCGTGCATAAGGAAGATCTTTACGCCCTTGCGGCTCAGCTCGGCCAGTGCGGCTGCGGTCTGTTCGCCCAGCGCATCCATGGCGTCATCGCCAAGCCAGACCTCAAAAAAGTCGCCCAGAATGTAAAGTTCATCAACATTGCTGGCCTGTTCTTTCAGGCATCGCAAAAACGCCCGGGTGATATCCGGGCGTTTTGCTTCGAGATGCAGGTCGGAAATAAACAGATAGCGCATCTGCGAGGTGGTACTCAGTCGACCAGTTCAGCGCGTTCGATGATAACGTCGTCTGCGGGAACGTCCTGGTGACCGGCACGCGAGGTGGTGCTTACAGCCTTGATTTTCTCGACCACGTCCATGCCGTCGGTGACCTTGCCGAACACGGCGTAACCCCAGCCCTGAGTAGTGGGAGCTGTGTGGTTGAGGAAGCTGTTGTCAGACACGTTGATGAAGAACTGGGCGCTGGCGGAATGCGGCTCCATGGTGCGTGCCATGGCGACGGTGCCTACCGCGTTGCCAACGCCGTTGTCGGCTTCGTTCTTGATGGGCGCGCGGGTGTCTTTCTGCTTCATGCCGGGTTCAAAACCGCCGCCCTGAATCATGAAGTTGCTGATGACGCGATGAAAGATGGTGCCGTCGTAGTGGCCATCACGCACGTACTGCTTGAAGTTTTCGACTGTCTCGGGCGCTTTGTCGGCGAACAGTTCAAGGGTGATAACGCCGTAGTTTGTATGCAGTTTGACCATCGGGCAGTCCTCGGGCAAAAAATCTGAGTGGGTAGGTCGCGCAAGTGCGTTGTCGCATTCAGGCGCTTGACAGTTTCGGGTATGATACGGGTTTTGGCCAACTCGGCCTAGCCAAAATCCGTGATGCCGCAGGCGTCACCCGTAGCGAGTTTTGCTGACCTTATGAACAAACCCGAAGCCACGCCGCCAAGCCACTTTCTGCGCCAGATTGTTCAATCTGATCTGAGCAGCGGCAAGCACGATAGTATCGTCACCCGATTTCCTCCTGAGCCCAACGGCTATCTGCATATTGGCCACGCCAAATCGATCTGCCTCAATTTCGGGTTGGCCAAGGAGTTTGGTGGTGCCTGTCACCTGCGTTTTGATGACACCAATCCCGCCAAGGAAGAACAGGAATACATTGATGCCATCAAGCAGGATGTCGAGTGGCTGGGCTTTCAATGGGCTGGCAATGTGCGCTATGCCTCCGACTATTTTGATCAGTTGCATGCCTGGGCCATCGAGCTGATAAAGGCCGGCAAGGCGTATGTTTGCGAGCTGTCTCCGGAGCAGGCGCGTGAGTACCGTGGCTCGCTGACCGAGCCCGGCAAGAATAGTCCGTTCCGTGAGCGTAGCGTCGAGGACAATCTGGATCAGTTTGCCCGCATGACCGCTGGCGAGTTTGCCGACGGCGCCAAGGTGCTGCGCGCCAAGATCGACATGGCCGCGCCCAACATGAACCTGCGCGATCCCATTCTGTACCGTATCCGCCACGCCCATCATCACCAGACGGGTGACAAGTGGTGCGTGTATCCCAGCTATGACTTCACTCACGGTCAGTCTGATGCGATTGAAGGTGTTACCCACTCGATCTGTACGCTGGAGTTTGAAGATCACCGTCCGCTGTACGAATGGTGTCTGAACAATCTGCCGGTGCCGGCTACGCCACGGCAGTATGAATTTGCCCGTCTGAACCTGAATTACACGGTGACCAGCAAGCGCAAGCTGAAACAGCTGGTTGATGAGAAGCACGTGGATGGCTGGGACGATCCACGCATGTCCACTATCAGTGCTTTCCGTCGTCGTGGTTACACGCCGGCGTCGATTCGCGAGTTCTGTGAGCGCATTGGTGTGACCCGCTCGGACGGTGTGGTTGACATGGGCGTGCTGGAATTCTGTATCCGTGATGACCTGGATGCCCACGCACCGCGCGCCATGTGTGTGCTCAAGCCACTGAAAGTGACCATCACCAATTATCCCGAGGGTCAGACCGAGCTGCTGAATTTGCCGCGTCATCCCAAGGAAGACATCGGGGTGCGCGAACTGCCCTTTGAGCGCGAGATATACATCGATCAGGACGACTACATGGTCGACCCGCCCAAGGGCTACAAGCGCCTGGTGCCGGGTGGCGAAGTACGTCTGCGCGGGAGCTATGTGATTCGCGCCGATGAGGCGGTGACCGATGCCGAGGGCAATATTGTCGAGCTGCTGTGCTCCTATGATCCGGAGACGCTGGGCAAGAACCCCGAAGGTCGCAAGGTCAAGGGTGTGATTCACTGGGTGCCGGCAGCCGCCAGCATCGAATGCGAAGTACGTCTGTACGATCGCTTGTTCAAGACGCCGAATCCGGACAAGGGCGAAGAGGGCGCTGGCTTCCTGGACAACATCAATCCCGAATCCCTGGTTGTGCTCAAGGGCTGCCGCGCCGAACCCTCGCTGGCAGCGGCGACAGTGGATGACCGCTTCCAGTTCGAGCGTGAAGGTTACTTCTGCCTGGACTCGAAAGACGCCACCGCAGAGCGCCCGGTATTCAACCGTACTGTCACCTTGCGCGACTCCTGGGGTAACTGATGGCGCTGACGATCTACAACACGCTGAGCAAGACCAAGGAAGCCTTCAAGCCGCTGATCGGCAATCAGGTACGTATGTACGTCTGCGGCATGACCGTGTACGACTACTGCCACATCGGTCACGCGCGAGTAATGGTTGCCTTTGACGTGGTAGCGCGCTGGTTTCGCCACAGTGGCTATGATCTGACCTATATTCGCAATATCACTGACATTGACGACAAGATCATCCGTCGCGCCAATGAAAATGGTGAAACCTTTCAACAACTGACCGGCCGCATGATCGCGGCCATGCACGAAGACGAAGCACGTCTCAATGTGCAACGCCCGGATCAGGAGCCCAAGGCGAGCGAGCACGTGCCGGGCATGCATAGCATGATCCAGACGCTGATCGACAAGGGCTTCGCGTACGCACCCGGCAACGGTGACGTGTATTACCGCGTCAGCCGCTTTGCCGACTACGGCAAGTTGTCACGCAAAAAGACCGAAGACCTGCGTAGCGGTGCCAGGGTTGAGGTGGATGAGGCCAAGGAAGATCCACTGGACTTCGTGCTGTGGAAAGGCGTCAAACCCGGCGAGCCGAGCTGGACCTCGCCTTGGGGCGAGGGGCGTCCGGGCTGGCATATCGAATGTTCGGTTATGTCCACCTGCTG
Source organism: Halopseudomonas sp. (assembly GCF_036960865.1). Taxonomy (GTDB): domain Bacteria; phylum Pseudomonadota; class Gammaproteobacteria; order Pseudomonadales; family Pseudomonadaceae; genus Halopseudomonas. The sequence goes on from NZ_JBALWE010000007.1 coordinate 3,932, forward strand.
CCTGGGAAACACCTTCGACATTCACGGCGGCGGGCCGGACCTGGTGTTTCCGCACCACGAAAACGAGATCGCACAGAGCGAAGCGGCCACCGGGGAGCTGTACGCAGCCAGCTGGATGCACGCCGGTGCGGTGCGGGTCGATGGTGAGAAAATGTCCAAGTCGCTGGGCAACTTCTTCACTATTCGTGAGGTGCTGGAAAAGTACCATCCTGAAGTGGTGCGCTATCTGCTGGTCTCCAGCCACTATCGCAGTGCGATCAACTACTCCGAGGACAACCTGAAAGAAGCCAAGGGTGCCCTGGAGCGGTTTTATCATGCGCTCAAGGGCTTGCCGAAAGCCGCAGCTGCTGGTGGTGACGAATATGCCGAACGTTTCGCGGCAGCCATGAATGACGATTTCAACACGCCGGAAGCCTGTGCGGTACTGTTCGAGATGGTGCGCGAGGTTAACCGGTTGAAAGAAACCGACCTGCAATCCGCAGCAGCACTGGCCGCTCGTCTGCAACAGCTGTCCGAGGTGCTTGGCGTATTGCAGTTGGAGCCCGATGCCTTCCTGCAGGCCGGTGCAGCCGACAAGGTCGATGCCGCTGCTGTTGACGCGCTCATTCAGGCGCGTCTGCAGGCACGCGCCGAGAAGAACTGGGCTGAGTCTGATCGCATTCGTGATGACTTGACCGCGATGGGCGTTGTACTGGAAGACGGCAAGGGTGGTACTACCTGGCGGCTGGCGCAATAGTGATGCCGCACAGCATGACAGATCTCACCGGCCGGGTTGCGCTGGTGACCGGTGCCGGCAGCCCTGATGGTATCGGCTTTGCGACTGCCAGGATGTTCTACGCTGCGGGTGCGGCGGTGGTGCTGACGTCTACCACCAACCGTATCTTTCAGCGGCAAAACGAGCTGGATCCGGAGCGTGCACGCAGTATGGCGTTGGTGGCTGACCTGACACACCCTGAACAGGCCGCCGAGTTGGTCGATCAGATCATGACGCGCTTTGGTCAGGTAGACATTCTGGTCAACAACGCAGGGATGACGCAGTCTGGGGTTGAGGAGCCGATTGGTGAGTTGTTTCACCAGATGCCGTTTCAACACTGGCAGCGAGAGATCGATCTGAATCTCAACACCTGTGTGCACGTAAGCCAATTGGTATTGCAGCATATGCTGCAGGCGGGTTTTGGCCGCGTGATCAATATCGCATCCGTCACCGGCCCGCTGGTGACCTTTCCGGGTACCGCCGGTTACAGCGCCGCCAAGTCAGCGATGGTGGGGCTGACCCGCTCCATCGCGCACGAAGTGGCCGGGCAGGGCATTACGGTTAACGCCATCGCACCGGGCTGGATTGAAACACCGTCAAGCATGCCGGCAGAGCTGGAAGCCGGGCGCCGTACGCCGGTTGGCCGGCCTGGTCGTCCTGAAGAAGTAGCGCGGGTCGCCCTGTTTCTGGCCAGTGAGGGTTGCAGCTACATGACTGGCCAGATGCTGGTGGTGGATGGCGGCAATGCTTTGCAGGAAATGAAAGGCTGATTTAGCTTTAGAAAGCTGCTACCGAAGGCCAGCACCCGCAGCGCGAGTGCTGGCCTTTTTTCTTAGTACCAGATATCGGAGCTGATCTTCTCTTTCAGCTCCGGGTAGTCGGCAGCCTTGAAGGTCGGCTCTTCACCTGCCTTACGCTGGGCCATGTAGTCCTTGGTCAGCTTCACCACAGTGCCGGACAGCATCAAAATAGCAATCAGGTTAATGGTTGCCATCAACCCCATCGACGCGTCGGCTGCATTGAACACAGTCCCGACTGCCTGATAGGCGCCCCAGATCACCATGGCCAAGGCGGCGCAGCGCAAGACGAGCATGCCCGCCTTGTTGCCCACGCCGAGAAAGACCATGGCGTTCTCCGCGTAGGAATAATTGGCAACGATTGAGGTGAAGGCGAAAAACAGGATTGCTACGGCAATGAAATACTTGCCGGCCACCCCGATGTGCGCCTCCATGGCCAGTTGGGTCAACTGGGTGCCGGTCACGCCGTTACCGGGTTCGAGTACGCCAGAAAGGAGAATCATCACGGCGGTGGCGGTACAGATCACCAGGGTGTCGATGAAGACGCCCATGGCCTGCACAAAGCCCTGGGACGAGGGATGGTGCGGCGCGGGCGTTGCGGTGGCGGCCACGTTGGGTGCCGAGCCCATACCTGCTTCATTTGAAAACAGGCCGCGCTTGATGCCGTTTAGCATTGCAGCGGTCACCGAGCCGGCAACGCCACCGGCGGCTTCCTCAAGGCCGAAGGCGCTCTTGAATATCAGGGCGAGTACGGCGGGAACCTCGCTGATGTTCATGGCCAGCACGTATAACGCCATCAGCACATAGGCTGCTGCCATGAAGGGAACGATGATTTCGGCGAAGCGAGCAATGGAGCGCAGACCACCAAAAATCACCATTCCCGCCAGTACCGCAATGACTACCCCGACCGCCAGCTTGGAGAAGCCGAAGGCGCCCTCCATTGCGTCAGCGATCGAATTGGCCTGCACGGCATTGAACACCAGCCCGAAGGAAATGATCAGGCACACCGAAAAGATGCTGCCGGCCCACGGCGCTTTCAGGCCTTTGGAAATATAAAACGCCGGACCGCCGCGGTACTGACCCTCGCCGTCGCGTACCTTATACAGTTGCGCCAGGCTGCTTTCAGAGTACGCGGTCGCCATGCCCACGAGGGCAACCATCCACATCCAGAAGATGGCCCCTGCGCCGCCCAGGTACAGAGCAACAGCTACGCCAGCGAGATTGCCGGTACCGACCCGTGAGGCCAGGCTGGTGCAGAGCGCCTGAAATGGCGAAATACCGGCCTTGTCGCTTTTGCGTGAGCCCAGAATAGAGCGAATCATCTCGCCAAAGTGCAGAAATTGCAGAAAGCCAAGCCTGATGGTGAAAAATACCCCGACGGCCAACAGGCCATAAATAAGTACATAGCCCCAGAAAATCGTGTTTAGAAAGCCAATTACTGCATCCATGAAGGACCCCCAAGCGTGAATGGCAAATGCTGAAATCTTTAGTAACAGTAGATGCTGGGGGAAAATGTGCCAGTCTTCATGCCGGTGAAACAGGCTTGTGTTTAGTCCCTGCTGGGCAGAGGATAGGAGACTTGATGACTCTCGTTGCACCCTAACAATAATGACAGCAGACCAGTACGAGGTGACCCATGACAGCACTGCAGCCGGCGGATCTGGCCATCAAGCCGCGGCGTATCGACTTTGCCTTGCCTGAGTCCTTGCCCAGGCATTGGCACGGCGGCGATCCGTTCAAAACCCACTTTTTCAACGCCATGTCTATTCTGTTCCCGGACGGGGAGCGCTTCTTTATAGATTCCGTACGCCATTTTCGCCCGCAGATAGACGACGCCGACCAGCTTGCGCTGATCAAGGGTTTTATTGGGCAGGAAGGGCATCACAGTCGTGAGCATGTCGAATACAACCAGCGTCTGAGTGATCTGGGCTATGACGTGGAGAGGCTGATGCAGCCGGTCAAACGGCGCATTCGCTATGTTCAGAAGCACTTTTCGCCGGAGCGCCAGCTGGCCGGCACGGTGGCGATGGAGCATTTCACCGCGATCATGGCCGACTCGGTGCTGCGCGAGCGGCACTGGTTCGACGGAGCCATCGAACCGATGCAGCGAATCTGGCGCTGGCATGCCCTGGAAGAGACGGAACACAAGGCTGTAGCCTTTGATGTCTACATGCAGGTGTGCGGTGACCGTAAGCTGCTGCGTGCGGCGATGCGTCAGTCCACCTTCTTCTTTCTCAAGGACGTTACCCGTGGCATGTGGCACATGCTGCGGCGTGACGGCGAATTGACCAATCTGCGGATGTGGCGCAAGGGGTTGGCGTGGCTCTGGGGGCGGGGCGGCTTTCTATCCAGCCTCTGGGGCGTATACCGGGATTTTTACCGGGACGACTTCCATCCGTGGCAGCACGACAATCAGCAGCTGATGCGCGAGTACCAGCGTGAGTTTGCTGTCGATGGCGTCATTTCGCCCGCCTGATTCATTTGGTATATCTGTCGCTTATGTGCAACCTTTTGTCGCGTTTGGTCGAGTGGCTGCGCTATCATATGCGCCTTTTCGCCGATGAGGAGTCATTATGTCCATTCCTTTGTACATTCCCAGAGAGACGAGGGAGCACGAAAAACGTGTCGCCCTGGTTCCCTCTGTTGCAGCCAAGCTGCAGAAACTGGGGCTTGATATCAGTCTCGAGTCCGGTGCTGGCAACGCTGCGCGGATTCCCGACAGTGCCTATACCGATGCGGGCGTAACCCTGGGAACAGGTGAGGGCGCCAAGCTCATCTTCCGGGTTCAGCCGCCAACCGTAGAAGATGTTGCACAGATGGCCGAAGGGTCAATTCTGTTCAGCTTCATCTACGCCCAGCGTGAGCCTGCGGTGGTCAAGGCGCTGCAAGAACGCAAGATCACCTGTTTTGCCATGGAGCTGGTACCCCGTATCACCCGTGCGCAGGCAATGGATGCATTGTCTTCGCAAGCGGCGTTGGCTGGTTACTATGCCGCTTTGCTGGCAGCTACCAACCTCAACCGCATCCTGCCCATGATGACCACTGCCGTTGGCTCGTTGCGCCCGGCGAAAGTACTGGTCATGGGGGCTGGCGTTGCCGGCTTGCAGGCACTGGCAACCGCCAAGCGCCTGGGTGCCATGATCGAAGGTTACGACGTGCGTCCCGAGGTTAAGGAACAGGTTCAGTCGGTGGGTGGCAAGTTTGTCGATACCGGCGTGAACGCGGTAGGTGAGGGCGGCTACGCCCGTGAGCTGACCGACGAAGAGAAGCAGCAGGTCGAGGCTGTTCTGACCCGCCACATCCAGCAGGCTGACGCGGTCATCACCACCGCATCTATTCCTGGCAAGCCGAGCCCGAAGATCATCACCGAAGCCCAGATCATGGGTATGAAGAGTGGTGCCATCATCATCGACCTGGCCGCCGAGGGCGGTGGCAACACGCCGCTGACCAAGCCCGGTGAGACAGTCGAAGCCGGTCCGGCAACCATCGTTGCACCGCTGAACATCACCAGTAACCTGGCCGAGCACGCTTCCGAGCTGTACTCGCGCAACCTGCTGGCCCTGGTTTCGCTGATGGTTGAAGAAGGTGAGCTGAAGCTCGACTGGGAAGACGAAGTGCTGGCCAAGAGCGTACTGACCCACGAGGGTGAAATTCGCAACGAGGCGGCACGTGCTGCCGTCGCAGAGCAGGCATAAGGAGCCCACTATGGATATGTCAGTCACCATCACAGGCTTCGTAGCCCTGTATATTTTCTTGCTGGCGGCCTTCGCTGGTTATGAAATCATCGGCCGCGTTCCGGCCATTCTGCACACGCCGCTGATGTCCGGCTCTAACTTCATCCACGGTATTGTCGTGGTTGGCGCGATGTGGGCACTGCTGAACGCGGGTTCCACACTTGAGCAGGTCATTGGCTTCGTTGGCGTACTGCTGGGTGCGGGTAACGCCGCCGGTGGTTACGTGGTTACCGAACGCATGCTGGAAATGTTCAAACCAACCAACAAAGCGCCTGGCGCAGACAAGGAGTAAGTAGACCATGTTCAGTGCTTTTCTGATTGACGCGGCCTACTTTGTCGCAGCTTTCCTGTTCCTTTATGGCCTCAAGCGTATGGCTAGCCCGGTTACCGCCCGTTCCGGTATTGTTGTTGCCGGCGGTGGTATGGTCCTGGCTGTAGCAGCGGCCTTCCTTTATGGCTTTGATGTGGCGCCGCGCGCCGAGCCTTATCTGGGCACCAACCTGCTGTTGCTGGTTATTGCTCTGGGTCTGGGTGTGACCTGGGCCTGGTTCAGCGGCAAGCGCGTTGCCATGACCGACATGCCGCAGATGGTTGCACTCTATAACGGTATGGGCGGCGGCGCAGCGGCTGCCATTGCGGCCACCGAGCTGTTTTCCGGCAATGCCCTGGCGCATGGTCCGGTAGTGACCCTGCTGGCGATTCTGGGCGGTCTGATTGGTGCAGTTGCACTGTCTGGTTCGCTGATTGCCTGGGCCAAGCTGGATGGTCGCATGAACAAGTCCTGGCGTTTGCCCAAGCAGCAGTATGTCAACCTTGGCCTGTTCTGCGCCGCGTTGGCACTGGGTGCCGCGGTAGTGGTCATGGGGCTGATGGATGTGGTTCAAGTGCCGGTATTTGTGGTTGCGCTGTTCTTCATCATCGCACTGGTGCTGGGCGTCATGCTGACAACGCCGATCGGCGGTGCCGACATGCCGGTAGTTATCTCGCTGTACAACGCCTTTACCGGTTTGGCGGTTGCCTTTGAAGGTTTTGTACTGCAGAACCCGGCGATGATCATTGCCGGTACTGTTGTGGGCTCTGCCGGCACGTTGCTGACGCTGATGATGGCCAAGGCAATGAACCGTCAAGTCAGCAACATCATCTTCAGTGACTTCGGTGGCGAAGATGACGGCGCAGACGGCGAGATCCAGGGCACCATGAAGTCGGCTGATGCTTCCGACGCAGCGATTGCCATGTACTACGCCAGCAAGGTCATTATCGTTCCGGGCTATGGTCTGGCGGTTGCACAGGCACAGCACAAGCTTTATGAGTTCGTGAAGCTGCTGCAGAAGCAGGGTGTCGAGGTGAATTTCGCCATCCACCCGGTTGCCGGTCGTATGCCAGGCCACATGAACGTACTGCTGGCCGAAGCGGGCGTACCTTACGACATCATCTATGATCTGGAAGATATCAACGAGGACTTCGCCCAGGCAGACGTGGCTATCGTGCTGGGTGCCAACGACGTGGTTAACCCTGCGGCACGTACCCGCAAGTCGAGCCCGATCTATGGTATGCCGATTCTGAACGTAGATATGGCGCGCCAGGCTTACGTGGTCAAGCGTGGTCAGGGCAAGGGGTATTCTGGGGTCGAGAACGAACTGTTCTTCCTCGACAATACCTCTATGGTCTACGGCGACGCGCAGAAGGTCATGGTACAGATGATCGAAGCGGTCAAGTCGCTGGGTTAATCTCCGCGACCAGCCTGCAGCTCACCGGCTGCAGGCAAATAAAAAACCCGGCCTAGGCCGGGTTTTTTATTTCGTGCTTTTGGTTTACCAGCTGCTTACCGCAGCGCTCAACCTTGTTTCGCGTGGTAGCCGAAGATCGACTTGATCTCGAGGAAGTCCTCAAAACCGTAATGGCCCCATTCGCGGCCGTTACCCGACTCCTTGTAACCACCAAAGGGCGCCTTGTTATCCAGCGGTGCGCCGTTGAGGTGAACCATACCGGTGCGAATGCGACGTGCCACCTTGCGGGCGCGCTCCAGATCGCTGGAGGATACGTAACCGGACAGACCGTAATTGGTGTCGTTGGCAATGCGCACGGCATCGTCTTCGTCTTCATAGCCAATGATCGACAGAACCGGCCCGAAGATCTCTTCGCGGGCGATGGTCATCTCGTTGTTGACGTGGCTGAAGACGGTGGGCTTGACGTAATAACCCTTGTCGATACCCTCAGGGCGACCCGGGCCGCCGCCAACAACCTTGGCGCCTTCCTCGATACCGGCGGTGATCAGGTCCTGAATCTTGTTCCATTGGGCTTTGGAAACAACCGGGCCAATCACGGTGTCGTCTGAGTTCGGGTCGCCTGCCTTGACCTTGGCAACCACGGCCTGAGCGATGGCAGCAACCTCATCCATGCGGCTGTTGGGCACCAGCATGCGTGTCGGTGCGTTGCATGACTGGCCGCTGTTGTTCATGCAGGACATCACGCCATGGGCGACCATCTTCTCGAAGTCCACATCGTCCAGCAGGATGTTGGCCGACTTGCCACCCAGTTCCAGAGCGACGCGTTTGATGGTTTGTGCGCCATTCTGCATGACCTGGCGGCCTGCACCGGTGGAGCCGGTGAAAGACATCATGTCGATGTCCGGGTGCGCCGACATGGCCGCGCCAACGGTGGGGCCGTCGCCATTGACTAGGTTGAACACGCCCGCCGGCACGCCGGCTTCGTCCAGGATTTCTGCCAGCAGCAGAGCGGACAGCGGCGCGACTTCGGAAGGCTTGAGCACCATAGTGCAGCCGGTTGCGAGGGCTGGTGCGATCTTGCACGTCAGCTGGTTCATCGGCCAGTTCCAAGGCGTGATCAGGCCGCAAACGCCAATCGGCTCCTTGACCACCTGGGTTTTACCGATCTGCTCTTCAAATTCAAATTCTTTCAGGGCCTCCAGCGCCGCGGCAAAATGGCCGAGACCGGAAGGGGCCTGCGCAACCTTGGACAGCTTGGCGGGGGCGCCCATCTCGATTGAGATTGCCTCTGCGACCTCGCCCATGCGTTTCTGGAAGACCGCCATGACGCGTTCGAGCAGCGCGATGCGCTCTTCACGGGTGGTGTTGGCGTAGGTGTCAAAGGCATTCTTGGCGGCGGCGACAGCCAGGTCGACGTCTTCCTTGTTGCCCAGCGCGATGGTAGCGACGGCTTCTTCGGTGGCTGGATTGATCACGTCCAGCGTCTTATCGCCTTTGGGCTCGACCCACTTACCATTGATGTAGAACTGCTTGTGATGGCTCATTCTGAGGTGGCTCCTTGTTATGGGTGTTCAAAACCTTCAAACCTTAGCATTGTCTCAGCTTAGGTATTAACCGTTTTGTGTTTAATCAATGTAAATGTTCCGGTGTTATCAGCCTTTCGACAGTGCCATCGACTCTTTATAATGCGCCCGGCGGACTCGGCCGAATACTTGACTGTTTTGCTTGGATATTGCATAGTTGCACGCAGATTTCCACCGTCCGAGAGCGCCTATGCGACTGACCACAAAGGGTCGTTACGCCGTCACAGCCATGCTGGATCTGGCACTGCACGAAGATCAGGGCCCCATTACCCTGGCTGATATTTCATTACGTCAGGGTGTGTCCATTTCCTATCTGGAACAGCTGTTCGCCAAGTTGCGCCGCAGCAAGCTGGTCGAGAGTGTGCGGGGGCCGGGCGGCGGCTACCGATTGTCTGGTGGTCCTGGTGCTATCAGCGTGGCGCAGATTGTCGAGGCGGTTAACGACTCCATGGATGCGACGCGTTGCCTGGGTAAAGGCGACTGCCAGCACGGCGAAGTCTGTCTCACCCATCATCTGTGGTCGGATTTGAGTGCCCGGCTGCGTCAGTTTCTGAATGACATCACGCTGGCCGATCTGGTGTCTCGTGACGATATTCAACGTGTTAAAACACGTCAGGACAATTGTCCGGCGTCGGCTCGGCAGAAAGTCAGCGAGCTGGAACGCATTATCTGAAGAGGCCATAGAGCCTTCCATCGATGCACTGCTGGCTAGGCAGTGCAATGCCTGAACTATGAAAGTGGCGGCCCGATTCCATTGGGCGGCAGGATTGAGGTGATACCGTGACTGAACAAGTCGAAAGCCTGATCAAGAAAGATTACGCGGCCGGATTCCACTCCGCCATCGAGTCCGAGACGCTGCCTCCAGGTCTTGACGAAGATGTTGTCCGCTTCATCTCCGCCAAGAAGGGAGAGCCCGAGTGGCTGCTGGAGTGGCGTCTTAAGGCATTTCGTGCCTGGCAGGAAATGGAAGAGCCCACCTGGGCCCACGTGCACTATCCCGAGATCGACTTTCAGGCAGTGTCCTATTACTCCGCCCCAAAGAGTATGGACAACAAGCCAAAGAGCCTTGATGAGGTGGACCCGGAGCTGCTGAGAACCTACGAAAAGCTGGGTATTCCGCTGCACGAGCAAGAGATGCTCGCTGGCGTTGCGGTTGATGCGGTATTTGACTCGGTCTCGGTGGTCACCACCTTCCGCGAGAAGCTGTATGAAGCGGGTGTCATTTTCTGCCCGATCAGCGAGGCGGTACACAAGTATCCCGACCTGCTGAAAAAGTATCTCGGCAGTGTGGTCCCGCAGAAGGACAACTATTACGCGGCGCTGAACTCCGCTGTGTTCTCCGATGGCTCCTTTGTCTACATTCCCAAGGGTGTGCGTTGCCCCATGGAGCTCTCTACCTATTTCCGCATCAACGAGATGAACACCGGGCAGTTTGAGCGCACGCTGATCGTCGCCGATGAAGGTTCCTACGTCAGCTACCTCGAAGGTTGTACCGCTCCCATGCGTGATGAGAACCAGTTGCACGCCGCCGTTGTTGAGCTGGTTGCCCTGGATGACGCGCAAATCAAGTACTCCACGGTGCAGAACTGGTACCCAGGTAACGCCGAAGGTAAGGGCGGCATCTACAACTTCGTGACCAAGCGTGGCATCGCCCATACCAATGCGAAGATTTCCTGGACTCAGGTCGAGACCGGCTCAGCCGTGACCTGGAAGTATCCGAGCTGTGTACTGAAAGGTGACAACAGTGTCGGTGAGTTCTACTCGGTTGCGCTGACCAACAATTTCCAGCAGGCCGACACCGGCACCAAGATGATCCACCTGGGCAAGAACACGCGCTCAACGATCATCGCCAAGGGCATTTCCGCCGGTCGCAGCGACAGCGCCTATCGCGGTCTGGTGCGCATCAATCCCGGCGCCGAGGGCGCGCGTAACTTCACGCAGTGCGACTCCCTGTTGATTGGCGATCGCTGCGGCGCACATACCTTCCCGTATATCGAAAGCAAAAACCCTAGTGCCGTCGTCGAGCATGAGGCGACGACGTCCAAGGTCAGCGATGATCAGCTGTTCCTGTGCCAGCAGCGCGGCCTGGACGCAGAGAAGGCCGTGTCGATGATCGTCAACGGCTTCTGCCGAGAGGTCTTCAAGGAGCTGCCGATGGAGTTTGCCGTCGAAGCCGGCAAGCTGCTGGAAGTCAGCCTTGAAGGCTCGGTGGGCTAAGCGTCAGCGACGCAGGTTCAGGTAAATACGCTGGCGCGGCTCAGCTGCGCCGCGCTGACAGTTAAAGTAATTTATTGGGCATCGAAATGTTAAATATCAGTGACTTGTACGGTAAAGTTGAAGAGAAAGATATCCTCAAGGGCCTGTCCATTGAGGTGAAACCAGGTGAAGTGCACGCCATCATGGGGCCGAACGGCTCAGGCAAAAGCACCCTGGGCAACGTTCTCTCCGGGCGCCAAGGCTACGAAGCCACCGCCGGCAGCGTTACCTTCAAGGGGCACAATCTGCTGGAAATGGACACCGAAGAGCGCGCCCGCGAAGGGCTGTTCCTGGCATTCCAGTACCCGGTGGAGATTCCCGGCGTCAGCAACATGGAGTTCCTGAAAGCGGCGGTTGATGCCAAGCGCAAGCATCACAACCAGACTGAACTGTCTTCGGTCGACTTTCTCAAGCTCGCTCGCGAGACTTGCAAGCGCGTCAACCTGGACGCCAGCTTCCTCAAGCGCGGTGTCAACGAAGGTTTTTCCGGTGGTGAGAAAAAGCGCAATGAGATCATGCAGATGATGCTGCTTGAACCGGACCTGTGCATCCTGGACGAAACCGACTCGGGTCTGGATATCGACGCGTTGCAAGTCGTCGCCGATGGCGTCAACGCCATGCGCGATGGCAATCGCAGCTTCTTGGTGGTGACCCATTACCAACGTCTGCTGGACTACATCATCCCGGACTACGTTCACGTGCTGGCCGGCGGTCGCATCGTCAAGTCTGGCGACAAGAGCCTGGCGCTCGAGCTGGAAGCCAAAGGCTACGGTTGGCTGGAAAACGAGGTTGCCTGAACCTATGACTGATTTTCAACAAAGTGCATTGCAACTGGCCGCCAGCCAGCAGACGCCAGCCTGGTTGCAGCCGCTGCGTGAGCAGGGTGCGGCCAACTGGTCGGCAGCCAGCTGGCCCGGCCGCAAGACCGAACTCTGGAAATACATCTCGTTGGCACCGCTACAGCAGCAGGGTGATCTGCGCTGGGGTGGCGAAGCAGACGACAGCGCCATTGATGCAGTAGAGCGCGTTGAACTTGACGCCACCTGCCTGGTGTTCGTCAATGGCCGCTTCAACGCGGCGCGCTCCAGTGTGCTGCCCGCGGGCATTGTGCGCTTTGCCGACGCCGATGCTGATCAGCAGGCGCTGATCGCCCAGCATCTGGGGCAGGTGGTTGATAGCCAGCGCCACCTTTTTGCCGCCTTGAGCAACGCCTGGGTAGACGACGGCATACTGCTGCACGTGCCGCGCAATCAGACTCTCGATAAGCCGGTTTACATCCTCAACGTGGCTACACCAGAGGCGCAGCCAGCGGTTGCCAGCCAGCGTTTGCTGGTGGTGCTGGAGGAGGGCAGCGAGGCAGAGGTGATTGAGCACTTTGCTTCCGATGCGCGCGAGCAGAACGGCTTCGTCAACAGCCTCACCGAAGTGGTGGTCGGCGCCAACGCGCGCTTGCAGCATTACCGCATCAATCTGGAAGAAGAGAACCTGCTGCATGTGGGCGGCGTCCATGCCGACCTGCACCGCGACGCACGTTTTCATGGCTTTACCCTGGCTCAGGGCAGCCGCCTCAAGCGCATCGACTACCAGGTCAATATGCGTGGTGAAGGCGCACATATGGACCTCTACGGTGTTTATCTGCCGCGCAACAAGCAGGTGATCGATTACCACACCAACGTGGAACATTGCGTGCCGCACTGCACCAGCAACGAAGTGTTTCGCGGCATCATTGGCGACTCCGCCAAGGCTGTCTTCAACGGCCGGATTCACATCCATCCGCAGGCGCAGAAAACCCTTGCCGAGCTCAGCAACAAGAATCTGCTGACCTCGCGCACGGCTGAAATCAATACCAAGCCGGAGCTGGAAATCTACGCTGATGACGTGCGCTGCGCCCACGGCGCAACCATCGCGCAGCTGGATGAAACCTCGCTGTACTACCTACAGAGCCGCGGTATTTCGGCGGCTGACGCCACGACCATGCTGAGCTTCGGCTTCATCAATGAACTGCTGACGCAGGTGCCTGAACAGGCTATTCAGGATTACCTGCGCCCCCGTTTGGCCTCGCTGTTTGGCCAGGGGAGTGAGCAGGTGGGGCACCTCAGTTATGAATGAGCAAAACCAGATTCCGGCATTTGATGCCGTGCGGGTACGTGCCGATTTCCCTATCCTGCAGCAGCAGGTCAACGGGCATCCGCTGGTGTATCTGGATAACGCCGCCACCACGCAAAAGCCGCGAGCGGTGATTCAGGCCATCGTTGATTACTACGAGCAGGACAACAGCAATGTGCACCGTGGTGCGCACGCCCTGGCTGATCGTGCCACCGAAAAGTTCGAGGCGGCACGGGTCAAGGTAGCCGATTTCATCAACGCCGCGCAGGCGCGTCAGGTGATCTGGACGCGCGGCACCACTGAGGGCATCAACCTGGTTGCCAGCAGTTGGGGGCGTAGCACACTTCAGGCCGGTGACCGTATTCTGGTTTCCGCGATGGAGCACCATTCCAATATCGTGCCCTGGCAACTGATTGCACAGGAGAAGGGCGCTACGGTTGAGCCAATCCCCGTGCTGGAAGACGGCTCGATCGACCTGGACGCCTTTGCCGGCATGCTGGATGACCGCGTGCGTATGGTGGCCTGTGGTCACGTTTCCAATGCCCTGGGTACGGTCAACCCGGTACAGGAGATTGTGCGCCTGGCGCACGCCGCTGGTGCCCTGACTCTGATCGATGGCGCGCAGGCGGTCAGTCATTGGCCAGTCGATGTGCAGGCGCTGGATTGCGACTTTTACGTATTCTCCTCGCACAAGCTGTTTGGACCCACCGGTCTGGGCGTGCTCTACGGAAAGGAAGCGCTGCTTGAAGCCATGCCGCCGTATCAGGGTGGCGGCGAGATGATCGAAACCGTGAGTTTCGCCGGTACGCGTTTCAATCAGCTGCCCTACAAGTTTGAAGCGGGTACACCCGATATTGCCGGTGTAATCGGCTTGGGGGCTGCCATTGATTATCTGCAGTCTCTGGATCGCGCCGGTGCAGCAGATCACGAAGCAGCCTTGCTGGCCTATGCTGAAGAGCGAGCGCGGGCTACACCGGGTATTCGTCTGGTGGGCACTGCCCAGCAGAAGACCAGCGTGCTGAGCTTTTTGCTGGAAGGCGCGCACCCGAATGACGTCGGGCTGCTGCTCGATCAGCAAGGTGTGGCGGTACGTACCGGAAATCATTGCGCGCAACCGATCATGGAGCAGTTTGGTATTGCCGGTACGGTGCGCGCCAGTTTCAGTTTCTACAATACCCGCGCAGACGTTGATCGTTTGTTCGAGGCGTTGGACAAGGCAAGGCAATTCCTGGTTTAGGAGTGCATGAAATGAGTGTTGAATCCTTTGATCCAAACAGTCAGGTAGTCACCGTCAGCCCCGCGGCCCTGGCGCACTTTCGCCGCCAGCTGAGCAGCGCGCAGGGCAAGTCCGTGCGTCTGAGCGTCAAGAAAAGTGGTTGTACCGGTTTTATGTACGCCATTGATCTGGTCGAGCAGGGCAGTGCCAGCGACCTGCATTATCAGCTGGATGAGCAGGTTGAACTGCTGGTCGACAGCAACAGCCTGGAGGTGTTGTCCGGCACGCAGATTGATCTAGTGCGTGAAGGGGTCAACCAGCAAATCAAGTTCATCAACCCCAACGTCAAGGACGAGTGTGGTTGTGGAGAGAGCTTCAGTGTTAACTAGCGGGGCAGCGCGCGGATGAGTATGGAAAGACGCATGGTAGTAGCGCAGGCTGATTGTCCTGCGCGGCGCGTACCCGATGGCACGCCACTGACCATCCCGAAAGACACCTTTGTGACCATCACCCAGGCATTGGGCGGCAACTATACGGTGACCTATCACGGCCAGATGGTGCGGGTTGATGGCACCGATGCGGCGGCACTGGGTCTTGAGCCGGAGCTGCTATCGTTTCCTGAGCCCAGCGACGACCAGATCAGCGAAGAGCAGGTGTGGGAGGCGCTGAAAACCGTATATGATCCGGAAATTCCGGTCGACTTGGTCAACCTGGGACTGATCTACTCGCTCGACATCGATCAGAGCACCCACGCGGTCACCATCAACATGACCCTGACCGCACCCGGCTGTGGCATGGGGCCGGTGCTGGTAGGTGACGTGGAATACCGTGTTCGACGCGTCCCTAACGTTGAAAGCGTAAAGGTTGAACTGGTATTTGATCCGCCATGGCAACGTGAAATGATGAGCGAAGAAGCTCAGCTTGAAACCGGCATGTTTTTTTAACGCCGGTTTTCAAAGTTCCTTTGCCATTTAGTGAGTTGGTTGCAGCTCGCTGTTAACTGAACCCATGAAAGGTTTGCACATGAGCGAATTTGGTACCGATATCACCAGCGACGACATTATCGACACCCTGTCGTTTTTCGATAATTGGGAAGACCGCTACAAATACATCATTGACCTGGGTAAGGAATTGCCCGAGTTGGATGCTGCGCTGCGCAGTGAAGATCATCTGGTACGCGGTTGCCAAAGCCAGGTCTGGCTGGTCAGCGAGGCGCAGGACGGTAAGCTCTATTTCGCCGCCGACAGCGACGCCTTTATCGTCAAGGGCCTGCTGGCCGTGGTTCTGGCCGCCTACAATGGCAAGACACCAGAACAGATCACCGCCTTCGACGTGGAGGCTTACTTCGCTCAACTCAACCTGTTGAAACACCTGAGCGTAACCCGTGGTAATGGGCTGCGTGCAATGGTTAAGCGCATTCAGGATACCGCTGCAGCGACCTGAGCAGGGCGAAATCGCAGTGCAGCATGGCATATGTGTCACCTCGCCATTAGCTGGTTGTCATTAACCCAAGCAATCGTTAATGTTGGCCCGCCCCATCGTTGTTGCTCCGGGGAAAGAATAGCTGGTGGGCCGATGAACGCCGCCCCCCAACAGACACAATAGAAACTACAATAACAAGAAGTTATCCAGGGTAGCCCGTAATGTCAGGTGTTTGGGGAAGGCTGAAGAGTGACTTTCAGCTATCTATAGTGACACTGGTGGGAGTCTGCTCCGTGTTCGGCGTTACGCCTTACGCGGTGTATCGATTGCAAGAGCGGAATTGGGTCGTTGGGCTAACCGACACCTTTCTGGTGCTGGGCACTGCCTTTGCTGTTATTTATGCTTGGCGGACCGGAAATACCGTACGGCCTGGTCAATTTCTTGCTTTCATCTACTCACTGGGTGGCTTTCTGGTCACCATTAAACTGGGTATTAATGGCCTGTTCTGGCTTTATTGCCTGGTGCTATTCAACTTTTTCGTTGTCCCGCCGCTGCAAAGCCTGATCGCCACGCTGACCACTCTGGTCGCTGTATGTATCTATGGCTGGTTGCGACCTCAGGACATTTTCGAAAGCCATTACCAGATGATGTCCTTCGTGGTCACCTATCTCATGGCTAGCCTGTTCGCTTTTGTGTTTGCCTACCGCAGTCGATTCCAGCGGCGTCAACTGGCGCTGCTTGCCACGCTTGATCCGCTCACGGGTATCGGCAACCGTCGCACCATGGATGAGGAGCTCGACATCGCGATTGCTGATAGCCAGCGTTATGGCATGAGCTTTGGTTTGCTGGTTCTGGACCTGGATCATTTCAAGTCAGTGAATGACCGGTACGGACACAACGTGGGCGATCGTGTGCTGATCGATTTTGTGCGGGTGATAAAAAGCGCCTCTCGCGCCTCAGACCGGGTGTTTCGTCTAGGGGGTGAAGAGTTTGTGCTCCTGGTGCCAAAGGTAG
This sequence comes from Halopseudomonas sp., assembly GCF_036960865.1. GTDB lineage: Bacteria > Pseudomonadota > Gammaproteobacteria > Pseudomonadales > Pseudomonadaceae > Halopseudomonas. The sequence continues at coordinate 20,541 of NZ_JBALWE010000007.1, forward strand.
ACAAGGCCGGTCTGGCCGGCGCCGCACAGCATATTCAGCGAAGCGTAGCGCTCCAATTACGGTCGCCAGGTGGCGCGGTCACGGTCTCCATAGGCGGTTGCTTACTAGCTGACCACAAAGACCGGGATGAATGGCTGAGAGAAGCGGATGTATGTCTCTACGAAGCCAAGGAAGCCGGGCGCAATTGCACCGTGATCAAGGGCGTTGAATCACGGTCGGGCTGATCACTCGCGATCAAGCCCGCGTCGCTTGTCGTGATCACGTTCAAGGTTTGGCAGGTTATCTTTTGCATCATCTAAGTGGTCTCCCACATTGTCGCGTGCATCGTCCATGGCGTTGTCAGTGGCCTTGCCCATGTCGCAGCCGCCGCTGACCCCCAAGGTTGCCTCCATAGCAGCGTTACGGGTTGCACGTTTGGCATCGCACTCCAGCACGTCCGGCTTGAGATCGGCTTGTGCCGCCAAGACGTAAACACCGCTCAACAGTACAATCAGTTTCTTCAGCATGGCCCGGTTGCTCCCTCGTGAGTTTGTCTCTACGTTGTAAAACACAACGTTTTGTCTCATTCTAGTCAGCAATCCAGAATTTACCCATCAACAATGAGTGCCGTTATTGCAGGCAGTCAGCGAGGTGACGCTCATGGAACATCATTTTAGTGAGAAGGCGTTTTGGCAGAAGTTGGCGCAGCACGCACGTGCTGCCGGCCGCGAGGTTGTCGAGAAAGCACTGTGGCTTTACTACGCTGCGCGCCGCCCGGAAACGCCGGGTTGGGCGAAAGCAGTGATCCTCAGCGTGCTGGCGTATTTCATCGCGCCTATCGATGCCATGCCAGACTTCACCCCCTTTGTCGGATTTACTGATGATCTGGGAGTGTTTGCCGGCGCGCTTGCCATGGTTTCCATGTACATCGACGACGAGGTGAAGGGCAAGGCAACGGCTACTGCAGAGCGCTGGTTTGGACGGGCTGAGGTTGCTGATCCCGCTATTTGACCCGGTCGCCAGTTTTGCAGCGTGCGGCTGCCTCCCCCTGGACAGAAAAAAGGCCGTACCCGGTATATGCCGGGCACGGCCTGATTACTTGTGGCGGGCTGAATTCAGCGTTTCGCGATAATCCAGACGGCGTGCACTATGCCTGGAATATAGCCGCAGATGGTCAGCAGAATATTCAGCCAGAAAGCGCCGCCGAAACCGACCTGCAGGAATACCCCAAGCGGCGGCAGCAGTATGGCGATCAATACGCGAAGAAAGTCCATGGCGTTAAATCCTTGTCTTGATGAGTTAAAAGCTTTCAAGGTTGAGACTGTTGCTGCGCATGATGGTTCAGTCGCCAGGATCGCCATGGGCCTTAGCTGCCGATCACGCCGCCATCTTCGCGGGTAATCAATACCGTTGTTGACCGCGGGCGACTAAGCCCGTCACTGGCCGGATAACTGATGCCAGGGTGCTGCACATTGATCCACATGGCGGTTTCATCCAAGGACCAGGTGATACCGGTGATTTCTGCGCCCCAGGGGCCGACCAGAAAGCGTCGAACCTCGCGGCTCACAGGGTCGGCGCAGAGCATCTGATTGGAGCCTATGCTGCTCATGTAAGGTGCGGTTTCATCTGCGTCGGTGAGTATCCACAGGCGTCCGGCGCTATCGAAAGCCATACCATCGGGGGAGGAGAACAGGTCGCCCTTGATATTGCCAACGCGGTTATCTGGAATGCTGTGCTCGGCGTTCTGCCCTTCTCCGGCCATGACAAAGATATCCCACTCAAACTTCTCTGCGGTTGGGTCTGCCCCGGCCTCGCGCCAACGCAGGATTTGCCCGTGTACATTGTAGGCACGGGGGTTGGCGGCATCAGTCGGATCTGCCTTGCCTCGGTCGGTGTTGTTGGTCAGCGAAACGTAGGCTTCACGGGTGTGCGGATGTACCGCTACCCATTCGGGGCGATCCATCGGCGTTGCACCTACCGCGTCGGCCGCGCCGCGCGAGTTGAGCAACACCGCCGGTTGATCGGCAAAGCCCGCTTGCACGCTCAGACCCGGCTCGCCAAACCGCAACGGCAGCCACCGCCCGCTGCCATCAGCGTTGAATTGCGCTGCGTAAAGCGTACCGCTATCCAGCAGGCGAGCGTTGTGTTCAGGCTCGCCGGGCCGGTAGGCTCCATCCGGCACAAATTTGTACAGGTACTCACCACGAGCATCATCCCCGGAGTAGAAGGCCATACGGCCATCCTCGCCCAGGGAGCAAACGGCACATTCGCGCCCCAGCCGCCCCATCGCCGTGCGCTTGAGGGGTTTGCTTTCGGGCGCAAAGGGGTCTAGCTCGACCACCCAGCCAAAACGATTGGGCTCGTTTACATGTCCCTGATGGGGTTGTTCGGCATCTGGCGTGGCATTAAACCGTGGCTCAACCGACTCCCAGGCGTAATAGCGGCTGCTGCCGCCCAGACCTATGCCGTAGCGCTTATGCTCGGGGCGCTGGGCGTAGTCCTGCTCGTTACGGTTAACGAAATAATTATGGAAGTTTTCTTCGCAGGCCAGGAAGGTGCCCCAGGGCGTGACGCCCATAGAGCAGTTGTTCAACGTGCCCAGAATTTCATCTCCTGTGGGGTTGCTGGCGGTTTTCATGCGCGCGTCACCCGCCAAAGGGCCACTGATCCGAAAAGGTGTAAAACCGCTGACACGGCGATTGAAGGGTGACCTTGCTACGCGTTGCCACTGACCCTGATCATCCTTGGCAATCTCGATAACACTCAAGCCGTGCGCCGCCAGCTCCTTGCGTACCTGTTCTGCAGGCCGGGTGCGAGAGCCTCCGGAGTCCTCGACGAAGTTCATGCCCGCGGTATGCAGAGTCGGGTTCACGTATTCGTGATTGATCACCAGCAGGCCGCGTTCATCGGGCTTCTCGGCAAACGGAAAGAAGTGCATGCCGTCGTGGTTGTCCCCAGCCTGTAATAACTGGTCCTGCCAGCTGTTGCTGGCGTCATCGCGCCAGGCCGGGGCATCTGGCATGACTGCGTCGCCCCAGCTGAAAAACGCTTGGGCGCGGTAGCCTGGCGGCACTTTAACGCTATCGAAACTGGTTGATGTTACTGCTTCAACCGACTGAAAGTTAAGCAATGTTGTTTTTTTTAAGTCTGCTGAAACTGCTTTGGCAAGTGGGCTGAGCAATGCCGGGAATAGCCCGCACAAGGTCAACGCCGCGCCGCCCTTGAGCAGGTTTCTTCGGTTTTGGTCAACGAGCTGATTGAGGCTCGGTTGTTGACTGGTATTGATGATTCTATCGTCCAGCGACTCGAGTGCTTGGTGGAATTGCTGATCCTGCTTCATGGTCGACTCACTGTTTCCAGGCGATAACGGAAGGTATTGCGGACACCGGGGACGGCCACGGATTGACCGTTGATCATACGTGGTTGATAAACAAAGTCCTTGGCCGCTGCGAGGGAAGGGCGCACGAATATCTGCTCTTCGCAGGCGCTGGGCACAACCTTTGGGTCACTCACGCGCCCATCTGCCAAAACGGTATATTCGACGGTGCAATCCCCTTCAAGGTGACGGCTGAGCGCACGCCTCGGATAGTCCGGGGCGACCTTGGTTAGCGGTGCGTAGCTGCTGACGTCTGCGGCTTTTGCAGCGGCTGCAGTGTCGGCGGCGCGCTGTCGCGCTGCCTCCCGTTCGGCCGCCTGATGCTGGAGCCGTGCTTGCGTCTCAGCGGCGCGTCGTGCGCTGGCTGCTGCTTCTTGCTGCCGGGCTAACTCGCGCTGGCGATGTTGTTCGGCTTGCTTGCGCGCGATGGCCGCAGCGTCCGGCGGCTTGGCAATCGGTTCTGGCGGTCTGACCGGCGATGGTGGTGTTGGCGCAACCGCTGCCGGAGGAGGTTGCACGACAGGCTCAGGTTTTGCTGTTGGTGTTATGGGTGCGGGCTCGCGCTGCACAGCCGGGGCTGGCATGACCACCAATTGAGTCTTGATGCTACGCGCCTCGGACGTCGCCGTGGGTGGCTGTGGTTGCCAGCCAAGGTAAATCAGACCCGCTGCACCGGCATGCAGTGTCAGCGTGGCGAGCAACGGCACAAACCAGACACGGGTGCGGGATGATACCGGTCGCTCGGCGGTCATCAGCGCGGTGTTGAGGGTGTTATCGATCAACATTGCGGTCTCTCATGGCGCTTCGGTAATCAGACCCAGGCTGGTAACCCCTGCCTGCTGCAACGCGGCCATGCCGGTGACAACCTGGCCATAGTCCACACCGGCATCGGCGCGGATCATCACTTGGGTCTCGGGCTCTGCTTGCAGTAGTTGGCTGAGCGCGCTCGTCAGGCCGTCGAGCGCGTTGGCGCTGAACTGATAGCTGTCGGTTTGCACGCTGTCGCCATGGTTCCAGTGGTAACGGCCGGTGTTGTCGATAGATAGTGTCACTATCGAAGCGGCTTGCTCTGACAGCGCTTCGCTGGCGACCTTTGGCAATTCGATCTGCACTCCCTGCGTCAGCATGGGCGCGGTGACCATGAAAATAACCAGCAACACCAGCATCACGTCGATATAGGGCACGACGTTCATCTCGGCCTTGGGTTTGCGTTTCAGGCGGGCGGGGCGCATCAGGCTGACACCTGCGACCGGTTATGCATGCGGCGATGCAGTATGGCGCTGAATTCTTCGGCAAAGTTGTAATACTGGCCCAGCAGGTTCTCGCTGCGCGTGCTGAAGCGGTTGTAGGCAATTACGGCTGGAATCGCGGCGAACAGGCCAATAGCGGTTGCGATCAGGGCCTCGGCGATACCCGGTGCTACCGTGGCTAGCGTCGCCTGTTGCACCTGCGACAGCCCGATGAATGAGTTCATGATGCCCCAGACAGTACCAAACAGGCCGACATAGGGGCTCACCGAGCCTACGGTCGCCAGGAATGGCAGGTGCTGCTCCAGCCGCTCCTCCTCTCGGGCGATGGCCACACGCATAGCGCGTTGTACGCCCTGCATGACGGCGTTCGGATCGCCCTGGTTGTGTTGATTCAACTGAGTAAACTCGCCGTAGCCAGCACGGAAGATCTGCTCGACGCCAGCCCGATTCTGGCTGCTGCTGTACAACTGGCTAAGCTCTTTACCCGACCAGAACTGGTCTTCAAACGCCTTGATCGCGCGCTTGGCCTGATTAAACAGGTTGCTACGCTGCGCGATCAGAAACCAGGTCGCCAGGGACGCAAGCAGCAGAATCAGCATTACGCCCTTGACCAGTACGCTGGCTTCGAGCACCAGCGACCAGATGGTATGTGTTTGATTGGTAGGTGACATGCTTTCCTCGCTGGCGGGCCGTTAACGGGCCCGCTTGGGTATTGGATGACAAAAAGATGTAGGTTTGATGACGCTGGGAATATCAGGGCAGCTTGAGCGCCTCGGCGATTTGCTCCCAGGCCACCAGCTTGAAGTTCTGCCTGCCTTGCGGCATGCGCTTGCGGCCGTCCTGAACTACCAGCATGCCGCGCGCCCAGACCCCGCCAAAATCAACCGAGCTGACCTCCAGCCCGTCGGTTTCCGAGACGCCGTCGATGCCGCCAGCGATATTGATGCCGATGCGGAACGCGCCCCGCAGCTGAAAGGGTGGCTCGGCATCCAGCACCAGATAGCTGTCGTTACCCTGACTGGAAATCACCAGGTAGGGCTGTTCTGCCTGATAGATCGCCAATCCCTCAACATCTGCGTGCAATGGGCCCTCGGCGCGGATGACCTCAGTCAGGTCACCGGCATCTGCGGGATCGCTGCTGAGCGCCCAGACGGCCACACCTTCTTCACCGATAAACAAGCGCTGGCGGGCATCATCCGCCACGCATCCCTCGGGTTGGGTGGCGGTGCGGAACTCGCGCACCATAGTGCCCTTGACTGTGCCTTGCTCATCATCCAACCGGTATTGCAGGAAGCGGCCGCTCTTGTCGTTGGCGATAGCGTAAATATCGCCCTGCGGGCTTTTAGCCATGCACAAGCCGTAAATGTCGTCGAGCGGCAGGCTGATCTGGCCGAGGCCGGTGACCTCGCCGTCGTGAGGGTTGATTGCAAACAACTCCAGGCTGTTGCTGTCACGATTGCTGGCAACGGCGATATCTACCGGGCTGCCGGTCAGGGTGAAGCCGCTGCGTATATCCACGTTGTTGATACGTCCCACCGGCAGGTATTGCAGTTGGTTGCCGTTGAGGCCATAGACCCCAAGGCCGCCGCGTTTGTCGGTACCCAGGATGCGCGACTGGCTGGCATCAACCGGGTTGACCCAGATTGCCGGATCATCGGCCGCGTCTCCGCCGTGGGGCACGGCTGTGGTCTGTGCCAGGGCAGGGATCTCCACCAGCGCAGGCGCAGGGCTTGGCTGCTCACCGCCGGGCAGTCTGGCTATATGCAGCTGTTGATCCGCGGCATCGGCCACCAGCACATCAAGCATTGTGCCGATACGGGTATACAGGCGCTCGGCCTCCTGAACATCCGGTAAGTTCAAGGCGCTATCGCCTGCCCAGCCATCGGCTATCGCGCGATAACGGTAAAGCGCGGCGTTGCCGTCGACGGCCAGAACCCCGTCAGCGCTCGGCGCCAAGCCCTGCGGGCTGTCCTGCAGCTGGCCGTAAGGGCTGACCAGATCAACGACCTGCCGCTCACCGTTGGTTTCAGCGTTGGCCGGGTAGGCCCAGATGCCGACATCTTCCTCACTAATGAACAGCGTCTGTAATGCGTCGTTGACAGCGCAGTACTTGGCGCCTACCGGCAGATGCAGGTCGCGCATTAGCCTTGGTTCAGCAAGCTGGTGTTGCTTCTCTGCCACCAGCCACTGCTGCCCCAGGCCCTCTTCACCAATCAGGAACAGGTACAGATACTCGTGTGGGTCGCGGTAGAAGCACAGACTCTCGACCGGGTAGTTGGCGGTAGGCAACCAGCTTGGTTCGGTGAAGGCGCGCGTTGCGGTATTCCAGCTCAGCAGCAGGGTCTGGTCTCGCACTTCGTCCAATGTGGCGCTCAGTATGTTGTCGCCCAGCTGGCTGGTCGCCAGCGTGGAAAAACGACCGCTATAGGGTTCACTTACCGCCTCGCCCTCAGCATTCAGCAGCCAGAGGCCGCGCTCACCCACGGCGATTCGGTCTATCTCCGCGTCGTTCGCTGCAGCCAGTAAAGTCCAGCTGTCCACCGGGAGGGGCAGCTGTCCGCTGTTCCAGGCAGACAGTGCCAGACCGGCGTCTGAAGTGTGTTCGGCCGCCATCGCCGCGTTGGCTTCAGGTTTGTCATTGCTGTTGTTGCCGCAGGCGCTCAAGGCCAGGCAGGCCGGCAGCAGGGCGCCGGCGATCAAAGGTGTCAATCGCATTCAGGTTCTCACATCAAATCGGTAAACCGGACGCGCGATGGCGCCCGGATGGCTCAGAAATGGGTCAGCGACAGGCCTACCTTGTAGGTCGGGCCGTACTCTTCGTATTGCGCGTTGTAGTCGCGTTCGCCGGTGTAGACGTAGTAGCTCTCATCGGTGATGTTCTGCGCTTCGGCAAACAGCTGCAGGTTGTCGGTGAGGTTGTAGTGCGCACTCAGGTCGATGAAGAGTTGATCGTCCACGCGATAGTCGTAGCGCTTGTCGAGTACATCGCCCACTTCACTGAGATAGTCGGACTGATAGTTGGCCGCGATGCGCAGGCCGAACCTGCTGTTTTCCCAGCCCAGCGTAAGATTGCCGGTGGTGTCGGACTGGCCGGGCAAACTGATGCTGCGTTTCGCGATGCTGCCGGTGTCGGTATCCAGCTGCTCGATATCCGCATCGGATTTGCTGAAGGTTCCGTTGGCACTCATCAACAAACCGTTCCAGGGCGCGGGTAACCAGCTGAACTGCTGGGAGTACGCCAGTTCCAGACCATAGACGCTGGCCTTGTCGCCATTGACGTAGGTGTAAGCCTCATCGAAAGCGGCGTAGTCTGCAGTGCCGGCGAGGTTGGCGTTGTAGACGAAGTTTTCGATGTCCTTGTAGAACACAAAGGCGGATACCGCGCCGGCCTTGCCCATGTAGTGCTCAATGCCCATATCAAAGTTGCTGGACTCCAGCGCCTTGAGTTGCGGGTTACCGAACTCGGCTTCATCACCGTCAATCACAAACCCCGGGAACAGCTGACCGAAGGTGGGCCGTACTACGGTATTGGTCCAGGCGGCGCGCACCTGGCTGTTACTACCCAACTGATAGATGGCATGCAGGCCCGGCAACCAGTGATGGTAGTCGTTGCGTTCTTTAACGGCTTCGAAGGCTCCGTCATTCAGGCCAGTACCCTCGGCTTTCAGGCGCGTGCCCTCGTAGCGCAGGCCGGCGATAATGCGCAGATCGTCGATATCGACGGTGTTCATGAGGTAGGCAGCGTTGATGTTCTCCTGGATCTCGAAATCATTGATCCGCGATTGCTCGTCATCATAGAAGTCAGCTGCATCCAGGCCTGCCATCAGGCGCTCCAGAGTGCTGGCGGAGATTTGCGGGCCTAGCTTTCCATTGCCCCTGGTGAAGTTGGCCATGTTCAACTGATCATCAGTTAAGCCATAGCTGTTCAGGTCCTCATAGGCCCAGACTTCGAGATCGTTATCCTTGCTGCGTGTGCTGAATTTGGTGCCGAATTTGATCTGGGATGGGAGCCCCTGCCAGAAATAGTCGCGGGCCAGGTCAATACGAATATTCTGCTCGGTGTCGGTGGTGAGCTGCTTCTCGCGTTCGATTTCATCCAGGGTAAAGCTGCCTGGCTGGTAGAAGGCGTCGTTGATCTTGAGGTTGGGCTCCTTGCTGCTGTCGAAGCCGGCGTCGACAAAGTCGTCATTGCCGGCAAAGCTGGCGCCGGGAATGTGCAGCGGGCTGTCTTCACTGGCTTCGCTGTAACCGTATTGGCTGCTGAGAGTCCAGTCGCCCAGGCGCCGCTCACCGCCCAGAACCAGACTTTTGACTTCCTGGGTCTCCGCGCGATCCTTGATCTCACGAGTGCCTTCGGCATCGCCCCGTTCGCCGCGCAGTTGTGCGTCGGCGAACTCAATCACGTTGGCCTGACGCGTTTCGCTATCCTGATAGCGGCTGTAGAGGGTGCGCAGGTAAAGCTCGGTGTTGTCGTCCGGACGATAATCGAAGTTCAGGCCGGCGCCGGTACGCTCACGTTCGATGTCGTAGCGGCGCTCTTCCAGCTCTTCCAACCGTGCGCCAGCGGCATCGTCAAAATCCCAGGCGCCACCCGTCTCCACGTTGTCTGAGCCAAAGCTACGGTTTTCCCAGCTGAGCGCGGCGGCGACGGCAAAGTTGTCGATTCCCTGACCCAGGCTAAAGCGATTACTCGCTGCGCCAGAGACCTTGGGACTGGTGTCACCGGTGTTGTCGTCGTAACTGGCTTCGCTGGTCAGACTATAGAACGCGGCCGGGTGGTCGAAGCCGGACAGACTTTCTACCTCGACGGTGCCACCCAGCGAGTTGGCGTCCATATCCGGAGTGAGCGTTTTAACCACCGACAGCGACTGGATCAGCTCACTGGGCAGCACATCCATGGCCACGGCTCGGCGATCGTCTTCGGGCGCCGGCACCAGGGTGCCGTTAATAGTGACCGAGTTGAGGTCGGCACCCAGGCCGCGTACGCGTACAAACCGACCTTCGCCCTGGTCGCGCTCAACAGACACTCCAGGCACGCGCTGCAGTGCTTCGGCGGCGTTGTCGTCGGGCAGCTGGCCGATGGCGTCAGCGTGCACCACGCTTTCTACACTATCGGACAGACGCTGCTCTTCCAGCGCTTGCTGCATTTGTGCTGCCTGGCCAACGACGTTAACCACTTCAGGCTGCGACTGCGCGGCGGCGTAACTGGCGCCGGCAATCGACAGTGCCAGTGCACTGCAATGAAAACCGGCACGAAACAAAGAATGGGTGACTGACATGTACAAAGTCCTCTGGTGACGAGTGGGCATCTACCCTGATCTGGGGAGGACCTTAGGCTGGCTTTGTGTCTGTTCTGTGACGCCATGTCGCTACGGCAGCTGAGATCGCGGTTTTTACGGCAATATCGGGCACAGTTGAGCTATTTTCACCCCCATTCGACCGACCTTGCGAACGCGCAGGCCAGCAATTACGCGCCTCGGCTGAATTTGTATGACAAATATCCGCCGCGTGGGGTATTGCGGCTGAGCTGAAATGACCCCAAGCGCTGAAACCTGATGGTCATATTCTTCTGCTGTGCTTGCCTGCAGTTAATCAAAGGAACCCAGGCCCCATGTCGACCATGTTTGCTCTTCACCGATTCAAATTGCTGGCGTTGTTGCTGCTGGCCAATGGCGGCGCTTTGCTTTACCTGAGTCTGGGCGACCTCAAGCCGATGGCGATCTGGTCATGGACCGATATTGCCGGGGAGGGTGGTTCTGCACTGTTGGTATTGGTTTGGGCCGGGCTGCTGCTGAAAGGACGACCAGCGGGGCGGGTTACCAATCTGCTGTTTTTCGGCTTGGCCTGTCTGTTCTTTTCTCTCTGGATGGACAGTCTGGACGAGTTCATCGCGCTGCCGGAAAACCTGTCGCTGGATCATTGGTTGGAGTCGGCGCCTATGCCCTTAGGCTTTGCCTTGCTGACGCTGGGCATCTACCACTGGCATTGTGAGCAACTGGCGATCAGCGCTCAGATGATCAATCGCGAGCGCCATTTCCGTGAGCACCGGCTGTTCGACAAGGTGACCCCACTGGGTGATGCCGGTTACTTCCGGCTGCAACTGCAGCAGGCGCTACCCGCAGCGCAGGCGAACAGTGAGCCGCTGTCACTGGTAATGCTGGATATCGACGATTTCAGCGCCATCAACCGGGCCTATGGTCATCGTGAGGGTGACCGGGTCTTGCAGCTGGTGGCCCAGCAGATGCTGCTCAATCTGCGCAGTCATGATCTGCTATGCCGCCTGGCGGGCGATCGCTTTATTGTTCTGCTGCCGGCCACGCTGGAAGCCCAAGCACTTGTCCTGGGGCAAGAGCTGCAAGCGTCGGTTGCGCATCTTGCGTTGAAAAGCGCGGGGCAGGGGGAGCGGCTGCAATTACGGGCGACCACGGTCGCGCTGATGGCCAGACAGGAAGACGCGGACTCCTTGCTCAAGCGTCTCAACATCGTCATGGCGCGGGCCAAACAGGCACCTCAACTGCGGCGAGCTCAGGCATGAGTACTTCTGCCTGGCTAGACAGCGACACGCGCTTTATCGCGGCCCGCGGGCAGCCCGCTTGCTTGATCGATCTCGCGCTATCGCGAGGGATCGACAGTCATCGCCTACTCAAGGGTACCGGGCTGTTCTACGAAGATCTGCTGGAACATGATCCGCTGATCAACGCCCGCCAGTTCCATCGCTTGATCGACAACGCCAGGCAGCTACTGGCGGCGGATGACAGCGCATTTCTGTTCGGCCAGCAAGTGCTCCCCGGCCACTATGGCGCGACCAGCAATGTGCTGCTGCAGGCCGACTCGGTGCTACAGGCCTTACAGCATCTGCAACGCTTCAAGGCGCTTTTGAGTCCGCTGTGCATGCCGGTGATATGGCTCGACGAGCAATCGCTCTACCTGTATTGGCTGGAGAGTTTTGACAGTGGCAAGAACGCCCGCTTTGTTGCTGATTTCAGCATGACGGCCGTGACCGCGCTATGTCGTCAGGTCAGCGGGCACGCCTTGCCTTGGCAGTATCATCTTGCGCATGCCGAGCCGGTTTACGTTGAGCAGTATTGGGTGCATCTGGGCGAGCACCTGCGCTTCGATAGTCCTATCAGTTTCATGCGCTTGCCGCGGGAGTATCTGATTAACCGGGCAGGGCAGGCATCCGCAGTTCTGGGTGGGATCGCAGAGCAACAAAGCCTGCAGCAACTGCAGGCGTTGCCGGCGCCGGAAAGTCTCACCGATGGTCTGTTCGGCTACCTGTGCGAACACATCACCAAGCTCCCTGGCTTGGAACAGGTGGCAGCGGATTTCGGTATGAGCGTCGCTACCTTCAAACGCCGTCTGCAGCGTGAGGGCACGCACTTTCAGGCGCAGTTAGATCGCGCGCGAACGCTTATTGCGATGGATCTGTATCTGCGTAGAGGTTTCAGTAACGAGGCGGTAGCTGGTTATTTGCGCTTCAATGATCGCACCAACTTCAGACGCTTTCTCAAGCGCCTGACGGGCAGGTCTCCCAAGGATCTTCGGCAGTGGCTCGGTCATTGATTGTTTTAAAATCAACGAGTTGGTTCAATTACTTCAAGCGTCTTTCAATGCCCATCTGCATCAGAATCTTTGCCGAGATCTCTTCAACAGAGAAATGTGTGGAGTTGATGTAAGGAATGTTTTCCTTGCGGAATAGGTTTTCCACTTCGCGCACCTCGAACTCGCACTGGGCAAAGCTGGAGTAGCGACTGTTGGGGCGGCGCTCGTTACGAATACCGGCCAACCGCTCGGCGTCGATGGTCAACCCAAACAGCTTGGCCTTGTTCTGCTTGAGTGCCTTGGGCAGCTGCAGGCTTTCCATATCGTCTTCGGTCAGCGGATAGTTGGCCGCACGAATACCATACTGCAGGGCCATGTACAGGCAGCTGGGCGTTTTGCCACAGCGCGAGACGCCAACCAGGATAATGTCGGCCTGGGCATAATGGTGAGTGCGGGCGCCATCGTCGTTGTCCATGGCGTAGTGAACCGCATCGATGCGGTCCTTGTAATGGGTGTTGTGCTGGATGGAGTGGGTCTTGCCCACCGAGTAGGACGAACCGTCACCCAGTTCCTGTTCCAGCGGGGCCAGAAAGGTCGAAAAGATATCGATCATGTAACCGCTGGATTTAGCCAGCTCCTGGCGGATTTCATTGTTGACGACGGTATCAAAAATGATTGGCCGCGCCGCATCCTTCTCGGCAGCAGCATTGATTTGTTGTACCATGTCTCGCGCTTTTTCCACGGTATCGACGTAGGGCCGCAGCAGCTTGATAAACTGAATGTTTTCAAACTGCGCCAGCAGGCTCTGACCCAGAGTTTCGGCGGTGATGCCGGTGCCATCAGAAATGAAAAAAGCAGTGCGTTTCATTCGCGAAGCCTTAAGATGTCGTATTCCATGGAGAGCGTGGTTGTGAGCTCAGGCCCGGCACACTCGTAAAAAACGGCATTGTGGCGCATTTGTGACGGGCAAACCAGTCGTGCCCGTGCGGGTCGCCATCTAATTCATTGATTGACGGAGAGATCACCTTGTTAGAGTACGTAGTGTCCTTCGAGCAGCTGGGTGTTGATGATGTAGAACGGGTCGGGGGCAAGAATGCGTCCCTTGGCGAAATGATCAGCAACCTGGCCAACGCCGGCGTTTCGGTTCCCGGCGGCTTCGCCACCACTGCAGACGCCTACCGCGAGTTCCTCGAGCAAAGTGGTCTGAACGATCGCATCAATGCTGCTTTGGACAAGCTGGATGTCGACGACGTCAACGCGCTGTCGCAAACGGGCGCGCAGATACGTCAATGGATCATGGATGCTGATTTCCCCCCGGCGCTCGACAAGGCTATCCGCGACGAATTCGCCAAGCTGTCCGCGGGCAATCCGAACCTGGCCGTTGCCGTACGTTCCTCCGCGACCGCGGAAGATTTGCCCGATGCTTCGTTCGCGGGCCAGCAGGAAACTTTTCTGAATATTCGCGGCGTAGATAACGTCATCTATGCAGCCAAAGAAGTCTTCGCATCACTGTTCAACGATCGCGCCATTTCCTATCGCGTGCATCAGGGCTTCGACCACAAGTTGGTTGCCCTGTCCGCGGGTGTGCAGCGCATGGTGCGCTCTGAAACCGGCACTGCGGGTGTCATGTTTACTCTGGATACCGAATCCGGGTTCCGCGATGTGGTATTCATCACTGGCGCCTATGGTCTGGGTGAAACGGTGGTGCAGGGTGCTGTCAACCCCGATGAGTTCTATGTTCACAAACCCACGCTTGCAGCAGGTCGCCCTTCAATATTGCGTCGCAATCTGGGTAGCAAGGCGATCAAGATGGTCTACGGCGACGAAGCCAAGGCAGGACGCTCGGTCAAGACGGTAGACGTTGATCTGGCCGAGCGCGGCCGTTTTTGCCTGAGCGACGAAGAGATCGTCAATCTATCCAAACAGGCGGTAATCATCGAACAGCACTACGGTCGCCCGATGGACATCGAGTGGGCCAAAGACGGTGACGATAATCAGCTTTATATCGTTCAGGCGCGCCCAGAAACAGTCAAGAGCCGCACCACCGCCAATGTGATGGAGCGCTATCTGCTCAAGGAGCGCGGCGAGGTGCTGGTTGAAGGCCGAGCCATCGGCCAGCGCATTGGTGCCGGTCCGGTACGTATCGTCAATGACGTATCTGAAATGGATAAGGTTCAGCCAGGCGACGTACTAGTGTCCGATATGACTGATCCCGACTGGGAGCCGGTCATGAAACGCGCCAGCGCTATCGTCACCAACCGCGGCGGTCGTACCTGCCACGCCGCAATCATCGCGCGCGAGTTGGGTATTCCTGCGGTGGTTGGTTGTGGTAACGCCACTACAGAGCTGTTCGAAGGTCAGGAGGTGACTGTCTCTTGCGCCGAAGGTGACACAGGTCTTATCTATGCTGGGCAGCTGTCCTTCGACATCAAGAAGAACAGCGTTGACGCCATGCCGCAGATTCCGTTCAAGATCATGATGAACGTGGGCAACCCTGATCGCGCCTTTGATTTTGCCAATCTGCCCAATGAAGGGGTGGGCCTGGCCCGATTGGAGTTCATCATCAATCGTATGATTGGCGTCCACCCCAAAGCACTGCTGAATTTCGACAGCTTGCCGGCTGATGTGAAAGAAAGCGTGCAGAAGCGGATTGCCGGCTACTCAGACCCGGTCGATTTCTATGTCGACAAGCTGGTTGAGGGCATTAGCACCCTGGCAGCGGCTTTCTCGCCGAAAAAAGTCATCGTGCGCATGTCGGATTTCAAGTCCAACGAGTATGCCAACCTGATTGGTGGGAAACTGTACGAACCCGAAGAAGAGAACCCGATGCTGGGCTTCCGGGGTGCTTCGCGCTACATCAGCGACTCCTTCCGTGACTGCTTTGAGCTGGAGTGCCGCGCCATGAAGCGCGTGCGCGATGAAATGGGTCTGACCAACGTCGAGATCATGATTCCTTTTGTGCGTACTGTGGGCGAGGCCAAGCAAGTGGTTGAGTTGCTGGGTGAGAACGGCCTCAAGCGCGGCGAGAACGGTTTGCGCCTGATCATGATGTGCGAATTGCCAGCCAACGCCTTGCTGGCTGAAGAGTTCCTGGAACACTTTGACGGCTTCTCCATCGGCTCCAACGATCTAACCCAGCTTACCCTGGGCCTAGACCGCGACTCCGGCATCATTGCGCACCTGTTCGACGAGCGTAATGCGGCGGTGAAGAAGCTGCTGAGCATGGCAATCTCGGCCTGCCGTGATGCCGGAAAATACATCGGCATTTGTGGTCAGGGTCCGTCAGATCATCCTGATCTTGCGCAGTGGTTGATGGATCAAGGGATCGAGAGCGTGTCTTTGAACCCTGACTCGGTCATGGACACTTGGTTCTTCCTGGCCGAAAATGCCAAATAAGACCTACCGCAATCCTGGTTCAAGGAGTACACCATGCATTACGTAACGCCTGATCTGTGTGACGCCTACCCGGACGTCGACGTTGTTGAGCCTATTTTCAGCAACTTCGGCGGCCATGATTCCTTTGGTGGTGAGATCGTCACCGTGAAATGTCACGAGGACAACTCCATCGTCAAGGAGCAGGTTGATCAGGATGGGACCGGCAAGGTGATGGTCGTCGACGGCGGCGGATCTTTTCGCCGCGCGCTGCTCGGTGACATGTTGGCCGAGAAAGCAGCCAAGAACGGATGGGAAGGTATCATCGTTTATGGTTGCGTGCGCGACGTGGATGTTCTGGCGCAAACGCCGCTGGGTATTCAGGCACTGGCAAGTCATCCAATGAAAACCGACAAGCGCGGTATTGGTGACCTGAACGTGGTTGTCACCTTCGGCGGCGTGACCTTCCGCCCGGGCGAATACGTCTATGCTGACAACAACGGCATTATCGTATCGCCTACCGCGTTGAGCATGCCTGAGTAAGTGCTGAATTAGGCAAAGCAGTACCTATTCAAGGGGGAAGGCTTGTTGTCTTCCCCCTTGGTGCATCTGCAATGCGACTTCCCCGAGGAGCTGTACATGTCTGAAGACCCCCTAGAAAGACGGTTGCGCGATCTCCTGCAGGGAGAGGTCAGCGATCTGGGCTCGCAGCGTGATGACCGTCGGCTGGATCGCGTTTTGCACAAGGCGCATGTGCGCGGTGGGTTGTTTGACCTAGTCAATCTTTTTGCCCGCTGGGGGTGGGTGCTGTCTGAAGGCAGCGTGCGCGGCGCCCGGCACCTCAAGCCAGTGAGTCGAGACTCGGCCAAAACCTCGACCCAAGACATCAACCAACAGTAAATAGAGACGACCATGGAATTCGACGTCTGGAGCCAGAGCTTCGTTGCAGCTATGACTACCCTGTGGAGCAAGGTTGCCTCCTTTGTGCCCGATCTGATCGCTGCACTGTTCATTATTCTGCTGGGCTTTGTCATCGCGAAAGTGGTGGATGCCGTACTGAGCAAGGGGCTCGCCAAGGTCGGGCTGGATCGCCTGATGGGAGGCGCAGGCGTTAACAAGATGTTGGCGCGAATTGGCATCACCGCGTCGGTATCTTCCATTATTGGCAAGGTTGCCTATTGGTTCGTAGTGCTCACCTTTTTGGTCTCGGCGGCGGAGTCGCTGGGCCTCGCCAGGGTATCGTCCACGTTGGACGTCTTCACTCTGTATCTGCCGAAGGTGTTCGGTGCAGCGCTGATCCTGCTTGCCGGTTTGCTGTTATCGCACCTGGTAAATGGCGTAGTGAAGGGCGCTGCAGAAAGCATGGGGGTCGATTACGCTGCCGGGTTGGGGCGTTTTGTACAAGGCTTGCTGGTCATTATCACAGTGTCGCTGGCGATCGGTCAGCTGCAGATCGAAACCGCCTTGCTGAACATGGTTATCGCTATTGTGTTGATCACCTTTGGTACTGCAGCGGCCTTGGCATTGGGGCTTGGTAGTCGCCAGACCGTAAGCCAGATTATCGCTGGTATCTACGTCAGAGAGCTTTATCAGGTTGGCGATTACATCAAGGTCGGTGGCGTGGAAGGCAGTATCGAAGAGATTGGAACCGTTAAAACGTCGATCCTGACCGAAGATGGCGAACTGGTATCCGTGGCCAATACCGTTTTGACCATTGAAAATGTGTCACGTTAATCGTGATTGTCCCAGCCACTGAAGCAAAGACGCCGTCGCCTTGACCCCCCGTAAAGAACCTCGCCGGCGCTATAGCCCGGCAACGCTCAGTGATGAAGAGTTGGTCATCGCGGCAAAAGGTGAGCTGCTTCACACTACGACCGCGTATGAAGAACTGATGCGCCGCTATCAGCGCACGTTGTTTAACGTGTGCGCGCGGTACCTGGGGAACGAGCGTGATGCAGACGATGTGTGCCAAGAGGTGATGCTCAAAGTTTTACATGGCTTGAAGCAATTTGAGGGTAAGGCCAAGTTTAAAACGTGGCTTTATAGTATTACCTATAACGAATGCATTACTCAGTACCGCAAGGAAAAGCGCAAAAGGCGCTTGCTAGACGCGCTGAGCCTGGACGAGCAGGAAGAGGTCGTTGAGCCTGAGTCGCCTGTTGCAGAATCGCAAGGTCTGAACAAAATGCTGTCGCACGTTAACCCGATTGACCGTGAAATACTGGTTTTGCGATTTATTGCGGAACTTGAGTTCCAAGAAATTGCCAATATTATGCACATGGGCTTAAGTGCGACTAAAATGCGCTATAAGCGCGCGTTGGAAAAATTACGTGAACAGATTGACAGTCCTTTCATATAAGGCTTGTATAGTTATTAGCGTGATTCAGATATACTGTGTGTGAGTTTTGCGGAAGCTTAACGTTTAATGGATTTGATGGGGATTCAATGATGAAATTGAAAAACACTGTGGGTCTCGTTGTTGGTTCTGCGATTGCTGCGTCCAGCATTCCTGCTATGGCCATGAGCCAGCAGGGTTCTGTGGAAGTCGAAGCCTTTGCGGATCGTTATTTCACTGACAGCAAGTACGACATGAACGACGGCACCCTGGTGGGTGGTAGCATCGGTTACTTCCTGACTGACGACGTGCTGCTGAATGTCGGCCTGGGTAAGTACAAAAACCTGGAATTTGATGACACCAAGAATGAAGTTGATGGCAGCTTGTTTCAAGTTGAAGCCGTTCACCACTTCGGTGAAAGCAACATCCGTCCTTACATCTCGGCCGGTCTGGCTCATCAAGAGTTGGAGCCTGAAGGCACCAATATCAATGACCGCACCACAATGGCCATGGCCGGCGTCGGTATCAAAAACTACCTGAACGAGAACTTCTTCGTTAAGGCCGGTTTGGACGCGCTGTACGGCTTCGACCACGGCAACACCGAATGGCAAGCTGGTGTAGGCCTGGGTATCAACTTTGGCTCCAAGAAAGAAGAAGCAGTAGTTGCAGCCGCTCCGGCTCCAATGCCTGCTCCTGAGCCGGCTCCAGAAATGCAGTCTGTTCGCGTAGAGCTGGATGTACTGTTTGACTTCGACAAGGACACTATTCGTCCTGAGTACCGTCAAGACATCCAGAGTCTGGCTGAGTTCATGAAGACCTACCCATCGGTTACTACTACCGTTGAAGGTCACACTGACTCCGTCGGTAGCGATGCCTACAACCAGAACCTGTCCGAGCGTCGCGCCAATGCAGTTCGCGAAGCGCTGATCGGTGAAGGTGTTGATGGCTCTCGCGTAAGCTCTGCCGGTTACGGTGAGTCTCGTCCGATTGCTGACAACTCCACTGACGAAGGCCGTTCGATGAACCGCCGCGTTGAAGCTGAAGTTGAAGCAGAGGTCGAAGTACGTTAATAACGTACAAGACTGAAAAAACCCGGCTCAGGCCGGGTTTTTTTATGCTTGATTGCGGTGGCAGGTGGTTCAGCTATCTATCGAGTTGACGCCGGGAAAGCGGACACGAAAGTCTTCAGGCATCGGGCGAACTTTAGAGCTTTCGAAGTGATAGAAAACAAACCCGGATTTGGCCAATGCAACCTTTTCACCGTCGCTAGCCTTGGTAATGCGGAAGATAATGTCGCCGCCATATTTGTTCAGATCCATCAGGCCTACCTCAAAGATCAGTGCGTCACGGGAGAACGCCTCTCGGAGATAAGTGGTGGCAAGGTCGGTGACAATGATGCCAACCCCTTTCTCACTGACCTCTTCAATTCCGAACTGATACAGAAACCGGGCACGCGCCTCCGAGATCATGGAGATCATTGAGTCATTGGCTAAATGGTTGGCCGAGTTGATGTCAGTGATACGTACCGTCAACTGGGTGGTGAAATAGAACTGGTTATCGGGGAACTCGAGCTGCAGACGTGCCATAGCGAATAAAGCCTTGTTGCATAAAAGAAAGAAGCTGAAGGGCGGGGTTGTTGAGCCGCGCATTCTACCTGAGGGGGACCTCGGGTGATAGACAAAAAAAGACCGCCGGTTAGGCGGTCTTTTTCACACCAGGGATGCTAGGCATCCGAGGAATCAGTGGCAATTAACCAAACTGGTTCATGGTGTTGTCTTTGCCACCCGCTTTCAGAGCGGCTTCGCCAGCGAAGTACTCTTTATGGTTGTCACCGATGTCGGAGCCAGCCATGTTCTGGTGCTTGACGCAGGCGATACCTTGACGGATTTCCTGACGTTGAACGCCCTTGACGTATGCCAGCATGCCTTCCTTGTCGAAGTAACCTTTTGCCAGGTTGTCGGTAGACAGCGCAGCGGTGTGGTACGTCGGCAGGGTGATCAGGTGGTGGAAGATACCTGCTTCGCGAGCTGCATCAGCCTGGAAGGTACGGATCTTCTCGTCAGCAACCTGAGCCAGTTCGGTTTCGTCATACTCAACGCTCATCAGCTTGGCGCGATCGTAGGCGGAAACGTCCTTGCCTTCTTCAACCATGGCATCAAATACCTGCTGACGGAAGTTCAGGGTCCAGTTGAAGGACGGGCTGTTGTTGTAAACCAGCTTGGCGTTAGGAACTACCTCGCGGATACGGTTAACCATGTCAGCGATCTGGCCAACGTGGGGCTTCTCGGTTTCGATCCACAGCAGGTCAGCGCCGTTCTGCAGGCTGGTGATACAGTCCAGAACTACGCGGTCAACACCGGTGTCCTTGCGGAACTGGAACAGGCCAGATGCCAGGCGCTTAGGCTTGAGCAGCTTGCCGTTGGACTTGATCACAACGTCGCCGTTCTGAATGTCGTCAGCGCTGGTGATGTAATCGCCATCGAGGAAGCTGTTGTACTGGTCGCCCAGGTCGCCTGGCTCGTTGGTAACAGCGATCTGCTTGGTCAGGCCGGCACCCAGAGAGTCGGTGCGAGCAACGATAACGCCATCGTCTACACCCAGCTCAAGGAACGCGTAACGAACAGCGTTGATCTTGGCGAGGAAGTCGGAGTGAGGAACGGTTACTTTGCCGTCTTGGTGACCGCACTGCTTCTCGTCAGAAACCTGGTTTTCGATCTGGATACAGCAAGCACCGGCCTCAATCATCTGCTTGGCCAGCAGATAAGTAGCTTCGGCGTTACCGAAACCAGCATCGATGTCGGCAATGATCGGCACAACGTGGGTTTCGTAGTTATCGATCTGGGCCTGGATTTCAGCGGCCTTGGCCTGGTCGCCAGCGTTGCGAGCATCGTCCAGAGCAACAAAAAGCAGATCCAGTTCACGGGCATCAGCCTGACGCAGGAAGGTGTACAGCTCTTCGATCAGTGCAGACACGGAGGTCTTCTCGTGCATGGACTGGTCAGGCAGTGGGCCGAACTCGGAGCGCAGGGCAGCAACCATCCAGCCTGACAGGTACAGGTAACGCTTGTTGGTGGTCTTCAGGTGCTTCTTGATGGAGATCAGCTTCTGCTGACCGATGAAGCCGTGCCAGCAACCCAGTGACTGGGTGTAGACAGAGGAGTCGGCGTCGTATTCGGCCATGTCCTTGCGCATGATGGCCGCGGTGTACTTGGCAACGTCCAGACCGGTTTTGAAACGGTTCTGCGCACGCATGCGAGCGACGGATTCCGGGTTGATTGCGCTCCAGCCACTACCTGCTTTGTCTTTCAGCTCGGCAGCTGCTTTGATGTCGTTTTGATAAGCTGACATGGTCCATCCTTCAAAGTTTGCGTTAGGTTCAGCACGATTTGTCGACCCATGCTCCGCTGGCCGTAAAACCGCTCAAGCAACGTTTGACTAGTAAAGGAGGAAACTGGAGAAATGCCAAGGAGGAGGGGTGACAAGCGCGATAAGCGGCTGAAGGCCTTGGCATGACGTCGCCGTCACGGCAGGATTTGGCTGCTACCACTGATTGTCTACGTTAAATCGCTTCCCCGTCCCTCAGGACAACTTTCGTTCCAGTCGCCACCTCGTCAAACAGCTTTGTGAGCAGTAAAGACACGTGTCGGGCCGTTGGTTTTGGCGTCGACGCGGAGACCTTCTTGAGGCCTCTGGCTAGCGGGAGCGACGCAATGATGAGACTTCGGGTCGTATAAGTCAATCAGGTGTAGTGTTTTTTTTAATTCACTACATAAGGTTTGGCCTGGGTAAAACACCCTAGTTAAGGCGCTCCACCATCAATCGCACGGTGCCGCTGGAGTTGCTCTGCGTCGAGATGCGGCGGCCTATATCGGCGTTGTTACCAGAGCCAGAATCGCTCAGCCCACCTACCGTAACCCATTGCCCTAGACGCGCGGTCACTACGGTGTCAGTGCGCTGCACGTCGATTACGTCCTGATGATTACGGTTCAGGCGGTTGTTGTTGGCACTGAGGGTGATGGTGGCCATGTCGCCGTTCAGCCGAACGGTGGCATAAAACCCTTGGGTCACATCTTGGTACTGGGTCTGCTGGACCACACGGCCGTAAGCGTCGGTGGTGCGCGTGGTCAAGGGGACGCTTTGACCGCTCTGGATTAGCACCGGGTAGCCTTCATTCGCGGTTATCTGCCGGACTCCGTCGTTGGCCGAGCGAGTCTGACGGTTGATAATGCGCGCTTGGTTCCCGTTGCGCG
Source organism: Halopseudomonas sp. (assembly GCF_036960865.1). Taxonomy (GTDB): domain Bacteria; phylum Pseudomonadota; class Gammaproteobacteria; order Pseudomonadales; family Pseudomonadaceae; genus Halopseudomonas. The sequence goes on from NZ_JBALWE010000007.1 coordinate 42,645, forward strand.
GATCCCCCACAACGATATCGGCCGGCCCCGCATCAATGCGCCCGTCAACTCGATAGCCTTGCTGTACACCGCTGCTGCTGCCGCTATCGGACACGCTGATCAGCAGCCGTGAAGGCTCCTTGTCAATTTGAGTGAGGAGCGCCTTTATTTCGACTATGCGGGCAGGTTCTGCCCGAATCAACAGCTGGTTGCCATAGGCCGAAACGCGTTCGTCCGAGCGCAGCATGGGTTGCAGAGCAGGGATGACGTCCTCTGCCATGTTGTAACCCAGCGGAACCACTTCCGTGGTGGGCGTCGCGTGGGCGTAGAGCACAGCGAAGGAGAGGCACATCCAGCTGAGCAGCTTGATGAGTGGACGAAATGTCATAGCAGAAATCTCCGTATGGCAGGGTCTGTCTGGCTGGTACCCCAGAGTTCCTCGAACGAGTCTGTCCAGCGCTTGACCTGATCGGGCGAGTACTCACGGGTGAAAGCCTGTCGTACTCGACAATCGGGTTGCATAAAGATGCCTTGAGCGTCCGTCATCAGTTGCACGTACTTTTGCTTGGGCAGATCAGGATGTTGGCAACGAATCTCGCACAGGCTGGGGAAGCGGTGGGCCAGGCTCAGCAGGGTGCGGCCCTGCATGAAGTCCTTGTCTACACTTTGCAGCAGTATCTGGATGCGCGCCAAGGGCTCGCGAGCAATCAGCCGTTCGCAGGCAGCGATGAAGTCGAGACGATTGAAAAGCCAGCGCGCTTGTTCAGGCGAGTAGATACGCAGCCTGCGGCGACACTGATCAACCAGGGTCGCAACCAGCGGCAGGGCGTTTGCATCCGTCACCGCCATAAGCCCCTCTGTTGTAGGGACTCGCTCTGCTGCTGGCTGGCGGGAGAGGTCGGGATTATGAACCGTAAAGCGGCCGGGCGAGTCGAACTCGATGTCCGGTAGCTGTGGGGTGGGGTGATCACTCGCTTGCCAACCCATGTCCTGATGCGCAATACCAGCATCGAGGTATTCGCCTGAGGTAATGCTGAATCCGAGCTTGCGATAAAAATCGGTGGCATGGGTTTGCGCGGACAGATGAAGGTCACGCATGCCGTTGGCTTGGGCATAAGCAATGACCTGCTGCATGATTTTCGCGCCAAGCCCCTTGCCGCGGAAGTTGGGCAATACCGCTACGCGCCCAATGTGACCATCGTGCAGCAGTCGCGCGGTTGCCACGGGTTGCTGTTGGTAAAACAGCAGAAAATGGGTCGCGTGGTCATCTTCAGCGTCCCATTCAAGGTCTTCCGGCACCTGTTGCTCATCGATGAACACCTGCTGGCGAATGTCTCGAACGAGCTTGCCGTCTACCCAGTCGACCGTGGTGATATGTATTTCATTCATCGTCCCTCTCCAACAGGAGATATCCCTTGGCAAATAGTTGTTCTAGTAACTCTATGGCTTCAGGCTCCTGGTGCCACGGCTCAAGAGTTTCAGGGCTCAGATAACGCTGGTTGCAAATGAGTTGCACCAGCGGCAGCAAAGCCTCCGGCACGGAGCAATGTTCGCCGCTGGCAAACAGCTGTACCTGGCCACCAGCCGCGACCCGATAAGCCAGGCGTATGCTGGGGTTGTGCAGCAGTGCATATCCCGCGTTCAAGCCGTCCAGCAGATCGGCTTCCTCGTCAATATAACTTTGTGCCAGATCGGGGTAGCGAGCCTCGGTCATGTGTCGCCCAAACCAGGTAGCTAACGCTTCCTTGTCTTCGACCAGTTGGAGAATGCTTTGTTGCAAGTGGTCGATGGTTTCCTGATCAATGGCCGCTGGGTCTTGCGGCTGTTTGCGACCTGCATCACTGTAACGCGCATCGTCGGTGAGCTGGTGGGCCAGATAGTCGGTGAAGTGCACCAGTAGTTCCTGATGGCTGGGGGCACGAAAACCGATGGAAAACGTCAGGCAATCGGTTTCGGCGATACCGTCATGAGCCACGCCCGGGGGGATGTAAAGCATGTCGCCGGGCTCTAGCACCCATTCATCTTGGCATTCGAAGTCCCGCAGGATGCGCAGGTCTGGGTTGCTCTGTAGTGGGCTATCGATGTTGCAATGTTGGCCGACCCGCCAGCGGCGCTTACCTTCGGCTTGCAGCAAAAACACGTCGTAGTTGTCGAAGTGCGGGCCTACGCCGCCGCCTGGGGTAGCGTAGCTGATCATCACGTCGTCCAGGCGCCAACTGGGCAGAAAGTGGAAGCGTTGCAGTAACTCGGCTACTTCAGGCACAAACTGGTCGACGGCCTGCACTAACAGGGTCCAGTCGCGCTCTGGCAGCGTTTTGTAGTCATCATCGCCGAAAGGGCCGTTAAGCAGCTGCCAGGGATGCGTGCCGTTCTTGAGGATAATGCGTGATTCGACCTCTTCCTCCAACGACAGGCCCGCCAGCTCGTTTGGCTCGATCGGGCTGGTATAGCCAGGTATGGCCTGGCGTATCAGTAGCGGCTTGCGCTGCCAGTAATCGCGCAAAAACACCTCAACCCCTACATCACCCAGCAGCGCGTCAAATTCGGATTTCATTAGATTGGTCATCCCCAATAGCAAACGCCCGGAAGACCCGGGCGTTGTGATTCGATACAAAGGCAGATCAGTCAGTAGAGACTAGCTGATTCGCGGGCAGTTAGATGCGTTTGGCTTGCGCTACGGCACTGCCGATATAGTTGGCTGGCGTCAGTGTTCTGAGCTCCTGCTTGGCGGCGTCCGGAATTTCCAGTGTCTCGACGAACTCCAGCAGCGCCTCAGGCGTGATGCCTTTGCCGCGGGTCAGGTCCTTGAGTTTCTCGTAGGCGTTTTCCACCCCAAAGCGGCGCATCACGGTCTGAATCGGCTCGGCCAGCACTTCCCAGCAGTTATCCAGGTCTTCGGCGATACGCTTGGCGTTGAGCTCAAGCTTGCCGATGCCTTTGAGAGAGGATTCGTAGGCGATGACGCTGTGGGCAAAACCAACGCCCAGATTACGCAGTACGGTGGAGTCGGTCAGGTCACGCTGCCAGCGGGAGATCGGCAGCTTGCTTGCGAGATGCTGCATGATGGCGTTGGCAATACCCAAGTTACCTTCGGAGTTCTCGAAGTCGATCGGGTTGACCTTGTGCGGCATGGTTGACGAGCCAATTTCGCCAGCAACGGTCTTCTGCTTGAAGTAACCAAGTGAGATGTAGCCCCAGATATCGCGGTCAAAGTCGATCAGGATAGTGTTGAAGCGTGCCACGGCGTCGAACAACTCGGCGATATAGTCGTGCGGCTCAATCTGGGTGGTGTAGGGGTTGAAGTCGAGCCCCAGCGTGCCTTCGATGAACTGCTTGGCGTTGGCCTCCCAGTCGACATCCGGATAGGCCGACAGGTGCGCGTTGTAGTTACCGACAGCACCGTTGATCTTGCCCAGCAGCGGAATGCTTTCTATCTGTTTGACCTGTCGCTCAAGGCGATAGACCACGTTGGCCAGCTCCTTGCCCAGGGTAGTGGGGGAGGCGGGTTGGCCGTGGGTGCGCGACAGCATGGGGACGGCGGCATGCTCCACGGCGAGCGCGCGGATGTCGCTTGCAATCTGACGCATCAGCGGCAGCAACACCTCGTCACGTCCGGCACGCAGCATCAGCGCGTGGGACAGGTTGTTGATGTCCTCAGAGGTGCAGGCGAAATGGATAAACTCGCTGACCTTTTCCAGCTCGGGTAGCTGCTTGGCCTGCTCCTTGAGCAGGTATTCCACTGCTTTTACGTCGTGATTGGTGGTGCGCTCAAACTCTTTGATGCGTTCGGCGTGTACCTGCTCAAATTGTTCCGCCAGGGTATCAAGCAACCGGTTGGCTTCGGCCGAGAAGGGTCCGATTTCCGGCAGGCCGGGGTGCGCAGCCAGGCACTGGAGCCAGCGTACTTCAACCTGAACACGGAAGCGGATCAAGCCATATTCGCTGAAGATCGGGCGCAGGCTGGCGGTTTTGCTGCCGTAACGGCCGTCAACCGGAGATACGGCGGTCAGAGAGGAGAGTTGCATAAAAGAGTTCTCGTCAAGGAAAGCTGGCGGAAAAGGCGCAAATCATACACCAATTCACGTGGTTTTGGCCCGCGCGGCTGGCAAGGTGATGCTTAGCAGGCTCGCTACAAAAATCAGCGCGGCGCCAAGCCAGGATGACCAACCCGGCACCTCGCCCCAAAGATACCAGGCAAAGGCGCCGGAAAAGACAATCGCCAGGTAGCTAAGCGGGCCTATCTTGCCCGGTGGCGCCAACGCGTAGGCTTTCGACATGACCAGTTGACTGGTCGTCGCCACCAAGCCAATGGCGAACAGCAGTAGTAGCTGGTGCTGATTGAGTGTCTGCCGCGCCCAAAGCATGGGTATAGCAGATAGCAGCGTAGAGAAGGTCGCAAAGTAGAAGACGATACGACTGGCTGGCTCGCTGTTGCTCATGGCGCGTATCGAGACGAAGGCCGCTGCGGCCAATAAGCTGGCCGCCACGCCGGCGAAGGCCTTGGGTTCGAACAGCGCACCGCTGGGCTTGGCTACCAGCAACACTCCGACAAAGCCAATCAGCACCATGCCGACGATGCGCGGAGTAAGGCTCTCGCGCAGCCACCACCAAGCGAGCAGGGGGGTAAACACTGGTGCTGCATAGGTGAAGACCATGGCGTCGGCCAATGGCAGGTGCGCAATGGCGTAAAAGAAGCAGTACATGGCGCCAAGGCCATAGAAGGTTCGCAAAAAGTGGCTGGTCAGACGCCGGGTGCGAAAGGGCGCAAAACCCTTGATCAGCATTACCGGAAGAAAAAAGAACACGCCTACAAGATTACGAAAAAACACGACGGTTTCGTTATTGACCCCCGAGGAAACCTCACGGATCAGTACCCCCATTACGGCAAACAGCAAGGCGGACAGTGCCAGCAGCAGAGCGCCGTGGCGCGGGTTATCCTGGCGAACCAGCTCAACCACGTAGTAATGCCTTGGTCGCGTCCAGTAGTTTCTTGCGCTGAAACAACAACTGCCAGCGATGGCCGCCGACCTGCCGCCACAGCGTGGCGCCACGGATGCCGGCGAGCAGCAGCGCGCGAATGCGATTGGCGATATCGGGCTGTTGCAGGTGACGCATGTCGCCCTGCACCTGAATGCGCAGGCGCAGGGTGCTGAGCGTGTCCTGGTAAGTCGCGCCGAGTGAGGCCATCACGTTATCGTGCAGAATGCCGAAATGCTCGACCTGCTGGGCGGTCTGGCCAATACGCTGAGCCAGCACTTGCAGCATGTCGCTACGCTTGGCTAACTGTCGCTCCAGCGTCAGCAGGTTCATCACATAGCGCAGGGCATCGCGCTGTAGTGCTGCGGTATCGCGTTCGAGCATGGCTTCCAGCGCTTGCAGCCCGGCGCGAATCTGGTGCGTACTGCCGCCGTACACGCTAATAACATCGTCGGGCGAGGTTATCAGTATGCTATTGGCCAGGCAGGCGGCGGGACCTTCAGCTGCAGAGCCACTGCGTGCGAGTTTGTCGACTTGTATAGCAGCCTCGAATATCGCGCCCAGGGCGATGGCCTGATCACGCAGGCCGCTCATGCAACACGCTCAGCATAGGCGGGTTCTGCGGTTTCGATGACACCACCGCCAAGGCAGACGTCGCCCTGGTAAAGCACCACCGATTGGCCGGGGGTGACGGCGCGTTGCGGCTCATCGAAGACCAGCCGATAACCGTGCGAGGTCGCTTCCAGGGTGCAGGTCTGGTCCGGTTGCCGGTAGCGCACCTTGGCCGTCAGCGGCAACGGCTCACTCAGTGCTGGCTGCGTATTCACCCAGTAAATGCTGGAGCAGCTCAGGGCGCGAGAAAATAGCCAGGGGTGGTCGTTACCCTGGCCGACCACCAATACATTATTGATCAGGTCTTTTTGCAGTACATACCAGGGCTCATCGCCGGCGCCCGGCATGCCGCCGATGCCAAGCCCCTGACGCTGGCCCATGGTGTGGTACATCAGTCCATGGTGGCGGCCTATCACTTTGCCCTCGGTGGTCTGAATGTCGCCAGGCTGGGCAGGCAGATACTGCTTCAAAAAGTCACTGAAGCGGCGCTCGCCAATAAAACAGATGCCGGTGGAATCCTTTTTGCGCGCGGTCGCCAGCTCGTATTTCTCGGCGATGCGCCTTACTTCTGGCTTTTCAAGCTCGCCAACAGGAAACAGCGTGCGGGCTATCTGTGCGGCGCCGACCGCGTGCAGAAAGTAGCTCTGGTCCTTGTTGCCATCAACGCCGCGCAGTAGCACGGTCTGGCCGTCGCGCTCGCCGCGGCGCACGTAATGGCCGGTGGCAATCAGGTCCGCGCCCAGTGCCAGTGCGTAGTCCAGGAAGGCCTTGAACTTGATTTCGCGGTTGCACAGGATGTCCGGGTTGGGGGTCCGGCCGGCCTGGTACTCTTCGAGAAAATGTTCGAACACGTTGTCCCAGTACTCGGCGGCGAAGTTCGCTGTGTGCAGTTTGATGCCGAGTTTGTCACTGACGGCCTGCGCGTCGGCAAGATCGTCCATGGCAGTGCAGTACTCTGTGCCGTCGTCTTCGTCCCAGTTCTTCATGAACAGGCCCTCGACTTGATAACCCTGTTCCAGCAGCAATGCGGCGGAAACTGAGGAGTCCACGCCACCCGACATGCCGACAATGACGCGGGTGTGTTCGGGGGCTTTGTCTGTGTAAGTGTTCATGTCAACGAATCAGGTCCAATGAGTAATGCGGTTTGTTCAGGTAGTCCAGGATGCAGTCAAGTACCAGATGGCTGCGCAGGTGTTGCTGCGCCTGTTGTAGCTCTTCAAGCGTCATCCAGCGTGCTCTTACTATGCCGTCGTCAAGCGGTTGCTGAGCGTCGTGATCGAGCGGCCGGGCACTGAAGCAAGCGCGCTGATAGGTGACGCCATTGGCAGCAGTAAACAGGTAAAGTCCGGTTACCGCGATTAGTTCTACGCGCCAGCCGGTTTCCTCTCGGGTTTCACGGACGGCAGCCTGCAGCAGCGTTTCGCCTGCCTCAAGATGGCCGGCGGGCTGATTTAGTACTCGTTTACCGTCCCGTTCCTCTTCCACAATCAGAAAGCGGCCCTGTCTTTCGACAATGCAGGCAACGGTGAGATGGGGAGTAAAGCGCATGGAGTACCCTCGACAGGTGGCATAGGGTAGCGCAAAGCGACGGTAGGGTGAACTATCACGAAGCTGCATAAAGGCAAGACTAGCATTGACAGGAAAAGCGACTAGGATTCTGATAGTCGAAGGCTTGTAGTGCCTCTTGTAGTGTTACTACAAAAAAGCCTTGGCTTAACGCTAAGAGTCTCTTCTCGCGCGAGCTGGAACGGTATTATGCCTAAGTCTAAGTAAAAAGTGCGTGACATTATGTAGGAAAACTACAACAATATCGCAGCTCAAAATCCGTATTCTTATTCAGAGCCTGCGGGTTACCCGCCTGCAGGTTGCTAGTGACAACGACAACATACACGGAGTCAAAAATGGGATACCAAAAGATCCAGGTGCCGGCTAGCGGCGACAAAATTTCCGTAAACGCCGACCTTTCCCTGAATGTGCCTAACAATCCGATCATCCCTTACATTGAAGGTGATGGAATCGGCGTCGATATTTCCCCCGTCATGATCAAGGTTGTCGACGCTGCCGTCGAAAAGGCCTACGGCGGTGAGCGCAAGATATCCTGGATGGAAGTCTATGCGGGCGAGAAAGCCACTCAGGTTTACGATCAGGACACCTGGCTGCCGAAAGAAACGCTCGAAGCGGTCAAGGACTATGTTGTATCTATCAAAGGCCCGCTGACCACGCCGGTTGGTGGTGGCATTCGCTCGCTGAACGTAGCACTGCGTCAGGAGCTGGATCTGTATGTATGTCAGCGCCCGGTTCGCTGGTTTACCGGTGTACCTAGCCCGGTCAAGAAGCCTGGCGACGTAGACATGATCATCTTCCGCGAGAACTCGGAAGACATCTACGCTGGCGTTGAATTCAAGGCCGGTACTCCCGAAGCCGAGAAAGTCATCAAGTTCCTCACCGAAGAAATGGGCGCTACCAAGATCCGTTTCACCGACATGTGCGGTATCGGCATCAAGCCGGTTTCCGAGGAAGGCACCAAGCGTCTGGCACGCAAGGCGCTGCAGTACGCAGTCGACAACGACCGTGACTCCGTCACCATCGTGCACAAAGGCAACATCATGAAGTTCACCGAAGGTGCCTTCAAAGAGTGGGGCTACGAGATTGCACGTGACGAGTTCGGTGCAGAGCTGCTGGACGGCGGCCCGTGGATGCAGTTCAAGAACCCCAAGACTGGCAAGAATATTGTCGTCAAGGACGTGATTGCTGACGCCATGCTGCAGCAGATTCTGCTGCGTCCGGCCGAGTACGATGTGATCGCCACCCTCAACTTGAACGGCGACTACCTGTCTGACGCTCTGGCTGCAGAAGTGGGCGGCATTGGTATTGCACCGGGTGCCAACCTGTCCGACTCGGTTGCCATGTTTGAAGCGACCCACGGTACTGCGCCCAAATATGCTGGCCAGGACAAGGTCAACCCCGGCTCACTGATCCTTTCTGCAGAAATGATGCTGCGCCATATGGGTTGGGTTGAAGCGGCTGACCTGATCATCAAGGGCACTGAAGGCGCCATCGCCAACAAGACAGTGACCTATGACTTCGAGCGACTGATGGACGGCGCACAGCTGCGCAAGTGCTCTGAGTTTGGTGACGACCTGATCGCATCCATGTAAGACCGAGGTGGGCCTGAGTTTCAGGTCTGCGTCAGGGCAGTAACAACAAAGCCGGCGTACGCCGGCTTTGTTTTTTGCACTGGAAACAAGTAAGGGCGTTAATGGTGCACAGCGGCTTGGGCTGAAACGCCTTCATTTTCCAGTTGTTTCTTGTTAGCTTGTTCAGCCGGAGACTGAATATTGATTGCATGCAATCCCTTTGGGCCCTGGATGATGTCAAATTGTACCGGTTGTCCGGCCTTCAGCGTCTTGTATCCGTCCATCTGGATGGCCGAATAGTGCGCAAAAAGGTCTTCTTCCCGACCGTCAGCTACAATAAAACCGTAACCTTTAGCGTTGTTGAACCATTTGACCTTACCGTTCTCCATACTGCATCCCTCTGATAACTTGTCACGTCATGTGAATGTGCATCGGCTGTTGCTGACCGAAAGTCGGTGGGAAACCTAAATGGTGACTGATCAGTCAAGCACACTTACACTTTTTAACAGCTAATCGAGGTAAGTCAAGCCAGCCTCTGACAACCTGTGTACCAGTACTCACTTTTACGATGAGCGGCCGAGTTACCAATGCAACCAGCCAAACGACAGATGTTTTCAATGACAGATTTTCAACTAACCTTAAATCAGGGGCCAGGCGCGCCGGAGCACGAGGATGATCACGGCCTTGCGGTCGAGACCAGCAAGCCGGAACTGAAGCCGCCATCGCGCTACAAGGTGGTCATGCTGAACGATGACTACACGCCGATGGATTTTGTCGTCGAGGTGCTTGAACGTTTTTTCTCGCATAACCGCGAAAGTGCTACGCAGATCATGCTGAAGGTGCATACTGAGGGTAGGGCGGTGTGCGGTATCTACACCCGGGATATCGCGGAAACCAAGGCGGCAGAAGTGAACGACTATGCGAAGGAATGCCAGCACCCGTTGATGTGTCAGATTGAGCGGGAAGCGTAACAAAGCGATTTTTATCGCGTGAGATGAGGTGGCAACATGCTCAACAGAGATCTCGAGATCACCCTGAACCTGGCGTTCAAGGAAGCGCGCAACAAACGCCACGAATTCATGACCGTAGAACACCTGCTGCTGGCCTTGCTGGATAACCAGGCCGCGGTTGATGTGTTGAACGCCTGCGGAGCCGATATGGACCGGCTACGCCGCGAGCTGACCGAGTTTATCGACTCCACCACCCCCTTGATCCCGAAACAGGATCACGAGCGTGAAACTCAGCCAACGCTAGGTTTTCAGCGCGTATTGCAACGCGCCGTTTTTCACGTGCAAAGTTCCGGTAAAGGCGAGGTCAGCGGTGCCAATGTACTGGTCGCCATCTTCAGCGAGCAGGAAAGTCAGGCTGTGTTCTTTCTCAAGCAGCAGCAAATTGCCCGCATCGACATTGTCAATTTTATCTCCCACGGCATCTCCAAGGTGCAGAGTGGCGAGGAGCCGTTGAGCGACGATCAGGAAGCGATGGACGACGAGGGGGGCGAAGGCGCTACCGCCAGCAACCCACTGGAGTCCTACGCCAGCAATTTGAACGAGCAGGCCCGCAAGGGGCGTATCGACCCACTGGTCGGACGTGCGTCGGAAGTTGAACGCGTCGCGCAGATTCTGATGCGCCGGCGCAAGAACAACCCATTGCTGGTAGGTGAAGCTGGGGTAGGCAAAACCGCTATCGCTGAAGGCCTGGCCAAGCGCATTGTGGATGGCGAAGTACCCGACATTCTGTCTGAAGCCGTGGTGTACTCATTGGATTTGGGCGCTCTGCTAGCGGGAACCAAATACCGCGGCGATTTCGAGAAGCGCTTCAAGGCGCTGCTCAAGGCATTGCGTAAGCGTCCGCATGCGATCCTGTTCATTGATGAAATTCACACCATCATTGGTGCGGGTGCGGCCTCTGGCGGGGTGATGGACGCCTCCAACCTGCTCAAGCCGCTGCTTTCGTCCGGCGAGATTCGCTGCATCGGCTCGACGACATTTCAGGAGTTTCGCGGCATCTTCGAGAAAGACCGTGCCCTGGCGCGACGTTTCCAGAAGGTCGATGTGGTTGAGCCTTCGGTCGCCGATACCATCCAGATCCTCAAGGGTCTGAAAAGCCGCTTTGAAGATCACCACAGCATTCGCTACACCGACGAGGCTCTGAAAGCGGCGGCCGAGTTGGCAGACCGTTATATCAACGATCGCCACATGCCCGACAAAGCTATCGACGTGATTGATGAGGCCGGTGCCTATCAGCGGCTCCAGCTGCCGGAAAATCGTCCGGACTTCATCGACGTGGCGGAAGTTGAAGCAATTGTCGCCAAGATCGCGCGCATCCCGCCTAAGCACGTATCGTCCAGCGACAAGGAATTGCTGAAGAACCTGGAGCGCGACCTCAAGCTGGTTGTCTTCGGTCAGGATACGGCGATTGATGCCTTGTCTACCGCGATCAAACTGTCCCGTGCGGGCCTGAAGTCAGCCGATAAGCCCGTGGGCTCCTTCCTGTTTTCCGGCCCCACCGGCGTTGGCAAAACCGAGGTAACACGCCAGTTGGCCAAGAGCCTGGGTGTGGAGCTGCTGCGCTTTGATATGTCGGAGTACATGGAGCGGCACACAGTCTCTCGGCTGATCGGCGCGCCTCCGGGCTACGTCGGCTTCGATCAGGGTGGTCTTTTGACTGAGGCTGTCACCAAAAACCCGCACTGCGTGCTGCTGCTGGACGAGATTGAGAAGGCGCACCCGGAGGTGTTCAACCTGCTGCTGCAGGTAATGGATCACGGCACGCTGACAGATAACAACGGACGCAAGGCGGATTTCCGCAACGTGATTATCGTGCTGACGACCAATGCCGGCGCCGAGACCATGACGCGCGCGTCCATTGGTTTCACTCATCAGGACCACAGCAGCGATGGCATGGAGGTGATCAAGAAGTCGTTCACCCCCGAGTTCCGCAACCGTCTGGACGCGATCATCCAGTTTGGTCGCTTGACCCACGAGAGCATCAAGTTCGTGGTCGACAAGTTTCTCACCGAACTGCAGGCTCAGCTGGAAGACAAACACGTTCTGCTGGAAGTCGACGAAAGTGCGCGCAATTGGCTGGCCGAGCATGGCTATGATCCGCTGATGGGAGCCCGCCCCATGGCGCGCTTGATTCAGGACAAGATCAAGCGTCCGTTGGCGGAACAGATCCTGTTTGGTGAACTTGCAGAGCAGGGTGGTACGGTGCACATCACGCTGCGTGACGGTGAGCTGGAGATTGAAGTGCCCGAGCCGGAAATGGCCTGAGTTTCAGGTCGCAGTAAAAACGCCCGTCAGCCAAGCTGGTCGGGCGTTTTTTTACATGCGGCGCTTGTGCCTCAGAGGTCGAATCGGCTCCAGATGGGCGCGTGATCGGAGGGCTTTTCCATGCCGCGGATGTCGTAATCGATATCGCTTTCAAGACAGCGGTCGACCAGGCCGCGACTGGCCATGACCATGTCGATACGCAGGCCACGCTTGGGGTTGTCTTCAAAGCCGCGGCTGCGGTAGTCGAACCAGCTGAAGCGGTCGTTTACCTCTGGATTGAGGTGGCGGAAGGTGTCGACCATGCCCCAATCTTTCAGGCGTTGCATCCAGGCGCGCTCCTCCGGCAGGAAGCTGCACTTTCCGGTACGCAGCCAGCGCTTGGCGTTATCGGCGCCAATACCGACGTCGGCATCGGTATCGGAAATGTTCACGTCGCCCATGATGACAATGCGCTGGTCAGCAGTGAAGTCCTGCTCCAGGTGGTCTTGCAGGTCAGCGTAGAACTTTTCCTTGGCGGGAAACTTGATCGGGTGGTCGCGGCTTTCGCCTTGCGGGAAGTAGCCGTTGAACACAATCAACGGCTCGCCGTCGGCACAGGGGATCGCAGCACTGATCATGCGGCGCTGAGCGTCGTCGTTGTCCTGGGGCAGGCCTTTGCGCACCCATAGCGGCTCAGTGCGGCAGAGCAAAGCAACGCCATAGTGGCCCTTCTGGCCATGGAAAAACACGTGGTAGCCAAGCTCCTGCACCATCTCGAGGGGGAACTGAGGGTCGTCCACCTTGGTTTCCTGCAGGCCGATCACCTCTGGCGCGTGGCGCGTGACCAGTTCGCTCAGTTGGTGCGGGCGGGCGCGCAGGCCATTGATGTTGAAGGAGACTAATTTCATGACTATTTCCTGAATGCGTGAACTGGCGCCGGTTGCCAGCCGTCGATAGCGAGATGAAAGATTACAATAAAATCAGGCACAAAGCCCCAGTTAGACACCGCCAGCATGTTAGCATTGCTCGGCTGCAAAGTTCAGGAACGACCCATGGTTCGATTCACTCCACCGCTAGCGCTGCTTTTGCTCACACCCGCCGCCTGGGCTGACCTCGAGGTGCAGGTGGAGCCGGCAAAGCGTGCGGTTAAGGAAAACATCGAAGCCTACATTGGCCCGGTCGAAGCCGGCAGCCGAAACGAGTTGCGCCGCCTGTTCGATCACGCTGACGAGCAGGCCACCCTGGCAGCGCAAGCGCTGGGCTATTACCACACCCGCAACTACCTGCATTTTTCTGGCACTGAAGACGATCCCACGCTGATTATCAAGGTCGATCTGGGCGCACCGGTACGGCTAAATGAAATCAGCATTGATATCCAGGGAGAAGGCCGAGGTACCGACGCCTTTGCACTGACGCTGCCCGAGGCCCTGGCGCCCGGCAAGCGCCTCAATCATGGTGATTACGAAAACATCAAGACCCAGATAAGCAACCGTGCGCTGCAATACGGTTACTTTTCCGGGCAGTACCTGCAGCACCAACTGCGCGTTAATCCGGACGCCAACCAGGCCGATATCGATATTCAGTATCTCACTGGGCAGCGTTACAAATTGGGCGAGGTGACCTACTCGCAAACCCTGTTCAGTGAAGACCTGCTTGATCGCTTCATTCCCTTTGAACCGGGCGTTCCCTACGATGCTGAGTTGATCGGGCAGTTCAATCAGGACCTGCTGTCCAGCGGGTATTTCAATGGCGTGCAGGTCATTGCGCCGGCTGAGAAGGCCGTGGGTGATGTGATACCGGTTGAGGTTACCCTGAGCGAGCGGGACCCTCACTCGTTGGGTTTTGGTGGAGGCTTCTCTACCGACGTGGGCGTGCGCGCCAAGGCGACCTGGGATCAACATTGGCTCAACCCGCAGGGCCACAGCCGTGGCGCCAGTGCCGAACTCTCAACGCCGCGCCAGGAAATCAGCGCTTTTTATCAGATTCCGTTAGACCCACCTTTGACCAGCAGTTTGCGCTACTTTCTGGGGTGGCAACACGAAAACATTGACGACGTTGAAACCCGCAGCCTTGCTGCGGGTGCGGAGCTACGCAAGCGCTTGGACAGTGGTTGGGAGCGTACGCTGGGGCTGCGCGTGCAGAATGAAATTTTCTCGCTGGGCGACGATTCGGGCACCAGTACCTTGTTGATTCCGAGCCTGGGCATGCAGCGCACCAAAACCTCAGGCGGTATTGATCCGGCCAAGGGCTACAGCTTGCTGTTTGACGTGCAGGGCGCGAAGAAGGGACTCATCTCTACAGTGGATTTCGCACGGGTGATGGGGCAGGCGAAGGGCTTGTACACGCTGTTTGATCGGCACCGCCTGCTGGGGCGCTTGCAATTGGGGGCGCTGGCTACCAATGACTTCAGTAATATCCCGCCATCACTACGCTTCTTCGCTGGCGGCGATCAGAGTATTCGCGGGTACGCCTACCAGACGCTATCGCCTGTCGACAGCACGGGTGAAAACGTCGGTGGACGTTACTTGATGACCAGTACTGCCGAATACCAGTACGAATTCATTGACCGCTGGCGCGCTGCCACCTTCGTTGACTACGGCAACGCGGTGGACTCGCCAACCGACCCGCTGAAAACCAGTGTTGGTTTGGGCATCCGCTGGGTTTCGCCTATCGGGCCGCTGCGGGTAGATGTGGCTCGCTCACTGTCCGACCCGGATGAAGGCTTTCGCATCCACTTTTCCATGGGGCCCGATCTCTGATGCGTCTGGCAGTGAAAATTCTCTTCCGCACAGTGCTGGTACTGCTCGTGCTGCCCCTGTTGCTGTTACTGCTGCTGGCCAGCGAAACAGTCAATGAGTGGCTGTTTGCGAAAGCTGAGGCACTTGAGCCACGCCTGCAACTGGAGTATGTCAGTGGCGACCTGTGGCAAGGCTGGCAGTTTGCGCACATTGGCTGGCAAGACACCGCGCTGGAGTTGCAGATAGAGCAGCTCGACTTTGCCTGGTCACCGTCTTGCCTCTTCGGTATGAGGCTGTGTATCGATCGCTTGCACAGCCAGAGCATTACCGTGGTGTCGCAGCCAGTTGAGCAGTCTGAGCCAAGTGAACCCTTCACGCTGCCGGATCTGCAGCTGCCACTGGGTATTGAATTGGGTGATGTACGTATCGACCGTATATCCCTTGATGGTGAAAACGCTCTACTCAGTGATTTGGTGCTGCGCGCGGACGCCGATGGTGACCGGCTTACCATCACGCGTTTTTCTGGCGTCGGCCCTGATCTTGACTGGCAGCTGCAAGGCGACTTGCAGCTGCAGCAGGATTGGCCTCTGACGCTGAGTGGCCGGGTCAATATGCCGTCGGTAGATGGACGTGATTGGCACCTTGATCTTGCTGTTGGCGGAGAGCTGAAACAACAGCTTACCCTGCAGCTGCAGAGCAGTGGTTACCTGACAGGTAAGCTGGAAGGTGAGGTGGCGGCGCTGGACCCCAAGTTGCCAGCCTCCATCCACTGGCGCGGCGAGTCGTTTTTGGCGCTGAACAGCCTGCCGGCCAGCCTGACGTTGAGCAATCTGACGTTGGATGCGCAAGGCAACCTGGACGACGGCTTCCAGCTCTCAGGCGGCTCCAGTCTGCCCGGGCAAGGCGGCAAGGTGCAGATGCAACTCAGTGCATTGGCCCGCGTTACTGGCGTCAGCGACGCCCAGCTGCTGCTGTACGTGAGCGAGCAACCAGAGCGTAAGCTGGAGTTGAACGCGGAGGCCAACTGGGCAGACCTGCTTAGCGCCGACGCTCAGGCAAACCTTGAACAAGCCTTCCCTTGGTACTGGCTGTATCCACAGGATCTGGGCGAAGTCGTCTTGCAGCAGCTCGAGCTGCAGGCCAGCTTGCGCGGCGAGCAGATCGACAGCGATCTAAGTGCGCAACTGAGCGGTGTTGCCGGGCAAACCATCAACGTAGAAATGCGCGCGCAGGGTGATCAGCAGGCGCTTAGCATCGCACCGCTCAAGCTCAGTACCGAGGCCGGCAATCTGAATGGTCAGGTGGATCTCACATTAACGCCTGACATCACCTGGGACGGCCGCTTCCAGCTGCATGAACTGAACCCGGGCATTTTTGTTGCCGAGCTGCCCGGTAAGCTCAATGGTGATCTGACCAGCCAAGGCTCGCTGGCGCAGGACCTACTCCAATTGCAGGCCCAATGGGATGTGGATGGCACGCTACGGCAGCAGCCGCTGAGCGTAGCGGGCAAGCTGAACAAGGCAGCCGACGCTTGGCAAGTGAGTGATCTGCTCATAAGGCAGGGCGAGAATCGTATCAGCGGACAAGGGCAGTGGGGCCCGCAGGTAAAAGGCTACCTGAGTGTTGAGTTGAGGCAACTGGCAACGCTCTGGCCTGACTTGCGTGGTGTGCTGACCGGACGCGCCGACTTCAGTGGCACCGCGCAGGAACCGGGGCTTAGCCTGACACTGTCTGGCGAAAAGCTGGCCTATGCCGAAAATCAGGCTGAGAGTCTTAGCCTGGACGGGCGTGTCAGGCTCACGGACACCCTGCCGGGCGACCTCGCCATCAAGGCTGCCGGACTGCGCAGCGGGGACAATGAACTGGGTGACCTCACCGCGAGCGTGCAAGGCGATCGAGCCAATCACAGTTTGGCGGTAGAACTGTCTGGTGGGCCGGCCAGGGCCAGCCTGCAGTTGCGTGGCAATCTGGATGACACCCGCTGGCAGGGTCGCCTGACCCAGAGCGAACTGGCCTATGAGACGTTTGACTGGCAACTTCAGAATGCAGCGGATCTGCAATACCAACTAGCGACCAGGCGGCTGCAGTTGAGTGAGCACTGCTGGCAGCACGACAGCGCCCGGCTGTGCTTCAACGGCCAGCAGACGCTTATGCCCGAGCGTAAGGTGGATATCACCTTGGATGAATTCGACCTTGCTGCGCTCAAGCCGTGGATGCCGGATGACATCGAATGGCAGGCGCAGCTGAACGCCAAGTTGACGTTCAATCAGGCGGTGGGCAAGGCGCCTACCGCAGACGTACGAATCGCCAGTGAAGACGGCGTGATTCGCGTCTCGGAAGAGGAGCAAACGCTCGACTTCCCTTACCAGCTGCTGGAATTTACGACTTTACTGCAGCAACGCACGGCTGATGCAGCGCTTCGCCTGAGCAGTGAGAGCCTCGGTCGCCTGGATGTGCTTGCCACCGTGCAAGAGCCAGGGGGCAAGCAAAGTGTCAGTGGTACCTACCGGATTTCCGGCTTCAAGCTGGATTTTTTGCGCCCCTTCATTGCCCAGGTGCAGCGCCTGGAAGGAGAGGTGAACGGGCAGGGCAACCTCAGCGGTGTACTGCGTGAGCCTATTGTTGACGGCGAGCTGCACTTGAGTGACGGGCACGTTAGTGGTCCGGCGCTGCCGATCAGTCTTGAGACGCTCAGTGCAGACATTCTCGTGCAGGGGAAGAGCGCGCGCATCGACGGCAACTGGACCAGCGGCGAGCGCGGTACCGGGCGGCTGAGTGGCGTTGTCGGCTGGGCGCCTCTGGATGTTGATTTGGCACTGACCGGCGATGCTCTGCCGGTGACAGTTGAGCCTTACGCTGATCTGCTGGTAAGCCCGGAACTGGACATTGGCCTGCGTAACAACGCCCTGCACGTCTCCGGAAAAATTGCCATACCCGAGGGCAACATCCAGGTCAGAGAGCTGCCGGCACAGGCAGTGAGAGTCTCACCCGATACCGTGATCGTCGGACAGGAAGTCAAGGAAGAGGAGTCAGCATTGGCGATCACCGCACGGGTCCAACTGGTGATCGGTGATCAATTGAAGCTATCGGCTTTCGGCTTGACCGGACGACTGAAGGGGCAGTTGGCGGTGCAGGAAAACATGACCGCCAATGGCGACCTGCGCATTCTCGATGGTCGGATCAAGCGGCTGGGGCAAGAGCTGAAACTGCGCCGCGCCATCCTGTTGTTTTCCGGCCCTATCAGTCAGCCTTACATGAATGTCGAGGCGATTCGAGAGGTGGACGATGTGATCGCCGGTTTGCGCCTGACCGGGAACGCCACCAGACCAACCTCGGAAATATTCTCCGAGCCCGGCATGTCACAGCAGGAGGCTATGTCCTATCTGGTGTTGGGCCGGCCTCTAAGTCAGGAAGGCGACAGCAATCTGGTGGGCCAGGCGGCGCTGGCGCTTGGCCTGGCGGGGTCCGCGCCGGTGACTCGGAAGATCGGTGATACCCTTGGATTGGACGATTTTGCTGTTGAGTCGGAGGGCACTGGCACCGATACCCAGGTCGTCGCCAGTGGCAGCATTACCGACAAGCTCAGTGTGCGTTATGGGGTCGGGGTGTTCGAGCCCGCCAACCAGTTGGCGCTGAGGTATGACCTGACCAAGCGTTTATATCTGGAGGCCATCAGCGGCTTTGCCAGTTCGCTGGATTTCTTCTATCGTATCGACTTCTGAACTACTCACTGCTCATTATTGCGGCGGTGCATTACGCGCCGTCGGTTCGCCCAGAGCGACATCACCATCCTGTGCCAAAGGCACATACAAGGAGTCATCATGTCTAGCGTCACAATGCGCGGTAACCCGATTTCCATTGGCGGTCAATTTCCGGCCAAAGGTGACAAGGCGCCGGCTTTCAGCCTGGTAGCCAAGGACCTCTCCGACGTCAGCCTCGCCAGTCTGACCGGCAAGCGCAAGATTCTCAATATTTTCCCAAGCGTAGATACCCCCACCTGCGCTACTTCTGTTCGCACGTTCAACGCCAAGGCCAGCGCGCTGGAAAACACCGTTGTACTGTGTATTTCTGCGGATCTGCCCTTTGCTCAGGCACGCTTCTGCGGCGCCGAAGGGTTGGACAGCGTGGTCAACCTGTCGACCATGCGCGGCAGCGAATTCATCCGTAACTATGGCGTTGATATCGAGAACGGTCCGCTGGCCGGCTTGACTGCCCGTGCGGTAGTGGTTCTGGACGAGGACGATAAGGTACTGCATAGCGAACTGGTCAGCGAAATTGGCAATGAGCCGAATTATGACGCTGCGCTGGCTGCACTCTAAGTAAATAAACTGCATGTAAACGGCGCCCTTTGTGGCGCTGTTTAGATGGCTTCAGGTGTCTCTCAGAGTTCGACAGGACTCTATTGCGCCTTGGCGCGCTTGATCAGGTCTGCCAGTACTGGCAGCACCTTGAACTCTTCTACCGGCTTGTCCAGCCATGCCACACCCTGCACCTGCCCATCCAGCAGGCGCTGCCCTTCGTCGCAGTAGGCGGAAACCACCAGTACCGGCAGGTCTCGCGTAGCGCCCTGTAGCCGCAGCTCTCTGATCAGGCTCAGGCCGTGGCCGTCCGGCAGGCGCAGGTCGGTTACCAGGGCATCTGGCGGATTATCAGACAGAACCAGGCGCGCTTCACGCACGCTGTGGGTAATGGTGGGACTGTACCCAGCACGGCGCAGCATAAGGCCCATGAATTGGGCATAGGTTTCATCGTCATCCAGCACCAGCACTCGCTTGGCATGCTCGGCCTGTTCGTCAGTGTCTTCCTGAACATCAGTGGCGGCCAGGGGGAGCTCCAGCCAGAACGTCGCGCCCTTGCCTGGCTCTGAGTGAAAGCCCACCGCGCCGTCCATTTTTTCCATTAAATCTCGACTGATCGCCAAACCCAGGCCGGTGCCGGGCTTCTGGCGGTTATCGGCGCTGTCAGCCTGGGCGAACTTGCTGAAAATCAGGGGTTGAAAGGAGGCCGGAATACCATCGCCCTGATCCGCCACGCTGATACGCAGCCGGCTAGCCATCTCTGCCAGCGTGACACTGACAACGCCCCCAGGCGGCGAAAACTTGATCGCATTGGACAGAAAGTTGCTGAGCACCTGTTGCAGACGTATGGCATCCACGTTGGCCCAATACTCGTCACTTGGTACCCATTGCAGCGTCACTTGGTGCTTGTCGGCATAAGCCTGGTTCGCGGTGATCGCATCAGTCACCAGCGCGTCGATGCGTTGCACGCGGATATCGAATGTCATTTTACCGGCAGCCAGCTTTTCCATATCCAGCAGGTCGTTGATCAGGTGGTTCAGACGCAGGCTGTTGGTGTGCGCAATCTCCAGCATTTTCTGCATTGGCTCGGGTACCGCGCCAAGTGACCCACTATTAACGATGCTCAATGCGCCGGAAATCGACGTCAAGGGAGTGCGTAACTCATGGCTGACCGTCGAGACAAACTCGCTCTTCATCGCCTCAACCTGCTTTTGCTCGGTCAAGTCGAGCATGGTGCCGCTCGCGCGTAGTGCCTTACCGGTATCGTCGCGTTGCAGCGCGCCACGCAGCAGTAAACAAACCTCGCTGCCATTCTTGTGCAGGAAGCGGGTTTCACAGGCAAACGACATCGTGTCCGAGGCAATGGCGTCGTGCAATTGCGTCAACAAGCTGTGCCGCGCAGAGGGCGCTATGACTGCCTGCCAGCGGTGCAACGATTGAAAGCCCCGGTGTTGCGGGTAGCCGAGCATTTCCCAGGCGCGGGCAGAGGCGACGAAGCGCCACTGCTCTATGTCGACATCCCACCAACCATCATTGCTGCCCTTGAGTACCAGCCTTTGCCGCTCTTCACTTAGCCTCAGGGCGTCGTTGCTGGCGCGCATCTTTTCGGTCATACGCGCAGCGAGCGCTTCGGCCTGATCGCGCCGCAAATTCAGCAGCGATGCCAGCATGAACAACATCGCCGAAATGCCCACGCCAGCAATCAGCACCAGCGCGTGGGACGGTATGCTTTGATCAAAGGCTGGTGTGCTGCTGAACGACAGCTGCCAGTCACGGCCGTATAACGGCAAAGACACCTGTCGGCTGAAAAGCGGGAGGGCGGTGTCAGTTGGCTGCTCAGTCTCAAACAGCAAAGCCGGAGCGGCGGTATCGGTTACGTCGCGCAACTCATAACCGATGCGCGGGTTGGCGTTGCCAAGAATGCCGTGAAGCAGGTCGCCCATGCGGTAGGGGCTGTAAACAAAGCCCCTGAGCGCTGCCTGGCGCTGCGACGCGTTGCCCAACGGCATATCACTGGCGTACACAGGCACATACATGAGGATGCCCGTCTGTACCTTGCCGTGGGTTTCCTGGAGCAGCTTCACGGCGCCGGTCACACGGGTCTCGCCGCTCTGGATGGCGTTTTGCATTGCCTGACGGCGGGTGCTCTCGGAGTACATGTCGTAGCCGAAGGCTGCCAGGTTGCGGCCGGCAAAGGGTTCAAGGAAGAGAATGGATGTATAGAATGGGCGCTCGCCCTCGGGGTGTACGCGAAAAGCGGGGAAGCCCTCTGCGCGAACCTGCGATTCAAACGCTGCCAGCTCGTCGGGCGCAATAGCAGCAGCAAAGCCGACCCCCATGATGCCGGGATAATGTTCACTCAGGCGCAAGCGCTCGATTTGTTTTTTCCACTCCTGGCGGGTCACCTGCTCGCTGGCATCGATCAGGCCAGCCGCACCAAGCAGAATCTGCTCGTGGTCGACCATGCGCTTGTGAATGGCTGCTGCCATATCAGTGGCGAGCAGCTCAAACTGACGCTCCGCCAGCACTACCTCGCGTTGCCGCAGGTATTGCCATGCCAGTAGCGTCGTAAGTAGCGCTATCGCCAGAACAAACCAGGCCAGTGTGTTCTTTTGCGTAAAAATAGCGCGCCTTAGATTGAAGGGCGACTCGCGGCGGTTAAAAGACATCTGTGTGACGACTTATCATAGTTATCTCGGCAAAAGCACCTGTTGCCTATGATAGTTGGCCGACGCGATGATTGCAGGGCAATATCGCAGCCAGCCACACGATTAATCATGGCCGCACAACTTTTGCACGGCTTTCACCTTATTTTCTCATCACTTGGCGGCGCTTTCGGCCTGTTCCAGGTAGTCAGTGGTCAAGGTGGTCATGGCCTTGATGCCAGTCACCAGCGCTTGGTCATCAATGCTAAAAGCGGGCGCATGGTTTGGCGCCGCAGAGCCCATCTTGTCTATGGGGGTCACGCCCAGGAAGAAAAACATCCCCGGTACCTCTCGCGCATAAAACGAGAAGTCTTCTGATCCGGTTACCAGCGGCGTTTCAACCACCTTCCAGGATGCGCGCTGCAAGGTGGGCAACATCTGAGCTGTAAGCGCCGGGTCGTTAACCGTGGTGGCGTAGTTCTGCACAATGGTTACCTCTGCTGTGGCGCCGGATGCCGCTGCCACGTTCTCGGCAGTTGTTGTTATCCGTTGGTTCACCGCCTGCTGCACCTCATCGCTGAAGGTGCGTACGGTGCCGCTCATGGTGACTTCGTCAGGGATGATGTTGTGGCGCGTGCCGCCGTTGATGGTACCAATACTGACTACTGCCGGCGCCTGCATGATGTTGGTTTGCCGGCTGACGACCGACTGCAGCGCAGTCACGATCTGAGCACTCGCCAGAATAGGGTCAACGCCATCCCAAGGTTGGGCGCCGTGGGTCTGTTTACCCTTGACCGTAATATGCAGATCTCCAGCACTGGCCATGGTGGGACCGCTGCGGTAGGCAATCAAACCGGTAGGCAGCGCGGAGCTGACGTGCAGGCCAAATACGGCGGCCACTTTGGGGTTCTCCAGCACGCCCGCTTCAACCAGCTGCTTGGCGCCAAAGTGTCGTTCGCCGTCATAGACGTAATCGCTGGGGCCTTCTTCGGCAGGCTGAAAGATGAATTTGACGCTTCCGGGCAGATCCTCCCTGATGGCCGCGAGTGCTTCGGCGGTGGCCATCAATATTGCCACGTGGGCGTCATGGCCGCAGGCGTGCATTACATCGAATTCTTGACCCTGATAAAGCTGCTTGACCTGCGATGCGTAGGGTAGGGCGGTAGCTTCCTTGACCGGCAGCGCATCCATGTCAGCGCGCAGCGCTATTACCGGCCCAGGCTTGCCGCCGATGAGCAGGGCGACCACGCCGGTGGTGCCCACATCGGTCTGCACTTCCATACCCAGCGCCTTGAGATGTGCTGCAACCAGCGCTGCGGTGCGTCTTTCCTGGTTGCCCAATTCGGGGTGTTGATGAATATCGTGGCGCCACTCGACTGCCTTGTCGCTCACGTTTTCAGCGGCAACGATGGCACGCTCTTGCAGTGAGGCAGCTTGCGCCTGCGCGAGAGCAGGCAGCAGCAGGGCAAAGGGCAGAATGAGGCGTTTACGCATGATTTTTTTCTCGTTTTGGGTAGCTACCATGCCTGACGTTATCGGTCGCGCAGGTCACGGTATTGTGGGTGTTGGTTATCTGATGGTTGCGCGCATAGACGGCGGGCGACATACCGTGCCAACGGCGGAAACTGCGAAAGTACTGTGCGCTCTGACGATAGCCGAGCAGCAGCGCGATGCTGTCGTTGCTGTAACCTGCCTGCAAGTACTGCTCGCTCAATTGTCTGCGGCAATGATCAACTAGGTCGGTAAATTCGCTGTTCTCTGCTTGCAGTCTGCGCTGCAAGGTCCGTCCGCTAACGGCAAGCCAATGTGCGCACCCCGCCAGGCTGGTTTCTCCGCGACGCAGCCCAATACGCAACAGCGTAGCGACTGAACCGCTCCAGTTATGCTCGCCCGCCCGCAAGCGAATCAGTTGCCGCTCGCGTTGCGCCGCTTTGTCGATCGCATCGCCGGACCAATTGAGCACCCGCGCAAGCTCTATTGCAGGAAAGCAGATGCTGTGGTCATCGCCCTCGCACACGACGGGCGCGCAGAAGGCCTTGGCAAGACTACGTTGCAACTCAGCACTGCTCCCGGCTGGTAGCACCAGCTGCGGCTCCCCGCGCAACCCCAGGGATACCAGGGTACGCATGACGCCATAGAGCATGGCATCAAGGTGCATCCGGCTGGGCGCTGCTGGGTTGCCCCGCAAAATGACGCATGCGCGTCCCTGTCGTACGCTCAGCTGCAGTTGCACCACCTCGGTATCAACTCGGCAATAGCGGCTGGTCAACGCAATGGCATCGCGCAACGTCGCAGCGCTCGCCAGGTAACTTTTGCGCAGCAGGGCGGGGCTGTAATCGAGTTGGCTGAAAGCGTTAATCAGTAACAGAGGGTCTTGGGTTCGTTGTGCCAGCTCTTCTAATAGTGCATTCAGGCTCGTCAGCGGTACGCGAGCGCGCGTCGGAATACTATTGAGACCATGACGTATGAGCGCCTCGTGCAGTTGCCCACTTGGCACCACAGCACGTAAACCCTTCAGGGTCTTTTCCAGGTTGTTGTAAGAGGCGGTGGGTGTGCTGTTCATCAAGGCTCTGCAATAACACGGCAAGGAGAGCTTCCAGTCTTCACAAGCACGGCTCCGACAACAAGTGCGGATCACGCCAAAATACAGCGTGGAGTGTCACTGGTGCGGTACTGCAGGTCACGCCGGGCGAGCAATCACTGATCAATCGGTAAACCACTTTGCAGTGCGCTCAACGCCAACGGTACCGCTGCAGCCAAGGTGCTTATGGTGCATCACCATCAAGGTGCTTTTTCTGTGATGTGCATCACGCTCTCTGTTTGCAAACTATACAGCTAAAGCGCTGAAAAATATTTTGACGCTAATTTTATGACGCAGGCCGCGAGCTAGAGCGCGTGAGCGCTTATTCGCGCTCGCGCCGCTCAAGGACGGGGCTTGCGCATGTTGTGCGATATTGGTTAGCGTTCGCGATTACGTTGTATTTGAACTCATGGCGCGTTGTCATTAAGGAAGAAGGCACTGTATGACTAAGGTGCGAGAAGAAACGGATTTTGAGTCTGTGTTGCAAAGCAACGTGCGGACGCAGCAAGCCGACCGGCTAATGCTGATCGCCAATGCGCTGGCCCTGATATTGTTGTTGATTGCCTTGCGCACGGTCAGCTCGGGGGATCTGTTCAATAGTGTGCTGGTTGCCATTGCTTTTGCCATCGTCATGTTAGCGCGCCGGCTTAATCGCAGAGGGCAGGTGGATGCCTCGGTTACGCTGGTACTGGTGACCTTGACCCTGGTCGTCAGCCTTTCCATGTGGTGCAGCCAGGGGCTTTACAGCGGCGCTATTCTGGCATTCCCGGCTTTATTGGTGGTGGCCGGAACCGTGGCCACACGACCTCTTTTTCTGGCACTGCTCGGGGGCATGCTGGGTGTCGTGGCGCTCATCAGTTTTACCGCAATCACGGGGCTGAAAGTTTACCAGCCAGCGCCCATGGGGCCAGGTCGCTTGCTGGTGGTGAGTTGCATACTGATTGTATCGGCGCTGGCCATCTCGTTGTTGATGAGGGACTTGCGTTCGGCTCGCCTACTGCTGCAACAGGAAATGCGACGTCTGCATTCGTCTGAAGCCAAGCTGACCCACCTTGCCCACCATGACCCGCTGACCGACTTACCTAACCGCCAAGCGATCGCGGCGCTCGTGCAGGGAGCGATAGAGCGGGCGAGGGGGCAGGGTAGGCAGCTAGCCTTATTGTTCGTGGATATCGACAACTTCAAGACCATTAACGACTCGCTGGGCCACGCTGCCGGTGATGAGCTGTTGCAGGAGGTTGCGAGGAGGCTGAAACAGGCTGTGCGTGGTGCGGACACGGTCAGCCGCCAGGGAGGTGATGAATTCATCATGACCCTGCCTGATCTGGACGGCCAGGATACCGCCATCGCAGTCGCCCGACGTATGCAGGAAATCGTCAGCCAGCCAATCCTGTTGCGCGACATGCAGTTGGTTACCTCGCTGTCTATCGGCATGGCGTTATTTCCCCGTGACGGCGACGACTTCGCAGCGTTGATGCGTAAGGCCGAACTGGCCATGCAGCGCGCCAAATCAACCGGTCGCAACAGCTACTGTCTGTTCGATGAGCAAATGAACGTCGACACCCATGAGCGCCTTGGTATTGAACAGGACCTGCGGCAAGCCTTGGCACGCAGCGAGTTCGCTCTGCATTTTCAGCCGATCAGGGATCTGGCCTGTAACAAGCTGGTTGGCGCCGAAGCGCTGCTGCGCTGGCAGCATCCGGAGCGCGGGCTACTCGGTCCGGACCTGTTTATCGGTGTGGCCGAACAATCCGGCCTGATTACCGAAATCGGTGAATGGGTACTGAACGAGGCCTGCCGTGAGGCCGCGCGCTGGCAGTCCGACGGGGCGGCAGGCCTGGCTGTTTCAGTCAATTTGTCTACCGTGCAGCTGCACCGGGGCAATCTGGAAGCGATTATTGCGCAAGCACTCAAGGCCGCCGCATTGATGCCAGCATTACTGGAGCTGGAGTTGACCGAGTCGATGTTGCTGGAAAAGTCAGAGAGTTTCATTCAGCGCCTGAAGAGTCTGAAACAGCTGGGCGTGAAACTCTCGATTGATGACTTTGGTACCGGGTATTCGAACCTTTCGTATCTGCAGCGGTTTCAGGTCGACAAACTCAAGATCGACAAGTCGTTTGTCACCAACCTCAGCAGCAACGAACAGAACCGCGCCATCGTGACCGCCATCATTCAAATGGCGCATAGCCTCAAGTTGAAGACCACGGCCGAGGGAATAGAGCATCAGGTCGTGCAAACCATTCTGAAATCGCTGGGCTGCAATTTCGGTCAGGGATATCTATTTGCCAAACCGATGCCGGCAGATGATTTTCTGCGGTATGCACAAGGGGCTGCTCGATAACATGGCACCAAGCGCGGTTGGATCAGGCAAACAGGTGATTTGCGGGTTGCCTGGATGGCCAGCTCAGATCTGAAGCAATAAACCTATTGGTTCGCATAATATATATTATGTTAAATAGCGTATTCGGTTGTGGATGCATCCGGATTTACCCGTGCCCTGACCACGACTCCCCCGCGTTCAACAAGGCGTCGCGCAACCAGCTTCCAGCGGGCCCTAACGGTCGTTCGCGTGACCAGATGACTTCCAGCGCCTGATGGCGTGGCCAGCCGGGTACGTTCAATTCGACCAGTCGCTCCGCTGCATAGCTGTTGACCAACCAGCGCGGCAATACCGCCCAGCCGAAGCCCAGTACTGCCAAATCGAGCAGGATCAGATAGTTCGGCGCTGTCCAGCTGCGCACGCGGCTCTTGGGCACATCATCAAGCCGGGGCCCAGACTCGTGCAAGGTGTTCAAGCGTAACGAGCGCCACTGCCCCAATTCGTCGAGGCTGAGCTGTGCAGCGGCGGCCAATGGGTGCGTTGCGGCGATAAACACGGCGAACTCGGCACGTTCGGCAACCCTTGCACTGCCGATTTCCGGTGGATGTGGGCCTTCTGCCGGTAGCAGGCCTAATGCGGCGCGGCCGCTGCTGATCAGGTTGATCACGTCGGCGTGCTCGGCAAACACACACTCCAGCTCCAGCTCGGGAAAGCGCTCTGCCAAGCGGGTCAGGCGTGTTTTATAGTCCGGCGACTGATAGGCATCCGACATGACCAGCGTGAGCCTGGGCTCGAGCCCTCCCGCCAAGGCACCGGCGGCGAGCTGCAGGCGGTCGGATGCACCGAGCACATCTTCTACCCGTGGCAACAAGGCGCGACCTGCGTCGGTCAATACTGGTGCCTTACCGCTGCGATCAAACAGCGTTACGCCCAGGTCGATTTCCAGCCTTGCTATCGCTTCGCTGACCGTTGATTGGCTTTTACCCAGTCGCCGCGCCGCGGCGCTGAAGCTGCCTTGAGCAGCCGTCTGCACAAAGGCATCGAGTGATTCTGGTGACAGCTTCATATCGGCCTTCCCGATGGTATCTAATTTAGTGTTGCAGGTTAAACCGGAGAGAATAGCGCTGTCGATCTCTGGAGCTGTTTGTTATGTCCACCGCCGCCCTCACCCCCAAAAAATCCCTGCCTGAACGTGTGCTGCATGCCCTGCTGTTTGAGGTAATAGCACTGGTGCTCTTTGCGCCCTTGATTGCGCTGCTGACCAGCCAAAGTCTGGCGCGCACCGGGGCGCTGACGGTGATGCTTTCACTGATTGCCATGTTCTGGAATATGCTGTTCAGCGCCGGTTTTGAGGCGTTTGAACGTCGCCTCGGCTGGCGACGTACGCTGTCGGTGCGCCTGCTGCATGCCGGCCTGTTCGAGCTGGGCCTGCTGCTGGTGATGGTGCCGCTGATTGCCTGGTGGCTGCAGGTGGGCTTGCTGCAGGCGTTGTTGCTGGATATTGGACTGATTCTGCTGTTTCTCCCTTATACATTGCTGTTCAACTGGCTGTACGACCTTGCCCGCCCCCGCGTGATTGTTCGCTGGCGACGGGCTGTTACAACTGCCTGATCAGGGCTCAGTTACCCTGCTCTGCTCCAGTCCAGCTGCCAAAAGGATCTGGCAGTTGCTGCCAGTAGGCGGGCTCGCGCTGCATTTCCTCATCGCTGAGCAGGCACTTGTTGAGGTCTTGGTGCAGCCGCGTGGCGTCGAGTTGCTGACCGATAAACACCAGCTCCTGGCGGCAATCGCCGCTCTCGGGGTGCCAATGCTGCATTATTTCGGCCGTGGTCTCCGCGTCCGTTGGCCAGTGCGCCTTGTCGACGAAGCGCCACCAGCGCCCAGCCAGACCGTGCCGCATCAGGCTGCCAGCCTGCGACCAACTGCCCGCTTCGGCCCATTTACTCGCCAGCCAAAACAGCCCTTTGGAGCGCAGCAAGGTGCCGTTCTGCCAACCTGAACTGATGAAGCTGTAAAAGCGCTGCGGATGAAACGGCCGCTGGGCGCGATACACGGTTGAACTGATACCGTATTCCTCGGTTTCCGGAGTATGTTCGCCGCGCAGCTCTTGCAGCCAACCGGGTGCCTGCGCGGCGCGGTCAAAATCAAAACGACCGGTGTTGATCACCTCTTTCAGCGGCACCTGACCCATGACCATGGGTAGAATGCGTGCGTGACGATTCAGGCTGCGCAGGATGGATTCCAGCTCTTCGCGCGCGGCGCTGGAGATCAGGTCGCTCTTGCTGACGAGAATCACATCGGCAAACTCAACCTGCTCAACCAGCAGATCGGTGATTGAGCGTTCGTCTTCGTCGCCCAGGGTTTCGCCCCGGGTAGCGAGGCTCTCGGAGCGCTGGTAGTCGGTCAGGAAGTTCACGCCATCGACCACGGTGACCATGGTGTCCAGCCTGGCAATGTCAGACAGTGCCTGGCCCTGTTCGTCGCGGAAGGTAAAGGTTTCGGCTACCGGGAGCGGTTCAGAGATGCCAGTTGATTCAATCAGCAGATAATCAAAGCGCCCCTCCTTTGCCAGGCGCCCTACTTCCTCCAGCAGATCTTCGCGCAGGGTGCAGCAGATGCAGCCGTTGCTCATTTCTACCAGCTTTTCTTCGGCGCGATTGAGGCTGACATCGCGCTGCACTTCAGCGCCGTCTATGTTGATCTCGCTCATGTCATTCACGATCACCGCGACCTTCAGGCCCTCACGGTTTTTCAGAATACGATTGAGCAGCGTGCTTTTGCCAGCGCCAAGAAAGCCGGACAGCACGGTTACGGGGAGACGTTCAGACATCGGGTTAGATTCCGGTTACGTTATCGATAGCGCAATTATAGTTATAACATAACATTTGGCAAGCGTGCCGGGTGTTGCTGTACGGCATGGTGGATTATTCAACAGGCTGAGTTGCCTTGACCTGGCAGCGGGCGCTGCGTTAATCAGTAGCGGGCTCACCCGCAAACAACAATAAGGACCACCTATGTATCGCCTGGACGACATCTCGCTTGAGCACTGGCAGGTAACCGGCCTGAGAACGCGCGTTGCCACGCTGGGCCAAGGCCCGGTTGCCCTGCTCATCCACGGCTGGCCGGAATGCTGGTATTGCTGGCGAGAGCAGATGGTGGCATTGGCGAACGCGGGCTATCGCGCCGTGGCGCCGGATATGCCCGGCTTTGGCGACACAGAGTCACTTGAGCTGATTGCCGATTACAACGTGTCGCGCATCTGCGAGTTCATGGCGGAACTGGCCCAGCAGGCAAGCGGTGATCAGCCGATATTGCTGATTGGCCACGACTGGGGCGCAATCAATTGCTGGCAGTTTGTGCAGCGGCACCCTGAGCGGGTGGCGCGTTTGATCAACATGAGCGTGCCGCTGCGGCCGGTGGCGGACCAGCCGCCGATTGAGTTTTTGCGTGAGTACTTTGGCGACGATTTTTTCTACCAGATCTACTTTCAGGAGCCTGGCGTGGCTGAGGCGGAGTTTGACGCCGACCCCGAGGGCATTCTGCGCGCGCTTTACTGCTCGCCGGATACCCCGCGCGACCCTCCCTTGCTGGGCCGTTCGACCAAGGAAGGCGGTGGCTGGATTGGCCGGCTGGGCAAACCTACCGCGCAGCCGGACTGGGTGAAGGATGAGGCGCTGACCTATTACATCGAGGCGTATCGGCACAGCGGCTTTGCCGGTGGTATCAACTATTACCGCAATCTGGATGAAAACTGGCGGCAGATGCTGCCCTGGCGCGACAGTCAGATCAACTGCCCGGTGCTGTTCATCGTGGGTAGCCGCGACATGACCATTCAGGGCGCCAGTGAAGCCAAACTGCGGCAGATGATGGACCCGCGCATTCCTGATCTGCACATGATCATGCTGGAGGGTAAGGGCCACTGGATTCAAAGCGAGGCCACTGCGGAAGTGAACGCCGCCATGCTGGATTTTCTGGCTGACTGAGCAACCCGCAAACCACAGCCCTCGCACCCGGCGAGGGCTGTTTTTTATTGCCGCACTAACGTTTACAGGGCAGCGAACAGCGCCTGGGTTGGCAATACGCAAAAGTCGATCGACATCATCACGCTGAGCGCCGTGATGGCGATGATCGAGAAGCCGAACAGCTTGCGCGCCCACACCCGATCATCCACCTCCTGCTTGTACCCTGACAGCGCGATCAGCAACCACCAGATACTCACCAGCAGCGCAATCACCAGGTAGCCGTAGCCAGCAAAGCCGGACAACGCCAGCATCAGCGCGGCCCCGGCAAAG
The DNA here is from genome assembly GCF_036960865.1 of Halopseudomonas sp. Taxonomy (GTDB): domain Bacteria; phylum Pseudomonadota; class Gammaproteobacteria; order Pseudomonadales; family Pseudomonadaceae; genus Halopseudomonas. The sequence goes on from NZ_JBALWE010000007.1 coordinate 73,478, forward strand.
GCAACGATGTACCAGACGATATGCTGCTTGGCGACCTTGATGCCCTGCTTTACCGGCAGGACCGGAATCCCGGCGGCGCTGTAGTCATCAAAGCGGAAGATGGCAATCGCGTACGAATGCGGCATTTGCCAGAGGCAGAAGATCAGCAGCAAGAGCGCGGCGCCGGTATCAAACTGGCCGGTCACCGCGCAGTAGCCCACCACCGGCGGCATCGCACCGGACAGGCTGCCCACCAGGGTGCCGTATACAGAGGTTCGCTTCAGCCACAGGCTGTAGAAGCCGACGTAAATGATGAAGCCAAACGCCGCTAGCAGCGTAGCCACCGGGTTGGTAAACCACCACAAGATCCCGAAACCGATCAGCCCCAGCAGCACGCCGTGGGTCATGGCGGCCCGCAGCGAGATCTGGCCGGTGACCAGTACCCTGCCCTGCGTGCGCTGCATGTGACGATCAATATCGCGGTCGATGCAGTTGTTCATCACGCAGCCGCTGGCCACTACCAACGAGAGCCCGATCACCGTGGCCAGCAGCAGGGTCAGATCAATCTGGCCCTGCGCCGCGAGGAAGTACCCCCCGGCCACGGCAATCAGGTTGCCGAAGATGATGCCCGGCTTGGTGATCAGCAGATAGCGTTTGAGCTTCACTGGAACATCCAGGGCATCATCAACATGTCGGCGTTGACCATGATCCAGATGGCCAGGGCTACCAGCATGATGATGATCAGCACGGTGAACAAGAAGGCGAGTAGGTTCCAGCGGCCCTCGGAGGAGGTGTTCATGTGCAGGAAGCACACCAGATGCACCACCACCTGTACCACGCCCATCACCAGCATGGTGATCAGCGCGACCTGCCGGCTGAAGTCGCCGCTCATGACCATGCCAAAGGGAACGACCGTGAGAATGACCGAGAGCACGAAGCCGATGGCGTAGGACTTGTAGTTGCCGTGGCCGGCACCGGCGTCGGTATGTGCGTGACTCATGCGACTACTCCCATCAGATAGACAATAGTGAACACGCAGATCCAGACGATATCCAGAAAGTGCCAGAACAGGCTCAGGCACATCAGCCGCGTGTTGTTCTGTGGCGTCAGGCCGCGGGTCTTGATCTGCGCCATCAATACCAGCATCCACACCAGGCCGGCGGTTACGTGCAAGCCGTGCATGCCCACCAGGGTGAAGAAGGACGACAGAAAGGCGCTGCGGTTCGGGCCAAAGCCCTCGGCGATCAGGTGATGAAACTCGTTGATTTCCATGCCGATAAAACCGGCGCCCAGCAGGAAAGTCGCCGCCAGCCAGCCCAGTGCCTGACGTTTGGCACCGCGGTGCGCTGCAATCATCGAGAAGCCGTAGGTGCAGCTACTGATCAACAGTAGAAAGGTTTCGCCCAGCACGTAGGGCAGCTCAAAGATATCCTTGCCGCTGGGGCCGCCAGCGGTGTGGTTGACCAGCACCGCGTAGGTGGCGAAGACGCTGGCAAACAGGACACAGTCGGTCATCAGGTACAGCCAGAAACCGAACACGGTGTTACCACCGGCATCGTGGTCATGCGCATGGTCATGACCACCGGCGTGGGAGTGCATTACATTTGTCGACATGGTTTAGACCTGCCCTGCCAGAGAGTGGGAGTTGAGCGCTGTGCCGCGGGCTTCAAAGCGCGCGTGGTGACGGTCTTCGATACGCTCGATCTCGTCCGGCAGCACGTAGTAGTCCACGTCCTGGTTGTAGCTGCGCACGACGAAGGTGATCAGCATGCCGAGAAAGCTCAGGCCCGCCATCCACCAGATGTGCCAGACCATGGCGAAACCGAAGACGGCACCCAGCAAGCCGATCACCACGCCAGCGGCGGTGTTCTTGGGCATGTGGATCGGGCCGTAACTGGCCGGACGCTGGTAGGCAGTGCCCTTCTCTTTCATGTCGTAAAAGGCGTCAAGCGTGTGCACGGTTGGCAGCTGTGCAAAGTTGTAGAACGGCGGTGGTGAGCTGGTCGACCATTCCAGCGTACGGCCGCCCCAAGGGTCGCCGGTCAGATCGCGCAGCTGTTCGCGGTTCTTGAAGCTGACGATCAGTTGGGCAATCTGGAACGCGATGCCGCAGAAGATCAGCGCTGCACCGCAGAAGGCGACGATCAGATAGGGTTGCCACAGTGGGTTGTCGTAATGGTTCAAACGGCGTGTCATGCCCATGAAGCCCAGTACGTAGAGCGGCATGAAGGCGACAAAGAAGCCGGTAAACCAGCACCAGAAGGCGCCCTTGCCCAGACGCTCGTCGAGCTTGAAGCCGAAGGCCTTGGGGAACCAGAAGGTTAAACCGGCCAGATAACCGAATACCGCGCCACCGATGATGGTGTTGTGGAAATGGGCAATCAGGAACAGGCTGTTGTGCAATACGTAGTCGGCACCGGGTACCGCCAGCAGCACGCCGGTCATGCCACCGATGGTGAAGGTGACCATGAAGCCCAGGGTCCAGAGCACCGGTGTGGTGAAATGCACGCGACCGCGGAACATGGTGAACAGCCAGCTGAACAGCTTCACCCCGGTGGGCACCGAAATGATCATGGTGGCCACGCCGAAGAAGGCGTTGACGTTAGCCCCCGAGCCCATGGTGAAGAAGTGATGCAGCCAGACCACAAAGCCCAGCAGGGTTATCGCGCCACTGGCCCAGACCATGGAGGTATAGCCAAACAGCTTCTTGCCGGAAAAGGTCGAGATCACTTCAGAGAAGATACCGAACGCCGGCAGGATCAGGATGTACACCTCGGGGTGGCCCCAGGCCCAGAACAGGTTGATATACATCATGGCGTTGCCGCCAAGCTCGTTGGTAAAAAAATGCATATCCAGATAGCGATCCAGCGTCAGCAGACCCAGGGTCGCGGTCAGGATCGGGAACGAGGCGACGATCAGAATATTGGTGAAGGTACAGGCCCAGGTGAAGATCGGCATCTTCATCAGGGTCATACCGGGGGTACGCATCTTGAACACCGTCACCAGAAAGTTGACCCCCGTGAGCAGCGTTCCCAGCCCCGATAACTGCAGTGCCCAGATGTAGTAGTCCACCCCCACGCCCGGACTGTAGCCCAGCTCGGCCAGTGGCGGATAAGCCACCCAGCCGGTGCGCGCGAACTCCCCTACTCCCAGCGACACGTTGACCAGAATCGCACCGGCAACAAACAGCCAGAAACTCAGCGAGTTGAGAAACGGAAAGGCCACGTCGCGCGCGCCGATCTGCAGTGGCACGGCGATGTTCATCAGCCCGACCATGAACGGCATGGCCATGAAGATAATCATGATGACGCCGTGCGCGGTGAAGATCTGGTCGTAATGCTCCGGCGGCAGAAAGCCCTGTTCCGCGCCCTGCGCCATGGCCAACTGGCCGCGCATCATGATCGCGTCGGCAAAGCCGCGCAGCAGCATGATCAAGGCAACCAGGATGTACATGACGCCGATTTTCTTGTGATCGACCGAGGTCAGCCACTCAGACCACAGGTAGCCCCACTTGCGGTAGTAGGTGAGCGCGGCAACCACGCCAAAGCCAAGCAGCGCCACCACGGCGAGCGTGACCATGATGATAGGCTCGTGAAATGGCACGGCCTCCAGAGTTAATTTGCCAAACATCTTAGTGAGACTCCTCGATACTGGCGTTCATGGGCATGCCGTGCATGTCGGCATCTGCGTGCTCGGCGCTGTGCATCGCGTGATGACCGCCGTGGGCGTACTGCATGAGAATGTGTTGATACAGCGTTGGGCTGACGCCGCCGAAGTAGCGCACCGGATCGGCCGTGCTGGGCGCAGCCAGTACCGGGTAGTTGCTCTGATCCAGCGTGTCCTTGGTGGCTTTGACCTTGGCGACCCAGTCGGCAAAGCCCTGCTCTGACGTGGCAATGGCCTGAAACTTCATATCCGAGAAGCCCTCACCGCTGAGGTTGGCCGAGATGCCTTCAAAGCTGCCCTCGTGGTTGGCGATCAGGTGCAGCTTGGTCTGCATGCCGGCCATGGAGTAGATCTGGCTGCCCAGCTGCGGAATGAAAAAGGAGTTCATGGCCGACTGTGAGGTGATCTTGAAATTCACCGGCGTATCCGTCGGGAAGGCAATTTCGTTGACCGTGGCAATGCCCTGCTCGGGATAGATGAACAGCCACTTCCAGTCCAGTGAAACCACCTGAATTTCAATCGGCTTGACGTCGGAATCCAGTGGCCGATAGGGGTCCAATTCATGGGTGCTGGTCCAGGTGATGGTGCCCAGAATGGCAACAATGATGCAGGGCACCAGCCAGACCACCAGCTCGATGCGGTTGGAGTGCGCCCAGTTGGGCCGGTAGGTCGCCTTGGTGTTGCCGGCGCGGTACTTCCAGGCAAATGCCAGGGTCATCACGATCACCGGAATGACCACAATCAGCATTAACAGGGTCGCGGTAATGATCAGCGACTTTTCGTCCATGCCGACCTGCCCCTTGGGGTCAAGCAGCGCCATCTTGCATCCGCCCAGCATTAGCAGGGGTAGCCAGATCAGGTGTTTCAAATATCCAGAGAACTGCTCTATTTTCATGTTGCGGCCTTGTTGGATGAACTGGCGCCGCGCAGTGAGCTAAGCGGCGGTGCCTTGGTTGCTCCCGTGTCACCGGGTGACTCCTGAATGGGCCGGGCCGCAAAATCCAGACGCGCGGGGACACGCGATTGTCGCTGCGGCGAAATCGACTCATGTGCTGTTGGAGTATTTTTTTGTCAGCATGGGTAGCGCTACGCGCTGTCCTGACGGGCGCTTGCCGTTGACGGTTTCGATGCTTGGCAAAGACTGCCAGTGAACGGAACGATCAGCCTGCAGCCAGGGCAATTGCCTTGGCAGGGTCAGGTATCCTTGTGGCTAAAAAACAAACCACGCTGACTCAGGGTGTAAATATTACAAAATATTTCAAAGTGGACTGCAAACCGAAAAAGCGTCTAGAACACGGAGTTGCACCTCTTGGTACACATGACGGGCTAGGTGATATGAGTAAAGCCGGCGTAATGAAAACGCAGGCTAAGTGCCTGTCGTTATTGGTTCTCAGCGATTTTTGTTCTGCTAAAAAGCCGCTATTTTCACCGGCGCTGCAGTGCGACCTTGTGTCGCGCTCACTTAAAAGGTAATTCGAGGAAAAGCTGACCCAGATCAATACTTTTGATTTCGCGCGCTCTTCGGAAGCTACAAGCAATAAATTACGCAGCGCATAATGGCTGCGCTCAGTACGTTGACTAATCGCAGAAGGCGTCGCAGAATCGCGCTTCACCATCAAGACACCACCATGCTCACAGCAACGACTTTCAATAGTTCGTCCAAGCGCTTTTTATCAGCAGTTAATCTGTCATTGCTGGTATTGGTACTTCTGTTTTTGTCGGTCATGGTCCAACAAAAAGCACTTGGGCCGTCTCCTGCTGAAGGTGGGTTTGTTGGCAAAGTCGAGCAGATTGTCGCAGCGTCCTACGCTGGATCGCTCAAGCTACACAAAGATCCTTCCCCTAAAGATGATAACCCCGAGCCGAATCCCAGCCTTCACTGGGGGCTTGCCAGCCATGTCGGTTTATTTCCCTTAGCACCTCGGCAAACTGTCACGTCGAGCTACAGCCAGCGTTATACGCCCTCACCCGCCTCGGCCTACCGCTCTCCCCCGCTGCGCGCGCCACCCTCAGCGTAATTCTCAACGTTTTTGTCGGTTGTTTTTCAACAACTACATTCGTCACCCGTTTGAGTATTACTTATGAAATCGCTACGTTCACGAGCCGTTGTTTACGGTTTGGTGATTGCGCTCGGCTTGCTGAGCGCTTTGCCCAACCTTCTGCCCAGCTCAGTTTCTGCAAGCCTCCCGGCTTGGTATAGCAATAACACCGTCACCCTTGGTCTGGATCTGCAAGGAGGGTCGCACCTGCTGCTCGAGGCAGACACCAAGGCACTGTTTACTGATCAGCTGGCGTCATTTACCGAGGCGCTGAAGCTACCCCTGCGCAAGGCAGGCATTCACTACCAAAGCCCTGTTGTGGGCGAATCCCAAGCTGTGTTGAGGCTGAACAAGCCAGAACAACAGCAAGAGGCGCTGAGCATTGCCAAAGAGGTGGCTCGGAATCAATCCGATAACAGTCGCCGCTTTACTGTTCAATTGAGTGATGGGCAATTGCGCATCAGCCTGACCGAAGAGTGGCAGCAGGCACTCTCCAAGGATGCAATAGAACGCAGCCTGGAAGTCGTCCGGCGCCGACTGAACGAGACTGGCCTCGTTGAGCCAAGCATTACCCGCCAGGGTGATGACGGCATTTTGGTACAGATGCCTGGCGTTGCCGATCCGCATGCAATTCGCACGCTGCTGGGCACTACCGCGAAAATGTCGTTCCATTGGCAGGCCAAGTCTGATGCGGTTTCCAGCGCAGATACCATGATTGTTGCGGATGCTTCTAGTGAGCAGACCTATCGCCTCGAACGCCGCGTCGCTATGCAGGGCGAGCGTATCAGCGATGCGCAAATGGCTTTCAACGCGGATACGGGCAACCCGGTTGTCAATTTCAAACTCGATAGCGAAGGTGGACGCGTATTCGGCGAGATTACCCGTGACAATATTGGCCGCCCTTTGGCTATCGTGCTGGATAACAAAGTAATTACTGCGCCAGTAATCCGCAGTGTCATTGCCGGCGGGAGTGGTGAAATCAGTGGCAGCTTCACCACCCAGGACGCCAGCAACCTGGCTTTGTTATTGCGCGCTGGCGCCCTTCCCGTGCCTCTGCATGTGGTTGAAGAGCGTACCGTTGGCCCAGACCTGGGCAGCGATGCTATTGCCATGGGGCTAACCACCGGCATCATTGGGGCGGCCATGGTGGTTGCGTTCATGCTGGGTATTTATGGAGCCTGGGGGCTCATTGCTTGCATCAGCTTAGCAGTCAACATTGGGTTGTTATTCGGGGTGCTAAGCACCTTGGGTGCAACCCTCACCCTGCCCGGTATCGCCGGTATCATCCTCACCGTCGGTATGGCGGTGGACGCCAACATACTGATTAACGAGCGTATTCGTGAAGAAGCCAGGCGAGGAAAATCCGCGGCGCTGGCGCTCAAGGAAGGCTTTGATCGCGCCTACAGCACCATTCTGGATTCAAACGCGACAACGCTGATCGCCATCAGTTTGCTGTTTTTGTTTGGTAGCGGCCCGGTCAAAGGTTTTGCGGTCACTATTGGCATTGGTTTGCTTACCTCGATGTTCACTGCCATTGCCGTCACTCGCCTGATGATGGAATGGAGTATCAAGGGGAAGGAGCGCAGTACGCTGGCTATATCCGGCGTTGCCTGGCTGGATAAAACCGGTGCAAGCAAAATAAACTTTCTACGTGGACGGGTTATCGGTTTGGCGGCTTCCGCCGTGCTCTCCTTGGCCTCTATTGCTCTGTTCCTGCAGCCTGGGCTGCACTATGGCGTCGACTTTACTGGCGGTACTGTGATTGAAGTGCAGGCGCCTTCAGTCTCGGTCGATCAGCTGAGGCAGTCCTTGCAGGCCAGACATCTTAGCGAAGCCGGTATTCAGGAGTTTGGCGGGCAAGGCCATTTTCTGATCAGGCTAGCGGCAGAACCAGGCCAATCAGGCCAAACCGCCGCGCAGGTTGAAGAAATCAAATCAGCGGTAACTGACCTGCAAGCCAACGCCGAGTTTCCGCGTGTGGACATGGTGGGCCCCAAGGTAAGTGGTGATTTCAGTGATCTCACCATACTGGCGATTCTGGCTGCCGGCGGCGGGATGTTATTTTACCTCTGGGTGCGCTTCGAGTCGCATTTTGCGTTAGCGGCAACGCTGACGATTGCGCTCGATCTGACCAAGACCATCGGCTTTTTTGCCTTGACCGGGGTCGAGTTCAACCTGACAGCAGTCGCAGCCCTGCTCGCCTTGATTGGCTATTCGGTTAACGACAAGGTGGTGGTGTTTGATCGCATCCGTGAAAACCTGCGGCTGACGCCAAACAAGCCGATGCTGCAGGTGCTCAATGACAGTATTTCATCCACATTGACCCGAACAATCTTCACCTCGGCCACCAGCTTCCTGGCCTTGCTCCCTATGGGTATCGCTGGTGGCGCAGCGGTTTCCAGCTTCGCTCAGCCGATGCTCTTTGGCATCGTGATTGGCACCAGTTCATCGATCTTCATTGCATCGCCTATTTTGTACTACCTGAGCCAACGCAGAACACGTAAGGGCTTGGCGCAATTGCGGCCTACGGCTGATGAAATGCAAAAACAACTGAACGCCATTCCATAAGGGACCTTATATGTCTTGGGTAATGCTTGCTATCGGTCTGGTGCTGTTGATTACTGGCGCTGACCTGCTGGTTCGAGGCGCGGCCAGACTGGCCGCGAGTTTAGGCGTGCTGGCACTGGTAATCGGTCTGACCGTAGTCGCCTTCGGTACCAGCGCGCCTGAGCTAGCAGTCAGCGTCAAGTCTGCCTGGTCTGGGCAGGCCGAGTTAGCGGTGGCCAACGTCGTGGGCAGTAACATATTCAATATTCTGTGCATTCTCGGGTTGGCCGCGCTGATTTCGCCGCTGGTTGTTTCAGCTCAGCTCATCCGGCAGGACGTTCCCATCATGATTCTGGTGTCAGCGGTGGCCACGGCCATGGCCTGGGACGGCAGTATCCTGAAATGGGAGGCAGCACTTTTGTTTGCAGGGTTGCTCGTCTATACCGGATTTCTGTTCCTGCAGGGCCGCAAGCAGGGGCTGGCCACGGCTGACGCAGACACCGCCGAACTTTTGGAACAGCAGGCGCCGCTCTGGAAGAACCTCGCGTTACTGCTTGTGGGGTTGGGCCTACTGGTGTTGGGTGCGCGCTTTCTAGTGCAGAGTGCTGTGCAGATCGCCTCGTCCTTTGGTGTCAGCGATGCCGTGATAGGTCTTACGATAGTCGCTATCGGCACCTCCCTGCCGGAGGTCATGACGTCAGTGGTGGCTACTCTGAAGGGCCAGCGCGATATTGCTATCGGCAATGTGGTTGGCAGCAATATATTCAATATTCTTTGCGTACTCGGGCTCTCAGGCTTGGTTTCGCCGGCACCGCTGCTGGCAAACATGCAAATGGCATCGCTGGATATGCCCGTAATGTTAAGTGCAGCGCTGCTGTGCCTGCCGCTGTTTTGGGTGGGGGCAAGCTTGTCGCGATTTGAAGGCGGGCTGTTTCTCGTGCTTTACGCCGTGTATGTCTGGTACCTGATTGCGCTAACACTCAACCTGGGGTACCTGAACGACCTGAGAGCGGCGATTATTTTCGTGCTGGTCGTGGTGGCCGTTTACCTCGCTACGCTGATAGCTGGCGACCTGAGGCGCCGTCTCAGATAACCTAGACGCGACGCTGCGCCGACTTGCCTGGCGCGATCATGTGGTTGTTAGCGTTGCCCAACGGCTACCGAAAAGGGAGTTAGAGAACCTATGAGTGACACTACAAAACCGCTGTTTGGCACGGCAGACGCCTCGTATCAGGCGGCTGGCGAGTTGGCTGGAATTCGGCGGTTGGTGACTGATTTCTATCAGATTATGGACGCCTGGAGCGGCGCGGCCAAGATCCGCGCTATGCACAAAGCCGATCTCAGTGAGTCTGCCGACAAGCTGACCTGTTTTTTGTCTGGCTGGCTGGGCGGCCCTCGGTTGTATCAGGAGCGCTACGGCTCCATCAGCATACCGGCCTTCCATGCCCAGTGGCCGATTGACGCGCAGGCGCGTGATGCCTGGCTCGGCTGCATGCAGCAGGCCATTGAGCGCCAGCCCTACAGCGACGAGTTCAAAACCTACCTGCTGGCTCAACTGAGTGTGCCTGCCCACCGCGTGGTGCAGGCCAGCCAGGCGCGGCAACAAGCCGCGCAATAGCGGCTGGCCTGCGTCACGGAAGAATCAAAGCGCCTTGTGCCAGAACAGTGCCTTGCCTTTGCTCGGATCGAGTTCATAGGGGGCAAAGCCCACAGCCCGATAGGCAGCCTGCGCCAGAGTGTTGCCCTCCAGCACTTCCAGGGTGAGCTTGCAGCAACCTCTTGCCTGCGCGGCCTGTGCCACGGCCGATAACATGCGTTTGCTAACGCCCAACCCACGGCATTGCGCAGTCACGATTACGTCGTGAATGTTCAATAGCGGGCGACAATCAAAGGTAGAAAAGCCTTCAAAACAATTTACCAAGCCAATGTATTCATTGTCTTTTATTGCAAGAAAACCGAGGTAGTCAGAGCGCGCTTGCAGAGCGTCCGGCAAACCGGAGCGCACGTGCTCGGTCAGTGCCTGGCTGCCGCCCATGGGGTCGGTGGCATAGGCGTTTAGTAATGTCACCAGCGCCTCGCGGTGGTGGCTGTCGTTCAGGTCCAGGGAGACTACTTCAACATCTTCACTCATCAGGTTACTCCGGGCTTGCTTCCAACTGAGCCTTAAAGCCGCTCAGCTGCTGATTGTCTGGTGTCAGTTCCAGGCCTTTGTTGAGTACGTCCAGAGCCTGCTTGCGCTGCCCTGCCGAGTTGAGGGCCACTGCGTACACATAGCGGTAGCGCTGATTGCCCGGCTCCAGTTCGACCGCGTGCGCCAACGCCACAAGCGCCTGTTCAAGCTGTTTCTGGCGAATTTGCAGCAGTCCAAGACTAAAGTGCAATGAGGCAGCCTGGGGAACACGCGCGATTGCTGAACGCAACAGGCGCTCGCCGTCCGGATCGCGCAATGACGCGCGGTACAGGTCGGCAAGGTTCACGTACGCCGGTTCAAAATAAGGGTCCAGCAGCAGCGCACGTTGATAGGCTTCTTCTGCCAGGGCCAATTGGTTGCGGCTCTGGTAATAGACGGCAAGATTCAGCTGCGCGGACGGGTTATCGGCGTTCGCCTGCTGCGCATCCACGTATTCCTGCAGCGCATTGATGAAGGCTGTGCGTTTGCCTTCGGGCACTTGATCGGGTGGAATGTCCAGCAACTGACCGGCAGCTTCTACGCGCACCGTGCGAATAGGGTCGGTCAGCAGTGGCGAGGCCATTTGCCAACGGGTAATCGGCTGCAGCGACTCCAGGGCGTCCAGTGCGCCAAGGCGCAACTGCGGATCGCTGTTGCGCAGCGCCATGACCACGTCACCCAATACCTCGGGTTGCGGCCAGTACTGCAGCAGGCTGGCCGCGGTAGCGCGGGCGATCACCGGTTGTCCCTCGTCAGCCAGCAGCGCCAAGAGCGCATCCGGGCTTTGCTGGCTGCCGCTGCGCGCATCGTGCAGGGTCTTGGCGAACTGCTGATGCCCCTGGGGTACATCGCCGTACCACTGCACTAGGTGGTCGGCCGCCCACTGGGCGCTTTGATCCTCGTGACAGCCGTTGCAGGCGTTGGGAACACCTAGGCTCACCGTCTGATCCGGGCGTGGTATACGCAGGCTATGGTCGCGCCTGGGGTCGACGCCCATGTAGGTGGTGGCCGGCATGTGACAGTCCACACACTGAGATCCCGCAAGGCTTTCATGGAAGTGGTGCTTTGGCGTTTCGTATTCAGCCGCTATGTGGCATTGCAGGCAGACGCCGTTGCCTGAGGCTTTCAGCTCCAGACTGTGGGGATCGTGGCAGTCACTGCAGGTGACGCCCGCGTCGTACATCTTGCTTTGCACGAAAGAGCCATGCACAAAGACTTCGTCCTGAATCTGGCCGTCAGCGTGGTACAGGCCTTGATCCAGATTGGATAACAGAAAGCTCTCGACCAGTTGCTGTGCCGGGGCGTTGTCGTCAAACAGTTGGGCCCGGCGGGAATGACAGGCGGCGCAGGCCTGAATTTCAGTTTCGCTGTTTTTTGCGATGCTGCGCTCCGGCTGGCCGGTTTGCGGGTTGTGCTGCCAGATAGCCTCACGACGCTCGTCGAAGTTGAGTGTCAGACCTTTACGGCTCAGTTGCTCCGGGCTCAGTTGCTGTGGGTCGGCGCTCCACTGCAGGTGCAGTGAACCTGGGCCGTGGCAGGACTCGCAGGCTACGTTGATATCGTCCCACTGGGTATCGTAGCTGTTGCTGACCGGGTCGTAGTTGCGCTGCAGGTTGGTGGAGTGGCACTCGGCGCAGGTCAGGTTCCAATTGAAGTTACGGCCGGTCCAGTGGAATGCCTTGTCGGGTTCATCGCCGTTGAACTCGGGGTTGAGCTGAAACCAGCGCTGGCCTCCCTCCTCCTCGGGTCGCGCGTCCCAGGCCACGCTGAAGGCCTGATATCGCCCCCCGGGCAAGGCCAATAGATACTGCTGCAGCGGATACACGCCGAAGGTATAGCGGGCCAGGTAGTCGTGGTATTCGCCCTGCGCGTCTGCGGTGTTGACCATGAACGCGTCACCGCGCCGGAAAAAACGGCTGGTGACGCCGCCAAAGGTAAACGTACGGTCGTTGAAATCGCCCAGCACGCTAGCGTCGGTGCTTTCCTGCATGGCCAGATCATGATGCGAGCCGGTGAAGCGTTCCGCCTGCTCGGCGTGACAGCCCACACAGGCCTGCATGCCCACATAGTCGGCGGCTGCAGATTTCTCCGTGGGCGGCGCTGTGCCCTGCGCTTGCTGCGGCACGCTGGGGTTGGCCGGTTTGGCTGTGCTGTCGTGGCTGGCGGTGTCGGCTTGCCTGACGTTGGGTGCCGGGGCTGGCCGGGTCCACCACCAGCCTGCTGCAGCAATCACCAGCAGCGTTAGCGCCAGCGCGAGATACAGTATATTGCGGTGCTTGCGTGTTGTGGTCTGGTGGCTCGGCTGCGGATCTGACGTTCGCTTGGGCTGCTTGCTGCGCATGGTGAGGGCCTTGTTCTTGTACTTGGCAAAATAGGGCGTGCGGGGTCAGTCAAAATGGCTGATTCGGGTTCCCAGCGCGTGACTCTGGCCTGGCTCCAGCCAGCGCGCATCTGGACCTGCGTTGGCGGCTTCAATGCATAGCATGCCGAGATAACCGTCGGCGGGGAACTCGCTCAAGCGTTGGCTCTTGCCTTGCCAGGGATTCCACACCACGACTGACTCACTGCCGCTGCGCTCGACGCTTACCGCGTGCGCAGCGGTATGCAGCTGCAGCTCATCAGCATGACCGTAATAGATGCGATCAAGCTCGGCGGCAAAGCGAATATCACCTTGCTGGGTCTTATGGGTCCAGTCATCCAGCGCGTCTATATAGGTGGCGCCGTCCAGCCCGCTTATGCGCGCCTGGCGAATGTCGCTGACCGGTAGGTAGGTATGCAGAGCCTGGGTCAGTTTCATTGGCTGCAGACCGGCATTGCAGGTGGTTAGCTGCACATCAAGCGCCTTGCCCAGACGGTATTCCACGTGCACTTGCCATGGTTCGTCGGGCAACAGCCGGGTTATCTCTTCCGCAGCCAGATCAAAGCGCAAATAAACGCCATCGGCATCGTCGCTCGCGGCCGTTAGCGTCCAGGGTGCGCGTCGGGCCACCCCGTGCGCCACCGGAGGGCGATCACCGCCAAACCAGGGCCAGCACAGGGGGATGCCCCCACGCAGCGCGTTACCGGGCAGTTGGGGATCATCCGGGCTGACCCACAACAACGGCGGCTTGCCGGCGGGCGTGCATTGCAGGAGGTGAGCACCTTCTAGTGCGATACGGGCAGTCACCGCAGGATGGCTGATATCGATAAACGCCTTGCCGGCCGGGTTAAAGGTGTGGCGTATACAATCAGGCAGTGCGAGCGACATGGCAGCGGATCCGTCCAAAAAAGCCGAGGTTAACACGCAGTAAGTGAAAGTAGTTCGACACAATTGCGCCGTGATCCTTTTGCCTGATAGGCCGCTTTGTCTGCCAGCGACATGAGCTGTTCCAGGCTGGCATTGCCATTATCTGACGCCGTTACCCCGAAGCTGCAGGTAACGCCGATGCGCGTACCCAGATAATCGGCCTGTAGCGCTTCTATGGCCTGGCGTAAACGCTCGGCCATTTGGCACCCGGCCTCGGCATTGGCACCCGGTAGCAACAGCGCAAACTCCTCGCCGCCGATACGCGCAAGTATGTCGCCGGCGCGGATCTGAGCGCTGGCCGTCACGGCAAGCTGCTGTAACACCAGATCACCGGCAGCGTGGCCATGGCTATCGTTGATATTTTTGAAGTGGTCGGCATCAAACACAATCAGCGCAACGGAGTGTCCCAAGCGCTTGGCCTGATCAATAGCGCGCTGGCCGTCAGTAATAAACGCACGACGATTGCACAGGCCGGTCAGTTCATCCTGATGCGCGAGTTGTTCAGCCAGACGCTTGGCGGCCTTGAGTTCAGCCTGTGCTTCCTTCAGCTCGGTAATGTCGGTGGCGATCTCTATACGCACCAGCCTGCCGTCGGGCCATCGAATGGCTTGATCACGGCACTGATACCAACGCTGCGTCACTGTATTGCGGAACTCCCAGATGTGCACTGCTGCGGGCTGACCATCGTCAGCAATCAGCAGGCTGTTGGTGCAAAAACTGCAGGGTCCGCTTTGCCCCTGTTGTAACACCTGCCAGCATTTGCGTTTGTTCGGCACGCCCCAGTGTTGACGACCGTAGGCGTTCAGGAATATCAGCTCATGGGTCTGCATGTCGGAGACGTAGACCAGGGCGTCCAGGCTGTCGAGTACGGTGTTTATGGCATCCTGTCCGATGGGCTCGGAGTGTTCACCGGGGGTTACGTTGAACGGCATGGGGTCACCTGAAGCTCCTGGTTGATTGTGGCGTGGCATCGACCGCAACGCCCAACGGCAGCGGTGCCGTGTCTTACGCCTAGCATCAGGCCATTATCGACCAGGCAAATGGCCCGCTTAAAGACCGATTTTAGTCGACTGCATGCGCTCGCGCGCTGATGTATGACATCATGTTGCCGCTTTGCACTCATTCAATTCGTCGCCAGGGGAGTTCTGCCAGCGTCAAACGCTGCGCAGGGCTGAGAATCCGCTGCTCTAACGAGCGCCAAACCCTGGAACCTGATCCGGATAATACCGGCGGAGGAAGCGCGACATGTGGTATCTCAGTGTGACTGCCGTAGCGGCAGCGTTGTTATTGTTTGTCTGGATTGGTCTTAGGGCCCGTCACCCCGATAGCGGTCTGGACGATTACATTACCGCCCGCAATAGCCAAGGCGCACAGGCGTTGGGGCTGTCGTTTCTGGCGTCTGGCATGGGCGGCTGGATTCTCTTTGCCCCACCCGAGGTCGGCGCGCTGGTCGGCCCTATCGCGCTGGCCGGCTATGCCCTTGGCGCAGCCCTGCCCTTCATCATCTTTGCCTTCTGTGGCCCAGCCATTCGCCGAGCGCTGCCCGAAGGGCGCAGCATTGGCGAGTTTGCACAGGCCTGTTTTGGCGCCGGCGTACGCCGCTGGGTAGCGTTGATCTCGCTGCTGTATATGAGCTGCTTTCTGATTGCCGAGCTGACCGCCATCGGGGCCATCACCGGCATGCTGTCGGATATCAACCCGGCGCTGGTGATCGTGGGCGTGGCGGTGGCAACCCTGATCTATACCGTTAGCGGCGGCCTGCGGGCGAGCCTGGTGACGGACCGCTGGCAGGCCTGGTTGCTGCTTGGCCTGCTGTTGTTGGTCGGTGGTGTGGCCTTGCAACGCTTGCCGCAGATTGACACTGCTGCAGTGCTTCCTGGCATTGCGCCTGGAGCGGCTCTGGGGGTGGCACTCACTCTGGTGATCGCGGTAACGGCCGCCAATCTCTTTCATCAAGGGTACTGGCAACGGATCTGGGCTGCAGAAGATGCTAGTGCCCTGGGCAAGGGCGCTATTCTGGGTGGGGTTACTACGGTATTGGTGGTTATGCTGGTGGGAGGCCTGGCCATCCTGACAGTTATGAGCGGGGCTGACGTCGGTTCGCCGCCCATCCCCTTCTTCGCGATGCTCAAGGATGCGCCGGCGTGGCTGAGCCTTCCCGCGCTGCTGCTGGCGATGACCTTGGTGGCCTCATCGGTAGACACATTGCAGAACGCCATTGCGTCACTGGCTGTTACCGAAAAGCGCGGACTTAGCCTGCCTGCCGCGCGCTGGTTTACCGTGCTGTTGATGGTACCTGTGGTAATCATTGCCCTGCAGGGTATTTCGGTACTGCGATTGTTTCTGATCGCCGACTTGCTGTGTGCCACCGCTGTAGTGCCGGTACTACTCGGGTTGTGGTCGCGCATGACGCCAATTGCCGCCATAGCTGGTGCGCTGGCCGGTCTGCTGGGCGCGGTTTTGCCCGGGTGGATCAGCAGCGGCGATGCACTCCAGGGCGTGATGATTGCCAGCTTCCCCGGTGGTGTGCCCAGCCTTGGGCCGTTTGTCGGCGCACTCGTGGCCTCGGCGCTGGTCAGCGTTGCCGTGGTACTGCTCTTGCCGCGCAGACAGTCAGTCCCTAGTCAGAGCTGACCTCTGCCGGGTACTGCGCAAAAAGTGGCGCATCTTGCCACCCGGCGACGGGCGCAGGATGCGCAAAATCAGTCTGCTCGTTCTATAGTCTTCTAAGCCAAAATAAAAATAGAAGGCGCTGAAGACCATGGAACACCATGATGTGATTATCATTGGTGCCGGCCTCTCCGGCATCGGTACCGCCTGCCATCTTGCCCGCGAGTGTCCCGGGCATAGCTATCTGATACTTGAGAGACGTCACGCCATAGGCGGTACCTGGGACCTGTTTCGCTACCCGGGAATCCGCTCCGATTCCGACATGTTCAGTTTTGGCTACGCTTTCCGGCCCTGGCATTCGCTGCAGACCCTGGCTGACGGTCCGGCGATCCGCCAGTACATTGCCGACACCGCCCGTGAGCACGAGATCATTCCGCATATCCGTTTCGATCAGGAAACGCAGCAGGCCGATTGGGATTCTGCTTCTCAGCGCTGGACCGTAACCACGCGGAACAGTCGCGGTGAAGTAGGTCAGGTAGCCTGCCGCTTCTTGATCAGTTGCACCGGGTATTACGATCACAAGCAGGGCTATCTGCCAGACTTTCCCGGCGTTGCGCGTTTCCGCGGTCGCTGCATTCACCCACAGCACTGGCCCGAGGATCTCGATTATCAGGGCAAGCGCGTTGTGGTGATCGGCAGTGGCGCCACCGCGGTAACCCTGGTGCCGGCAATGGCTGATGCGGTGGCACACATCACCATGCTGCAGCGCTCACCGTCCTACATCATGTCGGTGCCTGCGCACGACAGCCTGACCGGTTTTCTCAGCAAACTACTGCCCAAAAGTTGGGCCTACCAACTGGCGCGGCGGCGCAATATTGCCATTCAGCGCTGGATCTACAAGGCGGCCAGGCGCTGGCCGGACATAACCCGTCGCCTGCTGCTCAAGGGCGTCAGCAACAAGCTGGATGACCAGAGCCTGATGGCGGATTTCACCCCCAGTTATATGCCTTGGGATCAGCGCTTGTGCGCGGTGCCGGATGGCGACTTGTTCAACGCCATCAACAGCGGCAAGGCGTCCGTGGTTACCGATCAGATCGCTGAATTCACCGAAAACGGCATCCGCCTGGCTTCGGGTCAAGAACTGGAGGCCGACATCATCATTACCGCTACCGGTCTGCAGCTGCAGGTGCTTGGCGGCACGGAGCTGACCCTGGACGGGGTTCCCTGCAAAGTCTGTGAGCGCATGACCTACAAGGGCGTATTGATGGAGGGGGTGCCCAACATGGCCTGGATTTTTGGCTATACCAACGCACCCTGGACGCTAAAAGCCGATATCGCCGCGCGCTACGTGTGTCGGTTGCTCAATTATCTGAATGCG
Organism: Halopseudomonas sp.; assembly: GCF_036960865.1. Classification (GTDB taxonomy): domain Bacteria; phylum Pseudomonadota; class Gammaproteobacteria; order Pseudomonadales; family Pseudomonadaceae; genus Halopseudomonas. Next base: position 91,153 of record NZ_JBALWE010000007.1, read on the forward strand.
ACTGGTCTGGCCGAGGTGCGGCCGCACGACCGTGACGGCAATGCCCTGCCCGAGTCGATGATGGGCGCCCTGCAGTCTGGCTATGTTCAACGGGCCAATGCCCTGCTCCCGCGCCAAGGCGCCGCGCTGCCCTGGCGGTTGCTCAACGCCTATGAGCAGGACGTCGCCATGTTGCTCGACGAACCCATTGAAGACGCCATTCTGGAATTTACACCCTATCGCCCCAATCGGCAGACGCCGTATCGAGGCGTGAAAAGAGAGCCGGCCTGAGCCAGCCGTAAACGACAAAAACAATAATCAGAGGACGCAAGCATGTCGCACCCACTGAATTGCATCAGCGTGCTCGGCGCGGGTGTTCTGGGCGGTCAAATAGCCTGGCACACTGCCTACAAGGGAAAAAGAGTCGTGGTCTACGATCTCTTCGAAGACGCGCTGGACCGCTGCAAGGTAGCCCATCAGCAATACGCTCAGATTTACGCCCAGGATCTGGGCGCTGCACACAACAGCCTGCTCGATACCCACGGCCGTCTGACGTACACCAGCAATCTGGCTGACGCCGTCGCGCAGGCTGACCTGGTGATCGAGGCCGTGCCGGAAATCCCGGAGATCAAAACTACCCTGTATCAGGACATGGCGCCGCTGTTGCAGGAGCACACGCTGCTGGTCACCAATAGCTCAACGCTGTTGCCACGCGATTTTGCTGCCGCGACTGGACGCCCCGAGCGTTACTGCGCGCTGCACTTTGCCAACATGATCTGGCATATGAACCTGGCCGAGATAATGGCCCATGAACAGACCAGTGACGAGACGCTGAGCGCGGTCGCCGAGTTTGCCATAGATATCGGCATGGTACCGATTCCGGTCAGCAAGGAGCAGAACGGCTATGTGCTCAATACCTGGCTGGTGGCACTGTTACAGGCAGCGCAGACGCTTGTCACCAATGGCGTTGCCACGCCGGAGGTGATAGACCGAACCTACATGATCGTTAACCGAGGCTGCGCCATGGGACCCTGCGGAATCATCGACGTGGTGGGTATGAAAACCTGTTACGACATTCTGCAACACTGGGGGGCGGCGTTGAACGACGAGCAAATGCAGCGCAACGCCCGCTACCTTAAAGACCACTTTCTCGAACGCGGACGTCTTGGCCTGCAGACCGGGTCGGGCTATTACACCTACCCTGCGCCGGCGTATCAGCGCGCCGGCTTTCTGGACGTACCCGACAAATCCGAGATTGCCACCCTCATCAGCAAGGTGCGTCTGACCCAGCGCTGAACGGCGCGTTAGTCCGACGTCGCCGGCTGCCCTGCGGTAACGTCGGCTTTGGGCTCTATGCAACAGAGTACCAGCAATGCCAGCGCCGGCATGGCACTGCCCAGCAGTGCCGCCGTTATCCAGCCGCCGTGCGCGTAGCCCCAGACCCCGACTGCGCTGCCGACGGCGCCGCCGACAAAGAACGTGGCCATATAGAGGCCATTCAACCGGCTGCGCAACTCAGCGCTCAGCCCGTAAATCGCGCGCTGCCCCAGCACCACGTTGCCCGATACGCCAAAGTCCAGCAGAACCGCGGCAATTACCAGTGCCCACAAAGACAGCGTCGAGCCCAGTGGTAGCAACAAGGTGAGGCCAAATGACAGCATTGCCAGCAACATGGCAAACACGGTCGCCGAGCGGGTTCGCCCGGCATCCGCCACGCGGCCGGCGATAGGGGCTGATACCGCGCCGGCGACGCCAGCCAGTGCAAACAGCGCAATGCCGGATTGCGACAAGCCGAATGCCGGACTAGCCAGCAATAATGGTGTGGTAGTCCAGAACAGGCTGAAGGCGCCAAACATCATCGCCTGGTAAAAAGCGCGGCGCTGTAACAACGGGGTGTGCAGTGCCAGGCTGCCCATGGAGGCAAGCAAGCGGCCATAGCTCAAACGCGCTTGCGGCCAGCGTGGTGGCAGCAATATCCGTATGGCGATACCCAGAAGCAGCATGACCACGGCAGAGAAAACGAACACGGCATGCCAGCCGAACAGATCGGTAATGAAGCTGGACACCGGGCGCGCGAGCATGATGCCGAACATCAGGCCGCTCATCACATTGCCGACTACCTGTCCGCGTTTTTCTTCAGAGGCAAGGTGCGCGGCCAGCGGCACAATGATCTGCACAGCGACCGCCCCCACGCCAATCAGCAGGGAGGCAGTCAGGAAGATAAGCGCGCTTTCGGCGACGGCTGCGGTCAATACGGCCACGATCGAGAGTCCGACCATGCTGAGTATGAGTTTGCGGTTCTCCACGAGGTCGGCGAGTGGCACGATCAACAGCAAGCCGATCACGTAACCAATCTGCGTCAGCGTCACGATCAGCCCTGCCGACCCTGACGACATCGATAACGCCACGCTGATCGGCCCAGCCAAGGGTTGCGAGTAATACAGGTTGGCGGCAATCAGGCCGCAGCAAAGCGCCAGGAAAAAGGTCATTCGGGCCGAGATAGGCACAGTAGGCAGGGATATTGCGGACATGCTGGCTCCGATGCGGGGAGGTTCAAAGCCGCTATTAACTCACATTTGTTCGAGAATAGTCGAAATTATATGTAATGCAGGCTGGAACAGACTGTTGCAAATGCTTTGGTGTGGTCTGCGCTAGCACGAGAGCATGGGCAAGCATTGAGCGGCTGCATTGCGATATGCAAGGCGTTATCGCCGAGAAAGAGGATGTTGAAGTAAGCATTGGCTCTATGCGTTAGGTTACATCCATGATGCGACCCGTCTGGCCCCTACCGGAAAAAGGTTAGCAAGCCTGCGTCAGCCCGCGGTGAGCTGTAAGGCGTTCATTTTCTGCTCATCGCTCATGTCAGCATCTTTGAGCGCCTGGGTCAGACTGGCGTACGCGCCGGTCAATGCGCTCATCAGCCCACTCAACTGCTGTTGCAACGCTTGCAGCTGCTCAGGATCGGCCCCAGCGTTCTGCAGCGCTGCCAGTTCGGCCTTCTTCTCGGCTATTTGCGCCTTGAGCTCGCGTATGTGCTTGATCAGCTCTTTCACGTGGTCAGGCAGGCCGCTCTCCTCCACGGCTTGCTCCTGCTGGCTTGCAGCGGATCTGGCTTGGGCCTGCTCGGATAGCGTTACCCTGACGCCTTGCCCTGCTGCCTTTACGGCCGCTTGGGCCGCCTTTACCGAAGGTGCCGGCTCAGCGGTTGTGGTTGCTGGGACAAGGGCTGCCGGAAGAGTATCTATGCGCATACCAACCTCGAAATGATCACAAGACTGTATCGGCAGCTATGCTTGCTGCTTTAGGCGCGCCGTTTTGACGCCCGCCCTGATAACCCTTATATTGCTGCCCGCTGTGAAAAACAGCTTCGTTCTCGGGGCGGGGTGCAACTCCCCACCGGCGGTGATGGGACCCAGCTCCCCAGCCCGCGAGCGCTCTGAATTGCTTCAGAGGTCAGCAGATCTGGTGAGACTCCAGAGCCGACGGTAATAGTCCGGATAAGAGAGAACGCGTCAGCTGCGTGCGCCGTGCAATTACTTGCCTGGCCTCGCCCTGCCCGTTCGCCCTGATTCACCTTTGTCCAGGAAGTAACTGATGAATCAGAGCTCGACGAATAAGACCTTTAACCGCGCCAGTCAGCGCGTTGCCTTTATTCATGCCTCTTGGCACGCGGATATCGTTCTGCAATGCCTTGAGGGCTTTAAAAGCCAATGGCAGGAACGCGGTTACGACCCGGCGTTGATCGATGTGATCGCCGTGCCCGGTGCCTACGAAATACCCTTGCAAGCCAAACTGCTGGCCAAGACCGGCCGCTATGCCGCTATTGCTTGCAGTGGTTTGGTGGTGGATGGCGGGATCTACCGGCACGACTTTGTTGCCAATGCGGTGATATCAGGTTTGATGCAGGTACAACTGGAAACCGAAGTGCCGGTACTCACTGCAGTGCTGACGCCGCATCATTTTCATGAGCACGCAGAGCACCAGACTTACTACAAGCGTCATTTTGTGCATAAAGGCGAAGAGCTGGCCGCCGCCGCGGACGGCGCGATTGCGCTCACCCTGGCGAACAAGGCCAGCTGACGGGCGACCGTCAGGTCGCCAAACCGCAATTAGCTGCCTTCAATACGAAAGCCCACCTTCAGCACCACCTGATAGTGGGCAACCTTGCCGTCGGTCACGTGACCACGGGTTTCCACCACCTCGAACCACTCCACATGCTTCATGCTCTTGCTGCACTCAGCAATGGCGCCTTCGATGGCATCCTCGATGCTTTTGGTAGATGAGCCTGCTACTTCGACTTTCTTGTACACGTGATTGTTAGACATTACGTACTCCTGTTAACGAATTTGCGTCCTCGTTATGAGAGACAGCGTTTATCACGCTGGGTTCAGGCTGATTTGTCACGGCGCGGCCGCGCTGATTGCAATATGTGCAACTGACTTTATAATCACAAATGCAAATCAGTATCATTATTTGAAGACACTATTAAAACAGGGAGTCCTCCATGGCTGCACGTTTTCCTCTGCAGGCGCTTGCGCTGGCAATTTCCACCACATTTCTTCTGACTGCGTGCAGCGATGAAGATCAGGCGGCGCAGTCTGCCGCGCCTGAAGCCTCCGCCCCCGCGGAAGTAGCCGAGTCCGCGCCAGCGGCAGAGGCCGACGACGCGGTGCAACCCAACGCGGTGGTCAGTCACTACGCTGATCTGGCGCACGCCACCTTTGAAGATGCCCTCACCACCGCCAAGACGCTGGACGCTGCTACCGACGCGCTGATCGCCAATCCAACCGCTGAAACACTTGCTGCTGCCAAGCAGGCTTGGTTGGCTGCACGAGTGCCCTACCAGCAGTCTGAAGTCTTCCGCTTTGGCAACGCAGTAGTCGACGACTGGGAAGGTCAACTCAACGCCTGGCCGTTGGATGAAGGGCTCATCGACTACGTGAAAACCGACGATTACCAGCACGCCCTGGGTAACGATGGCGCCAACGCCAACATTATCGCCAGCACCAAGCTGACCATTGGTGGCGAAACCATGGATCTGAGCACGCTGACGCCCGAACTGCTCGCCAGCCTGAATGAAGTTGGTGGTTCCGAAGCCAACGTTGCCACCGGTTACCATGCCATTGAGTTTCTGCTTTGGGGCCAGGATCTGAATGGTTTTGCGGCCGGTGCAGGCGAACGCCCCGCAACCGACTACGCCCAGGGTGAAGACTGCACCAACGGCCACTGTGACCGTCGCGCTGCCTATCTGGATGCAGTGACCGACCTGCTGGTAACCGACCTCGAGTGGATGGTCGGCCAATGGACCGCAGACACCGAGGGCAACTACCGCGCTGAGTTTGTCGCGATGGAGCCGCAGGCTGCCTATCAGAAAATGCTGTTCGGCATGGGCTCCCTGTCGCTTGGCGAGTTGGCCGGCGAGCGCATGAAGGTCGCACTGGAAGCCAACTCCTATGAAGACGAGCACGATTGCTTCAGCGATAACACCCACAATTCGCACTACTACAACGCCAAGGGTATCCAGAACGTGTATACCGGTACCTACCAGCGCGTCGACGGCAGTGAACTCAATGGTGCCTCACTCTCCGATCTGGTGGCCGCCAGCGATGCCGAACTCGACAAGCAGCTGACCGGTGAACTGGAAGCGAGCATGGCCGCACTCGGCGAGATGAAGAGCACTGCCGAAGCCAGCGAAAATCCAGTCAAGTTCGATATGATGATTGCCCCCGATAACGCTGAGGGCGCAGAAACCATCAATAACGCCATCAATGCACTGGTTGCGCAAACCGCCTCTATCGAGAAAGTAGCGGCCACTGTCGGTGTTGATTCACTGCAACCCGATGATGCCGGCCACAATTTCTAACGGCGCAACGGTATCGCAATAAAAGCCGGTGGTAGGGGAAGATCCCCCTACCACCGGCTTTTTTCAGTGAGTATGATTATGGGCCGCAGCAAAGCCCTCTGATACGGTAATAACGCTTTTATGTCCCGCCCCTCTTTTCGTTGCCCTACCTTGTTCCAAGTGCTGCTGTTGCCGCTGACTCTGAGCGCTAATGCCGTCTTCGCCGCACCATCGGACTACCCTATTCAGCAGACGCCCATGACGGGCGGTGCCGGCAGTGTGAAGCAGCACGACCACAACGCCTTTTCGCTGCCGCAAGGCAACCTGCCAATCACCAAGCGCCTTGATTTCAGCGTTGGTAACAGCTTCTTCCGCAACCCCTGGGTGGTAGCTCCGTCCAGCACAGATGCCCGCGACGGCCTCGGTCCGCTGTTCAATACCAACTCCTGTCAGGGTTGCCATATCAAAGATGGCCGCGGCCATGCGCCGCCCTCGGTTGACGAACCTTCGGTGTCACTCTTCCTGCGCCTTGCTGTGCCGGCAGACCCGCAAAAAGATGCCGAGATACTCAAACGTCATGGCTTTCTGCCCGCCCCGGTCTATGGCAGCCAGTTGCAGACGTCCGCTATTCCCGGCATGCAACCTGAAGCCAATATGGTCGTTGAGTGGCAAGCCGTAGAGCAGACGCTCGCGGACGGCACCAAGGTCAGCTTGCGGCAGCCGATCTATCATATCGAATCGCCCAATTACGGCCCGTTGCCCGATAACCTGCTGATATCGCCGCGCGTTGCGCCACCGATGATTGGACTGGGCCTGCTCGAAGCCATCGCAGAGGTGGATATTCTCCGCCACGAAGACCCCGACGACAGCAACGGTGACGGCATCTCCGGCCGCGCCAATCGCGTTTGGGACAAGGCCACGGAAAGCACGGTACTTGGGCGCTTTGGCTGGAAAGCTGCAGAGCCCAACATTCTGCAACAGGCCATGGGCGCCTTTGCCGGTGACATGGGCCTGACCTCCACGCTGAGCCCGAACACCGACTGTACAGCGGAGCAGAAGTGCGATGCCTTCCCCAATGGCGGCGAGCTTGAAGTCAGTGACAAGGTCGCCAACTTCATTGCTTTCTACTCCGCCAGCCTTGCCGTGCCTACGCGGCGCGACATGGACAGCCCAGAAGTACAGCGCGGCGCCGAGCTGTTCAATGAACTCAATTGTGCCGGCTGCCACACGCCGACGTACACCACGGCTAAAGTCGAGCGCGACGATTTGAGCGAGCAGGTTATCTGGCCCTATTCCGACCTGCTCCTGCATGACATGGGGCCTGGTCTGGCGGATGGGCGCGATGAGTTTCTGGCCGATGGCAATGAGTGGCGTACACCACCGCTGTGGGGCATGGGCCTTGCGCAACAGGTGAATCCAAGCGCTGGCTTCCTGCATGATGGTCGGGCACGCACACTGGAAGAAGCTATTCTCTGGCACGCCGGTGAAGCGCAGGCCTCTGCGGAGCAGTACCGTTTGCTGCCCGCACCCGAGCGCGCCGCATTGCAGCGTTTTCTCAACTCCCTTTGAGCGAGATGAATCCAATGACTTCACTTCATCGTTTCGGCTGCTGCGCACTGCTGGCACTGAGCTTTACAGGCACTGCCCAGGCAGAAACACCCCGCGCAGCCTGGCACGCACAGATCGCGCACGGTTATAGCCAACTGGCCACCGCAACCGCGCAGTTTGAAAGTACCGCTACCGATTATTGCCAGGAGCCCTCCCCGGCCGGCTTGTTGCAGCTCAAGGAACAGTGGCTGGCCGCATTCAGCGCCTGGCAGGCTGTGCGCTTTGTCAGTTTTGGTCCGATTGAAGAAAACACCCGTGCCTGGAAATTTCAGTTCTGGCCAGACCCCAAGAACCTGACCGCCAGCAAGGTGGATTACTGGCTGAACAGCGATAAACCCATCAACGCCGAGGCCATCGCCAAGGACAGTGTGGCGGTGCAGGGCTTCCCGGCAGCGGAGTATCTGCTCTATGACGAGCGCATCACTGCGACCGACAGTGCACTGCCGGCTGAACGCAGCTGTGCACTGATCACCGCAATCAGCGGCAATCTGCAGAGCAACGCCGACAGCCTGAATGCTGACTGGGCCGCGCTGGAAGAACGCTACCTGAACGTTGCGGATTACGATAACGGCACCTTGCAATCGGCCATGCAGGCGCTGGAACTGATGGCTGATTGGCGCCTTGCGGGCCCCATCGGTGAGCGCGGTAACGGCAAGCCAAACCCCTACGTTGCTGATGCCTGGCGCAGCGGGCAGTCGCTGAACACCCTGCATGCCTCGCTCAAAGGCCTGTCGGACTACTTTGTGCCGGGCCTCAACCTGTTGCTGGCGGAAAACGACAGCGCGGCCCTGGCGGAACAGTTCAACCAGCAGTTGAATAAAACACTCGCCCATTTTGAACAGTTGCCCGCCGACATTGCCCCGCTGATGGAAACCGAAGCCGGCCAAAAAAGTCTTAAGGCCCTGCTGGACGACCTCAATGCCACAAAGGCCATGCTAACCGGCCCGGTTTCTACGGCCCTGAGCGTGGTGCGCGGTTTCAACTCCAGCGACGGAGACTGACGCATGGTGAGCCGTCGACAGTTGCTGCGGGCCGGTCTGGGTGGCGCCGCACTCGTTGGCCTATCCGGTTGTGCCGGACCACAACTCGGTCGGCGGGCTGCGCCACTGCAACTGCTTAGCGCGGTTGACGATGATCAGGGCCAGCATTACATCACCGCGGTGAAGCAGTCCGGCGAGCAGGCCTTTATGGTGCCGGTCAGCGAGCGCTGCCACGGTGGTTGCCTGCAGCCCTATGGCGATCACGTGGTGATCTTTGCGCGGCGGCCCGGCCGGCAAATGCATGTCATCGATACGCGCCGTGGCGCGCTGGCACACAGCATTGACGCGGGTGAAGGCTTTCACTTCTACGGACACGGTGTGTACAGCCCGGATGCTCGGTATCTGTACGTCACCCTGAATCGTTATAGCGATGCGGCGGGCCTGATTCGAGTGTATGACGCGATGAACGGCTACCGTGCCTTGCAGGACTACCCGCTCGACGGCGTTGGCCCGCATGAGGTTCGCCTGCATCCCGATGGCGAGACGCTCGTCATTGCGCTGGGCGGCATTGAAACCCACCCGGACTATGACCGCCTCAAGCTGAATATCGCCAGCATGCAGCCAGCGTTGCTGTTGATGAACCGCCATGACGGCCAGATCGTCCAGCGTTTTACACCCTCCCACCACCAGCTGAGCTGTCGCCATCTGGATGTCAGCCCGGAAGGCATTGTGATCGCGGGTTATCAGTATGAAGGCCCGGAGTGGGACACGCCGCCGCTGGTCGCCAGACTGGATACCCGAAACATGCAGTTCAGCGAGCTTGAACTACCGCTGGAAGAGGTCATGGGGCTGAAGAACTACACTGCCAGTATCGCCATCAGCCCCACCAGCCCTTACACGGTGATAACCGCACCAAGGGGGCACCGTGCGGTTATCATCAATCACCATAGCGGTGAACTGGTGCAGCGAATTGCGGTACAGGATGTGGCCGGCGCCCTGCCCTATGGTAACAGCAGCTTTCTGGTTTCTTCCGGTACGGGCGGGTTATACCTGCTTGATGCCGAAAGTGATGAGGCTCAGCCGCACGGCGATTATGCCGTGCACTGGGACAATCACTTGACGCCGGGTGGGCTGCGCCACGCGTGAATCAACTGGGCTGCGTATTCATGCCGGCCCAGTGCTTAGGCCGCGCGTTTTGTCTGCTGCGCGCGCTGCGGCAATGCCAGCGAGATCAACGCCGCCAACAGCACAAAGCCACTTGAGACCCACAAACACGCGGGCAAGCCGTAAGCCTGATATACCCAGCCGGAGAATAGGGTGCCTAACAACCGGCCGAGTGCGTTGGACATGTAATAGAAACCCACATCCAGCGAGACACCGTCCGCTTTTGCATAGCTGACGATCAGATAACTGTGCAGCGACGAATTGAGCGCAAATAGCACGCCAAACAGCATCAAACCACCCAGCAACGCTGCCTGTGGCTGCCAGCCTGCTTCCAGAGCCAGCGCGATCGCCACAGGCGAGCCAGCCAACAGGAATGCCCAGACAGCAGCAGAGCGCCCATCAGGGACTTGGCCGTCCCTGCGCCGGGTCAGTGTGGGCGCAACCGATTGGACGGCACCGTAGCCAATCACCCACGCTGCCAGAAAACCACCGACCAGCCAAAAGTCCCAGCCTAATACGCTGCTCAGGTAAACCGGCAGTGCAATCACAAACCAAATATCCCGCGCGCCGAACAGAAACAGACGCGCAGCGGACAGTACATTGATCGGTCGGCTTTTGGACAGCATGTCGCGAAACTTGGGTTTGGCGCTGGCCGTGCCCAAATCTTTTTTCAATAGCACCAGGCTGGCCAACCAGATCATTGCCAACGCCGTCGCCATGACCAGCACTGCGCCGGCAAAGCCGAGTAGCGCAAGCAGGCCGGCACCGAGAAAGAATCCGACGCCTTTGAGCGCGTTTTTCGAACCCGTCAGAAGGGCCACCCATCGGTACAAGGTGCTCTGCTCGCTATCGGCAACCAGCAGTTTGATCGCGCTTTTTGCGCTCATCTTGTTCAGGTCTTTGGCGATGCCCGACAGCGCTTGTGCGGCCATTACCCAGGGAACCGTCAACATGGCTGCCGGCACGGTCAACATGAGCAGCGCTGCCACCTGGATACCCAAGCCGATGTTCATGGTGCGGTTGAGGCCAATGCGGGCACCAAGGTAGCCGCCGATCAGGTTTGTGACGACGCCAAACATCTCGTAGAACAGAAAGAGCGCGGCAATCTGCAGCGGACTGTAGCCCAAGCTGTGAAAGTGCAGCACCACCAACATGCGCAGCGCGCCATCGGTCAATGTGAACGCCCAATAATTGGCGGTAACCAACAGGTATTGGCGAACGGCTGACGACAAGCCTGAGAGCGCGCGCATACCCTACCCTCAGTCAGCCTGACCGACCAGCCGTGCCAGCTCGACTGCACGGTTGGCATAGCCCCACTCGTTGTCGTACCAAGCGTAGATTTTTACCTGGGTACCGTTGACCACCATGGTGGACAGTGCATCGACAACCGAGGAGCGCGGGTCGGTGCGGTAGTCGATGGATACCAGCGGGCGTTCTTCAAAACCCAGAATGCCTTTCAGCGCTCCGGCGGCGGCCTTCTTGAAAAGGCCGTTGACCTCGTCCACCGTAGTGCTGCGCTCAACCTCGAACACGCAGTCGGTCAGTGAAGCGTTGGCCAAGGGCACGCGCACAGCGTGACCGTTCAGTTTGCCGCGTAGCTCGGGAAAGATTTCGGCAATGGCCGTCGCCGATCCGGTGGAAGTCGGAATTAGGCTCATACCGCAAGCCCTGGCGCGGCGCAGGTCCTTGTGCGGCTGATCCAGAATGCTCTGGGTGTTGGTCAAGTCGTGAATGGTGGTGATCGAGCCGTGACGAATACCAAGGGCCTCATGAATGACCTTTACCACCGGCGCCAGGCAATTGGTGGTGCAGGATGCCGCCGTAACGATGCGGTGCTGCGCTGGGTCAAACAGCGAATCATTTACGCCCAACACAACGTTCAGTACGCCCGGTTCCTTAACCGGCGCGCATACCACAACCCGCTTGACCCCTTGTTCCAGATAACCCTGCAGCAAGGCCGTGGTCTTCATCTTGCCGCTGGCTTCCAGCACCAGATCGCAGCCGCTCCAGTCTGTGTCAGCGATTGCCTTGTTGGCGCTTAGGCGCAGGCGTTGGCCGTTGATTACAAGATTGTTGTCTTCACTGCCTGCCTCATACTGCCAGCGGCCGTGCACCGAGTCGAAGTTCAGCAGGTGGGCGTGGGTTGCGGCGTCACCAGCAGGGTCGTTGATCTGCACAAATTCGAGCTCAGGCCAATCCCAGGCTGCGCGCAGTGCCAAGCGGCCAATGCGGCCGAATCCGTTGATGCCAACTTTGATCGTCATGACGAGTCCTCGCGTTGTAGGTTGTATCGGGCCGATGCCCACCGCTGTCCGTTGATAATCCCCGTGAACCACACTCAACAGCAGCTAATTTGCCGCTCCGGACGGTCGCCCATGGTGTAAAGTTGCTCGCGGTCCCTGCTTAGCCAGTGCGTGTTGGCGGTCAGCGTCTGTTGCAGCACCGAGACGACCCAGTCAGGTAGCTGAGGATGCAAGCGATAATAGACCCACTGCCCCTGCCGGCGGTCAGCCAGCAGACCACAACGACGCAACTGTGCCAGATGCCGCGACACCTTGGGCTGGCTCTGTTCAAGCGCATGAGTAAGCTCGCACACGCAAAGCTCGACTTCACGGGTAATCAATAACATCAGCCGCACACGCGTATCGTCGGCCAGGCATTTGAATACGGCGGTGGGTGTTAACGAGTCTGCCATGGGCCTCTCGAAGAGTATTCTGATGAGTTGCCGGGAGGCACGCCTAAGAAAGCGAGTATATACGCCAAACCATATATAACAATGTGAATACTCTGTTACACAGTCAAGGTCGGCAGTTAAGCGCAGGTTGCGCCAAAGGCTGGGTCAAAAAAAAGCAGCTATTAGCTGCTTTTTCGCTTGAATGTGAGTGCCCGGGTTAGCGGCTGGCCACCATGCGCTCGATACACTGGCGGGATTCTTCCGGCAAATTGGTAAAGTGCAGACCGGTCCAGTACTGCTGACCGCTGATACTTTCACGGTTCCACAGGCTTTCCGCGTCGAGCAGGAACTCGGTCATGCCATTCAGCGTCATTGGCAGGTTCACCTGCAAGGCGAAAGAGCGGAACAGGTCAAGCGGTCGTTCGCTGAGCAGCATCAAGCCTTCTGCATGCAGGTCTACAACCCGACCAAGGTGGTCTCCGGTATCCAAATCGAAAACTTCGAGGCTTGTACTCACTGAGTGGCGCTCCAGTCGTCTGCGTTCTGCTAATTTTTGTTCGTCTACCACGGCAGGCTTCCTCGGCCACCAGACAGAAATGCTGTAACCCGATTGTGGGCCAATTTCATGCTGGCGAATAGCTATCTTCGGTTTGATTTTGTATAGCAATCGACATTTTCTGAAACTTTTTCGCGGCGCTCGTCTGGAACCGATTCTGATCGATATTCCACCCGCTTGCCTGCTAAGGTTAGGCTTGTTTCGTTCAGGATCACAAGGACTGCCGATGTCATTTAGCAAAGTTTTATCAGTGCTGGTTTTTTGCTGCCTGTCGCCCCTACTGACGGCGCACGAGTTTGACGCGGGTACACTGCATATCGATCACCCCTGGTCACGCGCGTTGCCTGCGGTAGCGAAAACAGGGGCGGTATATCTGGTTATTGCCAACCACGGCGAGCATGCCGATACCCTGCTGGGCGCAGATACCCCCGTTGCCGGCAAAGTAGAAATGCATGAGCACGTGCACCAAGATGGCCTGATGAAAATGCAGCAGGTAGCGGATTTGCCAATTGCTGCCGGCGAAAGCTTGGCGTTCCAGCCCGGCGGCTATCATCTGATGCTGTTCAACCTCACCAAGCCGTTGACCGCCGGCGAGCACTTTCCGCTCACCCTGCACTTCGCCAACGCCGGTGATGTTGAGGTGGTGGTGAATATTCAGGCCGACGCCCAACCGCAACAGCCGCAGGCAGAGCACTCAGGCCACGGCGATCACTGATCGGGGCCTTTGGGCTCTCGGTCAAGCAGATGAAAACGAGGCAGCTCCAAATGCCAGCGAATAGCGGCAAGGCGTATTCCCAGCACCGCCAGCATCCCGAGTATGGATGCCAGATCGGAGCTCAGCGTCAGTTGCAGCAGGGCGATATAAATCAGAGCACCGGCAATACAGGCTGTGGCGTAGATTTCCTTGTGGAAAATCAGCGGGATCTCATTGCAGATGATATCTCGCATCACGCCGCCGGCGACGCCCGTCATCACACCCATGATCACCGCGGCGCTTACTGGCACCTCGTGGGCCAGCGCCACCTGCGTACCCAGCACGGTGAACACCGCCAGCCCAAAGGCATCGGCAATCAGCAATCCGCGCTCATTGATGGGCTGAGTGAAGCGGACCCAGAGCACAGTGCCGATAGCTGCCAGGCTGGCCACCAGAATATACAGGTCGTTGCCAATCCAGCTGACCGGGTGACGCCCGAGAATCACGTCGCGCAGCGTGCCGCCGCCCAGCGAGGTGACAATGGCGATGACCAGCACGCCAAACAGGTCCATCGATTTGCGGCCGGCCATTAGCGCACCGGTAATGGCGAACACCGCGACACCGAACAAATCGAAAGCGTAGAACCAGCTCATACTTCACACTCCGCAGCGAACCGCGATCAGTCCTCGCGGGTGGGGGTGCGCATGGTAACAAACTCCTCGGCAGCGGTGGGGTGAATGCCCAGGGTGGCATCAAAAACTGCCTTGGTGGCACCGGCCTTCACCGCGACGGCCAACCCCTGCAGTATTTCACCCGCATCAGGGCCGATCATATGAATACCCAGGATGCGGTCACTTTGCTGATCGACCACCAGCTTCATAAAACTCTGCTCACTGCGCCCGGCAAGTGTATTGCGCATGGCTCGGAAGCGACTTTCAAAAATTCGCAGCTTGTGCCCTGCGGCGCGTGCGTCTTCCTCGCTCAGCCCCAGGGTGGCGATGTTGGGGATGCAGAACACGGCGGTAGGAATATCGTTGTAATCCACCGGGACATAGTCTTCGGGCTTGTACAGCCGGCGCGCTAGCGCCATGCCTTCGGCCAGCGCCACGGGGGTGAGCTGCAAGGTATCGGTCACATCGCCGATGGCGTAGATGGACGGTTCTGTAGTCTGGTAATGCGCATCGACGGCAATAAAGCCCTTTTCATCCAGGGTGACGCCGGTATTTTCCAGCCCCAGTCCGTCCAGGTGTGGACGGCGACCGGTGGCGTAAAGTACCAGGTCGGTCTCAATGGTTTCGCCGCTGTTCAGGGTGACTGTCAAGCTGCCGTCAGCCTGTTTGTCGATGCGCTCGACGTCGGCGTTGAAGGTCAGCTCCAAGCCCTTATTGCTGAGCGTTTGCGCCATGTGCTCGCGAATCCCCTGATCAAAGCCACGCAGGAACAGGTCGCCGCGGTACAGCAGACGCGATTCACACCCAAGACCCTCGAAAATACAGGCGAACTCCACCGCAATGTAACCCCCGCCTACCACTAGCGTGCGTTTGGGCAAGGCGTCCAGGAAGAAGGCCTCGTTGGAGCTGATGACATGCTCCCGTCCCGGAAACTCTGGAATGAACGGCCAGCCACCGGTGGCGATGAGAATGCGCTCGGCACTGTACGTGGTATCCCCTACCACCACATGGTGAGCATCCTGTAGGCGCGCACGTCCGTTGATCAACGCCACGCCGGCGGATGTCAGCAGATTGTGGTAGATCCCGTTCAGGCGGGTGATTTCCTGGTTCTTGTTCTCCAGCAGGCGTGACCAGGTAAAGTTCGGGTTAGCGATATCCCAGCCAAAGCCGGCGGCGTCGGCAATATCTTCGGCAAAGTGTGCGGCGTAGGCAAAAAGCTTCTTGGGCACGCAACCCACGTTGACGCAGGTGCCGCCCAGGTAACGGTCCTCGGCCACCGCCACGCGTGCACCGAAGCCCGCGGCCATTCTGCTGGCGCGCACGCCGCCGGAGCCGGCACCAATCACAAAGAGATCAAAATCGTAGTCGGACATACTCGCCTTTTCGCTATGGAGTGGGTGCTCCAGCATACCGCAAAGACGTCAGCCGTTGGCAGCAGGCCTTACCATTCAGCCCGCCCGCCGCAGTGGGGCGAGTTGCGTACGGCTGATGGACCGGCCAACCCCCTTATAGGCAAAGCCCGCGCGCTCAACTACCTGCGGATCGTACTGATTGCGCCCATCCAGCAGCAGTGGCCGGCGCATCAATGTGCGCATCAGGGCAAAGTCGGGCTGTCTGAATTGTTTCCATTCGGTCACCAGCACTAGCGCATCGGCGTTACGCAGTACCGCATAGGGATCTTCGCCCAGTTGCAACTGACCATTGGCTACCGGCGCGCCATAGCAACGCGCAATATTATCGGCGGCTATGGGGTCAAAGGCCTGAATTCGCGCACCGGCAGCCAACAGGGAGTCAATCAGCACGCGGCTGGGGGCATCGCGGATATCATCCGTGCCTGGTTTGAATGCCAATCCCCAGATAGCCACCGTCAAGCCGCGCAGATCCTGGCCAAGGCTTTGCTGCAACGACCGAAACAGCCAGGCTTTCTGCTCCTGGTTACGCGCCTCTACCGCTTCCAGTATTGGCAGGCGGGTGTCACAGGATTCCGCCATGTGCAACAGTGCCCGGAGATCCTTGGGGAAGCAGGAACCGCCGTACCCACAGCCGGCATAGATAAAGTGGTGGCCAATGCGTTGATCGGCACCGATACCTTTGCGCACCTGCTCGACATCCACGGCAAATTCATCACAGAAGGCCGCCATCTCGTTCATAAAGGAAATCTTGGTTGCCAGAAAAGCATTGGCAGCATATTTGGTCATCTCGGCAGCACGTCGCGACATGAACATGATGCGGTCGTGATTGCGCACAAAAGGCGTATACAGTTGATGCATAACGCGCCGTGCTTCGCTGTCTTCGGTACCAACGATTATCCGGTCGGGCCGCATGAAATCGTTCAGTGCATCACCCTCCTTGAGAAACTCCGGGTTGCTCACGACACGGTGCTGCAACCCGCCTGGGTTCTGATCAAGGATGGACTGAACGCGGCAGGCAGTGCCCACCGGCGCGGTTGACTTGCAAACGATGAGAGTTGGTAGGCTCAGGTGCACCGACAGCGCCTGCGCCACCGCCATGATCTGTGAGGTGTCGGCTGCGCCATCCGGCGCCGATGGTGTACCCACTGCGATGAAAACAACGTCTGCTCCTTGCACCGCGTCAGCCAATGCGCTGCTGACCGAGAGCCGCCCGCCGGTAATATTGCTACGCAGCAGGGCTTCGATCCCAGGCTCGAAGATTGGTGAAATACCCTCGCTCAGCAAGCCGATACGTTCCGCGTTGCTGTCTACACAGGTGACTCGATTCCCCATCTCGGCAAAGCAGACCCCCGTTACCAGTCCAACGTAACCGCAGCCAATGACGCAGATGTGCATGATGTGCTCTCCTGTTGTCTTGTCTCCGATTGCGCCAGTGCGGGGTGACGATGAGATGACCATAGGATGAAGGCTTCATGAATGCGCAAATACGAATGGATTGTATTTGCGTCGACATCCGGTATCGTGTCGATCATCAGCGAGCATGAGTCTTAATCTCTTGGACAGTTCATCCGACCATCACCTGACGCGCATCGAGCGCGTCCTGAGTTACATTCATTGCCACCTGGACGACCCTCTCTCGGTACAAGAATTGGCTGCCCAGAGCTGTTGGTCGCGCTGGCAGTTTCAGCGGGTATTCACCGCAGCCACTGGTTTTACCGTGGCGCAATACGTTCGGCAGCTGCGTCTGAGCCGCGCGGCAGAAATGCTGGTCAGCACCTCGCAGCGGCAGCTGGACATCGCGTTGCGCTGCGGTTTCGATACCGAGATCAGTTTCAGTCGTAGTTTTCGGCAGATGTTTGGCTGCCCGCCGGGCGCTTATCGCCAGCGTGGACAGCGCACCGGTATGCTAGCGTCAATCAATCTGCAAGATGCCCCGCGGCTGCCGCCAGACATGCGCAAACCCATGCTGTCGATACGGGTGGAAAACCGACCCGCGTTTGAGGTTTTCGGTGTCTGTAGCCCGGTGAGGGGGCTCTTTGCCGAGTCCCCAGACTTTGTCACCAGCGTGCCGAAACTCTGGAACAAATTCTCTGCTTGCGCGCGCGCCGCCCAACTGGATGCGGAAAAGCTGATGCTAATAGGCGTGCTGGACCTGACCCATACCGAGGCGAACCAGGGACGCTTTCCTTACTGGGCGGGCGTGGAGTCCAGCATCGTGGCTGCGTGTAACGAGTGCAGCGTGTTGCAGGTGCCGGCACAGGAATATGCCGTTATACCGCATCACGGTCCGTTGACAGGCCTGCAGGAGGTGTTGGAATGGTTTATTCGTTACTGGCTGCCGAAGTCCGGCTATCGTGGGCTAAATGGCTTCGATCTGGAGATATACGATCATCGCTTTCGCGCGGAGAGTGCCGACAGCTACATGGAATACTGGGTCCCCATCACACCGCGTTAGGCGCTTCGACACCAACCCTGCCCCACCCACGCCAGCGCCTATGCGTTTTGCCCTGCACCAAATGGTTAAGTCGCCTCCCGAGCTTCGAGATAAAATAGAATCATTATCATTTGTCTCGAAATCATCACTTGCTCGGAGTCGCAATGAACCTGCAACCGCTTTTTCGTCATACCCTCCTCGCCGCGGCGATCATCAGTGCCTCCTGTCTCTCTACGGTACAGGCGCAGGAGTCCGTGCAAGAGGAGCAGCAGCTCGACAGCATGACAGTCTATGGCAGCACCTACCGCAATACCGCGACTAAAACTCAACTGAGCCCCGAGGAAACCCCGCAGGGTATTTCGGTGATTGATGAGCCCGCTCTGGAAGCGCGCGACGCCGATAGTGTTGCCGAAGCGCTGCGCTACACGCCGGGTGTCAATACCGAGCTGCGTGGCGGCGCGGTCAATCGGCTGGATCTGTTCAATATTCGCGGTTTCATCAACTACCAGAACTTCTACGATGGGCTGCCCCTGCCCTACAACGACTGGAACCTGCAGACGCAGGTCGACATGCAGGCAGTGCAACAGGTGGAAGTCTTCAAGGGCCCGACTTCGTCCCTGTATGGCGCCATGCCGCCGGGCGGCATGGTCAACCTGATCAGCAAAAAGCCGCTGCCAAGTGCCTACAACAGCCTGGAGCTCAGTGTTGGCAGCAACAAACTCAAGGAAATCACCTTTGACTCTGCCGGTCAGTTGGGCAGCTCTGACCTCACCTACCGCTTCAATGGTCTGGCCAACAGCAGCGACGGTCAGGCCGAGACCTCGGAAAACGAGCGTCTGATGCTGGCGCCGTCGGTTGATTGGCAAATGACCGACGACACCCTGATCAACCTGAACGCTTACTACCAGAAAGACCCAGATATGGGGATCTACACCACGCTGCCTGCCCAAGGCCTCTTTCAAGATAACATCAATGGCAGACTCGACGAGGACGCTTACAGCGGCGACGCCGACTGGAACACCTACGAACGTGAAGTGCTGATGCTTGGCTACAAGATCGATCACCAGATCAGCGATAACTGGAGCTTCCTGCAGAACTTCCGCTACCAGCACGGCGATGCCTATCAAGAAAACACCTACACCACAGAGCTGGCAGCGGATCAGCGCACGCTCTCTCGCCGCGCCTATCTGACCGATGAAACTACGGCAGGCTTCGCCATGGACAACCAGTTGTCAGGCGTCGTGATGACCGGGGTGGTCGAACACAACCTGCTGCTGGGCGTGGATTACACCAAAATGGAAAGCGACATTGGCTACGAAGACGCCACTGCGCCCGCTATCGACATCTACAACCCTGACCATCACCAGATCGTTGGCAGCGCCCTGGACTTTTCTGCCTCCGGTTACAGCAGTCAGTTTAGGATCGAGAAAGAACAAGTTGGCGTCTACTTCCAGGATCAGCTACGCATGGGTCAGTGGGTGCTGATTGCCGGCGGCCGCTACGACAGCTTCGAGTCGCGCGAGAATGGCGTTCAGTACGGCGCCAAAGTAGACAGCAAGGTGGACCAAAACAACACCTCGTGGCGCGCGGGAGCGCTGTACGAGTTCAGCAACGGCCTCTCGCCCTTTATCAGTTATGCCGAGAGCTTCGAGCCGGTAGGCGGCCTGGATCGTCTAGGGAGCACCTACGAGCCCTCTACCGCCAATCAGTGGGAAACCGGCATCAAGTACAGTTCACCAAACAAGCAGACTACCGCGTCGATTGCGCTCTACCGCATCGAGAAGGAAAACGTGCTGACCCGCGATCCCAATGGCACACCCTATGATCAGGTTCAGGCCGGTGAAGTACGCTCCCAAGGCGTGGAGATTGAAGCGCGCAGTCAGATCAATCGCAGTCTGAACCTGATGGCCAGCTACAACTACCAGAATGTCGAAGTTACCAAGGACAACAGCGGCCTGCAGGGAAAAACGCCGGTCTGGGTGCCTGATCAGAGCTTCAACACCTGGGCCAGCTACGACATCTTCAACGGCCCACTGTCTGGACTGACGTTGGGCGGCGGAGTGCGCTACATAGGCAAAGCTGAACTGGATGCACTGAATTCCGACACCGTGCCCTCAGCTACGCTGGTGGATGCCAGCATCGGCTACGATCTGAGCGAATTGGGTAGCGGCATGGACGGCGCCAGCGTGAAGCTGACAGCCAACAACCTCTTCGATGAACGTTATTACAGCTGCTATGACGGATTGAACTGCTGGTTTGGTGCCGAGCGCAGTGTGCAGGCCAGCGTGCGTTACGACTTCTAACCGGCTACAGCGCCAATCAGGGAGGCCTCGGTCTCCCTTTCCTATGCCAAACCCTTATCACGCCGCCCTCAGACCAGATGCAGCATTTTCGGAATATGGTAGAAAACCAGACCCAGCATGCAGGCGGCGCCCACCCAGAGCAACGCAATACCCGAGGCGTTATCGCGCCGGGAAAAACCCGCGCAGATAAACAAAACACCAACCGAGAAAATGGCCAGACTGGCCCAAAACAACTCGTGCTCCATGCCTCAACTCCCTGCGCCGCCAGACCGCTTCTGAATTGAAGCTTCTAGCTTCAGTATAGAATCAATTTGTTTCCCGGGCACGGAGTGGCCTTGGCTGAGTCAACGGCGTGCAGGCGTGGATAGCTTAAAGCGAAAGAAGATGGACAAAGCTAAGGGAAGGTTTTGCTCGCGGAGCTCAGGCCAGCCGATTGGCTCAAACCCGCATGGTAATTGGTGCCCGGAGCCGGGGTCGAACCGGCACGATCTTACGATCGAGGGATTTTAAGTCCCTTGCGTCTACCAATTTCGCCATCCGGGCTAGCGAAAGATACGTAAAGATGGAGGCCGAGGTCGGAATCGAACCGGCGTACACGGATTTGCAATCCGCTGCATGACCACTCTGCCACCCGGCCTCATAAGGGGACTATCGCGCTGTGGATGACGTCAGCGCAACAAAAACTGGAGCGGGAAACGAGACTCGAACTCGCGACCCCGACCTTGGCAAGGTCGTGCTCTACCAACTGAGCTATTCCCGCAAATTTACATCTACTACAACTGACCCATCGGGTCGCGAGACCTCGCGAGGCTATGCGCCCCACCCCGACCTCGGAAGGTCGTGCTCAAACAATGAGCTGTCTCGCAAATACTTCTTGATCGTTCCGCTGAAGATAAAACCGGTTGCTTTCCGGCTCTAGCGCTTCCAGCGTTGGAACGGCGCTCATTCTATCTCGCTGCGCCATCCTGTCAAGTCATTGATTCAAAAAAAGTTATTTGTTGCTATTTTGATCAGTGTCCGGACGTAGGTGTGGCCAGGCGGCACGCAGGTACACCACCATCGACCAGAGCGTCAGGGCGGCCGACATCGCCAACAATACGTAACCCACCACCACCCAACCGGTGATCAGGGGTGGGTTGGCCAGCAGAACTACCAGCGCCACCATCTGCAAGGCAGTTTTGTACTTGCCCAGCTGGGATACGGCAACCTGGGCGCGGGCGCCCATTTCAGCCATCCATTCTCGTAAGGCTGAGATCACCAGCTCCCGGCCAATGATGATGGCCGCTGGTGCAGTCACCCAGAAATTGGCGTGGTGCTGCACCAACAGCACCAGAGCAATCACAACCATCAACTTGTCGGCGACAGGATCGAGAAAGGCGCCAAAAGGAGTGCTCTGTTGCAGCTTACGCGCCAGATAACCATCCAGCCAGTCAGTCACGGCCGCCAGAGTGAAGATCAACGCTGCAGCAACATAGCTCCAGTGATACGGCATATAGAACAGCAGGATGAAAATCGGGATAAGCCCGACCCGTATCAATGTCAGAATGTTTGGAATATTCATGTGTTAAGCAGCCTCGTTTGAGGGCGCATTCTAATCGCTATGCAGGGCTGCATAAATCTGTTCCGCAAGTTTTTTACTAACGCCCGGTACTTTGGCTACTTCAGCCGTGCTCGCGCGCTTGAGTTCTTGCAGTCCGCCAAAGTGCTTTAGCAGCTCCCTGCGGCGCTTTGGTCCCACACCGGCGATGCCTTCCAGCGAAGAGGTAGTACGCGCCTTGCCGCGACGGGCACGATGTCCGGTAATGGCAAAGCGGTGGGCCTCGTCGCGAATATGCTGGATCAAGTGCAATGCCGGCGAATGCCCGGGCAATACCAACTCGTGATGTGGGTCGTTGAGGAACAGCGTCTCCATGCCAGCCTTGCGGGTAACGCCCTTGGCAACACCGAGCAGGGTGAGGTCGTGGATCGCCAACTCCTGCATGACCTCCATGGCCATTTTCATCTGACCTTTGCCGCCATCAACCAGCAGGATGTCTGGCATCTTGCCCTCGCCTTCCTGGATTCGGCCAAAACGCCGCAACAGCGCCTGACGCATCGCAGCGTAATCATCTCCGGCAGTGACACCTTCGATGTTAAAGCGCCGATAGTCGCTCTTCAGTGGGCCCTCGGGGCCGAACACCACGCAGGACGCCACCGTCGCCTCACCGCTGGAATGGCTGATGTCGTAGCACTCCAGACGTGTCGGTACCTCATCCAGCCCCAGCGCTTCCTGCAGCGACTCGAACCGCGCCTGGATATGCTGACGGTTGGCCAGCAGACTGGCCAACGACTGTTCAGCATTGCTCTGCGCCAGTTCCAGCCAGCGCTTGCGGTTGCCGCGAACCCGGTGGCTGATGTGCAGGTTGCCGCCGCGTGTCTGACTCAGCGCCTGGGCAATGACCGCAAAGTCCTCATGCTCAGCGTTGACGATGATCTCTGAGGGCACTTCTCGCTCGGCGGTACCCAGATAGTATTGAGGCAGGAAGGCGGCGAGCACTTCGCCAGCGTCCTGTTCAATCGGTACGCGCGGGAAATGGTTCTTGGTACCCAGCACACGTCCCTGGCGCACCATCACTACATGCACGCAGGCGCCGCCGGGCGTGACGACGGCCGCGACAATATCAACATCGCCCTGCTCGGTATCCATGCTCTGTTGGTCTTGCACCCGTCGCAGGAGCGCAATCTGGTCGCGTAGCTCGGCGGCGCGTTCGAAGTTCAGCTCGCTTGAGGCCTGCTCCATGGCCTCATTCAGCTCGGTAGCCAACGCGTTGCTGCGTCCCTCCAGAAACATCACCGAATGGCGTACGTCTTCGGCGTACTCGGCCTGGTCCACCAGCCCCACACAGGGCGCCTTGCAGCGCTTGATCTGATATTGCAGACAAGGGCGGGTGCGATTGCGGTAATAACTGTCTTCGCACTGGCGCACCATGAAGGTCTTTTGCAACAGGCTCAGGCTTTCGCGAATCGCGCCGGCGCTTGGGTAGGGCCCAAAGTAACGCCCTTTCGCCCGCTTGGCGCCGCGATGCAGGCCCAGCCGAGGAAAGTCATCGTTGCTCGATAGGAAGACGTAAGGATAAGACTTATCGTCCCGCAGCAGGATGTTGTAGGGCGGCCGGTTGTTCTTGATCAGGCTCTGCTCCAGCAGCAGTGCCTCGGTTTCATTGGCCGTGATGGTGGTGTCGATCTGCGCTATCCGGGCGACCAGCGCTTCCGTCTTGGGACTGAGGCCGGTCTTGCGAAAATAACTGGCCAGGCGTTTCTTCAGGCTTTTTGCCTTGCCCACGTACAACAATTCGCCCTGGGCGTCGAACATGCGGTAAACGCCGGGCTTGTTGCTGGCCGTTGCCAGAAATGCCTTGGGATCGAAGGTGACGTCGGTCATGCTCACTGGTGCAAGGTATCAACCATGCCGTTGCGCACGGCCAACAGCGTCAGCTCGACGTCACTGGTCACACCCAGCTTCTCGAAGATCCGGTAACGGTAGGTGTTCACAGTCTTGGGGCTGAGGCAGAGTTTGTCGGAGATGCTATTGACCTTCTCGCACCCCACGATCATCAGTGCGATCTGAATTTCACGCTCCGACAGACAGTCAAAGGGTGACTCGCCGCCCGGATTGAGGTGCTTGAGCACCAGTAGCTGAGCAATATTGGGGCTGATGTAGCGTTGCCCTGAATGCACCTGTCGAATCGCTGCGACCATTTCTTCCAGTGCAGCGCCTTTGGTCACGTAACCCGCCGCGCCGGCCTGCATCAACCGGGAAGGGAACGGCTCTTCGTTACACACGGTAACCGCAATGACCTTGATATGTTTGTCATGCTGGACCAGCTTGCGGGTCGCTTCGAGGCCGCCGATGCCGGGCATGCGCACATCCATAAGAACTACGTCCGGACGCAGCGCGCGGGCTTGTGTGACGGCTGTTTCGCCACTGTCTGCTTCGCCAACCACGGTAAGGCCGGGCACATCACCCAGCATCCGACTGATGCCCATGCGAACCAGGTCATGGTCATCAACCACCAGTACCTTGATCAAGTCCCACCCCTTGCGCAGAAAACCGTACGTTATTATTCCACCGCATTGTTGCGATGGCGGCATCCTAGCTCATTGCCTTTTCTATAATAGTAGGCGTCGGGAGTCGTGCTTTGAACGGCTAAATCAAAAAGCTGTCCGAACGCGATAATTCAGCCGCCACAATAGCAAAACGACCCGGCAGATGAAACAGCGCCGCATACCGCTTTGCCCCGCACAATCGCACAATCAGACCTGCCTAGCCATACCCAGACTTAGGTAGCATGGGCAGGGAATTTCCATCGAGGCAGACTGATGTCAGATAACAAGGTTGGCCGACAATGACCCGAGAAGACCGTTTTGCGGCGGCCGGCAAGACTGCCGTGATGCAGAACGTACACGGCACCATCAGCTTTCTGCTTGCTTACCCTCCGTTCAATCTGATGGAGCACGCGCACCTGGCCTGGCTGGTGGAGCATGCCCAACTGCGCTTTTATGCCGCGGGTGAACAAATACTGCATCCGCAGGATGGCCCTGCGCGGCAATTCTTTATCGTCAAACAGGGGTTGATCCGTGGCGAGCGCCTGATTGCCGGGCAGCCCACACCGGACACCACCTTTGAAATCAGCACGGGGGAATGCTTTCCACTGGCGGCGCTGATAGGCGAGCGCGCCACCCGCACCGTCCATCTCGCGGGCGAAGACACCTTCTGCCTGACCATCAGCCGCGATGATTTTGTCAGCCTGTTCCGGCGCTCGTTACCCTTTCGCGACTTTGCCTTGCGCGGGGTCAGCAGCCTGCTGGACCAGGTCAATCAGCAGGCACAACAGCAAGCCAGCGACAGTCTGGGCTCGCACTACTCGCTGGACAGCGCACTGGGCGAGCTAACTGGGCGTGCGCCAGTTAGTTGTTCGGCTGAGACGCCGATCCGCGCAGCGGTGAAACTGATGCACCAGGCCAGTGTTGGCAGCATTGTGATCACTGATGCGCAACAGGCGCCGTTGGGCATTTTCACCCTGCGTGACCTGCGCGGTCTGATTGCCGAGGCTGGCGGCGACCTGGAGCAGCCCATCTGTACCGTGATGACGCCCGACCCCAGCCACCTGCCCTCCTCTGCCAGTGCTTTCGATGCGGCCATTGCCATGACCAGCGAGCACATTGCGCATATCTGCCTGGTAGATAACGGTCGACTTACCGGTGTGGTTTCCGAGCGTGACCTGTTCTCACTACAGCGGGTGGATCTGGTACATATGGCGCGCACCCTTCGCGAAGCACCGCGCCTTGAGAGCCTGATCGCGCTGCGCAGCGACATCCGCCGGTTGGTCGACAGCATGTTGGCGCACGGCGCATCCTCGACCCAGGTTACGCGCATCATTACGCTGCTGAACGATCACAGCGTCAGACGCGTAATCGAGATCTGCCTGCAACAGGATGATCCAGGTATTGAATTCAGTTGGCTGTGTTTTGGTAGTGAAGGCCGGCAGGAACAAACCCTGCATACCGACCAGGATAACGGCATTCTTTTCTCTGCTGACTCCCCGTCGCAGGCCGAGCAGGTGCGCGAGCGATTGCTGCCACTGGCTCGCCGGATCAACCAGGCCCTGGCGGAGTGTGGCTTTACCCTGTGCAAGGGCAACATCATGGCGGGCAACCCGCAGCTGTGTTTGTCGGCCAGTGAGTGGGCCGAGCGCTTTTCGCGCATGGTTAACAGCACCACGCCGCAGAACCTTCTGGCTTCCTCGATCTATTTTGATTTTCGGGTAGTTTGGGGCAAAGCCGATGCAGCGGAGCAGATGTTCCAGGCGGTACTCAAGCGCATCGCCAGCAACACGCTATTTCAACAGCAAATGGCACAGAACGCCCTGCTTCATCGCCCGCCAATCGGCCGGCTGCGCGAGTTCATTCTGGCCCGCAGCGGCACTGACAAGGATACGCTCGACCTCAAAGTACAAGGGCTCGGGCCCTTTGTTGATGGAGCGCGCTTGCTGGCACTGGCCAACGGCATAACTGCCAGCAATACACTGACGCGCCTGCAGATGTTGCGCGATGCAGGCGTAATCGAGCCGCTCGACGCCGATGCCTATGTCGAGGCCTATCAATTCATTCAGCTGGTACGTATGCAGCAACACCAACAGCAGGACGCCAGTGGCAAGACGTTGAGTAATCGTATTGATCCTGACCAGTTGAATCACCTGGATCGACGCATCCTGCGCGAATCCTTTCGCCAGGCCAAACGCCTGCAGGCCAGCCTGGCACTGAGGTATAACCTGTGAGCCCCCTTGGGTGGTTGACCAGGCGCCCGTTGCAGGCTCTGAGCGAGAACCAGCAGCAGCGCTGTGCGCAACTACCCAAGCCGCAACGGCTTGACGCCACCCTGTTGGGTGACACGAGGCTGGTGGTGGTGGACCTGGAAACCACTGGTCTGAACGTGCACCGTGACCGGATTCTTTCGGTCGGCGCTGTGGTGATCAGCGATGATTGCATCGATCTGGGCAGCCAGTATGAATGCACGCTATATCGCGAAGACCACAAGGTCACCGAGTCCATTCTGATCCATGGCATCGCGCCCAGTGAAATCGCCCGTGGAGTAGACGCCGCCGACGCGCTGCTGGACTTCATGGATTTCGCCGGCGAGTGCGTGTTCGTTGCCTTCCACGCGGCCTTTGACCAGCGTATGCTGCTGCGCGGGTTACGTCTGGATCTGGGCTACCGGCTGCGGCACAAGTTCATTGATGCTGCAGAGCTGGCTCCTATGCTTTTTCCTGAAGCGAATTTACCGCAAGGCACGCTGGACGATTGGCAGCGTTACTTTCATCTGCACAACAGTCAACGGCACAACGCCGCAGCGGACGCCCTGGCGACCGCTGAAATCATGCTGATCTTGATGGCTCGCGCACGCAGCCAGGGCCTGCTCAGATTGAGTGATCTAAAAAGCCGCTTGAGTCAATGGCGCAGGCTGCGCCAGGCGCGAGTTGGCAGTTTTTGATTGAACTTCGTCTTTTGTCTGCAAACTAACCTGATAAGTCCGATTTTAACTGCCTTTGTGTGGTTTTCTTGCTAGTCAAGTCTGGCACGAAAAGACAATGGCTGTTAATTTGCGCGCCCTTCCAATGACAACGCAACGCGCTGGAGTATCGCCTGATGAAAAAAGCCACCTGGATCAAGGGATCGCTCGCCGTCGCGATTAGCGCCCTGGCCCATCCCGTCCTCGCCAACGGGCTTTCCATTAACGAACAAAGTGCCAGCGGAATGGGTACCGGTTTTGCCGGTCGCTCGTCGTCCGCCGAAGACGCCAGCACCCTGTTTGGCAATCCCGCGGGCATGTCCAAGCTCGATCGTGCCGAGGTCAGTGGCGGCCTGGCGGTGATCAAGGCTAAAACCGACATCAGCGACGCCCGCGGTACTTTCCCCGGCAGCAATGATGGCGACATGGTGCCCCTCTCAGCAGTGCCATTTGGTTACTACGTGACACCGTTGAATGACGACTGGCATTTCGGCGTGGGTGTTTATGCGCCCTTCGGCGTAATCAGTGACTATGAAGACAGTTTCCAGGGGCGATATCACGGGGTGTACAGCAAGGTTCAGGTGGTTACGCTGCAACCCACCCTCAGCTATCGGGTAAATGATCGGTTGTCCGTCGGCTTTGGTCCAACCATCAACCGGATCGACGGCAAGCTCACCAGCGCAGTACCCAATGCACTGGCCCCCGGCGTAGGCGCCGACACCGACGTCAACATCAAGGGTGATGACGTCGGCTATGGTTTCAACGCTGGCGTACTGGTGGATGTTACCGATGCGTTGGCCTGGGGGCTGACCTATCACTCCAAGGTCGATTACAAGCTTGAGGGCCGCACGCGCGTCACTAATGCACCGGTAATTCCGATACCAGGGGTTCCCAGTCTGAACGGCAACTACGACGCCAGCCTCGACTTTACCTCACCAGAGTCAGTGGATACCTCGGTCACTTATCAGTTGAATGACCTGTGGACGCTCTACGCCGGTGCCACTTGGACGCGCTGGAGTCAGTTGCAGGAGATTACCGTTGAAAACAGCGGCGTGCCCGCGTTGTATGCCAGCCAGCTCGGCACGGTTACCGAGGAGCTGAAATGGAAGGATATCTGGTCGTTCGCGGTGGGTGCGGCCTACCAGGTCAACCCCAGCCTGGTTCTGCGTACTGGCTTTACCGTTGACCCATCACCGACCGATGACAACGACCGCACGGCCCGCATCCCGGTTTCGGATCGCAAGATCTTCTCGCTTGGCGCCGGTTGGGACATCAATCAGGATGTGACGCTCGATATGGCCTACTCTTATCTGTACGAAAGCAAGGGTGAGGTCAATTATGACGAGGCGCCTACCTACAATGCTGAGTATCAGAACAGCGCTCACGGCGTGTCCGCCCAGTTGACCTATCGTTTCTGACCGATCGCAACGGCAAGGACGCCGCAAAAAAACGCCCCGAACCAGTCGGGGCGTTTTTCGTTACGTTGCTGACAACCTTGCTGCTTAATGGTCGACAGCGGCTCCGGCACCACGGGGTACGCGGATGTCTTCAATCATATGCTGGATGTGCTCCGGCGGTGCCTTGGTAAAGGACGATACCGCGACCGAGGCAATGAAGTTGAAGATCATGCCCAGCGTACCAATACCCTCGGGCGAGACACCAAACCACCAGTGTTCGGCCGTGTTCAATTCAGGGCTGATGAACTTGAAGAACACGATATAGCCGAAGGTAAAGGTCAGGCCTACCAGCATGCCGGCGATGGCGCCTTCCTTGTTCATCTTCTTGGAGAAAATCCCCATGACGATGACCGGGAAGAACGACGCTGCCGCCAGACCGAAGGCGAAAGCCACTACCTGCGCCACGAACCCCGGGGGGTAAATACCAAACAGGCCGGCAATCGCGATTGCCACACCGGCTGCTACCCGCGCCGCCAGCAGTTCGCCTTTCTCGCTGATGTTGGGTGCGATGTTGCTCTTCAGCAGGTCATGCGAGATGGAGGTGGAGATCACCAGCAGCAAACCTGCGGCCGTAGACAGCGCAGCAGCCAGGCCACCGGCGGCAATCAACGCAATTACCCAGCCTGGCAGTCCGGCAATTTCCGGGTTCGCCAGTACCATGATGTCGCGGTCGACATACAGCTCGGTCGCGGCGTCGGTCGGTGCGTTGCTGAGCAGGCGCTCACCGCTGGCACCGCGCTCACCGGTGAAACTCGGATTACCGACAAAGGGCGCACCCGGTCCATACTGAATCACACCGTCGTTGTTTTTGTCCTGCCAAGCGATCAGGCCGGCGTTCTCCCAGGTTTGCAGCCAGGTGGGTACTTCTTCGTACTGCGCATCCACCACGGTGTTCAGCAAATTGGTACGTGCGAACGCAGCAACGGCCGGCGCAGTGGTGTAGAGAATCGCGATAAAGAGCAGCGCATAACCTGCTGATTTCCTTGCGTCACGTACAGTTGGGGTGGTGAAAAAGCGCACAATTACGTGGGGCAGGCCTGCGGTACCGACCATTAGCGCCATGGTGATAAAGAACACATCAATGGTCGATTTCGAGCCATCGGTATAAGCCCCAAAGCCCAGCTCGGTACCGATACCGTCAAGCCGCTCAATCACCGATTGCCCTGTTCCCGTCACATCACTGCCGAAACCAAACTGCGGTATTGGGTTGCCGGTAATCAGAATGGAGATATAGATGGCCGGCACCATGTAGGCGAAGATCATCACGCAGTACTGCGCCACCTGGGTGTAGGTAATGCCCTTCATGCCGCCCAATACCGCGTAGAAGAACACGATCGCCATACCGATGATGACGCCGGTGGCAATATCGACTTCAAGGTAGCGTGAGAACACGATACCCACGCCGCGCATCTGGCCTGCTACGTAGGTAAAGGAAATGAAGATCACGCAGATCACGGCTACCACCCGGGCAGTCTGGGAGTAGTAACGCTCGCCGACGAAATCCGGCACGGTGAACTTGCCGAACTTGCGCAAGTAAGGCGCCAGACACATGGCCAATAGCACGTAGCCACCGGTCCAGCCCATCAGATAGACGCTACCGTCGTACCCGGCAAAGGCGATAATCCCGGCCATGGAGATGAAGGATGCGGCAGACATCCAGTCCGCGCCGGTAGCCATACCGTTGGCGATGGGGTGTACACCTTTGCTTGCTACGTAGTATTCGCTGGTACTACCGGCGCGAGACCAGAGCGCGATCCCGATGTAGAGCGCGAACGTCGCCCCTACAAAGAGGTAAATCAAGGTTTGCGTATCCATTGCAGGACTCCTGTTCTTATTCTTCGTGGAAGTCGTATTTGCGATCGAGCTTGTTCATCTTCCAGACGTACACGAAGATGAGCACCACGAAGGCATAGATGGAGCCCTGCTGGGCAAACCAGAATCCCAGCGGGAAGCCGAAAAACTGGATGGTGTTGAGTTGATCGACGAACAGGATGCCGGCACCAAAGGATACCGCGAACCAGATGACCAGCAAGATCATCATGAACCGCAGGTTTTCCCGCCAGTAGCCGCGTGCTGCGTCTTCTTTTGACAAGGACATAACTGTCTCCAATTTTTGTTGTTATTACACCCACCAAGGTAGCACCGGGCCCGGTGGTAGGAGACTAAGACTTTGGTAGAGTGCGCCACGCCAAGGCGTCCGTTAAACTTATCTTTAGGCATTAAAAAACCCATATAAGCGCATGATTAAAAAGCACTTATACGGGTTTTTATTGCTGGAAGCTTTATGCCGTTAGACTAAAGCCTCATGCAATCGGCAGGCTCAGTCAGCCAGGGTGCTGCCATTGGCCTTGATCACCTGTTGGTGCGAGTAATCGGCGCGTAGCGGCGGGCTGACCATGCCGGTCTTGAGCAGATAGTCGACCAGGCTCTGGGTGTAGAGCAGGAAGGTATTAGTCGAGCGTCCGTCGTCGGTAACGCTTCCTAAAGCGGTATAACCATCACGCCCTTCCGCGATGA
Organism: Halopseudomonas sp.; assembly: GCF_036960865.1. Classification (GTDB taxonomy): domain Bacteria; phylum Pseudomonadota; class Gammaproteobacteria; order Pseudomonadales; family Pseudomonadaceae; genus Halopseudomonas. Next base: position 122,492 of record NZ_JBALWE010000007.1, read on the forward strand.
AGTCGTTGGTTACCATCACGTAGGTCTGCGTCGGATTGATCGCCACCCAGTTGCCGCCGGCACCCTTGACCTCAACATTACTGAAGCGCGTACCTTCGGGTTGTGACATATCCAGATCCCAGCGCAGGCCGGCAGCGTAAGGCTGCGAGCCAGTCGACTGGCCATCATCCAGATGGTTGCTGACGGCGTCTTCGAGTGCCTGCACCACCTCCTGTCCGGTGATGTCCAGCTCTACCAGTACATTGGTAAAAGGCAACAGGGTGAACGCGGTGTTGTAGGTGATATCCCTGGCCGGCACTGGAATCCGCACGCCGCCGGCGTTCTGCAGGGCAAAGTCTGCACGCAGACTGGCATCCAGAAAGGCTTCCGCCACCAACTGCGCCGCGTCACTCCCCTTCGCCAGTGTGTTGGCCGCTTCACAGCCCGCGACGCCGGCGCTGCGGTTGGTGCTTTCGCCAGGCACCCGCACCAGGCAGAAGGCTTCATTGGCAAAACCGATGACCTCGGCCTTCTTCTCATCAATGCGGTCTTTATAAGTCGCCAGCACTGCCTCGGCATCAGCATCCTGCTCAGCCACCTGCAGTTCCGGCATCGCCTCGATCATTGCCAGCAGTTCCGCCTGCTCTGCCGCGTTAACCGCTACGAAGTTGCCGGAGCCGTCGTCTTTCTTGAAGCTGTCGCCAATCACCAGCGCAGCCTGCCCTTCGCAGCTGTCTACTCGGCCGCTGGTATCAAAGTTGATGCGCATCAGGCCCATGGCCTTGGCGTATTCCCAAGCCTGACCGATACACACGGTATCACCGTCCAGGTTGGTGGTTTTTGTAGGGTAAGGGCCAGAAGCGCTGTAGCCGATGGCCGTGAAATCACCCAGCAGTGAGTGCGAGTCGCCGCCGATGATAACGTCAACGCCCGACAAGGCTGCCGCCATGGTCTGATCATTCTCATAGCCCTGGTGGGTCAGCAAAATGATGTGATCTACGCCCTGCTCTGTCAGCTCGTCGATCGCCACTTGCGCAGCAGTTACCTCGTCCTCAAATACGGTGGTTTCCAGCGGCCGGGAGGAGTTCTGTGTTTTGCCCTTGATATCGATACCAATAATGCCGACTTTCCGACCATCCACTTCCTTGATGGTATAGGGCTTGATGTAGTCATCCACTGCGGTGTCTGCCAGCGGCGTGCCTAGTGCGGGCTTCACGTTGGCTGCCAGCACTGGCGTCTGGCATGCGTCGGTTGCCAGATAATCAAGAAAGGTCTTCAACCCGGCGTCGCTGTTGTCGAACTCGTGATTACCCAGAGCAAAGGCGTCGAAACAGACCGTATTCATCATGTCTGCGTCGGCTTCACCCTGATAAAAGGTGTAATACAGGGTGCCGGTAATAGCGTCACCGGCATGTAGCTTGATGAGGTTAGGCAGCTCTTCTTCAGCCTGATGGAACAACGATGTGACGCGCGAGAAGCCGCCTAGCTCCACGCGCACCTCTTCACCATCAACCTGTATGCCGGTGTCGCTGAACGGCTCCAGTTGCGAGTGGTGATCGTTGATATGCGCGATATTGAGCTCTAGCCCTTCGCCCTCTTCAACCTGATCGTTGTCATCATTATCGCTGTCACTGTTACAAGCGACCAACGACAGCGACAGCATGACCCCCAACAACCCCTTGCGCGGCAAATCCAGCATGGCAAACGTCCTGTATTTTGACTAAATGGTCAAAATACATTAGCCAGTCGCTGTTACTGGCCAATGGCCGTTTGGTGACGCTCCCGTGACTCGGCCATTGGCAGTGCGCCGTTACTTAGGCAAGGCGTAGGCGATAATCGCATCCCCGGCTTTGGTTCCGGTAGAACCGTGCCCGCCCGCTACCACTACCAGAAACTGGCGGCCATCTGTGCCCAGATAAGTGGAAGGTGTAGCTTGCCCGCCCGCCGGCAAGCGGCTGCGCCAGAGCTCATCACCGGTGCGCAGATCGTAGCCACGTACGTAGTAATCCATGGTGCCGCTGAGGAAAGCCACACCGCCGCGAGTAACGATGGGCCCGCCAATACCTGGCACGCCCATCTTGAACGGCAGCGGAACCGGGGCCAGATCACGCACTGTGCCATTCACGCGCTGGTAGCGGGTTTCACCGGTTGTCAGGTCCACCCCGGCCACATAGCCCCAGGCTGGCTGCTGACACGGCAGGCCTACGGGCGACATGAAGGGCGCCATGCTGGTGGCGTAAGGCGCACCAAAGTTTTCGTTGATGATAGGTTCACCCTCGCTCGTGACCGTGCGGCTGGTACCGTCCGGCCTTGGTACCAGCTTGGAGGTAAACGCCAGGTATACCGGCATGCCAAACAGGATCTGGCGATCCGGATCTACCGCAACGGCGCCCCAGTTAAAAGTACCGAAGTTACCGGGGTAGACCAAGGTGCCCTGTTCCGAAGGTGCGGTATAGCGCCCGCCGTATTTCAACTGCTGAAACTGAATGCGGCAGGCAAGCTGATCAAGCAGAGTCGCCCCCCACATATCCTTGCCGGTGAGCGTCGGCGGATTGAATGAAATCGCTGAGACGGGCTGCGTGGGCGCGGTAAAGTCGCCTTCAGCGGCGCCCTGGGGTACTGGCTCTTCCGTCACAGGCAAGACCGGCTCACCGGTAACGCGATTGAGCACATAGATCTCGCCTTGTTTGGTCGGCGCCACCAAAGCGGGAACACGCTGCCCCTGAATGGTCAGGTCGATCAGACTGGGCTGCGAAGGTACGTCGTAGTCCCACAGATCGTGGTGAACGGTCTGAAACACCCAGGCCACCTCCCCCGTACTGGCGTGCAGGGCCAAGATGGATGAGGAGTATTTTTCTACTGCGGCGCTGCGATTGCCGCCGAACTGATCCGGTGACTGGTTGCCCATCGGCAGGTAAACAATATCCAGCTCGGGATCGTAGCTCGACACACTCCAGGAGTTAGGGGCGTTCTCCGAATAGGTTTCACCCTCGCCGATGGGTGCTGTGGCATCGGGTTTCTTGCTGTCGAAATTCCATACCAAATCGCCGGTGAAGATATCAAAGGCGCGGATCACGCCCGAAGGCGAGGTGGTCGATGCGTTATCGTTCACCGCGCCGCCGACAATGATGACCTTGTCGGTCACTACCGGCGGCGAAGTGGAATAGTAGGAGCCCGGCGTCACGTTGGGCATGTTCGCCCACAGATTTACCGTACCGTCATCGCCGCCAAAACCCGGGCAGATGCTGCCATCTTCTGCGCTGATGGCAATCAGACGGCCATCGGAGGTCGGTATAAACAACCGCTTTTGGCACACACCACGGGCATTGGCGTAACCGGTGTCCCGTCGCACCTGTGGGTTCGGGTCACTCGGTGCGGCCTGCCCCGCAGCCACATTCTGCGCCACCCCGGCTGCTTTGGTGGTTATTTCACGACTACTTGCCTGCAGTCGCTCGGCGTTGCTCATGGTCGCAACAGAGACCACCGATTCAGCCGCTTGCTCACCAGCATCGTGGTAAGACACGCCGCGGCAGGTCATATGCTGTGTAGTAACCGTTGGCGGCTGGCGCAACTGCGGATCAAAGCGCCAGAGCTCTTCGCCGGTGGTCGGGTTGAGGGTGATTACAGTGCCAAAGGGTGTGCACAGGTACATGCGGTCGTCTACCACCAGCGGTGTTACTTCGTAGGTGGTTTCGCCGGGGTCGTCGGCATCGCGAATCTGCCCAGTGTGGTACCGCCACACCTCCTCCAACTCTCCGACGTTACTGGCGGTTATCTGCGTCAGCGGCGAGAAACGCTGGCCAGCCGCGGTGCGGCCGTACGCGTGCCATTCGCCGTCCGGCACGGCGGCGGCCGCTACCTGCTCACTGCTGGCCGAGGCCATGCGCTCCTCACTGAAGGCGCCGTCAATCCCCTGCGGTTGCAACCATGCATAACCTGCCACCCCGGCAGACACCAGCAGCGCCATGCTCAGCAGGCCGGTATAGGCGATCTGGCTAGTGGTAGAGCGCAGATCGCGACGCGCGGCCGGCAATACCAGCAACAGACCCAGAACAAACAACAAGCCGCCGCGCGGCGCCAATGCCCACCAATCGAATCCGACCTCCCACACGGCCCAGCCCAAGGTCCCCAGCAGGGCCACGGCGTAAACCATCAGGCCAATAGCGTGACGTGCGAGCAGCAAGCAGGCTGCCACGCTCATCAGCAGCCCCACCAGCAGGTAGAACCAGCTGCCACCCAGCAGCCCCAGCCAGGCGCCCCCGGCCATGCAGAATAGGCCGCACAACAAAATCAACCAGGCAGTGACGGGGCGAAGCATAGGTGGTCCTCCAGGGAATAGCGGAAAAGTGCCCTCCCAGTGTAGCCGATGGGCTAAGCTTTAGGTCTGTACCCAAGCAAATAACAGAGGCTTGTCATGCCCCGTTCAACGCTTTTCGCTGCACTTTTTACCGCTCTGTTGTCGACCTCCGTCAGCGCCCTGTCGCTGTCTGAGCTCACCCAGCAGGACGCCAGCGCCGGCCTCAAGGATGCACTGACCCAGGGTGCCGAGGTCGCGGTACAGGAGTTAAGTGCGCCTGGTGGTTTCAGTAACAACCCGGATGTACGCATCGAGTTGCCCGGCAACCTGGGCAAGGCGTCGCGCACCATGAAAATGATGGGGATGGGTAGCCAGATTACCCAATTGGAAGACAGCATGAACAAGGCTGCCGAAGCAGCGGTGCCGCAGGCGCAGAGTCTGCTGGTAGGTGCCATCAGCAAGATGAGCGTGCAAGATGCCAAGTCTATCCTGACCGGCCCAGCGGACTCAGCCACCCGCTATCTGGAAACCAGTAGCCGCGATCAGATTCGCGCGCTTTTCTTACCCGTGGTCAAGGATGCAACCGATCAGGTAGGGCTGGCCCAGCAATATAACGCCTTTGCTTCACAGGCCTCCAACTTCGGCGTGGTCGACGCCAAGGATGCGAATATCGAAGGCTATGTGACCGAACGCACCCTGGACGGCCTGTTCGAGATGATGGCTGAGCAGGAAGCAGAGATTCGGAATAACCCCACAGAAGCCGCTACCAGCCTGGCAAAAAAGGTTTTCGGCAGCCTTTGAACACTCTCAGGCACCGCGCGACAGCCGTGCCCGCTTGTTCTCAGCCGCGCAACAAGACGGCTAGCGCCTCCATCACCCGCCGCGTCATCGCGTAGGTAAAGTCATTCGACGCCACCGGGTGAGAGCCCAAACGCACTACGCTCAGTTGCGCTGTCGGGTTCACATGGATCAGCTGGCCGTGCACGCCCATGGCCTCAAACACGCCATCGCTGTTGTGCGACACCCACCAGTGATCGTGGTACGAGTATCCCTCCATCCCTTTGCGGCCAAAGCGCGCAAAGGCGTTACGGTCGCCGCCGCGCTGTATCTCGGCGATGATCTCTTGCGGCACTATCTGCTGTCCGTTGTAGTAACCACCCTGGCGCAGCATCTCGGCAAAGCGTCCAAGGTCCCGCAGCGTGGCATTCAACCCCGCCCCGGCCCATTCAGTACCCTTGCCATCGAGCAGGATGTAAGCGTCCTGTTCAGCGCCCAGCTTGCGCCAGATACGCTCGGTGATCTGCTGCGCCAGGTCCTTGCCGCTGACCCGGCGGATGACCCAGCCGAGCACCTCACTGTGCACCGTGCGATAGGCAAAGTGCTCGCCATGCGGCCGGTCGGCGCCGATCGACGGCAGGTATTCATAGAGGCTAGCGGCGCCTTTCCACTCGGAGGATTGGGTGATACCCGCAGACAGTCCGTAGTGAATAACATCCGAGGTACCGTCGGCGTAGACCTCCGAATACTTCACATCAGCGGTCATATCCAGCACCTGTTGCACGGTGGCGCCAGCCCAGCCGGAACCGGCCAGTTCGGGAACATGTTCGGTCACCAGCGACTGGCCATCGAGTACGCCTTCGTGCATCAGCATATTGGCAATCAGACCCGTAAACGATTTGGTCACCGACCACAGCATGTGCGGGCTAAGTGCATCGTCCATATTGGGGTAAGCCTGATAGATCACTTGGCCCTGGTGAATGATCAACAGCGCATCGGCGTAGGAGCGCTCCAGAAATTCGCTGAAGCTGATGGATTCGCCGTCTTCCATGCTGATGTGCAGAGCGTTGATTTCGGCTTCGCGGTTATTGCCTGCTGCCAGCGCGGATGCGGCACCCGGGCCACGGTCGATCTGCCGCGAAGGGATCAACTCGCGCATGTGTTGAAATGCCCAGCGTACCTTGGGGTAATCGATTAAATACTCGGCGCGGGTGATTTGCTTGTCCGCCGCTGGCGGAAAGCCCTGCATATAACGTAAATCAGCCAGCCTGATAGTGGCTGAGGGTGGATAACTGGGGGCACCTGTCTGCTCCGGTGCACAGACAATACGGGCGTGTCGCGCGGCAAAACCGACTGCATTGAGCATCGTGGTCCAATCCTGTCTTGTTGTTGTGTTAACTAGCTACAACAAGAACCTAATCAGCACCGGTAGCCAATGCAAGCAAAGCACTTGCCGCGCAACAGACAGAATTACTTGCCCATAAACGCAGTGAATACAGCGCCGGTTACTTCTCTTCCTTCACCTGCTTCGCGATTTCGCCCGCATCCACCTTATTCAACTCTTCGCCGGTCACCTCACCTTCCCACTTAGTGTGCGGCACTTCCTCGTCAGGACGCGGCTTGTGCGGGAGATCATTCTCACCTGGATGTTTTTGATCGCTAGACATAACTCATCTCCTATTCGGGCCGTAGAGGGTTGGTTCAGAAAACGCAGGCCCTGATAGTGTGAAAGCGCAGTAGCCAAGAGGTTCATCCGAAATAACAAACCTTGAACTACTACCGGGAGTAACGGCTCTACCGTTAAGCAAGGCCAAGCCCTGCACACCCGACGCCTCAGGAGAATGTGATGGACCCGAAGCTAAAGCTACTCAGTTCAGCGCTATTTTCAGCCGCCCTCGCAAGCAGCTTGCCGGCTGCTGCGACCCAATACGACAACGAGCCTGCAGGCAATAGCATGTCAGGCACACAAGCCGCCGCTGAAAACCGGACAAATGTCGTAGAAAGTGAAACCAGTGATGCGATGGATAACGCGCGCCAGAAGCGACTGGACGCCATCGAAGCCGAGAGCCGCGATCAGCGTGACCGAGGCCCCACTGGGGCCACCGGCACCCGCCCAGGCGCCACGCCAGGCACGGGACCAGGTACCGCACCCGGCACGACACCGGGCACACCCGGCATGGGCAATGGTACCCAGCCTGGCAATACAGCCGGATCCAATGCTGGGCCGCGTCCAGGCTCTGGTGGCACTAACGCACCGTAATTACACAAGAGCGCGGCCGGTAATCGGTTGAGCCGAGTGCAAAGGCGCCTCAGTTGAACGCGCCAAACGGAGGACTACAGCATGAAAAGAATCCCTATAGCCTACGCAACTGCCGCCGCAGTGCTGTGTGGCCTGGCATCGCTGAATAGCCACGCAGCCACTGACGAGCAACCCCACGCGCTCAGTGACGGCAACCAGCAAATGCAACCTGAAGCGCAATCGAGCGACCTGCCCGGTGTCGATGCCGAGCGCTCTGACTACCTGCAGGGCGATGAACTCGAAGCGTTCTTCGAAAAAGCCACCGCCAATAACCTGGCCGCAATCGAAAGCGCAAAAGCGGCACTGCAAGAGGGCTCGCCAGAGATTCGTACCTTTGCTCAGCAACTGCTTGATGATCACACCGCTTTGAACGAGCAACTCACTGCGCTGGCCAAGAACCTGAATATCGAGATTGCCACCGACTCCAGCCTGATTGACCAGGGCAAACAATGGATACTCGAGCGCCGTGATGGTGAGTCCTTTGACGCGGCTTACCTGAATAGTCAGATCACTGAACACCAGCAAAGCATCGAACTATTCAAGGATGCGCAGCAAAGCCGCGATCAAGAGGTCAGCGCGCTGGCGGAGAAAGCCTTGACCAAGCTAGAAAGCCATTTGGAGACGGCGAAAAAGCTATCGCGCGATCGAGCCAACGCCGAGGAATAAGCCTTCGCCCAGATAAAACAGCCCGGCAAACAGCCGGGTTGTTTTACTTGGGGCAGGAACAAATCGTTAGCCAGTCGGGTACTTGCCCTCCCCATCTTGGCTGCGGCGGATCACTTAGCCAATCTGAGTCGACAACTTGTGCACCGCCGCGATCTCGCCGTTCCAGATCATCTCGTAATGCGCCGTCTGCACCACCGAGCTGACCTGTCTGGGCGTAAACAGCCCCCAGCACACAGCCTCCGGCTGGCGTACCGAGTGATACCGCAGCCCGGTTGCGGCGGCCTTTAGCGAGGCACGCCCCAAGGCCCGTGACGCACTGTAATCATCAGGTGCGTAGATCGGATCGCTGCGCGCAATCGTCAGCGCATCCAGCGCTCCGGCCTCATTGAAACGCGTGGTCAGGCCACGGAACACAAAACGCTCATAGCGCAAATCCGGCACCCTGCCCCAATAGGCCTGCTGGTGATACCGCACTTCGGCCAGCGCGGTATCCATGTTATCGGCCAGGTACAGAACGCCAAATGAGCCATCGCTGAAGCGCGAACCATCGGGATTCACATGGGTAAAGGGCGCAGCCGCATAAGAGCAGCCGGGAATGCCGAAGGGAATGTCCTGCCGCGGGATCATCTCCAGGCGCCCGGCCTGATTGGCCAGCCTTGGATTGGTCAGCGCCTGCAGGGCATAAAGCGCCTCAAACTCGTCGGCGCTGGCGACATCATCAAAAATCGCAATGGGCGGGTATTTGGAGTTGATCAGCCGGTAACCGCGTATGTCCGCCGCGGGCAACGCCGGCAAGTTTTGTGCACTTACCACTGGCTGCCCCGCAGCACATCAATGCGTCGGAAGGTTTCATATACCGCGACTATGTCACCACTACCCATCACCTCGAGCGGCGAACGGCCGAGAAAGAAAGGGTTGTGGTTGGGCATACGCATGAAGCCGTACAGATTCTCGGGATTATCGAACACGGTGCGCAGCGCCGCGTGTATGTTCAACACAAAGCTGACGCGGGTCAGTTGATCGCGATCCAGGTTGATGGCGGCAAGCCCATCCTTGCGCTTGGCGCGGGCATAGGTGCTGTGCGAGACGCGCAATATCGCCTCGCCCTGCTCACCCGTCGCACCCCACTTATCAAGGATGGCGACAGCAGCGCGCAGCCCTGTGGCAGAGGTGGTTTTTTCTGGTGCGGCGGCAGTTAAAGTGAGCATGGGCAGAATGTCCGTCTATCATGTATCTACAAACACTACTCTCTGATTATTGTATTTGCAAATACAGGCAACTCAATCTCTTGCGCGGCGGCGCCAAACGCTGGCCAGCCAGGGCTGATGCTCACGCGGAAGTCCTGCCGGACGATAATAGTGTTCAAGCTCGTCGAAGCCTGCGCTCTGCATCAATGTTCGCCAGGTTTCCAGCCGATAGTAGGCGCCATAGCGGTCACCATTCCAGCCTTCCTGGTCCTCACCGCGCGGGTTAGAGCTGAGCATCACACCGCCCGGCTTCAGGCAGTGGTGCAACTGACGCAAGGCAGCGGGCAATGCGCGGCTGGGTATATGGAACAGCGTCGCGTTGGCAAAGACTCCGTCGAAGCGCTGCGCCGGTAAATCCAGCGCCAGAAAATCCTGCTGCCAGACCTCACAGCCGCTATCGGCGCGCGCCATCTGCACAAAGCGTTCGCAGCCATCCAGCCCGACCGCCACATGGCCCAGCGCGGTGAACGTGCGCAGGTCGCGACCAGGGCCGCAGCCCACATCCAGAATGTGCCAGGGCCCGGGCGCCTGTATATGCCGCAGCAGGGCTTCTATATTTTGGCTTACGTCGTGATCTTGCGTACCTTCGCGAAAACCCTCGGCGTTCTGCTCGTAGTGCGCCAGGGTCTGACGCGCCGCCAGCGCCAGTGCATCCTCCGCTGGCTCAGGCAACCGCGCCGCGCCCAGCAAGTCGAGCGTTCGCTGATCTGCCTGCCCGGCATAAAAGGCCTGCAACACCTGGGTAAAAAAGCGCTCGCCCGGCGCAGCCAGTGCAAACAACGTCATGCTGGAGCGCAGCTTGAGATCATCCGGCGTCCCCAGGATGTGCCTTGCCGAGCACTCGCGCCAAGCCAGCAACGCCTGCGCGCAAGTATGCAGGCGCGGCCCCAACACGGGGTGCGCCAGATAGGCGCGTGCCTCGTCCAGGTTGGCGATAGCGTAGCGCCGGGCCAGCTCGCTGTGTCCAAGCCCAGCCAGTTGAGGAAAGACAAACCACATCCAGTGCGAAGTCTTGCGGCCAGCATGCAGTTCGGTCAACGCGGTGGCGAAGGTGGTGGCCTGGGCGTCGATGAAACGGTGCAGGTGGTAGGGGTCAGACATCCTTGCAGTCTCCTTGCGAAGTGGCGTTAGCTGGGACGGCCAGAAACAAATAGATGTTCCGCGCCAGCCTTGCCCAAGCAGTTGAATCGGTTGACCACAGGTTGCGGGTTGGCCGCCAAAGCCACAAGCAAAACGACAGGTTATGGTTTATAAATAATAAAAAAGCGCCGCTGCCCCTGATTGAGATTACCCATGCCAGACAACAGCAGAACGGACCGCATGAAAATCGATGTTGCCCAGCTCACCATCGGCATGTACGTGAGCGAGCTGGATCGCCCCTGGACCGAGACCAGCTTTGTGTTTCAAGGCTTCCGCATTCGCCAGCAGCAGGAAGTCCGACTGCTGCAACAGATATGCAAGCACGTTTGGGTGGATTCCCGTCGCAGTGTGGGCGTGAAACAGCAGGTGATCGAGAACCATGCTGAAGCGCCCGGGTTAGAACCCATTGTGGCCAAGGTCGAGTTCAATCAGGAAATGCAGCAGGCCTCGCCAGTCTGGCACAAGGCCCATGACGAATCACTGCGCATTCTGGAGGCAGTGCGTCTGGGCCAGGAACTGGACGTTGCGGCGGTCAAGACCGTGGTCAAGGAGTGCGTACAGAGCATATTGCGTAACCCGGCTGCCATGCTTTGGCTGGCCCGCATCAAAAATAGTGACCACTACACCGCTGAACACTCGCTGCGAGTATCCATCCTCGCCATTGCCTTGGGTAGAGAGATCGGCCTGGCTGAGTACCAGCTTGAGCAGATCGGCGTTTGCGGCATGCTGCACGATGTTGGCAAGATCAAGGTGCCGAATGAAATATTGAACAAACCCGGCGCCCTTACTGCAGACGAGCTGCGCATTATGCAGAGCCACGCCAACGAAGGCCGCCGGCTGCTGATGAGCAATCAGCAGGTCACACCGGCCACCGTAGATGTCGCCTACTCCCACCACGAGAGGCTGGATGGCAAGGGCTACCCGCGCGGGCTGGATGCCGCGCGTATCCCCTACTTCGCCAAAATCATTGCCGTGGTCGATGCCTACGATGCCATCAACAGCGACCGTATTTACAGCAAGGGCAAATCGAGCCTTGAATCGCTCAGAATCCTGCTTGAATCGGTAAACAGTCATTTTGATGAAGAGATCGTAGGCCATTTTGTGCGCCTGATCGGCATTTACCCAGCGGGCGAGATTGTCGAGCTGAGCAACGGTGAGGTCGGCATCATCATCGGTTGCTCCACCACCAGCAAGCTGAAGCCGAAAATCATGCGGGTGCTGAATGCCAACAAGCAGCTCTGTAAAGAGCGCGTAATCGACCTGGCCACCACCACCGTTGATGCCAACGGCAAGCCTTTGCGCGTCAAGGAGGTGCACAGCAGCGGCGCCTTCGGGATTGATATAGAAGCCTACCGACGCAAGGGGCTGCTGATTCCAGCACATGTGTGAGTCGTAGTCGAAGCTCAGTCAGGGTGCGATACTGGCGCGTGCCTCGCCATGAGGTCTGCCACCCAATAAATAAACACGCGCAGCTTCAGGCTGATATGCCGGTTAGGTGGATAGGCCACATAAAGCGGCATCGACTCCAGCATCCAATCCTCGAATAATTGCACCAGCTCTCCGCTTGCCTCGTGGGTTGCAGACATGTATTTGGGCAACCAGAGAATACCGAGCCCGGCCAAACCCGCTGCCAGATAAGCGTTGCCATCGTCCACGGCCAATTGGTACTGCCCTTTTATTTGCAAGCGCTCCCCCTCTTTGTACATGGCATAGGGTACCGCTCGCCCGGTGCGCGCCCAGAGAAAACCGACAGTACGGTGCGCCGAGTTCTCCAACTCCAAAGGGTGAGCAGGCCAACCAAGACGTTCAAGGTAGGCCGGGGCGGCAAACACCCCTAGTTGCAGATCGCCCACGCGGCGCGCCATCAACGACATATCCGTCAGCTCACCGCCGCGCACTACGCAATCGACGTTCTCATCAATGATGTCGACAATACGATCACTTACACCCATATCGATCTGAATGTCCGGGTAGCGCGCATAGAACGAGGGCAGCGCGGGGACCAACAGTAATCGCGCCAGCGGGCTGGGTACGTCGACCCGTAGCCGCCCTCGCGGGACTACCGCGGCGCCCGACAAGCTGGCCTCCGCGTCGTGCATCTCCGCCAGCAGGCGTATCACCCGCTCGTAGTAGAGCGCGCCGTCGGCGGTCACATTGACCTTGCGCGTAGTGCGGTTGAGCAGTTTTACCCGCAGCCGCGCTTCCAACTGCTGTATCAGCTGGGTGACGGTCGTTTTGCTCATATGCAGAGTTTCCGCTGCCTTGGTAAAGCTGCCTGCCTCTACCACTCGGGCAAACGCCTGCATCGCATCAAACCGGTCCATTAACGCCCTTATTGCCTTGGATTGTTTGGGAATCACAAACAGTGCTGATTACTGTTGCGCGTTTATCGTCTGCGCACAAGCGCCTAGAGTTTCCTCTTCGGGCTCACGCAGCCCTGAGCAAACCAACGAAGAGGTAGTCATGAGCAAGCGCGACGTAGTCTTCCCCGCCGGGCGCCACGCCCTGTACGAGCAACACCATTACTCACCGGCCATCCGCTCTAACGGTTTTCTGTTCGTCTCCGGGCAGGTGGGCAGCAGAGCAGATGGTAGCCCCGAGCCGGAGCTGCTGGACCAGGTAGCCCTGGCCTTCAAGAACCTCAACGGCATTCTGGACGCCGCCGGCAGCAGCTTTGCCGATGTGGTAGACGTCACCGTGTTTATTGTCGATCCGCACTCGCGCTTTGAAAGCGTCTGGCCCACGGTGGTAAAAAATCACTGGGGCGAAGCGCCCTACCCCAACATCACCTGTGTGGGCGTAACCTGGCTGGCCGGGTTTGATTTTGAGATCAAGGTGATCGCCAAACTGCCAGAGGCTTGAACCGGCAATGCGCTAACCACGCAACGGCAGCGCTACCCCGATGGCGATGAAAATAGCCCCGCAACCCTGATTGAAGCGCCGCCCCACCCTGGCTAGCCACAAGCTGATACGGCTGGCCAGGCTGGCGACCAGCAGCTCTACGCTTAATTCAACCACCGCGAAGGTACCCGCCAGCACGGCAAACTGCACAAGCAGACTACGGGCCGGATCAATAAACTGAGGCAGAAACGCGACAAAGAACAAAATTACCTTGGGGTTGCTGACCGCAGCCAGCGCGCCCTGGCGAAATAGCAACGGCGCAGACCTTGGTGCCGCCGCTGCCTGGCTGGTTACCCCTATGGGAGGCGAGCGCCAGAGCTGAATGCCCAGCCACACCAGATAGGCGCCGCCCAGCCATTTCAGCGTGGTCAGCCAAAACAGCGACGCCTTGAGTAGCGCCCCTATGCCAAACATCGACAACGCGATGATTACAACGAAACCCAGGCAGCCGCCCAGAATCGTGTAGAGCGTCTTGCGCCAGCCATAGAGCGCGCCATGCGACAACGCCAACAAGCCGTTTGGCCCCGGAGACAGAGACAGGCCAATGACCGCCAGCAGGTAGATCAACCAGGTTTGCAGTGCCATGGCCAGTTGTAGCTCCAGGATTGCGCACAGGCGCGATTAGTTGGTTTTATCTTGCAAAGGTAAGCCAGCGGCTGCCCGCGATGTCAGCCGCCCGGGCGCGGCCAGTTGGTCATTCACCCTGCGCCAGCGCATCGACTACCGCGCTGATGGCCGTGGGCTTCAATGTCAGCCCTATGTGGTTAACGCCATCCACGATGGTCACCGGCACTGGCTGATTAGCCGCGCGGAACACCTCATCAAAGCGCTGCGCTTGGAACATTTCATCCTGCTCACCCACGAGCACTCGGGTTGGCTGGCGTAGGTGGCGTACGGCCTCGCTGTAATCGGCCTGCGGACGATAATTCTGCGCCAGATTGAAAGAGTATTCCGGGGTCAAGAGTTGCCGCGCATCATCGCTCAATGCATAGCTGATAACGGGCAGGTGATTGAACCGGTGAATCCCCAGCTGATTCAAAATCGACAGTGCCACGTAACGTGGCACGCCCACTTTGACCCAGCCGCCGCTGTTAGCGCGATAGGTCGGCGCATCCTGGCTGATGAACGGAGCAAGCAGCACGTAACGGTCAAACAGATCCGCGCGCTCGCTACCGGCCACGCGCAGGGCAAATCCGCCACCGGATGAAAAGCCAATCAGCGTTACCGGCTCGGCGGGTTTCACTGCGGCAACAAAGTCCTGCAGGTCGTGCTCGAGTTGCCCCACATAGGCGATATCGCCCTTTTCACCCGAACTGCCATGCCCGCGCACATCGAGGGAATGCACCTCCAGCCCTGCCACCGAGAGTGCTTCGGCCAGCACGTGCATGCTGCGGCTGTCAGCCGAGGAGCCGTGCAACAATACGGCACTGCCGCTGGACTCACCTTGTGCGGCGCTATAGCGCCGAAACGCCAGGCTCTCGCCATCGCGTGCGGGATAGTATTCAAGCTTGGGCAATCCGGAATAATCCACCGCCCTGAAGGGGTCGTTTACCGAAGACATAACAGCCGGTGCTGAAGGGCCGCCAAAAGCAACCGCCAGGGTAATTGCCCCAACAAAAAGCGTTAAACCAATAACGAGTGCGCGTAACAGATGCTTTTTCATGTTCATCCCTGTGTTTAGTCCGCCAAGTCCATGCTGTGGCACTTTATCACGCGCCTGTTACGGGGCTAGAGACCCTCTTTACTTGCGGCAGCGCACTGACAGCAGGTTGCGCCTGGCGCCATGCCAACCAAAACGCAATCATACCCCCACGCCGCTGCCAACCGCACTGGCAGCAGCGCTCAAGGTTTGGCCAGATACCCCGGCAGTGCCTCTACCCTTGCCAGCCAACTCAGGATGTTGTGATAGGGCGCAAGATCCACATCACCCTCCGGGGCCAATGCCACATAAGGGTAGACCGCGCACTCGGCAATGGTCGGCCGCCCCATTGCCAACCATTCATGCTGCGCAAGGTGCGCGTCCAGGATCGGCAGTATCACCGCGGCTCTGGCCAGGGCTGCCGATTTATCCAGATCATTGCCGAACCGGCTAACCAGCCGAGCTGCACACAGGCTGTGCTCCACCTCGTTACCGGCAAACGACAACCACTGCATGATCTCCGCCTGGCCCTGCGCATGCGCCGGCCACCAGGCCAAGCCGCCATACTGGCCAGCCAGATAGACCAGAATGGCCTGCGAATCACGCAGCACCAGATCACCATCGTGCAATATCGGTAGCTGGCACAGCGGGTTGAGGTCCGACAGCGGCGGCTGCTTGTGTTCACCGTTGGCAAAATCGACCGCGACCAAATCAAGCTCAATATTGCTCAGCGCAGCCAACAACCGCACCTTGTAGCAGTTGCCCGACGGCTCCAGATCGTACAGTTTCATTGTGCGTCTCCCTTTACCAATTGGTTGAACTCAAGAACGTTCCCGTCCGGGTCACGGATAAACAGCGCGATACGCCGAGGGCCGATGTGATGCGGGCCTTCAGTAATGGCGATGTCCTGCTCTGCCAGCCAGGCTTGCAGTGCTTGCAGGTCATCAACAATGAAGGCTGGGTGGGTAATGCCGGGCAGTTTCACTGGCTCATCCAGCAGCACATTGTTGGCCCTGCGTGTGCCGTTGAAGATCAGGTTGATGCGCACGCCCGCGGCGGTGATCATCTCGTTGGCCTCGAACTGCGCAAAGCTGGCGCTCTCTACGAAACCCAGCGCCTGATAAAAAGCCATGGCGCGGCTTTTATCACTGACTCGAATTCCGATATGGTCATAGGCCTGAATACGCGCCGGGTTGATTGCATGATTCATGGTGAACACTCCCGTGGTCGTCGGTAGCCATAGTGTCCGCCTAGCCCGGCGTCAGACCTATGGTGCAGGCCTGACAACACCTATGCACAAAACGCACAAATGGACGGTGGCAATGGATAGACTCAAGGCAATGGCCAACTTCGTGCGCATCGTCGACAACGGCAGCTTAAGCGCCGCCGCCGAGGCGACTGGCCAATCCGTTGCCTCACTGGTGCGCTCACTGGCGGCGTTGGAACGCCATCTTGGGGTACGGCTGCTTAATCGCAGCACACGCAGTATGGCGCTCACCGACGAAGGCAACGAGTACCTGGCCTGGAGTCGCCGCCTGCTGGCAGAGATGGATGACATGGAACAGCGCCTGGGCACACAGGACGGCTGCATACGCGGCCTGCTGCGCCTGACCGCACCCGTAGAGTTTGGCCAGCGCTATCTGGCGCCGCTGGTGAATGAGTTTCTGCAAGCACACAGTGAATTGCGCATCGAGCTGCTGCTCAATGATCACCTGGTACCCTTGGTGGATGAGCGCCTCGACCTTGCCCTGCGCATCGGCCACCTGCCGGACTCCACACTGGTCGCCCGCCAGATCGGCACCACCCGGCTGGTCGCCTGCGCAAGCCCCGACTATCTGGAAAACGCCGCCACCCTCGATCACCCCAAGGCCCTGCAACACCACAGCTGCATCGCTATCTCCTCCCAGGGCAACCAGTGGTACTTCCGCGAGAACGACAAGCAACAAGCCCAGACCGTAACGCCGCGGCTGACCTGCAATCACATACGCGCGGCCAGCCAGGCATGTACGCAAGGCGTGGGTGTCGCGCGGTTTATGCATTATCAGGTGGCGGATGAATTGGCCGACGGGCGCCTCACTCGCGTACTGACGGCCTTTGAACCGGTGGATCTGCCGATTCAACTGGTGTATCCGCACTCGTTACAGCTTGCGCCACGGGTACGAGCTTTTGTGGAGTGGGCTTGCGCACGGTTAGAGCGGGTAGTGCCTGACCCCCGCAATCAGCGATAGCACCCCGATACTGTCGCCCTGCCATTCAACATGCACATGACTGGCCAGGTAACGCGCATTCCCGCAAGCCAAGGGCGTGGCCGGGTAGATGCACGCAAAGTTACATTTAAAACGCAGTTTTTACCGTCATTTTGCTGTCGTATGAGTAACCCCCGCGCTGCAGGATGCATCCGACGCCGGTATGAATGCGGTATAGCTAAGCGAGACAAGCGAATGAATATACGTCTTGGTGTAACCCTTGTGGGCATTGCAACCCTGCTCTTCGGTGGCCCTGCCACTCACCTCTATGCAGACCCTTACAACCCGGCGCCTCCGCGGCATGCTCAGATATACCAGACGCAACCGCGAGTGATCATCGTACAGCCAAACCGGCAAACCTATGGGCAATCGATCACCTACGGCCAACAGGGCCAGGTGCGGCAATACGATTATTACCCCGGCCTGCAACATCAGCAGCCCAGGCACTCTCAGCAGTGGACGCAGCCATATCGCTACCCAGCGTATGGGCAGCAACCCCGCTACCACAGGCACGACAACTACGGCCAGCGGCGTGATCGCTGGTCGCAGCGCCCCGGTCAGCAGCAAAATAACCAATATCAAAGGCCCAACTACCGCGCTCAACAACAGCAATACAAGGAGCAGCGTGACCACGAGCGAGCGATGCGCAACAGGAACCTAGACCTCATGCTGCGCAACGCCAAGCCACCGCCGTATCAACAGGCCCCGCAGCGAAATCAGCAGCGCAACTACGGCAACGCCATTCGCCAGTAAGGTGCGCAGCGCTTTAACCAGCGGTTCGAAAAATCGGCCAGGTGATGGCTATCCCCTGCCATAAGCAAAAAAAAGGGCGCTATGCGCCCTCTCGTAGCCAAGTATGGCGAGACCGGCTATTTATCCTGCCGGTCCACCATGTCCTTGCCCAGCCGGCGCCAGGTCAACAGAAAGCACAGTGCGCTGGAAATATACAAGCAGGCCATGATGACCATGGATGTTTGCAGGCTTTGCGCATAAACCTGCCCACAGACTTCCTGCAGATTCTCGCTCAGCTGGCCGACCACGGCGGGGTGACACTGATTGCGCGCCAGTTCGCCCGCTGCGACCCCAAGCTCGGCGATGCCAGACTTGAAGAAGATATCGGAGACAGCGCCAATGAACAGCGGGCCAAAGCCATAGCCAATCAGGTTGACCAGCAGCAGCATCACGGCCGTGGCCATGGCGCGCACCCGCATGCTCACCACACCCTGGCCAATTGTGTACTGCGCAGCCAGATAGCCGTACTTCACGAAGCCGCCGATCACCAGGCCGATTGCAGCGTAAAGCAGGTTGTTGGTAGTGAAGGAAAAAATGTAAAACGGCACCGATAACGCCAGACCTACTGCTGGGACCCAGGCGATAGCACCCGGGTGCTTCTTGTAAATACGGGTCGCCAGCCAACCGGTGGCAAAGGTGCCAATCGCTGCAGATAGCGCTACCGGCGTGTTGATCCAGATGGCAGCCTGACCGGCGGTGATTTCATAGGTGCGAACCAGAAACAGCGACTGAAACGACGAGATACCATAACCGCAGAACGCGGCAATGGTGGCGCCGGCGGTCATCAGCCAGAAAGCAGGCTTGCCCATCAGTTCATGGATAGCCTCGCCCAGACTGGCCCGCTCTTTTACCTCGGCCTGCTGCGGATCGGTGTAGCCGCGCGGCGGCTCCTTGACAGTAAGCTTGAAAATCAATGCGACCAGCAGACCCGGCAAACCGACAACAAAAAACGCGGTGCGCCAGTCAAACATATCGGTAACCCAGCCGCCGACGATATTGGCAACCATGGTACCGAGCGTAACGCCCATCGCGTAGAAGCCCAGTGCCTGGGAGCGTTCACGCGGAATGAAGTAATCCGCAATCAGGGAGTTGGCCGGCGGCGTACAGCCCGCCTCGCCAATACCCACACCCACCCGGCACATCAGCAGAATCCAGAACGCGCCTATGGTAATCGAGCCAATAGTGACTTCCGTGGCCAAGCCGCAGAGCGCCGTCATAATCGACCACAGGGCCACACAGACGGTCATGATCCACACACGGTTGGCCACATCGGCAAAGCGCGCCAGCGGGATGCCTACGGCGGTGTAGAGCAAGGCAAAACCGAAGCCGGTAAGAAGACCAAATTGCGTGTCAGTAATGCCGAGATCCGGCACCAGATCGGGACCGACGACCGCGAGCAACGCGCGGTCGACGAAATTCAGGATATAAATCAGGGTTAACGCGAAGAGTACATAATTGCGGTACGCCTTGGAGCCGTAACCAACCAGGTGGCCCTGGCCACCCCCTTCTCCGCCAATACTGGCTCTCATGGACAAACCCCTTCTCAGTGCATTGTTATTAGTAGACGCGAGCTGTATCCACCCGCCGGGCCTATTCGACAAACCCAAAACAGCATATCGACATACAGGATCAGGTGTCGTACAGAATTGTTGTCTCTTTGTGACAGGGCATAGCCTGTAAAGCATGCCAATACAGCGCAGCAGCGGGGTGCTCTGGCCTGCGAGCCAAACAAGTGTATGGAAGATAAAACGCCGATCCATGAAGGAAATGGCGAGGTATCACTCGTACGGTGCGGGGGCAGCCAAGGACTAGGCACTGACGGTCAACGACCATAGTTTTTATTTTTATCCTAGCCCAATTGCCCCGCTCAGTTGAATTAAGTGAGCGGAGTAGGCGGCGCTCGGCGAGCCAACAATTAACTCATACCCATCTTTGCGGATGGTCGCTTCTAAGCAATCCTGCCTCAGTGCGGCAAGGCGAGCCTGTTAGCCAGCTTGAAACGGACCTTTGGGTTTTAACCTATCCCGAGATAATGCGGGCAGAACTCGTAAAAGTATTACGACCTCGCTTGATTGATGATGTCGCGCAGAGATTCTACCCGACTCACACAGGTGAGTTTTAGACTACTCCTGACACGTCGTGAATCTAAACTCATTGGTTTCACTGTTAAAGACTGACACGCCGGATTCCAAGCGGGCAACAAACTCGTGCTCGCTCATATTCTCACAGCGTGCATCTTTGAAGTATTCAGCACCTACGATGATAAACTCGCCTAGCTTTATCAAACCATTCGCTAGAAAGTCGGTAAATATAAATCCATAGGTAACCACGAATAAAGTAACAACCAGTCGTGCAAAAAACTGACGGCCTTGAGCAGGAGAATGAGTCACTGCCGACCACAAAGCTCCAACTGTCAGCATTGCCAGTGCAACAATTGTCAACAATGCAAAAAACACGTACAGCCACGTCAGAGGTACAAATAACGCTAATAGCGCAGAGGTGGCATCGGGCAGCTCGCTAGGGTCGAGCCCTGTAGTGTTATTTACAAATCGACCTATCCAAATGGAAGAAATTTTCAATACCGGTATCGACACCAAAGCGAGCGCGCTTAGAAAATACCTGTTTGTGGTGATCTGTGAAAATTTAGCCGCCACTTCCATGAGGAACGCGGCAGACCATACCACCAACACAATCACCGCAAGAGAGCAAACGGCGATTTTTGAATAATCAGGAGATAACACAAATAACAGCAAGACAGAGGCAATACCAGGGAGAAAAAACATATAGCCAAGGGCATACAGTTCAACTTCTGAAACGTGCTTCTCCATCAACCGATATTTCAACGCTGAAAAGTAACTAGATACTTTTCTTTTTGCTCTCTCGAAACTTTTCACATCGCGCTTTAACGAAATCATGCATCTTCCCTATGACCTGAGCAGATAGTTTTTTTGCCCGCCCTTGCAATTGATCGCCAGCAAAGGTAGTTAAAGAACTAAAATACCCGATCTTTTAATCTATTGGTCTCGCCCTGCTTCCTTGTATGCACTTAGAGAAAAATGAAACTTCGTGAGTTCATCAGCCCCCTAGACAACCCACTCCCCACACAAGGTCTCCGCCTGCGCCAACACCAACTGCGCAGCCTGCTCTTGCTGATCCGGTGGGTATTTGTATTTGCGCAGTATCCGCTTGACCATCAGACGCAGTTTGGCCCTCACGCTTTCGCGGTTATTCCAGTCCACTGTGACGTTCTTGCGCAGGCTCTCGGTGAGTTCGTGGGCGATCTTGGCAAGGATCTTATCGCCGAGCTCGCGTACTGAGGCCTCGTTATTGGCCAGGGCGTCGTAGAACGCCAGCTCATCTTCATTCAGACCCAAGCCTTCGCCTCGCCTGCTGGCTTCGGCAAATTTTTTGGCCATTTCAATCAGCTCTTCTATAACCTGGGCGGTTTCGATAGAGCGGTTCTGGTAGCGGGTAATCACGTTACCCAACAGTTCGGAGAACTTCTTTTCCTGCGCCAGGTTGCTGCTGAAACGGCTCTTGATCTCTCCTTCCAGCAAACGCTCCAGCAGCTCGACTGCCAGATTCTTCTCGGGCAGGTTGCGCACGTCCTCCAAAAAGGCTTCATCAAGCAGGCCGATATTGGGCTTATCCAGCCCTACGGCCTCAAATACATCAACTACGCCGCCGGAGACTACCGAGTTGCCGATGATCTGACGAATCGCCAGTTCTCGCTCTTCATCGGTTTTCTTTTTCTGGCTGACGTCACGCTTGATCAGCATGACTTTCACGGCCTGCAAAAAAGCCACTTCATCCCGCACGGCTTTGGCCTCTTCCAGCGTACAGCAGAGGGTAAAGGCTTTGCTCATGGCGAGCGCATTGTCGGCAAAGCGCTTCTTGCCGTCTTTTTCACCGAGCACGTGGTTGGCTGCGCCGGCCATCAGCTTGTGACCACCAGTCAGATAGTTGCTGTAATCAAAGCCGTGCAGCATAGCGCGCAGAATATCGAGTTTTTCTTCTAGCACGGCGTAGGCTTCATGCGCATCCACCGTTGGACGACCACGGCCTTTGCTGGCGGTATATTCATTGAGCGCGGCTTTCAGTTCGTTGGCGATGCCAATGTAATCAACTACCAAGCCACCTTGTTTGTCCTTGAACACCCGGTTAACCCGAGCGATGGCCTGCATCAGGTTGTGGCCTTTCATTGGCTTATCGATATACAGCGTATGTACGCAGGGCGCATCAAAACCGGTCAGCCACATATCTCGCACGATCACCATCTGTAACGGGTCTTGGGGATCTTTGAAGCGTTTCTCGAGGCGCTTTTTTACCTTGCCGGGGTAAATATGCGGGCGCAGCAGCGCTTTATCCGACGCGCTGCCGGTCATCACAATCTTGATCGCACCCTTTTCTGGATCTTCGTCGTGCCAGTCCGGGCGCAGCGCGATAATCGCGTCATAGAGGTGCACACAGATCTCACGGCTCATGGCAACCACCATGGCTTTGCCATCCTGAGCCTGATTGCGCTCCTCGAAATGAGCAACCAGGTCAGCCGCCACACTATGAATGCGCGGCTTGGCACCCACCACCTTTTCCAGTGCCGCCCACCGACTTTTCAAACGCGCCTGCTGATCTTCTTCCTCGTCTTCGGCCAGCTCATCAACCTGCTCGTCGATCAGCGGCAATGCCGCGTCATTGAGCGACAATTTGGCCAGGCGCGATTCATAGTAAATAGCAACCGTTGCGCCATCTTCCTGGGCCTGCTTCATATCGTAGACGTGGATGTAGTCACCGAATACCGCACGTGTGTCGCGGTCCTCGCCCGAGACCGGCGTACCGGTAAAGGCCACGAAGGTCGCGTTGGGCAAAGCATCGCGAAGGTGCTGTGCGTAACCCACTTGATACACGGCTTTGTCTTCAGCGGCCTTAAGCGGTTCTGGCGCCTTCAGTTCCGAGCTAAAGCCGTACTGAGTGCGGTGCGCCTCGTCCGCAATAACCACTATGTTGTGGCGGTTCGATAGCACCGGAAAGCTGTCTTCATCCACGCCGGGGGAGAATTTCTGAATAGTCGCAAAAACAATACCGCCACTGGGGCGGTTATTCAGTTTCTCGCGCAGATCGCCACGCGTGCTGATCTGCACGGGTTGCTCGCGCAGCAAATCTTGAGACAGGGAAAACACCCCGAACAATTGGCCATCGAGGTCATTACGATCGGTAATCACCACAATGGTCGGGTTCTCCATTGCCGTTTCTTGCATGATTCTGGCGGCAAAGCAGGTCATGGTGATGCTCTTACCCGAGCCTTGGGTGTGCCACACCACCCCGCCCTTTTGCGTGCCGCCGGGTTGGGAGGCAGTGACCACCTGTTCGATAGCTGAGCGCACCGCGTGAAACTGATGGTACCCGGCAATCTTTTTGATCAGCGCGCCGTCCTCTTCAAACAGCACAAAATAACGCAGGTAATCCAGCAGCATTTGCGGGTCGAGCACACCTCGCATAAGCGTTTCCATCTCACTGAAGGTGCCCAGCGGATCAAGGCTGACGCCATCAATGGTGCGCCAGCGTGAGAAACGCTCGGCATTCGCAGACAGCGACCCCATGCGCGCTTCGGTACCGTCGGTGATGATCAATATTTCGTTGTACTGAAACAGATCAGGAATCTGTTCTTTGTACGTCTGAATTTGCTCGTAGGCCTTCCACAAATCAGCGTTGAGATCAGCGGGGTTCTTCAGCTCAAGCAGCACCAGCGGCAAGCCATTGACGAACAAAATGATGTCGGGCCGGCGGTTGTTCTTCGGCCCCAGAATGGTGAACTGATTAACCGCCAGATACTCATTGGCGGCAGGGCTGACCCAGTCCACCAAGCGTACGAAGTCGCCGCGGGTTTCGCCGTCCTTCTGGTATTGCACCGGCACACCGCCCACCAGCAACCGATGAAAATGCCGGTTAGCAGACAACTGCACGGGTAAGCCCAGGTTCAATACCTGGCGCACGGCATCTTCACGTACAGCGGCAGGCATGCCGGGATTCAGCCTCGCTACAGCTTCACGTAAACGCATACCTAGCACCACGTCACGGTAGCTTTCCCGCTCGGGGCTGGGGCCATCATGGGCAATGTCCGGGCCGTACCGATGTTTGTAGCCAAGTTCGCCCAGTGTTTCCAGGGCTTGTTGTTCCAATTTATCTTCAGTCATCAAACGTTCGCCTTTCCTGGCAGAAACTGCACTATGGCCGCCTGCGATATCGCTGTCTAGGGCTGCGCGGGGAGTCTGGATCGGTCATTTCAATCACCCCCGCTGCCAATGCTGGCTTGAGATAGTTATTGCTGAACGTCGGCCTGTGGGCTAGCGCCAATCGCTGCATGAGCTCACTCGCTTTTAGCGATTCACCGGCATCAATTACCTGCAGTAAACGCGCTACTTGATCGCTTACTTGTTCGACTACTTGTACGCTAGACACAGCTTCCTGCAGCGCCTGGTACAGCGCGGCCAGCATAAACTCGATAAACACCGTAGTCTCTGACTGGGTATCCGCTGCCGCCAGCGCCGCATAGTAGGCCTCTTGTTGATCGCGGATCACTGTTTCAACCGGTAAATAGGCCAGTACCGGGCGCCAGCCGCTAAGGATCATGGTTTGCCACAGGCGACCCATGCGGCCATTGCCATCAGCAAAAGGATGGATAAACTCGAATTCATAATGAAACACACAACTGGCTATCAGCGGGTGCAGGTCGGTCCTTGCCAGCCATGCCAACAGATCGTCCATTAAGGCAGAGACCCGGCTTGGCGGCGGCGCCATATGCAGCAACTGCTCGCCCCGATAAATCCCTACTCCGCCAGACCGGAATCGCCCCGCGTCATCCAGCAGCCCGTGCATCAGCAGGGCGTGAGCCGCAAGCAAGTCTCGTCTTGAAGCCATATTCCAGGTTTGCATAGCCTCGTAGGTCGCAAAGGCATTGCGTACCTCTTGAATCTCGCGAGGCAAACCTAGAACGCGCTTACCTTCCAGCACTGCAGTTACCTGATCGACACTCAGCGTATTGTTTTCAATCGCCAGTGAGGCCTGAATGGTGCGGATACGATTGCCCCGGCGCAGCCGCGGGGTCAAATGTGAATCACCCAGCTCGCTCAAGCGACCAACCAGCTCACTGATCTGCGCCACCCAATCCAGCATGGGCGCCGTGAGGTTGACTGGCGGTTGATAGCGGCTCATGCCAAGTTCTCCTTCGGAGCATCCAACCTGTACTTTGCTTCACTGCTTAGCGGTAACGACAAAAGCTCTGCTCCCAACAGCAGGTCTTCATCAAGATCAAAGGGTAACGCCCAGAGCCGCAGGTTCTTATCAAAATCAAAAGGTGCCAGTGGGGCAGAAAATTGCGCCCAGCGCGGATAGATAAGCACCAGCTCGCCTTCACCACCCAGATAATTCCGGCCATAGGCATAAAGCTGATAAAAGTCGGCTTGGCTCATACCGTACTTGTTTTCCCGGTCATCGGCCTTCAAGCGCTTCCACTTGGCATCTAGTACCCAGCTCGCGCCATCTTGCCGCACCAATAAATCAGGTTGCAGTTGAAAGATGCGGCCCTGGTTATGGCTGCACAAATATTCACTCGCCGCCTGTGGCTTCAACTGCGCAGCAGGCTGTAAGCTGCGCCGCAGCCAGGCCTCTACATATTTTTCGAAAAGCCTTTCCATCGGGAACAGCAGGCTTACGCCCTGCCACTGCCCTGATACGGCAATAGGCATCTGCTGATTCAACACCAGCTCGCACCAGGGTTTGACTGCTTGGTAGTGCGCCATTAAGCGCTCACCGCTCCAAGCCCGCAGATCCGCTTTTACCTGACGGCTGGCGGGAATCTCTGCCAACAACGAGCGCAGCTCATTGGCCAAGCGCCAGTTGTTTGAATCTCGCGTGGCTTTCGCCACCTGCTCCAATGCAAGGTTGAGCAACCGATTTTCAGCCCGGTCGGGCACAAACACATCATGGCGAATTTGAAAGTGATGCTGGCGGCCAGGCGGCTGGCGCATTTGCGCCACCACATTTAGTTGCCCGCGAAGAAAACGCTGTTCCTCCTCAACCCGACGGTAATCAAAGCGTATGCCGCGTTTGATCAAGTGATCCAACTCGGCTAAAAATTGCTGCATCACCCACTCTGTCAGCGGTGCATCAAAAAGCTCCAATCCCGTAACGTTGGTCTGGCGAGGTTTGAGCGTCAGTGCAGACTGAATCAGCTTACGCAGCAGCGCACGGCTTTGCTGCACGCAATCACCCTCTTCCACATGTTTGGGCAGTATTTCCAGCCGGGTACCGCACGGGGTTTCTATTACCCCCACATAGCTGTCCCACCTCAATGACCGGCGCCCATCTAGCTGCAACAGGCGCGCGCCGTTCTTGCTAAAGCTGGCACTTAATTCGCACAGCCAATCAAAAGCGCTAACTGGAACCTGCGCCAAATCCAGAGAGCCCGCGACCGCCTCAGTGGTTAACCGGGCGTATTCGCGGATGGTGATCAGCTCACTCACTCAGCGCTCTTTTTGTTGATGGCATCAATTACCTTGCGCCCTAGAGATCGGGTGTTCAGTTCCGTACCCGTGCTGCCGTGTATTGGCACCTCAAGTTTTTCAGCCAGTTGGCGGAGGACTGGTTTCACAGGAGAGACAATCTGGCCGTCGCGCAGCGCTTCAATGCTGCCCGTACTAAGCACTCGAACGCTATAACCACCCCACGCAGATTCTGCGACGGTTGAAGCGGGTTGCGCCAATGCACGATGGTCGATAATCCCCAGGTATGCCTCAGCCCGGCTGAAAGCATCCTCATTCAATTGCCAGGGCAAATCATGCTGAGGAATTCCCTGCTCCACGCCAAACAAGTCTTCCAGAGAAAGATCAGCCTTACTCACAAACCGATCCTGAGCCGCTTTACGGTGATCGTTGAGAATCCATTGAATGCGCTGCCAATCCTCAAAAAAGTACTCCTGCAAAAGCGGCAGTATCTGATTCCAAAAAATCCGCTCCAGATCGTCCAGGCTGTCGCCATCTTTAAGGGACATGAAATAGGCATGGCCCAGGCAATGGTCCCGATCCAATAGCACTTCAATACGTTGATTCATGACGCGCAATAACTGGCCAACATTCACACCTTCTACACTCACGCTATCCAGAAACTCTGGTTTAGGTGGCATTTCGGTAAAGGTGAAGCGACGGCGCAAGGCGATATCCAAGCCAGACAACGAGCGGTCTGCCGTGTTCATGGTGCCTATAAGGTACACGTTGCTCGGTACGCTGAAACGCTGTTTGGAATAGGGCAAGACCACCGATAGCGCCTCGTCAGCGCCGGCACGCTTGGACGGCTCGATTAGCGTGATCAGCTCGCCAAAGATACGGGACACGTTACCGCGGTTGATCTCGTCGATGATCAATACACGCGCATCATTTGTAAGCGGCTTGTCCGCAGGCAATAGTAATTGCTCGACCAAGGAAGCCAGCAAACTTTGGTAGCCGTTAACAATGTATTTTTCTAGCTCGGCTTCAGCTACCTTTTCAAACACACGGCCTTGGCGGATATCGTCCACGTCGATCTGCCCCGCCTGCGTGTAAGCCAGTAACTGTTGAATGATAGAAAGCGGCAGAGGAAGTACACCACCCCTAGGCTTATCGAGCTCAACTACCTCCGCACCCACCGAACGGACGATGTAACCCTGGCCAAAGCGCTGGCCGACCTGAAATAGAGTTCCACTCTCTGGCCCAGCAGCGTCGAGCAAACCTTTTAACTTTTCTCGATCCAGAGTCGGCGGACGCAATTGATACAGCGTCATTTGGCTAAACTGAGCGTTAAGCAACTCAGTGTGCGGTAGCGAGGGTTCGTACTGGCGTAGCCATTTCACGGGGCGCATCTGCGCGTAGGCATTTTCAAAATCGGCGTGCTGTTTGTATTGATAGTCGCCAGTCACCTCACCGATCGCGCGGAATTTGAAGTTACCGTCCGAGACAACAATCAGATCCCCTTTCTGCATCTTGCAGACAAAGGTAGTCACACTGGTAA
Organism: Halopseudomonas sp.; assembly: GCF_036960865.1. GTDB lineage: Bacteria > Pseudomonadota > Gammaproteobacteria > Pseudomonadales > Pseudomonadaceae > Halopseudomonas. The sequence goes on from NZ_JBALWE010000007.1 coordinate 150,513, forward strand.
TTCCATAATCGATAGACGGGTTGTCAGGCAATACGCCATTTTGCGCAAACCGCTCTTGAACGGCCTTGCGGTCAGTACATCCCGCAAAATCTATCCCAGCGCCATACCCCAAAAGTACGTAATCGCCAGCCAGGCATTCCTGGTAAATGCTGGCATCATCACCCAGCGTATTACCCAGCGACATTTTCCATACCCGGCGCTTATCTAAATCACTAGGCGCATCTGCCTGATGGGTAACTTTCGCCGCCGCTGCATCACACAACGCCTTAAATACGCCATCGACCACTTCATAACGCAATTGCCCGGTGTCTTCATCGGTTGTGGCGCGCAGGCCTTCAACAAAATCTTCGTAGCTAAAGCTTTGGTGAAAGGTGACAAACCGGATGCGCTCCTGCTGCACCAGTTCGTCAAAGCGGGCTTTTAACCGCTGACGCCCTGCCTCCTTATTAATGCCAGGCTCAGCCATTAGAGTAGGGTCTAAAATGCGCAAGGCTGCGTTGATGCTGGAATAGGTTTTGCCAGTGCCCGGCGGGCCAAACAAAATCTGATTAAGTGGCTGATCGTCATTGTGCATAACGCTTCCTTGTTGGTCATCCATGGCTAGCGGGCTATCACTGTCTTCAGCTAAATAGTCGGTTGGCCAGCGCCCTTCCCGCTGCACCGCTGTGCTCGTCACAAACCCGGCGGCAAAGTCTTCGCTTTCTGCCTGCTTCACCTTTTCTTCCGTCAATGGCAGCCATTGGCCTTGCTGCGCTTGGCCGATACTCCAGCGAATCATTATTCCTGAGGCGCGAGGGTCAACTTCCCCCAGCACTGAGGTTTGGCCCTGCCCTTGCTCATGTTTACGGCCAAACCGAACTGATCCCTCTTGCTTTAGCTTAACTGTCCACCAATCCAGCCCTTTGCCATGAATCGCGCGTGCCAACCGACAAAACAGGGCTTTTTGCGTGTTGTCCTGTAAGGCCGCTTTCAAACGAGGGTCGCTTTCAAAGCGTTTGATCAGTGCTGCATCAGCGTCACGCTGGCCTAACTGCCGTTTGGCTTCATCGCTCAGCCTTTTAGCATAAGCAAAGAGATCTTCATCCCCGCGCCCTGCTATCAACCTCGCATGCAATGGCGCTACATTTTTACGGCCCGCCTCCCCGGCGGCGCAAACAATGTGCTTGTAATTGAACAGTGGCAAAACAACGGGATGATTGCGGTCTTGATAAAGAAACGCGACCTTCCAGGCGAGCGCAAAGGGTATTTTTGCTAATGCATCGACCTTCTCCAGCTCACCACTTTGGCCTGCAAGAGCTGCCACCAGCAACCCGCGTTTCAATTCAGCAAAGGCCTCGTTAGCAGTCACCCCGAGCAACGTCAGCCACATGTACTCTTGATCAGCGGCGAGACCTTTGTATGCTTCACGCGGTTGCTGATGCGTGTTCGGGCGAATCCCCATACTCGTGGGTCCCTCAAGAAACTCCCCCAGATCAGCTGTTTTGTCCAACAGCCATTTAGCCAGGCTGTCGGCATTGTTTAAGCCGTTATAACTTTCGAGGGTGAGTGCTTCCAGCTCCGCAATCGGCCAGCGGGCCAAGTAGGCGTCCCATTGTGCGATGCGTTGCTCGGCGTCTGTCATACCGTCACCCTGTTTTGAACGAGTTGGTTGGCTTCGGGAAGGCGGAGCTGACCGGAGATCAGGCGGGGTAAAAGAGTGTCGCGGAGCTGGGTGAGGGTTTGGACTTGCGCTTGGTTCTCATGAATAGATGACCAGAGCGGGGCTACGACCTCAACGAACGCGGACGTTATTGGCTCTGGTGGTTTGATTACGGGATAGCTTGGAAAAGCCTTAAGAGCAATACGGTTGACCGTCGCGCCATGAATCGTGTGTTTATCAAGCAACTGTTGAAATGGCGCTGATACAAACTGATGAAACCAGAACAGACCATCCCCGTTGGCTGCAAACGCACGCACCAAAGCAAGCCTCCTTCCCAAACAACAACGAACATCTGGAGGGATCAAAGCAAAGAAACCTAGTGTCGCCTCGTAGCTGAACACGATGTCTCCATGTCTAGGCTCAACACGACGAGTCCATTGCTTCCAGTCCTTCTCGCTAATATGGCGAACCTCGGCGAGATTGAGACTGGTACCGGTTAGGTTTTTTATTCCAAGAAAGACCGGGCCATCTTCCGACACAGACGGTGTCGCATGGGGGCCATCGTAAATGCCCTCAACAAGCTCGCCTATCGGCCTAACCATCCACCCCTTCGGCAACAACCCCAACTCAGACTCTTCAAAACGATCAGGAAACAAGGCAGCCGTGGCGGCATCCATGCCTTCCGGCTGGCGGCCTTCGGCCTTGGCGCGCACGGGGTCGAAATCGACGAACCAGGATTTGAACAGCGCCTGGGCGATGGCTTCCAAGGTGGCGTTGGTTTCGCGTAGCAGGGTGATGCGGTTGTCCAGAGCGGAGAGAACATTGCTAATTGCCGTCTGAATGCTTAATGCAGGGCAAGGTACCTTGAAATCCTCAATCATCCCTTTCGTTAATGCATTTCGCGTCGCGCCTGCGGCGGCTAGTCCGAGCATCAAGTCTTGATGATATGGCGAGGCTAGAAAGTAGCGTAGAAAGCGGCTGTCGAATTTAGATTTTCGGGGCCTAATAATAGCTACATGTTGATTCACTCGCGCAGGTAGGAAATGAGCCAGCGCCAAACAAACCCGTGCAACTGAATCACCCGTGATATTTAGGAGCACATCCCCTTCTTGCACGGCAACACCATCCAGCTTTTGTGCTTGTTCTTCACTGATATAAGCCAACCCAGAAGGGAAAAAACCGTCGTTGTACACATTCTGGCTTCGAATCAAATAGAAAGGACCGTGCTCCAAATAAGCATCCTTTCCGCCCTTCGGAGTAGCCCCGCTACCAATTTTTTCGCAGTAGTCACCTAATCGAACCCAATCCCACTCAGAACTCATACCCCAGCCCCCCCAGCTTCTGCCGGATCAACTGATCGAGTTCTGCGCCCTTGTGCATCTGTTCGCCCAGCTGCTGGGTCAGGCGCTGCATTTTCCCGGCAAAGGCTTCGTCGTCGTTTTCCACTTCCTCGGCGCCGACATAGCGGCCAGGTGTCAGTACATGGCCGTGCTCGGCAATTTCCGCGAGGGTGACGCTGCGGCAGAAGCCAGCGGTGTCCTGGTATTCGGCTATCTCACCGCCCTCATCCAGTGGCTCTCCACGCCAGTTGGCAACTGTCTGGGCGATGCGTTCGATATCGGCATCTGTCAGTTCGATCTGTACGCGGCTGACGCTGGTGCCAAGTTTGCGCGCGTCGATAAACAGCACTTCGCCAGGTCGGGCGGTTTTTTGTTTGGTGAGGAACCACAGGCAGGCGGGAATCTGGGTGTTAAAGAACAACTGGCCGGGCAACGCGACCATCACTTCCACCACGTCGGCCTCGACCATGGCTTTACGGATGTCACCTTCGCTGTTCTGGCTAGAGCTCATGGAGCCGTTGGCCAATACGATACCGGCGCGGCCGCTGGGCTTGAGGTGGTACAGCATGTGCTGCAGCCAGGCGTAGTTGGCGTTGCCTTGCGGCGGGCTGCCGTAGATCCAGCGGGGGTCACCTTCCAGGCTGCCGTGCCACCAGTCGCTGATATTGAACGGTGGGTTGGCCAGCACAAAGTCGGCGCGCAGGTCTGAATGTTGATTGCGCACAAAGCTGTCTGCGGGTTCTTTGCCCAGGTTGAAGTCGATACCGCGAATCGCCAGGTTCATGGCTGCCAGGCGCCAGGTGGTGGGGTTGGACTCCTGCCCGTAAATGGACACATCACCAATCTTGCCACCGTGGGCTTCGATAAACTTTTCTGACTGCACAAACATGCCACCACTACCACAGCATGGGTCATATACCTTGCCGTGGTGCGGATTAAGTACCGCGACCAGGGTTTTGACGATGCTGGCAGGCGTATAGAACTGCCCGCCCTTCTTGCCTTCGGCACTGGCGAATTGGCCAAGGAAGTATTCATACACCTGGCCCAGCAAATCCCGCGCCTTGGCGGTGTCGCCCCCAAAGCCAATGGTGGAGATCAAATCAATCAGCTCACCGAGCTTGCCGTCCGGCAACTGGGCGCGGCCATAACGCTTATCGAGAATATTCTTCAGGCTGGGGTTTTCCGCTTCAATGGCGGACAGCGCATCGTCGATGCGTTTACCAATATCTACCTGCTTGGCGGCAGCGCGTATCTTCTCCCAGCGGGCTACTTCCGGCACCCAGAAGACGTTCACCTCCCGGTAGTAATCGCGCTCTTCCAGCTCGCTTGCCAGCAGCTCGGGCTCGTCTTCACCCAGGTAATAATCATCTGCTGGATCAGTCAGCCTGCGCTCCAGCTCAACGCGCCGACCGGCAAAACTATCTGAAATATATTTGAGAAAGATCAGCCCCAGCACAATGTGTTTGTACTCGGCTGCGTCCATATTGGCGCGCAGCTTGTCTGCGGTGGCCCACAGCGTTTTGTTCAGTTCTTCCAGGGTACTGGCGGGCGCGGCGGCTTTGTCTTTGCTTTTGCGAGCAGGCTTGGCGGCTTTGACCTCCTGCTTTGCGGGGGTGAGCTCGCCAGCGGCATACTCGGCGGATACTTCCTTCACCAGCAGCTTGTTGGCGCGTTCGAGTATGGCTGCGGTGCTCACTTCGCCATCTACGCGCCGCACTGCGCCACCGCGCCCACGCCCCTTGGCTAACAGGCCTTCAGCAATCAGGCCGTCACGGGCAGCGCGGTAATCCTCTTCACTGAGCTCTGGTACGGTGATGCGCAGGCGTTCAAGCAGGGATTGATTACCAATGTTGGTGCCATCGTCTGGCACTGCGGCAAATAGCGCTGCGCGCAGAAGGGTTTGATCCGTCATGTACTGCTCCAAAAGCAAAACAACAAAGGCATTGCTGAGTGTGAAGATAAAGTCGCTGGCGGCGCTGCTGACCTGCCAGATAATGTGACTGTTGTAGCACAAATCCCCGCTGGGGTTTTGCGGCGGATATTGTCGGTCAGTTGGGGATAGTCGCCAAGGGGCTTTGCCAAGCGCGTGCTGTTAGCTCAAGTTGAAATAACGATCTTCGCTAATTCAAATTGAGCGGATAACTAAAATAGCAGGCAGAGCTCCTGCTAGCAGATCGATTCCCTGCAGATGACCAATTCTTTATTACAGACGTTTGTGTGCCTTGGCCTTGTGCATCAGCACCGCATTAGTCACACCCTGCCGTGACCTCACACCCCGCCACCATCGCCGCATCCTCCGGCTGCAAGGTGCTGTGTGCTATACCAAAGCGTTCGCGCAACACGTCCTGAATCTGCGGCAACACGCTTTGCCATTGATCGATGGCCTCCATGTCTACGTGCGCGGCCAGGGCGTGGCTGGTGGATGAAAGGCTCCAGATGTGCAGGTCGTGCACGGCCTGTACGCCGTCGATCTGTGTAAGTGCCTGGCTGACTTCGGCTGGGTCTATGCCTTGGGGCACGCCCTCCATCAGTACGCGGGTGACGGCGCGCAGCAGGCGGATGGCCGACACCAGGATGAGCAGGCAGACAAACAGCGAGAGGATCGGGTCCATGATGGCCGGGCCGCCGTAGTAGATGATGGCACCGGCAGCGACAGCAGCGACTGAGCCCAGCAAGTCGCCCAGCACGTGCAGCAATGCGCCGCGCACGTTCATGTTCTGCTCGCCGCGCATCAGTACCCAGGCAACGATGATATTCACCAGCAGCCCCAAGCTACCCACCACCAGCACTGTGACGCCGTTGACTTCCGGCGTATCGAGCATGCGCAGTACGGCTTCGTAGGCGATATAGGCAATTACCAGGAACATGAAGATGACGTTGAACAGCGCGCCCAGCACTTCGGCGCGCTGCAGGCCGAAGGAGTGCTGGCGTGAGGCGGGCTTGTTGGCCAGCCAGGCAGAGAAGGCGCCGACGGCCAGCGAGAGCGAATCGGTAAACATGTGGCCGGCATCGGACAACAAGGCCAGCGAGTTGGCCATGAGCCCGGCGAATACTTCGACCACGGCGAAGGCAGTGGTGAAGATGAGCGCGAAAACCAGCGTCTTGCCGCTGCCGTGGCTGTGACTGTGGCCGTGCGCGCCATGATTATGCTCATGCGCGTGATGGTGGTTGTGTTCGGTCATGTCTGTTTAGCCCCTGGTTCTGCGCTTTTGTTCCGCCAAGACGGTGCGCTCTGCTGAGTATCAATGCTGTTGCTGGTGGGATCGGGGGACGGGCTGGCGTTACAGTCGCCCCCTCCTTGTCACCAACAATGGCATTAAAAACCCTGTGGTCGCTACAGGGTCAAGCATGACCAAGCTTTATGGCTTTTCAAGCCTAGTCGCGCAACGTCAGAAACAGCCGCAAGTCGAGTTCCAGCTGGTGATAATCGGGCTCCATGTGCCGGCAGAGCTGATAGAAGGCCTTGTTGTGGTCTTTCTCGCGCAGGTGCGCCAGCTCATGCACTACCACCATGCGCAGCAGCGGCTCAGGCAGGGTTTTGAGCATGGCCGAAACCTTGATCTCGTTCTTGGCCTTGAGCTTGCTGCCCTGCACGCGGCTGACAAACTGGTGCTGGCCCAGCGCGTTGTCGATCACGTGCATACGGGTATCGAAATACACCTTGCTGATTGGCCCGCTGCTACGCATGTGCTCCTGCTTCAGGCGCTGGGTGTACTCATAGAGCGCAGCATCGGACTGAATCAGATGCTGCGGCTGTGGCGGGTAACGTTGCTCCAGCCAGGCGCCCAGCCGGTCCTGGTCAATCAGTGCCTGCACCTGCTGCTGCAGGCTGGGAGCGTAGCCGCTGAGGTATTTGAGTGTGGTCAAGGTCGGCTCAGTGTCAAAACTCGTCAGCGGCCGATGATACAGAAACCAACCGCCGGTGGCTTGTAGTCAGGGTCTGACGTACTGCGCGCCTTTCGAGCTTCACAGGGCTATGACCACTCGCTAAACCGTCGGCACGGTCCCGCCGTCAACAACAAACTCCGTTCCGCTGATGGAGGCGGCGCGCGGCGAGACCAGGAACGCGATGAGGTTGGCGACTTCTGCCGGCTGCGACGGACGCCCAAGCGGAATGCCGCCCAGCGAATCCATGATGATCTTCTTGCCGCCCTCATAGTCGGTTCCGGCCTCTTCTGCCAAGCGTTCTGCCAGCGCGACCGAGGCCTCGGTTTCAACCCAGCCTGGCGACACTCGGATTACGCGTACGCCCTGCGGCGTCACTTCCTTTGAAAGGCTTTTGCTGTAGGTAGACAGCGCCGCCTTGGCGGCGGCGTAAGCCGTGGTGGCTTCAGGTAACGGCAGTTTATTTTGAATAGAGGTGACGTGAATGATGACGCCCGACCCGCGCTGCAGCATACCCGGCAACAAGGCGCGATCCAGCCGCACAGCCGGCAACAGGTTCAGGTTCAGCTCGCGCTGCCAGTGCGCATCACTGAGTGCGGCAAAGCCGCCACCAGGCGCGGACGAGCCGCCCAGCACGTGAACTATCACATCTACCCCGCCCAACAGGCGGACGGCTTCTGCTGCCAGCGTCTCGCAGCCCTCTTGAGTTGTGAGGTCTGCCGCCAGGTACAGGCAATCGGGTAGCTCCTTGGTTATCGTTCGGGCGGCGGTCATGACCTTTGCCCCTTCTGCGAGAAGCAACTCGACCACTGCCTTGCCCACCCCCTTGGTACCGCCGGTGACCAGCGCGCGCTTGCCGCTTAATTGGAGGTTCATGAGGGTTTAATCTCCAGTGACTGAATCATGCCTTGCTCAAGCACAAAAACATGGTCGAGCTGCACCGGACTGCCTGGGAAGTCACCGGTCAGTCGCGCCCTGACGTTGAGCACGCCATTTTCTGTGGCCGCCGCCAAGGGTTCGGCCTTGTAGGTAAACGCTTGGCGGGTCTCGCGCTGCCAGGACTCGATGGCGCTGAGGCCCTGGTGTCGCTGGTTTTCATCCGTGACTGTGGCATCTGGCCGGAAACATGCGTTAACGCGTTTGGGATCGCCCCCATTGATGATGTCAAAGCAGGTTGAAACGGCATCAGGAAGTGAAAGTGTCATTACCCAATCTCCTATCTGAACGAATGGAGGCTCCTCCCTACGAGAGGACTCCGTTGGAGGATCATCGAAACCTTTTCTCTTGCTGGGCGGCTGTTGCTTACGATGACCTTGTCCCCACAATAGAGGCAGGCAATAATCCACTCAATACGGATAAATCGAAACGGCAAATCCCGCAAAGCAGGATAATCATATGACTATCTACCGCCCTGGACTGATCGAACTAGAGGCTGCCATGGCTGTTGCGCACAGGGGGTCTTTCCGTGCGGCGGCGGTGGACATGGGTATGTCGACCACCGCGCTGAGCAATACCATCGCCAAGCTGGAGGCCAATCTGCAGACCCGGCTGTTCAGCAGAACCACGCGCAGCGTATCGCCGACCGAAGCCGGCCGTATCTTCATCGATCAGGTGGGGCCGGTATTGCAGGATATGCGCGGCGCGATCGACACTGTGGTGTCGCATAGCGCCGGACCTTCCGGCACCTTGCGTATCAACGCATTCGCCAGCGCGGCACGGGAAATTCTAACGCCGTTGGTGCTGGCGTTTTTGAAGCAACATCCGCAGGTGGACGTGGACCTGGTCACCGAGGGGCGCATGGTGGATATCGTGGCGGAGGGTTTTGATTTTGGCGTGCGGCTGGCCAGCCTGGTACCCAGCGACATGATTGCGATTTCGCTGGGCCGGCCACAGCGCTACGCGGTGGTAGGCTCGCCGGAATACATCGATAAGCATGGCCGCCCTGCTACACCTGCCGATTTGTTGCAGCATCACTGCGTGCGCATTCGCCTGCCCAACGGCGCACTCTTCCCCTGGCAGTTTGAGCGAGACGGCGAGCAGATCAAGATTGATGTTACCGGTCAGCTGACCCTGGATGAGGCCAGCCTGGCCAAGGCGGCGGTGAAAAGCGGGGTTGGGCTTGGTTTATTGATGGAGCACGACGTCGCCCATGAGATCGACACCGGACAATTGTGTCGCGTGCTTGAAGACTGGACGCCGGCGCGAGGTAGCCTGTGCCTTTACTACCCCAATCGCCGCAATCCGTCAGCGGCCTTTACCGCCTTTACTCATATGGCACGCTCGCTTGCGAACCAATAGATATTGGTTAACCACAGCAGTGGGGGCTCGCACCTAGACCCTACTCCTGCCGTATCCAGGTTTGCGTGCGGCCCAGGATGGGCGTACCGATATAACCCCGCACCTGCAGCTTCTCACCACCGTCGATCAGTTGTGCCTTGCTGCGATAGACCTTGCCGTTTTCCGGGTCGAGAATCTCACCACCGGTGTATTCGTCGCCGTCTTTTTGCAGGCCAGTGAGAATGGTCAATCCGATGATGGGCGCGTCCTTGTTCTCCCCTTCGCACTTTTTGCAGGTGCTGTGCTGCTCTTTACCTGGCTGCGGAAAAACCTCTTCGATAGTGCCGCGCAGCGTGCCTCCCTGATCGACAATGCGAATCAGTGCGCGGGGGTTGCCGCTGTTGTCGTCGATGCTTTTCCACAGACCCTCAGGTGAGCTGTTATCCGCCCAGGCGATAGAGGACAGGCAGACGGCTAGCAGTGCAAGAACAAAGCGGCTCGCGCGGGAGGTTGTAGGCATGGACTTCTCCAGTTTCGGATTAAGGGCTATCAACCCAGCGCTGCCGCCCAAGGCTCGATACAAGCGCAGTAATAGACAGCGGCGACATCAGGTTTGCTTGCTTGTGTGACAGCAAGCTAAGCAAAAGAGTTGCGTTGCCCAAGCTGACGAGGTGGAAATCCAAGGCTTAGTTGAGCGGCCTGTTATGGCCGCATCAGGCCCGATCTGTATATCGCTTGGCGCCAAGGTTCAGTGCCAGCGCCGGAACAGCACACTGGCGTTGACACCGCCAAAGCCGAAACCATTCGACAACGCATACTCCATGCTGATGTCGCGAGCCTGATTGCGAATCAAATCGAGCCCCTGCGCTGCAGGATCAGGCGACGTCAGGTTCAGTGTTGCAGGGGCGATCTGGTCACGCAGTGCGAGCACGGTAAATATGGCCTCTATCCCCCCGGCTGCGCCCAGTAGGTGGCCCGTCGCCGATTTGGTTGAGCTGATGGCGGGCCCAGCGCCGTGACCAAACAACGTTTTAATTGCGGCGATTTCACCCAAGTCGCCGACTGGTGTTGAGGTGGCATGGGCGTTCAGGTACTGCACCTGCTCTGGTGGTATGCCCGCTTGGCGCAATGCTTGCTGCATGGCTCGCAACGCGCCGTTACCGTCTTCCGGTCCAGCGGTCATGTGGTAGGCGTCAGCACTGGTCCCGTACCCCACCAATTCGGCCAGCGGTGTCGCGCCGCGCGCAAGAGCGTGTTCCAGACTCTCTATAACCAGGAGTCCGGCGCCCTCGCCCATGACAAAACCATCACGCGCCTGATCAAACGGCCTGGATGCCAGCTGCGGCGAGTTGCCATGGCTGGTAGACAGCGCGCGCTGCAGCGAAGCCTGCCAGACTAACGCGGTGAATATAGGCTTCCGCGCCACCACACACGGCTAGATCTGCCTCCCCAGCGCGGATCAGTCTGGCGGCGTCGCCAATGGCTTGTACGCCCGCCGCACAAGCCGTGACGGGCGTGCCTAGCGGGCCCCTGAACCCGTGCAGAATAGATACATGCCCGGCCGCCATATTGCCTAGAAAAGAGGGAATGGTGAACGGTGAAAGTCGGCGTGGGCCTTTGTTGTCGGTGGTGCGTACCGCCTCGACCATCGCTGGAAAGCCACCGACACCGGAACCGATGATGGTCGCTGTACGCTCCTGCGCTTCTGGCGTGGTCGGTCTCCAACCTGCCTGGTCTAGCGCCTGCTGAGCAGCGGCTATGGCAAAAAGGATAAAGCGGTCCATCTTGCGCTGTTCTTTGGGCGGCAACAGCGAATCCGGATCAAAGCCGGCTTCGGTATCCTGCGTTGCGTCAGGCACTTCTCCACCGATACGCACGGCCAAATCACCAATCAGCGCTTCGGGCAAAGCACGAATCCCTGATTGCCCTGCCAGCAGTCGCTGCCATACTGTTTCCACCTTTGAACCCAGGGGCGTTACCGCACCCAGACCGGTCACAACGATACGTTTGCTCACCATGTTCCTGCTCCTTCAGTGTGGGGACTCACTGCGTAGACGTTACTATCATAATGAAAGTAACATTGTTGGCCAGCCAATGTATTCATCAATAAGCGAGACGCTATGCAACGTAAAACCCTCCTCCCTAGCGAATGCCCGATTGCCAGAGGTCTGGAACAGGTTGGCGAGTGGTGGAGTATCTTGCTGATGCGCGATGCGTTACAGGGGTTAAAACGCTTCGATGAGTTCGCCCGCAGCCTGGATATTGCGCCCAGCATGCTCACACGCCGCCTGAACTCGCTGGTTGACGCAGGTATGTTGCAGAAGGTGCCCTACAGCCAGCGTCCCTTACGCTATGAATATATTCCTACCGACAAGGTCAAGGATTTCCTGGTTGTGCTGATGGCATTCGTAAGCTGGGGGAATAAGCATCTCGCGCCGGAAGGCGAAAGCGTGCAGATGGTTGACCGGGATTCAGGGCAGCGTTTGCAGCTGTCGTTTACTACGACCCCTGAAGTGCAATCGCTGCCGCTCGATCGCTGTACTGTGCGGCCAGGGCCGGCTGCAAGCGCAGCTATGCGTGACCGCTTGCATAACATCTAGACCAAGCGCCAGAAGCCGTAAAAACGTTCGTCTCACTGCCGTCGCAGTAGAGATGCAAGAGACAACGGTTATAACGATATGGGAAACAAAAAAGGGGGCAGGCTTTTCAGCCTGTCCCCTTTTCTTCTAACTGGTAGCGCCGCGCAGATGGAATGCTTGATCCACCCCTCGCCTTGCTCACCGCCAGACTCAGACTGCCGCAGCGACCGGCTTGTCTGGATACCAGGCATCCTGCAGCGGGCTGACTTCCACCTTGGCCAGCTCGCTACGGCCCTTGAGCCAGCTTTCTACTGCGGCGCGCTGTTCTTCGCTGACAGAGCCACGCTCGGCCAGACAAACCAGACCGAAATCTTCGCCGCCAACATAATCCAGATTATTGGCGTCCATTGCCTGAACCAGAAAGTCCTCGAGGAAACTGTCGATCTCTTCGACGGTAAGACCGTCCTTGAATGCCAGGTTCAGCTCAAAACCCAGTTCCTGAAATTCATCGACGCAAAGTTTTTTGCGCAAACGGCGCGAGCGGTTGGTAGCCATGAAATATTCCTCTTGGACAAAGACAAGCGAGAGTGTAGCCCACCAATGTGCGGCGGCTGCGGAAAAGTATCAACGTATTGGGCTTTCGGGCGCCAGACCAGACACCGCGAAGAAAATTAAGCTGAGCAGGCCAAAAGAGCCTGAAAATGAAAAAGCCCAATGCGTAAACATTGGGCTTGATCACTAATAATATGGTCGGGACGGAGTGATTCGAACACTCGACCCCTTGCACCCCATGCAAGTGCGCTACCAGGCTGCGCTACGCCCCGACGATGCTTCGATTTGTCTTCCGAAGCGGGTCGCATGATACATTAACTATCTGAAATGAGAAAGTTTTTTTTCAGTATCAGCGCACGCGCAAAACCTGCAGCACTTCTTCCAGCTCGGCAATGGTCTGACGAATCAGTTGCTTGTACTGGGTCACATCATCCTTGGCATCATCACCGGACAGACGCTGACGCGCACCGCCAATGGTGAAGCCCTGGTCGTACAGCAAGCCGCGAATCTGGCGAATCATCAGCACATCTTGGCGCTGATAATAACGACGATTGCCACGACGTTTTACGGGTGAAAGTTGTGGAAATTCCTGCTCCCAATAACGCAGAACATGAGGCTTTACTGCACAAAGCTCGCTGACCTCACCGATGGTGAAATAGCGTTTGCCGGGGATCGCCGGCAGTTCGTCGTTATGGCTGGGTTCCAGCATAGGCTTCTACTCTGGCCTTGAGTTTTTGTCCGGGGCGAAAAGTCACTACACGCCTAGCGGTAATGGGTATCTCTTCGCCCGTCTTGGGATTGCGTCCAGGGCGCTGACGTTTGTCGCGCAGATCAAAGTTGCCGAATCCGGACAGCTTGACCTGCTCGTTGGTCTCAAGTGAATTACGAATCTCTTCGAAAAACAGTTCGACCAACTCTTTGGCTTCGCGCTTGTTGAACCCGAGTTCTTCGTACAACCGCTCAGCCATTTCCGCTTTTGTCAGAGCCCCCATCGGCTATTTCCTTAGTGTGGCGTTGAACCCTTGCTCCAAGGACTTCAGCACTCTGTCCATGACAGCATTCACCTCTTCATCCGTAAGAGTGCGCGAGGAATTCTGCAAGGTCAAGCCGATAGCCATACTTTTTCTAAGCGGATCAATACCTTTGCCTTCATAAACGTCAAACAACCTGAGGTTTTTGAGGTGCTCGCCTGCTTCGCGGCGAATGCATGAGAGCAAATCTTCCGCCAGAACGGTGCGATCCACTACCAATGCGATATCCCGTCTGACTTCAGGATAGCGGGACAATTCGCTGAAGCGCGGCAGTTTGCCCTGGCAAATTTTCGCCAATGCCAACTCGAACACAAAAACCGGACCGTTTATGTCCAGGTCGGCAACCAGCTGCGGGTGTAGCGCGCCAAGCAGGCCTACTTGCTGGCCGTCACGCAGAATGCTCGCGCTCTGCCCGGGATGCAGGGCGGAATGCTCTGCCGGTACAAAGGTGAACGCCTCGCCCGCACCGCCGTTGTTCAGAATGGCTTCTACGTCAGCTTTGACGTCGAAGAAATCAAGCTTATCCGCACCGTTGGCCCAGCCTTCCGGCAGGCGCGTAGCGCAAGCGATGCCCGAGAGCATGCGCTCCTGCAGCAGTTCGCCATCGGCTTGCGGTACAAAACGCAGACCACTTTCAAACAGACGCACGCGGCCCTGCTGACGGTTCTGGTTGTACTGCAGCGCCTTGCTCAAGCCGGGCCACAACGAGGTACGCATAACAGCCATATCGGTCGAGATGGGGTTGGCCAACGCCAGGGGCTCGATCTCTGGATCAAACTGTTTGCTCAAACCAGGCTCGATGAAGCTGTAAGTAATAGCTTCATGGTAACCACGCGCAACCAGCAGGCGACGCAGCATGGGCAGCTCGCCCTGCGTTTCCGGCTTCGCGCTCAGCGTCAATGCAGCATTTGGTGCACTGACCGGCAAACGGTTATAGCCATACAGGCGAGCCAGCTCTTCGATCAGGTCGACTTCAATGCTGATGTCGAAGCGATGGCTGGGTACGTCAACTTGCCACTGACCTTCGCCCTGCTTGGTGACGGTGAGCCCCAACCCGGTCAGATAGCCGACCACATCAGCTTCGCTCATCTGCATGCCGAGCATCTGGTTGATGCGCTCGCTGCGCAGAATGATCTGCTTCAGCGTGGGCAACTCGCCCTGCTCTGCCGCTTCAATTACCGGACCTGGCTCGCCACCAACGATCTCAAGGATCAGCGCAGTCGCGCGCTCCATGGCTTCGCTCTGCAGCTGCCAATCGACGCCGCGCTCGAAGCGATGCGATGAATCGGTGTGCAGACTGTAGCCACGCGCCTTGCCGGCGATGGCGATGGTGTCGAAGAAGGCGCTTTCCAGGAACAGATCCTGGGTGCTGGTGCTCACACCGCTGTGCTCACCGCCCATGATGCCGGCCATGGCCAGAGGGCGCTCGTGGTCGGCGATCACCAGGGTGTCGGCGCGCAGGGTGATTTCCTGGCCATCCAGCAGCACCAGCTTCTCGCCTTCTTCTGCCAAGCGTACGCGAATGCCGCCCTTTATTTCAGCAAGGTCGAAGGCGTGCAGCGGCTGACCCAGCTCGAGCATGACGTAGTTGGTGATATCGACAACGGCGTCGATACTGCGAATATCACTGCGGCGCAGACGCTCGACCATCCACAGCGGCGTGGCGCGCGACAGATCAACATTGCGAATCACGCGACCCAGATAACGCGGGCAGGCCTGCGGGGCCAGCAGCTCTACGGGCCGCACCTCGTCATGCACGGCAGCAACCGGATCCACCTGCACGCGCGTAACCACTGCACCGTAATTGGCGCCGACTTCACGGGCCAGACCGGCAATGGAGAGGCAGTCGCCACGGTTGGGGGTCAAGTCAACTTCGATGATGGCGTCGTCCAGGCCCAGGTATTCACGCACATCCTGACCTGTAGGCGCATCTGCCGGGAGCTCATAGAGACCATCGTGGTCTTCGGAGAGTTTCAGTTCGGCTGCGGAACACAGCATGCCGAAGGACTCTACACCGCGCAGCTTGGCCTTCTTGATTTTGAAGTCCTCACCCAGCTCGGCGCCCACCATGGCGAACGGGATCTTGATCCCCGGGCGCGCGTTGGGCGCGCCACAGACGACCTGGAACTGTTCGCTGCCGTTGCTGACCTGGCAGACGCGCAGCTTATCGGCATCAGGGTGCTGCTCGGCACTGACGATTTCGCCCACGACCACACCGCTGAACACGCCAGCGGCCGGAGTAACGCTATCTACTTCGAGTCCGGTCATGGACAGGCGCGCTACCAGCTCGTCACGGGAGACGGCGGGATTCACCCAGGTGCGCAGCCACTGTTCACTGAATTTCATTATGGATTCCTGCTATCAAAAGGGTTGCGGGTGCGGCGCTCAGCGAAACTGCTCAAGAAAACGCAGATCGTTGTCGAAGAAAATGCGCAAGTCGCCCACGCCGTAGCGCAGCATGGTCAGGCGCTCGACGCCCATACCAAACGCAAACCCCTGGTATTTTTCCGGATCAATGCCGGACATGCGCAGCACATCCGGGTGAACCATGCCGCAGCCGAGCACTTCCAGCCAATCGGCCTTCTCTTCACCGTTCTTGACCACGGTACGACGGATATCCACCTCAGCGGAGGGCTCGGTAAAGGGGAAGAACGAGGGACGGAAGCGCACTTCCAGGTCAGCCTCGAAGAACTCGCGCAGAAACTGCTCGATAGTCCCCTTCAGGTCGGCAAAGCTCACACCTTCGTCGATCAGCAGGCCTTCGACCTGATGGAACATCGGCGAGTGGGTCTGATCCGAATCACAGCGGTATACCCGGCCCGGACAAATGATCCGGATCGGCGGCTGCGAGCTTTCCATGGTACGCACCTGAACTGGAGAGGTGTGGGTGCGCAGCAGAGTGTTGGCATTGAAATAGAAGGTGTCATGCATTGCCCGCGCCGGGTGATGGCCGGGAATGTTGAGGGCTTCAAAGTTATGGTAATCGTCCTCTACCTCAGGACCTTCCTCGACGGTATAACCGACGTGGGCAAAAATCTGTTCGATGCGTTCCATGGTGCGCGTGACCGGATGCAGGCCACCGCTCACCTGGCCGCGGCCTGGCAGGGTGACGTCTACCCGCTCGGCTGCCAGTTTGGCATTCAGCGCGGCGGATTCCATCTCGCTCTTGCGGCTGTTCAGCACGCTGGAGACACGCTCCTTGGCCTCATTGACCATGGCGCCGACTTTGGGCCGCTCTTCTGCCGGGATGTTGCCCAGGGTCTTCATCACCTGAGTCAGCTCGCCCTTCTTGCCTAGATACTGCACGCGGATCTGCTCCAGCGCATTGACATCAGCTGCCTGCTCGATAGCGTCAAGGGCTTGGGAGACCAGGGCGTCAAGGTTTTCCATTTACAAACTCCAGAAACAAAAATAGGGGAAGAGCGTTGAGGCTCTTCCCCTATCATTGACGTTGCCATCCGCGCCTTACGGCGCGGTGATTGTCGTAACGAGGGCTTAAGCCAGGCTAGCCTTTGCTTTTTCGACAATCGCGGTAAACGCCGCTTTTTCGTTCACAGCCAGATCAGCCAGAACCTTGCGATCGATCTCGATGGACGACTTTTTCAGGCCGGCAATCAGACGGCTGTAAGACATGCCGTTCTGACGAGCGCCAGCGTTGATACGAGCAATCCACAGCGCGCGGAACTGACGCTTGCGCTGCTTGCGGTCACGATACGCATACTGACCAGCTTTGATAACGGCCTGTTTGGCAACGCGGAATACGCGTGAACGCGCACCGTAGTAGCCTTTAGCCAGTTTGAGAACTTTCTTGTGACGCTTACGCGCCGTTACACCACGCTTAACACGAGCCATTCTTTAATCCTCGACCTTAGACTTAACGGAGACGCAACATGCGTTCAACTTTTTGAACATCGGCAGCGTTGAGCTGCTGAGTGCCACGCAGTTGACGCTTACGCTTGGTGCTCATCTTGGTCAGGATGTGGCTCTTGAAAGCATGCTTGTGCTTAATGCCGTTCCCGGTTTTCTTGAAGCGCTTGGCTGCTGCGCTTTTGGTCTTCATCTTTGCCATGTTCAGTTACTCCACAGTGAAGTGCATCAGATAATCGCAAGGCCTGGCGTTGCCCTGGAGATTACTTTTTCTTTTTGGGGGCGAGGACCATCATCAGCTGACGACCTTCCATCTTCGGATGCTGTTCGACAGTGCCGTATTCGGCGAGGTCGGCTTCGACCCGCTTCAACAACTCCATCCCCAGCTCCTGATGAGCCATCTCGCGGCCACGGAATCGCAAGGATACCTTGGCCTTGTCCCCGTCAGACAGGAAACGAATAAGGTTGCGAAGCTTGACCTTATAGTCCCCTTCTTCCGTCCCTGGACGAAACTTGATTTCTTTGATTTGAATCTGTTTTTGATTCTTGCGTGCAGCGGCCTGCTGTTTCTTCTTTTCGAAGATGTGCTTGCCGTAGTCCATCACGCGACATACGGGCGGCTCTGCATCAGGGGAGATTTCAACCAGGTCGAGCTTGGCCTCCTCAGCGTTAGCCAATGCTTCCTGAATGGACACGATACCGATTTGTTCACCATCGGCGCCAATCAGGCGCACTTCGCGCGCCGTGATGTTCTCGTTGATCGGCGGGCGCTGTGCGGCTCTTTTGTCTTGTCTCATCTCGCGTTTAATCGTTATAACTCCGAATTCGGGCGGCCTCTTAGTGATACAGAGCGGGACAGGAATTCAGAAAACTCGGTTACAGTCATTGAACCCAGATCTTTACCCTCCCGCGTACGCACGGCCACTGTGTGCGATTCAACTTCTCTATCGCCGATTACCAGCAGATAGGGGGTCTTGTGCAAAGTATGCTCGCGGATTTTAAAGCCGATCTTCTCGTTTCTCAAGTCCGCAACGGCGCGATAACCCAATTCATTCAGGGTTTTCTCAACATTTGCACAATATTCCGCCTGATTATCGGTAATATTCAGGATGGCAGCCTGTGTCGGTGCCAACCAAGCCGGGAAGTCGCCGGCGTAGTGTTCGATCAGAATTCCGATGAATCGTTCAAACGAACCCAGAATTGCGCGGTGCAGCATGACCGGTGTTTTACGCGCGCCATCTTCAGCTACGTATTGCGCGCCCAGACGGCCCGGCAGCATGAAATCGAGCTGCAAGGTGCCGCACTGCCAGACCCGACCAATGCAGTCACGCAGCGAAAATTCGATCTTGGGGCCGTAGAACGCGCCCTCGCCAGGCTGCAAGTCCCACTTCAGACCGGCTTCATTCAGCGCCGCTTCGAGCCCCTGCTCGGCCTGGTCCCAGAGCGCATCGTCACCAACGCGACTTTCCGGACGAGTGGACAGCTTCAGCTCAACGTCATCAAAACCAAAGTCCTTATATACCTGCAAGGTCAGCGCGATGAACTCGGCAGCTTCTTTCTTTACCTGCTCGTCGGTACAGAAGATGTGCGCGTCGTCTTGGGTAAAGCCACGCACGCGCATCAGGCCGTGCAGCGAGCCGGACGGCTCATTGCGGTGGCAGGAGCCAAACTCGGCCAAGCGCAGCGGCAGTTCGCGGTAGCTCTTCAGGCCCTGATTGAACACCTGGATGTGACAGGGGCAGTTCATCGGCTTGATGGCGTAGTCGCGGCTTTCCGACTCGGTAGTGAACATCGCAGCTGAGTAATGCTCCCAGTGGCCGGAGCGCTCCCAGAGTACCCGATCGACGACCTGCGGGGTCTTGATCTCTTTATAGCCGGCGTCACGCTGAATCTGGCGCATGTACTGCTCAAGCACCTGATAAATGGACCAGCCATTGGGATGCCAGAACACCATGCCAGGCGCTTCTTCCTGGGTATGGAACAGATCGAGGCGCTTGCCGATCTTGCGATGATCGCGCTTCTCTGCCTCTTCCATACGCTGAATATAGGCAGCCAGCTGTTTCTTGTCGGCCCAGGCAGTACCGTAGATACGCTGCAGCTGCTCGTTCTTGGCATCGCCGCGCCAGTAGGCGCCGGAAATGCGAGTCAGCTTGAAGGCTTTCAGGAAGCGGGTATTGGGCACGTGCGGACCGCGGCACATGTCGACGTATTCTTCGTGGTAGTACAGGCCCATGGCTTTTTCGTCGGGCATGTCTTCCACCAGACGCAGCTTGTATTCCTCGCCACGCTCGGCGAACACCTTGATCACCTCGTCACGCGGCGTCATCTTCTTGATGACGTCGTAATCGGTGGCGATCAGCTCACGCATGCGTGCCTCGATGGCCGCCATGTCCTCCGGCGTAAAGGGACGCTCGTAGGAGATGTCGTAGTAGAAGCCTTCGTCAATAACCGGGCCGATCACCATCTTGGCGGTGGGGTACAGCTGTTTGACGGCGTGACCAATCAGATGCGCACAGGAGTGGCGGATGATTTCCAGCCCTTCTTCATCCTTGGCGGTGATGATCTGCAGCGAAGCGTCCTGCTCGATAAGGTCGCTGGCGTCAACCAGACGGCCGTCCACCTTGCCGGCAATGGTGGCTTTCGCCAGGCCAGCGCCAATCGATTGGGCTACATCTGCAACGGAAACGGAATGATCGAAGGAACGCTGACTGCCGTCAGGGAGAGTAATAGTAGGCATGGTGCCACTCCTGCTCAGTGGTGACCCCTACGCAAGGCCACATGATGGAAATGCCGCCCGGACTGCCCGCCACAGTTCATACCGACTCACGATCGCCGGCAGCCCTCGTCAGGCTACTGCAGAAGCGCCCCGAACAGCGCATAAATAAAAAACCCGGTCACAGGGACCGGGTTCAAATTTGGTAGGCACAATTGGATTCGAACCAACGACCCCCACCATGTCAAGGTGGTGCTCTAACCAACTGAGCTATGTGCCTGCAATGGCCGCGAACTTTACGCAGCCTGTAAAACCTTGTCAAGCATAAGTGACTGAAAAATACGATTAAACCCGATTCTGTTCAATAAACAGGCAACCCTTTCCAGCACCTGCTTATTTCTCGCCCACCTGGTTAACCAAGCTTGACCAGTTGATCACGCAACTGCTGTATCTCGTCACGCAGCTGCCCGGCCGATTCAAACTCAAGATCCCGAGCATACTGATACATTTTCTCCTCCAGCTGCTTGATCCGCTTGCCGATCTCAGCCGGCGTACGCAACTCGCTTGCCTTGTAGTCGGCAGCGTCTTCTGCCGCTTTCTGCTTCTTGCGCTTGTTCGAACGGCTCCCGGGCACCACAGCGCCTTCGAGAATATCTGCGACGCTCTTGGTTACCCCCTTCGGCGTAATGCCATGCTCCAGGTTGAAGGCAATCTGCTTCTCGCGGCGGCGCTCGGTTTCACCGATGGCGCGCTCCATCGAGCCGGTAATGCGGTCGGCATAGAGAATGGCCTTACCATTGAGGTTACGCGCCGCCCGGCCGATGGTCTGGATCAGCGAGCGCTCGGAGCGCAGGAAGCCTTCCTTGTCGGCATCCAGAATGGCGACGAGAGAAACCTCAGGCATATCAAGGCCTTCTCGTAATAAGTTAATGCCGACTAGCACATCAAAAACACCTATCCGCAGATCCCTGATGATCTCCACCCGCTCGACGGTATCAATATCGGAGTGCAGGTAACGCACCCGCACACCGTGATCGCCGAGGTAATCGGTCAGGTCTTCGGCCATGCGCTTGGTCAGTGTGGTGACCAACACACGCTCGCCCTGCTCCACCCGCAAGCTAATTTCCGACAACAGATCATCCACCTGAGTGGTGGCCGGACGCACTTCGATCTCGGGATCGACCAGACCGGTCGGCCGCACCACTTGCTCGACCACACGGCCGGCATGCTCTGCCTCGTAGGGACCGGGTGTAGCGGAAACGAAAATGGCCTGCGGTGAAACCGCCTCCCACTCGTCAAACCGCATCGGACGATTATCCAGCGCAGACGGCAGCCGGAAGCCGTAGTTGACCAGCGTCTCCTTGCGTGAGCGGTCCCCCTTGTACATTGCGCCTACCTGCGGCACCGAAACGTGAGACTCATCGATGATCAGCAGCGCGTTCTGCGGCAGATAATCAAACAGGGTGGGCGGCGCCTCGCCTGGCGTTCTGCCGGACAGATAGCGCGAGTAGTTTTCGATGCCGTTGCAGTAGCCCAACTCCATGATCATTTCCAGATCAAAGCGGGTGCGCTGCTCCAGGCGCTGAAGCTCGACCAGTTTATTCTCAGCCTTGAGCACTTCCAGGCGCTCGCCCAGCTCGACCTTGATCTTCTCTACGGCCTCAAGCAGAGTCTCACGCGGCGTCACATAATGGCTTTTAGGATAAATAGTTACGCGCGGAACCTTGCGTAAAACCTCACCCGTAAGCGGATCAAAGAAGCTGATGGTTTCGACGGTATCGTCGAACAGCTCGATACGAATAGCCTCCAGATCGGATTCTGCGGGAAACACATCGATAACATCACCACGCACGCGATAATTGGCGCGCGCCAGCTCCATGTCGTTGCGGGTGTACTGCAGCTCGGCCAGGCGACGCAATAGGGTGCGTTGATCCAGATGATCGCCGCGATCCACGTGCAAGACCATGCGCAGGTACGATTTGGGATCACCCAAGCCATAGATGGCCGAAACAGTCGCAACGATGATCGCATCCGGCCGTTCCAGCAATGCCTTGGTCGCCGACAGCCGCATTTGCTCGATATGGTCGTTGATCGAGGCGTCCTTCTCTATATAGGTATCCGAGGACGGCACATAGGCTTCTGGCTGGTAGTAATCGTAATACGAGACGAAATACTCGACCGAGTTGTGCGGAAAGAACTCGCGAAACTCACCGTACAGCTGGGCGGCCAAGGTCTTGTTGGGCGCCATGATGATGGCCGGGCGCTGCACCTGCTGAATCACGTTGGCAATGGTAAAGGTCTTGCCCGAGCCGGTTACCCCAAGGAGGGTCTGGTGCGACAGGCCGGCCTCGAGCCCCTCGACCAGTTGCTTGATGGCCACCGGTTGATCACCGGCCGGCTCAAAGCGGGTTTGCAGATTGAATTCAGTCATCGACGGACGTACTCCGTGGTTCTGCGGCAAAAGATCATGATAACGCAGATGGTGACTGCTTGGGCTGTGCTGGCGTCCATCCAGCTATTGCCCAATCGCGCGGCCGGGAAACCCGATTGGAGTTCTGCAGTCACTTCTCTATAATGAACGGCCGCTACGGCATAGCCCGACACCTTCCATTCACCTGTATCGAGTTTGCCCATATCATGAGTGTGTTTTCCCCGGTTGAATTGGCCCCGCGTGACCCTATCCTCGGTTTGAACGAAGCCTTTGGCGCTGACACCCGTGCCAACAAGGTCAATCTTGGTGTTGGGGTTTACTGCAACGAGGAAGGCAAGGTGCCGCTGCTGCGCGCCGTGCAAGAAGCCGAAGAAGCCCGTGTGGCGGAGCACGCTGCCCGTGCCTATTTGCCAATCGACGGTTTGGCGCCCTACGACCTGGCCGTCCAGAAGCTGCTCTTTGGTGCCGACTCCGCGCTGCTCAAATCCGGCCGACTGATTACCGCGCAAGCCCTAGGGGGCACCGGCGCCCTTAAGCTGGGCGCAGACTTTCTCTACCGTCAGGCCGAGAAGCGCCTGGTCGCCATCAGCAACCCCAGCTGGGAAAACCATCGCTCGCTGTTTGAAGCCGCCGGTTACGAAGTCGTCGACTACCCCTACTACGATCCAGCCACCAATGGCCTGAACCTGGAAGGCATGTTGGCCGGCCTCGAAGCCCTGCCGGAAGGCGCGGTTGTGGTCCTGCACGCTTGCTGCCATAACCCGACTGGCGTGGATCTGGGCCTGGCCGACTGGGCCAAGGTGATTGACGTGGTCTCCCGTCGCAAGCACGTGCCCTTCCTTGATATCGCCTATCAGGGCTTTGGCGAGAACCTGGAAGACGACGCCTTTGCCGTGCGGCTGTTTGCCGAGTCCGGCCTGCCCTTCCTGATTGCCAGCTCCTTCTCCAAGTCCTTCTCGCTCTACGGCGAGCGGGTTGGCGCACTGACCATGGTCACCGCCAATCAGGGTGAGACCGCGCCGGTGCTGTCGCAGCTCAAACGCGTGATTCGCACCAACTACTCAAACCCACCGACCCACGGCGCCAAGGTGGTTGCTGCAGTACTCAACTCACCGGAGCTGTATCAGCTGTGGGAAGAAGAGCTGGCTGAAATGCGCGACCGCATCCGTGACATGCGCAGCGCGCTGGTCGAGAAGCTGCAGGCCGCTGGCGTGCAAACCGATGTTGACTTCATCCAGCGTCAACGTGGCATGTTCTCCTACTCCGGTTTGACCAAGGAGCAAGTAGCGCGTCTGGCCGATGAGTTTGGCATCTACGCAGTGAGCAGCGGACGCATCTGTGTCGCCGCCCTGAACACCAGCAATATTGACGCCGTTGCCAATGCCATGGCCGCCGTGATGAAGGACTGAGCAATCGGGTAGTAGCACTTAAACTGGTTTCAAGACGTTGACTTTAATCATTATTTTGATAAAGTGCGCAGCGTCCGATCCGCGATAGCTCAGTTGGTAGAGCAAATGACTGTTAATCATTGGGTCCCAGGTTCGAGTCCTGGTCGCGGAGCCAAATTGAAAAACCCCGGTTGATCCGGGGTTTTTTATTGCCTGTTTTCAGGCTGGCTCGGGCTTCTTCTCCGCACTCAGCGCCTCACGGTGAATGGCATACGGCCCCCAGGCCTGGCGCACCGGCACCACCTCCAATCGATTGATGTTCATATGCGCAGGCAAGGCGGCGATATAGGCAACTTGCTCGGCCACGTCCTCTGCCGTCAGCGGGACGGTATCGCGGTAGACCGCATCGGCTGCCGTCTCGTTACCCGCGTTGCGCACCAGGCTGAACTCGGTTTCCGCAATGCCGGGCGACAAGTCGGTTACACGCACGCCGGTGCCCTGCAGGTCACACCGCAGGTTGAACGAAAACTGCTGTACAAAGGCCTTGCTCGCACCGTACACGTGGCTGCCGGGGTACGGATTGCCTGAGGCCGTCGAGCCGATATTGATGACGCTGGCACCCGCGCCCCAGGCAATCAGGCGCGGCAGCACCGCGTGGGTGACGTTGACCAGCCCGGTGATGTTGGTATCAATCATGGTATGCCAGTCACTCAGCTCGACCGCCTGCGCCGGCCCCGGGGCGAGAGCCAGACCGGCGTTGTTGACCAGCAGTTGAATATCGCCAAAACCCACCGGCAGCTCATCAATAGCCCGTTTCACGGCTGCGGCGTCACGCACGTCCATCTGCAATGCCAGAACCGACGTACTGGGTGACAACTCGGCTGCCAGCGCGTCAAGTCGCGCCTGGCGCCGACCGCAGATAATCAGCGCCCAACCGTCCGCCGCCAGGCGGCGCGCGCTGGCCGCGCCAAAGCCGGAGGTTGCCCCGGTAATCAAAGCTACACCTTGCATGCCAATATCCTGTTTCAAGTCGTTATGAAGTGTGCCGAGCAGATACGCCGCGTCAGCGGCGCTCCTCGCGAATGAAGGGCTCGCCCAAGGCACCCGGCTGACTGCTGTTGTCACGGCTGACGATGGCCACCCAGATCATCACCCCCAGGGTGACCGCGTAGGGCGTCATGAACACGAAGTACTGCGGCAGACGAATGCCGGATGCCGCCATCTGAGGAATCAGCGCCTCGATGCAACCGAATAGCAAAGCGCCAGCGAGCGCCTTCCAGGGCGCCCAGCGCGCGAAAATCACCAGCGCCACGGCTATCCAGCCACGCCCGCCGACCATGTCGGCAATCCACATCTTGGTACTGAGCACCGAGATATAGGCGCCCGCCAGCCCAATCAGCGCCGAACCGGCGGCAATAGCCGCGCAGCGATAAGCCAGTACCGGAATGCCCGCAGCGTCGGCGGCCTGGGGGTTTTCACCCACAGCGCGCAAGCGCAAGCCGGTCACGCTGCGATTGAGCACCAGCATCACCAGCAGGAAGATGACCGGCGTGAGGTACACCACCGGGTTCTGGATAAACAGCTTGCCCACTACCGGCAGTTCCGACAGCGGCCACAGGGAAACCGACTGCAATCCGCTCACCGGTTTGTTGGTCCAGTTCATCAGGGTACCCAGCAAACCCGTGAGACCCTGGCAGAAGAACACCAGCGCCAGACCGGCAATTACCTGATTGATGCGCATCACCAGCACCATGAGTGCGAACAACTGCGAGACGGCTGCGGCGGCAATCATGGCGATGACCAAGGCCCAGACCGTCGCGCCACCGGTCATCAGCGAGGCACCAATACCTGTCAGCGCGCCCACCAGCATCAGGCCCTCGGCGCCCAACGCCAGTACGCCACTGCGCTCAATGACGATCAAGCCCAGCGCAGCCAGTGCGAAGGGCACGGCAAAGTCTGGGATATTGCCGATCCAGCTTGCGATCATATTCATCAGCCCTGCCCCCCCTGAATACGGCGAATACGGTGGCGAATAAAGAACTCCGATGACGCCACGCAGATCACCAGAATTGCCTGGATCAGCTGAACCATCGAGAAGGGAATCTGATAAAACACCTGCAAACTGCGCCCTGCGACAAAGAGCGTAGCGACCAGCATCGCCACCACAGTCGCGGCAATGGGCTGATTACGTGCCAGAAAGGCAATCAGAATCCCGGAGAAACCGTACCCGGCGTAAAACGAGTGGGTCAGGCGGCCTTCCTGCCCGGCGGTGACCATAAAACCGGCCAGCCCGGCCAGCGCACCCGACAACAACACCGTGCCCAGAATCACCCGGCTGACCGGCACGCCAACGGCCCGCGCGACACCCGGGCTGTTGTCGACAAAGCGCAAGTACAAACCGGCACGTGATACCCCGGTGAACCAGAGCACAAAGAGCGCGACCAGCATGGCGATCACCACCGCCAGGCTGAGACCGTCGAAGAGTTCCGGCAGTCGCTCGAAAACCCGGTACTGCGGCGAATAGGGAAAGGAGTCACGCGGGTCTTTCCAGCTGCCGTACACCAGGTGCAGCAGAAAATTAAGCGCTATGTAGTTGAGCATCAGTGTCGAGATGATCTCGTTGACCTTGAGATGCAGCTTCAGCAGCGCCGGGGCCAGCGCCCACAAAAGGCCACACACCAGCGCGCAGGCCATCATCAGCGGCAGCCGTAGCGCCGGTGGCCCGATCTCGAACAGCGAGATAGCGGTCGCGCCAATGGCACCCCAGATCATCTGGCCTTCCAGGCCCAGATTCCAGAAACGTGCGCGAAACGCCAGGCAACCCGCCAGCCCCACCATGATCAGGGGCGCAGCCTGGAACAGCACCGCGCGCAGACTCTGGTTATCGAACAGCGTGAGAATGACAAACTCGTTGAGCAGCTCGCCCGCCGGCACACCCGCGGCGACCAGAATGGCAGCGGAAATCAGCAGCCCGACTATCAGGGCCAGCGCAATGACCAGCGCTTGCCAATACCAGGCCATCTGCTGGCGTACCTCCAGCGTGTAGCGCCGCGCCAGCAAGGGTTGAAAATCAGTTGCATCAAACATGGTTCACCATGGCCTGCCCTATTGCCTGACGGTCTGCCGGTTGCGCAAACTCGCCGATGATTCGTCCCGCCGACATCACGCCTATGCGGTCTGCAAGCGCCATCACTTCGTCCAGGTCCTCGCTGATCAGCAGTACCGCCGCATCCGCGTCGCGCGCCCTACGCAAACGCTCGTGTACTGCCAGGGTGGCGCGTACATCCAGACCACGGCTGGGGCTGTGCACTATCACCAGTTGCGGTTGGCGGTTGAACTCACGGGCAATCACCAGCTTCTGCGCGTTGCCGCCCGAGAGCAGTGCGGCCTTTTGCTGCAGTGAGCGCACGCCCTGAACATCAAACTCGCTGACCGCCGCCGCGGTATCGGCCTCGATTCGACCGCGGCGCAAGTACCAGAACGGCCCATAGCGGCCGCTGTGGATTTCGCCCATGGCGAAGTTGTCACTGATCGACAGCGGTGCAGCCAGCGCGGCGCTGTAGCGGTCCGCCGGAATACAGGCGATGCCCAGTTCGCGTCGGCGCGCTGGGCTTAGGCTGTTCAGCTCGCCCTCGCCCACGAGCGCCATACTGCCGCTGACTGGCTCCGGCAGCCCCATAAGCGCGTTGGCCAACTCGCTCTGGCCGTTACCACCAACGCCGGCGATACCATAGATCTCACCGGCGCGCAGGCTGAGATTCACGCCGCGCAGTACCGGGTTATTGGGATCGGTCGAGTGCAACTCGCGGACCTTGAGACGCACCTCTCCGGGCGCGCGGCTGGCTGGAATCTGCGGTGGCGTTGGCGCATCACCTACCGTCAGCTTGACCAACTCGCCGACCGAGACCGACTGTGGCTTGAGGCTGGCGACGGTGCGCCCGCTACGCATGACAGTGACTTGGTCGGCGTAGCGCATCACATCGTTCATCTTGTGCGTCACCAGGATGACGGCAGCGCCCTCCTGCTGAGCAAAATGCTTGACCGTGGTCAGCAGGTTTTCTGCTTCCGCATCGGTCAGTACTGCGGTGGGTTCATCGAGAATCAGGATGCGGGCCCCGGCCAACAGCACCTTGAGAATTTCAACGCGCTGCTGCTCGGCGACCGACAACTGATCAACCCGGGCAAAGGGATCAATACTGAAGCCCAGCTTGGCCGCCATGGCTTTGATGTCCTCGGCGGTCTGCTGCAAACGTTTGCGGTAACCGAGGGCCTGATCAGTGCGCAGGCCCAAGAGTATGTTTTCCGCAACGCTGAATGGCTTAACCAGCTTGAAGTGCTGATGCACCATCCCAATGCCCTGATTAGCAGCATCCAGCGGCCCCTTGAGGCGCACCAGATTATCGTCAATCAACAGCGACCCGGTCTCAGGTGCGTACAGCCCAGCAGCAATATTCATCAATGACGACTTGCCTGCGCCGTTCTCACCCAGCAAGGCGTGCACCTCACCCCAGCAGGCGGTAAATGACGCCTCTGAGAGAGCCTTGAAACCGTCAAACGACTTGCTGACGGCATCCAATTGAATCGCTTTGGTATGACTCATTGCTGGGTAATCACTCCCTTCACGAACCAGTCCATTGACCACAGCTGACCGTCGTCCAGGCTCTCGCCCTCAGCAGCCTTGACGTTGCCGTCACGGTCAGAGATAGGGCCGGCGTAAATAAGCTTTTCACCGTTAAGCAGCTCTTCGCGTGCCGCCATGATCTTGGCCTTGTCTTCTTCGCTTACGGCCTTGCCGCAGCAAGCCACGTCAGTACCGCCCTGCTCCATCGACAGCAGCGCGCCGTTCTCGGCTGGTTTCCAGTTACCGGCCATGACCTTCTTCAGCTCAGGCGCCAGGAAGCGATCCCAGACCCAGACGGAGGAGCACACGGTGGCCTCGGGGGCGAATTCGCTCATGTCACGGTGGTGGCCGGTGCCGTAAACACCGCGCTCCTGAGCGACGATCTGCGGGGTTGGGCTGTCAACGTGCTGACCGATAACGTCGGCGCCCTGGTCGATCAGCGCAGTTGCCGCTGCGCGCTCCTTGACCGGATCGTTCCAGGCGCCGGTGTAGATCACGGTCACGGTGGCATCCGGGTTGATTTGCTGTGCACCCATGGCGAAGGCGTTAACCGTCCAGTTAACCTGACCAAAGGGGTTGGCCGCGACAAAGCCCAGTTTGCCGGTGGGTGACGCTGCACCTGCTGCCATACCGCACAGGTACTGGCTTTCGTAGGTACGCCCGTAGAAAGATTCCAGGTTGTGCGAGTTGGTGGTGCCGGAGCCATTCAGAAAGGCTACATCGGGGTACTTGTCAGCCAATTCCTTGAAGGTATCGGAGTAACCGAACGCGGTACCGATAATGATGTTGGAGCCACGCTGAATCAGGCGCTCAACCGTAGGTTTGATGGCCGAGGCGGTTTCCGGCACGCTTTCCACGTACTGGATTTTCTGATCAATGTCGTCTTCCAGACGCATACGCGCTTCATCAAAGGCCTGGGTCCAGCCGCCGTCGTTGCGCGGGCTGATATAGAGCATGGCGATCTTCGCCGGGCCCTTGAGAGTGAAACCTTCATCCGCTGCCGAAGCAGTGTTCATCAGGCCGCACGCGGCCAGAGCACATAACGTGCCCGTAAGCAGTTTTTTCATTGCCAAAGTCCTTCTTGCGGTGGGTCTTGAGGTTTAAGCGCGTTACAGCATGTGATTGATCCGGAACACGTTGCCTTCCGGGTCCAACAGAACCGCCTGATACCAGTTGTAATAGGTGGTATAGGGAGGCTTGATCAGGGTGGCGCCGTGCTCGCAGGCAATCGGCACCATGCGATCGACGTCGCCTGGGCTATCGACGTCGATGTTCAACAGAAACTTGCAGCCGCTGGTTTCGGCGTAATCAGCCAGGTGCAGCAAGTCATAGGCATCCGGTGCATTAAAGCCAATGCAGCAGGTGCCGGCGTCCAGACCGACAAAGATGGGCGAGCGGATGGCTTCAACTTCCGGGAAGCCGAATACGCGTTGATAGAAGCCGCTCAGCGCTTCGATGTCGCGGGCAAACACATTGACGTAGAAGAGTTTGCTCATGTCAGGCCACCTTGCTGCCGCCGAAGGTGGTCTGGCGCACAAACTTCGACTGCAGGTGATCACCCGAGCTGACTGGTGCGTAACGAGGCACCTCCCCGGCCGCCAGGCAGCTGGGCAGGCACTCGACCATGACGTCGTAGTTGGGCTGATGGAAAAACACCAGCGACTGGCGCTGCTGATCGCCTTCAACGTCTTCCGGCGGGTTGACCACACGGTGCAGGGTCGAGATCCACTGGTCGTTGGTCCACTGCATCATCAGATCGCCAATGTTGACCACGAAGCTGTCTTCCACATAGGGCACATCGACCCACTCACCCTCACGGTTGCGTACTTGCAGTCCACCCAGGGCACCGTCGGGTTTGACGATGGTCAGGCTGCCATAGTCGGTGTGCGCGCCTGCGCGCAGCTGGCCTTCCTCAATACCTTCCTTCAGGTGCGGATAACGCAGGCTGCGGAACATGCTGATGTGCTTGTCGATCTTGTCATCGAAAAAGTTCTCCGGCAGCTCCAGCGCCAGAGCAAAGATGCGCATCAGGCTGCGTGCCAGATCGCCCATGGCCTCGAAGTATTCGGCATAGGCGGCATCGAAGCCCGGCAATGCGGTTGGCCATACATTCGGCGCAAAATGCGGGCCGGCCATGGCTTCGGAATAATAAGGTTCATCCGGCACGTTCAACGGGCCGATGGAAAACGATTCCTTCAGGTCGCCGGGCGCTGCCTCTTCCATGGAGTAAGAAAGGCTCTCCTCTGCCACTGCACTGTAACCGCGCACCATGTCCGGACGCGGCCTGTTTGCCTTGCGTTTTTCGTCCATGGGCAGATCAAAGAACTGCGTTGTCAGGTGGCTGACCCGTTCTATCAGCTCGGCAGGAATCTGATGTTGGGTAATCACCAGAAAGCCGATGTCCCGGCATGCCTGATTGACTGCTTTGGCCACTGCGGCCTTGCCCTCGGGGCTACCGCTGAAATAGGGACCAAGATCGATGATGGGTACATATTGAAGCGTCATACGATTGCATCCTCCGACTGAGTTCCGGAGTACACATCGCTGCGTCGCCGGACCTGAAGAATCTGCAGGCGGTTGAAATCGCCCACCGTTTCAAACGAGGAAAACAATTGCAGCAACTATGCCAAGATATGCCAGTAACGCTTTTTTCCAATAATTACAGCGGCTTGAATAAAAATGCGAGATTAGATTTGATCAAACGGTCTGATTCAGAGCACCCGGTTTGTGCGGGCAGCCCAAAAAGGGGGCGACGTGGCCGTCGCCCGGACTCAGTTGCGCGGGCAGATACCCTGCAACACCAACATCTTTAGATTCGCCAGGGTTTCGGCAAAGAAGGCAGGGTCGTCCAGGGTACGGCCGGAAACAGCCTCTACCTGAACGCGGAAGTCCGCGTAATGCTGCGTAGTGGCCCAGAGCGAAAAGATCAGATGGTGCGGCTCGACCGGGGCCAGTTTGCCACTTTCAATCCAGGCATTGATTACCGCCACCTTGGACTCGACGATCTCGCGTAGCGAGGTGCGCAGCTCCTCCAGCAACAAGGGGGCGCCCTGAATTACCTCCAGGCAGAACAACCGCGATTCCGCCGGATGGTCACGCGACAGTTCCAGCTTGACCTGCAGGTAGTCGCCAATAGCCTCAACCGGGTCCTGCTCGACGGAAAACGCCTGCAACGGGCGCAACCAGACCTCCATCAACTGCCGCAGCACATTGACATACAACTCTTCCTTGGAGGCAAAGTAATAAAGCAGGTTGGTTTTGGATACATCGGCTTGGCTGGCGACCTGATCCAGGCTGGTGCCGTGCAGGCCGTAGCGCGAAAAAATGTCCAGCGCGGCCTCCATGATGGCGCTGCGCTTGGTTTCCATCAGCCGCTTGCGACGGTTCAGCGTCGCCTCGCTCGGCACCCTGCTGCGCGCCTTGGGCTTCTTCGCCGGCGTGCCTGGACGCTGTATCTGTTTGCTCACGGGTTATCAGCCTCATTCCTTGGTGTGCGCATTCTACCCCCTTGCGCCCTATGCAACTCAAGCCCTGGTTATGCCTCGCCCGCATGCCCCAAATCGGATCGGCCGCGCACAAACCAAGTGCTCTAACTTGGACTAAATGGTCCACCACAAAGCACAATCAAACCACAACCTATTGATAAATATATAAAACCCAATTCTGGCACGCTTGATGCTGTTCTCTCCTCACCACGCGGCCTTCGGTGCCGCAAACGAATTGATAGCAGAACCTGAGGGCACAGCAATGAACGTAGGCATCTTCATCCCCATTGGCAATAACGGCTGGCTGATCTCGAAAAACGCGCCGCAATACATGCCAACCTTTGATCTGAACAAGACCATTGTCCAGCGCGCCGAGCACTATGGTTTCGAGTTTGCGCTGTCGATGATCAAACTGCGCGGCTTTGGTGGTGAAACCGAGTTCTGGGAGCACAACCTGGAATCCTTCACATTGATGGCTGGCCTGGCCGCCGTCACCGACCGCATCCAGCTGTTCGCTACCGCCGCCACACTGACCATTCCACCGGCGATTGTCGCGCGCATGGCCTCCACCATTGACTCCATTTCCCACGGCCGCTTTGGCGTCAACCTGGTAACCGGCTGGCAGAAGCCGGAGTACTCGCAGATGGGTCTGTGGCCGGGCGATGAGTTCTTTGCCAACCGCTACGACTATCTGAGCGAGTATGCCACCGTGTTGCGCGATCTGTGGAACACCGGCACCAGTGATTTCAAGGGCGAGCATTTCCAGATGGAAGATTGCCGCGTGAGCCCCAAACCCCAGGCCGACATGAAGATCATCTGCGCTGGCCAAAGCGAAGCCGGCATGGCCTTCACCGCCAAGTTTGCCGATTACAACTTCTGTTTCGGCAAGGGGGTGAACACCCCGAAAGCCTTCGCCCCCACGGTAGAGCGTCTGGAAAAAGCCACCGCCGAATCCGGCCGTGACGTGACCTCGGTTGCGCTCTTCATGGTCATCGCCGACGAGACCGACGAAGCCGCCCGCGCCCGCTGGGAATCCTACAAGGACGGCGTAGACGAAGAAGCTGTCGCCTGGTTGGGTCAGCAAGGCGCCGCCGACACCAAGTCCAAGGGTGATACCAATATTCGGCAGATGGCCGATCCGACCTCCGCGGTGAACATCAACATGGGCACGCTCGTTGGCTCATTCGAGAACGTCGCCAGGATGCTCGACGAAATTGCCGAAGTGCCCGCCACCAGCGGTGTGATGCTGACCTTCGATGACTTTGTCCAAGGCATCGAGGACTTCGGTCGGAAGATTCAGCCGCTGATGAAGAGCCGCAAACACGTCGTCGATATGCTGGAGAGCGCGTAATGAACAGCCTGAGCACACCGGTTGTGGGATACGCGCCCAACCACGGCGCTGATAGCAACGACAGCAGCAACATGGTCCTGCCAGCACGCCCGGAATCACTGGCGATCAGTACCAATGACACGGCGCTGATCGTGGTCGATATGCAGAACGCCTACTCCACCAAGGGCGGTTACCTTGATCTCGCCGGGTTTGATATCTCCAGCACCGGACCGGTCATCGAGTCCATCGCCAGGGCGATCAAAGCCGCACGCGAAGCAGGCGTGCAAGTGGTGTTCTTCCAGAACGGCTGGGACCCGGAATACGCCGAAGCCGGCGGACCGGGCTCGCCCAACTGGCACAAGTCCAATGCGCTGAAAACCATGCGCAAGAACCCTGAACTCATGGGCACCTTGCTGGCCAAGGGTACCTGGGATTATGACCTGGTCGATCAGCTCAAACCGCAGCCA
The DNA here is from genome assembly GCF_036960865.1 of Halopseudomonas sp. Classification (GTDB taxonomy): domain Bacteria; phylum Pseudomonadota; class Gammaproteobacteria; order Pseudomonadales; family Pseudomonadaceae; genus Halopseudomonas. The sequence goes on from NZ_JBALWE010000007.1 coordinate 184,118, forward strand.
GGTGATCTTGTGGTGCCCAAGCCCCGCTACAGCGGCTTCTTCAATACCGCCTTCGACAGCCTGCTGCGCAGCCGGGGCATCCGCAATCTGGTGTTCACCGGCATCGCAACCAACGTGTGCGTCGAGTCCACCCTGCGTGATGGCTTCTTCCTCGAATACTTCGGCGTGGTGCTGGCCGATGCCACCCATCAGGCCGGCCCCGAGTATGTGCAGCAGGCCTCGCTGTACAACATCGAAACCTTTTTTGGCTGGGTCAGCACTGTAGATGACTTCTGCAGCACCCTCGCCGCCGCAACCCAAACCCAAGGAGCAACCGCATGAGCAAGCAGACCGTACTCCCCGCCGGCACCGGCAAACCGTTGGCCCCTTACGTCCCGGGCTCCATGGCCGACGGCATTCTCTACGTCTCCGGTACCCTGCCCTTCGACAAGGACAACAACGTGGTCCACGTCGGCGATGCCGCCGCGCAAACCCGTCACGTGCTGGAAACCATCAAGGGTGTGGTCGAAGAAGCCGGCGGCACCATGGATGACGTCACCTTCAACATGATCATGCTGCGCGATTGGAGCGATTACGCGGCAATCAACACCGTCTATGCCGAGTACTTCCCCGGTGAAAAACCGGCGCGTTATTGCATCCAGTGTGGCCTGGTCAAGCCGGACGCGCTGATCGAGATCGCCAGCATCGCGCACGTTGGCTGAACCATGAGCCACGCCATGCACATCGAGATCCATGGCCGGCAGGACGCCGCAGCCCCGACGCTGGTATTCAGCTCAGGGCTCGGCGGCGCCGCGCATTTCTGGGCGCCACAGCTGGCCGCACTGGCCGATGATTTTCGCATCGTACTATACGACCAGCTCGGCACCGGCCGCAGCCCGGCCGCCTTGCCGGCGGACTACAGCATTGCCGCCATGGCCGATGAGCTGCGTGAGCTACTGGCGGCCAACGACATTGGTGACTATCACCTGGTGGGCCACGCCCTGGGGGGTCTGGTTGGTCTGGAACTGGCGTTGCAGGAGGCACCAGGGCTGCGCAGTCTGGCGCTGATGAATGCTTGGGCAGCCGCCAGCCCGCACACCGCGCGCTGTTTCTCGGTGCGCAAGCAATTACTCGCCGGTGCGGGGCCTGCGGCTTATGTCGAGGCGCAAGCGCTGTTTCTGTATCCGCCAGACTGGATTGCCGACAACATCGACCAACTGAACATTGATGACCGCAAGCACGTGGCCGGCTTCCCGCCGACCGACAACCTGCTGCGCCGCATCAACGCCCTGCTGAGCTTTGCGCCGGGCGCCGCCCTGCAGCAGATTCGCCAGCCAACCCTGCTGATCGCCAACAAAGACGACATGCTGGTGCCCTGGCGTTGTTCGCAAGCGCTGCAGCAACTGCTGCCGAGCGCTGAGCTGGCAGTCTTCGACTACGGCGGACATGCCTCCAGCGTGACCTGTGCCGACACCATCAACACCACGCTGAGCGACTTTATCGCCCGCGTAACACACACCTATACCGCCGCCTGAGCGAGGGCCACATGCACCAATCACTCGACCAAAGCGCCCTTGCGCAACTTTTCACCGACGCCCGTAGCCACAACGGCTGGCTCGACAAGGCTGTGCCCGACAGTCTGCTCGAAGAACTTTATGATCTGACCAAAATGGGACCCACATCAGCCAACTGCAGCCCGGCACGTTTTGTCTTCGTGCGCACCAAGCAAGGCAAGGAGCTGCTCAAGCCGTGCCTGTCTTCCGGCAACCTGGAAAAGACCATGGCCGCACCGGTCACCGTCATCGTCGCGTACGACAGCCGTTTCTACGACTCACTGCCCTTTCTCTTCCCGCACGCCGATGCGCGCAGCTGGTTTACCGGCAGCCCCGAGATGATTCACGAGACTGCGTTCCGCAATAGCTCAATGCAGGCGGCCTACTTTATTTTTGCCGCGCGTAGCCTGGGCCTGGATACCGGGCCGATGTCCGGGTTTGACCCGAAGGCGCTGGACGCCGCGTTTTTCAGTGACAGCCACTGGAAATCCAATCTGTTGATCAACCTGGGTTACGGCGACAGCAGCAAGGTGTTTGATCGCCTGCCGCGTCTGCCCTACTCGAAAACCTGCATACTTACCTGAAGGAGTTCACCATGTTGGCCATGAAAACCCCAGAGCCGATGCCCGTGGAAGTCAGCCGTGATGCCTTTCGTAACGCCATGTCCGTGCTGGCAGCCGCGGTCAACGTCGTCACTACCGACGGCCCTGCCGGCCGCGCCGGCTTTACCGCCACCGCCGTGTGCAGCGTGTCTGACGAGCCACCCAGCCTGCTGGTGTGCCTGAACCGCAACGCCTCGGTGTACGAGACCTTCTGCCGCAACGGTCAGCTGTGCGTGAACACCCTGACCGCTGGTCAGCAGGCGCTTTCCAATCTGTTTGGTGGCAAGTCGTCCATGGAGGAGCGCTTTGCCACTGCACAGTGGAGCACCGAATGCACCGGGGCGCCGCTTTTGGATGACGCGCTGATCAACTTCGACTGCCGCATCAGCAATCGCGTCGCCGCCGGCAGTCACGACATTCTCATCTGCGAGGTAGTTGCCGTACGACAGCAGACCAGCGGTGACGGGCTGATCTACTTTCAGCGGGGCTACTGCAATGCGGCGGCGCGCAGCTGACGTCATTGCACATAAAAAAAGCCGGCATACCCAGGGTATGCCGGCTTTTTTGTCTCTAGCTGAGGGCTAGCTGAACTCAGGCCGCGACTTCTGCCATGGCTTGCTCGATTTCTGCTCGGCCCTTTCCGGCTTCCTCCTCACCCATTGCCTGACCTTCAACATGCAGGAAGGTGACGTCCTGGATGCCGATAAAACCCAGTGCAGTGGTGACGTAAGGCTGCTGATGGTCCTGCGGCATACCCTGGTGGCGACCACCACGCGAGGTCACCACATAGACCTTGCGATCGCCTGCCAGCCCGACGGGGCCGGCTTCGGTGTACTTGAAGGTACGGCCGGCGCGCAGCACGTGGTCAAACCAGGCTTTCAGCGTAGAAGTAATGCCGAAGTTGTACATTGCCGAGCCAATCACCACCACATCGCTGGCCAGCAGTTCATCGATCAGTTCGTCCGAGCGCGCGGCCGCGGCGCGATCTTCAGAAGATTGCTCATCGGCCGCTTTCATCCAGCCGTTGAGCAGGCTTTCATCCAGGTGCGGCACCGGGGCTGCTCCGAGATCACGCGTGACCACCTTGGCCTGTGGGTATTGCGACTGCAGCTTAGCCACCAGATTGGCGGTGTACTCACGGGAAAGAGAACCGTTCTGACGCGCGCTGCTTTGAACTACCAGAATCTGTTGCATAAAAAACCTCCATCGAATGCGTTGCGATGGAGGCTATATTAGACCCAAAAAAAAGATATAAAAGCGCAAATATACGCTGATTATGATCTATTAATTTGATAGATTTACTTGGGTTTGCAGTCCAGGGTCACGCGCACACGGGTGATCGCCCGCTCGAAAGCCTGCGTCAGCACCGTGCTCTCTCCGGGCTCCAGAATAGTGCGACGCGGAAAGGGACGCTCAGGACCGCTGACAAAGGTTCCCTCGCATTCTGCGGTGGTGTCGCCGTCATTACTCACGGTTACCGTCGCTACGTTGCTGACGTCGTCCGAGGTGGCAGAAATACTGAGGCCGTCGGCGTGGATTTCAACGTCAATGGGAAACGACGATGCCAGAGCTACAGCGGGCACCATACAGCTCAACAGGAAAAACGGGTGAAAGCGCGACATGCTAAAGCTCCTTGTTATCGAACAGCACACAGCAAGAACGCCTGCGCGACAGATTGTCAGGCTACGGAGGCAGTATAGATGAAAGCACCCCGGGTAACCCTTGAGCAATGGCGCACACTGCAAGCTGTGGTCGACCATGGCGGCTACGCTCAGGCGGCCGAGGCGTTGCACCGTTCACAATCGTCTGTCAGTTACACCATCGCCCGCATGCAGGAACAGCTGGGGGTGCCGCTGCTGACGATTGAGGGCCGCAAGGCGGTACTGACCGAGGCTGGCATCACGCTGTTGCGACGCTCTCGCCAAGTGGTGGAACAGGCAAGCCAATTGGAGTTGCTCGCGCATCAGATGGAGCAAGGTTGGGAGGCAGAAGTTCAGCTGGTGGTCGATGCCGCCTACCCCACCGAACGTCTGGCCATGGCGCTCAAGGCCTTCATGCCGCTGAGCCAAGGTTGCCGCGTGCAACTGCGCGAAGAAGTGCTCTCCGGCGTGGAAGAGTGTCTGCTCAACGGCAGCGCTGATCTCGCCATCTCGGGCATCAGCATTGCGGGCTTTCTGCCGCAACAACTCAATGCTGTGGAGTTTGTTGCGGTGGCGCATCCCGATCACCCTCTACATCAACTACAACGCACCCTCACCCACGACGACCTGCAGAGTCAGCTGCAAGTCGTCATCCGCGATTCCGGCCGTCGCCAACCACGGGACTCCGGCTGGCTGGGCGCCGAACAGCGCTGGACTGTCGCCAGTCTCGCCACCGCCGCCAAGCTGGTTGCCCGCGGTCTGGGCTTCGCCTGGGTCCCGGAACACGAGGTGAGTACAGAAATCTCCCTCGGCAAACTCAAGATACTGCCGCTGGAGCAAGGTGCGCGCCGCTCGGCCTACCTGTTTCTGTACGCCAACCGTGAGCGACCGATGGGCCCGGCCACTCGCATCCTGGCCGACCTGCTGATTGAACATTCAATGACAGCCTGATGGCAGGCTTCTCATCTCGGCAGCTCCGTGCCTAGAATGGGCTTTTCGGCTTCCAGGGACGCACCACATGCCGCAGATCAGACTCAACGGCTGCCAGTTTCACTACACCGATCAGGGCAGCGGCCCGCCGTTACTACTGTTGCATGGGCTGGGCTCCAGCGAACGTGACTGGGAGTACCAGCTCCCGGCGCTTACCCCGCACTACCGGGTATTGTGCCTCGATAGCCGCGGACACGGGCAGAGCGAAAAAGGCGGCGCAGGTTACTCCATCGCCTTGTTTGCCGCCGATTGCCTGGCATTCATTGATGCGCTGCAGCTGGAAAAGCCGCACATTGTCGGCCTGTCGATGGGCGGCATGATCGCCTTCCAACTGGCGGTCAACTCGCCGCAGACGCCTGCCAGCCTGACGATCGTCAACAGCGCGCCGGAAGTCATACCGCGCAAACCCAAAGAATACTGGATGGCGGGCAAGCGCCTGTTCTTTGCTCATGTCCTGCCGATGCGCGCCATCGCGGGTGGGCTGAGCAAGTTGCTGTTCCCCAAACCGGACCAGCAACATCACCGCGACACTTTTCAGGCGCGCTGGAACGAGAATCATCGGGCCAGCTACCTGGCTTCACTGCGCGCCATTGTCGGCTGGGGCGTGAGCGCCCAGCTCGATCGCATCGCCTGTCCGGTACTGGTCGTCAGTGCCGACCAGGATTACACCCCGGTGGAACAAAAGCGCGAATATGTCAGTCGATTGGGCGATGCCAGACTGGAAGTCGTCGCCGATTCACGGCACGCTACACCGGTTGACCAACCCGAGGCCTTCAATACGCTGCTGCTGTCGTTTCTGCAGGAAGTGGACGCCGAACGGACCCTGACCCACGAAGTAGATCCTGCCTGAGCAGGACTCTGAATAACGGAGTAAATGATGCTGAAACACCTTATTGGCGCTGCCACCCTGATGCTGCTGAGCTGCACCGCGCTGGCCGATAGCCCTCGCGTGCAACTCTCGACCTCGCTCGGCGATATCGTACTGGAGCTTAACGAAGAGAAAGCCCCCATCAGCGTGGCCAACTTTCTCCGCTACGTGGAATCCGGGCATTACGACGGCGTGATCTTTCACCGCGTGATTCCGGGTTTCATGATCCAGACCGGCGGCTTTGAAGAGAATATGCGCCAGCGTGACGTCGGCAAGCCGATCAAGAACGAAGCCGACAACGGCCTGGATAACGACCGCTACACCATCGCCATGGCACGCACCGGCGTCGTCGACAGCGCCACCAGCCAGTTTTTCATCAACCTGGGTAACAACGACTTTCTGAACCACGGTGGCCGCGACTTTGGCTACGCGGTATTCGGCAAGGTGGTCAGCGGTGAAGGTGTGGTGGAAACCATTGGTAAGGTCGCCACGACCAGCAAGGGCGGCCACTCTGATGTGCCGGTCAACCCGGTCACCATCCTCAGCGCCAAGGTGCTGGACGCGGAATAAAACCGCTGGCTCAGGTTACCTGTCTGAACGGCAGGTAACCTGCAGACTCCTGCTGGTAAGCCCTTACCCCGGCGCGTTCGCGCTGCAGAAACTCCGCCACCGCCTCGTGCAGGCCGGGCTGCAATTTGTGCCAGGATTGCGTCAGTACCGGCTCAAAACCTCGTACCAGTTTGTGCTCACCCTGCGCCCCCGCATCAAAGCGTTTCAGCCCTTCGGCAATACAACGATCCATGCCCTGGTAGAAACAGGTCTCAAAATGCAGTCGGTCAAACTCCTCCAGGCAGCCCCAATAGCGCCCATAGAGCGTGTCGTCGCCGACCAGAAAGAGCGCCCCTGCCACGTCGCGACCATCCTGCCGAGCGAACACCAGACGTACCGCTTCACTCAGCCCGGCTGAGAGCTCGCTGAAAAAAGCACGACAGAGATAGGGTTGCTGGCCGCGCTTGAGATAGGTAGCGGCGTAGAACGGGAAAAAGCGCTCCCAAAGAGCCTCGGTTATCTCAACACCCTGATGCCATTCAAAGGTGATGCCTTGCGCCACCACCGACTGGCGCTCCTTGCGAAAATTCTTGCGTTTGCGCGAGCTGCACTCCGCCAGAAAATCCTCAAAGCACTGGTAACCGCGATTGAACCAGTGAAACTGGCAGCCCAGTCGTTGCTCCCAGCCAGCCTGCTGCAACAAGGGGCTCTGCGCATCATCGTTGAACAGCAAATTAACGCCCGATACCAGACCCCGCTCCAAAGTTTCATTCAACGCCTGCACTATCAGCTGCTGGCTGGCTTCACACCGGCCCAGCAAACGCGGCCCTTGCACCGGCGAGAACGGCACGGCAGCGAGGAGCTTGGGGTAATAGTTCTGCCCTGCCCGCTCCCAGGCCTCCGCCCACTGCCAATCAAACACGTACTCGCCGTACGAATGCATCTTCTGATAGAGCGGCAACAGGGCCTGCAGGCTGCCGTCACTGTTCTCAACGACCAAGTGCGCCGGCAGCCAGCCGGTGCCTTCACCAACCGAACCGCTGCGCTCCAGTGCGGCCAAAAAACCGTGGCGCAAAAACGGGTAAGCGTTAGGCAGGAGCGCATCCCATCGACTGGCGCTGACCTGATCAATCTGCGTAAGCTGGCGTAACTTCATAGGTGTTATATAAACGCTGGCGTGAGAGTGTTTTATGCGTAGAGACCTAGCGCAGAGAGTGCCACAGCCGACGCGGATTGCCGAAACGATTTATCCGTATTATCAGCAAACCCGGTTAATGCGGATTCAATCGCAAGAAATACGAGGCGTTATCAGCGACCTGACTGGCATTCTGTTGACCGATACGAGTAAACAGTGAGAGCCCATGAACACTGCATCTACCAGTAATAGCGCAGCCGATGCGGCAAACCTCGACGAGCAACGCTGGCAGGCGGTGTTACGCCGTGACCCTGCCGCCGATGGCCGGTTTATTTACGGCGTTCTCACTACCGGCGTCTACTGCCGACCAAGCTGCCCGTCACGCCAAGCTCGGCGCGACAATATGCGCTTTTTCAGCGACGCCCAGCAGGCAGCACAGGCCGGCTTTCGTCCATGCAAACGCTGCCGCCCTCAAGATGCCAGCAGCGCTGAACGGCAACAAAGGTTGATTGCATCGCTTTGCCAGAAGATTGAACAAGCGGAGCAATTTCCCACGCTGCAACAGCTGGCTGAATTTGCCCAGCTCAGCCCTTATCACCTGCACCGTGTGTTCAAGCAAACCCTCGGCATAACGCCCAAAGCCTACGCCAATGCCGTGCGTCAGCGTCGCTTGCAGCACCAGCTAGCCACCGCGAACAGCGTCACCGAGGCTGGCTACGCTGCGGGATTTGATTCCAGCAGTGGGCTATACAGCCACGCGCCGGCGCTATTGGGCATGGCGCCCGGCACCTATCGCGCGGGCGGTGCATCGCTGCGGATAAACTATGCCACCGCACCCTGTTCATTGGGTGTAGTGCTGGTTGCGCTGAGCAGCAAAGGCGTGTGTGCCATTCTGCTGGGCAACGATGCGAAACAACTCGCAACTGACCTGCGGCAGCGCTTCCCGGCTGCCGAGTGCGTAGCTCAGAACACTGCCCTGAGCGTCAGCCTCAGCGCGGTCATACAGCTGGTAGAGCGACCCGAGCTCGCCTTTACCTTGCCGCTGGACATAGGGGGCACGGCGTTTCAGCAACGGGTGTGGCAGGCGTTGCAACGGATCCCACCGGGGCAGACGCGCAGCTATAGCGAAATAGCCGCTGAAATCGGCTCTCCCCGTGCGGTACGCGCAGTGGCCAGCGCCTGTGCGGCCAACTCCTTGGCGTTGGCAATTCCCTGTCACCGGGTAGTACGCCGCGATGGTTCACTATCGGGTTACCGCTGGGGCCTTATGCGCAAACAGGCGCTGCTGGACCGTGAGGCCGGCCATACCGGCAAGCTATGAGCCCTGTTACTGAGTTACGCATCAGCCTGGCATTGCCGACTGATTTTCGAGTGGATGACGTGCTGCGCTTTTATCGGCGCGATAGCCAGCAACTGGCAGAGCGGGTAACTAACCGCAAAGTAGAAAAGGCGCTGCTGTATCAGGGCGTACCCGCCTGCCTGGCGCTCGACTTTACTGTAGCGAACCAGGTGAATATCACGCTGCTGAGCGATGCACCTATCACACTGAATGCCGCGCTGCTCAAGCACTGGTGTGAAAGGCTGCTAGGCCTGCAGCAACCCATTGAGGAATTTTCTCGCGGATACGCAGAACACCCGCAGCTCGGCGGGCTGATCAGCGCAACACCAGGGCTGCGTATACCACAGGCCACAACGCCGCATGAAGCCGCCTGCTGGGCGGTGATCGGACAGATGATCAGTGTTCAGGCCGCCATCTCGATCCGCCGCCGGCTGATCCAGCAGTTTGGCGTAACGCATAGCGGCGGTCTGCTCTGTCATCCGGATGCGGCCAGCCTTGCTGCGCTGGATGAGACGCAACTGCGACTTTGTGGCCTGTCGCGTAGCAAGGCTGCAAGTCTGCTGTTGCTGGCAAGGGAAACCTGCGCAGGCAGATTGCCGCTGGAGCCCCCCGCCGCGCTCGCAGACCACGACCCCGAGCAATTGGCAGCAGACCTGCTGGCACTGCGCGGCATCGGTCCCTGGACCGTCAGCTACATACTGCTACGCGGTTTCAGCTCGCTGGATGGGTCATTGCACGGCGATGTCGTGGTGCGCAATCGCTTGCAGTACCTGCTGGCGTTGCCGCAACCTCCGGATCAACGCCAAACTGCCGCCTGGCTGGCCGCATTCAGCCCCTACCGTGCGCTGGTCGCCGCGTATCTCTGGGCCATGCCGTCCGCAACGGCAACGGTAACGCAAGACTACTGAACAAGAACAAGCAGGCAAAAAGCAGGCAAAAAAAATCCCCCGCAAGCGGGGGGAATCAGGAGCAACACTGGAGCTGATTGAATCAGCTCCCACTACGCTACCGCGCCTACATTACAAAGGTTACTTCGCTGCCCAGTTGATGAAATCTTCGCGGCTTTGCGGCGACAGCATCAGGTAGAGTTGTTTCAGCGTAGACAAGGTGGCGTCAGTCGCTGGCAGCGTCTGCTGTGGCGTGGCAGCCTGGGACGGCACCGGAACGGCAGCCACTGCAGCCGGCGCTGCTACCTGGCCTGCTGCCTGCGCGTTCAGCGGGGCGATGCCGGTAGTGCTATCACCGACCGCTTGCGTGCCAGAGCCGAGCATCTGACCAAGCAATGAAACGTAAGCAGGGCCAGGTACTGTGGCAACGCGCTGGCCGGTGCGAGTATTGACTGCCGCACCCGAGAAGTTTTCTTCCATGGCTTGTGCTTCTTGCAAATTGGCTGGGGCGACGAAGTCGAGCAACCAGATATCACCTGACTGCCCATCAATGCTGAAGGTAGCACTGCGTGTGCGAATGATCTCGTGGCTCAGACCACCGCCGATGTCATAACCGTTTTCAAAGTAGGCGTTGATGCGGTATTCACCCGGCTCAAGTTGCAACTCGCGCAGATCGTTGCCGGTCATGCGGTTGGCATCAGGTGCGGGTTGCCCATTGATATCCAGAATTTCCAGCGTATCGGGTACTTGCACCACGACCACCTGCGACATCGGCAGCTCAGGACCGGAGTAGAGTTTAACGGGAGCCTGCTGAGCACAGGCGGACAGCAGCACGGCGGCGGCAACAGAAAGTAGATGGCGCATGGGAACTCCTAGCACAAGTGACGGTGTTGTTTGATCACGTCATGACCAACATGAGATGACCACTTGGCGACGAGATTAAGACGGTAGGGTTTCACTTTAATGACAAAGCCGGACTGTTTTTGCAAACAGTCCGGCTTTGGGGTGTTACTACTTCGATCCAGCTTGATGGGAGCCGGATTAGAAGTCGTAACGCAGGCCTACTGACAGACCGGAGGCTTCTTCACCCGCTGCGCCGCTTGGAGTAGCGGTACGTGCCTGGCCCCAGGGAGTCAGAGCAACATTGTCTTCGTTGTCCACGATGGCGTAGTTGGCATAGACGCGAACGGCCTTGTCCAGCTTGTGTTCAACGCCAACTACCCACATATCGCTATCGTAGTTTTCCGCATCAGCGTCGCGAGTCATCCACATACCTTTGACGGCAGTGCTGGAACCCACTTTCAGCTCTGCACCCAGACCATAGGTGTCGGAGGTCAGCTGGTCACGGACAGCTTCAGTAACGGTGTCGTTGGTGTAATCAACAGTCTGGTAAAAACCAACGGCCTTGATAGCGTCGGTGATTTTAAAAGCTGCTGCTCCGCGGAAACCATCACGCTCGCCACGACCGGTATCTTCTTCGGCAGTTTCGTAAGCCAAAGAGGCTTCCAGCACTTCGCCCATGTAGTTCACGGAACCGCTGAATACGCTTTCATCCAGATCGGCGTCAGCTTCTTCACCTTCCTGCGCCGAGTAACCCAGGACTGCGTAGAAATTGCCCATGTTCGGCGTGGTGTACTGAACGGTGTTGTCGTAACGCTCATCGAAACGGGCGTTGCCGACGCGAGTCAGGTTGCGCATGTCACCGACCTGATCACCGAACAGGTTGGCTGGGCCGCGAGCGGCTTTGAACGGGCTGTCGAAACGCCCCATCTGAACTGCACCAAAGCCGCCTTTCAGACCGACAAAGGTGTCGCGAGTAGCGAAGTTGGTGTCGCTGTCGGTGCCAAAGCGAATTTCCTGCTCGATCTGGAAGAAGGCAGTCAGGTCAGAATTAATCTCATGATCACCTTTGAAACCCAGACGTGAAGAGTTGCTGGACAGGTTGGTCTCGGAGTAATCAGCACCATCGTCCAGAAAATCGACGGATACATGGGCACGGCCATAGATGCTTACATCGGCCATGGCAGTAGCCGGGATGGCTGCCGCCAGAGCTGTAACGGCGAATCCGGCAAGTTGCTTACGCAGTGTCATTGAGTCTTCCCTCATTTGTGTTTTTGCGTTGACAGTGGAACAACACATTTGGGCTGCCATGTGGCTTCAGGCCCGGTGTTGGAGGGAATCTTGGCAGCGCTATATTTCATATCAGTTGCGCAAAGATGAACATTCGGTGACAGCGGAACTTTTTAACGCAAGGCAGGCTCGTGCAGCGGAGAGGAAACAGGGAGGTGAAAAGGAATACCGCTAAATCAGCAAGATAGAAAAACAATCCAGAATCATTGTCAGCTCAGGCTTGCCTCCCCCAGCAGCAGAATGTCGTCTGCAAGCCAGGCGTTCAAAAGCTGCAGGCCATTGCTCAACAGGGCGCCGTCACAGGTTAATCCGCACTGCACTGCCACCTGCGCGAGCAGTTCGTCGATACGCTGCTGCCCTTGGTCCAATTCTGTCAGCAACCGGTAGGTAAAGGTCGTCAGTTGCATGAAGCGCACCTTATCCTGCCGGTCGCGCCAGACCAGCAAACAGGTTGCTTGGTCTGGCATGCTTTGCGGCTGAAAGTTCTGCCCGATTTGATGTACCGGCCATTGATAGGCCTGGGCACAAACCAGTGGCGAGACCTGAACCCTGCTCTGCAGACCCAGCGTCCTGCCCTGCTCTGGCGCGTCCGGGAGCTCTGCACTGGCGGTATCCAGCGCCAGCTCCAGCCATTCGTAATGCGCCAACTCGAGCAGGTACGGCGGGTCATCCGCTTGCGCGCGATAACCCTGCTGCAGCCACTGAATGAACTCCTGCCCGATCTCCAGAAAGTACGGCGAGCGGCAGTGATGCTCGGCGATAAAATCCGTTACCAGCATGCGCCAACGGGGCGCCGGTATCAGGCTATGCAATACTGGAAAAGTCCCGCGCACGAAGCTTTCGATACTTTGATAGAACAGGCGCTCGTACACTGCAACGCGATCGGGCGGCAACCCCTCTGGCAAGGCTGCGCGCTGCGGCGCGCGCAACCTGGCGGCAAAATTACGCTGCTGGACGCTGGCACTCATGCGCGTAACGCCTGCGGCGCAGCCGCTCGCTGCAGTCTGCGAATGTGCTCGACCTCAGCGTAGAGCTCGGCCAGGGGTGGGAAATTGAAGTCGCGCTCCAGCAGCGTTGGCCTCACGCCATGCTGCCGATAGGCCAGCTGCAACAGTTGCCATACAGGATCGATGACCGGAGCACCGTGACTGTCGATCTTCAAGTCCGGCTCCGCATCGAAATGCCCAGCCACATGCATATAGGCAATCCGCTCACTCGGCATTGCGCAGATAAACTGCTCGGCATCGGTGGCAAAGTTGATGCTGTTGACCAGCACATTGTTGACGTCCAGCAACAGCTGGCAATCGGCTTCCTGCAATACCGCGTTGACGAAGCCAGGCTCATCCAATTCGCCTGGCAGGCAAACGTAGGCCGACACATTCTCAATGATCAATGGCCGTTCCAGCGCGTCTTCGACCTGTTTGATACGCGCCGCTATGCGCCGCACATTGTCGTCGGTAAAGGGCACCGGCATAAGATCGTACAGCTGCCCGTCATCGGCGCAGGCCGACAGGTGCTCGCTGTAAACACTGATGTGATGGGTATCGAGAAACTGCTTTATATCACCCAGCAGACGCTGATCCAGCGGTGCCAGACCGCCCAGATTGAGCGAAAGACCGTGACAAGCAAAGGAATAACGCTCGGTGAGGGCGCGAAACTGGCGGCCAAAACGGCCGCCCAGATTGATCCAGTTTTCCGGCGCCACTTCAAGAAAGTCGGCCCCAGATACCGGGCCGGCATTGATCTCGTTAAGCAGGCTACGGCGCAGACCCAGGCCTGCGCCTTGCACGCCGAAAGCGTGGGGAGTCGTCATCGCTTAGCTACCGCAAGTGCCTTCACCACACTTGCCTTCGCGCTCTCCTTTGCTTTCGCCTTTGTCTTCACCACAGCTACCTTCGCCGCACTTACCTTCCATGTCGCCTTCGCCATGGTTGTCAGCCAGGTTATAACCGCTTTGCAGTTCCTGTACGGCAAACGGGTTTTCTGCGGCATTGACGCTGGCGCCAGCGCCCATCAGCGTGACGCCCAGGGTAACGATTGCAGTGTTGAGTTTATTCATGGTCAATCTCCATTTTGTAATGAGGACAGGCACTGCCCTCTCACTAAACTAGACTAGGGCCAACCGCCAGGGTTACAAAAAAGCGATTTTTTCTTCACTGCGCGCTGATCAATGATTGTCCTGGCGATCGGTGCCGGCGTTATCACGGCGCTGAGCGGTCATCGCCCGCAATAAGTCATCCAGCTCTGCTGCAGGTGCTTCGGGCAACTGACGGATAACCCGCTGACTGACCCGCAATTGCCGGATAAAACGCCGACAACGGAAGCAGATTGCCAGATGCGCACGCATGGACAAGCGCTGCCGCAGGCCCAACTCGCCATCCAGCAGGCCACTGGACTGTGCCACCAGGTCCCTACACGTCAACATTCGCCGGTCACCTCAAAATGTTCCAAAGTCGCAAACACGCTCAGGCGCGCTCGGTGCAACAGCACCCGAACATTAGAGTGCGATATGTCGAGCAGGTTACAAATTTCAGTCAATTCCAGGCATTGGCGGTCACGTAGCATCAATACGCTGCGCTGCAGTTCCGAGAGACTGTTGAGGGTGTGTTCCAGGCAATCACGCAGCTCCTGCGCATCCAGCAGCGCCTCGGGAGAGTCGCTGTGCCAGCCGGCGGGGCCCTCGGCCCAATGGCCGTCCGGTTTGAATCGGTCTGCGTCTATGCTGCCATGGGGGCCGCGAAGGTCCTCGATAAAGACCTCGCGGCGCTGCTTTTTCAGACGAGTCTTAGCCGTGTTTGCGGTGATGGTCAACAACCAGGTCTTGAGACTGGATCGCTCGGCAAAGCCATCGATATTGCGAACTACAGCAAGCCAGCTGTCCTGCACCACTTCGTCGGCATTACTGCTGCCGACGATGGCTATGGCTACGGCGCGCATGGCGCCTTGATACTGCTTTACCAGGGCGGCGTAGGCCGCCTGATGGCCGGCACGTAACCCGGCGAGCAATTGCTCTTCAGTCACCGGGCTACCACCTCGCAGCGGACGGCCGTGGCATCAGTGCTTGCGCACTACAACACTGCCGATCGAGTAGCCGGCACCGAACGAGCAGATTACGCCATGGCTGCCCACCGGCAGATCGGCCTGGTTCTGGTGAAACGCGATGATCGAGCCGGCAGAACTGGTGTTAGCGTACTTGTCGAGTACCACCGGCGCTTCCTCGGCACTGGGATCGCGGCCCAGCAACTTGCGCGCAATCAGCATGTTCATGTTGAGGTTGGCCTGATGCAGCCAGAAGCGCTTGATGTCTTCTACGTTCAGACCTACTTCCTGCAGGTGGTTGCCAATCAGCTCGGCCACCATGGGGCAAACGTCACGGAACACCTTGCGACCATTCTGCACGAACAGTTTGTCTGGCTTGCCGACACCCTCCTCATCACAACGGTTGAGGAAGCCGAAGTTGTTGCGGATGTTGTTGGAGAACTTGGTCAGCAGCTTGGTGCCGAGGATCTCGTAGGGGTGCTCGCAAACCGCCTGGTCAGCACGCTCGATGACCACTGCGGTACAGGCGTCACCAAAGATGAAATGGCTGTCACGATCACGGAAGCTCATATGACCGGTGCACACTTCAGGGTTGACCATCAGAACCGCTCGGGCCTGGCCCAATTGCACGGCGCTCACCGCATTTTGAATGCCAAAGGTGGCCGAGGAGCAGGCAACATTCATGTCGAAGCCAAAGCCTTCAATGCCCAACTCTTCCTGAACTTCGACCGCCAGCGCCGGATAGCCGCGCGGCAGGTTGGAGCAAGCGACGATCACCGCGTCAATATCCGCTGGAGTGCGGCCAGCAGCTTCGAGTGCCTGGTGCGCCGCCTTGACCGCCATTTCGCACAGTAGCGAAGGCTCGTCGTTACTGCGCTCGGGAATATCCGGCACCATGCGGTTAACATCAAGAATGCCGCTCTTGTTCATCACATAGCGGCTTTTGATGCCGGAAGCCTTTTCGATGAATTCGGTACTGGAGCCAGCCATGGGCTCAACGGTACCAGCTTCGATGGCGGCGGCATTGTCGGCATTGAACTGTGCGACATAGGTATTGAAGCTTTCCACCAGCTCTTCGTTGCTGATGCTTTCTGTGGGGGTGTACAAACCTGTTCCGCTGATCACGACTTTGTGCACGGTCGGTCCTCTTCTCATGTTATGGACGCGGTCTACTGCACGCCGGCGCGTTACAACCAGTAGACCACTCTAATTTTCAAATACAAATCAGCTATGCGTCAGATACTAGCGCAGGTGGTGCTCCAGCCAACTCAATACCAGCGGAAAATGATCAACCTCCGCCTGCGGGTGAGTCAGCAGGTCGTTATGGCTATAGCGCCGGGAACAACCCTGGCCCTTTTGCAACAGGATTACCTGCGCGTCGTGAGGCCCCAGCTCGCGGGCAAAGTCACGAACATCGCCGATATGCCCCTGTTGACGATCCGTTTCGCCGGCAAGATACAAACTCGCCGGCCACGCCAGTTCATCTATCGCGCTAGCATAGTCGAATCCATCTTCAAGATCACGCCATTCACCGCCCATCCAGGCCAGATTGGCTGCATAGATAGCCGTGGATTCATCCGCTGACCCCAAGGCCATTGCCCGGGCCGGAATCATGCCCTTTATGCGGCCCAACAGCGGTAGCAGACGCTGCCAGAACAGCGCACTGGTGATCCGGGTGAACAGGCCGCCATGTCGCTGTCTCCGGCGCACCGCAAACTGCAGTAGACCGGCTACCGCCGCCAGCAAGTCCGGACGACGAATCAGCGCGCTGGCCAGCCATACGCCGCCCCAGCCATGCCCCCCGGCAAACAGGCGTTGCCCGGGATGGCGTTCCTGCAGCAGCGCCAGCGCTGCTGGCAGATCTTCGGTGATCAGCCGATGCTGCGTAATAGCGGCGCCGGCGTCCTGCAGCCTGGGTTGACTCGCGCCATGACCGCGAAGATCGAGCACATAAACGCTGTGTCCTGCTGCCGTCAGCACTCCCACCAGGCCCTGATCACCACGCGGATGAAACACCCGGCCATCCTCCAGCGCGCCATGCACCAGCAGGACCACAGCGCCCTGCGGCGAACCGGCAAAGCAGCGCAGTTGCAGCGCGACCGAGTCCAGAGTCAGACTGAGGTGTTCAATCGCAGGGTCTTCCACCGGCCATCCTTATTGCGTTGTGTGGTTGTTGGCCTGGCAGTGTAGCGAGCAATGGCATCTCAAGCTGTGATTTCGCGCCAAAGTTTGGCTAGTCGCTTGGCCGAAACCGGCATGCGCGTGCCGAGTTGCTGGGCAAACAGCGACACCCGGTACTCCTCCAGCATCCAGCGCCACTCATCCAATTGGCTGTCCCAGCGACCCTCGCGCTGCCACTTGTCAGTGAGCGCCTGGTACTGCTGCTGAAAGCCCTGCAGCTCATCGGTCCAGGCTCGATCACGCGGCACCTGGCCCGGCAGCTTGTCGAGCCGCTGCTCGATAGCACTGAGGTAGCGCGGGAACTGCGCCAGCCACTGCGCTGGCACCTCGCGTGCAAAGCCTGGATAAATCAGCTTGGCCAGTTGATCGCGCACATCGTTCATGGCCAGCGCGTGGGCCAGTTCGACCTTGCCCTTGAAGCGCTTGCGCAGGCCGTGCCACTGGTTGAGGATCGCCAGCACTTGCTGCGCCAATTGCTCCGCCGCTGGCACCCAGTCTGCGCGGCGCTGGTCGAGCAAGGTCTTGATCGCCTCAGGGTCACGCGGCAGCGGCTCACCTTCAAGCAGAAAAACCCGGTCAATCGCGCCCAGCAATACATCTTCGACCAGCTGCTTTTGGGTGCCCAGGTCCCTGTAGTAGATAGCTGCGTCTTTCAATGCCTGGTTTTTCTGTCGCACCAGGCGCGCCTGCTCCGGCAGCGCTTGCAGCAGCAAGCGCTGTACGCCGCGTCGGTGCTGCTGTGTGGCAATCTGCGCCACATCAAACAGCTGCTCCACCACCTCTTCGCCCTGCTCCACCCAGGCTGGATAGACCTGCACCGCAATGCCCGCCTGCTTGCGCACGCGCGCCTCGGCCAAGGCATAACTGCCAGCGGGCTGATCGTTTGCAGGCGCCTCCTGCTCTCCACTGCTGGCTGGCTCGGACTCCATGGGGCGGCCTTCCAGTTCACCGCAGAGCGCGCTGTAGTCACGCCCACTGCAAATCACCTCGCCGGCGGCGTCAACAACCTCGATGCGCATGCGCAGGTGATCTTCCAGGGCGATATCATCCCAATTCTGCTCATCCAGGCGTACGCCAGTCATGCGCGTCAGTTCGCGGCCAAGCGACTGAGTGAGGCTGCCCTCGGCAAAGGACATACGCTCCAGCGCCGCGCGCACAAAATCCGGCACCGGGACAAAGTTCTTGCGTAGCGTCTTGGGCAAGCCGCGCACCAGTGCTACGCACTTGTCGAACAGCAGGCCCGGCACCAGCCATTCCAGCCGGGCCGGTGGAACCCGGCGCAGCAAGGACGCGGGAATCCGTACGGTCACACCGTCCGCCGGATGCCCCGGTTCAAAGTGATAACTGAGCGGCAGCGCGACCGACTCCCAACGCAGTACATCCGGATAGAGGTCGGCACTGACCTCGTTGGCTTCGCGTTGCAGCAGGTCGTCACGGGTCATGTGCAGCAGCTTGGGCTGCTGTTGGCTGGTACGTTTCAACCAGCGCTCGAAGCTAGCCAGTTGCACAATATCGCCTGGCAAATGCTGATCGAAATAGCGGTACAGGGTTTCATCGTCGACGACGATGTCGCGCTTGCGCGATTTGGCTTCCAGTTCATCCAGCTCACCAATCAACTGTTGATTGGCCTTGTTGAACGCGGCGCGGCCATGCCATTCACCGCCCACCAGGGCATGCCGAATAAACAGCTCGCGCGACATCACCGGATCTATTGGCCCGTAATGCACTTTACGCCGCGGCACTATGATCAGGCCGTAGAGCGTTACCTGCTCGAAGGCCACAACCTGGCCCCGTTTCTTCTCCCAGTGCGGTTCGCTGTAACTGGTCTTGGTCAAGTGCGTCGCCAGCGGCTCGATCCAGGCCGGATCGACCTTGGCAGCCAAGCGACCATAGAGACGCCTGGTTTCGGTCAGCTCAGCCACCATCACCCAGGCCGGCTTTTTCTTCGCCAGCGCAGAGGACGGATGCAGCAGAAAGCGCCGTTGCCTTGCACCCAGATAGTCGCCCTCCTCGGTCTTGTTACCCAAGTGGCTGAGCAGGCCCGATAACAATGCCCTGTGGATGGACTCATGACCCGCGGCCTGATCGTTCTCTTTCAATCCAAGATCACGGCAGGTCAGGCGAATCTGGCGATGCGTTTCACGCCATTCGCGCAGTCGCAGGTAATTGAGGAAATTGCGCCGGCACCAGCTGCGCAACTGGCCTTGGGTCAGCGCCTGACGCTGCTGCTCGTGGCCTGCCCACAGGTTCAGGAAGGCGGCAAAGTCGGAGGCATCATCAGCCCACTGTGCGTGCGCCTGATCGGCAGCCTGCTGTTTCTCCAGCGGCCGCTCGCGCGGGTCCTGCACCGCCAGCGCACTGGCAATCACCGCGATCTCATGCAGGCAGTTCTGCTGCGCGCCTTCGAGCAGCATGCGGCCGATCCGCGGATCGACCGGCAGACGCGCCAGCTGGCGACCCAACTCGCTCATGCCGCCGGCCTTGTCGACGGCGCCCAGTTCCTGCAGCAGCGTAAAGCCGTCGCTGATGGCACGGCTGTCCGGCGGCTCGATAAAGGGAAAATCCTCGATTCGTCCCAGACGCAGGTTGAGCATCTGCAAAATGACCGACGCCAGGTTGGTGCGCCGGATCTCCGGATCGGTAAACGCCGGCCGACCGTTGAAATCCTCTTCACTGTACAGCCGCACACAGATGCCGGGCGCCACCCGCCCGCAGCGCCCCTTGCGCTGATTGGCGCTGGCCTGCGAGACCGCCTCGATGGGCAGTCGCTGCACCTTGGAGCGTGGGCTGTAACGGCTGATGCGCGCTTCGCCCGGGTCAATCACATAGACAATCCCAGGCACCGTCAGCGAGGTTTCCGCTACGTTGGTGGCCAGTACCACCCGGCGTCCGGCGTGGGGAGCAAAGATCTTCTGTTGCTCCGCCGCCGACAGTCGTGCGTAAAGCGGCAGAATCTCGGTGTGTTTGAGGTTGGCTTTGCGCAAATAGTCTGCGGTATCACGAATCTCTCGCTCGCCGGGCAGGAAGATCAGCACATCACCTGGTGGCTGGCGTTGTGTGCGTTCATGATCAGCAATTTCGCGCAGGGCAGAGACGATTCCCTGATCAATACTCAGGTCTTCCTCTACTGCGTTGCCCTCTTCATCCTGCTCGGCAGTTAGCGGACGATACCAGAGGTCGACCGGATAGGTTCTGCCGGAGACCTCAATCACGGGAGCATTATCGAAGTGCTGCGAGAAGCGCTCCAAATCGATGGTCGCCGAGGTAATAATCACCTTCAGATCCGGCCGCTTGGCCAGAATGGTTTTCAGGTAACCCAGCAGAAAGTCGATATTCAGGCTGCGTTCATGTGCCTCATCGATGATCAGGGTGTCGTAGCGGTTGAGAAAGCGATCGTTCTGCGTCTCGGCCAGCAGAATCCCATCGGTCATCAGCTTGATCAGCGTCTTGTCCGAGCTCTGGTCGGTAAAGCGCACCTGGTAGCCCACCAGCTCACCCAGGGGCGTACCCAGTTCGTCAGCAATGCGGCTGGCCACACTGCGCGCTGCCAGACGTCTTGGCTGGGTGTGACCGATCAGGCCGCGGGTGCCACGCCCCAACTCCAGGCAGATCTTCGGTAGCTGGGTGGTTTTGCCCGAGCCGGTCTCCCCGGCAATAACCACGACCTGATGCGCGGCAATCGTGGCTTTGATCTGCTCGCGTTTTTCGGCAATCGGCAGACTGTCGACAAAGCGAATGGATGGAATGCTGGCCGAACGCGCAGCAACCCTGGCTGCCGAGGCTTCGAAGCGCCTGACCCAGTCGGCACTGGCGCTGGCGTGGTCGGCACCGCTCAGTTTGCGAAACTGTTGTTGCAGGCGCTGGCGGTCTGCCGCCATTACGCTGGAAAAATCGGGGCTGCGCATTTCTGAGTCGGACATGGAGCTTCCTGTAGCATGAAAAAACCCCGCCAGGACCAGCCAGGCGGGGCTTTATTGTCGCAAAAATGCGCGCCTGATTGCAGGCGATTAACCGGCCAGTTTCTTCAGCTCTTCATCACGCAGTTCACGGCGCAGAATCTTGCCGACATTGGTGGTGGGCAAGCTGTCGCGGAACTCGACGAACTTGGGCACTTTGTACGCGGTCAGGTTGCTGCGCATGTGTTCCTTGACCTGCGCCTCGGTCAGACTGGCATCTGGGCTCTTGACCAGGAAGACCTTGATTGCCTCGCCCGATTTTTCATCCGGCACACCAATCGCAGCGCACTGCGCCACACCCGGAATGGCAGCCATAACATCTTCCAGCTCGTTGGGGTAAACGTTAAATCCGGAGACCAGAATCATGTCTTTCTTGCGATCCACGATGCGCAGGTAGCCGTCTTCCTGAATGATGGCGATATCGCCCGTCTTCAGCCAGCCTTCGGCATCCAGAATCTCGTCGGTGGCTTCCTTACGCTGCCAGTACCCTTTCATGACCTGCGGGCCCTTCACGCACAGCTCGCCGCGCTCGCCCAACGGCAACTCGTTGCCCTCCTCATCAATGATCTTGCACAGCGTCGAGGGGACAGGAATGCCGATAGTACCAAGGCGAATGTCACTGATGGGGTTTACGGTAGCGACCGGGCTGGTTTCGGTCATACCAAAACCTTCACATACCGGGCTGCCGGTGACCTCTTTCCAGCGCTCTGCTGTGGCCAGCTGCAACGCCATACCGCCGGACAGGGTCACCTTGAAGCCGGTGAAATCGAGCGCACGGAAAGCGGCGTTGTTGCACAGGCCGGCAAACAGCGTATTCAGACCTACAAAACCGGTGAAGCGATGCTGCGAGAGCTCTTTGACGAAGGCATCCAGGTCCCGCGGATTGGTGATCAGAATGTTGTGGTTACCGCTGAGCATCATCGCCATGCAATGGAAGGTAAAGGCGTAGATATGGTAGAGCGGCAACGGGCAGATGATCACCTCTTCACCGTCGATCATGTTCGAGCCCATCAGCGCCTTGGCCTGCAGCATGTTGGCCACCAGGTTGCGGTGCGTGAGCATCGCGCCCTTGGCAACCCCTGTGGTGCCGCCGGTGTATTGCAGCACAGCCAGATCTTCGGCGCTGGGCGTAGCCTCAGTGAAGGACAATGCACGGCCTTTGGCCATGGCATCGTTGAACTTGATCATGCCCGGAATGGAATAGGACGGCACCATCTTCTTGACGTGTTTGACCACGGTGTTGACCAGAAACCGCTTCAGCGGCGGCAGCATGTCGCCCACTTCGGTAACAATGACCTGCTTAACGCCGGTCTTTGGCACCACCTGTTCAGCCAGGTGCGCCATATTGGCCAGGCAGACCAGCGCCTTGGCGCCGGAGTCGTTGAACTGGTGCTCCATTTCACGCTGGGTGTACAGCGGGTTGGTGTTCACCACCACGTAACCGGCGCGCATGGCGCCGAATACCACAATCGGGTACTGCAATACGTTGGGCATCTGCACGGCAATGCGGTCGCCGGGTTGCAGACCACTGTGTTTTTGCAGGTAGGCGGCGAAGTGGCCGGACAAGGTGTACATCTCACCGTAGGTGATGGTCTTGCCAAGATTGGTAAAGGCGGGCTTGTTGGCGAAGCGTTGGCAGGACTCTTTGAGCACAGCCAGAATGTTGGGGTATTGATCGGGGTTGATCTCTGAGTCAACGCCCGCTGGATATTTGTCTTTCCAGAAATTCTCAAGCATGAATGCCCGCTCCTGAACGCAGTCGGCCGTGATACGCCGCGCTAATGTCTTATGGTTTTAACGTGCCGATGCACGCATTTCGACGCAGATTTATAAAATATCGTTATTTCTGCGGTCGAAGAGCCGGAAGACTAGCAGCTTTTCAAAGGGCAGACCAGCACCCCGGAATCAGCACCAAGGCGCTGACTACGGGTGTTGGCAAGCGGAATGAGACTGACCGAACAGTCAGCTTTACGAGAGAATCTATTCCTTGTCGCGCAATTCGCGGCGCAGGATTTTACCTACCGCCGACATGGGTAAGGACTCACGCATTTCGTAGTATTTAGGCACCTTGTAACCGGTAAAGTTGGCGCGGCAATAGGCCTTCAATTCATCCACTGTCAGGTCAGGCGAGTTGGCGACGACGAACAGCTTGACCGCCTCACCGGACTTTTCATCCGGCACCCCGATGGCCGCGGCATTAGCGACTTTCGGGTGCGCAGCTACCACATCTTCGATTTCATTGGGATAAACGTTGAAACCCGATACGATAATCAGATCCTTGATGCGATCCACAATGGACACAAAGCCATCGGCATCAATGATTGCGACGTCGCCGGTGTGGAACCAACCCTCGGCATCCAGCACCTCGTCAGTCGCTTCAGGACGATTCCAGTAGCCCTTCATTACCTGAGGCCCTTTTACACAGAGCTCGCCACGTTCGCCGATTCCCAGTTCCTTGCCCTCCTCGTCGATCACCTTCAGCGCTGTGCCAGCCACCGCCAAGCCTACGGAACCGATACGCGCCAGACCATCGCCTGGGCTGGCGGTCACCACTGGTGAGCATTCGGTCAGGCCATAACCTTCACCAATCTTGCAGCCGGTTTTTTTCTCCCAACGCTCAGCAGTAGCCTTCACCAACGCGGTGCCACCGGAGCCGGTACTTTTCAGATGGCTGAAGTCGATATTGGCGAACTCAGGATGATCCATCAGCGCGACAAACAGGGTATTGAGGCCGACCACGGAAGAGAACGGCCACTTCTTCAGCTCAGCCACGAAACCGGGAATGTCGCGCGGATTGGTAATCAGCACGTTGTGATGACCGGCAATCATCATGCACATGCAGTTCACGGTAAACGCAAAGATATGGTATAGCGGCAGCGGCGCAATGATGACCTCACCACTGTCCTTGGTGATCTTGTTGCCGTCCTTATCCAACTGCTGCATGTTGGCGTACACCTGCAGCATGTTGGCCACCAGGTTACCGTGGGTCAGCATCGCGCCCTTGGCCACACCTGTGGTCCCGCCGGTGTACTGCAGCACTGCCACATCGTCCAGGGTCTTGCTGACCGCTGTAGGGCGTTGGCCCTGGCTGCGCTGCAAGGCTTTCTTGAAGGGGATAGCCTGCGGCAGTTGATAGTCCGGCACCATCTTCTTGACATGCTTGACTACCGCGTTGGTGATGACGCCTTTCAACCCTGGCAGCATGTCACCGATTTTGGCCTCAAACAGAAACTCGATGTCGGTATCTGGCAGAACTTCCTGTACCAGATGGCCAAACACGTTCATGAAGATGAGGGCGCGTGCGCCGGAGTCCTTAAACTGGTGACGCATCTCGCGCGCTGTGTACAGCGGATTGGTGTTGACCACAATCAGACCGGCGCGAATGGCACCAAACACGGCAATCGGAAACTGCAGCACGTTGGGCATCTGTACGGCAATGCGGTCACCTGGCTGCAGGCTGGTGTGCTGCTGCAAGTAAGCGGCGAACGCAGCAGAATAGCGATCCAGGTCAGCATAACTGAGGGTCACCCCCATATTGCTGAAGGCCGGGCGATCGCTATGCTTCTGGCAGGCCTGCTGGAAGACATCAATGACCGATGTGTACTGTGCGGGGTCAATGGTAGCCGGGACTCCGGCTGGCCGTTTGTCGTCCCAGAAGGATGCGTCCATTGTTTTTATCCTCTTTCCCGTTAGTGCATTTGTTATAAGCTGAACTGGCGACGGCCAAGCATTGCATAAAGCCTCATGCCAGCGCAGTCACGCAAAGATGCCAAAGCTAACAGCTGCTCTGAAAAATACAAACTGCAGATATGTTTCATTTGGTTTGTGAATACCTTGCACCACCCGCTTGCGGTTAGCACCGACTCTGGTCTGCCGAGATCAATAACAACAATCAGGATAACAGCCCATATGAAAGCCGCCAGCTCCGCCAACCCCACCGACCCTTGCCTTGACCTGCTGCGGCAATGGCACCCGCAAACCCGCTCGCGCGCCAATTTATTGATCTGCCACGGCATGGCTGAACACGGCGGCCGCTATGCGCGCCTGGCCGCCGCCCTCAATGCGCAGGGAGTCAGTGTTTATGCCCCCGATCTGCGCGGCCACGGCCCCGCCGCGGGAGGCGCATTGGGCCAACTGCCTGGCGGCTGGCCCGCCCTGGAAAGCGACCTGCAGCAGTGGCTGAACGCTATTCGCGCACGCGACACTCATGCGCCGCTGATACTGTTGGGGCACAGCATGGGCTCCTATCTGGTTCAGGGATTCCTGCTGCAGCATTCAGCGCTGGTGGACGCGGTCATTCTCAGCGGCAGCAACGCTCATCCGCCGGCGCTCAGCCGAGTGGGCCGCCTGGCCGCTGCGCTGGAGCGCGCGCTGCGCGCCGACACCGCGCCCGCGACGCTACTCGGCAAACTGAGCTTCGGGCAATTCAACAAGGCGTTCACGCCAAATCGCACCGATTATGACTGGCTCAGCCGCGATGCCGACGAAGTCGACGCCTACGTCAACGACCCGTTTTGCGGCTTCACCCTGACCGCCGATTACTGGCATGGACTTTTTACCACGCTGCTGCGTATCGCCGACCCAGAGCAACTGCGCAAGATAAGACCCGATCTGCCGGTCCTGATCATCGGGGGCGATCAGGACCCGGTCAGCGCCGGTGACGGACTGCGTAAACTGCAAAGCCGCTTGCAGCAGGCACAGCTCAAACAGGTAGAATTGCGGCTTTATCCGCAAGCGCGCCATGAAGTGTTCAACGAGACTAACCGCGAGCAAGTCACCCGCGAGACCCTCGACTGGATCATGGCCACTCTTTCACTCGACAGCATAGGGAATCCGGCTGATGAAAATGCTTGAAAACCGCACCTACGACGAACTCAATGTGGGCGACAGCGTCCGTGTCGATCACCTGGTCAAGGAACGCGACCTGATTCTGTTTGCCGAGGTGTCGGGCGACGTTAACCCGGTGCACCTGGACGAAGCCTTTGCCGCCAATACGCCGTTCAAGGGGCGCATCGCCCACGGCATGTTTTCCGGCGCGCTGATCTCGGCGACCATTGCCTGCGAGCTACCAGGCCCCGGCACTATCTACATTGGGCAGGAAATGAGCTTTCTGCGTCCGGTGCGGCTGGACGATACCATCAGCATTGAATTGGAAGTGCTGGAGAAACTGCCGAAAAACCGCGTAAAGATCGCCACCCGCGTGTTCAACCAGGATGGCAAGCAGGTTGTCGACGGCGTCGCCACTGTGATGGCACCTACGGAAAAAACTGCTATTCCGCAGCCCGCGCTGCCGCCGATCAGTTTTTGAACCGGGGGCGTACTGCCCCCCGATCACTGAGTAAATAGCCGTGGGCTATTTACTCAGGTAACGCATCCCTTCTTCCAGGCCTTCCAGCGTCAGCGGATGCATACGGTCCTCAATCAGATCGCGCACGATCTTGGTCGAAGTCGTGTAATCCCAGGCATCGCGCGGGTATGGATTGATCCAGATAAGCTTCTTGTACTTCTCGGTGAAGCGCTGAATCCAGACGTGGCCCGCCTCCTCGTTCCAATGCTCCACACTGCCACCCGGCTGGGTAATCTCGTAGGGCGCCATTGCGGCGTCACCAACAAAAATGACCTTATAGTCCGGGCCATACTTGTGCAGCAGATCCACCGTGGAGGTGCGCTCACTGGTGCGGCGCATATTGTTCTTCCACACCGATTCGTAAATGCAGTTGTGGAAGTAGAAGTACTCCAGGTGCTTGAACTCGGTACGGCAGGCGGAAAACAACTCCTCGCAGACTTTGATGTGCGCATCCATCGAGCCGCCGATATCAAACAGCAGCAGCAACTTGACCGCATTGCGTCGCTCCGGCCGCATCTGAATATTCAGCAAGCCCGCGTCCTTGGCGGTGTGGTCGATAGTACCGTCGATGTCCAGCTCGTCCGCTGCGCCCTGGCGCGCGAACTTGCGCAGACGACGCAGCGCCACCTTGATGTTGCGCGTACCCAGCTCAACCTGATCGTCCAGGTTCTTGTACTCACGCTGATCCCACACCTTGGCCGCCCTGCCCTGGCGCTTACCGGCGTCACCGACGCGGATGCCCTCAGGGTTGTAGCCACCGGAGCCGAACGGACTGGTGCCGCCCGTGCCGATCCATTTATTACCACCCTCGTGACGTTCCTTCTGCTCCTCGAGACGCTTCTTGAACTCCTCGATGAGCTTGTCCAGGCCACCCAGCGACTCGATTTTTGCGCGCTCCTCATCGCTCAGCATGCGCTCGAACTCCTTGCGCAGCCAGTCGTCGGGAATCATTGCTTCAATCAACTGGTCAAGGTTTTCCAGCCCCTTGAAGTAGGCACCGAAGGCACGGTCGAACTTGTCGAAGTGACGCTCGTCCTTGACCATCACTGTGCGTGCCAGATAGTAAAACTCGTCCATGTCGGCAAACACGACATGATGCTTCAATGCGTTGATCAGATCGAGCAGCTCGCGTACCGATACCGGCACCTTGGCTGCACGCATTTCATTGAACAGGCCCAGTAACATGGGCACCTCCCAATCAGGGAAAGACGGCTATGGCGATTTACCCGCCAGCCTGGTTTTCGCCGTTGTACTCTCACGCCGAGGCAAGGCCCGGCGCGAGCGTTCTGCGAATGCACGGCGGGCGTTGGCCAGCCGACCTTCCTTAGCGGTTTTGACGACGGGTCATGAAGGCCAGGCGCTCGAGCAGCTGCACATCCTGCTCGTTTTTCACCAGCGCGCCGTAGAGCGGCGGGATCGCCTTGGTCGGATCACGGTCACGCAGCACCGCCTCGGGGATCTGGTCGGCCATCAGCAGTTTCAGCCAATCAACCAGTTCAGAAGTAGAGGGCTTCTTCTTCAGGCCGGGTACTTTGCGTACATCGAAGAAGATGTCCATGGCTTCAGACAGCAGGTGCGTTTCGATCTTGGGGAAATGCACATCAACGATCTTCTTCATGGTCTCGCGATCAGGGAAGGCGATGTAGTGGAAGAAGCAACGGCGCAGGAAGGCGTCCGGCAGCTCTTTTTCGTTGTTTGAAGTAATGATAATGATCGGGCGTTGCTTGGCCTTGATCGTCTGGTTGGTTTCGTAAACGAAGAACTCCATCTTGTCGAGTTCCTGCAGCAGGTCGTTCGGAAACTCGATGTCGGCCTTGTCGATTTCATCGATCAGCAGAATCGCGCGCTCTTCAGACTCGAACGCCTCCCACAGCTTGCCCTTTTTGATGTAGTTGGCAACGTCATGCACCTTGTCGACGCCCAGCTGGGAGTCACGCAGGCGGCTAACAGCGTCGTACTCGTAAAGTCCCTGATGCGCTTTAGTAGTCGACTTGATGTGCCAGGTAATGAGTTTGGCCCCCATGGATTCGGCCAGTTGCTCGGCCAGCATGGTTTTACCTGTGCCAGGTTCACCCTTGATCAGCAGCGGGCGTTCCAGGGTAATGGCGGCGTTGACCGCCAGTTTCAGGTCGTCGGTGGCGACGTAGGACTGAGTGCCTTCAAACTTCATTGGATATTCCTTGGGCCGAAGCCCGGTTAGACCAGGCGATACGTAGGAGTAAATGGGTAGTCGGAAACTATAGCGTGCGGGCAATTGGACTGTAAACGAAGGTAGGGGATTCAAGATCTGAATGATACGACGTCATTACTATTGGCGAGATCGCACAGCCTAGTTGACTCTAGCGCCTAGCCCTCCTCCTGAATTTGCTCGAATCGCGTGGTGAAAGCCTCGACAAAGGCATTACGCAAAATGCCGAAGAATGCTTGCAAGGGGCTTACATCAGCCTGATCAACGCTGCCAGAAAGCTCTACACGAGTAGCAAACTGATCGAGCTTCTGATTCTGCAGTAACTGCTGTCCACCTCCGACCAGCGCCTCCCAGATACCCCTGAAAAGGCCCTTATCTGCATTTCGCAGATCCTGGTCCATATCAAATACATCAACATTGCGCAGCAAGGGTTTGACGTACCCATTCAGTTGGCTATCCCGCACCTTGGCTTCAATGACCAGATCACCCGTCCCTGCCTTGAAGTCGAAGTTGCCATAGGCCGACGCGAATTCATTGAGCCGCGGCAACTCCAGATCGGTCATGCGCAGGCGGAAATCCAGGTTCTCCATACGCACCAGCGGGTCAAAATTCGCCGACGCCTCGACTGGCGCCTGCCCAAGAAACAACGCCGTACCTTCTGCGGAGGCATCCCGAGCACCCTCTCGCTGCTTGGCGTTGGTCAGATTGAGGACGGTGAGATCAACTTCATTCAGATAAACATTAACCGGCGGCTCTGAGTTGAAATTGCGAAAGGCAATCACGCCCTGATTGATATCGACGCGGTCAAGGCGCACCGGCAGGATGGATTGCACCTTTTCTCGCCAATCGACACCGGTACCGGACTGTTTCTGCTCCTCGCTGTCACCGTCCACAAAGTTGAGCTCCGGTCGGTTTACCTCCATCTCGGCTACCAGCACACCGTCGCTCCAGAAAGGACGCAAGCGAATCTTCACGTTCGTTTCCGGTAACGTCAGGAAGGGAGCCTGTGTATTGCCCTCCTTCTTGACGATGCTCAAGCCCTCCATGCGGTAGGCACCTCGCCAGAGGACGATATCGACGTCCTCAACGTGGCCACGGTAATCGCCCATGTTGGCCATCTTCTTGTTGAGCACGTCCTTCACCACGACTGGCAACAACAGATGAACCGCCAGCAGCAATATGGCCAGCAATACGACAAACCCAAGGAGATAGCGTTTTTTTCCGTTCATGCCTGGTTGACCATTACTCCTCAGCGCAGTTCACCTTGATTGACGGAGATTGCCGCCAGGCATAGGCTGATTGACCTGTATTCGATAGTGACCTACACCTTCTTTGCCTACAAGGAGCTCTCGCATGAGCCGCATTTTCGCAGACAACTCACAGGCCATCGGCAACACGCCTCTGGTCAGAATCAATCGACTAGGCCCCCAGGGCGTAACCATTCTGGCCAAGATTGAAGGCCGTAATCCGGCGTACTCGGTCAAATGTCGAATTGGTGCGAGCATGATCTGGGACGCCGAATCCAGCGGCAGACTGAAAAGCGGCATGACGATAGTCGAACCGACGTCCGGCAACACCGGCATTGGTCTAGCATTCGTTGCGGCGGCGCGTGGTTACA
The DNA here is from genome assembly GCF_036960865.1 of Halopseudomonas sp. Taxonomy (GTDB): domain Bacteria; phylum Pseudomonadota; class Gammaproteobacteria; order Pseudomonadales; family Pseudomonadaceae; genus Halopseudomonas. Next base: position 214,119 of record NZ_JBALWE010000007.1, read on the forward strand.
AGCTGGTGTTGACCATGCCGGCCTCGATGAGCCTGGAACGACGCAAGGTACTCAAGGCGCTGGGCGCGGAGCTGGTCCTTACAGAACCGGCCAAGGGCATGAAAGGCGCTATCGAGAAAGCCAACGAACTGGCTGAGCAGAATCCGAATGATTATGTATTGCTGCAGCAGTTCGAGAACCCGGCCAATCCAAGCATTCACGAAAAGACCACCGGCCCGGAAATCTGGCAGGACACCGAAGGCAGCATCGACGTGCTGGTGGCCGGCGTAGGTACCGGCGGCACCATCACCGGGGTTTCCCGCTACATAAAGCAGACCTGCGGCAAGCAGATTCTTTCAGTCGCCGTCGAACCCAGCAGCTCGCCCGTAATCTCCCAGACGCTGGCTGGCGATGACGTCAAGCCCAGCCCGCACAAGATTCAGGGCATCGGCGCTGGCTTCGTGCCTGGCAACCTCGACCTCAGCCAGGTAGATCGTGTAGAACAAGTCAGCGACGAACTCTCCAAGGAAATGGCCCTGCGCCTGATGCGCGAAGAAGGCATTCTTTGCGGCATCTCCTGCGGCGCCGCTATGGCCGCCGCTGTGCGTATTGCCGAAGAGCCCGAGATGCAGGGCAAGACCATCGTGGTGATCCTGCCGGATTCCGGTGAGCGTTACTTGTCTACCATGTTGTTTGCCGACATGTTCAGCGAACAGGAAAACGTGCAGTAATACTCCCCGTCGCCGCGCCTTCGCTGGCGCGGCAACCTGAGCGGTCGCAGCGCTTCCGCATCGCGCGCAGACTGGCTATGCTGCGAGGAAGTTTCCCGCAACAGGCTTGGTTAAATGTCCTACTCCCCCGACCTTATTGTGCAGCACATACTCGACGGCTTTGATCGCTATCGCGCTCAGTTTCACGAGCTTACCGCCGGCGCCCGTGCACGTTTTGAACAGGCCCGCTGGAACGACATTCAGGAAGCGTCCACCCAGCGCATTAACGCTTATGAAGACCAGGTTCAGCGCACCGCCAACGAGCTGGTTTCCTCACCCGCAGGCCCGGCCGTCACCGATGTAAGCAGTTGGCCAGACATCCGCTTGGCCTACATCGCAGCCATTGAAAGCCGCTTCGATGACGAACTGGCGGAGACCTGGTTCAACTCGATTTTCTGCAGTCTGCATCAGCACGACCAGATCAGCGACGACACCATGTTCGTGCACAGCACCCGCCCGCTCTCACGCCCACCGTCACGCAACGCGCTAACGCGCGGATTTATTTCAGATGGCTCACTGGAAAACCTGGCGAGCCAGATACTGCGCGAATTCAGTTTCGATACTCCCTGGGAGGACCTGGAAAGGGATACCCAGATGATCGTTGCCGAGCTGCAGCAAGGCCTTCCCGACTGGGCTCAGATGGATCATGGTTTAACCGTCGAAGTGGTGCAGAGCGTGTTCTACCGCAACAAGGGCGCCTACCTGGTCGGCAGGCTGATCAGCCAGCAGGAGCAATGGCCGTTTGTGTTGCCGCTGCTGCACCGCGAAGGCCGGGGTATCTGCGTCGACACTCTGATTACCGACGAATCCGAGGTCTCGATCATCTTTTCCTTCACGCGTTCCTACTTCATGGTAGAGGCGCCGGTGCCCAGTGAAATGGTCGCTTTTCTCAAGCGCCTGCTTCCCGGCAAGCACATCGCCGAACTGTACACTGCGATCGGCTTTTACAAGCAGGGCAAGTCCGAGTTCTACCGGGCGCTGATTACTCATCTGGCCAATAGCGATGACCGCTTCATAATGGCCCCTGGCGTGCGCGGTATGGTGATGAGCGTATTCACCCTGCCCGGCTTTAACACCGTGTTCAAGATCATCAAGGACAAGTTTGCTCCATCCAAGAACATTGACCGTGCGACCGTCATCGAAAAATACCGACTGGTTAAACGCCATGATCGCGTTGGGCGTATGGCAGACACCCAAGAGTTTGCCGACTTCCGCTTTCCCCGCGAGCGCTTTGACCCTGATTGCTTGAACGAGCTGCTGGAAGTAGCGCCCTCGACTGTAGTGGAAGAAGGCGATGTAATTCTGATTCGACACTGCTGGACCGAGCGCCGCATGACGCCGCTCAACATTTATCTGGAGAGCGCCAGCGAAGCCCAGACCGAAGAAGCCCTGTTCGATTACGGCAAATCCATCAAGGAGCTGGCTGCTGCAAACATCTTCCCAGGCGACATGTTGCTGAAAAACTTTGGCGTAACCCGCCATGGCCGAGTGGTGTTTTATGACTACGACGAGATCAGCTATCTCACCGAAGTTAACTTTCGGGTCATCCCCGAGGCGATGTACCCAGAACAGGAAATGTCATCTGAACCCTGGTATTCGGTTGCGCCCAACGATGTTTTCCCTGAAGAATTTCCGGTCTTTCTGTTTGCCGACATCAACCACCGCCGGCTCTTTTTCAAAATGCATGGAGACTTGTTCGACGCCAGCTATTGGAAGGGTCTGCAACGGCAGATAGAGGACGGACAGGTGATTGATGTCTACCCGTATCGGCGGACCCAGCCCGCAGACTGAAACAAAGCTTTTGGGGCCATGCAAAAAATCCGACGAAAGGCGTGTTATTTCTGGAAACTGTCGTATACTGAATTTCGTTTATTCGAGCCTGACAGTGGTTGTCAACACAGCTTGACTTGTACTACTGAAAGGCGCAGAGTGAGCGCGTAGGTTTTCAAGAGATAGAGTTGTAGGCTGCAAGCGCACTTTTCAGTACGTAAGTTTGTCATTCTCGTAATCTTTGATTCCCACGCTTTAATTGAGTGCAAGCTCAAGTATTTCAATTTGATAGGAATTATCTGAAATGGCAACTGGTACAGTTAAGTGGTTCAACGACACTAAAGGTTTCGGCTTCATCACTCCAGATGGCGGTGGAGACGACCTGTTCGCCCACTTCTCCGAAATCAAGGTTCAGGGCTTCAAGTCTCTGGCCGAGAACCAGAAGGTGTCTTTCGACATCACTACTGGTCCTAAGGGCAAGCAAGCTGCAAACATTCAGATCATCGGCTAATCCCGATCTCTGAACCAAAAAACCCGGCCTATGCCGGGTTTTTTGTTGCCTGAATTTGCTCCCGCCGCAGGTCACCACCACAGGAAAAATTGCTCGCCTCAGGTCGCCGTACATCGTACCCTATGGCGCATGTACCAGAGGCCCCGGTAGCCATGCAATCGCCCGTGCGGGCGGCGCACGCCATACCTACCCCGCAACACCAGGCCTCGTTTTCCGCTGCCAGCAGTCTCTTGCGTGCCGGCAACGTCGATTATCTTCACAAGGGGGTTTACCAGTGGACACCAAGGGTAGCAGCCAGAGCCCGGAAACAATCAAGGTCACCATTTTCCGTGCAGCAGAAGCCATCGTCAGTGAGCTGGGTGCATCGCAACTGACCTTTGAAACGCTCAGTGCCCGCAGCGAAATCGCCGAGTCCGATATCAAGGCCCTATTCCCTGACCGTGAAGCGCTCCTCACCGCGATGATCGAGTACAGACTGGAGCGTTTCCGCGTACGCTGGGGTGCTTACGAAAGTGTCCTGCCCGATGAACCTATGCGCGAGCTAAAGGCCCTCCTGCTCAGCAATATGAGCGAATCGAGTGAAGAGAAGAACCTCGACTCCGCCATTTTCGCCGCAGCGGCGAGTAACCCTGCCTTGCTGCAAACCAGTGCAGACAACGTTGAAGGGCTGTTTGATATTCTGGAGAAGTCGCCGCTGGGATTGGCTCAGGCCAGCATTCTGTTTTTCTCTGTCCGCGGCTATCGCCTGTTCGAGCAGTTAGGCATGTGTCCGATGACCGATGCACAGCGCACCGAGTTTCAAGAGCAGATCATGCGCCTGGCGCGCATAATGAACGAGCAGCGCAGCGGCGAGTAATCGCCGCCTAAACAGAGGGTATCAGGTGTCGGAAACAGCGGGCTCGTCTTGTTTGCGCCAATGGTGATATAACGCGCGCAAACCGACAAAGACCAGATACACAGCGAACGCCAATGTCATGACAAGACTGAGTTCACCCAGCATGCGCGCTTGGTTGTCGCCCGTATCCAGCAATGTGTCTAACAGGTAAATCAGAAACGCCGGAGCCTGCCAACCTGCGCCCACTTCTGCTTCGGTGGGAGTGAATAACAGCACTGCCATGATGATCCACAGCGGCTCGTGGATAAACCACCACTTGATCAACCCGGTCAGCTGCCACCAAACCAACCAGCAACCCGCGGCCGCAGCCAGATAGACCAGCCATACGGTTTGGTATTCTGATTCATTGAACATCGACAGTTATCCACTCGGCTACAATACGCGGCCCATCATAACGGTTTTTTGCCCATGCGTCCTGATCACAACCAGCCTATAGCCCGCCGCCAGAACGGTGCCGATCCTTACGCCTGGCTAGAGCAGCGCGACGCGGCGGATGTGCTTGCCTACCTGCACGAAGAAAACACATACACCGACCTCTGGCTCGAGCCCCAACGGGCTTTAAAGCAACAATTGTTCGAAGAAATACGTGGCCGTATTCGCGAGACCGATCTGGGCCTGCCCAGCCCTCGTGGGCCTTGGCTCTATTACCAACGCACAGAAGCTGGCGCAGAGTACCCGCGCTTTTACCGCTGCCAACGGCCGACGCCGCCAAGCCTCGCCATCGACGAGTCGAGCGAGCAATTGCTGCTGGACCTGAACCAACTGGCCACAGAGCACGAATTCCTTCAACTGGGCGACTTCAGCGTCAGCCCGGATCACAACTGGCTTGCTTATAGTCTCGATACCCAAGGCAACGAGACCTATAGACTGTTTCAGCGCTCACTCACCGACCTGAGCACTGAAGAGCTGGCACTTGATGAGGCAGACGGCAGCCTGTGTTGGGCACTGGACAGCAAAACCTTGTTTGCCGTCAGCATGGATGAGACATCGCGCCCTGCTACCCTGTGGCGACTGCAATCCGGGGTAGCGCCGGCGCAGGTCTTTCATGAGCCCGACCAGCGTTTCTATCTGGGTGTGTACCGCAGTAGTTCAGATCAGTTTATCTGTATCAGCAGTACCAGCAAGAACACCAGCGAAGTGCACTTTCTGTCCGCCGCGGAACCCGAAGCAGTGCCCCGCTGCCTCGCTGACCGAGAGAGCGGACACGAATACGATGCCGATCATGGAACCGAGGGCTTCATGATTCGCAGCAACCGACTTGGAGAGACGTTCGGTCTGTACCGCTGCGTACCTGAGCTGCCGGGAATCAGTAACTGGGAGCTGATTACCGCACCGGATGCCGAGCGTACGCTGGAAGAAGTCAGCCTGCAGAGTACCGCCTTGGTGTTGCAGTATCGTAACCAGGCTTTGACCGAATTGGAGGTCCGCCCGGTTGCTGCGCCGCCCTACACCCTGAGCATGCCCGATGCCGTGTACAGCCTGGGCGTGCAAAGCGGCGAGGAGTACAGCAGCCCGCAAATCCGATTGCGCTACGAGTCACTCAACCGCCCCGCTGAGATAAGGGCATTGACGCTCGTTAATGGTGAACAGCAGGTACTCAAGCAGACGCCGGTAGAGGGCGAGTTCAACGCCGAGGATTATCTGGTCGAGCGCCGCTGGGCCACCGCCGCTGACGGTACGCGCGTGCCAATCAGCCTCATCGGTCACCGCGAGACGCAAGGGCCTGCACCGCTGTACTTATATGGTTACGGCTCCTATGGCGCCTCCATGGACCCCTGGTTTTCCCACGCACGCCTGTCGCTATTGCAGCGCGGCTGGCGCTTCGCCATAGCACACGTTCGTGGAGGCGCAGATATGGGCGAGCACTGGTATCAACAGGGCAAGCTGGAGCACAAGGAAAATAGCTTTACCGACTTTATCGCCTGTGCCGAGGAGCTGATCCGCGAGAAGGTTACCCGACCGCAACTGCTGGTAATCGCGGGTGGCAGTGCCGGAGGGCTACTGATAGGTAACGTAGTCAATCAGCGGCCGGAGCTTTTTGCCGCAGCGGTGGCCGATGTGCCCTTTGTCGATGTTTGGAACACCATGAACAACCCTGACCTGCCTTTGACTGTGGGCGAGTACGAGGAATGGGGGAATCCAAACGAGCCTGCAGTGGCGGAGCTTATCAAGCGCTACGCGCCTTATGAAAACGTCACCCAGCAGCCCTACCCTGCGCTATGGGTTACCGCCGGTTACCACGATGTGCGGGTCCAGTACTGGGAGGCGGCCAAGTGGGTTGCCAAACTGCGTCATATGCGCAGCAATGAGAACCCCTTGCTACTGCGTACGCAGATGAGCGCCGGCCACGGTGGAGCCAGCGGGCGCTATCAAGCGATGCGTGAACTAGCGGAAGAGTACGCCTTTGTGCTCACGGTAGTGCCTTCCGCCCCAACGGCCTGACCTAGCCGCAGTCAAAGAAAAACCGAACCCGTTGCCGGGTTCGGTTTTTTTGTGCAGCCGGGATCAGAAGCGTGAGTTTACATCGTCAAATTGCGCTTCAATACTCGCAGACGGCGGCGCGGTCAGCAGCGAAACAACAATGATCGCGATGGTTGCCAGAATGAAACCGGGAATAATTTCGTACAATCCCCAGATACCCAGCTGTTTCCAGATCACCACGGTAATGCCACCGACCACAATACCTGCCAGCGCGCCGTTGCGGTTCATCCGGCGCCAGAACAGTGACAGGATCATGGCAGGACCAAATGCAGCACCAAAACCGGCCCACGCATAGGACACTAGACCCAGCACCGTGCTTTCAGGGTTGAAGGCAAACATCAGCGCCAGCGCGGCAATTGCAATTACCGCAAAGCGACCAACCCAGACCAGTTCCTGCTGAGTTGCATCACGACGGAACAGCGCCTTGTAGAAGTCTTCCGCCAAGGCAGACGACGACACCAGCAACTGGGAATCAGCCGTCGACATGATAGCGGCCAGGACCGCTGCCAGCAGAATACCAGCCACCAAAGGATGCATCAGCGCCTGCACCAGGGCCAAGAACACGGTTTCCGCGTCCGCAAGACCTTCCTCTCCAAAATAACCGATACCGATCCAACCGATAACCAGCGCGGCCAGCAGGCATACGCCAGACCAGATAACCGCAATGCGTCGTGCCGTTGGCATGGCAGCATCGCTCTCGATTGCTTTGAAGCGTGCCAGCACGTGTGGCTGTCCAAAGTAACCAAGCCCCCAGCCCAACAGCGAGATAATGGCCACAAAGCCGAGCGGCGCCCCTTCGACGTCGGTCCAGATATTCAGCAGTTCGGGATTACGGGCTTCCATGGCACCATGAACCGACTCCCAACCTCCCATTGTGGTTAACGCCATAATGGGAATCAGAACCAGCGCCGCGGCCATCAACAAGCCTTGAATCACATCGGTCCAGGACACCGCAAGAAAGCCGCCGAAGAAAGTGTAGGAAATGATTGCCAGCGTGCCCACAATCACGGCGATGCTGTAATCGAAACCGAAGGTGCTTTCGAATAGCTTGCCTGCCGCTACCAAGCCTGAGCTGGTGTAGAACAGGAAGAACAACAGAATGAAGATAGCCGAAATTACCCGGAGCAGACGGCTGTTATCTTCAAAGCGGTTTTCAAAGTAAGCCGGCAGCGTAAGTGAGTCACTGGCGGTATGTGAGTACACGCGCAGACGACGTGCAACAATCAACCAGTTAAGCCAGGTGCCTACCAACAGGCCTGCGGCAATCCAGATCGCCTCATAACCGGCAGTCAATGCGTAGCCGGGCAGGCCCAGAAGCAGCCAGCCGCTCATGTCTGACGCGCCCGCTGACAGCGCAGCGGTACCCGGCCCTAACGAACGCCCGCCGAGAATGTAATCCGACAGATTGGTAGTGCGCTTGTAGGCAATATAGCCCAGGGCGAGCATGACCCCGATGTAGACCACGAAAGTGGCCGTCACGATTGCGGTATTACCGTCCATTATTCTTCTCTCTCTTGGTTGCTGAACGTTCCCAGCATTAACTATCCCTGCTGAATTGGCTTCCCTGTTGGTGTAGCACCTACCAGCGAGCCGTTATGGCTCGCCGTCCCCCAACGACAGCAGGCTGGCGTTGCCACCCACCGCTGTCGTGTTGATCGTCCGCGTGCGCTCAGTGACAAAGCGCAGCAGATAGTGCGGCCCGCCTGCCTTTGGCCCGGTACCCGACAAACCCTGACCACCAAACGGCTGAACGCCGACCACAGCACCAATCTGGTTGCGATTGACGTAGACATTGCCAATGCGTACGCGCGCATCGATATGCTCAGCGGTGTCTTCGTTGCGGCTGTGAATACCGAGTGTAAGGCCGAATCCGGTCGCGTTAATGTCGTCAATAATTTTGTCCAGATCCTTGTTGCGCCAAGTCACCACGTGCAACACCGGCCCAAACTGTTCCTTCTCAAGTTCACTGATGCTTTCCAGACGGAAGGCTACCGGTGAAACGAAGTAACCATCAAGCCCTTCTGGCAACGGCGTTTCAGCAATCAGCCGGCCCGCAGCTTTCATGCTGTCGATGTGCTGCTGCAATCCAGCACGCGCCTCGGCGTCAATGACGGGACCCACATCCGTCGAGCGGTAACCGGGGTTGCCAATATTCAATTCGGCCATCGCCCCTTTCAGCAGCTCCAGCACGCGCTCAGCGATATCCTCCTGCACGAACAGCACTCGTAACGCGGAACACCGTTGACCAGCGCTCTGAAACGCGGAGTGCAACACGTCTTTGATGACCTGCTCCGGCAACGCAGTAGAGTCAACGATCATTGCGTTTTGACCGCCCGTTTCGGCAATCATCGGCGCAATGGCTCCATCGCGTGCTGCAAGTGCGCGATTGATAATATGCGCCGTTTGCGTGGAACCGGTAAACGCCACTCCAGCAATGCGAGGGTCTGAGGTCACCACACTACCCACCTGCGCGCCGTCGCCCGGTAGCAGCGCCAGCACCTCCTTGGGCAGACCTGCCTCGTGCATCAACTCGACACAGCGCATGGCTACCAGACTGGTCTGCTCTGCCGGCTTCGCAACAACCGTGTTGCCGCACACCAGAGCGGCCGACACCTGGCCAAGAAAGATGGCCAAAGGAAAGTTCCACGGACTGATACACGCGAATACTCCGCGGCCCTGCAGGTAGATTTCATTGCTCTCACCGGTCGGCCCCGGCAGAGTAATGGTGGCGAAACGCTGACGCGCCTGCAGCGCGTAGTAGCGGCAGAAGTCTACCGCTTCGCGCACCTCATCAATGCCATCCTGCAGACTTTTGCCTGCCTCGCGGGTACACAGAGCCATCAGTTCCGGCATATGCTCTTCGAGCTTGTCAGCCGTGCGCTCCAGAATGGCCGCTCGGGTATCTACCGCGGTTGCGTTCCAGCCGACGAAAGCGGCGCTCAGTTGATCAATGGCATCACGCGTTTGCTCTGCGCTGGCCCATACCACCTCGCCAACCTGATGCGACAGCTGGTACGGGCACATAACCTTTCGTACCTCACCTGTCAGCCGCTTACCGCCCACCAATGGCGCAGCGCTCCATCGGCTACCCCACCAGTTGTTGAGTTCGGCCTGCAGTGGCAACCACTGATCCAGAATATTCATATTGATACCACGGGAATTACGACGCTCTCCGCCATAAATGGCCGGCGGCAGAGGAATCCGCGGATTGGCTAGCGAAGCGTGCCGCCGCAGACTGGTCACCGGATGCTCGATCAAGCCTTCCACCGGCACCCGCGAGTCGACCAGCTTGTGCACAAAGGAGGAGTTGGCACCATTTTCCAGCAGGCGGCGCACCAGATAAGGCAGCAGATCCTTGTGTGCACCAACTGGCGCGTAGATACGCACCGGGCAGCCAGCTTTTTCAATCACGGTGTCGTAGAGCGCGTCACCCATGCCATGCAGGCGCTGGAACTCGAACGTTTCGCCTTGGGCCATCGCCAGGATACATGTGACGGTATGAGCATTGTGGGTAGCGAATTGCGGGTAGATCAGTCCCCTGGTAAGCGGGCTCAACAAGAAGCGAGCGCAGGCTAGATAGGACACATCGGTGGCTTCCTTGCGGGTAAATACCGGATACCCCTCAGTGCCGCCCTGCTGACACCATTTGATCTCGGAGTCCCAGTAAGCGCCTTTCACCAGCCGCACCGGAATGCAGTCGCCCTGCTGTTTGGCCAGCACTGTCAGCCAGCACAATACCGGTAGTGCACGCTTGGAATAGGCCTGCACCACCAGTCCGAAGTTGCCCCAGCCCTTGACCTCGGGGTGCTGATAAACCTTTTTGAAGAGTTTGAGCGACAGCTCCAGGCGATCAGCCTCTTCCGCATCGATGGTGATGCCCACATCGCCCTTGCGTGCCTGACGCACGAGTTGCAGAACCGTATCGCTTAACTCCGCGAGCACCTGCTCTTCGCGGGCGGTTTCATAGTGGGGATGCAGCGCGGAGAGCTTGATAGAGATGGTCGGTTTCGGGCTGGTGCCCTTGTACTTATCATCCACCAAGGCAGCGATGGCATCGCTGTAGTCTTTCAGATACTTGGTCGCGTCAGCGTGTGTCAGGGCTGCCTCGCCGAGCATATCGAAAGAGTAGGTGTAGCCTTGGTCGCGCTGTGGCTTGCCGTTCTTCAGTGCTTCCTTGATGGTGCGGCCGAGTACAAACTGGCGGCCCATGATCTTCATAGCTTGCATCATTGCGGCGCGAATGACCGGCTCACCGCTATTTTTGACCAGGCGTCCCAGCACTGTACCTGGAGTACCATCGTGTCGCTTGTCGAGATTCACGACCTTACCGGTCATTACCAGACCCCAGGCCGCAGCATTGACCAGCGTGTGTTCGCTCTGACCCACATGCTTGTCCCACTGGGCGGCGTTCAGCTTATCGCGAATCAATGCATCGGCAGTATCAGCATCCGGCACGCGCAACAGCGCTTCTGCCAGGCACATCAACATGATGCCTTCCTGAGTATCCAGACTGTACTGTTGCAGCAACGCATCAATGCTGTCGACGGCGTTGTCGCGCTTGCGCACATCCAGAATCAGCTGCTTGGCCTGCTGCGTGAGCGCATCGAGGTCGCGCGGGCGCGCAAGCTCCAGCAGCTCCTGCAGATAAGCTGACTCATCTACCGAATAGTTTTCACTCACTTTCAGCAGAAAGCCTTCCGGATCACTGCCCATGAAGTCGCCCTGCAAAACCGCACTCGCTTTAAACATCCTGGCACGCTCCTGGAATCGCCTGCTACTGGCAGCCACGCCAGCAACAGTTGAATGAGTTCGCCTATTACCTAACCCTAGACCATGGTCGGCAATTGAACGAATCACCCGTTGTTATTGACACCTGTCGACCGATCCACGCGCACGTAGATGCAGGCCATAAGCGACTCTAGAAGCTGGCTGGAGGAAAATATTGTTGGAAACTATGTTTTTTTTGCAAAAAACTGCGAAATATCGAGATTAGTGCAGGCGGCCGAGACGCAGCTGGCGCGGAGTGAGACCCAGTTGACGGCGCATGGCGTGGTTGAGCGCACTCTGACTGGAAAAGCCACAGCGACTGGCCAAATGGGCCACGGGAAGCGTAGTGTCGCGTAGCAAGCGGCTAACCTCTCGGAGCCGCATCTCTAGCACATGTTGATGGGGCGTTTTCCCACTCGCCGCGCGAAACAACGTGTGAAAGTGGCTGGGGCTGACGCAGACCAAGGCCGCCAAGGCTGCCACACTCACGCTTTGCTCAAGGTGCTGGAGAATGTAAGCGTCGATCCGCTGCAAGTCCGCCGCGTCCAACGCGCGCGGTCGTTCGTGGACAGGCCGCACCAGACGTTCATGCAACGCATGCAACAGCACACCACCCAAATGCCAGTTCAGCCCAGGCGAGCTATGCGTCTGGCTGAGGCTGTGATCGGCAAAATCGAGTAACCCCTGCAGCTGATGGTCGAGATGGACAAAGCGGGGGCGATCAAACAGTTCGGTTAAACTGTCGTCCTCATATCCCGCCAGACCCGACGCCTCGACCGGCAGATCCATGATCAACATGTGATTGTGGCCACGTCCGGAAAATGCGTGTGCCTCACCACCGGGCACCAGACACGCGTGCAGGCGGCTCACCGCACCGCCCTGCCCCATCACTTCGAAATCCGCGCAGCCCTGCAGCCCGACCACCAATTGATGTTCGGGATGGGAATGCGTTGCGGATTGGCTCGGCAGATCGAGGATACGTGTTTTGATCATCAGCCGATCTTGCCACAATCCCCATAAAATTACCTGCCATTGAAAAACGTCGTTGCCGTCTCCACTTCTAAAGCAAGTGAGACAACGCCCTTTTGCAGCCGCAAGGTAGACCCATGACCGATCAGGATTCAGCAGCTCCAGACTATATCGAACGCGACCAGGCCGAGCCGACCAGCACCGGCCTGGCGCTGCCCAACCAGCGCTTGCCCGACAGGCTTTACCTGTTACCCATCAACAATCGCCCCTTTTTCCCGGCGCAGGTCATGCCGGTTGTAGTCAACGAAGAGCCCTGGTCAAAGACTATCGACCTGGTCGCCAATACCGAGCACAAGGCGCTTTCACTGTTCTATCTCGAGCACCCACCCAAAGCCGATGGTGAACTGTCGGCGGACCAACTACCGGCTACCGGCTGTGCGGTGCGCATTCGTCACGCGGTGCGCGAGGACGGCAAGATCCAGTTCATTGCCCAAGGGCTAACGCGGGTACGCATCACCCAGTGGCTGAGTCGCAAACCGCCGTATCTGGTCGAGGTCGAATATCCAGATACCGCGGATGATGAGCGCGATGAGGTACGCGCCTACGCCATGGCCTTGATCAACGCGATCAAGGAACTGCTGCCGCTCAACCCGCTGTACAGCGAAGAGCTGAAAAACTACCTGAACCGTTTCAGCCCCAACCAACCCTCCCCGCTGTCCGACTTTGCAGCAGCACTCACCTCTGCCAAAGCCAGCGAGTTACAGGACGTGCTCAACACGGTGCCAATTCTGCGGCGAATGGAAAAAGTGCTGGTGCTGCTGAAGAAGGAAATCGACGTTGCTCGCCTACAGGGTGAGATCAGCGCCGAGGTCAACCGCAGCATCAGTGAGCATCAGCGCACCTTCTTCCTGAAGGAACAGCTCAAGGTCATCCAGAAAGAACTTGGGCTGTCCAAGGACGACCGCACGGCGGATATAGAACAATTCCGCGAGCGTCTGGAGGGCAAGCAGGTGCCCGAAGCGGCGCAGAAGAAAATCGACGAGGAACTGAACAAGCTTTCGGTACTGGAAACGGGCTCACCCGAATATGCCGTCACACGTAACTATCTAGACTGGGCGACGGCAATGCCCTGGGGCATAACCCACACCGACAAACTGGACATCCCGCACGCGCGAAAGGTGCTCGATCGCGACCACGATGGTCTGGACGACGTAAAACAGCGGATTCTGGAATTTCTTGCCGTGGGCGCCTTCAAGGGCAGTGTGTCAGGTTCCATCATCCTCCTGGTCGGCCCACCTGGCGTCGGCAAAACCAGCATCGGCCACTCCATCGCCGAAAGCCTCGGGCGTCCCTTCTACCGTTTCAGCGTCGGCGGCATGCGTGATGAAGCTGAGATCAAGGGCCACCGGCGCACCTACATCGGTGCCATGCCCGGCAAGTTCGTGCAGGCGCTGAAGGATGTCGGCGTGATGAACCCGGTCATCATGCTGGACGAAATCGACAAGCTCGGCAGCAGTCATCAAGGCGATCCGGCTTCGGCCTTGCTGGAGACGCTGGACCCCGAGCAGAACAATCAATTTCTTGATCATTATCTAGATCTGCGCCTGGATCTATCCAAGGTGCTGTTCGTGTGCACAGCCAATACCCTGGACAGCATTCCCGCTGCCCTACTCGACCGTATGGACGTCATTCGCCTCTCCGGTTATATCGCTGAAGAGAAACTCGCCATCGCCAAGCACCATCTCTGGCCAAGGCAGCTTGAGCGAGCAGGACTACGCAAAAGCCAGCTGCGCATTACCGACAAGGCGCTACGTCAGGTGATCGATGGCTACGCACGCGAAGCCGGGGTGCGTAACCTAGACAAGCAACTGGCCAAGCTGGTGCGTAAATCCCTGATGCAGCTGCTGGAAACACCCGAGAAAAAACTCAGTATCAAGCCTGAGCACCTGCAAACCCTGCTTGGCGCGCCCGCCTTCAAGACCGAAAAACGCTTGAAAGGTATTGGGATCATTACCGGGCTGGCGTGGACCTCCATGGGCGGCGCGACGCTGCCCGTTGAGGCCACACGCATTCACACTCTCAACCGCGGCTTCAAACTGACCGGTCAACTGGGTGACGTGATGAAAGAGTCGGCCGAGATCGCCTACAGCTACCTGTGCGCAAACCTCAAGACCTATCAGGCCGACAAAAGCTTCTTTGATGACGCCTATGTGCATCTGCACGTCCCCGCTGGCGCAACCCCCAAGGACGGCCCCTCTGCTGGCGTGACTATTGCCAGCGCCTTGCTCTCGCTGGCCCGTCAACAGGCACCAAGTGCCGGCCTGGCGATGACGGGTGAAATTACGCTTACCGGTCACGTACTACCTGTTGGCGGCATACGCGAAAAAGTCATCGCCGCGCGTAGGCAACAAATACACGAGCTGGTACTGCCGGAAGCAAACCGCGGCGATTACGATGAATTGCCGGATTATCTCAAGGACGGAATGCAAATCCACTTTGCCCGGCATTTCCGCGACGTCGCCAAGCAACTGTTCGACTAACCGGGAGACAGGCAATAAAAAGGGCGACTTTTCAGTCGCCCTTTTTATTGCCTGTAAAGCAAGAACAGCACTGGATATCAATCGTCACGATTGCGCCGATCATCCCCAGAGGTCACGCTGAAACGATGATCTTCATCTAGCTCTTCGATCTCCGGGAACTCGTGCAAACTGCTCTCGAAGTCATCGTCTTGCTCAGATTCAGCCTCTTGCTTCTCCACTGTCTTGCGTGCCGGTGCTGGCGTGAGACCTTCGATCAGATCCCAATCGGGATCCAGAGTAAAATCATTGAGGTTAAGGCGAGACTCGGCAAGGTCTTCGTCGTTCGCCATCACATCCTCAACGGTGTCCAGCGCCGCGGCACTCGTTACACCTGTTTCCAGTTGCGGGAAGCGCGCCTTGAGCTGATCAACACGGGCCATGTCACCGCCCAGTGAATCAATGGCGGCGGCCTGCTCCGCGAAACCCTCGGCATCACCCAGCTCACCCATTACGCGCGCCTGCTTATAACGCAGTTCCAGGCGATCAGGCTCTTCCGCGATCGCCTTGTCCAGCATGGTCCGTGCTTCGGGAAAGCGGCCGTAGGTGATGTAAAGCTCTACGCCATCCAGATCATCCAGAGGATCTGCCGGTGGAGCTTCTGCAGCGCCTGTGTTTTCGACTACCCGCGCGCTGCTCTGCTCGCGCGGCGAAGCCATACCAGCGGCGCCAATGACTGGCTCTGATGGCACAATTCCACGCTCAGTGGCCTTGCCGGTAGAACGCAATTTGGAAATCAGCCAGCCAAACAGAAAAGCCAAACCGGCAACGACAAGTGACCACCAGCTGAACCAGGAGGAGGACTCTTGCTGTTGCGTCGCCTCTGGCGGCAGCACCTCTGCTGAAATTGCGCCCGCCGCAGGGTCATCGCTACCCGAGGCAGAGGCATTCACGCCACCCGCGCCTGAACCCACTGTGCCTGCTGCAGCACTGGCGATTGCTGCTTCGCTTTCCGCGTCCTGCGCTGCACGCAACACCTCAAGCTCGGCCTGAAGACTGGCTATCTGGCGATCACGGTCATCCAGTTCACTGAGCAAGGCATTGAAACGTCCTTCAAGCTCAGTCAATCGACCGAGTAGCTCGGCGGCATTTGCCTGTGCCGCCGTGGCTTCGCCCTCTTCGATACGCAGGCGCGCCTGCTGCTCTTGGCTAGCATCCGTCGCCTGCGAGCTACCAGCTGCGCCAGCAGCGGCGTCATCTGCCGCTTCGGCCGCAGTGATCTCTGCCAACTCGGACTCGGTCAACGGCGTCTGCGTACTTTCACTGGGTAACGACTCGCTACTGCTGGCGGGTCCGGATGTGGGTACATTTTCCGGCGAGCTTTGCGCAGCTACCGGCTCACTGGCCGCGACGCCCAGCTGGTCAGCGGTTGGCAGCGTCAGCGTCTGACCCAGCTTCAGGCGGTTTCGGTCGCCGTTCACAAAAGCCGTGGTATTCAAGGCATGGATAGCCGCCATGGTATCAGGGATGCTGGCACTTTCTGCCGGACGTGTACGTTGTGCGATGTCCCATAAGGTATCACCCGAGACGGTAGTGTATTGCTTAGCACCGGCTTGGGGCTGCAGTGAAGGGAGCGGCTGCGCCTCGGGAGCGGCAATTGGTGCAGGCGCGCGGTCTGCCGATTGAACGCGAGCCGGCGGCGCTGACTGGGCCATGCTCTGCACTGGGGCAGGCGCGTTATTGCCATACAGCGGCGGATCGAGTAGCAGAGTGTATTCACGCAGTAGTCGGCCATTGGGGCGACGCAACTCCACCAGAAAATTGAGGTAGGGTTCACGCACCGGCTGGCTGGAATCCACCTTGATGGCCAGCTTGTTGCCTTGCATCACTGGTTTGAAGCGCAGATCGGTAAGGAAAAAGGGTCGCTCTATACCTGCCTCGTCAAAGGCCTCCGTATCGGCCAGCGACACCAGAACGTCGTCTGGAGAGAGGCCTTCCGCGCCCTGCAGTACGATAACTGCACTCAATGGTTGGTTAAGCGCAGAGTCCAGCTGCATCTCGCCCAGCCCCAGCGCATTGGTGACTCCGACGTAGAGAGAAGCCAACGAAGCTGCTCCCATGACTATTTGGCGCTTAACAGCCATACCCTTTCCTCATTTGCATGTGAGTTTCAACTGCGCCTTGCACGCGTGAAACTCTGCTATCCGTTGCTTGATTTTTTTGACTGCCGGTGCTGCCAACCTGCTGACTGCAAGGCAATCTGACTGGGATCATTATGCCACCACGTACTTCAAAAAAATAACCCTGCCACAGCCTTATGCCAAAAAATACGCGATTAAATACCAACATGATAGATCAAAGTCATAATTTTGACTCGCACAGCCATCACGTCATACTTACGTCAGTCAAGCAATCAGATGCTGCTCCTGTCAAGGTTGCCGAGTTGGGTTAGAATAGCGGGCTGGCTTTCGTCTTTGGATCTCGCGCATGACTGACGTAGACAATCTCTTCGCAACGCCCTTCAGCAAGGTCGCAGACTTTGCGTTTGACGAGCAGGTCGCGCGCGTGTTTCCCGACATGATCAAGCGTTCTGTTCCGGGTTATCCGACCATCATCGAGAGCATCGGCCTGATAACAGCGCAGTATGCGCAACCACAATCGCTGATCTATGACCTTGGCTGCTCGCTTGGCGCTGCGACTCAATCCATGCGCCGCCACCTTAACAGCGAAGGGTGCCGCATCGTCGCTATAGACAATGCAGCGGCGATGGTTGAACGCTGCAAAGAGTATCTGAGCGCACAAGACGCAATGCTGGAAGAGGCGCCGCCAGCGCAGGTAGTGGTAGGTGACATCATCAGCTATCCGCTGCAGCCCTGCTCTGTAGTGGTGCTCAATTTTACCCTGCAGTTCGTCAAACCGGAGGAACGCCTAGCGTTGCTCACCCGCATACGCCAGGCGTTGAAACCTGGTGGCGTGCTCATTCTCTCCGAGAAGCTGAATTTCGCCGATAGCAATACTCAGCATAGCCTTGAGCAATTGCACTACGCATTCAAACGCGCCAACGGCTACAGCGACTTGGAGATTGCCCAGAAGCGCAGCGCCATCGAAAACGTCATGCTGCCCGACACGCAGGAACAGCATCAGCAACGGCTGCAGCAAGCGGGCTTCAGCCACAGTCATATCTGGTTCCAATGTCTCAACTTCTGCTCGATGATTGCCCACACGTGATTGATTACACCGCTTTTCTCGACTCTCTGGCCGACGGCCCGCTAGCCAAATGGCGCCAACCCATCAGCGAAGGCCTTCAGCAACGTTTCGACAGCCTGCAGCACGGCGACCTTGAGCGCTGGCAAGCCAGTCTGAACCAACTGCCACCCCTCGTTCAGGTCGACGCAGACCTGGCGGACGGCGTGCGTCTGCGCAGCAAACAGCCGCTGGATGCTCAGTCACAAACCACACTTGAAGACGGTTTGCGGGGCCTGCAGCCCTGGCGCAAAGGTCCCTTTGACCTATTTGGCGTACATATCGACACTGAATGGCATTCCGACTGGAAATGGCAGCGAGTATCCCCGCATATCGATTTGCGCGGCCGGCGGGTGTTGGATATAGGCTGCGGCAACGGCTACTACATGTGGCGCATGTGGCAGGACGGAGCCAGCATGGTCATTGGGGTTGACCCCAACCTGCTATTCCTCCATCAGTTCGAAGCGGTCAAACGCTATCTGCCCAACGCACCGGTATGGCAACTGCCCTTCACCCTTGAAGCTCTCCCGGAACCCAGCAACGCCTTCGATACAGTGTTCTCTATGGGAGTGCTCTACCACAGGCGCGCACCGATAGACCATCTGCTGCAGCTCAAGGCGTGCCTGCGTCCCGGCGGCGAACTGGTATTGGAAACCCTGGTGATTGAGGGTGATGAGCAGCAATGCCTGCTGCCGGAAGACAGATATGCGCAGATGCGTAATGTGTGGTTTCTCCCGTCGGTAGCCATGCTGGAACGCTTTCTAGCCCGCGCGGGATTCAACGATATTCGCTGTGTCGACCTGAACCGCACCAGCGTGGAAGAGCAGCGCAGCACCGACTGGATGCGTTTTCAGTCGTTGCCGGACTTTCTGCAGCCTGGCGATCCGAGCAAAACCATCGAAGGCCACCCGGCACCGCTGCGTGCCACGCTGGTCGCGCTCAAGCCGGGAAGCTGAGCGCCAGGCTATTCATCAGCCGAAAACCGCCACTGTTTGCCGGCTGATCGCCACCAGCTCACCGGTCTGACTCCAGATCATCGCCGCGATGTGCCCATAACCATCGCGCGCATGTTCGATATTGGCCTTGTAGAGCAGCCAGCCCTCTGCGCCCAAATCCGGCTGCGGTTGCACGAACTCGATGGTCCAGGTCAGAGAACTGGCAGGCGCACGCTCTTTCAGGTGCGGGAGCACCGCTGGCGGCCAGACATCGACCAAGCCGACGAGATGTACTGTATCAAAGTGCGCAAATTGCTCATCAAAGCGCATCCAGCCACCCATTTCCCGCTTGCGACTATTGGTGCAAGGGTAGTCCCCGATGGTCCAGCGCACGTCAAAATAGCGAATGAACGGCGGATTCAGGCCTTCAATGTACGGCATGCGCTGACAGCTTTCCGGCTCTGGCGCCGCCGGCGCCGGCAAGGCAGCGACATCGACGCTGGACTCACGCCCGGCCCCAAAGCTGCCCTGAATAATGCACATGGTTTGTCCGTTTTGCAGCGCTCGCCCCAGCACCTGACTGACAGCCCTCCCCTCACGCAGAACTTCAACTTCTACCGACATCACTTCACCCGGCGTGACGGGACCAACAAAGGTGATTGCCAGCGAGCGCAGCGGCCGCCCATCGGCCACCTTGGCGCGCATACCCTGCACAACCAGTGCGGCAACCAGACCACCGTAACCCGCGCGGCCCTGAGCCCAATCGGTGGGTATGGTCACGCGCTGGTCCACGGAAGCGGTGAAGGCGCTCAACAAGTCTGCAAAGTTCATCTGGGTATCCTGCTAGAAGACGGCCCAGCATGGTAGTTGAAATCAGACCATACTGACCAGTCAGACACCGCGCTTAGTTGGCCGCTTGCAGCCGCAAGCCGCACAACCAGCCGAGCGCCAGCCAGGCCGGCGGAATATCGGGCCAGTCAGCCTCACTGAGGTCGGTCAGCTCAAAGTCCGGCACGCCTGCGCGAGCCATCAGGCGCTCATACCACCAAACTACGTAGAAGCCATGACCTGTGCGGTGCTCGTTAGCCAATACACTGCGCAGACGCATCGGCAAAGAGGCAAACAGCAGCTCATCCAGAGCAACGAAAATGCGCTTTTCATTTTCCAGGTAGGCGCTGGACGCGGCGGCATCACAGCCCATCTCGCGGGCCAGGATTGCCAGTTGAACCGCGTACTCGCGGTGGCTTTTCAGCGGATTTATCTGGCTTCGCCAGTCCAGTTGCTGGCGTTCAATGGCATCAATCAGCGTGTTACTGCCTGCTCTTGGAGCACCAAGCAATGCCGCTAACCAACGCCGCTGGAACAGCGGTAGCTTATCCAGCCAAATACGCAGCTCCGCGCTGCTGGAGCCTGGCGCCGGTTGCCAGCTGCTCACCACGCCATCGGGAATAGACGCGACTGCAGCCATACGCTCCGGCCAGGCCGCCGGTACAAACTGCTGCTGGAACCTGCCCCACTTTTCATCCAGCACTGTCTTGCGTTCGGCTAGCCAGCGCTCCGCCAGCCAACGTCTCCGTGATTTATAACCTGTCATCCGTTGTACGTCCCAACCGTTCCTTCATGGTTCTGATGATGCCCTTGTTGTCTTCCAGCAAAGCACTGGTTTCAGACAACGGCACTGCGCGGCAAAGATCCAGCGTAAAATGACCCAGGCGAGCACTGTACAGGCCAATGCCCACACCCTGCCCAACGCGGGCAGCGAGCTTTTCCAGCAAACCCGACAAGAGTGAGTCGCTGAACGCACCCATGGCCATTTCCGTGCCGCCTGCCAAGGCAATATTACGCAACACGTGACGGGCCAGGCGCCAGCGGCTCAAGCGGCCAATCGGCAGTCCGTAGCACACCGCCACGCGTTGCATCATGCGTATGTTACGCCACACTACCAGCAGCAGATCCACAGACACCCAAGGGCTGGAAGCAACCAGCACGCCGGTACCCACCGCTTCATTACGGATGATCTGACGCGCCTGCTGGTCGATGCCCTGGTAAAACTGCAGGTTCAAACGCCGGCAGACCTCTTCCGCCTCATGCGCTGCATCGAGGTCAGCGCAGGCGGCCTGCAACCTGGCGGCCAGCGGCGTGCCAGCGTAAACACCGGCCAAGCGATCAAGCCAGTCCAGGGCAAGGCGCTGACGCGGGTCTCGCAGCGCAGCCTGCATTTCACTGCGCAATTGTTCGAGATCACTTAGACGATGACGCTGGCGTCGCAAGTCGCGCAATGCGAACAAGCCGGCGCCGCCCAAGAGAGCGCCCAGACCACCCACCAGCGCGCCCGCGACCGGATGCCAGTGCCACGAAGCCCAGGCCCACTGCCCCCACTCAACAGCCGCACCACCAATCACGATCATGACGGCGAGCTTGAGCAGGCGCGATGGCCAGCGGCTTGGTGGTGGGGCATTCAGGGTACCGGGTAGTGGGACTTCAGTGGCCCGCTCTGCCTGCAGCTGCTGCTCGTCCACCTCACCCAGTAGCTCGGTCACCCGCGCATCCGACTGCTCGGGGGGCAACTCCCAGGCATCCAGAATCCGGGTTTTGTTGTCGTCACTCAAAGCCTTGCCCCTTTCAAGATCCAGGCCACCAAATCGTCCATGCGGTAATGCGGAAAAGGCTCATTGCGGTGCAAACCTGGCGGTGGACGCAATGCCAGCAGTTGCGGGCTGTTAACTTGGAGAGATTGCGGTAAATGCGCGGGTATATCGCCGGGCTGATAACGCACCCAACCCGTTTTGCCTTGCAAACCGGCGACCAGCGCGTCGCCCTCTTGCCGAGTCGCACGGATGGCCGATAAAGGAATACCTTTGATTTCCACCCCACCATGCCGCACATCGGCAAGCCGATCGACCATAAGGTCCTCAAGGCACTGCTGTACTGCGCGTTGTTGCAATGGGCCAACCTTGTCGACCTTGGTAGCACACAGTGCCAGGCGCCGAATACGCGGACGAAACCGTAGCAAACGCGCAAGGAATCCATTCTGGCCGTAATGAAAGCTCTCCAGTACCGCTTCCATCGCCCCCTTTAAATCGCTCAGCGCAGCCTGTCCGGCATCCATAGGCGTAAGCATATCGACCAGAAGTATCTGCTGATCCAGGTGGCGAAAGTGTTCGTCGTAAAAGCCGCGCACAATGAAGTCGCGGTAGTAGTTAAACCTCGCTTCACAGACTGCCCACCAGCTACCGGCGCTGCCATGGCTATGTTGATTGGCGCGCAACAGCGGCACAAAATGCAGCATCTGCGCCGCCACATCGCTACCTGGCTGCAGAAAGCGCGCAGGCTGGTTACGCGAAAGCCCCGCCTCCGCACGGCAGCGCTGCAGGAACGCCGACCACTGTCCAGCCAGATTGGCCAGCTCCGCTTCATCGGCGACCGCATCCGGCTCCAACGCCTGCAAACGCTCACGCAGGCTGGAGGCCAACTCGGCCCGCGGCGACTGCGCCAGCCACAGCGTCATCTGCTCGCACCATTGTCCGAAGTTCAAATTGAGCAGCGGCAGATCGAGCAGCCATTCGCCCGGATAATCGAGTATCTCGATACTGATTTCTCTGGTGCCCTGCATTTTTCCCAGCAGCCCCTGTGGCTTGAACCGCAGATCGAGCAATACGCGTGACAGGTCCGCAGTAGATTCCGGCCAACTCGCGGGCTCCGCGGACAAAGAGGCTAGCGAATCCAGGTAGGGAAAAGGCTGCTTCACCTCGTCACGACGCCAGCGCACTGACACCAGGCGATCGAAGGGCGCGCGTTGCGCCAGCAGCCCTTTCTGGTAATTCTCTAACTGATTGATCAAGCTGGTGATGAAGGTCGTTTTGCCGGCGCCACTTAAACCAGTCACGCCAACGCGTAAACGTTGCCGCCGCAGCGGGTTGCTTGCGCGTCCCGCTTGCTTGAACCAGTTCGCACTTTTATTTGACACCGCGCAGGCACTCCCTAAATCGTTTATGGTCTATGACCAGTATTACACACCCAACAGATGGAGCGGAGGAGCACACCCCATGGCCTATTCGGACACCCACAGCAAAGCAATCGGATATCTACTCTGGATATTCGGCTTTATGGGGGCACATCGCTTCTATTACGGAAAGCCCATAACCGGAACGCTTTGGTTCTTCACTCTGGGGCTATTTTTCATCGGCTGGATTGTGGATCTGTTCCTGATCCCTTCGATGGACCGCGACGCGGATCGCCGGTTCCGCACCGGTCCCATCAACTTCAACCTGACCTGGATTCTGCTGACCTTTCTAGGCATCTTTGGCGCCCACAGGCTGTACATGGGCAAGTGGATTACCGCGATCATCTATTTCTTTACTGTCGGCCTGTTCGGCCTAGGCCTGCTGTATGACTATTGGACCCTGAACGAGCAGATTTCGGTTAAGAACATGCAGCGCGACTGGTAAGCACGAATCGCTAGCCAATTGCTCCATAACCCCGGCGTCATCTAGACGCCGCTGTGGAGGGCGCTGCAGCAATACCAGCAGTGGGAAGGCGCTCGAGGCAAACCACATCATGACGCCAAGTACAGCGTGAGGGGCTCAATCTAAAGGGTGTCGGTCAACACAGCCTGTCGCATCCCTTCGCGTAGAGAGTTGTATCATGGTGTGAGCTGCTCATCCATGATGGCCGTCGGTTTGTAGACTGGAAATGAAGGTCTTGCGCACCAGGCGATTCACACAGGCACCTGGGATGGGTAACCACAGAAAACACCATAGACATATAGTTAACTTTACAAACCGCCTGCCTGTGAATTGAATAGACTCAAACCGAAATATCCTTCGAAATATGCCGCAAAACGACACAGTCGCATACCCACGACAAGGCGCCTTGAAAACCCTTCAGACGGGATCGTTACGCGTCAGCAGTTCATCCGGCAGGTGCACTATATAATCGTCTTCCTGCGGTGGCATCTGCACATGAAAGCCCTGCTCGCGCAGATTTTCCAGCACCTTGAGAATGTCTTCCTGAGCCAGTTTGCGATCTTCGGTAAGCACCAGGTCCATCGCGTGCTCCGCGCGGCCAAACAGCGCCATCAGTGCAGGCGGCACCTCGCGCAGCCCTTTCTCACGGGGTACATACAAATACATACCAAGCTTCTTCGTGCTGCGATATATAGAACAAAGCACCTTCATACCGGCTCTTCCACTTCCGCGTTGGCCACGGCCAACAGTGCCTCGCCCATCAGTTCGCGACGCCAACCGGTGAGCTCCTCCGGCAGAGTATAGGGCCCATTGGGGAACCCGGTCCGCAGCATGGCTTCCAGCACCTTTTTTCGCAGCATGATCTCTGGCGCGATACCCAAGCGTTCGGCTTCTGCCTGCCCTACCTTGCGCATGACCTTGAGCAGCTTGTTAGCTGCAGCAGGTAGCGGTTCTGGCAGCCTGTCAGGGTAGCTCTGGGGGTCTGTGGCTTTGCCGTCACGAATCAACTGCAGCAGGGCTTCACCGTCTTGACGGACGGTACGCGGGTGCATGTCCTCGATACGTGCCAACGCCTGCAAGGTATCTGGTTGCTGCTGAGCCAAGGGCACCAGCGCTCGCTCGCGCACCAAGCGATTACGCGCCTGATCGCGCTGCCGTGATTCGGTTTCACGCCAATAGGCCAGCCGCTGCAAAATGGCCAGTTGGGGCGGATTCAGCCGCCAGGCCTGCTTAACCTGCTGATAAGCCAGTTCAGGATCGGTAACCTGACCGCTCGCCCTCACCTGCTCGGCTGTATCGGCAAACAGCCACTGCTCTACTCCGGCGGCTGCGACGCGCGGCGCCAACAGCTGATACAACTCGGCCAGGTGTTGTGCATCCCGTGCCGCGTATTCAACTTGGCCCGCGCTCAGCGGCCGCTGCAGCCAGTCCGAACGCGTTTCTTCCTTGGGCAGATCGATATCCAGCAGCTCGCTCACCAAGCGCGAATACCCCATGGAGAAGTCCATTCCGAGAAAGGCCGCCGCCAGCTGGGTGTCAAATAGCGGCAAAGGCACGGCATTGCAAAGCCGGGTAAAAACTTCAAGGTCTTCACTACAGGCATGCAGCACCTTGACTACGTCAGGCGCCTGCAGCAGCGCTACCAACGGAGACCAATCGGTAATTGCCAAGGGATCAATAAGATAAGCACGTTGCCCGTCGCCTACCTGAATAAGGCCGGCAATAGGGTAGAAGGTTTCAGTGCGAACAAACTCGGTATCCACAGCGACGTAAGGCAGGGTAAGCCAGCGGCTACACCAGGAGGCCAATTCGGCGTTACTGTCGATCATCAATGGGGGAGCCAGCGGGCTTGTCATGGGAGACCTTTTCGATAGATTGCCGAGAGTATAACTGATCTGCAACCGCCCTGCCCCGGACTCCTTGCTGCGCTCAAGTTTGATTCGGATCAACCGATACAGCGAGTATATTTGGCATAATGCCGTTCTACGTCCGCCGTCAGTACTCACGAGTTCACTGCACTATTGGAGCACGCATGCAATTTCTTCAGCACCTGCCACTGAAATACAAGTTTTGGGCCGTCAACAGTGTCGCGTTTATCGCCACCCTGCTGTTGGTACTGGTGGCAGTCTGGATAGAGCAGCACAGTATTCAGGACTATCGCAAGGCGCTTGGCAAAGCCGTGGTCAGCGCGCCAGGCGAGCAGCAGCCAGACCTCCCCGGGTTGCGCTGGTTGGGTGTCGACAGTCTCAACACGCCCGGCTCGACTCCGGCATGGCGCAACGCCAGTGAACTGCCGGCCAGCCCTGGCAGCGAGCTGCAAGGTGTCTGGAGCACCCCGACCCGTGCACTGGGTGTGGAACACCAGAGCTATTTGAGTCTGCTGCTCGCGCGTGCGCCGCTGTATGCGGTGGTTGTTTTTGCGCTGATGCTCTTGGTACTCACCGTCTCCCAATTGCTGATTCTGTTTATTACGCGGCATATTCTCAGCCTGCGCGACACCATGACCCAAGTGCAGCAGACCGGCGACCTGACACTGCGCGCGCGCGCATCCAGCCGAGACGAGGTTGGTTCTATGGCAGCCGCCTTCAACGCCATGCAGCAGGCCCAGCAACAGGTGGTCGCCGCTGTCCGCCAAGCCTCGCTCGAACTGGATCAGGGCGCGAGCAACCTCGCCGGTCTGATGGGCCAAGTGCGCGACGGCATGGTACAACAGCAAGGAGAAACCGATCAGGTAGCCGCTGCCGTCAATGAAATGAGCGCCACAGTGCAAGATATTGCCGGCAACACCTCAACGACCCGTGACCAGTCCAGCCAGGCCGATACGCTCGCAAGCAACGGCCGCGACCAGGTGGAGCAGGTTCGCGAGACCATCACCGGTCTGGCGACCAGCATCGAGCGTTGCACTCAGCATATGCAGACATTGGCGTCCAATAGCGAAGATATCAGCGGCGTGGTGCAGGTAATTCGCAGTATCGCGGAGCAAACCAACCTGCTAGCCCTCAACGCTGCGATTGAGGCCGCACGTGCGGGTGAGTCTGGCCGTGGCTTTGCGGTGGTGGCGGATGAGGTGCGAGCCCTGGCGCAACGCGTGCAGAACTCGACTGATGACATCCAGCGCATGATTGAAACCTTGCAGTCGGGCACCCAAGTGGCGGTGCAGGACATGCAGGCCAGCGCCGGGCTGACCCATGACTCTGTGGAGCAAGTAGCCCAGGCCGGCGACTCGCTGCATGAAATTGCCAGCGCCGTCAGCAGGATCAGTCGCGGCAACAGCGAAATCGCCTCGGCGGTTGACCAACAAAGCCTGGTCGCAGAAGCCATTACCCAGAGCATTGTGGAAATTCGCGACGTCACCGAACGCACTGTCGATCAGACCATGCAAAGCGCGGCGACCAGTGATCAGCTCGCCAAGCTGGCGCACCAGTTGAAGCTCTCGGTGAGCCAGTTGAAAGCGTAACGGCAGGATGTAGCGCAAAAGCTGAAGCGGCCTATATTCAGGCCGCCTCAGTAGAGGTTATTGCAGTTTGATGCGATCGCTGTTGTTGGCCAGCGTGCTCGGCCCGATACCTTTCACCGCAGTAATCGCATCGACCGAGGTAAAAGCACCGTTCTGCTCGCGATAATCTACAATTGCCTGCGCCTTGGCCTGACCAACACCTTGCAGCACTTCGGCAATTTCATCCGCGCTGGCGCTATTGATGTTGACGCTGACAGTCGCCTGAGCGGCAGCGGGTGCGGCGGCGTCATCTGCCAGCACCGGAACAGCCAGCCAGCACGTCATTAACAGACAGACTGCAGTAACAAGTTTACGCATAGGACT
This sequence comes from Halopseudomonas sp., assembly GCF_036960865.1. Lineage (GTDB taxonomy): Bacteria > Pseudomonadota > Gammaproteobacteria > Pseudomonadales > Pseudomonadaceae > Halopseudomonas. The sequence continues at coordinate 241,241 of NZ_JBALWE010000007.1, forward strand.
CTCCTTATCTTATTTTAGGGTTCGCCGCACTGAAGGAACCTACTTCAGCAGCCCTTGACCGCCATCCCCGCGGCCTGAGAACACTAAAACAAAGGCCGGCGGGGTAATAACCCGGCCGGCCTTGAATGTGACACCAATAGCGTTTTGCTGCGCAATTAACTCAGCTTTGTGCGTCCAGCCCGCGTTGCAGATCGGCTTGTAGGTCCGCTACCTCTTCCAGCCCAATCGCCAAACGTATTAGACCATCCCGAATTCCAGCGGCAGCGCGCGCCTCCGGCGTCAGGCGGCCATGGGTGGTCGTCGCTGGGTGAGTGATGGTCGATTTGCTGTCGCCCAGATTGGCAGTAATCGAAAGCAGTCGCGTGGCATCAATAAAACGCCAAGCCGCTTCCCGGCCACCTTTCAGCTCAAAGCTGACCACGGCACCGAACGCCGATTGCTGCGCTTTGGCCAATTCATGCTGCGGGTGGCTGGGCAGTCCGGCGTAGTAGACATGCTCAACCTGAGGTTGCTGTACCAACCACTCTGCCAACGTCTGCGCAGCTTCACAGTGTGCACGCATGCGCAGTCGCAAGGTCTCCAGCCCCTTGAGAAATACCCAGGCGTTAAAGGGGCTGAGTGTTGGTCCGGCCGTGCGCAGAAAACCCACCAGTTCTTGCATGTGCTCTTTGCGTCCAGCGACTACGCCACCCAAGCAGCGCCCTTGACCATCGATGTATTTGGTCGCGGAGTGCACCACGATATCGGCGCCCAACGTCAGCGGCTTCTGCAATGCAGGCGTGCAGAAGCAGTTATCCACGACCAGCAGTGCGCCCTGCTCCCGCGCTACGGCGCTAAGCGCACGAATATCTGCCAACTCGGCAAGCGGATTGGATGGCGACTCCAGGAACATCATCCGGGTGTTGGGCTTGCAGGCCGCCTGCCAGGCGGCGATATCCGACAAGGGCACATAATCGACCTCGACGCCAAAACGCTTGAGGTACTTCTCGCACAGGGTCACGGTCGAGCCAAAAACGCTGCGAGATACCAAAATATGGTCCCCGGCCGAGCACAGGCTCATCACTGTTGCCAAGATGGCTGCCATACCGGACGCCGTGGCCACGGCTTGCTCAGCCTGCTCCATCAGCGCGATGCGCTCTTCGAAGTTACGCACTGTCGGATTCATGTAACGTGAATACACGTTGCCACCAGACTCGCCAGCAAAGCAGGCGGCTGCTTCAGCGGCGCTACGGAACACGTAACTTGAAGTCAAAAACAGCGCTTCACCATGCTCTGCCTCGGGGCTGCGGCGCTGGCCAGCACGTACCGCCAGGGTGTCGAAACCGGCACCATCCAGATCACTGTCAAGCCGTCCGGCGTCCCAATCCTGTGTCATCCTGAGAACCTCTTGAGCCCACCGCGATTAGGCGGTGCGGCCTCTACTGTCAATTGTTGTGCAGATCAATGATGGCGTTGCCGGTGTCCGCGATCGCCTTGGCCGAATCGTTGCGCGCCTGCTCGATTTTGCCAAGATAAGCCTCGCTGACATCGCCTGTTACGTACTCGCCATTGAACACCGAGCAGTCGTATCGCTTGATATCTGGATTACCTTCGGATACTGCATCAATCAGGTCTTCGAGATCCTGATAGATCAGCCAATCGGCGCCGATCAGTTCGGCGACTTCCTCGGTTGTACGCCCGTGGGCAATCAGCTCATGCGCCGTGGGCATATCAATACCGTAGACGTTCGGGTAGCGTACTGCCGGAGCCGCAGAGCAGAAGTAGACCTTGGCAGCACCGGCCTCACGGGCCATCTGGATGATCTGCTTGCAGGTAGTACCCCGCACAATGGAATCATCTACCAGCAGCACATTCTTGCCACGGAACTCAAGGTCAATGGCATTCAGCTTCTGGCGTACCGACTTCTTGCGTGCGGCCTGCCCCGGCATGATGAACGTACGGCCGATGTAACGATTCTTGACGAAGCCCTCACGGAACTTCACGCCCAGATGGTTCGCCAGCTCTACTGCCGAGGTACGGCTGGTATCGGGAATCGGGATAACTACATCTATGCCGTGATCAGGGCGCTCACGCTCGATCTTCTCCGCCAGCTTTTCGCCCATGCGCAAGCGGGCCTTGTAGACCAGCACCTTGTCGATCATCGAATCGGGACGCGCCAGGTACACGTGCTCGAAAATACACGGCGAGTATTCCTGGTGGCTGGAGCACTGACGGGTGAAAAGTTCACCCTTGTCGGTGATATACACTGCTTCGCCGGGTTCAAGATCACGAATCAGATCGAAACCCAACACATCGAGCGATACGCTTTCGGAGGCAATCATGTACTCGACGCCGTTCTCCGTCTCGCGCTTGCCGAACACAATGGGACGAATCGCATTGGGATCACGGAAACCGACGATGCCATAGCCGGTAATCATCGCTACCGCAGCATAACCACCACGGCAACGCTCGTGCACGGCACGAACGGCATTGAAAATATCTTCTTCGCTGGGCTGCAGCTTGCCGCCACGGGCCAGCTCGTGGGCAAAAACGTTTAACAGCACTTCCGAGTCGGACGTAGTGTTTACATGGCGCAAATCGGACTCATAAATCTCGCGCGACAGCTGCTCGACATTGGTCAGGTTGCCGTTATGTGCCAGCGTGATGCCATAGGGCGAGTTGACATAAAACGGTTGCGCTTCGGCGGAGCTGGAAGAACCTGCCGTGGGATAACGCACATGGCCAATTCCCATATTGCCGACCAGACGTTGCATATGACGTTGATGAAAGACGTCACGTACCAGACCGTTGTCCTTGCGCAGAAACAGGCGGCCCCGATCACAGGTCACAATGCCGGCGGCGTCCTGGCCGCGATGCTGCAGGACGGTCAAGGCATCATAGAGCGCCTGATTGACGTTCGACTTGCCCACTATGCCAACAATGCCACACATGCCTAAACACCTTTTAGTAGAGTATGTGAAAAACCATTCGGCGCCGCGGCCGAATCAGCGACCAGCCAATTGCAGAATAAAGTTCTTGGACCAGTCAGCTACCAGTAAGAAGTGAGGGATCAGCGCCGATTCGCGCCACCAGGTATCGGCATCCACCGGAGCGAGACTAAGCAGCCCCACCATCACCACGACGAGCAAACCGCCCCGCGCAGCGCCGAACACCATGCCCAGAAAGCGGTCTGTGCCGCTCAAGCCTGTTGCTTTAACGAGTTGGCCAATCAGATAGTTGATCAACCCACCCAGCAACAGCGTCAGTATGAAAAGAATAGAACAGGCTGCGATAACCCGCAGTGAGGGCGTTTCAATGTAGGGCGTCAGCAACTCGGCCAGCGCGCCGCCGAACAACCAAGCCACCAGCCCCGCCAGAATCCAGGTTACCAGCGATAGCGCTTCTTTGACGAAGCCTCTGGTCAGGCTAATCAGGGCCGATACAGCAATGATGGCGATGATAGCCCAGTCAACCCAGGTAAATGGCACGGTCACGACACCCTGTTACGCAAAGAGCGGTATTCTAGCAGAGCAGCCAAGGGCATCGAAACAGCAAACTTGCGCCCCGCAGATTTAGTCAATCAGCCAATACGAAGCTACAACCAAACAGGGCCTGCATCAGCCGCGGCCACTGTCCGCATCGTATGCGACAACCAGCCCTTTACTGCCGCGCTTGCTGGCCAGTTCATCCCGCAGACGATTGGCCGCATCCCGGCTGGCCAGCGGGCCAACGTAAACCCGGGTGATTGGCTTGCCCTGTACTGAAACAGAATGGGTATAGGCGTTATAGCCCTGTTTGCGCAGCGTCTCACTCAAACCCTCGGCGTTGCTGCTACTGGAGAAGCTGCCCAGTTGAATCACCCAATCACCATTAACCGCAGCGGTCGGCGGAACGTCAGGCACTGGTTCTTCTGCTGCCGGAATTGCCTCAGCCGCGGGTTCAGGTTCCGCTGGCGGCTGCACCGGCACACCCTGTGTCGATGCCTGCTCAGTCGATGTATCCGGGGTGGGAATCACCGGCACCTGGGGCGGTTGAGGCAAGGCAACGGGTTCAGCAGGCGCGATGGGCTGCTGATCAAGCACCGGCTGCTCCGGCACATCGACGACCACCTCGACCGTCTCATCCTGCCCGGACAACAGCATCGGCAAAAACACCACGGCGGCAACGATCAAGACCAAGGCGCCAATGATGCGCTGTTTCAGACCTTCATCCATCAATCAGTTCTCCGGACGTTTCAGACAACCAGAGTATGGCGGCAGCGACGCAGAAAAACGACCCGAAAATGACAATTTCAGTATCCATTTCGCTCTCATCAAGTGCGCACTGCAACGCCTTGGCGATGCTACCGCAGGCCTGTACCTGCTCCCCCTGCTCACTCAGATACGCCGCCAGCTCGGCTGCGGGCCGGCTACGCGGACTATCGAGCGGCGCTGTATACCATTGACTGAAGAGCCCTTTTAACGGCGCGTGGACACCGGCAAGGTCCTTGTCCGCAAGCAAGCCGAACACCGCGACGCGTTCGCATTTTTCCATAGCTAACGCACTGGCCATGAAAGTCGCCGCATGGGGGTTGTGGCCGACATCCAAGCAAACTTGCCGCAACCGTCCTCGCCAGTTGATCTGTCGCACTTCCAAGCGGCCCGGCGCCGTGGCGGCGGCCAATGCCTCTCTGACTTTTGCCTGCGAGAGAGAAAATCCTGCCCGCAAGAATGCCTGCAAGGCCACACCAAGATTGTCACGCGGCAAGGTAACCGGCGGTAGATGGGGATAGTCGTGCTGACTTCCGTCCACCTTGGCAAAGAGGCTCCAAGCGTCTCCATCTTCGGACTGCCAACCGAAATCAACGCCGCGCAGCAGCAACTCGCAGCCTAGCTCTGCCACTTTTTTCTGGAAGCTGTTCGGCAAGTGCTGTTCACCGCTCACCACCGGCCGCCCATTACGCAAAATGCCCGCTTTCTCAAAACCCACCGACTCCAGGGTGTCGCCCAGATATTCCTGGTGATCCAAGCCAATGCTAGTAACGATGGCCACGTTGGCGTCGACCACATTGACGGCATCCAGCCGACCACCTAAACCTACTTCCAGGACCACAGCATCCAGCCTAGCAGCCTTGAACAGCCATAACGCAGCCAGGGTGCCAAACTCAAAATACGTGAGCGAGGTGTCAGCGCGCGCCTGATCAACAGCCGTAAAGGCTTCGCACAGCGCCCCATCGCTGACCATCTGGCCATTGATGCGAACGCGCTCGTTGTAGCGCAACAGGTGTGGGGAGGTGTAGCAGCCGGTTTGCTGACCGGCCGTGCGCAGCAAAGAATCCAGCGCCGCACAGGTGGAACCCTTGCCGTTGGTTCCGGTTACTGTAAAGACCAGCGGTGCGGGCTGCAGCAGCTCGAGCCGCTCAGCGACCTGGCGCACACGCGCCAGGCCCATATCAATTTCACTCGGGTGCAGCCCTTCCAGCCGGGTCAGCCACTCGGCAAGACTGCGTTGTGACATCAGACCTCACTCGGCTCGGGACTGTCTTCGCTCACCGGTGCCGGCGAATTGGTGAAGATAGACAGCATACTGGCCAGCCGATCACGCATTTCGCCACGCGCAACGATCATATCCAGCGCGCCGTGGGCCAGCAGGAACTCGCTGCGCTGGAAGCCGGCAGGCAGCTTTTCACGCACCGTCTGCTCGATAACCCGCGGACCGGCGAAACCGATCAGGGCATTGGGCTCGGCCACGTTGAGGTCACCCAGCATCGCCAGACTGGCGGAGACGCCACCATAAACTGGGTCGGTCATCACCGAAATGAACGGGATGCCCTCTTCCTTCAGGCGCGCCAATGCGGCACTGGTCTTGGCCATTTGCATGAGCGAGAACAGGGCTTCCTGCATACGCGCGCCGCCGGACGCGGAGAAGCAGACGTACGGGATGCGCTCACGCAGCGCCACTTCGGCACCCCGCACAAAGCGCGCACCAACCACGCTGCCCATGGAACCACCCATGAAGTTGAACTCGAAGGCGCTGGCGACAATGGGCGAGCCCTTGAGCTTGCCCTGCATGACAACCAGTGCATCCTTCTCGCCGGTTTCCTTCTGCGCCGCAGTCAGGCGGTCCTTGTACTTCTTGCTGTCACGGAACTTCAGCCGATCAACCGGCTCCAGCTCGGCGCCAATCTCGCTGCGATCGCCTTCGTCCAGAAAGATATCCAGCCGTCGACGAGCATTGATGCGCAAATGGTGGCTGCACTTGGGGCAGACATCCAGGTTCTTTTCCAGCTCAGGACGGTACAGGACCGCCTCGCATGATGGGCACTTGCGCCACAGCCCTTCGGGCACGCTGCTCTTTTGTGCTTCAGAGCGCACGATGGAAGGAATCAGTTTGTCCACCAGCCAATTGCTCATCGCCATTCCTTATTTCGTTTATCGGGCCAGCCTGCTTTAATAGTCCGGCTGACTACATCTTTTATTGGTCCATTGCACTGCGCATGCTACTGATAATGGCAGCGATACCCTTGCGGGCCTGCTCAGGCTGATCCGCATGATCGGCGATCTGGTTCACCAGAACCGAGCCTACCACCACACCATCAGCGACTTTGGCCACCGCCGCCGCCGACGCGCCATCGCGGATACCGAAACCCACACCGATCGGCAGATCAGTCACCGTGCGCAGCATATCCAACCTGTTTGCTACTTCGGTGACGTTCAAAGCACTGGACCCGGTCACACCTTTCAATGAAACATAATAGACATAACCGCTGGCCTGCTCACAAATCAGCCGCGCGCGCTCTTTGGTTGTCGTCGGCGACAGCAGGAAAATACTGTCCAGCCCTTGGGCCTTGAACACCGGCAAAACGTCCTGAGCTTCCTCTGGCGGCAGGTCTACGGTGAGAATGCCGTCCACCCCGGATTTGGCCGCCGCCTCAGCAAAGGCGGCATATCCCATGCGCTCGATCGGATTCAAATACCCCATCAGCACCACTGGAGTCTTGTCGTCATCCTCGCGGAAGCGCCGCACCATGTCCAGCACCTGCTCCAGGCTGACATGGTGTGCAAGGGCGCGCTCCATCGCCAACTGAATGACTGGGCCGTCGGCCATCGGATCGGAAAACGGTATGCCCAGCTCAATAATGTCGGCGCCCGCTGCCACCAGGTCGTGCATCAACGGTAGCGTCACCTCTGGCGCAGGGTCACCGGCGGTAATGTAAGGAATCAGTGCCTTGCGGCCGGCAGCCTCAAGGGCGGTAAAACAGTCTTTGATTCGACTCATGCTCGATCTCGTTAAATGCTGATGCCGTCGATACCGGCAACAGTATGAATATCCTTGTCACCACGACCTGACAGATTGACGACAATAATCTCATCAGGACGCATGCGAGCAGCCAGCTTCATTGCGTACGCGACAGCATGGCTGGACTCCAGCGCGGGCATAATGCCCTCCACGCGAGTCAGCTCGCGGAACGCGGCCAGCGCCTCGTCGTCGGTTGCATCAACGTAGTCAACTCGGCCTATATCCTTGAGCCAACTGTGCTCCGGGCCTACGCCAGGATAATCGAGGCCCGCCGAGACCGAATGGGTCTCAATGATCTGGCCAGCCGCGTCCGACATCAAATAAGTGCGGTTGCCGTGAAGCACGCCTGGCTGGCCCGCGCTCAACGGTGCCGCGTGCTCGCCAGTGGCGATGCCGTGACCACCCGCCTCTACGCCGTACATCTTGACGCTTTCGTCATTGAGGAAGGGGTGGAACAGGCCAATCGCATTTGAACCGCCACCTACACAGGCAACCAGAGCGTCAGGCAACTGGCCAGCCTGCGCCAAGCACTGCTCGCGCGCCTCGCGACCGATCACACACTGAAAGTCCCGCACCAGTTGAGGATAAGGGTGCGGTCCCGCCACAGTGCCGATGATGTAGAAGGTATCGTCGATATTGGTTACCCAATCGCGCATCGCCTCGTTCATCGCATCCTTGAGCGTTTTTGAACCGGATGTCACCGGAATGACCTCCGCGCCCAGCAATTTCATGCGATACACGTTCAGCGCCTGGCGCTTAACGTCTTCAGCACCCATGTAAACCTGACACTTGAGCCCCAGCCGCGCAGCAACCGTGGCAGTAGCAACGCCGTGTTGACCCGCGCCAGTTTCGGCAATCACGCGTGGTTTGCCCATATGCTTGGCCAACAGCGCCTGACCAATAGTGTTGTTCACTTTGTGCGCGCCGGTATGGTTAAGGTCTTCTCGCTTCAGGTAGATTTGCGCGCCTCCCAACTTGGCGGTGAGTCGCTCAGCCAGATACAGCGGCGAGGGACGACCCACATAATGCGCCAGATCCCGGTCGAACTCGGCCTGAAACTGCGGATCCTGGGACAATTCACGGTAAAGCTTCTCGAGGTCGTCGAGTGCATCCATCAGGGTTTCAGAGACAAACCTGCCACCGTAAGGGCCAAAGTGACCACGCGCATCGGGGACGGCGGAATAATCGGTTTTACTAGACTCGGACACGCTTCACCTCTTGAATAAAAGCGTTAATTTTTTCGGCATCCTTGATGCCCTTGGCGGCCTCTACGCCGCCGCTAACGTCAACTGCCCACGGCTTCACTTCAGCAACCGCCTGGGCCACGTTGGCCGGCGTTAAACCTCCTGCCAGCACCAGGCTCCAGCGCCGTTCGGCTGGCACCAGAGCCCAGTCAAAGGCCTCTCCGGTACCGCCGGGCACACCGGGCTTATAACTATCCAGAAGAATACCGCTTGCTCGGGGCCAAGCTGCCGCAACACTGCCCAAGTCCTGCCCCTCACGGACCCTGATCGCCTTCAGGTAAGGTCGTCCGAACTGGTCGCAGTAAGCGGCATCTTCATCGCCGTGAAATTGCAGTAGATCGAGAGGCACTTGTGTCAGGGCATCGCGCACATAGGCAGGATCGGCATCGACAAACAACCCGACTACTGTCACGAATGGCGGCAAGGCGGCTACGATTTCAGCAGCCTTGTCGAGACTAACTGCGCGTGGACTAGGCGCATAAAACACCAGCCCAATGGCGTCAGCACCAGCTAGCGCCGCTGCCAGGCCATCTTCGACCCGGGTGATGCCACAGATTTTAATGCGCACCATAGGTACTCAAGCACCTCAATTCGACAGGGGGAAACGATAGTAGCAGATAGCACCGCGAGCGTCAGTCAGCCACATCTGGCAGTGCAGAGAGAAAATGCGGCCCCAGATAGCGGTCCGGTAACACAAACTCTTCCGGATAGGTAACGTCAACCAGGTAAAGGCCGAATGCCGGCGCAGTCAGCCCTCCCTGGGCACGATCTCGCGCCACCAAAACCTGCTCCGCCCACTCGACCGGACGCTCACCTGCGCCAATCTGCATGAGCACACCGGCAATATTGCGCACCATGTGATGCAGGAATGCGTTCGCACGAATATCCAGGACAATGAAGCGACCGTATTCCAGTAGCTCAAGGTGGTGGATTGTCTTGATCGGTGACTTGGCCTGACAGCCCACAGCGCGATAAGAGGTAAAGTCGTGGGTCCCCAAGAGCGCATGCGCGGCGTGCCGCATCAGGCTGACATCCAGCGGACGGTAGTTCCAAGTCACTTCGTGAGCGAGGTGTGCGGGCCGAATCGGGTCATTGTAGATGACATAACGGTAGCGGCGGGCGACTGCCGAAAAGCGCGCATGAAAATCCATCCCCATCGGCTGTACCCAACTCAGCGAAATATCGGCGGGTAAATTGGCGTTGGCGCCGTGAATCCAGTTTCGGGGTGTACGCACCGCGTTACTATCAAAATGAATCACCTGACAAGAGGCATGCACACCTGCGTCCGTGCGGCCGGCGCAGAACACCTGCACTGGATGATTGGCCACCCGGCTGAGTGCCTTCTCAACGGCTTGCTGCACGCTGGCGACACCACTCTGCTGCCGCTGCCAACCACGGTAGGCACTACCGCGATACTCGACGCACGCTGCAACCCTTGAAACAGCAGCGGCCGCCTCAGGGGCGGCCGCTGCTTCATACTGATTACCATCCATCAGTCAGTCAAACGCTCCATCATCTCGCGCGCTTCCTGTTGCTGTTGCTCGCTCCCCTCATCGATCACTTCGTTGAGTATGTCACGAGCACCTTCGCTGTCACCCATATCGATATAGGCGCGGGCCAGGTCGAGCTTGGTCGCGCTCTCATCGGTACCTGAGAGGAAATCAAACTCGTCGTCTTCGTCCAGATCGCCAGCCACTGGCTCCTCCATCATATTCTCGAGCGGCATGGGGTCGTCGCCATCAGCAGGCTGCGCCTCATCTTCATCCAACTCCAGAGAATCGAGCGGCAACAACACATCAGCCTGCTGCGCTTTACCGGCCGCCTCATCCAGCTCCACTTCAAAGTCTGCGAGGTCGTCTTCAGACAGATTGAAGCTTTCCTCGGATTCCGGCTTGCCTGCTGCATGCTCTTCGACAGCATCAAAGTCGGCACTCAAGCCGTCAGACTGCAAGTCATCGGTGAGCGACAGATCAAAGTCATCATCCAGAGCGCTGACTTCAGCTTCAGCCGCTGGCGTTTCTTCCAGAGTTTCGAATTCGGTGAAGTCCAGCGAGTCATCCAGCTCTACCGCAGCATCCGACGCGGTAGCTTCTGGCTCAATCGCACCTTGCAGGTCTTGAGGCGCTACCGTGTCATCGAGATCAAAGTCGAGATCGAAGTCGATGCTTTCATCACTAGAGGCAGCCGGTTCAGTAGCAACTTCGGGAGCAGCGGCAGGAGCTGTGCTATCGCCCATCTCAAACTCGCTGAAATCGAAATCCATGTCCTCTTCTTCTACCACAGCCTCTGAGGCGTCTTCGACGGGCATCTCAAAGGAGATTTCCTCGTTTTCACTGCTCTCGTACGCCAGCCCTGCAGCAGCACCCGCTACGGCCGCAGCCATTAGGGGGAAGCGTGCGTCCATCGCATTCACTTGCCCGTCCACCGTACCCGCAGCACGCAGCGCTTCGTGCTGCGCACGATAGCCCTCGGCATTTTCCAGCAAACCTTCCACCTCAAGCAGCTTCAGACGCAGATCGGTACGTTCGGGCTCCTCTTCTACCGCTGCAAGCAGCACATCGCGCGCTTCCTGCGGCTTGCCGTAAGCCAATAGGCCATCGGCTTCGGTCAAAGGGTCAACCGCAATGCCGGCATCTTCATCCAGCTCTGCTGCCAGGGCCACGTTGAAATCGTCCGATTCATCAACCGCAGTATCACCATCATGAGCGTCAGCAGCGTTGGCGATAAAGTTATCAGCCATATCGGCTTCGCGGCGAGCATTGCGGCGCGATACCGCCATCAGCACCATCAGCAGCAACAGGATGGCAATAACCCCGCCGCCTATAAGCAGCATTTGGTTCTGCATCAAGCGCTGCAGCAAAGACTCGGCAGTGGCCGGCGCCTGTGCTTCGGGTGCCACGACTGCCGGCTCTTCAACCTCCGGCGTTACGTCGGCTGCAGGTGTCACTTCATCCTGGGTTACCGTCTCCTCGGCGGCGGGCTGATCCACTACCACCTCGGAATCGACCGGGTCGATGGCCTGCTCAGCGTCAACCTCAGCGACATCAGCATCGCTGACTCCTGCTAGTGGCTGCTCTCCCTCCGCAGGGGCGCCTTCAATCTGCTCGCCACCCTCAGTAGCGGCAGCGACAGCTGCTTCAGCTTGCTGCTGCTCAAGTGCTGCAATTTCGTCCAGGTCCGCTTGCGGCTCTGTGGTCAGCTGGCTGTTTTCACCACTGGCGCTGATTTCCTGTTGCAATGCTGCGAGCTGTGCATCTTTCAACTCAAGCAAGCGCTGCAATGTCTCCAGCTGGCCTTGCACATCGTCAAGACGTTCACCCATTTCGGCCTTCTCACGTTCGGCCGCATCCAACTGTTCCTTGGTGCGATCAAGCGAGTCACGCAACTGCGAGGCGTTATTTGCATTGGCCGCGCCGTCGCCGGCGCCCTCACTGACCTGCTCATCCACGCCAGAAACCAGACGCAGTGAATCTTCAGCATCGATCTGCTCGGGTGCATTGCCTGCACTTTCGCGCTGACGCGCGTCCAACTGAGGAGCACTCGGCGCGCTATCTGCAGCCGCTGCGGGCGCCGAACGACCTTCTTGCCAGGCGCGATTCTGTGCAGCAACTTCAGCTACTGCTTCGCTGCCAGTGCGCTTGGTTGCCTGCTCGCTGGTCGGCAGTTTGAGGGTTTGCCCGGATTTAAGCTGATTGATGTTGCCATTGATGAAGGCACCAGGATTAAGATCCTGAATCGCCAGCATGGTCTGATGAACATTCGCTCCTGAGGGGCGCGATTTCAGGGCGACCTCCCACAGAGTGTCAGAACGAGTGGTACGCCACTCCGTCGAACTCGCCTGCGAGGTTGCGGCAGGCGCCGCAGCATAAGGCCTACTGCCACGGGGCTGCGCCGGAGCAATGGTTGGCCGCGGCGGCGAAATCTGCGCAGACGAAGTGGTCGGGGCGGTTACCGGAGCGCTGCTGGTAACGGAAGTGGGCTGATATAGCGGCGGATCAAGCAATACGGTGAACTCACGTAGTACTTTGCCGGAGGGCCAGCGCACTTCCATCAGGAAGTTCAGATAGGGTTCGTTGACTGGGCGACTTGAGGTAACACGAATGACCGACTTGCCATTGGGCTTCACAACTGGGGTGAACTTCAGATCGGTGAGAAAGAAGGTACGTTCAATTCCGGCGCGACCAAAGTCATCCGGTGAGGCCAACATTGAGCGAATCTCTTCGCTGGTAAGATCTCGCACTTGAAGCAGATCAATTTCAGCATCCAGCGGCTGGTTTAAGGATGAGCGCAGGTTAATGTCGCCTACTCCCAATGCTTGAACCATTCCCGTGGACATCAAGGCACTTGCTGCGGCGACAGCTATAACCAGTTTGCGAACCATAGCGAAAATCCTTTGCTTTTATCGTTTTCTCACGCTTCAACAGACCCTGTTGTGCACTGACTGGCCTACTACGAACATCCCCCACCCAGTCTGAGACAACCAGCAACCGCTGAATCCAATCAGGGCTTGCATGGACAAACCTAAACCGCTTAATACAAAAACACCAGCAAGTATCGATTACAAATAGTCTTTTATCAACAACTCGGCAAGCTTAAGACTGTTAATTGCGACACCTTTACGGAGATTATCAGACACAATCCACAAATGAATAGTGTTCGGCTCCGCGGCATCGACCCGGATGCGCCCCACCCACACATGATCACTGCCGGTCGCATCGGTTATTGGTGTAGGAAATCCGCCGGCCACTGGTTTATCAAGCACTTTGATACCCTTCGCCCGGCGCAGAACATTGACAATACGTTTGGCATCGAGCGTTGTATCGAAGCTCACTTGCATCATTTGCGCGGTACCATAAAACAGCGGCACCAGTACGGCGTTGACCAGCACCGGCAAGGCAGGCAATCCTAGGCAGGCTTGCACGCCGTTGGTAAGAGCGCGCTCTTCAGCACTAGCTCCAGACTCATCCAGATCGGTAACACAGGGCAACAGGTTGAATGCGACCTGCTTATCCAGAACCCCCTTCTCTGCCGGCTGACCGTTGAGCAACTTGCCTGTCTGCATAGCCAACCCCTCAACCGCGGCTTTGCTGTGGGTCGACATGGACTGGTAGGTGGCGATACTTACACGTTGAAGCGCTCCCATCCCGTCCAGTGCTTTCAGTACTATTGAGGTTTGCACCACTTGTGCATCCGGCGCGCAGACAACCCCTTCCGCTTTAGCGCCTGCGAGCAACTCAGGGTTTACTTCGGCCACCACCGGTGCGCCACCCAGGGTACCCGTGGTATCTATAATTACCGCGCCCGCTGCGCGAATAGTCGGCGCCCACTGGTTTACAAAATCGGCTGTACCGGCCAGCACCACAACTGCGATCTGACTGAAATCAAAACGAGAAACAGGTTCGACACGCAGGCTCTGACCCTTGACCATTCGGCGCTCACCAGCGTCGTCGTCGGCATCCACCAGGTGCAAATCGGCAAACGTGAAGCTGTCATCTTCCAGCACACTGGCCAGCATGTCCCCCACCAGACCGTTCACACCTACAATTGCAACACCTGTTTTCTTACTCATGATTACCAACCCGTATTTGATTTCATTAAAGACAAAGGGCACCCCCAACCTAGTCAGGGATGCCCTATGTCAACGCCAGCAAACCTGCTGCCGGTAAAGCCTCAACCTTCCTGCAGGATACGCAGCATGCGACGCAGCGGTTCAGCGGCGCCCCACAGCAACTGATCGCCCACGGTGAACGCGGATAGGTACTGTGACCCCATATTGAGCTTGCGCAGGCGCCCAACAGGCACATTCAGAGTGCCGGTAACGGCAGTCGGGGTGAGCCCCGCCAATGTGGCCTCCTTGGTGTTCGGCACGACCTGCGACCAGGAATTATGCTCAGCCAGCAAGCCTTCGATATCCGCCAGCGGCACATCTTTGTTCAACTTGATGGTCAGTGCCTGACTGTGACAACGCATGGCACCGATACGTACGCAGATACCGTCAACCGGGATCGGGCGTGCGCTACGACCAATGATCTTGTTGGTCTCGGCCTGCGCCTTCCACTCTTCACGGCTCTGGCCATTGGGTAGTTGCTTGTCGATCCAGGGGATCAGGCTGCCTGCCAGCGGCACGCCGAAGTTATCCGCCGGGAAAGCATCGCTACGCAGGGTTTCAGCCACCTTGCGGTCAATGTCCAAGATAGCACTGGCCGGATCAGCCAATTGATCGGCAACCGAGCCGTGGATAGTACCCATCTGGCCAATCAGCTCACGCATATTCTGCGCACCGGCGCCACTGGCCGCCTGATAGGTCATGGCACTCATCCATTCAACCAGCCCCTGCTCGAACAGACCACCCAGGCCCATCAGCATCAAACTGACAGTACAGTTGCCGCCAACATAGGTTTTCACGCCATCACGCAGCGCCTGATCGATATTACGGCGGTTGACCGGGTCCAGTACGATGACGGCATCATCTTCCATCCGCAGCGTTGAGGCAGCGTCAATCCAGTAGCCATTCCAGCCTTCAGCGCGCAGCTTGGCGTAGACTTCCTTGGTGTAGTCGCCGCCCTGACAGGTAATGATTACATCCATCGGCTTGAGAGATTCAAGGTCGAAGGCATCTTTCAGCGCAGGAATATCCTTGCCGATGTCAGGCCCTTTACCACCTACGTTGGAGGTAGTGAAAAAGACCGGTTCAATATCGGCAAAATCGTTTTCATCGCGCATGCGCTGCATCAGCACGGAACCCACCATGCCACGCCAACCAACCAGACCAACTCGCTTCATAACAACACCCCCCATGGGGTAACAAATTCAAAGACAATAACGCCCGACCTGGGCCGGGCGTTTTCGAATAATCCAACAGATTACAGGTTTTTCAAGGCCTCGGCCACGGCGTCACCCATTTCCGCGGTACCTACCTTGCGACAACCCTCGGCGTAAATGTCGCCGGTACGCAGCCCCTGATCCAGCACCAGGCTAACCGCTTGCTCAATGGCGTCAGCGGCCTCTGTCTGAGCAAAACTGTACCGCAGCATCATCGAAACCGAGAGGATAGTGGCCAGCGGATTGGCGATACCCTTGCCGGCAATATCCGGAGCACTGCCGTGGCAAGGCTCGTACATACCCTTGCCGTTCACATCCAGCGACGCCGAAGGCAGCATGCCGATGGAACCAGTCAGCATCGAGGCCTGATCCGAGAGAATGTCGCCAAACATGTTGTCAGTGACAATCACATCGAACTGCTTGGGCGCGCGCACCAGCTGCATGGCACAGTTGTCGACGTACATGTGCGACAACTCGACCTCGGGATAATCCTTGGCGACCTCTTCAACGACTTCGCGCCACAACTGACTGGAGGCCAGCACATTAGCCTTGTCGACCGAGCACAGCTTCTTGTTGCGCACCATCGCCATATCGAAACCGACCTTGGCAATGCGGCGGATTTCGCTTTCACTGTAGGGCAAGGTGTCGTAGGCCTGACGCTCGCCATTGGCGAGCACGCGCTTCTCCCGCGGCTGGCCAAAGTAGATGCCGCCGGTGAGCTCACGCACGATCAGAATATCCAGGCCGGAAACCACTTCGGGCTTGAGGGTTGATGATTCAGCCAACTGCGGATACAGAATTGCCGGGCGCAGGTTGCCAAACAGCCCCAGCTCGGAGCGAATTTTCAGCAAGCCGCGCTCGGGGCGCAGCGCCGGATCAATGGTATCCCACTTGGGACCGCCGACTGCGCCCAGCAGCACGGCATCCGCCTGACGTGCGCGTTCCAAGGTCTCGTCGGCCAAGGGTACGCCGTACTTGTCGTAGGACGCGCCGCCCAGCTCGCCCGATGACAGCTCAAGATCAAGCTCGTACTTTTCGTTGGCCAGGTTCAGCACCTTGACCGCTTCGGCCATGATCTCGGGACCAATGCCGTCGCCCTGCAAAACCAGAATACGCTTACTCATTACTCATCCTTAGAAAAGATGCCAGTGCTCAGCCACCGCTGGCACAGGCAAATAGTTACTGGATTGCGCCGAACAGCCAAGGCTGACTCTGCTGATGTTTCTGCTCGAACGCCTTGATGGCGTCGCCGTCCTGCAGCGTCAGGCCAATATCATCCAGACCGTTGAGCAGACAATGCTTGCGGAAAGCGTCCACCTCAAAGGTATAGGCTTTGCCATCCGGGCGAGTGACGGTCTGCGCTTGCAGATCTACCGTCAGCTCGTAGCCTTCCTGAGCCTCTGCTTGCGCAAACAGTTCATCGATATCTTCTTCCGATAAAACAATGGGTAACAAGCCATTCTTAAAGCTGTTGTTGTAAAAAATATCGGCATAGCTGGGGGCCAGAATGGTCCGAAAACCGTACTCCTCAAGCGCCCATGGCGCGTGCTCACGGCTGGAACCACAGCCGAAATTCTTGCGCGCCAACAGTACGCTGGCACCCTGATAACGCGGTTGATTAAGTACGAAGTCGGTATTCAGGGGGCGGTTGGCACAGTCCTGCCCTGGCAGTCCTTCATCCAGATAGCGCCACTCATCAAACAGATTCTGCCCAAAGCCCGTCCGCTTGATCGATTTCAAGAACTGCTTCGGGATGATCTGATCGGTATCCACGTTGGCGCGGTCGAGCGGCGCGACCAGACCGGTGTGCTGAGTATAGGGTTTCATGCGCTCGCCTCCTGATTCAACATCTCGCGTACATCCACAAAGTGACCAGCAATTGCAGCCGCCGCGGCCATGGCCGGGCTGACCAGGTGAGTGCGGCCACCATTACCCTGACGCCCCTCAAAGTTGCGGTTCGAGGTCGAGGCGCAGTGCTCGCCGGACTGCAGCTTGTCCGGGTTCATGGCCAGGCACATGGAACAGCCCGGCTCACGCCATTCAAAACCCGCCGCCGTGAAGATTGCATCCAGCCCTTCTTTCTCGGCTTGTGCCTTGACCAACCCCGAGCCCGGTACCACCAGCGCCTGTTTGACACTGGCAGCCACCTTGCGCCCTTTGGCCACGGCCGCCGCGGCGCGCAGGTCTTCTATGCGCGAATTGGTGCAGGAACCGATGAATACCCGATCCAAATGGATATCGGTAATCGGCTGGTTGGCACTTAGGCCCATGTATTTCAGTGCGCGCACGATGGAATCACGCTTGACCGCGTCTGCTTCCGCCGCCGGGTCCGGCACTCGCTGATCGACCGCCAACACCATCTCTGGCGAGGTACCCCAGGAGACCTGCGGTTTAATCTCGGTAGCATCCAGTTCGATGACGCTGTCAAAGCGCGCATCGGCGTCAGACACCAGGTCGGCCCAAGCCTCCACGGCCTTGTCCCAATCGGAGCCCTTGGGAGCATATGGACGGCCTTTTACATACTCGACGGTTTTCGCGTCACAGGCGACCAATCCCACGCGCGCACCCGCTTCAATGGCCATATTGCAGATGGTCATGCGGCCTTCAATCGACAGGTCGCGAATGGCCGAACCGGCGAATTCAATGGCATGGCCGTTGCCGCCAGCGGTGCCGATCTTGCCGATGACCGCAAGCACAATGTCCTTGGCCGTGACGCCAAAGCCCAGCTCACCTTCAACGTTGACCAGCATGTTCTTCATCTTCTTGGCGACGAGGCATTGGGTAGCCAATACATGCTCGACCTCAGAGGTACCAATGCCGTGCGCCAACGCGCCGAAGGCGCCGTGGGTAGAAGTATGCGAGTCACCGCAGACCACGGTCATACCAGGCAAGGTAGCGCCCTGCTCCGGCCCGATCACATGCACGATACCCTGACGCAGATCGTTCATCTTGAACTCGAGAATACCGAAGGCGTCGCAGTTCTCGTCCAGGGTTTTGACCTGAATGCGCGACACCTCATCGGCGATCGCTTCCAGACCGCCGGCACGTTCAGCCTTGGTGGTCGGTACGTTGTGATCCGGGGTGGCGATATTGGCATCGATACGCCAAGGCTGCCGACCTGCAAGGCGCAAGCCCTCGAATGCCTGTGGCGAGGTCACTTCATGAAGAATGTGGCGATCGATGTAAATCAATGCCGAACCATCATCTCGTTGTTTGACGAGATGGCTGTCCCACAGCTTGTCGTAAAGCGTTTTCGCAGACATCCGGAACTCCTGAAATCAGACTGTGACCGCCATCGAATATGGCCGGAGGTATCCGGTCCGCAGCGGTTCTTTGACCCGGCAAAGGATAAATTTTGGCCAAAGATAAAACAAAGGAATATTATTTATTAAATAGATAACCAACAGGAATACAACATGGACACGGCCAACCTTTCCGCCTTTCTAGCCGTCGCCGAGACCGGTTCCTTCTCCCGCGCCGCAGAACAACTGCATCTTACCCAGCCGGCCATAAGCAAGCGTATCGCCATGCTGGAGCAGCAGCTAGACGCCAGGTTATTTGATCGCATCGGCCGCAAGGTAGCACTCACCGAGGCAGGACGAGCGCTCAAGCCGCGCGCCGAAGAGGTCTTGGGCTTGCTCAATGATACGCGCCGCGCGCTGAGCAATCTATCCGACAACGTGCAAGGCCGCCTGAGCATGGCAACCAGTCATCACATTGGCCTGCACCGCTTGCCGCCCGTATTGCGCGAGTTCACACGTGCCTACCCGCAAGTCGCGCTGGACATCGAGTTTCTTGACTCGGAAATAGCCTACGAAAAAGTGCTGCATGGCGAAATAGAGCTGGCCGTTATCACCTTGGCACCCGAGGTCGAGCCGCCAGTGGTGGCCGAGCTGATCTGGCACGACCCGCTGGATCTGGTGATCGCACCGGAACACCCGTTAGCCCAAGCAGATACCGTTGGTCTGGCGCAGTTGGCCGCCTATCCGGCCGTTTTTCCCGGGGCCAACACCTTTACCCACCGCATTGTCAGCGCGCTATTCGAGCAGCACCAGATAACCCCGCAGATCAGCATGAGCACCAATTACATGGAGACCATCAAGATGATGGTCTCCATCGGCTTGGCCTGGAGCGTGCTGCCGCGCAGCATGCTGGACGATCAGGTGCATGCCCTGCCAGTGCCGGGCATCAACCTGCAGCGCGATCTCGGCTGCATCTGGCATAGCGGCCGTACGCGCTCCAACGCCGCCCTAGCGCTTATCCGATTGTTGCAATTGGCGGGCGACATGGCCAAGGAAAACCCCAACACCCGCCTTGTTGAGCCGCTCGGCACAGACTATCTTGAAGATTGAAGGGGCGTACTGAGCGACCAATAAAAGCCGCCGAACTCATGCCGTATGAGCCGGCCAGTACGCACCCACGGGCCATGGCAGTAAAAGGCCGGGAACGCACGCGCAGGCCAGCCAGTACAGGTCGCGCTTGCAGCCTTGATCCAAAGGACCATCAGCGCCCGCGGAGACTCTATGCCAAGCACCACCGGTGCCTTTCCGAGCGATCTTCTGACCAATGCGGACAGCGCATTTGTCACACTCTTCCAGACCATGCCCGCCGCCGGCATGCTGGTGGACGCGCGCAACCAGCGTGTGCTGCAAATCAATGCAGCGCTTAGCCAGCAGTTTGGCTGGCAGGCGGACCGTATCGTTGGCCAGCCAGCAGGCCAATTCCCTTTGTGGTGCGGCAGCGAGCACTGGGACAACCTGCTGCGCCAATTGGACAAACGGACGAACCTGACTAATCAGCGGCGCGACATCTGCAGCCGCAATGGCAGCATCCAGAGCTGCCTCGTGAATATCTCCCCCATCCACCAAGGGTCAACGTGCCTGTTGATTACACTCCAGGTCGAGCGGCCCTCTGCGCCTGCCACGGTCGGCATTGATGAACGCCACCTCAAGGTCTTTAATGCCACGGGCGAGGCGTTGCTGCTGGTCGATGCCACCACGGGCACAGTACTGGAGGTCAACAGCCGGTTTGAGCGCCTCACCGGCTTGAGAAACACCCACTGCGTCAACCACCGACTCAGCGAGTTGCAGATCCTAGATACCAATACCGCCGCAAGGCTGATGGCCAAACTGAAGTTACGCGGACGTCTGGACGACGAGCACATCCAGGTAAGGCTAGGCCCCAACCATAACAGCTACGATATTCTGGTACAGGCTGAAAGTATAAGCCTGGCGGGACGCACCTGCCTGGTCGTCACTGCCCGTGACATCACCGCACAACGGCTCAGTGAAACCGCACTCAACGAAAGCCAAGAGCGCCTCAACCGTGCATTGGAAGCCAGCGAAATGGGTATCTGGGACTGGCATATCCATAGCGGCATACTGCATTGCTCAGCACGCAGCGCACAGCTCAACGGTCTGAACGCTACTGCACTGGAAGGCAGCATTAGCCATTTCACCCAGCATGTGCTGGCCGGCGATCGCCGCAGCCTGAGACGCGCTTTCATTTCAATCTGCCGCAGCCAAGGACAACACCACAAACTGACTTACCGCGTGAGCGACCCAAACGGCAAAGAGCGCTGGCTAGAGGCGACTGCCACACTGCACCGCGACGAGCACCACAAGCCCGTTCGATTGGTTGGCACCCTGCTCGACATCACCGAACGGCGCAAGAACGAGAAAGCCTTGATCGACAGCGAAGCCAAATTCGCCGCCCTATTCCAGGGCGCACCTGACCCCTATTGCCTGATCCACAGTCACAGCCACCGCATAATTGAAGTGAACCTCAGCTTTACCGCAATCTTTGGCCACTCACCGCAGGCGCTGGTAGGTCGCACGCCGGCAGCAGCAGGCGTATGGAGCGAGTCTGAAATGCACGCACCACTGGAGGAGGCGATCCACGGCAAACGAGTACTGAACGGCTTGATCGGGACCTTCGCAACTCAGCAAGGCAAACTGCTGATCTGCGAGGTGTCTACCGCCAGTTTGAGCATCAACCGCCAACCCTGTGTGCTGTTCAGCTTTCGCGACATCACCGCACGCAAACAGGCTGAAGCAGCTTTGCGCGCCTCCGAAGACAAGTTTGCCCGTGCATTCAAGGGCAGTCCCGATGCCATCAGCATCACGGAAAAGCACACCGGTAAGCACCTGGAGGTCAACGACGGCTTCACCCGCCTGACCGGATACACTGCGCAGCAGGTGATTGGCAAAACGGCAATGGAGCTGAACATCTGGGCCAATTATAGTGACCGACAGAAGCTGATTGACGAGCTGGATCGCCACGGTCGCGTCCATCATCAGGAGATGACCGTCAACACCTGCTTCGGCACCCAGATCACCGTGGCTGTCTCGATTCAACCGCTGAACATTGACGGCCTGGACTGCATTCTGCTGACCTCTCGGGACATCACCGAACAGAAAAAAATAGAGGCGCGCGTCAAGCATCTGGCCTACCACGATGCCCTCACCGACTTGCCCAACCGCCTGTTGCTGAGCGATCGTCTGAACCAGCTGAACGCCCTGAACCAGCGGCACAACCTGCGCGGCGCGCTACTGTTCTTCGACCTTGATCACTTCAAACACATTAACGACTCCCTTGGCCACTCGTGTGGCGACGCCGTACTGCGAGAGGTCACCGCACGCCTGCTCGCCCTGGTACGCAAAGAAGACACTGTTGCGCGTCTGGGCGGCGATGAATTCGTAGTACTGCTCAGTGGCCTAAAGTCACGCGCTGCGCAACTGGCGCAGGAAGTGGAGTGCACCGCCAGAAAACTGTTGGATGCGGTTTCTGCACCCATGCAGATTGAAGGTCACGCCCTGCAACTCAGCGCCAGTATCGGCATTGCCCTGTTGCCGGACCACGGCAAGACCCCGGACGACCTGCTTAAGCGCGCCGACATTGCGCTCTACCGGGTAAAAGAACGCGGCCGCAATGGCATCGCCTTTTTCGAGCAGTCAATGCAGGTCGCCGCCAGCGAGCGTCTGGCCATCGAATCGGAGTTACGCCGTGCGCTGCTGAAAAAGCAGTTTGTGCTGCATTACCAGCCCCAGATCAACCATCGCACCCAGGCCATCGAAGGCGCTGAAGCCTTGTTGCGCTGGGAACATCCGCACAAGGGCACCATCGGCCCAGGCGCCTTTATCGACGTTCTGGAGGAAAGTGGGCTGATACTGCCCGCGGGCAAATGGGTTCTATTGAGCGCCTGCAGCTTTCTTTCGCGCCTGCTGCAGGATGGAGTCATCGATCCTGCCAGTTTCAGTCTGAGCGTCAACATCAGCCCCCGGCAGTTCCGTCAGGCCAGCTTTGTCAGCGATGTGCTCCACGCCATCAACACCTATGGCATCCCACCGCAATGCATCAAGCTGGAGATCACCGAAGGCATTGTTATTCAGGACGTAGCCGACACCATCGACAAAATGAATGTGCTGCGCGAACGCGGTGTGCACTTTGCAATCGACGACTTCGGTACCGGTTATTCTTCGCTAAGCTACCTCAAGCAGTTGCCGGTCGATGTGCTCAAGATTGATCAATCCTTCGTCCGGGACTGCACCCGCAACCCCAACGACGCCGAGATCATTCGCGCCATCATCGCCATCGCCTCCAGCCTGCGTCTGGACTTTATCGCCGAAGGCGTCGAAACCAAGGAGCAGCTCGCCTTCCTGCACGAACTGGGTTGCGATCACTATCAGGGCTACCTGTTCAGCCCCCCGGTAGACGAGCAGGCCTTCCGCCTGCTGTTAAACTCCCGCCATTACGATTAACGGGGCCTAGCGCCGCGCGAACCAGTTCACATTCACGCATGCAGCCGCGCCGGCCGATGGAACCTCCGCTGAAATCGCTAGTCTATTAGCGCATGGACCACGGCTGTGCCGTGGAAGACTAGTCATAGACCAGGGAGTACTCATCATGAACAAGTCTATGTTGACCGGTGTTTTGATTGGCGCGGCTGTGGCAACCGCTGGCGGTGCCATCGCGGGTTATACCGCTTTTGCAGATAAAACACCTGACCAGGCTGAGGTTCTTGATGTTCGCGAGATCAAAGAAACCAAAAGCACCCCCCGCGAAGTATGCAACGACGTTGCCGTAACCCGACAAAAACCCGTACAGGATCAGCACCAGATCATTGGCTCGGTAGCTGGCGCAGTCATCGGCGGCGTACTGGGTAACCAGGTGGGTGGCGGCAGCGGCAAGGACATTGCCACGGTCGCAGGCGCAGCCGCTGGTGGCTATGCCGGTAACAAAACCCAGGAACGCATGCAGGCCAACAGTACCTACACCACCACTGAGCGTCGTTGTAACACCGTTTACGACAAGCACGACGAAGTAGTTGGCTATCAGGTGAAGTATCAGATCGGCGAAAAAACCGGTTCCGTGCGCATGGATCATGATCCGGGCAGCAGTATTCCGCTGCAGAACGGCGAGCTGGTGCTCAGCAGCAACCAGTAACGCTACACTGGCTCACCGCAAGGGCATCCGCTTCGGCAGATGCCCTTTTTTACGCCCAGCATTCCCTCTACTCCGACAGACTGCTGCGACACAGCTCCAGCCAACGCACGATACCCGCACTACGAAACTTCTGCCGATGCAGAGCAAAGTAAAAGCGGCGATGAAAGTTGCGCTGCGGCACCGGGAGCGGCACCAGGCTGCCACGCTTAAAGGCATCAACAAGGGTAATCTCGGACAGACAACCAATCCCCAGCCCGGCTTCCACCGCGCGCTTGATCGCTTCGGTGTGCTGCAATTCCAGCTTGATGCCCAAGTGCGGCAAGAGGCCCTGCATCGCCCATTCAAAATGCTGTCGAGTACCTGAGCCCTGCTCGCGAACGATCCACTGCGCCTCCAGTAACTCTTCATCGCTCAACCACGGACGGCCAGCCCAAGGGTGATCCGGCGCGCAAAACACCATGAGTTCATCATCACGCCAGTGCACCAGATCCAGCTCGGGGTGACGCGTCTCGCCCTCGATCAGGCCGATGTCCAACTCGAAGTTGGCTACCTTGCGCACTATCGTTTCAGTGTTGGCCACCTCCAGCTCCACCCGCGCGCCATCCTGCTCGCCCATGTAGCGTGCCATGATTTCCACCGCCAGGTAGTTACCGATACTGAGCGTGGCGCCCACCTTCAGATGCCCCACGTCCTGATGGCGAGCCAGCGCCGTTTCCAGCCCTTTGGCCTGCTCCATCAACGCTTGGGCACGGGGACGGATACTCTGACCCAGCTCGTTCAACTGCAGCCGTTTGCCCACGCGATCAAACAGCTGTACGTCAAATTGGCTCTCCAAGTCCTTCAGCGCACTGCTGGCAGCTGACTGCGACATTGCCAAGCTGCTGGCGGCGCGTGTCAGATTCTCGTGATAGGCCGTGGCCAGAAAAACTTCGAGTTGCCGCAGGCTGTACTTCATAATCGATTTTTCCGAATACGTTTATAACAATTACCCGTTTATCCGATAGATTAGCCAGATGTAGACTCCACGCCAAGACATCATTCATGCCGGGAGGCGACATGGCAGGCTTCAATACCGAAAGCGTACTCAGCGTCCACCACTGGACTGACAACCTGTTCAGCTTCAAGACCACCCGCGATCCGGGGTTCCGCTTCAAGAACGGTCATTTCATCATGATCGGTCTTGAAGTTGAGGGCCGTCCGCTGATGCGTGCCTACAGCATCGCCAGCCCCAACCACGAGGAAACCCTCGAGTTCTTCAGCATCAAGGTGCCGGACGGCCCGCTGACCTCGCGCCTGCAGAACATCAAGGCAGGCGATCAGATCATGATCAGCCGCAAGCCCACCGGCACCCTGGTACTGGATCACCTGATCCCCGGTCGCAACCTGTACCTGCTGAGTACTGGCACCGGCCTCGCGCCTTTCATCAGCATCATCCAGGACCCGGAAACCTACGAGCAGTACGACAAGGTGATCGTCACCCACGGCTGCCGCCATGTGCGCGAGCTGGCCTACGAAGACTTGATTACCGAGGATCTGCCCAACCACGAGTACCTGGGCGAGCTGGTGCGCGACAAGCTGATCTACTACCCCACGGTGACCCGCGAGCCGTTCCGTAACCAGGGTCGCCTGACCGACCTGATGACCAGCGGCAAGCTGTTTGAGGATATTGGCCTGCCCCAATTTGATCTGGAGCAGGACCGCTTCATGCTCTGCGGCAGCCCCAGCATGCTCAAGGATTGCTGCGAGATTCTGGATGCCCAGGGCTTCAAGGAAGCGCGCCACGGCGACCAAGGGCACTATGTGATCGAGCGTGCCTTCGTCGAGAAGTAAGCACCAGGTAGCCTCGGCGGTGCCCAACGAAAAGGCCCGGTGCGTCTTCCGCACCGGGCCCTTTTCTTTAACGTGGCCGTGAAGGCCGCGCTAAACCTTGTTGCCGCGCGGCCCCGCAAAGAACCAGATGATCAGGCCCAGCAACGGCAACAGCACCACCAGCAACACCCAAAGCAGCTTGGCGCCCATGCTGGCATTGCTCTGCAGAATGTTGATTACCGCCCAGATATCGCCGATAAGAATCAGCAGGCCCAGAATACCCCCACCGGTATTGAAGTTCATCGCACTCTCCCTTTTGGTCTGGCAAATCGCCGCACACTGCCCTGACTATAGTCGGCGGCACGAAATCCTTCGCGCTCAGATGTCCAGCAGCTGCAGCTCGCCTAGCTTCGACCCGGCAACGGGCTTATCGTTCAGCGCCTGTGCCTGCGCCGCCAGCTCGAGCCACACACAGCGAGTGCCGGGCGCAGGAACCAAAGCCCAGTCGTAACCCGCGGGCAGCCACAGCAGATCGCCTCGGCGCACAGCCAATATCAGGGCATGGTCTGCCTTGGCCAGGCACAGCCGGGCCTGGCCTGCGCCGAGCAGTAGCCACTGCCCTTCTGACCGGCGGATGGCCTCAGCAGGTACTAGCGTGGTCTCCTCAACGTAGCCCGGTTCACCCTGGCGCTCACCTGCCAGCGCAGTGTCAGGTATCGCCCTGCCCTGCGCGGCGATCCAGTCGCGCGCCTGATGTTCCTGTTGCAGTGGATCCTCTGCCAGCGCCGCGATCTGTGCCAGCAACAGGCCGCGCTCGGCCAGCTGCACGCTAATGTCGTCCAGGTGCGTAAGCACCCGCGCCGGGCAGTGCCACTGTCCCGCCTCGTACATCGCCAAAATGCTCATGGTCTGCTCCTCATGCACGCTGCAATCGCAGCGCGAGAATGATGGCTCCAACGGCGGCAGCCAGTGCCGCCAGCGCGAAGGTCCAGGCCGCGCCCAGGCTGTCCCAAACGTAGCCAGAATAGAGGGCACCCAACGCGCCACCAACCCCGGCCAAGGTCGCATAGAGTGCCTGGCCCTGGCCCTGTAGGCGCGCGCTGAAGTTGTGCTGCACAAAATGCACCGCCGCCACATGGAAGGCGCCAAAGGTGGCGGCGTGCAGGCATTGGGCAAACAACAATGTGGGCAGCGCCGCAGCGAAGTTGCCGAGCAGCAGCCAGCGCAGGGCCGCCAAGGCAAAACTCACCACCAGAATCGACTTCAAACTGCAGCGCGCCAACAAGGGACGCATCAGCAGAAACAGCAGAATTTCCGCCAGAACCCCCAGCGCCCAAAGCAGGCCAATAAAGCCGCGGCTGTAATCCAGACGCTCCAGATGAATGGTCAGAAAGGTGTAATACGGCCCATGCGACAGTTGCATCAGCGCCACACACAGAAAAAACGCGATAACACCCGGGCGGCGTAACTGCTGCAGCATGCCCTCGCCCATCACTTGGCTGGTCGGCGCTAGCGGTGGCGGCGGTATCAACAGACTGCAGGCAACAATAGCGCACATCACCGCGAACAAAACCCGTGGATAGGCCGGCATGCCAAAACGCTCCAGCACCCCACCCAGCAGCACGACCGTAAGAATAAAACCGACCGAGCCCCATAAGCGTACCTGGCTGTAGCGCGAGGCCTGCTCGCGCAGGTGTGCCAGGGTAATGGCCTCGAACTGCGGCAGAATCGCGTGCCAGAAAAAACTGTGCAGCGCCATGACTGCCGCCAGCCACCAGTAATCCTGGCGGTAGAAAATGGCGGCAAAACACAGTGCGGTAAAGAACGCGCCGCAGCGCACGATCAGTAAACGCTGCCCGGTGGCATCACCAATCCAACCCCACAGATTGGGCGCCAGGCAGCGCATCAGCATGGGAATGGCCACCAACTCGCCAATGCGTGCAGCAGAGAAGCCCAGGGACTCGAAATAAAGCGCGAGGAAAGGCGCTACCCCGCCCAACAGGGCGAAGTAGCTGAAGTAGAAGCCGGACAGCCGCCAATAGGGCAAGGGGGATGCCGCCGCCCCTGTTGCGCTGCCCGCTGGGCTCAAAGCTGGCCCAGTACCGGCGTGGTTACCTTGACGTCGGCGTTCTGGCCACGGTGGCGCAGCAGATGATCCATCAGCACCAATGCCATCATGGCCTCGGCAATTGGCGTGGCGCGGATGCCCACGCAAGGATCATGGCGCCCCTTGGTGATAACGTCGACCGCATTGCCGTCTACATCAATCGAGCGACCTGGCGTGGTAATACTGGAGGTCGGCTTCAGTGCCAGGCTGGCAACAATCGGCTGGCCCGAAGAAATACCCCCCAATACGCCACCCGCCTGGTTGCTGACAAAGCCTTCCGGCGTCAGCTCGTCGCGGTGCTCCGTGCCACGCTGGGCCACCGAGGCAAAACCGGCGCCCACCTCAACGCCCTTGACCGCGTTGATACCCATCAGGGCATAAGCCAGCTCGGCATCCAGGCGATCAAAGATCGGCTCGCCCAGACCAGGCGGCACGCCTTCGGCGACGACCGTGATCTTGGCACCGACCGAATCCTGATCGCGGCGCAGCTGATCCATATAGGCTTCCAGCTCAGCGATTTTGTCCGGGTCGGCACTGAAAAAGGCGTTGTCGTTAACCCCATCCCAGCTCTTGAAGGGAATCTCGATAGGGCCCAGCTGGCTCATGTAGCCGCGCACCTGAATGCCCTGGGTCGCCAGGTACTTCTTGGCGATGGCACCGGCGGCCACGCGCATGGCGGTTTCGCGCGCCGAGGAGCGCCCGCCGCCGCGATAGTCGCGCACGCCGTATTTGTGGTGGTAGGTGTAATCGGCATGCGCCGGGCGAAACAGATCCTTGATCGCCGAATAGTCCTTGGATTTCTGGTCGGTATTGCGAATCAGCAGACCAATCGGACAGCCAGTGGTGACGCCCTCGAACACGCCCGACAGAATCTCGACCTCATCGGCCTCCTGGCGCTGCGTGGTATGGCGGCTGGTGCCGGGTTTGCGGCGATCCAGGTCGCGCTGCAGGTCCTCGCTGGAGAGCGGCAAGCCCGGCGGGCAACCGTCCACGATGGCAACCAGTGCAGGGCCATGGCTTTCGCCGGCCGTGGTGACGGTGAACAGGGTTCCAAGGGTGTTTCCGGACATAGACTCAACCTGATGTAAGCGACGGCAGTGGCGCAGTATACCGTTCGCCCCGCATGGGTGACAGCCTGAAATCCACCCGTTAGGCTAGCCTCTTCCTGTATCCGGAGCCCCTATGCCTAGCTTTCTGGCGTCGCTGTTACCCGACCAGGTCCCCCCCCTGCTGGCGGTGGCACTGATCCTCTGCTCTGCCGTCACCTCAATGATCACCGCCGCGCTGGGCGCCGGCGGCGGCGTGATGCTGCTGGCCATCATGGCGCTGAGCATGCCGACTGCCGCCATCATTCCGGTACATGGCATGGTGCAGCTGGGCTCCAACGCCAACCGCGCGCTGATGACCTGGCGGCACATCAACCTGCGGGTGATTGCCTGGTTTCTACCGGGGGTGCTGATCGGCGCCTGGCTGGCCAGCCGCCTGCTGGTGAACCTGCCGCTGGCCAGCATTCAGCTCAGCATTGCCCTGTTCATTCTGCTGCTTTGCTGGGGGCCGGCTATCCCCAAGGTCGCCACCGGGCGCGTGGGCACCCTGCTGGCCGCCACGCTCACCAGTTTTCTCAGTCTGTTTGTCGGCGCCACCGGGCCACTGGTGGCCGCCTTCATCAAGCAGCAGCAAGACAGCAAACGTTTGCAGACAGTCGCCACCTTCGCTGCCGCTATGTCATTGCAGCATGCCCCCAAGGCACTGGCGTTTGGCGCCGCCGGGTTTGTCTTCCACAGCTGGCTGCCGCTGATCATCAGTATGATCGCCGCTGGCGCATTGGGTACCTGGGCTGGACTGCATATTCTGCAGCGCCTGAACGACCGACATTTCAGCCGCCTGTTCAACGTGGTGCTGACCTTGCTCGCCCTGCGTCTGGCTTGGGAGGCAATCGCCCATTGGCAGACATGACTTTTGCCGCGCACGGCGATAAATTACAGAAATACGCCTCAACGCCGATACAGGTTGAAGTAGCCGCCGAACGCAGTACGAGCGCCCAGGACCCAGCATGAGCGAAACCGAAACCATCAGCCCGGAAGCCGCCCAGGAGCACGCCGCCCTGCGCGATCCCTTTGCGCGCGCCAAACCGTCCGACTTCTACTGGGTGCAGCTCAAGCCGGTATTCAAGGCCCGCGTACTGGTGCACCAGGAAAGACTCGCACAGATAGCCGTCACCCAGGAAAAGGCCGGCAGCCTGGAGCTGCTGCGGTTGCAAGTGCGCTTTGAGGGTGAGCCGCTCCCCGACAGCGGTAACTGTCTGGAAGTGATGGTCGACCACAAACGCCAGCGCGTGCGCTTTGGTCCCATCAGCGGTGTCAGCATTCAACCTGCCCAGCGTGGCCTGGGCACCTTCATGCTGGCGCAACTGATTCACTGGTGTCAGCGCTATTGCGGCGATTATGCCGTCACGCCGATCAGCCTACGGGCGGATGAATTCAAGAGTGGCGATGCGCGCAGCGCCCTTGAAGACATCCTCAACCGCGCCGGCTTTACGCTCAGCACCCTCGACGAAGAAACCCACAGCGGCGTTGCGCAAAGCAACCGGGTGAATGATCTGATTGGCAGCTGGAACACCGAAAAGATTCAACCGTTGCAGATCGGCAACCTGCTGGGCCAGTTGCGCGAGCACGAGGCCCTGAATCTCAAGCAGACTGCCCAGCTGAACAACCTGCAAAGCGTGATCGCCAGCTACAAGCGAGCCGACATGGGCAACCGCTTTGCCATCGGCTGCCTCATCGTATTCTGCATTTTCCAGGCCTTGATGCTGCTCTGGGTGGTGTTGCGCTAAGGCTTACACGCCCTCGGCAAACAATGGCTGAAAATGGCGGCACTGTTCGGCACTGAGCACAAACACACCGTGCCCGCCGCGCTCGAATTTGACCCACTCAAAGTCGACTTCTGGCCATTCGGCCATCACGTGCACCATGCTGTTACCCACCTCAATCACCAGCACGCCGTCTTCACTCAGGTAGTCCGCTGCTTCAGCCAACATGCGGCGCACCAGGTCCAGACCATCATCCCCTGCGGCCAGGCCCATCTCGGGCTCGTGATGGTACTCCTCTGGTAGGCTGCCCATATCTTCGGCATCAACATAGGGCGGGTTGCTGACGATCAGGTCGAAGCGCTCCCCTGCCAAGCCATCAAAGCCATCCGACCAGCGCGCCTCTACCCGTTCAGACAGACCGTGCAGCTCAATATTGGCCTCAGCCACCGCCAGCGCATCGGAAGACAGATCGGCCAGCACCACCTCGGCCTCATCAAAGGCGTAGGCGCAGGCAATACCGATGCACCCGCTACCCGTGCACAGATCCAGAATGCGCAATGGGTCGCGTTCCAACCAGGGTTCAAACCGGGAATCAATCAGCTCGGCAATCGGCGAGCGCGGTACCAGCACGCGGTCGTCAACAATGAAGTCCAGCCCGGCAAAGCGCGCGTGGCCGGTGAGGTACGCCGCCGGTATGCGCAAGCGCACGCGCTCCTGCAACAACGCCACAGCGGCGTCACGCTCCTCTTCGGTTATCCGGCATTGCAGGTAAGTCTCAGGGGTTTCCCACGGCAAGTAGAGCGCATGCAAAACCAGCAGGCGGGACTCGTCCCAGGCGTTGTCGGTACCGTGCCCAAAAAACAGCTCGGCCTGATGAAAACGGCTAACGCCCCAGCGGATCAGATCCTGCACGGTTTTCAAAGCGGCGTGTTCACTCATGATGTAAATCCTTGTTCTGTCAGGCGACCATTCTACGCTGCCGCGTGCCAACGACTACTGGTACACTGCGGTTTTTTGGCAACTGATCACTGAAAAATGTCTCAGGATAACGTCGAACCCGATGACGAAAACCTGTTCCGGCAGGCCATCAAGGGTGTCAAACCACTCAAACACCAGCAAGCCGATACCGGCAAGCCCAAAACCGACCGCGCCCGCATCGCCGCCAGCCGCGCCCGCGCGCTGAACAGCGCTACCAGCATCGTGATAGACGGCCTTTCCGACCAGTTTGTGATTGATGTAGCCCCGGAAGAAGAACTGATGTGGGGCGCCAACGGCGTGCAGGCCAGCCAGCTGCGCAAACTCAAAGCAGCGCAAATCCCCTTTGACGGTTCAATCGACCTGCACGGCATGACCGTCGAGCGCGCCCGCGAGTTACTCTGGGCCTTTCTGGCCGAAGCGGTAAAACAGGAGATCCGCTGCGTGCGCGTCACCCACGGCAAAGCGCAACGCAAGGACGGCCGCACGCCCATCCTGAAAAGCCACGTCAACACCTGGCTACGCCAACACGCCAGCGTACTGGCCTTCACCTCGTGCATCCCGCGCCACGGCGGCACGGGGTCGGTTTATGTGTTGCTCAAGCGGAACATGCTGGAGGGGCGGGAGGACTGAGTCCCCTACCCTCTATGCCAGGGTTCGGCTTCTACCCTCATTGCAGAGCGTATCGTGCAGCCGTATCACCGGTTCGCGAGCAAAGTCAGCCCCTACCGATTGAATCAACTTCACCACGCTGTAGCGCTGCGCCGCCACGGCATAATCCTGCGCCCAGTCCTGATAGGTCTGAGTTTCACAATCGAGCGGGCTGGTGACCTTGATGGTCTTGATCTTCATGCGATACGGCTTGGGGGTTACCCTGGCGCGGTAGCACTGCTGCTTCTGCGACAGCACAATGTACAACCAATCCACCCGCAGGCTGCGCATCAGCGCCGCGTAGCCCTTGCCGGTCGGCTCGATGTACTTCTTGCCGATAACCCGAACGCCCTTGGTCGTCTCGTAGATACGAAAATCCGTACCCAATTCCGGATGCTTGGCCAGGCGCTGCAGAAACTTGGCGACGATGCGCTCCTTTTTCGGCAGCTTCCTAAGCGCTCTGAACATGTCAAAAAAATCGATGGGGTAATCATCCAGATCCAGCACCGTGTACTGGCAGGTGTTGAGTATCCTGGCACCATAGCGGCAGATGGTGATGATATTGGCATCGTCAATCACCTGCTCCACGTACTCTTTGATGGCGACCTTGTAATCGTCCCCAGGCGCCTCGCCGTTTATCTTCTGCTCAACAAAGCGGATTGATTCGCCAGTTCGCGCCGTGCATCCTCTACTGATTGGTTTGAACCCGCCAGCATGCTTAGCCGTTCAGTCGTCTCCCCAACCTGTATGTTTACCGATTCTTTAACCCAGAACTTGTAGTACTTCATGCGCAAATATCATCCTTGATGGAGAGCTAATTGGCGATCAGCACCGTCAACGGAGCAAGGTAATCGACCCACCGCCGCTTGTCATGCGTTCGAGAGCAGAATAACCGTCAGCCCAAATGTGAGCTGAAAAAACATCACCATAACGACAAAGCCCAATATCACGTAATTAGGCACCGGGTTCTTCAACAGATACCAAGCGATGGAGACCTGGGCTACCGCCTGTAGCGCCGCAACGCCCAGAAAATGGCGAAGCTGCCATAGACCCGCGCTGACGTCGGGCGTAACTGCAGCGCAGCTGATAATGAAGGGGAACAGGCCAAGCAACAGAATAACGGCAAAAAGCCCCCTCTTTCGCCAGGGGGCCATGTCAGTAGCCAGCATGTCCTGTTTGAGTTTGTTCATATTGGTATTCCTCAAGCTGCTCGTCGCCGCACTAACAAGTGACTGTGGTGTCAACACCCCAAACTAGGCTGTTTTTTTACGCCATGGCTCTTGGTTCTTGACCATGGTGTTGAGCATCACGATCATCTTTCGCATGCAGGCAATGAGAGCGACTTTTGGTAACTTTCCTTGGGCTTTCAGGCGTTCATAGAACTGCTGGAATACCGGGTTGCATTGGATAGCTGACATCATGGCCATGAACATCACTGTTCGCACTCTATGACGCCCGCCACGGATCCGACGCTTGCCCGTCAGCCTGCCGCTATCGCGGTTGATGGGTGCCACGCCAACCAGGGCTGCGATCTCTCGCCGGTTAAGCTTGCCTAGCTCAGGAAGCTCGCTCAGTAGCGTAAACGCCATGACTTTGCCAACGCCTGGCACGCTGGTCAGGATGTCTGTTTTGCTTTGCCAATGATCAACCTTGGCGACTTCCTGCTCGATCTGCTTGGTGATGGTTTTGATCTGGGTCTGGAGCGTTTTGAGTAGACTATTGATGGAGCTGTGAAGTGATTTTGGCAGGATCTGCAGGCGGTTTTTCTCCATGGTGGACATCTCCATGAGCTGGCTGCGCCGGGCCAACAG
>NZ_JBALWE010000008.1:0-254165 GCF_036960865.1 Halopseudomonas sp.
TATCCAAGGCTTCTAGACAAGACTCCACGCCATTCTTGAATTCCTGCACCTTACTCATGTTCTGAAGTACTCATAACAGTTAAATGAACCGACGGCTTTATGATTGCATATCAGTGACTTCTGTATATCACCGCTCACAAGCCAAGTCGCCCTATTAAAAAAGCCTTTAAAAACAGCCCCATCCCCAACTCCCCTCCCGCAATGTACGTATTATCTTGAGTTCCGCATTTCATGATTTCAATAACACTGTATGGCATGTGGTTCTGCATACCATCGTGGTCTGTGCACAGCTCACGCATTGACGATTCCCCGGCATTTTGGATAGGTGCTGCATCCCCAGAACTCCTTGCCGGCGTTGCTTCCCTTGCGCGCGGTGCGTTTGATCATGCTGCTGTTGCAGGCTGGGCAAAGCGGGTCGGCTGTTTGCGGCTTAACCACTGCCTGGGGCGGCATTTGCGCTGTGGTGTTGGGTTCAGATACGGGTGTTGTGGGGTTGCGCTGCGCTAGCAGGCGTTTGAGTTTTACGCCGTCGATAAGCTGGATGTTGCGACCTTCGGCGAAGCCTTTGGCCTCGGCGGTGTATTGCCCGGCAGTCACCACAAAACCACCCGCCGCGCCCTCTACCGCCATCGCGCCGAAAAACTCGCGAATGACCGGCACGCCAACCTTGAGTGAACGCCAGTGTTTGCATTGCACCAGGTACTTTTCGTTGTTCTTGCGAAGGATGAGGTCAATGCCACCGTCGGGGCCGTTGCCGCCGGTTTCCGAGACGCTGAAACCCTGGCGGCGAAAGGCTTCGCCGATCAGGAGTTCAAACTGTTGCCAGCTGAGGCCGTCGATGGTTTTGCCGGGTTGGGTGGCGGTTTTGACGTTCTGCAGCAGTTGCTTGCGTTTGTGGCGGCCGGCGATAGAACCAATGGCGCCGAACAGGCAAACAGCGGGTATGAGGTATTGGCCAAACATGGCGAAGGTGCGCCAGAGCTGCCCGAGCAAAACGCCGGACATGTCGCCGGGTTTGAGCCCAGCGGGCGGCACATAGGGCGTTGTGGCCACGGGATGCAGTATCAGCCAGCTCACAAGGCCAATCAGAACACTTGCCCACCAAGGCAAGCGGGACAATACGGTTACCAGGTCATCGAGTGTTGAAGTACGTCTACGCGCCATCCTTGGGCTCCTGCAACTGGCGTATTGCCGTGAACTGAAATTAACCGCATCGCACTGCGGCGTAAAGCATTCGATACGCGCTCACACTTGCTTTGCGCACCGCCCGGCGCACGTCGCTTGCGTTGTGAGGGGCTCGCCGCGACTCGTCACTGGTCTACCACTCTTGCCCGAACCGACCGCCATGACCCGCCTAGGCAACCTGCGCTGTCCGCCTCGTGGCAAGTGGTCATGCGCCCCGCCACTCGGCCGCCAGGTCAGCGTATTCGGGTACCGCGCTTCCATCTGAACTTGCGGCCAAATCGGTAGTTATCGCCATCAACGCTGAGGCAGAAAATCTCCCCCGGCAGGTTCAACTCATCGACAATACGCTGACCAATGCCGGCCTCGCGCTTGCGCCGGTAAATGCCCCACCAGGGCGTGCAGGAAAAACCCACTACGTAAAGCGGCTGCTCCGGAAAGAGGTTCAGGCGCTTGCGTAGCAGATAGACCTTGCGTAACCCGCGAATGGATTTCAGGCAGGCACGCACCTCGGCAATGACCTCTTCGGGTAGCCCATGACAATCAAACTTGTCCTTCAGGCTGAGATGCTCACGCTCAGCACGCGCGCGCTGAAGCAGTTCAGCACGCTGCATCAGCTTGTCGTGCCAGGCGTGGGCGGCAGCCTCCTGCCCATGCCGCCAACAGAAGTCGCGCAGCAACTCGTAACCGGGCAGCATTGCGTCGTCATCGAGCGCTATTGCTCGCTGCACCAGATCCAGGCCAGCCTCGTCATCGCGACCCAGCAAACGCGACCCCAGCGCAAAGCAGGCAACCGGGTTATCCGGCTCCTGCTGCTGCAATTGACGGAACTGCTCGAGTGCGTCCTCCACACCGCTGCCAAACTCTTCGGTCAAGCAGGCCCGCTCGTAGGCCTCAGACGCATTCAAGGCGGCTCCTTCCGTTATACAAACATCCAATTCCTGCAGGCGTTTCCGGCCCTGAGTAGCGGTTTCATAGCGTTGTTGCCAGGCCGGCAGAATGGCCTGTTCCCACAGGCCATCCAATTCCTGGGTAATGCTCTGCAATGCCGGGCCGAGCAGCAGATCAGCACGCTCCTCACGCGCCGGCAACACCAGGTGCGGGGTCTGTTGCAGGGCCTGCAGGCGGTCAGACAAGGATGGGTGGGTGTCGGCCGATGTGGTTTTGCGCTCCAGAGCATGCTCCAGCCAAAGCTGCGTGGACGCCGGTTCGATATCCGATGAAAGCCGCTCTGACAGCCGCTCGAAAGGCGCAAAGGCGGGACGCGGCAGGTCCACGGCGCTGCGGTGGATATCGCTCCAATAACGTTCGTCCAGGTAGCTGCCAACCACGTTGACCGCCGTGAGCGCCTGCGCCATCGCACCCGGCGAGGTCACTCTTGCCGCTGCGGCATCGGCCTCATACTCGTTGGCACGCGCCAGCGGGAAGGAAAACGCCGTGAAGTAAGGCACATACCACTTGAAGAAACGGCGGAACAGGAAGGTGCCAAAGTGCCCGCCAGCCGTCAGCGAATCCATCAGCCGATGCCAGCTGAGCCGCAAGCGGTATATCCAGTTAGAAATCCGTCCGTGGCCGCCCGCGAGGTGACCAAACTCATGCGCTAGCACCGCTCGAAACTGCTCTACGCTGAGTGACTTCATCAACGGCAGACCTATTACCAGGTAGTTGCGATACCAGCCAAAGACGCCCAAGCGCGGGGTTTGCACTACGCAGGCATTGAAGTCATCAGTAATCAGGACCCGATGAAAACGCGGCGCCTTCAGCCGCTTGCGCAAGCCATTGATCATCTCGAATAGCGCCGGCGCTTCGCGCTGGGTAACCCGACGGCCCTGCGGCGCATCCAGGCGTACCCAGAGTGCCTTGAGTACCGCCCAGATTAGCACCAGCAATGGAATGGCCAGTTTGAGTCCAAGCACCTTGAGAAACAGCACAGATAGCAAAGTGGCCATCACCAGGCCAATCAGCATCACCGTGATATAGCCATAGCCCAGCAGCGCCATGAGCAAGACACGAGACTTGTACCAAGCCGGATGTCGCTGTGCCTGCAACTCGAGGCGAGCGACCAGTGCGTCAAATTCTTCGTTCGTCATTCCCTTGAGCACCTCTTGTCGTTTTTATTCGCGCGGAACGAGCCTAGCCGCTGTCGGAGGATAACCGAGCATAACTGCCAAGTTAACGTTGGCTGCGATCTGACCGCGGGGCGGGCCTCAAGATACGCACTCGCTGTCACCCTCTGCATTGGGCAACAGCTGAGGCCGCAACCTTATCAAACCGCAGTGCGAAAGCTCACTCGGCTACCGCGACATTTTCAGTTTGCCCTTCGTTATAAAGCTGTGCAGTGGCGCGGATGTGATCGACGCAATACTCGATCGACTTGTTCAATGTCGCTTTTAACCCCCTGCCATTTTCCAGCTGTACATAAGACGGCGCTTGGTTGGTGTCGGCATAATCAGGCACGTGGCTGCAAAGCTGTTCGGCAACGACTTGTCCGCTATCCACACTTATCAAGCGCGCATGCGCCGTGTATATAACGCGATAATTATCCCAGTCGGTCGGAAAGTAGATGGAGCTCCACCCCAGGGTTTTGACATCGAGCACATAGTCATAATCCCGGTAACGGGAAACCAGCTCGGGCACGTCTGATTTGACCGCTACAAAGTCGGCGGCTTCTGTCACGTTAAACCCATGGCTGCCCTGCATGCCCTGCGCCAACTGACGGGAAATGCCCAGCGCAGGATCCTGAATGTTGTTTCTGCGGATAATGGCATTGCCATTTGAAATAGCCGTAAGCACTCCAACCACGCCAAACTGAACGTTAACCGCTGTCTGCGCCGGAAAATCCGGCAGCTCGTTGTACTTTGACAGCACAAGATTTTTACCACTGAAAGCAGTCGCCGTATCAGGGGCAAGCACCTTCGTTTTGACTGAGGAACATCCCACACTCAACAGTGAGATAGCCACCAAAAGAACAGTAATCAATGCTTTCACTAAAGACCCCTTATTCATTTTTGTTTTTAGTTATTGAAACCACTGCAGTTATCACTACCACCAACCACTCGCTCACGTAAGCAACTCGAAAGCGCATACAACCTGACACTTGAACCGGCTCGCTTTGAAGGCACCCGGGTGCGTTGCTACTGACGTCGCCAGCTTTTCAGGGAAATCAGGTTTTGGAGCCAAGGCGCCGAGCCCATGCGAAAGCATCTTTCTCCGCAAGGCGGCATAAAGGTTGGGGCAACGCGCGTTTCGACCAAGGCGTTATCCCTTGAGTGCTCAGTGGGTAAGGGGCGATTTGCGATAAAGAACAACACGGGCGCGGTGTGAGCCCCAGAACCCTGCCATTGCTGGCTGAGCGGTGGATGGCCATGAGTAGGCTTACTGCTCGGGGCGGGGGAATAACCCGTGTTGGTGGAACATGGCTGAGCAACAGCGCGTCGCTGGCCGGGGAAAGACACTATCGAGGTTACCGCTGCAGTACGTCTAGATGCCATCCTTGGGCTCCTGCAAACTGGCTTATTGCAATTGCAAAAATGTAATGCCATTGGCGTTGTGGCGTAAAGCAGAGAATGCGTGTCGGCATATTTTTCCTTAACCGCATGGCAGCGCACCGGAGGTTAACCACAGGCTTTTGCGCTACACTGCGCCGATCTAGCCAGGTTGGGTATTTTTATGAAAGTGTGTGGCGTTGAAATCAACAGTAACGATGTGAACCTGTGTTTGTTGTCCCTGACGGACGATGTTTTTCAGTTGCCGGACTGCCGCTCGCGGCGGCTGACCCTGACCGACATCAACAGCACGCGCGAGCTGCGTTACTTCCAGCAGACCTTCGCCAAACTGATGCAGGACTATCAGGTTGAAAAAGTGGTCATCCGCCAGCGGCCGATGAAAGGCAAGTTTGCCGGCGGTGCAGTGGGTTTCAAGCTGGAAGCGGCCATTGAGCTGATCAATGAGCTAGAAGTCGAGATCATGTCGACTACCGACATCAAGGAATCGCTCAAACGCAATCCGGTACATATCCCCTTCGCCGAAACCGGCCTGAAGGGCTACCAGGAAACCGCTTTCAACACCGCATTTGCCTACTTCATGAAGGACATGTACGCCACTGACGCGGAGTAAACCGCGCCGTGATCAAAAAAGGCGCTAGGCGCCTTTTTTGTTGCCCGCACGTTGCCCCTACTCAAGCACTGGCGTTATTCAGCAGGCCACAGCTCAGGCGTTAAGAAACTCGACAATCGCACGCTGAAAACCAGGCCGAATCAGCACACTGGAATGATCTCCCGGCACGATCTTGAGCTGCGCGCCGCGAATGGCTTTCTGCAGTTTGCGTGGCTGGGTGGCAAAGGGGTCTTTATCACCGGCGATGATCAGTGTGGGAGCGGTGATCTTCTCCAGCGGTATGCGGCTCGAATGAAAAGACAGCGCTTGTGCGGCCATGGCCTTGCGGTCGGCCCAGACCATATCAGCCAGCAACCGAAACCCGGCCAGAGTGGTATTGCGAATGCTCCAGCGGCTGGCGAGCATGGCACGCGACAGGGCCTTTCTGCCTTCCACCTGGTAATGGCTGTTCAGGTGCAGAAGATTGCCGCCAACTCCCCCTGCGACCAGCCGCCGAATGCGCGGCTCCTCGGTCGCGGCGAGCAAGGCGACTGTGGCGCCCATCGAATAGCCAACCAGGTCGACCTCTTCCAGACCCAGTTCATTCAGCAGCCAGCTGAGGTCTTTCGCCATCCGCGCTTCGCCGTAGGCGGCAGGGTCATGCGGTTTATCCGAACGACCATGGCCGCGCGCATCCAGCGCGATGACACAACGCCCAGCCAGCGTGAGACGCCGCACGATACCGGGGATCACCCAGTTCACGCGGGCGTTAGCCACATACCCGTGATGCAGCACCACAGGAGGCTGGTCAGACAGGCGCCCCCAACGCTGATAGTAGATTGCCACGCCATCGAACGACTTGAATCGACTCATACGCCCTCCAAGACACACGCCGGTGATTACTCAAGTATTGGCCGCGGCTGCGAATGATGCAAAATAGATTTTTGTGTTTTTTTGATACTTAAATAAGAAATAACCAAGAAATCCTGTTTCACGCGCTGACTGCTTGCACACGGAACCCCTGTGCCAACGCCTGCAGCTCGCTGGCCAGCTCAGCCTGACTGACCGTGACCTGGGAGATTTCATTCGAGCCACTCAGGGTTTGCAGTGAGGTTTCCCTTACCGACGACATGCTGCGCGAAATGTCCCGCGTGACCGCTACCTGCTCCTCTGCCGCCGCTGCAATCTGGCTAGCCATACCGGAAATTCGGTCTACATCCTGCAGAATGTCGGCCAGGGTGCCTTCGAGCTTTTCTGCTTCGTCGGCGCTGGTTGTCGCCAAGCGGTGGCTTTGACTGACCGACGCCTTGACCGCGTCGGCGATATCGCGGAAGCCGCCTATCATGCTTTCGATCTCTACCGTGGAGTCATGGGTCTGGCGCGCCAGATTGCGCACCTCATCTGCAACCACGGCAAAGCCGCGTCCGTGCTCGCCGGCTCTCGCAGCCTCAATTGCCGCGTTCAGCGCCAGCAGGTTGGTTTGGTCGGCCACCGCTTTGATCACGTCGATCACCCGGGTGATCGACTCGCTGCTGTGCTGCAGGCGCTCCATCTGGCCGTTAACCTGCTCAATGGCGCTGGCCAGGTGACGAATGCGCTCGACGCTCTGCTCCACCACGGCGCGCCCTGCCTGGTTCTTGCCAGAGGCGTCCGCTGCCGCGTTGGCGACCTGCTGGGTATTGCGCGATATTTCTTCCGAGGTACTCGACATCTCTTCCGCAGCGGCGGCCACCTGCTCCACCAGCAATTGCTGCTGGCCGACCTGATCGGAGTTCTGACTGGCCGTGGCGCGAGTCTGCTCAGACGCCGAGGCCAGCCGTACGCTGGTCTGATCAATCTGGCTGAGCGCGCCGGAGAAGGTGTCAATCAGACCATTGAGCGCGCTACCGATCATGCCCATTTCATCCCGCGAACAGACCCGGGTACGAATCGACAGGTCTTTCTTTTCCATGATGTGCCGGAAGTCACCCAACAACTGGTTCACCTGCCCGGTCACACCCATGATAATCATCAGCGCCAGCAGCAACACGGCCACCACCACCAGAGTCCCGATGATTGCCGCCTGCCGCAGTTCGCTATGCGCCTGGCTGAGCACATAATCGGTGCGCGCTGCCATTTCGGCAGCGACCTTTTTCTTTAACAGATACACGCCGTCGATGGCATTGGTCGCGCTGTCGAACCACTCCATGTTGGCCATACCCAGAAAGCCGTAGTCCGATCCAATCAACTTGTTGCGCAACGCTATGAAAGCGAGGCTTTCAGGCTGCTCACGCAGACTCTGCACCTGAGCCTGCATGGTGTCGCCCAGCAGGCTGGCTGCGGCATCCAGCAGCGCCTGTTTGCGTGCCCCGGCGCCGCTGACCTCGGCAGCCAACGCCAACGACACAGTGCCCTCGCTGAGCACCGCGGCGCCACTGGCCATCTCCTGCGCAGCCCATTCCGTCGCTTCGGTCAGCGCATAGAAGGCGCCCATCAGTCGAGTTAACTGCGGCTCTTCAGACTGGTGCAGAATCTCCGGACTCAATGCGATCAGTTGGGCCGCTGCCTGGGTAAAAG
This sequence comes from Halopseudomonas sp., assembly GCF_036960865.1. GTDB lineage: Bacteria > Pseudomonadota > Gammaproteobacteria > Pseudomonadales > Pseudomonadaceae > Halopseudomonas. The sequence goes on from NZ_JBALWE010000008.1 coordinate 7,834, forward strand.
CGGCGCTGACGGTCGCGGCCTCTAGGTCTTCGGTCATTACCCGGTCGCGCAGTGAGGCCAGCTCGCCTAGGGCGGCGCTGGCGCGCGCCAGTTGCGGTGCAATCACCACCCGCACGGCACCCTCCAGGCTTTCCAGTTCATTGCTGAAAGCCACCAGGCTGGCATCGGTCTGCTCGCGCTGCGCCTCCAACCGCTCGATCACACGGCCATCGGCACCACCGGAGGCAATCAACAGCGCCGTGAGGCCGCGCTCCTTCTGCAGGTTCTCGACCAGGGGATCGGCCACCAACACCAGATTGAATAGATCGCGCGCGGCCTCGGTCGCTTCCAGATTGGTATAGCGCGCACTGACGGTGGTGATAGAGAAATACAGCGTACCCAGCAATGCGGGGAGGATGAGCAGCAACAATTTGCCGCGCATCGAGATGTTTCGAAGCAGGGAGAGCATAGTTTCGCGCCTTGAAGTAAAACCTGACTAATTGGACAGACTCGTTTCAAGAACACAGCAAGAAGGGTGCCACTATCTTGCCACCCCCATTACCACGGGGTACGCGCAAAGTACCGCACCAGAGCGGTGCTGCTCTTCAAATCACTGATCTAAAATGCAGCCGGGCGGACAACTCAGGCGTCGTCGCCGGTCGCCCGCATTGATCTGGCCAGGCCAGCCTGCCCTCGCGCCTCCAGCCCCGCAGCCGCACCGGCGATATCGGTCGCCGCCTTGTTCTGGCTCAACTTGAACTTGCCTACCAGGCGTTCGATTTCGATCTCGATGCCCACGATGGCGGCCAGCATCTGGCTGATGTAGTCGGCGCTGGAGTCGGTCATCTTCCAAGGCCGCGGCTGCTCACTGCGGGTCTCGTGGGTGCGGGTCAAGCGCGCCACCAAGCCGCGTACAAAACGCTCATCATCGCGCAGCCGAAGCCGCCCGTGCGCGTGCACCACTTGATAATTCCAGGTTGGCACCTGGCGGTGCTCCTCATGTTTGCTCGGATACCAGTTGGGTGAAATGTAACCCTGCTCGCCCTGAAAGATAACGAGTACCGGCATACCCTCGGTGAGCTGCTGCAACAAGGGATTGGCGCGGGCTACATGCCCCTGCAGGGTTCCCTGCGCGCCCTGCCCGGCCACCAGCTCAAAAGGAATATGGTTGGCGTCCAACCCATCAGCACCGTGGGTAATCAGTGCGCCCAGTGGGTTAGCCTCAATCAGCGCGTGCGTTTGTTCTGGGCGGCTTTCGGCAAAATGATTAGGCAGGTACACGACAAAGCTCCACAGTGAGTCAGCGCAAAAGCTAACACGAAACCGGCCGCTGCATGGCGCGAACTGCATGCGGTATCGTCGGTGCGTCATCAAGGTCGGCCTGGCCGCTCGGAATACGCCCTTCAGTGCTCAACAACGCGACGATGGAACGGTTAGCCAAGACCCTTTCGAACAGTACGGCGTGTATTTCTAGCTCTCCAGTAACCCTGGCGAGAGCCGCATTTTTCAGCTACTGTCCGCCGTTGCCACCCTTTGCCCTAACCACATACCCCAAGGAGCTCCTGTGCGAATTTGCGTTTTCTGCGGCTCAAGCGCCGGCAACCAACCCGAATATCTGCAAGCGGCCTTAGCACTGGGCACGGCCCTTGCCAAGGCAAACATTGGCCTGGTTTACGGCGGCGCACAGGTCGGACTGATGGGTGCAGTGGCCGACGCTGCACTGGCAGCCGGTGGTGAGGTGATTGGCGTGATTCCCCGTCACCTGGTGGAGCGCGAGCTGGCTCATGAAGGGCTGACGCAGCTGATCGAAGTTGCCTCCATGCACGAACGCAAGGCCACAATGGCCGACTTGGCGAACGGCTTTATCGCCCTGCCCGGCGGGGTCGGCACTTTCGAAGAGCTATTCGAGGTTTGGACCTGGGGTCAGCTTGGCCATCATCACAAGCCTTGTGCGCTGTACAACGCCGCTGGTTACTACGACAAACTCATCGCCTTTCTTGACCACGCATTAGCCGAAGGCTTCATGAAGCAGCCGTACCGCGACATGCTGATCGTCGCAGACGAGGTCGATACGCTGTTGAGCAAAGTGCAGGCTTACCAGCCACCCAGGCTCGCCAAATGGATGAATAGCAGCGAGCGCTAGGCTGCACAAATCTTCCAGACAGGCCACGCAAACGCGCTATCATCCGACTACCCCTTCAAAGACCGCAGTAAAGAGATGAGCGCACGCAACTGGATCGATCTCAAACAGGATACCGACACCGGCATTGAGACCATTCGGGCGCATTTCGAAGGACATGCCTATGATCCGCATTGGCATGATAGTTATCTGGTTGGCTTTACCGAACAGGGCGTACAGCGCTTCCACTGTGGCCGTCAGCGTTACGACAGCGTGCCCGGCAAGGTCATACTGCTGGAACCCGGCGAGATCCACGATGGTGAAGCCCCTACGCCCGACGGCTTTACCTATTCCATGCTGTACCTTGACCCACAGTGGCTGGAGCGTGAGCTGCGCGCACTATTTGACGATGCGCCGCAAGATTGCGTACCCAGCATGAGCATGACCGTGGGCCCCTCGCCCGAGCTGATCTTCGCCATTGCCAGCACCTTCCAGACCTTGCACCAGCAGGAACTGCGAATTGTGCGACAAACCGCAACCGATTATCTGCTGACGCAACTCTCCAGCCAGATGCAATGGCGCCAGCGCCGCCAGGCAGACCCGCGCATACCGCTGGTAGCTCAGCGCGCGCGGGATTATCTGCATGCGCATCTGGAGCAGGATGTGAGCCTGGACGAGCTCGCGGCGGTCGCTGGTGTGGATCGGTTTCGTCTTACCCGCGCCTTCAAAGCAGCCTTTGGCCTCGCGCCGCACGCCTACCTGGTTCAGCTGCGGCTCGCCCAGGCGCGGCGACGCCTGGCGGCCGGGGAGACGCCCGCGCAGGTTGCCGTCACGCTGGGCTTTTCCGATCAGAGTCACCTTGGCCGCTGGTTCAGGCGTGCCTACGGGCTGACGCCGGCAGGCTACCGCAAGCGCTGCACGACCCTTCCAGACCGCAGCTGATACACCGCGCAAACTGACTCTCGATACCACTTTTCGGGAGAACTACCTTGTTGACGCCCTTACTGCCGTTTCTGTTGTTCGCTTTTGTTGCCTCAATCACCCCCGGCCCTACCAACCTGCTGGCGATGAGTAATAGCGCACGATTCGGCTGGCAGGCCAGCCTGCCGATCGTATACGGGGGCTGCCTGGCCTCTGCTGCACTGGTGTTGGCGGTAGGTGTCGGACTGGGCAATACCCTGCTGGCGATTCCGCAACTGACGCAGCTGCTCGGCTATACCGGCGCGCTCTGGCTCAGCTACCTGGGATGGCAGATAGCGCAGGCGCCGGTACAGCTAGAGACCTGTCACATTGGCGAGCGCCCGGTCAGCGGCTGGACCGCAGCGTCACTGCAGTTGATCAACCCCAAGCCGTGGTCAGTTGCTCTGGCCGTGGTCAGCGTCTTCATGACCAGCGCGGGCGCGCCAGCCTGGCTGCTGGCACTGCTGTTTCTGTTCATGGCGGTGCCCTGCATGCTGCTGTGGGCATGGCTGGGTTTGCAGGCTGGACGCTGGCTGCGCTCGCCCACCGGATTGCGCCGGTTCAATCAGTTGATGGGGTTGTTACTGGCCGGCTCCGGCTGGCTTGGCTTGCTGGCGTGACGGAGACTTTAGGACGCGGGACTGGCGGTCTGCTGCTGCAAGCGCTCACAACCGCTGCGCGTGAGCAGCACCAGATGTACCGTGGTGGCATAAATCTGCCCACTCACCTTGAGCGCTTCTATCCACACCTTGTGCTCATCCGCCGGAAGATGAAAGAAATGCTCCCCTTCACGCAGGGTCGGTAGCGCCCGCTTGAACGCGCGAAAACTGCTACCCTTGGGCGCAGCATTGAGCTCATCCAGCTGGCGCAGACTGAGCGTTTCAAAGCCCTGATAGTCGATGGGAGTAATCGCGGACATACCTTCCTGCCGTAACAGATACGTTGTGGACGCCGCCGGTTATTTTTCCACCAGCAGCTAGGGTCAAGGAGCGCAAGCCAGTATACTTGCCGACCTTTTCAACGCCCAGCCGAGCAACACCATGACCGACCAAGCCCGCAACGATGCCATAACAGTGCCTGAAAAGGCTGCACCCCAGACCGCCAAAGCCCTGCCGGGGCTGGCTTCACTGTTTGCTGCTGCCGCTACCGCACACGCCCAGGCTGGCGCGATGCCCGGCAAAGGCAGGGCTGGCGGTGACCGGCATGAAAAGAAGATCGGCATGGCGCCGCGCAACACGCGGCGCTCGATGGGCAAGCGCTGAAGCGCGATTACAACGGCAACGACATATAGAACTGGGCGCCCTGCCCCAGTTTTGACTGCACACCGATGTGCCCGCCGTGCAGCTGTACCACTTCCTTGCACAGGGCCAGCCCCAGGCCCGCGCCGCCTTTTTTGCCGCCCACCTGGACAAAGGGTTCGAACACGCGAACCTGCTGACTGAACGGGATGCCCTCCCCGTTATCCTCGACGCTGAGAATAACCCGCTCGCCTTGGCGTCGCGCCTGTAGACGCACCTCACCGTTCTCACTGCGGCAATGCCGCAGTGCATTACCCAGTAGATTGTCCAGCACCCTTTCGATTTGCAGCCGGTCAAGCCGCGCATGCGGCATTTCGTCGTGAATTTCTACCGCGAGATTGATACTTCGCTCCCTTGCCTGTTCAGCGAAGCGCGCTGCAGCCTGATGCACCAGCTCGCCCGGATCGCAGGGCTCCAGGGTTAACTTCTGCAGGCCGTTCTGGTAACGCGAGAAGTTCAGCAGGTCGTTGATCAGGTCTACCAACCTGCGCATTTCTTCGTCTACGACCGCCAGCAGATCTGCTTCGCGGCTTTCTGCCGCAAAGCTCATCCGCTCCTGCAGCAGAGAGAACGCCATGTGCATACCGGTCACCGGCGTACGTAGTTCGTGCGAGGCACGCAGCACAAACTCGCGGCGCACGCGCTCGAAAGCCCGCTGGTCGGTGACATCGCGCAGCACCATCACCGCGCCCTGTACCCAGGTATCAGTACGCAGCACCGGCGTCAGGCTGTAGTCGAGCAGACGGGTTTCACCGGCGACCTCCACCGCCAGGTCCTCCTGCTCGCTGCTGTGCGGGTTGCCAGCCAGCACGTCACGCACCTGATCATCCAGTTCAGGGCGCCCCATGGCGAGCCCCAGGCTCTGCCCCAGTTCACGCGCGTCCCAATCCAATTGGCGCCGTGCGACCGGGTTGAAGTGCTCTACTTCGCCGTCCTGGTCGAGGATCAGCAAACCGTCATCGATGCTGTCGAGCACGGCTTGCAGGCGCCGCTGCTCGCTCTTCAAGGCCTCAACATCACTGGTCTTGAATTCGCGCAGCGCCTCGGCCATGGCGCCAAAGCGGCGGCTCAGGGCAGAGACCTCCAATACCGGCGAAATCGGCAACATCACATTAAAGTCGCCGGTACTGACTTGATCTGCTGCCTTTGCCAACCCCTCGATTGGCTGTGCAAAGCGCCTGGCGATGCTGTTGGCGGTCAATAACCCAAGCAATAACACCGCCAGCCCGATCAGCCCCAGCAGGCCGGCAATCAGCCAGGCACGCTGATGCGCTGCGGCTTCGGCGCGCTCGGCCTTTTCCAGATAACGCTTCTGAACGCTGTTGAGCAGATCGCGCATGCTCGAGACGTTGTCGCTGAACACATCATTGGAAAGCAATTCACGGCGCAGCGTTAGCGGACGCAACAAAATGTCGTCGTACTCGTCGTAAGTAACTGCCAGCTCATTCATCGCTTGACGGTCGGCGTCATCTACGGCGTGTGCTCTGGCCACCGCCAGCCAATGTTTGAAGCTGGCGTCGGATGCTTTCAACGCATCGCGGTCCAGATCCTCCTGCAGCAACATGGTGACCTGACTACCGATTTCCTGGCGCATTGCCAAGGTCGACTTGATGATGTTCAGAGTGCTGGTCATCGACAGTTTCTGTGACTGCGTGAGGCTCAGCACCCCAAACATGCCCACCACCAGACCAACTAGCGCAACCGTGATCAACGCGCTGCTGCTGAGAAACAGTTGCGTGCGTAGTTTCATAAGCCGAGCTGCTTGCGCTTGCGATACAGCGTGGAGGCGTCAATACCCAGGGTCTTGGCGGCGTGCTCCAGGGTAGAACTGGACGACAATACTGCCGCGATGTGTGCTTTCTCCAGCGCTTCCAGACTTAGCTCAGCCCCCACGCGAGGCGCGTTGTTGGCTTCCGTCGGGGACAAACCCAAGTGGCTTACCTGCACCAGCTCTTCGCCACAGATAATGCTGGCACGCTCGATCACGTTGCGCAGCTCACGGATATTTCCGGGCCAGTGGTACCCCAGCATGGCCTCACGCGCCTCGGGACTGAACCCAGTGGCGGGACGAGCGTAATCCTTGACGAAACCGGCCAGAAACCTTTCCGCCAAGGTCATGATGTCATCCCGACGCTCGCGCAGGGGCGGTAGCGTGAGGGTAATGACGTTCAGACGGTAGAGCAGATCTTCACGGAAGCGGCCTTCCTTTACCATTTCGGCAAGGTCGAGGTTGGTCGCGGCCAGAATGCGCACATCAGCGCGGCGTGTGACAGGGTCACCTACCCGCTCATATTCCTTATCCTGGATAAAACGCAGCAGTTTGGGTTGCAGCGTCAACGGGAAGTCACCTATTTCATCAAGGAAGAGCGTCCCACCATCCGCCTGGTTAACGCGCCCCAGCGTATTCTCGCTGGCCCCGGTAAAGGCCCCCTTAGTGTGACCAAACAGCTCGCTCTCCATCAGCTCCGCCGTCAGCGACGGGCAGTTAATGGTCACAAAACCATTCTTGGCACGCTGGCTCCAGCCGTGAATCACGCGGGCCAGTTCACCCTTGCCGGTACCCGATTCGCCAAGAATAAGAATGTTGGCATCGGTCTTTGCCACCTGCCGTGCAGTCTCCAGAACGGCCATCATTTCCGGGCTTTGCGATTCAGCGCGTGCTTGCGGCTGCTTAACTTCACCTTCGAGTTGCTCAAGGCGAGCCGCCATCTCACGCATTTCCAGCTGTTTGATCGCCGCCATGCGCAGCTGATCAGGACTGCAGGGTTTGACCAGATAATCCGCAGCGCCGGATTGCATCGCATCGACGGCGGTATCCACCGCAGAGTGAGCGGTCACTATGACTACGCGCATCCAGGGAGCGATCACGCGCATTTTCGCCATTACATCCAGACCATTGTCCTCACCCAGGCGCAGGTCCAGAAAACACAAATCGAATACCTGACTCTGCAAGACCGATTCGGCCTGCATGGCGCTGGCGGCTGTAGCTACCTGGTATCCCTCATCCTCAAGGCAATAGCGGAAGGTTCTGAGGATTGCTGGCTCGTCGTCTACCAGCAGAATGCGCCCGGTTTTCTGTGCTGCTTCCATTTGTTCGTCTGCTCCAGACTTGGTGTAGGTGTTAGTCCGCAAATAATCGTGCAAGTTGCATGACGCCAATCGTGCAATCTTGCAAAACGCACTCTAATGCGCGCATCAAAACAGCATAACTTATTGATTTTATTATATTTTAATCATATTAAATAACTGGCACAGCAGTTGCTCTATCTATCACTGACTAGGTTTGGGCTGGATGACCGGCCCGATACGGACATGGATTGAACGGAGATTGACATCATGCGCAGCATCAATCGCACTGCTCTGCTTGCACTCTCGATCAGTTGTACCGCGTTACTGCCGCTCGCAGCTCAGGCCGCTGACGGCACCAGCAAACCGATGCCCACCGAACAGCGCCAGGATCAAGGGCAGCCAATGGATGATGACCGCATCCTGACCGCCACCCTAGAGTCGCGGTTGAAGTGGGATGGTAACACGGACGGCATCTACATCAGCGTGGCTGCTAATGACGGTTTTGTCACGCTAAGCGGCACGGTTGTAGACCTCAACGACAAGCGCGTTGCCATCGCCACTGCTCGTAACACACCCGGTGTGCGTGCGCTGGACGCCAGCAACCTGAAAGTTGGCCACAACGCCCCGCAATTCGCCGAGCCGCGTTGGGCGTCAACCGATTCGGTCGTCGACCGCGGACCTACTCTGCGCCTGTGAACCCATAACCTGATCACGCAACATCGCTAAGGACAAACACCAGATGAACATGGAACAAAAGCCGGCCATTTATTTCCATATAAAGGAAGCGACCCTGCCAGGCGCTATCGAATGTATGGGCGGGCAGTCCAGCAACACCGCGTATTTCCGGAGGTATCCCTTGCTTAACTGGGCCATTGTGTTTTTTGTTATGACCGTCGCTGCGGCCGTATTCACCTTCGGTGGCTTCGGCGCAACAGCCGCAACCCTGGGTAAGATGTTTTTTGGCATCTGCCTGCTTTTGTTTGTTGGCACTATGTGGATGAGCAAGCGACGTCGCATTTAGTCAGGGCCGCCTCAGCGCTAAGAGTGAGCAGCTATGGCATAATAACCGCCATTTGCACCGTATTCCGCTGAAGCTAGCCCCCCATGTCTGCCGATATTCAACAGCTAACGCCTTTGCTCTATCCGCTGGCCCAGCGTTTTTACCGGCAACACCAGCGCGGCACCAAACTCAGCAGCCAGCATCAGGTATGGGTTGGCAAACAGGATCACCTCATCGTCAGTGCGCTCTGCCTGCAGCCAACCGCCCACGGTCATTGGCTAACCAGCCTGCTGGTTGCCCCCCAACACCGTCACCAGGGCCAGGCTGCTGCTCTACTCAAGCACATTAGAGCAATCTACTCGGGGCCCATATGGCTGTTCTGTGCACCTGAACTGCGCACGTTCTACGAACAGGCCGGCTACCTGGAAACCCTTGAACTCCCCGAAAACCTGCAAGGCAGGCTCGTCCGCTACCAACGCCACAAGCGGCTGATAGCCTTGGTCAGCGCTCCGTCCGCTTGCGTCAAACAGGCCATGCCCAGCGGCTGAATTAGGTTTTTAACCCTTCGCACCGAAACGACCACCCGAGTGCCATCGTCCTGCCACCCTTTGCGCCATTGCTTTAAGTTTGCGCACCCACACAGTGCACCTGTGCGGCGTAGCGCCGGGCCTGCCCCGCTTCACATTGTCACAAAAATGACATAAGTGAATGAAAATAAAGGAATTAAAAAAACTGGCAAGCAAAATGCTATGAGAGCAATGCCAACGCATTTAATCAAAACATTTTGGGGAAACACGCGATGATGAAGAAACTTGCAGTTGCCATTGCTACCGCCAGCACACTGTCCTTTGCCAATATGGCGCACGCTGAAGCATTTGACACAGCGATTGGGGAAGTCGACGCGAGCATGACTGTAACCCTCGCCACCGACTACATCTGGCGCGGCCAGTCACAGACTGACGGCGCAGGTGCCATTCAAGGCAGCCTGGACTTTGCCCATGAGAGCGGCCTGTACATTGGTGCCTGGGCGTCCAACGTGGATGCCGACGACTTTGGCGGCGCCAGCGTGGAAATCGACTACTACGCAGGTTACGGCGGCGCCATCACAGACGACATCACTTACGACCTGTCCTGGGCCACTTACACTTACCCGAAGAACAGCTCTATCGACGTTGAAGAAGCCCTGGCCAGCCTGAGCCTGTACGGCTTCACTCTGGGTGCCAAATACGCATATGACCCATCCAGCGCGCTCTACACCTACATCGACTATGGTTTCGACCTGCCTTGGGACATGGGTTTGGGTCTGCACTACGGCCTGACCGACACCAAGGACCCGCTGAACGGTGTTGATGGTGACGAAGAGTACGGCGACTGGGCTGTCAGCATCGGCAAAACCATCCTGGGCCTGGATATGGCACTGATGTACAGCGATACCGATCTGGGTGACGACTGCGCCTATTCAGACAGCGATTCTTGCGACGCGAACTTCACCTTCTCCGTCTCCAAGTCACTGTAAGAGCACTACTTGACGCCCTCACTCATCCGGGGGCGTCATCAGCTGAAGCAGTAGCATTGCACCGGTCGCGCGCGCCTTGTTCCACGGCAAGTCTCGCAGGCCGGTTTTTTTTGTGTTCAGCGCTGCAACATATGCTGCCCAGGCAAAAAAAACCGGCGCCTAGAGCGCCGGTTTTTAATCTACTCGCCTCAGGCTCGCGGCAGCGTCACGCCGCGCTGGCCCTGGTACTTGCCGCCACGGTCACGGTAAGACACTTCACAGGACTCGTCAGATTCGAAAAACAGCATCTGCGCCACACCCTCGTTGGCGTAAATCTTGGCCGGCAAGGTAGTGGTATTGGAGAACTCCAGGGTAACGTGCCCTTCCCATTCTGGCTCCAAGGGCGTGACGTTAACGATGATGCCACAGCGTGCGTAGGTGCTCTTGCCCAAGCAGATGGTCAGCACGTCGCGCGGAATGCGGAAGTACTCAACAGTACGCGCCAGCGCAAAGGAGTTAGGCGGGATGATGCACACATCGCCTTTCACATCGACAAAGCTCTTCTCGTCGAAGTGCTTGGGATCAACGGTGGCCGAGTGGATATTGGTGAACACCTTGAACTCATCGGCGCAACGCACATCGTAGCCGTAGCTGGACACCCCATAGGAAATCACCCGATCGCCTTCTGCGCCGCGCACCTGGCGCTCCACAAAGGGCTCGATCATCCCGTGCTCCTGGGACATTCTGCGAATCCAACGGTCGGCTTTGATGCTCATGGTATGTCCTGAACTGGTCGAAAAAGAGCCTGCATGTTACCGGGTTATGGGAGCGGACAAAAGACCACGATCAGTCATCGCTGATGCTGATCTCCGGCATCCCCTGGCCCGCCGCCTGTTGGGTAATGCGTGCTCCGACATGACGCGCCATATCCTGGTAGATCATGCTGATCTGGCATTCCGGTTCGGCAATCACCGTCGGCTTGCCGCCGTCCGCCTGCTCCCGAATCATCATGGAGAGCGGCATAGAAGCCAACAGGTCTACGCCGTACTCATCGGCCAGCCGCTCACCGCCGCCTTCACCAAACAGATGCTCGGCGTGACCGCAGTTGGAACAGATATGAATGGCCATGTTTTCCACCACACCCAACACCGGAATATTCACCTTCTCGAACATGCCGATGCCTTTCTTGGCATCCAGCAACGCGAGATCCTGCGGTGTGGTCACAATCACCGCGCCGGTTACCGGCACCTTCTGCGCCAGGGTAAGCTGAATGTCACCCGTGCCCGGGGGCATATCGACCACCAGGTAGTCGAGATCATCCCAAGCCGATTGGGTTAGCAGCTGCATCAGCGCACCAGAGACCATCGGGCCGCGCCAGACCACCGGTGTGTTGTCGTCCACCAAAAAGGCCATCGACATCACTTGCAAACCGTGCGCTCGCGGCGGGATAAACCATTTGTTGTCGCGCACCTCGGGGCGCGTGCCTTCAGGCAAGCCCAGCATCAGGCCCATGCTGGGGCCGTAAATATCTGCGTCAAGCACCCCTACGCTGGCGCCTTCGCGTGACAACGCCAAAGCCAGGTTGGCGGCAGTGGTCGATTTGCCCACCCCTCCTTTACCGGAGGCAACCGCGATCACGTTCTTGACGTTGGCCAGCGCCGGCACCTTACCTTGCAGTTCGCCAGCGGCGACCTCAAAACCCACCTTTATATGAGCAGCGTTTACGCCGTCGATATTCTCAACGGCGGTCTGAATCATCTGGGCAATGCCGCCCACAATGGAACCGGCGGCGTACCCAAGCACAAGTTCGGCGTGCACTACGCCCTCTTCTATATCCAACCGACGCAGACAACCGCTGCTGATCAGGTCGGTTTTCAGGTAGGGGTCCTGGTACTGGGCAATAGCCTGCTCGACGGCAGCGCGATCAACTTGGCTCATGGGGTCGTCCGGTAAACGGGGGAATGGCCGCTATGCTACTGGCTCGCCGGCCATCATGAAAGAGCGCCGCACGACTCGCATAGGGTGCAATGCGTGCGGCGATTAACTTACGAGTGACTGATCATCACCGCCTTGATGTTGACGAACTCCCGAATGCCGAAGCCACCATGCTCACGGCCGTAACCGCTGTCCTTCACGCCGCCAAAGGGCAAGTGCGGCTGGGCCAGATTGTAGCCGTTGATGTTGACCATGCCGGTATCGAAGTGCAGCCGCGCCAACTCGATGGCCCGATCTTCGTTACGGGAGAAAATGCCGCCGCCCAGTCCATAGCGCGAGTCGTTGGCAATACGCATCGCATCTTCGTCGTCGCTAGCTCTGATCAGCGCAGCGACCGGCCCGAACAACTCGCCGTCATAAGCTGGCATACCAGGCTTGACGTCCTCCAGAACAGTGGCTGGGTAAAAGAAGCCCGCGCCCTCTGGAATCTGACCGCCAACACTGACCTTGGCACCCTTACTCACCGACTCTTCGACTTGATCGTGCAGGGTGTCACGCAGGTCCTTGCGAGCGATGGGCCCCAGCTGAGTGCCCTTCTCTTTGGGGTCGCCGGTCTTGATGGCCGCCATCTGGGCAACAAACTGATCACGAAATTCATCGTAGACCGAGTCGACGACCACAAAGCGCTTGGCCGATACACAGGTTTCGCCATTATTAACCACACGCCCCTGGACACAGGTTTTCACCGCCAGAGCGATGTCGGCATCAGACAACACCACATAGGCATCGTTACTGCCCAGCTCTAGCACCGTCTTCTTGACCACCTTACCGGCCGCCTCGGCGATCTTCTTCCCGGTATTGTCACTACCGGTGAAGGTCACGCCGCGCACCTTCGGATGCTCCACCAACTTGCTGGCACCGGCGCCATCAAGCAACAGCGATTGGAAAACACCCTCCGGCAAGCCGGCTTCGAGGTACAGCTGCTCAATCTTCTGCGCCATGCCAAACACATTACTGGCGTGCTTCAGTACTGTAGTGTTGCCCGCCACGATGTTGCAGGCGCTATAGCGGATGACTTGGTACAGCGGGAAATTCCACGGCTGAATCCCCAGGATTACACCGATGGGCTGATAGGTGATCAAAGCGCGACCACCCTGGAGCGGGCGCGTTTCGTCCTTCAACTGCTCCGGCCCCTGTTCGGCAGAGTAACGGCAGATGGCTGCGCACAGCTGGCACTCCTGGCCACCCTGGGCAATCGGCTTGCCCATCTCGCGGGTCATCAGCTGCGCCAGCTCATCACTGTTCTGCTCGATCAGGTCGGCCATCTTGTTGAGAACCTTGGCGCGCTTGTCCAGGCTCTCCATTCGCCAGCTCTGGAAGGCGGCATCAGCGCGTTCAATCGCCGCATTGGCCTGCTCTTCGCTCAGCAAGTGATATTCGGCAATCCGCTCGCCGGTGCTTGGATCGATGGTGTTGACTGTCTTGCTCATGCTGTTCTCCGTTCGAAGTGAGTAACGACTGCCTAACTTGCGACCACAAAAAACCCGGATCAGCTCACGCCAATCCGGGTTTTCTGTCATAACCTCGAATCGGAGATTCGAGGTCAGGCTTGCTGCAAGCGGATTACTGCATATCAGGCAGCTTCATCCATTGCTGGCTCATCAGCCTCCGACTGCTCATCGGCAGGTGCAGTCGCTGCGGGCTCGTCAGCGGGCGCCGACTTCGCTACATCGACCTTCTCGACCTGTTCAAGCAGAGCGTTCATCAGACGCGTACCACGCTCACCCACCATCTCGGAAAATACATCACGTACCGGCAAGCTGCGCTCACGGAAGACCTCACGCTGCTCGGGCGTCAGGTAAACCAGTTCGATGTCACTGTTCTCGGTGATGATGTCGAGTCGTTCGGTGTTCAGGCGGGTTTGCACGTCGTGAATGTAGGGCACCAACTCGGTGACAGCCTCTTCAATCACGTCTTTGCGATCTTGGCTCAGGCCATCATACCAAGGGCTGTTGGCCATGAAGGTGGCGATGAACTCGGCCTGATTGGCAAAGATCAGATAGTCCTGCACCTTGTAGAAATCCATCTCCTGGTGAGCGAAGACCGGCTGGATGTTGCCATCAAGCTGGCCCAACTGCATGCCACTGAACAACTCACCGTACTCCATGGTGGTCGGATCCGCGCCATAAGCGCTGTAGGTTTCCCGCAGCAGGCGGTTATCCATGGTGCGGATCGCCATGCCGTCAAAATCCTCGGGAGAACGTACTTCCTTGTTGGCACTCCACACTTGCCAACCTTCCGGCACGATGGCAAGTGGCTGCAAGTCACGCTCGCGGAAGGAGGCAACCAGATCTTCGTTCTTGCGGAATTCAGGCGCGTTGAGAATCTCGGCGTTGGTCTTCTCGTTGTCGGTCAGTACGAAATTCAGGCTGAACAGCTGCGACTCGGGCACGGTGCCACCCAGAAAGCCGGAACCGAAGGCAAACTGCACGGCGCCTGACTGAACCTGATCATAGATATCCGTCAGGCCACCCAGTTGACCGTAAGTGTAAAGCTTGACCTCCACCTCGCCGTCAGTCTTTTCCTTGACCAGTTCGGCGAACTTGGCGCCGTATTCGTACTGGACGCTGCCCTCGATCTCTTCAAGAGCAAAGCCCCAAGTCTCAGGTTCGGCAGCAGCAGCGGTTTGCTCTGCCTCTGCCTCAGGTGCTGCAGTTTCTGCCGTAGGCTCTTCATCCGATCCACAGGCCGCCAGCAAGACCGCCGCTGCACCAATACATCCATTACGCCAATTCATGGAACACTCCTTATCAACTGTTCTGGTTAGCTAAACAACCCTAACATACGATCAGCGGATGTCCACCCGTGCAAAACCGCTTTGGATAAGGTATGTTCAAAAACAGATCGCAAATCGATAACGCCATCACAAGCTGACCGGCACGTCGATTTCAGCACACGAATCCAAACCGGGTTGCACTTGCAATCACCCGGTCAGAGCCTGACCCAACAGGCCAAGCAGAGGACAGCTCAATGCCCGAGCCTGGCGATACGTCGGCCAGCCACTCTTCAAAGGCATTGCTCAGCAAAGTGCTGGGCGCACTGGATCGCACGTCGGAACACATCGAAAAAACCATCCTCGGACTCAGCGTGCTGTTTCTCGCCGGACTGCTGATCGTGCATGTGTTGGGCAGACAACTGCTGGGCAGCGGCTTGACCGGTCAGGTCGAGCTAACCCAGATCAGCTTGATAATCATGACCTTTGCCGGCCTTGGCTACGGTGTGCGGCGCGCCCGTCACATCTGCATGTCGGCCTTCTACGATCAACTCAGTGGCTGGCCCCGCAAGGCTTTGCTGGTTTGCATCAGTCTGTTGACCGGCGCTCTGATGTTCTACTTTGCCTGGTACGCGTGGGAGTATGTCAGCGCCATTCAGGAGCGCGGCCGCACCTCTTCCGCCTTGCAGATTCCACTATGGATTCCCTACCTGGCTGCGCCGATCGGGTTTGCACTCGCCGGTATTCAATATTGGCTCACCGCCATACGTAACCTGACCTCCCGTGACATCTATCGCTCCTTCAACGAGAAGGAAGAGTACGACGCCATTCCCGATGACGGCGCCGTTTAACCGCTAGCTACTGGACCCTGCATGCTGACCCTGACATTCATAACCATGATCGTGCTGCTGATGCTGGGCTTCCCGATGATGGTCCCGTTGCTGGTCGCCAGTTTGATGCTGCTGTTCCTGGTTATCGATATGGGCAACGTCGGCCTGTTGATGGGGCAAATGATCAGCGGCGTACAGTCCTGGGCGTTGGCTGCGGTGCCGCTATTCATATTTGCCGCAGACCTGATGACCCGCGGTCACACTTCCCAGCGCCTGCTTGATCTGGTGCAGAGTTTTGTCGGCCATTTACGCGGTGGCCTACCGATCACCACGGCCGCCAGTTGCACGCTGTTTGGGGCAGTTTCGGGCTCGACCCAGGCGACCGTTGTCGCGATGGGCGGCCCCATGCGACCCAAGCTGTTGGAGAAAGGTTACTCAGACGCCTTCAGCATTGCGCTCATCATCAATGCCAGCGACATCGCCCTGCTGATCCCGCCCAGCATCGGCATGATTATCTATGGCGTGGTCTCCGGCTCCTCCATCGGTGACCTGTTTATTGCCGGTATTCTGCCCGGCCTGCTGATTCTGCTGCTGTTTTCCGTGTACTGCTGGATCGGTTCTATCCGCATGGGTATCGAACCGGAAGAACGCGTTGGCCGGGCAGTACGCTGGCAAGCCCTGAAAAAAGCGCTACTGCCGCTGGGGTTCCCGCTGGTCGTGGTGGGTGGCATCTATGGCGGTATTTTCAGCCCTACCGAAGCCGCCGCCATCGCAGTGCTCTACGCACTGATTCTTGAGGTAGTCATCCTGCGCGCGGTGAAACTGAAAGAGATCTGGGATGTGGCGCTGTCGACCGGCCTGATCACTGCCGTGGTCTTCATCCTGGTCGCCGCCGGCAATGCCTTTACCTATACCATCTCGTTCGCCGGGATCCCGCAGGCCATACTGGAGCCGGTTATCGCCAGCATTGGCGATAGCCCTACCCTGGTGCTGGCGCTGATCGCCGTGTCTTTCTTCATCGGCTGCATGTTCGTCGACCCTATTGTGGTCATCCTGATCCTGACGCCGCTATTCAAGCCCGCAGTTGAGGCCGCGGGACTGGATCCGATTCATGTCGGCGTGATCGTGACGCTGCAGGCGGCCATTGGTTCAGCCACACCGCCATTCGGCTGCGATATCTTCACGGCCATGGCTATTTTCCGTCGGCCGTACTTCGACGTCATCAAGGGCACGCCACCGTTCATCTTCATTCTACTGTTTGCCACGCTGCTGTTAGTGCTGTTCCCCAGCCTGTCGCTCTGGCTACCATCATTGGCACACTGAGGCACAGCCACGCTCACTGCGAGCCGACTACAGTCGCTTACATTAAACTGAAAATCACCCGCTCAAATGGCAGAAATGACCTATAGTTTTAACCGTCAGCTGCCGATACTGTATCTAGAACGAGACGAGAGTTTCATTTTGTGACAGTCTGCTGTTACAGCACTGCCCCATAAAAATAACGATGCAGCGAGTCGACCATGCCCAACCAGTATCCTGCCGCGCCCCTGTCTAGCGAGCGCGACAACAATCCCGCACCTGCTCCAGCGTTGCCCCCTCTGACCCGTTGCCTGGCATTGTTAGCCTGCGAGCTGTTTTTCTTCGTTGCCCTTATATCGCTCGCCGAAGGCACCCTGTTTTGGGTGGCCATCGCCATGGTCGCTCCCACGCTCCTGCTGACCTGGTGGAGCTTACCCGCAGGCCCTGGCAGCTCAGCCTCCCTCAGCAGTCAACTGAGTAAAACCAATAGCCAGCAGATTGACCTTCGCGCGCTTGACCAAAACACTAGTGAAGAGTCCTCACGCCAGTTCGCGGTGCTCAATAACCGGCTGCGCAACATCATGCTCGAGCTGCAACAGAACAGCTTGGGGACTGCCCTGGCCTCTGCCAACAGCCGGCTGCTGTCTGAGCAGGCCGCGCGCGACGCCGGCAAACAGCAACAGCTGTCCGAATTAATCTTCCACGCTAGCGAACAGACCACTACAGCACTACAGGACATCTCTTCGCGTGCCACCGGCGTGACCGAGGTAAACACCCGCAACCTCGACATGGCCCGCGAATCCAAGATTCAGCTTGGCAACGCGCGCGAAAAGATGAAGCTGATCAACGATGCCATGGCTGGCTTTCAGAATAATATCAATGCGTTAGATGCCACATCAGGCAAAGTGCGTGAAATTCTAAAGACAGTGCAGGACTTTTCCGCACAAACTAATATGCTGGCCCTCAACGCTGCGATTGAAGCCGCCCGGGCCGGAGAGCAGGGGCGCGGATTTGCCGTCGTGGCCGATGAGGTCCGCAACCTGTCGTTCAAGGTAGGCAACGCCGCCGAGCAGATCAGTCAGTTGATGGAACAGATGACCGACGCCATGTCCGGCGCCGAGCAGCAAACCCACGGCATGCTGGAGCAAACCGAAACTACCGGCGCCGCGGTCAGCAGCGCTGCCGACCAGTTCGATACGCTGGTCGAGGATTTTCAGCGCACCAATGATGATCTGTTGATGGTCAGCAGCGCGCTGGAAGAGCTAACCGCTACCAATGCCGAAACCTTGCAGCACGGCGGGGAAATTCGCGAGCTGAGCATTACCATCAGCAAGCGTATGGAAGAAACCTTTACTCAAGCCGACTCGCTACGTGACAACACCAATCTGGCATTGCGCTCATTGGCTGGCTTCCGCCTCGGCGAAGGCCATCTTGAAGCAGTTACAGAGCTGCTCATGAGTCGTCGTAGCGAACTGGAAGCACGTCTTGAGCAGTTGGCTGACGGCGGCGTGGACCTGTTCGACCAACATTACACGCCGATCGCCAACACTAATCCGCCAAAACACGATGTGAGCTGGGCCAATGCCTTTATCGAGCGCATACGCCCGCTACTGGACGAGTGGGACAAGGGTGGCAAAGACGGCATCGTGTATACCGCTGCGGTCAATGAGAAGGGGTATCTAGCGACCAGCCGCAGCGCATCATCGCAGCCGCCGACCGGTGATCCCAAGATCGATGCCGCACGCAGCAACTACAAGCGCTTTGCCGTCAGTAGCGAAAACGACCTGCGCATCATGGCTTCCTGCACCTACATCAATCTGGGCACTTTTGTATTGCCGGGCACCAACATTGTCGTCTTCGTGTTGTACGTACCGCTTTCCGTCAAGGGTCGCCGCTGGGGCACCATGTCCGCCGCCATCATGCCGGCAGCATTAGGCGTCTGACCTCGCCACCTCACAGGTGCTGCCGGCAGAAACCGGCAGCCACCTCGGCGGCCTCGTCTATCAGCATCTGCTGTGTTCGCCCGCTCGACTTCAGCGGTTTGAAATCGTGTTCGCCGCTATCCAGCCAATGCAGCTGCAGGTGCGTATCCAGCACATAATCCGCCACTTCTGCCGGCTTGCCGAATGGATCACGTGAGCCCTGTACTATCAGCCCCGGACAGGCAAGCGTCTGCAAATGCGTGGTACGCGTTTTCTCCGGTTTGCCCGGTGGATGGAAGGGGTAGCCAAAACAAATGAAGCCACGCGCGCCCACCTCGCCCGCCAGGATGCTGGCCACCCGACCACCCATGGACTTCCCCCCCACAAAGAACGGCGACGGCAGCTCGCTGCACAGCTCGCGCAAGTGAGCCTGCAACACCGGCATGGGGTTGGGCGGGCGCTTGCGGCCATCACTACGCCGAGCGGCCATATAAGGAAACTCGAAGCGCAGGACGCGTACGCCGCGGCGAGCCAGTTGGTTGGCCAACAGCTCCATGAAGGTGCTATCCATTGGCGCACCTGCGCCATGCCCGAGGAGTAGCGTGACGCCCAGCGGGTCGTCAGGTTCGTTGACCAGCACAGCGTTCGACATAATTTATCTCAATACTGAAACGCGACATCTTGTCACAGCCATGGCCGTTGGCCAAAGCGCTTCACAGATCAGCTTGGGCCGACTACGCTGAACGAGGCGAAGCACATCCGCCAGACGCCCAGACGGCCGCAAAGCCCTACCCGTCATCGGCGCTCAGCCGGAAGGCCGTTCGTGCCGGCGATCACGCACTGGCAGAACAATGACCTCAGGCAGCACAACAGCCGCACAACAATAGCCCGCAAAGCCGTTCCAGAGGGCTTTTCCCACGGCCAAACAATGACCTATGTCATTGCAATGCGCGCGGGCTTTCCTCATACTTGCCAGCGCTTTAATACCCATAAACCAACTGCTATCCGTGGAATCTCGCATGAGCACAGCTACCACTCCGACAGCCTATAACTATAAGGTGGTACGCCAGTTCGCCGTCATGACGGTCGTCTGGGGTATCGTAGGCATGGCCATGGGCGTCTTCATTGCCTCCCAACTGGTCTGGCCTGAACTTAATTTTGGCTTGCCCTGGACCAGCTTTGGGCGTCTTCGTCCACTGCACACCAACGCCGTCATCTTTGCCTTTGGCGGATGCGCCCTGTTCGCTACCTCGTACTATGTAGTGCAGCGAACCTCGCAAGCGCGCATCGTCTCTGACGGTCTGGCTGCCTTTACCTTCTGGGGTTGGCAGGCAGTGATCGTGCTGGCGGTCATCACCCTGCCGCAGGGGCTGACCTCTACCAAGGAGTATGCCGAGCTGGAATGGCCGATCGACATCCTGATCGCCGTCGTCTGGGTCAGCTACGCCCTGGTGTTCTTCGGCACCATCATGAAGCGCAAGATGAAGCACATCTATGTGGGCAACTGGTTTTTCGGTGGCTTTATCATCACCGTCGCCGTGCTGCACATCGTCAACAGCATGGCGGTGCCGGTCTCGCTGACCAAGTCGTACTCCATGTATGCCGGCGCGACAGATGCGATGATTCAGTGGTGGTATGGCCACAACGCGGTTGGTTTCTTCCTGACTGCGGGCTTCTTGGGCATGATGTACTACTTCGTACCCAAGCAGGCCGAGCGTCCGATCTACTCCTACCGCCTGTCGATCGTGCACTTCTGGGCACTGATCTCCATCTACATCTGGGCCGGCCCGCACCACCTGCACTACACCGCGCTGCCTGACTGGGCGCAGTCACTGGGCATGGTGATGTCGCTGATCCTGCTGGCTCCGAGCTGGGGTGGCATGATCAACGGCATGATGACTCTGTCCGGCGCCTGGCACAAACTGCGTACCGACCCCATCCTGCGCTTCCTGGTTGTGGCATTGGCCTTCTACGGCATGTCCACCTTTGAAGGTCCGATGATGGCCATCAAGACCGTGAACGCGCTCTCCCACTACACCGACTGGACCATTGGTCACGTACACGCCGGTGCACTGGGCTGGGTTGCCATGATCTCCATTGGTTCGCTGTACCACATGATCCCCAAGATCTTTGGTCGCGAAGCCATGTACAGCACCCCGCTGATCAACGCCCACTTCTGGCTGGCGACCATCGGTACCGTGCTGTACATCGTTGCCATGTGGGTCAACGGTATCACTCAGGGTCTGATGTGGCGTGCAGTCAACGTCGACGGCACTCCGACCTATTCCTTCGTCGAAGCTCTGGAAGCCAGCCATCCGGGTTACATCGTGCGGATGATCGGCGGCGCCTTCTTCCTGCTGGGCATGCTGCTGATGGCTTACAACGTGTGGCGCACCGTGCGTCACAGCAAGCCGGCGGCACTTGAAGCCGCAGCCCAGACTGCTTGAGGGAAGAATTAGATGAAAATGCATGAAACCGTAGAAAAGAACCTGGGCCTGATGGTCGTGCTGATGGTCATCGCCATCAGCTTCGGCGGCCTGGTCCAGATCGTCCCGCTGTTTTTCCAGCCGGAAACTACCCAGCCGGTAGAGGGCCTGCGTCCCTACACCGCACTGGAACTGGAAGGTCGTGACCTGTACATCCGCGAGGGCTGCGTTGGTTGCCACTCGCAGATGATTCGTCCTTTCCGTGCTGAAACCGAGCGTTACGGCCATTATTCGGTAGCCGGTGAAAGCGTTTGGGAGCACCCCTTCCTGTGGGGCTCCAAGCGTACCGGCCCCGATCTGGCCCGCGTCGGCGAGCGTTACTCCGACGACTGGCACCGTGCTCACCTGATCAACCCACGTGACGTGGTGCCGGAATCCAAGATGCCCGCCTTCCCCTGGCTGCAGGACAACGTCCTCGATGGCAAGTACACCGCCAAGAAGATGGAAGTGCTGCGTGGAATGGGCGTTCCTTACACTGACGAAGACATCGCCGGCGCCAAGGAAGCGGTTGAGGGAGTGTCCGAAATGGACGCCATCATCGCCTACCTGCAGCACCTCGGCACTGTCCTTTCGGATCGGTAAGCAACCATGGATATCAACACTCTCCGCGGCCTGGGCACCATCTTTGCCATGGTGGCCTTCATTGGTGTCGTGATATGGGCCTACAGCTCATACAAGAAGAAGGACTTCGATGAAGCAGCACAACTGCCCTTCCTCGATGACGACGACGCCAAGGCTACGGAAGAGCAGCAAGATGATGCTAGGAGTAACAAGTAATGACTAATTTCTGGAGCGGGTACATTGTTGTCCTGACCCTGACATGTCTGGGCCTGATCCTGTGGTTGCTGCTGGCCACGCGCAAGGGTCAGCGTCCGGAACAAACCGATCAGAAGGTCGGCCACAGCTTTGATGGTATTGAAGAGTACGATAACCCCCTGCCCCGCTGGTGGTTTGTGCTGTTCGTTGCCACCATGATTTTTGCTGCCTTCTATCTGTTCCTGTATCCGGGTCTAGGCAAATGGCCAGGCTATCTTGAGTGGACCTCGGCCAAGGAATACCAGGCCGAAGTTGCTGAAGCAGAAGCGCAGTTCGCACCGATTTTCGCTAAATACCGCGAAATGCCAGTCGAGGAAGTAGCCAAAGACCGCGACGCCACCCGCATTGGTCAGCGTCTGTTTGCTACCAACTGCTCGGTCTGCCACGGCTCCGACGCTCGCGGTGCCTTCGGCTTCCCGAACCTGACCGACAACGACTGGCTGTACGGCGGCGACCCCGAAACCATCAAGACCACTCTGCGCGGCGGTCGCCAGGCAGCCATGCCTGCCTGGCTGGCAGTGATTGGCGAAGATGGCGTACGCAACGTATCTGGTTACGCACGCAGCCTGTCAGGCCTGGAAACTGACAATGTCGATCTGGCCGCCGGTGCAGAAATCTTCAAGAACACTTGTGTGGCCTGTCACGGCGCCGAGGGTAAGGGCAACCAGCAAATGGGTGCGCCGAACCTGACCGACGATATCTGGCTGTACGGTTCCAGCTTCCTGCAGGTTCAGCAGACGATTCGCTACGGTCGTAACGGCCACATGCCTGCTCAGGCGCATCTGGGTGAAGACAAGATTCACATGCTGGCGTCTTACATCTACAGCCTGTCCCATCAGGACGAGCAGTAAGCGGTAGTCGTACGTTAATACGCGCACCATCAGAATGGGGGAACTTGGTTCCCCCATTTCTGTTTATAGCCCCCTCATGGTGCGCGACCACCGGTCGCATTGTGCGGCCTGGCAAACCAGTCTATTTTCAGTGATACAGGCAAAGTCTGACCCTACGTGAGGTCAGTCCGCCAACACTTCCCCTTCGCCTGAGGGTCAGCCTGATATGAGCAGTAAAATCCCCCTGGAAGATGTCACCCCCAAAGTCGAAACCTACGACCTGTACGCTAAGCGCGAAAAGATACAGACCCGTTCCTACAAAGGCCTGTTCAAAAACATTCGCCTGGCCGGCGTCGCCTTTCTCTTCATGCTGTACTTCGGCACTGTCTGGCTGCAGTGGGGTGACCGCCCTGCCGTGCTTTGGGATCTGCCAGCGCGTCAATTCCACATTTTTGGCGCCACCTTCCAGCCGGAAGACTTTTTCCTCTTGTCGTTCCTGCTGATCATCTGCGCCTTCGGACTGTTCTTCATTACCGTGTTTGCCGGCCGGGTCTGGTGTGGTTACACCTGCCCGCAAACCGTCTGGACCTGGGTGTTCATGTGGGCCGAACGCGTCACCGAAGGTGAGCGCAACGCGCGCATAAAGCTCGACCACGCGCCAATGAGCCTCAACAAGTTCGCGCGCCGAGCGGCCAAGCACAGTATCTGGCTGCTGATCTCACTGGCTACCGCGCTGACCTTCGTTGGCTACTTCACGCCCATCCGCGGGCTGATCGTCGAGATGTTCACCTGGCAGATGGCCGGCTGGTCGCTGTTCTGGGTGTTCTTCTTTACCGCAGCCACCTACATCAATGCCGGCTGGCTGCGTGAGCAGGTGTGCATTCACATGTGCCCCTACGCGCGCTTTCAAAGCGTTATGTTCGACGCTGATACGCTGATTGTGTCCTACGATGCCGCGCGCGGCGAGCCGCGCGGCTCACGCAAGAAGGGCGTCGACCCCGCCACCGTCGGCAAGGGTGACTGCATCGACTGTGAAATCTGCGTGCAGGTATGTCCTACCGGTATCGATATTCGCGATGGTCTGCAGATCGAGTGCATCAGCTGCACCGCCTGCATCGACGCCTGTGACGAAGTAATGGAAAAGATGGATTACCCGCCGGGGCTGATTCGCTACACTACCGAGCACAGTCTGGAGGGCAAACCAACCAAGGTGTTCCGCCCGCGGCTGTTTGGCTACGGTACAGCCTTGCTGGTCATGATCGGCTTGTTCATCATTACCGTCAGTAATATCTCGCAGGTCTCGCTGGATATTGAACGCGACCGAAATGTTCTGTTTCGAGAAACCAGCAGCGGCCAGATAGAGAACGTGTACATTGTCAAAATCTTCAACAAGGGCACTACCGAGCGCAGCTACCGGCTGAGCATGGAAGGTCACACCGGGCTTACCCTGCACCTGCCAGACCGGTCGCTGGTGGTCGGTCCGAGCAGCAAGCTGCAATTGCCGCTGAATGTGCAGATAGACCCGGCAGAGCTTGATGGCGCAACCAATATACCCATCACTTTTGAAGTGGTCGCCACCGACGATGACAGCGTCACCGCCAGCTCGGAAAGCCGTTTTATGGCACCCGCAGTGCGTTGATCGACAGGCAACAGTGAAATCAAGACAGTCAGGTTAATGATGACAGGAACACCCATGCAGCACGACAACCTCAGCACGCCCTGGTACAAGCAGTTCTGGGCCTGGTTCATCATCGCCATCCTTGCCTTCGCGGTCTTCATTGGCCTGGGACTGCTGTTCGTTGCCACGCTCAACCCCGACAGTCTGGTACGCGACAACTATTACACCGAAGGCAAGGCCATCAACCTTTACCTCGGCCGCGACCACATGGCGCGGGATCTGGGAGTGGCCGCCGACCTTGGCATTGACGAGGTTACCGGCGATATCAGCCTGGCGTTGCAAGGCGACTTTGTGGCCTTGCCGCGCAGTCTGACGCTTGACCTGATCTCGCCAGCCCACGCCTCACTTGACCGCGCCATTACCCTGCGACAGATTCGCGGCAACAGCTACACCGGTCAGCTGGAACAACAGATTGAAGGTCGTCGCTATATTGAGCTCAGCGACCCGGACAAGCCCGGCGACAAGGGTTGGCGCCTGACCGGCGAGCTAAACCTGGTTCCGGGCCAGCGTTATCAGATCTCCGCGCAGTAACTGATGGCGCAACCCACCCCTTGCTTCCACTGTGGCGAACCGGTTCCCGCCGGCGCTCCTTGGCACGCAGACATTCTGGGCGAGCAGAGGCCGCTGTGTTGTCCCGGCTGTCTGGCGGTGGCCGAGGCTATCTGCAGCGCTGGACTGGAGTCTTACTACCAGCACCGCACCGAACGCTCCGCCAACCCTGAGGCCATGCCACGGGTACTGCAGGACGAGCTGGAGCTCTATGACCGTGAAGACGTGCAACAGCGCTACACCTCCCCTCAGGGCACTGGCCAACAAATTCAACTGCTGATCGAAGGCATCAATTGCGCGGCCTGCTGCTGGTTGATCGAACGCCACCTGCGCGCGCAACCGGGCGTGCTTGAGGCCAGCCTGAATATGGGTAACCAGCGCCTCAGTCTGACCTGGCAGGCCGAGACCACCAAGCTATCGACACTGATTGCCGGTTTGCGGCGCATCGGTTACATCGCCCACCCCTATGAGCCAGACAAGGCCGCCGAGCAGATCGCCGCCGAGAACCGTCGTTATCTGCGGCGCTTGGGGCTGGCTGGCCTGATGTTCATGCAGGTGATGATGGCAACCATGGCCCTGTATGAGGAGTTTGACCAAGACCTGACCGATAGCATGGCGCACCTGTTACGCTGGGCCAGCCTGTTGATGACCACACCGGTAGTCTTTTATAGCTGTGCGCCCTTCTTTCAGGGGGCCTGGCGCGACCTGAAAAACCGCCGTCTGAGCATGGATGTCTCGGTCTCACTGGCCATTGGTGGCGCCTATCTGGCCGGGATCTGGGCCACAGTCATCGGCCGCGGGGAGGTCTACTTCGACTCGGTTACCATGTTTGCCTTCTTCCTGCTGGCTGGCCGTTATCTGGAGCGCCGCGCACGCCAGCGCACAGTGGAAAGCACCGCGCGCCTGGTCAACCTGCTGCCGCCCAGCACGCTGCGGTTGGCGGCTGACGGCAGCAGCCAGCGCATCATGCTGGAGGAGTTGGTCTGTGGCGATCGGGTAGAGGTTAAACCCGGCGAAAGCATTCCCGCCGATGGCCGCATCCACCAAGGCAGCAGCAGCGTCGATGAATCCGCCCTGTCGGGCGAATATTTGCCAATCGCCAAGCGCGTCGGCGATACCGTTACCGCAGGCACCCTCAATGTCGAAAGCCCGCTGCAGATCGACGTGACGGCACTGGGCAACGAGACGCGCCTGTCCGCCATCGTTCGCCTGCTGGAACGAGCGCAGTCAGACAAACCCCGTCTGGCGAAGCTGGCCGATCAGGTAGCACAGTACTTTCTGCTCGCCGTACTGCTGTCCGTGGTGGTGGTGGGCGCTGCCTGGTGGTCATTGCGCGACCTGGATACCGCGTTCTGGATTGTGCTGGCCATGCTGGTGGCGACCTGCCCCTGCGCCCTCTCGCTGGCAACCCCCACTGCCTTGACCACGGCCACCGGCAGCCTGCACAAGCTAGGCCTGCTGATTACGCGCGGCCACGTGCTAGAGGGTATGAAGCAGATCAGTACAGTCATACTGGACAAAACCGGTACGCTGACCGAAGGCCGTATGACGCTGGAGCAGATCCAGCCCTTTGCCGACCATGATGCCGATCAGGCGCTACGCTGGGCACGCATGCTGGAGAGCTGCTCGGAGCATCCGATCGCCCGCGCCTTCGGCCGCAGCCTGCACAGCGCCAACGCGGTCGAGAACGTGCCGGGCCAGGGCCTGCAAGGCGAGTGCGACGACCAGACACTGCGCATCGGCAAAGCCGACTTCGTCAGCGCACTGGGCGGCTATGCCGCGCCTGCCTACCCCGATGCGCCCGGTCAGTGGCTGTTGCTGGGCAATGCTGCCGGCCCGATTGCCTGGTTTGCCCTGAATGACCGCTTGCGCAGCGATGCCGGCGCGATGGTCGCGGCGCTGCAGGCGCGCGGGTTGCGGGTGGTCTTGCTGTCGGGCGATCAGCACGCGGTGGTTGAGCGCATGGCCACGCAGCTGAACATCAGCGAGGCGATCGGTAATGCCAGCCCAGATGACAAACTCGCCTACGTGCAAGAGCAGCAGGCTCGCGGCGAGAAGGTGTTGATGCTGGGTGACGGAGTGAACGACGTGCCGGTTCTGGCCAGCGCTGACATATCGGTGGCCATGGGCAATGCCTCCGATCTGGCCAAAACCAACGCAGACGCGGTGCTGCTCAACAGCCGCCTGCTGACGCTGGTCGACAGCTTGCAGGTAGCGCAGCGCACCCGCGCCATCATGATCGAGAACCTGACCTGGGCCAGCCTGTATAATCTGGCGATATTGCCACTGGCCGCGCTCGGCATGGTCACCCCCGCCTGGGCCGCGCTGGGCATGTCGGCCAGCTCATTGCTAGTGGTACTCAACGCCCTGCGGCTGACCCGCCTGAAGGTTCAGCCGCACCCGGCGCCAACCGACCGGTTCGCGGAGGCCAGCGCATGACCGTACTTTACATTCTGGTTCCCATTGCCATTTTTCTGGTAGTCATCGCTATCTGGATATTTAACTGGGCGGTCAACAACGGTCAGTACGATGACCTCGACAGCCCGGCGCACAGTATTCTGTTTGACGAGGACGACCCCGCTCACCTAGCCGCCCAAGGGCGCAACAAACCCGCCGACAGCCCTGATCAACGCACGGCCGCGCGCGACAACGAGACCAAGCAAACCGACGACGACCGCCCGGTATGACCGCAGATCTGCTGCCACAGGTGTTCACCGCCCTGGCGCTGGGGCTGCTCGGCGGCGGCCATTGCATTGGCATGTGTGGGGGGCTGATGGGTGCACTGACCCTGGCCATACCCGCCGAACAGCGCAAGGGCTGGCCATTGTGGCGCATCCTGCTGAGCTACAACCTGGGCCGCATCAGCAGCTACACGCTCGCCGGCGCCTTGCTCGGCAGCTTCGGCTGGGCACTGCAGGGCATGGGTCTGGGCGTGGTGCTGCGCACCATCGCCGGGCTGCTGATGATCTGTATGGGCCTGTACCTGGCCAACTGGTGGTCGGGCCTCACACGCATAGAATCACTGGGCCGTGGCTTGTGGCGCCACATTGAGCCTCGCGCGCGTCGCCTGTTACCGGTGCAGCGACCCGGCCAGGCGCTACTACTCGGCATGCTCTGGGGCTGGTTGCCGTGCGGGCTGGTCTACAGCTCATTGGTCTGGGCCAGCAGCCATGGCAGCAGTGGCACCTCGGCACTCTTGATGCTCGCTTTCGGGCTGGGCACCCTGCCTACGCTGCTCGCCACCGGCGCCGCCGCTGATAAACTGACCGCGCTGCTGCGCAAGCGCAGTCTGCGCATCGGCGCAGCCAGCCTGATCATCGCCTTTGGCCTCTGGACCCTACCCGGCCCGCACCAGCAGTGGATCATCAGCACATTCTCGCCACCCGGAAGTCAGCACAGTGGTGGACACCATGACCACGCCCAGCCCTGACGGCAACAATTTGCGCACACTCCGATGTGAAACCCGCCAGCGCTTGTTGTACGCTTGCAGCTATCCGCCAACTAAAAGAGTTTCCCATGTCTGACGCCATCAAATTGCGCGCCCTGCCCGAAGCGCACTGCAAGGACTGCAGCCTGGCGACCATGTGTCTGCCCCTGGCGCTGCATGACAACGAAATGGACACCCTCGACAACATCGTCAAGCGCGGCAAACCACTGCGCAAGAACGAGATGCTGTTTCGTCAGGGCGATACCTTCAACTCGGTTTACGCACTGCGCTCCGGCACCATCAAGACCTTCAGCGTCAATGACGCCGGTGTCGAACAGATTACCGGCTTCCATCTGGCCGGCGAGCTGATCGGCCTCTCCGGCATGGACGGTGAGCGTCAGCCGCTGTCTGCGGTAGCGCTGGAAACCACCTCGGTCTGCGAAATTCCCTATGAACGCCTGGACGATCTCACCGCCAGCATGCCCGGCCTACGGCGCCAGGTGATGCGGCTGATGAGCCGCGAGATTCGCGACGACCAGCAGATGATGCTGCTGCTCTCGAAAAAGACCGCCGATGAACGCATCGCAACCTTGCTGATCAACCTATCCGCACGTTTTCGTTCGCGCGGCTATTCGGCCAATCGCTTCCGTCTGGCCATGTCACGCAACGACATCGGCAACTATCTGGGGCTTGCCGTAGAAACAGTCTCGCGCGTCTTTACCCGCTTCCAGCAGCAGGGCCTGATTGCTGCCGAAGGCAAGCAAATTGACATTATTGACCACGCCGAGCTGTGCGCACTGGCTGGCGGCCAACTCGACTGACCTGCAGGAACCCCCATGATTTTTGACGAATACACCATCAAATCGCTGATTCGCCCGGTGCCCGACTTTCCCAAGCCCGGCGTCACCTTTCGCGATATCACGCCGCTGTATCATTCACCGCGCGCCATGCGCATGGTCGCCGACAGCCTGATCCAGCGTTACGTCGAGTCGCCGGTCACGCACATTGGCGCCATCGATGCCCGTGGTTTCCTGCTGGGTGCGGTGCTCGCCTACGAGTTGAACAAGCCACTGGTGCTATTCCGCAAGGCCGGCAAGTTGCCCGCCGACACCCTGCGTGAAAGCTACGCCACCGAATACAGTGAAACCACCCTGGAAATGCACCGCGACGCTCTCAGTGGCGGCGAACAGGTGTTGCTGCTGGATGATTTGATCGCCACCGGCGGCACCTTTCTCGCAGCCGCTCGACTGGTGCGCCAGAGCGGCGCCAGCGTTTACGAAGCCGCCGCCATCATCGATCTGCCGGACCTTGGCGGTTCACGCAGCATGCAGGATGCCGGCATACCCACCTTTACCCTCTGCGCCTTTGCCGAGGACGAACAGTAATCGCCCGCAGGGCCAGCCACTCGCGCAGGCCCTGAAGCGCCACGAAGCAACCCATGACCAATACATTGAACCTTACCCGCCCCTGGCGGCAGCGGCTGGCCGACTGGCTGGACCGCCCTGCCGTGCAGTATCTGATTACCACGCTGATCCTTATCAACGCCGTGATTCTTGGCCTGGAAACCTCGCCAAGCGCGATGCAGCATTGGGGCGGCGGCCTCAAGGCGTTGGATCAGATAATCCTCGGCTGCTTTGTCATCGAGATCGGCCTGCGCTTCGTCGCCCATGGCTGGCGTTTGCTGCGCGACCCCTGGGGACTGTTCGACACCCTGGTGATTGCTATCGCTCTGGTTCCGGCCAGCGGACCGCTGGCCGTGCTGCGTGCGCTGCGGGTATTGCGTGTGCTGCGCCTGATCTCGATTGTGCCGAGCATGAAAATGGTGGTGCAGTCACTGCTGTCATCATTGCCGGGCATGGGCAGCATCGTGGCCTTGCTGGGCTTGATTTTTTATGTCGCGGCAGTGATCGCTACCCAGTTGTTCGGCGAACACTTCCCCGAGTGGTTCGGCACGCTCGGTGCGAGCCTGTATACGCTGTTTCAGGTGATGACGCTGGAAAGCTGGTCGATGGGCATAGTACGACCGGTAATGGAGCAGTTCCCCTACGCCTGGCTGTATTTCGTGCCTTTCATCCTGATCGCCACTTTCATGATGCTCAACCTGTTTATCGCGGTCATCGTCGATGCCATCCAAACCCAGCGTGAGCGCACCGTCGAGCAGGCGCCCCCGGGTCCGCCAAGCGAGCAGGAGCAATTACTGGCAGAAGTGCGTCAGCTACGTGCCGAACTGCGCAGCCTGCATCAACGTCTGCCGCCATCGGACAGCGCCGGCGAGCAATAGCACACAGCCCGTCAGCCTGCTGCTAGACCTGCCGGACCGGGTTGCTTATTATCACCGAGGTAAAAAATAACAAGTCTGCCCGGCCTTCCGGCATGAAGGCAGCTGTCGAGGATGACGAACATGAGCAGTAATCTGCCGCCGGACACCCGGCTGTTGTTGATTGATGACCACCAGATCTATCTGGATGGGCTCAGCCTGACATTGGGCAGCCTCTGCGAAGGGGTGCAGCTGGACCACGCGCACAATGCCGCACAAGCCCTGCAACAGGTGCAGCACAACACCTACGATCTGATTCTGCTTGATCTGCAACTGCCCGATAGCAGCGGCTTGGCGCTACTGCAGAAGCTACGCAAGGAAGACGCCATGGTGCCCGTCGCGGTACTCACCGCAAGCAACAGTCCCAGCGACCTTGATGCTGCACTGCAACTTGGCGCTGCCGGCTTCATCAGCAAGACCGCCGACGGCAAAACACTGCTTGATGCCGTGACCCAGCTGCTTTACGGCGTTCACGTCGTCATCGGCGATGAGAACCGCCCACTGGATCGGCAAAGCAGCGCGCGCGACGTGGGTATCACTCCGCGCCAGTTGGAAATCCTCGACTTGCTCGCCGAAGGCCTGCCTAACAAGGTCATCTGTCAGCGCTTGTCGCTCTCTGAAGACACCGTAAAAACCCACCTCAAAGCGCTGTTTACCTCGCTTGAGTGTCACAACCGAACCGAGTGCGTGAGCAACGCTCGCAAGCTGGGGCTGGTCAGCTTCTAGCGCGACTCATTTCTCCTTTCGCGGGGCATGGATGCCTGACGAACCGCACTAGCTCCACCCTCCGTCACTGACGCAACGCCAGCAGGTTGTGCACCACGCGCCGTAACCGTGCAGGCAGTACCGGTTTGAACAGCAACTCGACATCCGCCAGCCGCGCCGACTCGGTCAGTTCCTCAGAAGTATCGGCCGTCACCAGTGCCGCCGGGCCGGAAAAGATGCCCTGATCGCGCAGCATGCGCACCAGCATCAGCCCATCGCTCTCGCCCTCCAGCCGATAATCCGTCAGCAACACATCAACGGCGATACCCTGCAGCCCACGCACGGCGTCCTCGGCACTTTCAAATGCCCAGACGATACACCCCCAGGCCGACAACAACGCTTGCATCGCCTCGCGGCTGACGCGGTCATTCTCAACCAGCGCCACCTGGCCACTCAGGGCCGGGGCGTGCTGCTGTTGGGGCGCTTCGGTCTGCGTCTGCCATTCGCCCAGTGGCGCGTCAAACCAGAAGCGGGCGCCTTCACCGGCGCAGGAGGTCAGGCCCGACGGATATTCCAGCAGGTGCACTATCTGGCGGCAGATACTCAAACCCAGCCCCACCCCCTTCTCCAGCGTGCGGGCCGGGTTACGCAGTTGGGTAAACTCCTCAAAAATGCGCTCTTGGTCCGCCTTATCCAGACCCATACCGTCATCTACCACACTGATGCGCAGCCGCTCATCCACTCGCTGTACCTCTATCGCCACGGTTTTCGCGTCCGCATGAATCAATGCGTTGTTGAGGTAATTGCGGATCAAGCGTTCAAGCAGCAAGGGGTCACTGTAGACTGCGTAGGCCTTGTTGCAGCGCAACTGCAGTTGGATGTTGCGCCGCGCAGCGAAAGGCCCGAGGCTGTCCAGCAGTTGCCGCAGCCAGGGTTCGAGATTGAACGAGCGCCGCTGCGCCCTCACCATACCCACCGACAGGCGCGACATGTCCAGCAAGGAGTTGAGCATGGCCTGCAGCAATTGGGTTGAATCCGCCAGACGCGCCACTGTTTTGCTGGCATCCGGGCTATCGACCTGCTCATACAGGTGCTGAATAAACAGCGACATGGCATGCAATGGCTGGCGTAGATCATGGCTGGCGGTTGCCAGAAAACGCGTCTTGCTCTGGCTTTCGCGCTCGGCGCGATGGCGCGCGGCTTCCAGCAGTTGCTCGTTGAGATAGGCGCGGCGCTGCATGTATTCGTACAGATACGCGCCGAAAGCGCCCATCACGGTGAAATTGATCAGAAAAATACTGTTGGACAACACAACAGAGCGGCTGGAGCCAATGCTCGCTTCAGCCAGCAGGTAAACCGACACAATGGCGCAGGAGCCCACGGTGGCGTGCCGCATCGGCAACGCCAGCAGGAACATGCCCGACAGCAGTACCAGATACAGGCCGTCATGTGTCACCCGAATCGATACCTCGGCCAAGCGCGCGACGATGATCACCATCGCCACCATCAACCCCGAACAGAAATAGCCGAGGGTCGCCACGGCAAACGCACGGTCCGGCGCCACGCGGTTGGCGCGATTGGCATACCAGATGGCGCAAACGATGATAATCAGGCCGATGACACGGACGGTCAGGGTGTAGTCACTGACCCAATGAGGCAAATAAAGATAATCGAGCAGCATGAAAAACAGCATGAAGGCGACCGAGGTGATGGCGACCACCTTTACCCGCGCACACATCTTGGCATGCAGGTACAGCTGAAAGCCCGGTTCCAGCTGTGCGCTGAAACGCAGCCGGGCAAAGCCCCGCTCCTGCGCCAGCAGGGCCGGCTCATCAATGCCGGCGGCCGCAGCCATAGTGGGGTTATTCATGGTTTTTTATCCATTTTTCTTGTAATCAGTGCGCTTTATAGCAAGCGGTTATATCGGGAAAAGCCAAAACGCTAAAATAATTTAAAAACAGCACTTTACAACAACAAATTACAACTAAGCTTTAGCTTAGGCATTTAAACAACAGGATGTAGTCGTGATTGCCAGCCCAGTAGCGGTACCCGCACCAGACACTGCAACCCAAGACCTGTTTCCTCTCGACCTGCTGGCTCTCAGCGCCGCCGACAACTTGTTGGAAAATATCCTGCGACCGACCCTTGCCTACCTTGGTGTGCGCTGCGTCGCAATGGAACAATTGCTGCTGGGCACGCTGCTGACTACCGCACGCCTGCCAGCGCTGCAACGCGGCGACCACGCCATTGGACCCTACGCTATCAGCCCACAGCAACACACCGACATATGGGATCAGCACCTGGCCAGTCAGCCTGAGTTGGCCAGCAAGGTTCGCGGCCTGGCCAGCCAGCACTGTTTTCTGCAGAATCCGCACGCCGAACTGGGCTACAACCTGGCCTATGCCACAGCCATTGCATGGTTGATCTACGAGCGCCAGCAACTGGCCATCTCCGCGCG
This sequence comes from Halopseudomonas sp., assembly GCF_036960865.1. Classification (GTDB taxonomy): domain Bacteria; phylum Pseudomonadota; class Gammaproteobacteria; order Pseudomonadales; family Pseudomonadaceae; genus Halopseudomonas. The sequence goes on from NZ_JBALWE010000008.1 coordinate 41,779, forward strand.
CAACGATCTGCCCAGCCTAGCGCGAATCTGGGAGCGCTCCTACCCCCATAAGGGTGGCCGAGCGCAGGACTTTCTGCGCGCCTGGCGCGTCGCCTGCAAGTAGTCAGCCCCACGCGGCGCCGGGGTGAGCGGCTGCTCAGCCAGCAGCCTCCCGCGCCCCACCCACCGAGGTAGAGCGCCGCGTAAAACCGCGTCTCTTAGCAATCAATAGCACGGCATCACCGCGACTAGAGCCAAGTTGAACCATCACCACGCTCTGCGCATCCTAGGGCTACAATCCAGCCGTGGCGCCAACGTCGCTCCCACGGCACCTCAGCCCTCAAAGCAGGAGACGTGCAATGCCACAGTCAAACACCACCAATCGCCAGATTCTGCTTGCCTCGCGGCCGGTGGGCGCACCCACTGCCGCCAACTTCAAGCAGGTAGAAACCGATATTCCCGCCGTGGGCGATGGCCAGATGCTGTTGCGCAACCGCTGGATGTCGCTCGACCCCTATATGCGCGGGCGCATGAGTGACGCCAAATCCTACGCCGATCCGGTGCCGGTAGGCGGCGTGATGACCTGCGCCACCGTCAGTGAAGTGCTGGAATCAAAACTCGACGACTACGCCGCAGGTGACCTGGTGATGTGCTTTGCCTCCGGCTGGCAGGATTACACCCTGTCTGACGGCGCCATGGTGTTTCGCCTCGACAAGAACATGCAAGCCCCCTCCCAAGCCTTGGGCGTACTGGGCATGCCCGGCTTCACCGGTTACATGGGCCTGACCGACATCGGTCAACCCAAGAAAGGTGAAACCGTCGTCGTCGCCGCTGCCACGGGTCCGGTCGGCACGGTAGTGGGTCAGGTCGCCAAGCTGATGGGATGCCATGTGGTCGGCATTGCTGGCGGTGCCGACAAGTGCCACTACGCGGTCGAGGAGCTGGGTTTTGATGCCTGCATCGATCACAAGGCCGAAGACCTGAACGACAAACTGGCTGCCGCCTGCCCCAAGGGCATCGACGTGTATTTCGAGAATGTCGGCGGCAAGGTGTTTGATGCCGTGATGCCGTTGCTCAACGCCCACGCACGCATACCGCTGTGCGGCCTGATCGCCCAATACAACGCCACCGAGCTGCCGGTCGGCCCCGATCGTCTGCCGCAATTGATGCGCCTGATGTTGAGCCAGCGTATTCGCATGCAGGGCTTCATCATCTTCGACAACTACGGCCACTGCTTCCCGGACTTCCTCAAGACCATGACCCCCTGGGTCGAGAGTGGCAAGGTACGGGTGAAGGAAGACCGTGTAGAGGGTCTGGAGAGTGCGCCAGAGGCCTTTATTGGCCTGCTCGAAGGCAAGAACTTCGGCAAGCTGGTAGTCAAAATCGCTGATTGATAGCCGCGCTCGCCTGCGTTGTCCGCAACGCAGGCGTAATGGCGCCAGAGAAGCGTGTGCCCTGCCCTCACACTGCCAGAATTTCTCCCGCCAGTTCCTGCAGATAGTCAGCCAGACGCAGCTGCTGCGGGGCATTCAAGTGCAAGCCGAGTTTGGTTCGCCGCCACAAGATTGCCTCCAGATCGCGCGACCACTCGCGCTCGCGAAGGTATTTGATCTCACGCTCGGTCAGCCCCGCGCCAAACTGCTCTCCCATATCCGCCTGGGAACGCATGCCGCGCAGAAATACCCGGCTCAGGGTGCCGTAGCAATGCACAAAGCGCTCCAGTTGCTGTTCGCTCAGCCAGGGGTATTCCGCTTTGAGGTCGGCGCTCAGTTGCGCGTGCGACTCAAAATCCCCACCGGCCAGCGCATGGGTCGCGGTCCAGGCTGGGTGCGCCTCAGGAAACCAGGGCGTCAGCTTATCCACTGCCGCCTCAGCCAGCTTTCTAAAGGTCGTGAGTTTGCCGCCATATACCGCCAGCAGAGGCGCCTGACCGGCGTCACCGTCCAGCGTCAGACTGTAATCGCGACTCACAGCCGAGGGATCGGACTCACTGGCATCACTGATCAACGGCCGCACGCCAGAAAAACGGTGCCGAATGTCTTCATGCTTGAGCTGTCGCTTGAAATGCGCATTAACCACCTGCAGCAGATACTCGGTCTCTGCCTCGGTTGGCTCAACCTGAGCAGGATCGCCCTGATAGTCCACATCCGTGGTGCCGATCAAGGAGTATTGGTTCTCATAGGGCAATACAAAGACGATGCGATCGTCCTCGTTCTGAAGAATATAGGCCTGGCTGCCGAGATATAGCTGCGGCACGACGATATGACTTCCCTGTACCAATCGCACGCCAAAGGGCGAGCGGGTATCCACCACGCGCTCCATCACCCGCGCGGCCCAAGGCCCTGCCGCATTAACCAGGGCCCGCGCGTGCACGGTTTCAGCCGTGCCGTGGTCAGACAACAGCTCGACCTGCCACAGATCGCCTTTGCGGCGCGCCGATTCGCACCGCGTATAGGTTCGAATCTCCGCGCCCAGGCTGGCCGCCTGCACTGCATTGAGCACCACCAGGCGGGCATCATCGGCCCAGCAATCGGAATATTCGAAGGCATAGTCGATCTGCGGGTTCAGCGGCCCCTGGCCATTCAAGGGCGCACCGGTCGACCCCGGCAGCGTAGTGCGTTTGCCCAGATGATCATAAAGAAACAAGCCCGCGCGCAGCATCCAGCGTGGGCGCAGATGGGACCGGTGCGGCAGCACAAAACGCAGCGGCCAGATGATATGCGGCGCTTTCTGCAACAGCACTTCGCGCTCACCGAGGGCTTCGCGTACCAACCGGAACTCGTAGTGCTCGAGGTAACGCAAGCCGCCGTGTACCAGCTTGCTGCTGGCCGACGAGGTGTGCGAGGCCAGATCATGCTGCTCGCACAGCAGCACCGACAAGCCGCGCCCGGCGGCATCATTGGCGATCCCTGCGCCGTTTACCCCACCGCCAATGACCAACAGATCATAGACCGGGGCCTCGCCGGTCGGTCGGACGGTACGGCGTTCTTCTGGATGGGGCTTGAACATCAGCATCTCCGAAACCTGCGCAATCCCGCGCCAGCCTGTTGTACAACGTCACCGGCCGGGCCGCAAGGTTTGCCACTGCGGCTTGGCCCCGCGCGTCCGGCAGTTTACTCTGTGGCCAGTTACCTGCATGTGAACAACCATGACTCCAGCAACCAAACTCCTCGACAAAGCCCGCGTCAGTTATCAACTGCATCGTTATAGCCACGACCCACAAGCCGAATCCTACGGTACCGAAGCCGCCGAAAAGCTTGGCCTGGAGCACGGCCGCGTGTTCAAAACCCTGCTGGCCGCGACTGAAACCGGCGAGCTGTTGGTGGCCGTGGTACCGGTAACCGATAAGCTCAACCTCAAGGCCTTGGCCAGCGCGGCGCGGGTAAAAAAGACCGCCATGGCTGACCCAGCCGCCGCGCAGCGCAGCACCGGCTACCTGGTCGGCGGTATCAGCCCGCTGGGCCAGAAGAAGCGCCTGCGTACCTTTATTGATGCCAGCGCGGCAAACTGGCCTACTGTGTATGTCAGCGGGGGGCGCCGCGGTCTGGAAATAGAACTCAGCGCCACAGATCTGCGCCAGCATACCGCCGCGCAGCTCTGCGAGCTTTGCCGCGACTGAGCCCTACGGCCCATAACAATACCGACAGCACAGGATTCCAGCCTTATGGCCAACCCCATTCTCGCCATCGATCAGGGCACCACCAGCAGCCGCGCTATCCTGTTCTCCGCCAGCGGCAAGCCGGAATTCACCGCGCAGCAGGAGTTTGCCCAGCATTTTCCGCACGACGGCTGGGTTGAGCACAACGGTGAAGATATCTGGAACAGCACCTTGGCGGTCTGCCGCGAGGTGCTTGAAACCGCCGGCATCAGTGCGGACCAGGTCGCCGGTATCGGCATTACCAACCAGCGCGAAACCACCCTGCTGTGGGATGCGCGCACCGGCGAGCTGCTATACCACGCCATTGTCTGGCAGGATCGCCGCACCGCGGAATTTTGCGCCGAACTCAAGACTGCCGGCCACGAAGCCATGGTGACCGAGCGTACCGGCCTGCTGATTGATCCGTATTTTTCCGCCACCAAACTGCGCTGGCTGCTGGAGAACGTCGATGGCGCCCGCGAGCGCGCCGAGCGCGGCGAACTGCGTTTCGGCACCGTCGATACCTTCTTGCTCTGGCGCCTCACCGGTGGCCAAGTGCACCGCACCGACGCCACCAACGCCTCGCGTACCATGCTGTTCAACATTCATAAGCAGTGCTGGGATGACGACCTGCTCAAGCTGCTGGACATTCCTGCCAGCCTGCTGCCCGAGGTGATGGACAGCGCCGCCGACTTCGGTCAGACCGACGCCGCACTGCTCGGCGCCAGTATTCCGGTTTGCGGTATTGCCGGCGACCAGCAGGCCGCGCTGATCGGCCAGGCCTGCTTCAGCCCAGGCATGGTCAAGAGCACCTACGGTACTGGCTGCTTCATGGTCATGAATACCGGCAGCGAGCCAGTGCGCTCCAGCAATCGGCTGCTGACCACCGTGGGCTATCGGCTCAAGGGTGAAACCACCTACGCGCTGGAGGGCAGCATTTTTGTCGCCGGCGCGGCCATTCAATGGCTGCGCGATGGGCTCAAGCTGATTCAGAATGCCGGCGAAACCGAGGCCCTGGCACGCGAGGCCGGCGGCACCACCGGCGTGTATCTGGTGCCGGCCTTTACCGGCCTGGGCGCGCCCTACTGGGACCCGGCGGCGCGCGGCGCCATCTTCGGCCTCACCCGCGACACCGGCATTGCGCAGATTGTCACCGCCGGGCTGCAGTCAGTCTGCTTCCAGACCCGCGACCTGCTCGACGCCATGACCGCCGATGGCGCCCACAGCACCGCAGCGCTGCGGGTAGATGGCGGCATGGTGATCAATAATTGGGTAGTACAGGAGCTGGCCAACATTCTCGGTGTGACCGTCGACCGGCCGGAAGTCACCGAGACCACCGCATTGGGCGCCGCCTACCTGGCGGGGCTGCAGCTGGGCGTGTTCGACAGCCTGGAGCACATCGCGCGGCACTGGGCCTGTGAACGTACCTTCACACCACAAATGAGCGAAGAGAAACGCAACGCGCTATACGATGGCTGGTTGGATGCGATTCGCCGTGTGCGGGATGAGCACTGAACCTGGATCGCGCCGGACCAGCAGGGATAAAACTCCGGGAAGGTCGAGCTCCCTCTCGACCCGCCCCTCAGCCAGCAGTGCCGGCGCTGCAACCGAATCAACAGCCGCTAACACTACCGAAGAACGTCAGTTCAGCCCCAGCATACCGCGCAGGGTAGATAGCTCTTCTGCCAGCACGGTGACCGGCCCTACCAGAGCACGGCGGTCGGCATCGCTGACCTGCTCATAACTGACAAAACCGCTGTTCACGTCACCTTCCTGCACGTAGTAGTGCGACAGCGTCGCTTCCATTGCGGCAAAGTTGGCTTCAACGCGTTGCACAAAGACCGCATCTTCTTCAGCAGCCAGCGGTTTGACCAGTTCGAAGATCTTCTTGGCGCCGTCGACATTGCCCTGAAAGTCCCACAGATCGGTGCGGCTGTAGCGATCTTCTTCACCAGACACCTTGGTGGCTGCCACTTCCTCCATCAACGCCGCAGCACCGCCAACCACTTTTTCTGGCGGGAAAGTCAAACCGGCAACCCGTTGCTCCAGGTCTTCCACGTCGCTCATCAGCCGTTCCGCGTAGGGCGTCATGCCCTCGGTGGTCTGGTCGTGAAAGAGCGCGTATTCCAGTCGGTGAAAACCGGTGAACTCGGGGTCCTTTACGCCTTTCTCGTAGTCGTCCTCACGGGCGTCGATGCTGGCGTCCAGATCGGCAAATAGCTCGGCAATCGGCTCGATACGCTCGTAGTAAACGCGTGACGGCGCGTACAGCGCCTGCGCCTTCTTCACGTCACCCGCCTTGATGGCCTCGGTAAACTCGCGGCTATGGGCAGAAAACTGCTCCAGGTTATCCAGCACATACAGCTTGTAGTCGGTGATGGGCGCGACCAGGTCCTGGGGCGCCACCGCAGCATGCGCCGAGGCCTGCATACCGATCAGGCCAAAAGCGCTGGCGGCAATAAACAAGGTACGAGGTAATGACATAGTTTCTCTCCAGCAGATAAGGTGTGTGGCCAATCTACGAATACCAAGGGTTCAACTCGCAGCCAGCAGGCTGCTACCCAGAAAGTCCCCCGGTTGTATGCCCGGCAGGGTAAAGAAATAGCCCCCACCGACCGGTTTTATGTATTCCTCCAGCGGTTCGCCATCCAGGCGCTGCTGCACCGTGATAAAACCCGCGTCCAGGTCCGCCTGATAAGCGATGAACAACAAGCCCATGTCCAGCTGCCCGTTGGCCTCAACGCCATTGGAGTAATTGAACGGCCGGCGCAGAATCAGGTTGCGCTCGCTACCGGCTGTACGCGGATTGGCCAGGCGAATGTGCGCATCCAGCGGTGTGATCTTGCCGTCCGGGTCATTGGCGTAGTGCGGCTCGTCGTGCTCCACGCCACCGGACAACGGCGCACCGCTGTCGCGCAGGCGGCCGAAGATGGCCTGCTGTTCCTGCAAGGGTGTGCGGTCCCAGCGCTCGACAAAGTTGCGAATGATGCGCACGGCCTGGTAGCTGCCATTGCGTGCCCAGTCCGGCTCACCCTCGCTGCCGTCGACCCAGACCACCTTCTGCATCAGTTGGCGATCATCGGCCTGGGGGTTGGCCGTACCATCACGAAAGCCCAGGTAGTTGCGTGCACTCTCGGTAGAGCCATCGGCCTTGGGAGCCATCACCGGCACCGTGCCTTCCTGCTTCCAGCGCAGCATTAAAAGGCCAGGGGTATTCTTGATGATGTCGCGCAGCGCGTGGATGGTGGTGCCTTCGGTGTTGGCACAAAACTGCAGCGACAGGTCACCGTGGCAACGTGCTGCATCAAGCGCATCGTTGCTGAACGCGACCATGCGCTGCAGGTGGCGCGGTTTGACGCCCGACAGGCCGAAACGCTGATCAAACAATGAAGCCCCTACCGACACAGTGATGGTCAGCGCATCGGGCGCGACCTGCGGACCAAGAATGCCGGAGTCCGTCGGCGGAAAGCGCGCATCGCGCTGCTCAACTGTGCCGCCTTGGGTCAGAAAGGCAATGCGCTCGGAAAGGGTTCGCAACAGCCGCTCAAGACCTGCGCAATCAGTTGCCAGCACGTCAAAGGCAGCAACCATGCCCACCGCCGGGCGCGGCGTGGTGATGCCCTGCTGGTGCGTGCCATAAAAGTCATGTACCTGATAGGTTGCCGCGCTTGACGGTGCATCCGTCACTTCTGCCGCCCTGCCCTGTCCCGCTGCCGCGGCGCTACCCAGGCTGGCAGCGCCCAAACCGGCAACGCCCAGCCCCTGCAGGAAACGACGGCGGTTCAATCCCGCAAAGGGGCAGCCGGCGCTGGGCTTTTCGTCGTAATTACTCATACTCTAACCACCTTTGTTTAGCTGCTACGTGCGTGCTCAGTAGGCCGCTGCCAGTTCGCCGTTGACCTGCTGCAGCGCCACTGCCAATGCCTGGGTGTCGTGCCGCAACGCCGCAAGCTCTGGCGTGCGCTGCTGCAACTGCTGATTCAGCGCCAGCAGGGCTTGCTGCAACTCGGCGGCATCGGGCAAAAGTGGCGCCAGCAGGCTCACCACCTTGTCGGCGCCTTGCTGCAGACCGCGCAAGTCGTCCAGTTCCCGCGGCTTGAGTTGCGTTTGCGTGCGCTGCTGGTCATGCCAGGCCTGCAGTACCCGCGCCTGCCCCTGAGCCAGTTGCTGTGCCGGCACCCCGTCGCGGTGCAGCCGTTCACGCAGTTGTTGAATGTCGGCGCGCAACTGCTCTGCCACCGGCAGCAAAGCCGCCACACTCTCTTGCTCGAACAGCCCATAGGCCAAACGCTGAAAGCCGATAAACGCCGGGTCTTGCTCACGCTCGGCAAAGTAATCGGCGCGGGCATTCAAACGCTGCTCCAGGTCGCTGAACAGCCCAATGGCCGGCGCCATGCGTTCATCGCTCAAGCGTGCCTGGCGATACGCACCCTGTGCTGCCGCAAGATCGCCTGCGGCAATCGCGTCAAGCAGTGCCTGCGCTGCGCGCTCAAGTTCACGTCCCTGTAGCGTCAGATAAACTCGATATTCGGCCAGCGGGCCAATCAACGCCTTGGGAGATAACGTCTGACTCGGCGGTTGGCCCGCTACGGCGGTTACCGTCAGCGTGCCGCGCGGGTTGCTCAGCAGGCCGCAGGTCATCTGATACTCGCCCGGTGCCAGCGTGGCGGTGATCGGCTGGCGTAGTTGCGGCGCAATATTCTCGCGCTCCTCCAGTACCATCACCCCATCGAGGATCTCCCATTCGATGGCGCGTTCACTCTCATTGATCACGGTGAAACGCGACTGCCCTGCCGCTACGGTAACCGCGTTGGGCTCACAGCCTCGTGCGCTGATAACGATCTGGGTACCCGCCTGCTGATCGCCTGCGTTTTGCCCCAACGACAGATAGAACACCCCCAGCGCGACCAGCATGAGTAACGCCGCCAGAGCCATACCCAGACGCAGCAGGCCGGCCGATGGCGCCGCGGAAGACGACTTGGAATCAGACATGGAGAACTCGCTTGTAGACTTAACGGGCAACGTCGGCCCGCGCCGGCAACGGCAGCGGGTGTTGTGTGCGGAAAAACAGCGTCAGCGTGACCACCAGATAGCCCAGATAGGCCACCACTTCGCTCAGGCTGGGCGCCGGCTGGTAGCCAAACACGCCGGCAAACACGCTGCCCAACGGCGTATCCAGTGGCAGCCAGTCACTCAGATCAAACAGCACCTGCTGGGCGTGGTTCCACCAGCCAGCTTCATGCATGGCCCGTACCGATCCGGCAAATAGCCCCGCTGCCACCAGCAGGATGAACAACCCGGTCAGACGGAAAAAGTGCTTGAGATTAAGCCGCAGGCTGCCGCGATAGAACGCCCAGCCAGCTACAACAGCACAGGCCACACCGAGCAACGCCCCCAACGGCGCTGCGCCGCCTTGGCTTTGCTGAAAAATAGCCAACAGAAAGAACACCGACTCCAGCCCTTCGCGGGCCACGGCCAGAAACACCATGCCAATCAGCGCGTACGTGTGGCTATGGCCACTGGCGAACGCGCTATCCAGTGCGCCGGCCAACTCGCTGCGCAGACTCTGGGCCGCTCGGCGCATCCAGAACACCATCCAGGTCAGCACGCCTACCGCCAGAAAACCGATGACGGCTTCGAACATCTCCTGCTCACGCTGCGGGAACTCGGCGCTAACCAGTTGCAGCCCCGCGCCTACCAGCAACGCCAGGCTCGCGGCCAGAAAAACACCGATCCACACTGCTGGCATCCAGGCACCGCGACCAGTCTGGCGCAGGTAACTGGCAATAATGCCGACAATCAACGCGGCCTCAAGGCCTTCACGCAACATGATCAAAAAGGGAACGAGCATCACCACCAACCGGACATGGGAACGGGAATCACTATCAAGTGAGTGACAGCATACATGTTACAAAATGTGTAATAAACGCCTTTAGCTGCGGCATCCTGCCGCACAACCAAAGGGCATCAGGCGGGGGGATAGCGCTGCTGGATCCAACCGGTGAGAGCAGCCGGTGGCATGGGTTTGGCGAGCAGATAACCTTGCACCTCATCACAGTGCCATGCTGCGAGCAGGTCATAATCCTCTTGCGTTTCAACACCTTCCGCTATCACGCGGAAGTCTAGCTTGTGAGCCAGATCGATTATCGCCTTGGCCATGTGCCGGTCTGCACTGTTGTTTTGCAGGTCATCCAGGAAGGACTTGTCTATCTTCAGAGCGGAAGCAGGAATATCGCGCAAATAGGCCCAATTGCTGTAACCGGTGCCAAAGTCATCAATCGCAACCTCAATGCCCATCGCTTGCAGGCGTTGCAGTTGCAGCTTCACGGCCTCCGGACTCCGGATCAGCACACTTTCAGTGAACTCAAGTTCCAGTGCACCGGCTTGAATACCGTAACGCCGCATCTGCTGGACCAACTCATCGACAAACACCGGCGTTTCCAGATCGCCGGCCGAGATATTGATCGAGACAGTCAGGTTCATCCCCTCAGCTCGCCATTCGTTCAGCTGCCGCAGGCTCTCCTGCACCACCCACAACGTGAGTGAGTGCACCAATGCAGTCTTCTCAGCCAAAGGTATGAATTCGGCGGGCCCTACAGGGCCAAGCTCGGGGTGCGTCCAGCGCAACAGCGCCTCTACTCCAGTCAGGCTGCCATCACGCATGCTGAGTTTGGGTTGATACTCCAGGCGAAACTGGTTTGGGCTCATCAGCGCAGCGGACAAGCCGCCCAGCAGGGCAAAGGAGCGCTGGTGTGACTGATCCAACTCGGTCCTGAACCAGGCCCACTTTTCGTTCAAACTGCGCGCGTAGTCAGCAGCACTGATACTCAACCGGAGCCCGTCAGGGCCGTCCGTCACCCCCGCATGCAGGGGCAGCAGACCCACTGCAGCCTGGGCCTGGATGGGGATACCCTGACACATGATCGGCTTTTGCAACGCGTCCAATAGCGTTATGCCCAATGCTTCGCACGACGTTCGGTCGTCGCCCTCCAGCAAGGTTGCGAAACGCGTCTGACTGGCGCGGTACAAGGTCGAGGTGGGAGGTAACAGCGACTTCAGCCTATTGGCCGTCTCGCGCATCAACTGATTAAAGAAAGAGAAGCCCAATGCCTTCACAATGTCTTTCACGTGCGACAGCGTAAATACGTCCACCAGCACAACGCTGCCATTGCCGACCCTTTGCTGCAGCAGGGTCATGTCTCTCTCCAGGCGCTCGCTGTTCAACAGACCAGAAGGCACATCAATAAAGCTGCTTTCGCGCAGCGACATGATCCGCGCCATCACCAGGCTCGCCAACTTCTTCAGCGTGCCAAGCTCCTCGGCATCAAGCTCCGGCCTGGGTTGAGTATCAATCACGCACAATGAGCCCAGCCCCATACCCTCGTCAGTGATCAGCGGCACACCCGCGTAAAAGCGAATATGCGGCGCGCCGGTAACCAGAGGGTTATGTTTGAAGCGGGGATCGTTCAAGGCGTCACTGACCTGAAAAGGCGCCTGGTGCAGTACCGCATAAGCACAAAATGACTGGCTGCGCGGCGTTTCGGCGGCCTCAAGCCCTACCCGCGCAAGAAACCATTGCCGCTGATGATCAAGAATGGAAACCAGCGCTATCGGCGCGTTGAAACAACGGGCGGTCAAGTCCACCAGTTGGTCAAAAACGGGATCCTGAGCATGGCAGGACAAGCACAGGTCATCCACTTGGGCCTGGCGCTCAGCCTCTGCCGATGGGTAAGGCGCACCACATTGCGCCGCGTCCTCTAGAACCATCTCATTCCCCGTCACACGCACTTAACATCATATTGATATCAAATAAATGCGCATTCTAAAACCCGAAATACACAAATAACCATAGACGAAAGTCAGCCGCAGGAGGCCCCACGGATTATGTTGTAACAATGTTCAACCGGCCACCCGCGCAATAGCCGGCAAAAACCCCGGTTCAATGAACCGGGGTTTTTGGGGGTACAAAGACAGCCTCCGCGTTGCGGCTCAAGAGCCGATCAGATCCCGCAGGACGTAATGCAGAATCCCGCCTGCTTTGAAGTAGTCGATCTCATTGCGGGTGTCGATGCGACAAAGCACCTCGAAGCTGACCTTGTCACCCTTGCTGGTAGTGGCAATGACCTTGAGCTGTTGGCCCGGCTTGAGGTTGTCGTCGATGCCCTGAATGTCGATCACTTCATGGCCATCCAGACCAAGGCTAGCGACGCTCTGGCCTTCCTTGAACTGCAGCGGCAACACGCCCATTCCCACCAGGTTGGAGCGGTGAATACGCTCGAAGCTTTCGGCAATGACCGCTTTCACGCCCAGCAGGTTGGTGCCCTTGGCTGCCCAGTCACGACTGGAACCGGTGCCATACTCCTTGCCGGCCAGCACCACCAGCGGAGTGCCTTCCTGCTGATAGCGCATCGCCGCATCGTAAATTGCCATACGTTCGCCACTGGGCGTGTGAATAGTCTCACCACCCTCCTCGCCGCCGAGCATACGGTTGCGGATGCGAATGTTGGCAAAGGTACCGCGCATCATCACCTCGTGATTGCCACGCCGCGAACCGTAGGAGTTGAAGTCTTCGGGCTTGACGCCCAGGCTTTGCAGATACTCCCCGGCGGGCGAGCTGGCCTTGATATTGCCGGCCGGCGAGATGTGGTCGGTGGTGATGGAATCACCAAACACCGCCAGCACACGCGCCTGCTCTACATTCACCAACGGCTTGAGCGGCTGATCGATCTCGTCAAAATACGGCGGGTTCTTCACGTAGGTCGAGTCATCCTGCCAGGCATAGGTCTTGCCTTCGCTGATCTTGATCGACTGCCAGTGCTCATCACCGGTGAACACATCGGCATAGCGTGAGCGGAACATGCTGTCCTCAACCAAGGCCACCGCTTCAGCGATTTCGGCGTTGCTCGGCCAGATGTCCTTGAGGAATACCGGTTTGTTGTCGGCATCCAGCCCCAGCGGCTCTTCCGCAAGATTGAGTCGGGTATTGCCGGCCAGCGCGTAGGCCACCACCAGCGGCGGCGACGCCAACCAGTTGGCTTTGACCTGCGGATGCACGCGGCCTTCAAAGTTGCGGTTGCCCGAGAGCACCGCCGACACCACCAGATCATTTTCGCTTACGGCGTGGGCCACATCCTCCGGTAGCGGACCGGAGTTGCCGATACAGGTAGTGCAACCGTAACCCACCAGGTTGAATCCGAGCTGATCGAGATAATCGGTCAGACCCGCCTTTTCCAGATAATCAGTGACCACCTTGGAGCCCGGTGCCAGCGACGACTTGACCCAGGGTTTGCGCATCAGGCCGCGCTCGATCGCTTTCTTGGCGACCAAGCCGGCTGCCATCATCACACTGGGGTTGGAGGTATTGGTACACGAGGTAATGGCCGCGATAACCACGGCGCCGTGGTTCATGATGTATTCCTTACCATCCACTACCAGGGTAGCTTCGGCGTTTTGCGCGCCGACGGCGGTACCGCCGCCGCCTTCCCCTTCCAGCCGGGCCTGCTCCTGATCTGCGGGCGAAACCTGGAGTGCCAGCAGCTCATCGAACGCCGCCGGAATATCGGGCAGTGCGACCCGATCCTGCGGCCGTCTGGGGCCAGCCAGGCTGGCGACCACTTCGCCCATGTCCAGGTGCAGGCCGTCGGTAAACGCCGGCTCATCGCCGGGCTCTCGCCACAGCCCCTGCGCCTTGCTGTAAGCCTCAACCCGCGCAATCACCTCATCCGGGCGGCCGCTCAGGCGCATGTAACCCAGAGTAATGTCATCAACCGGGAAGAAGCCGCAGGTCGCGCCATACTCCGGCGCCATATTGGCAATAGTCGCGCGGTCGGCAAGCGGCAAATCCGCCAGACCGTCGCCATAGAACTCGACAAACTTGCCGACCACGCCGTGCTTGCGCAGCATCTGGGTCACGGTCAGCACAAGGTCGGTAGCGGTCATGCCTTCACGCAGTTTGCCCGTTAGTTTGAAACCCACAACCTCGGGAATCAGCATCGACACCGGCTGGCCGAGCATGGCAGCCTCCGCCTCAATACCACCCACGCCCCAGCCCAGCACGCCCAAACCATTGACCATGGTGGTGTGCGAGTCGGTACCAACCAATGTATCGGGGTAGGCCCAGAGCTTGCCGTCCACTTCCGACGCCCACACGCTCTGTGCCAGATACTCCAGATTCACCTGGTGACAAATACCAGTGCCCGGCGGCACCACGCGAAAATTGTCGAACGCCGTCTGCCCCCAGCGCAGGAATTCGTAGCGCTCGCCATTACGCTGCATCTCGATTTTAACGTTCTGGTCAAACGCCTGCTCGGTGGCAAAACGATCCACCATTACCGAGTGATCGATAACCAGATCAACCGGCGACAAGGGGTTGATCTGCTGCGGATCGCCGCCCGCGCGGGCCACCGCATCGCGCATCGCGGCCAGATCGACCACCGCCGGCACACCGGTAAAGTCCTGCATCAAAACCCGCGCTGGACGGTACTGGATTTCGCGGTCAGAATGCCGCGCCTCAAGCCAGTCGGCCATCGCCTGAATGTCGTCACCGGTAACCGTCTCACCGTCTTCATTGCGTAGCAGGTTTTCCAACAGCACCTTGAGGGACTTGGGCAATTTGTCTATGCCCTTGAGCTGTTCAGCGGCTTTTTGCAGGGAATGAAACTGGTAGGTTTTACCGGCCACATCCAGTGTGGAATGGGTTTTCAAACTGTTGACTACAGACATTCAGTTCTCTCCTCTCAGCCGGCCGAAGGCCAGCATTTGATTGGCTTAACTCGTCATCACGGTCTATTACGTATTTATGGATCGCTGGGCTTTTTTTCACCGTAACGGTGAAAACCAGATGCTGCAAGCGGCGCTTTAGCCCTCCCGAGTGCTGCCGATAACTTAAGAATAGACAACACGACGGGAATAAAATCCCGCGACAGCCAGTCAAGGATGCCATTCATGCGCAACAATCAGCCCGTAACCCAACGCGAGCGCACCTTTCCTGAAGAGCAGCGCCTGATCTCCACCACCAATCTCAAGGGCATCATCACCTATTGCAATGATGCTTTTGTCGATGTCAGCGGCTTCACTCGAGAAGAGTTGATTGGCAGTCCGCACAATATGGTTCGCCACCCCGACACACCCTCGGCGGTGTTCGGTCACATGTGGGGGGATCTCAAACAGGGCCACGCCTGGATGGGCATCGTCAAGAACCGCTGCAAGAACGGCGACCATTACTGGGTCAACGCCTTTGTCACGCCCATCTACGAAGGGGGGCAGGTACAAGGCTACGAGTCGGTCCGCGTAAAGACGACCGCCGGACAGGTACAACGCGCCGAAGCACTGTACGCACGCCTGAACAAGGGCAAGAAAGCCATCCCCACCGACTGGTCCGGCATAGCCCTGCACGTGGTCCCGAGCGCGCTGATGCTGGCAGTTGGTGGCGCCGCAGGCGCCGCGCTCGGCGCACCGGGCATCGCCTTGGGTGCGGTGCTTGGGCTACCTGCCGGTTTGGCCTTGAAAGCGGCTCTTGATCAACGTCTGAACCGCATCATCAATGCCGCCGAAAGCAGCATCACCGACCCACTACTGGCCCAGATGTACACGCCCTATCAGGGCGCGCTTGGGCAGATCGAGATGGCCATTCACAGCCAGCAGGCACGCCTGCAGACCTGCCTGACCCGCCTGGCCGACAGCGCCGAGCAACTCAAGCGCCAGGCCGGCGAGGCCAACCAGTTGGCCAGCCAGAGCAGCACGGGGCTGGCACAACAGCGCAATGAGACCGATCTGGTGGCTGCCGCCATCAATGAAATGGCCGCCGCTACCCAAGAGGTATCGGGCAACGTTCAAAGCACCGCTACGGCCACCCGTGACGCCAGTGAACTGGCCCTGCACGGCAAGAACGTCGCGACCAAGGCACGCGAGTCCATCGAAAACCTCTCTGGCGCTGTGAGCAACGCCACCACCGTGGCCAACAAGCTGGCCAGCGATGCACGGGAAATTGGCACTGTAGTCGACGTTATCAAGGGCATTGCCGAGCAGACCAACCTGCTGGCCTTGAACGCCGCCATCGAAGCCGCCCGTGCCGGCGAGCAAGGCCGCGGCTTTGCCGTGGTGGCCGACGAGGTGCGTGCACTGGCCAGCCGTACTGCCGAATCAACCGAGCAGATACATAGCCTGATCGCCAACCTGCAACACGCGGCGCAAGGCACCGTCGATAGCATGCGCATCGGCAACGAGCAGGCCGAGCGCGGGGTTGCCCAGGTCATCGAGGCCGACGACGCGCTGGAAGGCATTCGTCAGGCCGTCGAGCGCATCAATGAGATGGCGGGCCAGATCGCCAGCGCCGCCGAAGAACAGAGCAGCGTGGCCGAGGAGATCAACCGCAATGTGACCAACATTGCCACCCTGGCCGACAGCACCTCACAGGATGCGCAGCGCAGTGCTGACCTGAGCGGCGAACTGTCCGCCACCGCCGAGCAGCAGGTGAACTTGGTGGAACGCTTCAACCGCCGGTAAAGCTGTTTTGCAGGGTGGAACTCCATCCCGGTCAGCAGCGGCGCCACTGCCAACGCTGGCCGAGATGGCACTCGACCTCCCCACCAAAAACACCAATACACACCCCTACCCGCACCCGACGCCTGCCTGCGAAGGCCAGGTTCCAATCCGGCCAGCCATGGTGCCATTGACCAGGCTGATCAAAATCGAACTCGCCCTTGCCACCAGAAGTAGCCCATGCCCAAGCCCACCGCATTCATTCCGCAAACTTGAGAACCAGATTTGCCTCTACCTCAAGCGGGTTATTCCCCTACCCCCACTCGGCAATGGTAAACTCGCGCTCTTTGCACCCGTAACCTGCAATAGACCCAAGGACACCACCATGTGCGGAATCGTCGGCGCCGTCGCCCAGCGAGATATCACTCCCATCCTGCTTGAGGGTCTGCGTCGCCTCGAATACCGGGGCTACGACTCCGCCGGCGTAGCCGTGCTTACTACCGAGCATAAGCTGCAACGCGTACGCGCAGTGGGCAAGGTTGCCGAACTGGAAAAAGCCCTGCAGGCAACACCGGCGACGGGCAATCTGGGTATCGCTCACACGCGCTGGGCCACCCACGGCAAGCCGGCGGAGCACAACGCGCATCCGCACCTGTCTGCCAGCCTGGCTGTGGTACACAACGGCATCATCGAGAACCACGCACCACTGCGCAAAAAACTGATCGATCTGGGCTACGTGTTTACCTCCGAGACCGACACCGAAGTGGTCGCGCACTTGCTGGCACACCATTACAGCCACAGCAACGACATGCTCGGCGCTTTTCGCTGCACACTAAACGAAATTCACGGCGCCTACGCCCTGGCGGTGGTGCATGAAGCCGAACCCAGCACCCTTTATTGCTCACGCATGGGCAGCCCGCTGGTGATTGGTGAAGGTAGCGGTGAGCGCTACCTGGCATCCGATCCACTGGCGCTACTGCAAGTCACCGACCGCTTCCGC
This sequence comes from Halopseudomonas sp., assembly GCF_036960865.1. Lineage (GTDB taxonomy): Bacteria > Pseudomonadota > Gammaproteobacteria > Pseudomonadales > Pseudomonadaceae > Halopseudomonas. Next base: position 58,875 of record NZ_JBALWE010000008.1, read on the forward strand.
TACCTGGAAGAAGGCGACTACGCCCGCATCAGCCTGGATGGTTGCGACATCTGGGACCGTACCGAGCAGCAGGTTGATCGCCCAATCACCCGCTACGAACACGCCGCACACAGCTTGGACAAGGGCGAGTATCGTCACTTCATGCTCAAGGAAATCTTCGAGCAGCCGCAGGCAATCCGCGACACCATCGCCGGCACTCTGGGCGACGACCATGTACTCACCGCCATTCTCGGGCCCGACGCCGAAACCCGGCTGGCCGACATTGCCAACATTCACATCGTGGCCTGCGGCACCAGTTACCACGCAGGGCTGGTTGCTCGCTACTGGATCGAAGCCCAGGCAGGCATCCCCTGTCAGGTAGAAGTGGCCAGCGAATACCGCTATCGCACCGTCGTTGTACCCAAGGACACACTGCTGATTACCATTTCCCAGTCGGGCGAAACCGCCGACACCCTGGCCGCCCTGCGCTACGCCAAGGATCAGGGATACCTGGCAACGCTGGCCATCTGTAACGTCGCCGGCAGCTCATTGGTGCGCGAAGCCGACTGGCGTCTACTGACCCACGCCGGCCCCGAAATCGGCGTCGCCTCCACCAAGGCCTTTACCACCCAGTTAGTCGCCCTGCTTTGGCTCACCACCGCGTTGGCACAAGCACGCGGCCAACAAGAGTTCGTCGCACGCAACGTCAACGCCCTACGCGGGTTGCCCGCCATGATCGAGCAGGTGCTGACACTCGAACCGGCCATCACCGAGCTGGCGCAGCGCTTCGCCAACAAACACCATGCCTTGTTTCTGGGCCGCGGCACGCACTACCCCATCGCAATGGAAGGCGCGCTCAAACTCAAGGAAATTTCCTACATTCACGCTGAAGCCTACGCCGCCGGCGAACTCAAGCACGGCCCCCTGGCGCTGGTCGATGACGACATGCCCGTGGTCAGCGTCGCGCCTAGCGACAGCTTGCTGGAAAAGCTCAAGTCGAATCTGGAAGAAGTGCGCGCGCGCGGCGGCCAATTGATCAATTTCGCCTGCGAAACCATTGAGCCCACCAGTGACAGCAGCATCCAGACGATATCCCTGCCTTGGGTGGAAGACTGTGTCTCCCCTGTGCTTTATACTCTGCCGCTGCAACTGCTTAGCTACCACGTTGCACTGGTTAAGGGCACGGATGTAGACAAGCCAAGGAATCTGGCCAAATCGGTCACCGTTGAATAACGTCCGACCACGGAACCACGGCCAACCCCAACCCTCAAAGCCATCGGCCCGTCAGGCAACAGCCGAACTGACGGGCCTTAGTTATTGTTTTAGCGAGCATTGGCCCGCGACATAAGGTCACAAAACTTTAACCTTAACTAAACATACTGACTCGGCTTAAAATATGCATCGCAAGCTCAGGCGCCCTTAACGCGGCCGACCAACCGCATGCTAGAGAGAGTCCTCAGGAGGAAGACTGTAAATCCTGGGGCGGTAGCGTGCCTGAAGGCACCGTTTTGGCGCACAAAGACATCCTTTTCATTGACGTCACTTTATCGTCATATAAGAATGGCCTCTGAACACGCCAAGCTGGCAAAAACAGCCTGCCAGCCCAAGACCGAAGCCACGGAATAATCAAGGCAGAGACCAACAGTACCCATGTTCAAAACCATCCTCGTCGTCTGCGTAGGCAATATCTGCCGCAGCCCCATGGCTGAAGCCATGCTGCAGCAAAGCCTGCAACATAAAGGCATCAAGGTCAGCTCTGCCGGCCTCGGCGCCCTGGTCGGCAAACCCATGGACGCTACCGCCCTTGAGGTACTCCGCGCCCACGGCGGTGACCATCCGCATCACAGCACCCAGCAGCTTACCCGCGACCTGCTACACCAAAACGACCTGATTCTCACCATGGAACCCAGGCACGTACACGACATCCTAGAGATGGCCCCCGAAGCACGCGGCAAGACCTTCCTGCTAGGCAAATGGCAAAGCGACCAAAAAATACCTGACCCCTATCGCCAGCAAAAGCCTGCATTTGAACACGTCTATACTCTGATCAGCCAAGGCGTCGCCAGCTGGTCAAAACACCTATAAACACCCAGCGTCACCATCCTGGTTATCCATTTAAGGGATTTCATGCAAAACAACACCCCCTCTCCTCAAGCACCACAACACGACAGTGATGAAATTGACCTGCTGGCTCTGCTGGGGGCGTTGATAGATGGTAAATGGATAATCATCGGATTTACGTTGGTTTTTGCAGTAATCGGTGTCGCTTATGCTCTGCTGGCAACCCCTATTTATCAGGCTAATGCGCTGATCCAGATTGAGGAAAAGTCCGGAGGCGGCCTATCCGCTTTCAGCGAAGTCGGCGAAATGTTTGGCGCAACCTCAAAAGCTGTTACCGAAATAGAGCTTTTAAAGTCGCGCGCAGTTGTAGGGCAGACCGTACGTAATCTCAAGCTGGATATTACGGTTAAGCCAAACTATTTCCCGGTATTGGGCCAGTGGATAGCGAGGCGCTTCACGCCAACGGAACAGCAACCCGTTGCAGCCCCCTGGCTTGGCTTGAATAGCTACAACTGGGGTGGCGAGCAGTTGGATGTATTTCAGCTTGAGGTGCCCGCCGACTACCTGGCTAAACCACTGACGTTGGTCGTAGGAGAGAATCAAACTTTTGGGCTGTACAGCGAAGGTGAGAACCTGCTGGTGGAAGGCAACGTTGGCGAGCAGGTAGTACAGGGCGGATTCAAGATCCAGATCCAGACGCTGATGGCCAACCCCGGAGCCGAATTCACCCTAATCAAATCCCGCGAGCTCAACACCACACTGAGTTACCAAGAGCAAATCGAAGCGACAGAGCGCGGAAGAGACTCCGGTATCGTTGCCCTCGCACTGCAAAGTCCTGAGCCCGAGCATGCGACCAGGGTCCTAGATGAAGTCAGCAAACTGTACGTGCGCCAAAACGTAGAGCGAAACTCAGCAGAGGCGGCGCAGAGCCTGGAGTTTCTAAAGCAACAGTTACCGCAAGTACGCAAAGAGCTTGAACGCTATGAGCAGGCGTTGAACGACTACCAAACCAGCAGCAAGTCAGTGGACATTTCTATTGAAACACAGGCAGTGCTTGATCAAATTGTTGAGATCGACACACTGATCTCAGAGCAAAACCTCAAGCGCGCTGAAATGGAGCGCCGGTTCACACGTCAGCACCCGTCCTACCAAGCCCTGCTCGACCAGATGGAGCAGCTCAAGCGACAAAAAGACGAGCTCACCAGCAAGGTAGAAGGCCTGCCAGAGACACAACAAGAGCTTCTGCGGCTTACGCGTGATGTGCAGGTTACCACCGAGGTGTACACGGCCCTTTTAAACCGCTCACAAGAGCTGGATGTAATGCGTGCAGGCACCGTGGGCAATGTCCGCATTATCGACAACGCCGATGTAAACATCGTCCAACCCGTGAAACCCCAGAAGGCATTGATTGCATTCATCGCGACGCTAATGGGGGGCATAATTGGTGTTGCTGTAGTGCTACTGCGCCACGCCATGAACCGAGGAGTAGAAGATCCCGACGTTATCGAGCAACTCGGGCTCCCGGTTTACGCCAGCATCCCCTTCAGTAAAGACCAGGAAGTTGTCGAAAACATTGCCAAGGGTAAACGGCAAGCGGCGCCAAATGCGAATTCGTTGCTGCTCGCCATCAGCAATCCGGCAGATCTGGCGATCGAATCATTGCGCAGCCTTCGTACCAGCCTGCACTTCGCTCGCCTCGAATCAAAGAACAACATAATGATGATCTCCGGCCCGAGTCCTGGGGTCGGCAAATCGTTTGTTTCAGCCAACCTCGCGGCTATCATGGCGCAGGCAGGCCAGAAAGTACTGCTTATCGACGCAGACATGCGCAAAGGATACATCCACAAAATGTTCCGCCAGGCGCCGGAGAACGGCCTTTCTGAACTGTTGTCTACCCGAATTACCAGTGCAGACACCATCTACAAAACGGAACTGGATAATCTGCACCTTATTCCACGAGGTCAGATACCACCCAACCCGTCCGAGTTGCTGATGCATGCCAACTTCTCGAGCTTCCTGGATAACGTGAAGGACGAGTACGACACCATTATTATCGACACCCCCCCGGTTCTGGCCGTAACGGACGCCAGTATTGTTGGCCGGCAGGTGGGCATGAGCCTTATCGTGACTCGCTTTGGCTTGAACAGCGCGAAGGAAATTGAAGTAACCAAACGTCGGTTCGAGCAAAACGACATTCAACTCAAAGGTGCGATATTCAATGCCGTTGTGAAAAAAGCCTCTTCCTACGGCGCATACGGCTATGGAAACTACGGTTACTACAACTACGAGTACAAGTCAGACAAATCCTGACACATCGCTCATCAGAGAGTGGCTGCTGTGCAAAACAGCAGTCACATGGCGAGACCTAGTCTCTCAAAGCAAAAAACTCCCTCTGCCCTCACTAAAGCGCCGGCGATAAAAGGTGGCCTCATCCTCTTTCGTCGAACAAGCCGCAATCAAACCAAAGGAACGCATGCATGAAAATCGCCGTCGCAGGGACTGGCTACGTTGGCCTATCCAACGCCGTACTCTTGGCACAGCACAATCAAGTGGTCGCACTGGATATCGTGCAGAGTAAAGTGGATCTAATCAATGCTCGTAAGTCCCCTATCGTAGATGCGGAGATCGAAGACTTTCTCAGCAATCGCCCTCTGCAATTACAAGCGACGACCGACAAAGGCGTGGCGTTCAAAGGTGCGGACTACATCATCATCGCCACGCCAACCGATTACGACCCGCAAACTAACTACTTCAATACTAAAAGCGTAGAGTCAGTTGTATCAGACGCCCTAGTCTTGAATCCAGACGCAACGCTAATAATAAAATCTACCGTCCCTGTTGGTTATACCCAGCAACTACGTGAAAAAACAGGCCATCCAAACATTATTTTCTCCCCCGAGTTCCTGCGAGAAGGTAAAGCGCTGTACGACAACCTTTACCCTTCGCGTATTGTCGTGGGCGAGCAGAGCGAACGAGCACAAGCATTCGCGGAACTACTGAAACGAGGTGCAGTAAAGCAAGACGTACAGGTGCTGCTGACCAACAGCACCGAAGCAGAGGCAATCAAACTGTTCGCCAACACCTACCTCGCCATGCGCGTTGCGTACTTCAATGAACTCGATACCTATGCGGAAACCCACGGGCTGGACACTCGCCAAATTATTGATGGCGTATGCATGGACCCACGCATTGGTAATCACTATAACAACCCTAGCTTTGGATATGGCGGTTACTGTTTACCCAAAGATACAAAGCAATTGCTTGCAAACTATCAGGATGTGCCGAGTAACATGGTACAAGCAATTGTAGATGCTAACCGCACGCGAAAAGACTTTATCGCAGACTCAATAATTAAGAGAGGGCCAAAAACAGTAGGTATATATAGGCTAGTCATGAAGGCGGACTCTGACAACTTCCGTGCCTCGGCGATTCAAGGGGTGATGAAGCGCATTAAGGCAAAAGGAATCGAAATCATAGTTTACGAACCAACCATTGACGAAAAAACGTTCTTCAATTCCCAAGTGGTAAATAACATTCAGGATTTCAAAGCGCGAAGCTCGGTCATCATCGCGAACAGAGGAACCCGAGAACTAGCCGACGTAACTGATAAGGTATACACAAGAGACATATTCGGTAGCGACTAAAATAAATCATAGCCCTGCTTATAAAAACCAGCACTAGAAAACGAAGCGAATAACACAAACCAAACTGGCCACAACACAAGTGAACAGCAATACGAAATTCGTTGCCGCGAAAAAGTATATTCTTAATATACTATGGATATTCGTCGACAAAGGAGCATCTTTATTAATCACATTTCTCACCACAGTGGTGGTCGCGCGATACCTAGGCCCGAGTGACTACGGCATTTTGGCCTACGCTATTTCTTTAGGCACACTTTTCGCAGTGGCTGGTCACATGGGCTTGAGCGGGCTAGTCGTACGAGAGCTAGTAAAGCACCCAGAAAGAGCGGACGAAACACTTGGAACCTGCTTAGGCCTAAAATTTATAGGGATGCTGTCCGGGTTTTGCCTACTTCTGATTTACGCCGTTATAACTGAATGGCAAAACACTATAAAATTCTCAATGATACTAATCATTGGATCGGCAATGCTCTTCAATTGTTTCGACGTAGTAGATTATTGGTTCCAGTCAAAAATAAAAGCTCGATACATCACTATATCTAGGGTGGCGGGCATTGCCAGCGCATCACTGTTCAAAATATCACTTTGCTTCACTGGTCTATCTCTGCTGTACTTCAGCCTAGGAAACCTAATTCAATCAATAGTAATCGCAGGGCTATTCATTGCAATATACAAACTTACCACCGGACACAGTGTCACCACATGGAAGTTCAACAAAGAAAGGGCAAGAAAGCTATTCTCAGAAGGCTGGTTGATATACGCAGGCTCTGTTTTCGCAATAGTGAATCTAAAAGCCGATCAAATCATGCTAGAGAAAATGTCGGGCAGTAGTGAAGTAGGTATATACGCTGTCGCAGCTCAGCTCTCAGAAGCAATATACTTCATACCCATTGCGATCGTCGCAACGTTCTTCCCAAAGCTAATATCGATCCACCAAAACAAACAAGAGTTTACGCTAAATCTACAAAGGCTATTTGACCTCCTTTTTGCGCTCGCAATAACTATCGCTATAGCGTTCACCTTCGCAGCCCCTTTTATAATATCTTTTTTCTTTGGGGCGGCTTACAGCGAAAGCTCAGACATACTCCAGATACATATATGGGCTTGTATATTTATATTTTTAAGAGCCGCATTCTCAAAGTGGATTATTATTGAAGGCGCGTTAATTTTTTCTTTAATAACCCAGGGTCTAGGCGCATTTGCCAATATCGCAGCAAACCTTTACCTAATCCCAAAGTTTGGTGGCGAGGGCGCCGCATATGCAACTCTGCTTTCTTACGCAGCATCATCGTACATTTCTCTAGCGATATACAAAAAAACAAGACCTGTGTTCTTTATGATGACAAAAGCATACCTATCGCCCTTTAGATACCTCATGCTAATAGCAAGCGGAAAGATGAATAAATGAAACAGCCACTAAGCAGCCACCGGATCAAATCCGCATATAGAAAAACGAGAAATCTGTACTACAAGTTAGCTTCTAAAAGCACAGTACTAAGCTCCTTACACTATGCTATCGTAAATCGTTCATTCGACCGAGAGCATAAGGCTGTCCTCAGCGGGCAATTAGCATACTACAAAGGATTAAATACCAATCAAAGTAGCTATCCCTTGCTCAGAAGGAATATACACCGACTAGAGAAGGGGTTGATCATGCGCCCCCGCAGAAAGGTATTTGCGGAAGGGTTCATAGGGGAGACGGTGGAATGCTATCGGAAAGCCGCAGACTCTCCTACAGTCAGAAACAGCGAGCTAAAGTGGGCGCACGACGTGCTCATAGAGTACTTCAAGGCTGTTGAGCTTAACGGAAAAATAAAATCATCTTACGAAATCTTCAGGAAGTGCCCAAGCGAGGTACAACCTGAGGCGAAGCGCAATACTTTACTGCCTAGTGAGTTTAAGCCTTACAAGCATAGCGACCTACCCAAGAGCAAGATCACCTTCGACGAACTACAGCATCTTTTTACCAAGCGAAGATCTGTACGCTGGTACCAAGAGAGGGAAGTAGAAATCGAAAGAGTGACGGCAGCCATCAACATAGCTTCTCTAGCTCCATCCGCGTGCAATCGCCAGCCTTACCGACATATAATAATTAAAGATAAGGAAACAATTTTGGCGATAGCCAACTTGGCAGGCGGTACGAAAGGTTTTTCTCATAACATCCCCCTTCTAATAGTCTCAATCGGTGACCTTTCAGCATACCCTTACGAGCGTGACCGCCACCTAATTTATATCGATTCCTCCTTAGCAAACATGCAACTATTGCTTGCACTGCAGACCTTGGGCCTTGATAGCTGTCCCATAAACTGGCCTGACATCAGGGACAAAGACGAGAAAATAAGTAAAGCTCTGCAACTGCCACCTCACGAACGAGTGATAATGCTTATTAGCACGGGCTACGCACTAGACGAAGGCGAAATACCATATTCGCAAAAGAAATACTGGGAAGAAATCACCCAAATAATATAAAGAGCAAATATGAAAACCATCGAAATAAAAGGCATCGGAATTCCCAATAAAGGAGCAGAGCTAATGCTCGCCTCCATACTCGAGGCACTCCACAACTCAAAAGAAGAAATAAGGTTTGTAGTTGAGCCAAACTCCAGCTACATGAGCCGATCAAAATATTGCCTATATCAAAAAGCCTCACTCACAATAAAAAATAAAACTTACGACCTGTCTAAGCTTTTTCAAGTTATACCCAAAAAACTCAGATTAAAATATGGGATTATCGTCGATAGTGAAATTGACGTTATACTGGACGCATCCGGTTTCGCTTATGGCGATCAGTGGGGCTATCAGAAGGCCGAACAACGTTTAGCGAATCGCATTGGCGCGTGGAAAAAGCGAGGGAAGAAGGTCATTTTGATGCCTCAAGCCTTCGGACCATTTAACGACAGTCGCCTTAGATCTGCAGCATTGAAAATACTAGAAAATGCAGACCTAGTATTCGCCAGAGATAAAGTATCTCTTAGAAGTCTAGATGAAATCCTGCCAGGAAAAGCGGTGTTGTCGCCCGACTTCACTAATGCGATAACGCCACCACCTCCTAATCACTGCGATCTATCCGGATATTACTCAAGACCATGCTTTATCCCGAATTCAAAAATGGTTTCCATGGGAGAGTCCGACAGAAATAGCTATACGAGGCTATTTGCCGACGCCATTAATCTTTTAAAAGAAAAAGGTCACTCACCATATCTATTAATTCATGAAGGCGAAGGCGATATAAAACTCGCACAAAAAATAAGCCAGCTTAGCCAAGATACTGAAATATTGATACTAGAAAGCCCGATAGATATAAAGTATATAATCGGAAAATCTCTTATGTTAGTGAGCTCAAGATTTCACGGACTAGTAAGTGGGCTGTCTCAGGGGGTCCCGTGTATCGCTACCGGCTGGTCTCATAAATATAAAGAGCTGATGGCAGATTACGAAATGTCTCATCTCAGCATTCAATCCAAGGACGCCGAACATTTTCTATCATCTGTTTTGAGTATTTCGGAAAGTAGCGAAAACCAAAAGCTTCGAGAGATTCTGCTCGCTCATGCAAAATCAGAAAAAGAAAAAACATATGCGATGTGGGAAAAAGTCAAATCCCTAATAATTAAGGCATGACAATGGCAATCGCATCCATAATCATCCCCACATACAACGATAACGAACAACTCGAAAAGTGCATTCAAGCCTTGCAGCAGCAGGACTTACCACGCGACGAGTACGAGATAATTTTAGTCAACAACAACCCTGGCAACCCCCTGCCCCAGTTAAGCGATAACGTAGTGGTTCTCGACGAACCCATACCGGGCTCTTACGCAGCACGTAACAAAGGCCTGCAAAAAGCAAAAGGGGATTATATATTTTTCACTGACTCCGATTGCATCCCGAGCTCAGACTGGATTTCCTCAGCATTAAGTTTTTTTTCCAACCAAAAAGTAGATAGGATTGCCGGCCACGTTTCGCTTTTTTACTCTAGTAGCCCCCCGTCCATATACGAAAAACTGGACTACGTTACCGCGTTCAATCAAAAAACGAACGCAAAAAATGGTGTATCTGTAACCGCAAACCTGATTGTGCGCAGAACAATCTTCGATCAAGTCGGAAACTTCAACGCGAAGCTGCTTTCCGGTGGAGACATAGAATGGAACAAGCGTGCGACTAAAGCAGGCTACTCTATAATTTATAACCCAACATCTGTTGTCCGCCATCCCGCTCGTGGCAGCTTGCAGGAGCTAAAGACTAAGATGCGGAGAGTTGCGGGTGGGAAAGTTTCAAGCGGCAATCTCAAGCTCCTTAGAGCCATAAAAATATCCCTTTCCTCCTGGGATAACATTTGCAGCATATCAAAATCCAAAGAGCTCGACCTAGCCGATAAGATAAAGTGTGTACTTATCGTTCAACTACTCAAGTGCTACGGCACCATGTGCGCCCTTCTGATACTGTTAAAGCTCTCCTCACCACAAAGGAAGTAAGATGAGAAAAGTACTCCACATCATCACACAGATGGAAGCAGGCGGCGCGCAAGGTGCTGCAATTAGAAATTCAATAAAGTTCAGAGAAAAGGGCTATGATTCCTCTGTCGTATTTCTCTACACTAAAAGACCTGTATACCAAAGCGAACACAACGTAATATCTTTATTTCCAGAGCAACCTAAGAACCCATTACATTTGATCATCATAATAACGCGCCTTATCTTTCTTCTGTTATCTGAGCGCCCTTACGCCATTGTAAGCTATACACATTATGCGAACGTTATAAGCGGTATCATTGGCCGCTTCTGTGGCGTAAAAAAAATAGTTGCGTCACATAGAAACCCGGTAGAAACCTACCCTACGATATGCAGACATATTGATAGATTTATTGGTAGGCTTGGTTTCTACTCCAAAGCCATAACTGTTTCTCAAACCGTATTTGACTCTTTCAAAGACTATCCAAGCGCCTACAGGAGTAAGCTGACCCTAGTTCTAAATGGGATACCAGAGATAGTAGAGCATACCGGTGACTGTACTACCATAAAAAAAAGCAGCGCTAAATTTCGATTTATATCTACTGGCAGACTGCACCCTCAAAAGAATCAAGAAACAATAATATTAGCAATGCGCGACGTGGAGAATGCCGAGCTTCATATCGCTGGAGATGGCGAATTAAGGGAGCATTTTAATCAACTTATTATTAAAGAGAACCTTTCTGATAAAGTCTTCCTAATAGGAGAAATCAAGCCAAATGAAGTTCCCAGATTCCTGCTGTCTGGAGATTGTTTTGTATTCCCTTCAAAATACGAAGCTTTTGGTTTCTCCGTAGTCGAAGCCATGTCAGCTGGCCTGCCTATAATCTGTAGCGACATTCCTGCAATGCAAGAAATTGTTTCTGATAGCGGCATACGAGTTGAAACATTCAACATAGATGCATGGGCAACATCAATGCAACTACTCATATCCGACACGAAATTAAAAAAAGAGCTATGCAATCGATCTTCCGAGAGATCAAAGCTGTACTCTTTAGATACAATGAGTAACGGATATATTGAAGCGATAGAAAATGTATAACTACGCCGGCGGCTCCACCGAGCCACTCAACCCTAAAAAAAGCAAGGTTCGCGGCCTTATAATTTATGGCCTTATTTTTATATGCATTCTAGGATCCATATACGCCACCAGTGCATTACGAATCAATGCCACCGCCTATTTAGAGGTTCTTTTTTTTGCATCGGCACTCCTGTGCATGACGACAAAGAGAATAAACACAGCAGCATTCATAATAGCGGCGATATCAACTACCTACATTTCAATATCATTTATTATTTCAACATACTACGCAAAAGCAAACCCTCTAGACTTTGCACAAGCCTTTAAGGCCTTTTACTATCTAATATTTCTCTCTTTTTTTACCGGAAAATCTTTTTTTGGAAAGGAGGACATATCAAAATTATTCAAAATCACCCTCAGCCTATTTCTCTTCAAATACTCTATAGACCGCTTTATTGTAGGTGAAGACCGCCCCACGCTACTAGTTGAAAATAACTTTGAGCTCATATTTCTAGCGCTAATATTTTATCTTTACAACATACACAACAAGAAGATAAGCCCAACTCTTACAGCTCTCACCATCATTGTATTCATGCTTTCCGGCTCTAGATCATCCATTATCTGTTTGGCTATCGCTCTTTTCTTCTCCCATGGAAAAAAAATTGGCTTCAACACACTGCTGTATTTGGCGGCCATCCCAGTAGTACTGTTCATCGCAGCATTTATATTTTCGCAACGTCAAAGCGACGGATTCAACCTAGAGTCTTTGGATCGTTATCGTTTTTTTCTACAGTTTTTATACTCAATTAGAGACTGGGGACTGCTAAATTATCTTTTTGGCACTGCACCAATCACGCCGTTGGATCCTGCATCCTGTAGCGCCCTATCTTTTTATGAAAAACTATTTAGCTATGATGGTAGTTCAACCTGCTACTCAGTCATCCTCCATTCTTTTATCCTCCGAGCCATATACGATCATGGGTTCGTCGGACTAATTTTTCTTTATCTCTCTACTTGGCTTCTCCTAAAGAACCTTAGTCTTGCTCAAAAAGTATGTGTAGTTGGCATACTCTTCTCCACTGGATTTTCGGTATCAGCCCTGAACAATGTATATGTAGCTCTTTCAATAGCAATAATCTCAAGCTCATATTTTGAAAAAGAAAAAAAATCAGAGATTGAGAACAAATCTAGCTCAAAAGGCTCTCCGCCCCCCTCTGCTCAAGAAAAGACTAACACCGAAAAGTGACCCAGAATGCAAAACTTGAAGTCAAAAATCGGCGACAAGGCGCCGAGCGAATTCCACGAACTAACAGCAACATTTCTCAATCCTTACTCGTATTTACATTACCGAAAAGAACCTGAAAAATTCAAAGAATTCGACACCATTTTCTTTGATGGGATACTGTTAGCTAAACTAGCCTCTTTCTTATATCGAAAACCCATCTCTCGAGTCAGCTTCGACATGACCTCTATGGCCCCCTCAGTATTTGAATTTGCTCTCAAGCATGACAAAACCTTAGCCCTCATTGGGGCAGAACCGGGGGTAGTAGAAATAGCAGCCGAGGTTTTTAAAAACGAGTACAGCAAGCTACGAATAAAAACAACAAGACATGGGTACTTTAAAAACGAAGCAGAAGCAGCCGAATACATTAACGATTTAAACCATTTAAACCCTGACATTGTAGTTGTGGGGATGGGTACTCCCAAGCAAGAGGAGTTCATCAGCAAGCTACTTTCAACAGGATGGAGAGGAGCAGCTTTTACTTGTGGTGGTTTTTTTCACCAAACGGCTTCGCGAGGTAAGAGTTACTACCCACCCTTAATTGATAAGTTTAACTTAAGATTTCTATACAGAATGTACGATGAACCAAAGCTGATAAAACGCTACTTCCTAAGCTACCCCAAGTCACTTATTTTATTTATAACCGACACAGTAAAATCCAGATAAATCCAATCTCAATTTTCACGACCTACGCTGCAAATAGCCTCTATTACGACTTAATATTACTTCCGCAACTTTCACATTAACTAAGATACGGCCTAACATGAACAGTCTCACCTGCTTCAAAGCCTACGATATCCGAGGCCAGCTCGGCACAGAGCTGAATGAAGACATCGCCTACCGCATCGCCCGCTCTTTTGCCCGCTTCCTAAAGCCTCAGCGTATAGTGCTGGGAGGCGATGTACGCGCCACCTCTCCCGAACTCAAATCGGCGCTTGCCAACGGCTTGCGTGACGAGGGTGTGGATGTCCTTGATTTGGGATTGGCCGGTACCGAGGAAGTCTATTTCGCGACCTTCCATTTGGGCGTCGACGGCGGTATTGAAGTGACTGCCTCACACAACCCTATCGACTACAACGGCTTCAAGCTGGTGCGCGAAGGCTCCCGTCCCATATCAGCGGATACCGGGCTAGCCGATATCCGCTCCATGGCGGAATCCATGAACTTCGATCTTGTCAACGGCCGCGATCCGCGCGTCGATGACGCTGCGCGCGGTAGCTACGAATGTGTGGATACACGCCCTGCGTTCGTCGAACATCTGATGGGATATGTCGATATTGCGAAGTTTTCGCGACCACTTAAACTGGTGGTTAATGCGGGCAACGGCGCCGCCGGTCCCGCGCTTGACGCTATTGAAGCTGCATTCCAAGCAGCTGGCGTTCCTGTAACTTTCATCAAGATTTGTCATGAACCTGATGGCAGCTTTCCGAATGGCATTCCCAACCCAATATTGATCGAAAACCGCGACATGACGCGGAACGCTGTGTTGGAGCACAAGGCTGATATGGGCATAGCCTGGGACGGCGACTTTGACCGCTGTTTCCTCTTTGACGAACAGGGTCGCTTTATCGAAGGTTACTACATTGTCGGGCTACTTGCAGAAGCCTTCCTGCAGAAAGAAAAAGGCGCGCGGATCATTCATGACCCCCGCCTGACTTGGAATACAGTGGAGCAAGTTGAGTCCAACGGCGGGGTCGCTGTACAAACCAAGGCCGGGCATGCCTTCATCAAGGAGCGTATGCGCCAGGAAGATGCCATATACGGGGGCGAGATGAGCGCTCACCACTACTTCCGCGATTTTGCCTACTGCGACAGTGGTATGATCCCCTGGTTACTGGTCGCTGAGTTGCTGTGTGTGAAAGCGAAGCCGCTGTCCGCCCTGGTCGACGAACGTATCGCGGCCTTCCCGTCCTCTGGTGAGATCAACCTTACGGTGCCGGATGCCCCGGCGGTTTTGGCCGCCATTGAGCGTGCCTATTCCGAAAACGCCGAAGACGTAGATCACACGGACGGAGTGAGTATTCGCTTTGCACAATGGCGATTCAATCTTCGTGCCTCCAACACTGAACCGGTGATTCGGCTGAATGTCGAAAGCCGAGGCAACGCCGGCTTGATGAAGGAAAAGACCGAGGAACTGTTAGCCCATATCAAATCCCTTTGATCACGGCGCTCTGCCAGGATCTTGCTTTCCAAGGCCTGGCCCCCTTGCTCTTGCTGCACAGACGTTATTGATACGGAATTTTTCAGGTATGAAAGCATGATGCATAACCAGAATGGCATTATCCGCTCGAACGAACCCATGCTTGCCGTGCTGCATCGCTGGCTGGATATTCTGGTCATCGGCCTGGCCTTTTTGCTGGTGCTCTGGTGGCAAGACACCACCCTGCACCGCGATCACTGGATCAGTTTGCTTGTCACACTCTTCCTGTTTTATTTGATCAATGATTTCAGCCAGCTGTACGGTTCCTGGCGCGGCGAAGAATCCTTCAAAGAGCTTCGCCAGGTTGGCGGTAACTGGGCGGTGGCCTTTGCCGGAATGTTCGTTGCCGATTATTTTCTGTTTCAGAACACCCGCCTGCCCGACATGGACAAGATCATCTGGTTTTCCACCGGGCTGATCGCACTGCTGTTTTACCGAGTGGGGCTGCGGCATACCATGCGCCAATTACGCAGCCGTGGTTACAACACTCGCTCGGTAGCGATTGCAGGTTCAGGGCCGCTAGGCCAGCGCTTGGCAGACAACATCGTGAGCACGCCCTGGATGGGGCTGAATTTGATGGGTTTCTATGACGACAAGTCCAGCGACCCAGTGCCTTTGGCAGGTACACCCGTCTCTATTCCCACCAATGGCGATATGCAGGCATTGGTAAGAGATGCCAAGGCCGGTATCATCGACAAAATCTATATTACGCTGCCGATGCGGGCAGAGCTGAAGATCAAATGGCTGCTGGATGAACTCAGCGACAGCACTGCGTCGGTCTATATCATTCCTGATGTGTTTGTTTTTGATCTTCTGCACGCACGCAGCGAGTCGATCAATGGCCTACCCAGCATCAGTATTTTCGACACGCCCATGGACGGCGCCAACCGCATCGTAAAACGCATTGAAGACATTGTTCTGTCCTGTCTTATTCTGGCTCTGATCGCTTTGCCTATGCTGTTTATTGCCTTTTGTGTGCGCATGACGTCGCCCGGCCCGGCTCTCTTCCGCCAGAAGCGCTACGGCATTGACGGCAAGCCTATCGAAGTCTGGAAGTTTCGCAGCATGAAGGTCATGGAAAACGGTGGCAAGGTGACTCAAGCGACACGCAACGACAACCGTATCACGCCGTTCGGCGCCTTCCTGCGCAAGACTTCTCTTGATGAACTGCCGCAGTTCATCAATGTACTACGTGGTGAAATGTCTATTGTTGGCCCACGCCCTCACGCGATAGCCCACAACGAGGAGTATCGCAAGGTTATCAGCGGCTACATGCTGCGCCACAAGGTCAAGCCGGGCATAACCGGATGGGCGCAAATCAACGGCTGGCGTGGCGAGACCGACACACTCGACAAGATGGAAAAACGTATCGAGTTCGATCTCGACTACATCCGCAACTGGTCGCTGTTTCTGGATTTGAAAATAGTGTTCTTGACCGTATTCAAGGGTTTTATCAACAAAAATGCTTATTAGCAAATCTGCGGAAAATAAAAATAAAGTCATGCCAAAAATCGCCGCCGCTACTGAAAGATCCGACTGGGTCGACTACGCAAAAGCAATTGGAATAATCTTGGTTGTATATGGTCACGTAGTTCGTGGACTAATAAAAGCAGACTTAATTAACAATGAACAGCTTTATCAAACCATCGATAGCGTAATATATACATTTCACATGCCCCTTTTCTTCTTCCTTTCGGGGCTATTCTTTCAATCATCACTTTCCAGAAGAGGGGGAAGACGCTTAATATACAGCAAACTAGACACCATAATATACCCCTATATATTATGGTCACTTCTCCAAGGAGGAGCAGAGCTCATAATGTCAGACTTCACAAATGGAAACATACAACCATCAGAAGTTCTTTCCATATGGGTACCAAGAGCTCAGTTCTGGTTTCTCTTTGTTTTATTCATTACCTTTATTGCTTCCACAATTTACACACTCATATTTAGAGAACTATTCAACTCGTTCTTACTAATGACCTCTGCAGCGGCATATTTATACCACCCTGACAACTTGCCTACGCCGCTAATACAGCTTTGCGAAAATCTTGTGTTTTTTTCTATAGGCATAAGCTTTACCAGACATAATATTCCAGAAAAGCTGAACAGCACTTACAGCTTACTCCTAATGTTATTGACATTTATTGGACTTCAGTACGTCTTTCACAACATACTAGGGAAAACCTACATGGACAAGGGGGTGGACTCGCTGCTGCTAGCCACCCTTTCGATAGCCCTAGTCACATCTATATCTACAACAATCCCATCAAATAGCCTTGGGTTTCTTCGCACAATTGGCCAATTCTCCATGGCCATATATTTAATTCACATCTTGAGCGGTAGTGGAGCTAGAGTAATTCTCAGCAAAATACTAGGCATTGACTCAGAAGAACTACACATAACAGCTGGACTTTTATCAGGCATATTAATTCCGATAATTATAGCCAAGCTTGCCCAACGCCATGGCATTAATTACTTATTTAGCGCTCCTCTCAGTAAATGGCTAACCCTGCCGCTTAAAACTCCAAAAAACACCTAAAAGCCAGCTTCCCAGCAAAGCGAATGAGTTAAACATGACATTTTTACGACAACGAATTTTGATTACCGGTGGCGCCGGCTACATTGGCACCCACACCTGCATTCAGCTGCTGGCGGCCGGTTATCAACTGTTGGTGCTGGACAACTTCAGCAATAGCTCACCAGAGGCGCTCCACCGAGTGGAGTCGATTACGGGTATAGAGGTGCTTTGTGTAAAGGGTGACATTAATGATGCTGCTCTGCTGGACGGCCTGTTTGCTCAGCACAGAATTGATGCGGTCATTCACTTCGCTGGGCTCAAGGCGGTAGGAGAGTCCGTAGCTAAGCCATTGCTCTATTACCATAATAACGTGAGCGGCACAGTCACGCTTTGCCAGGCCATGCAGCGCGCTGGTGTGTTCAACCTGGTGTTTAGCTCTTCTGCGACGGTGTACGGTGACCCGGCGTCATTGCCCATTGGTGAGGATTTTCCTACCAGTGCGACCAACCCCTATGGTCGCTCCAAACTAATCATTGAGGAAATTCTGGCTGATCTGCATAGCTCAGACCCGCGCTGGAACGTCGCACTACTGCGTTACTTTAATCCGGTGGGCGCACACCCCAGCGGACTTATTGGTGAAGACCCGAGCGACACTCCCAATAACCTGATGCCATACATTGCACAGGTAGCAGTCGGGCGCCGTGACAAATTAAGTGTGTTTGGTAGCGATTACCCAACTAAAGACGGTACCGGAGTTCGCGACTATATCCATGTGATGGACCTCGCGGACGGCCACGTAAAAGCACTGGCCTGGCTAGAGCAAGGCTTGGGTATCAAGGCGTTTAATCTGGGGACCGGCCGAGGCTACTCGGTCTTGGAGATGCTCAAGGCGTTTGAGCGAGCCTGTGGCAAGACGCTGGCGTATAAGCTGGAAGCACGGCGCCCCGGTGACGTTGCCAGTTGCTACGCTGATCCGGCATTGGCCAAGCAGGAACTGGGCTGGAAGGCCCGCCTAACGCTTGAAGACATGTGCGCCGACAGTTGGCGCTGGCAGTCGCAGAATCCTGCCGGGTACCGTGGCTGAATAGATAAACTTTGCTGCAATGCTAAAAGCCGCGCTTCCTGACGGAGCGCGGCTTTTTCGTGTAGAGCTTGGGTATTTTTTTTATACCTCGAGTTCCATCTCAACCATGCTTAACAGCTACACCAGCTTGGTCAGGATGGAGCCCGAATCTCCAGAAGGCGAACGAAGTCTGGACCTATTACTGCGCGTTGATGAAATCAATTAACCCGAGGGTTGAACTGTCCAACGGAAACTCCGGTGCCTGCTCTTTGCGAATGACGCCCAAGGTTTCGGTAGCAATCTTCTTGCCCATTTCAACACCCCACTGGTCAAAGGGATTGATCCCCCAAATCACCGCTTGAGCAAATACCTTGTGTTCATAGGCCGCGAGCATGGCGCCGAGACTGAAGGGACTCAACTCCTTCATCAACAGAGTCGAACTAGGCTGGTTACCGCGATAACGCTTGTAATGTGGCAGCTCGCCCTCGCCTTCCAGCGCCGCCTCCCCTAACGCCAGCAAGCGTGATTGCGCCAGACAGTTGGCCAGGGCCAGCTCATGCTGGCGGATCAGCTCCAGCGAATCCTCACTGTGTGTCGCCTCATGGTAACGCAGTGCCGGTGCGATAAAATCGCAGGTCACCACTTCGGTACCCTGGTGCAGCAACTGGTAAAAGGCATGCTGTGCATTGGGGCCTACCTCACCCCACAGTACAGGGCAGGTGTGCAACTGCACCAGCTCACCGTCGCGATTGACCGACTTGCCGTTGGACTCCATTTCAAGCTGTTCAAGGTAGGCTGGCAGTTTTTCAAGGCGGCCGTCGTAGGGCAGAATCGCCTGGGCGTTGATACCCAGGCAGTTGGTATTCCATACGCCGATCAGCGCCATCAGCACCGGGATATTGCTCTGCCAGGGTGCATTGCGGAAGTGATTGTCCATTAAATGAGCACCCGCCAACAAACGGCGGAAACCCTTCATACCAATGCGCAGCGCAATAGGCAGACCGATGCAGGACCACAGCGAGTAACGACCGCCAACCCAATCCCAAATCTGCAATTGGTTCTCGCGGTGAATACCCCACTCGCTCATCTTGTCGGGCTTAGATGACACACCAATAAAATGACAATGCAGCAGTCCGGCGCACTTGCCAAGCGAGCGCTCCAGCCAGGCCAGCGCGGTATTGGCGTTGTACAGGGTATCTACAGTACTGAAGGATTTGGACGATACAATGAACAGGGTATTCTGCGGACGCAGCTGCTTCAGCAACTGCGCCATCTGGCTACCGTCCATCGAGGAAGCAAAGTGGATTCCCAACGAGCGGCTGCGCTTGAGCGTAAAGTCGTTCAGCGCACGGCTGACCATCAATGGCCCCAGGTCAGAACCGCCAACACCGATATTCACCACATCGGTGATTGGCTCGCCAGTCATACCACGCCACTGGCCGCTATGAATCTTGTCGACCATTTCGCCCATCTTGTCGAGCTGATCCTGCACCCCTTTGAGCTCCTCGTGACAAGACTGGTATTGCACATCATCGACGGGGGTACGCAGCGCCCAATGCATGGCCGCGCGATCTTCGGTGTTGTTGACCGCCTGAGTGCTGAACAGCTTTTCTGTCCAGCCTTTAAGGTCACAGGCGTCCGCCAAAGCAAACAACTTCTCCAGCGCCAGGGCGTCCAGGCGCTGCTTGCTGTAATCCAGCAGCAGCGGGCCATGACCGACGCTGAACCCACTGAAACGCTGCGGATCGGCATTGAAAAGTTCTGCAATATGCAGGGGCTTCAAACGCTCCGATTGCAGATTGAGGTCGGCCCAGGCCTGCTGTTCAGCCTGAGTGCCGGTATCGGGTATGGCTTTGAATGCGTTCATTCCTTTGTCCTCAGGGCTTAGCGCCCCACCCCGTAATAGGTAAAGCCATGCTCGCGAACAAAGCTTGGGTCATAGATATTGCGGCCATCCAGTAGCACCTTCTGCCGCATGATCGCCGCAAGGCGCTCCAGGTCCGGGCTCCAGTAAGCACGCCATTGAGTGAGCACGATCAAGGCATCTGCGCCTTCTGCCGCTGCATAAGGGTGGCTGGCATAGTGCAAGCCCGGATGGTGACCATATCGCTCCAGCAGTGCGGGTAACGCTTCGGGATCATGCACGCGCACCTTGGCGCCTTGCGCCCAGAGTGCATCCAACATACGAATGATGGGCGCGTTATCAATCCGACCCGTATCGGGCTTGAACGCAGCTCCCCAGATGGCCACAGTGCGGCCTTTCAGGTCAGTGCGGTAGTGCTGCCAGAGTTTGCGGAACAGATACTCTTTCTGCCGCTCGTTGATCTCGATCACCTGGTTCAGCAAGGTTGAACCCACACCTGTGGCGTCGAGCGTATCAACCAGATTGATCACGTTGGTAGAGAAGCCCGGGCCGCCAAAACCAACACCAGGATAAAGATAGGTTGGCCCTATACGCGGATCCGCCGCAACGCCCTGACGTACATTCTCTACATCTATTCCCAACGAGTCGGCGAGGTTCGCCATATCGTTCATGAAACTGATACGCGTGACCAGCATGCCGGTGATGGCCAGTTTGGTGAACTCGGCCTCGCGTGGCGTCATTACCAAAAAGTGATCACTGTCGCGATTGAATGGGCGGAAAATCTCTTTAATCAGCAACTCCGCGTAACCATCGTTGCAGCCAAGGATGATTTGCGGTGGTCGTTGCATGCCTGCAAGGGCGGTGCCCTCCTGCAGAAAGTCGGGCAGAGCGACGGCCGCGCTCTGACTATGCGCGATACCGCTTTTAAGCGACTTATCCAGCTCTTCGGTGAAGCCGACAGCAAAGGGCGACTGATTGACAACCAGCCAGCGGCGACCATCAACCGCAGCCAGACGCTCTACAATCACGTTTGCTTGCGGCGCCTCATCGGTATCCAGCGCAAGAAACACCGCTCGGCTATCGGCACCGGGCAAACCATCAAAATCACCGTAAACCAGTCGCCCTTCTGTATGCTCATTGCTGATGAGACGTCGCAGTCCGGGCTCACTGTAAGCCACCTTGTTGGCGATGACCTGCTGCCGTATTCGGCCTTGCGGCATACGCAGTACTACATCGTGTCCCGTCGCCGCCATGCAGGCCGCAGTTACCAACGCCGGAAGGGTGTCTCCATACAGATCTATTTGCATGCTGCCTCTCCGGCTCAGACGTCACATTGTCGAATAAGCTCGGCAAAACCGGAGCCAACCTGCGGGTGCCGCAAGCCGTAGGCCAGGGTTGCCTGCAAATAACCCAGCTTGCTGCCGCAGTCGTAGGTCACACCCTGCATCCGATAGGCCTCGACCTGCTGTTCCTGCATGAGGCTGGCAATGGCATCCGTCAATTGAATCTCGTTGCCCGCGCCAGGTTTGGTTGTCTCCAGTAGTTCGAAGATACGTGCCGGCAGCACGTAGCGGCCTACTACGGCCAAATCAGAAGGGGCTTCGCTCTGCGCCGGCTTTTCGACCACACCGGTCATAACCTGGCTCTGCCCTGCGGCCGGGGCTTGCCCGTCAAGAGCAACAACGCCGTACTGCGAGACGCGTTCCATGGGCACTTGTTCGACCATGATCTGTGCACGCCCGGAATTGGCAAAGCGCTGATTCATCACCGCCAGGTCCGCGTCGCTGCCAGCACTCTGGTAATAACGATCCACCAAGACGTCAGGCAGCATGACCGCGAAGGGATTGTCACCAACGACTTCGCGCGCACACATGACTGCGTGCCCCAGGCCCAGCGCTTTGCCCTGCCGCACGCTGATAACCCTGACATCCGGCGGCAAAATAGAGCGCATGATCTGCAGCAACTCATCCTTGCCGCGCCGCTCCAACTCGGTCTCAAGCTCATAATGCACATCAAAGTGATCTTCGATGGCACGCTTGGCGGAGTGGTTCACCAGCACGATCTGCTTGACACCTGCCGCTACAGCCTCATCTACCACATATTGAATGACGGGCTTGTCGACGACGGTAATCATCTCTTTTGGAATGGCCTTGCTGGCAGGAAGAAAACGGGTGCCCAGGCCTGCAACGGGAAGTACTGCTGTTTTTACTGACACACTAAGATCCTTTTAACAAATAAGACTATCTAGCTGCCCGCCGTTACCTTGGCGAGTGCAGCGGAAATGGGCTGAACTGCCGCGAGCTTATCAAGCATATTTCGGACCGGAAAAGGCATGCACCGGCGCCGAAGGCCTTGTATCCGAAGCCTTGATCGCACGCAGAGGGACTTTGAGTTGCTGCTCTCGGTGCAGGAGATTGAGCAACAAAATGGCGCGTTCGTCGCCATCGGGCCGCATGAAAATGGCCTCAAGATCGCTGAAAGGCCCTTCGGTTATGCGCACCCGATCGCCGCAGCGCAGCGACTGCGAAAGAGGTTCGACATCGGCAAGGGTTTTGATGCTGTAGATGATGCTGGCCGAGACACGAGCCGGCTCTTGACCAAAACAGACCAGGCGAGCAACACCGCGGGTAGAACGGATGGCAAACCAATTATCGTGCATGCGGTCGAGCCGGATAAACAGATACCCCGGAAACAGTGACTCCTCCAGTTGTACCCGACGCCCGCGTCGCACGAGCTCTACCTCACGCGTGGGACGGTAACAGGTGAAACCCTGATTGCGCAGATTTGTCTCCGCCCGCACATCCTGCTTGGGCTTGCTCTGGATGAGGTACCAGCACGCTGTTGGCTGCTTTATTTCAGACATCCTGTCCCGTTTTCGGGTGATGGCACCCGACGTAGCTGCATTGACTTCGCTCATTACCCACCTACTCCATGCCTGGCGGCGTGACAGTTCCAGCGAGATGAACACTTGGATATTGCGCAGTGCGCATCATATCCGCGAGCACTCGACCGGAACAAGTCTTGACAGAATCCACTAGAAAGGCCCTGCGTGCCACCAACTAAGCACACTTGACCCGAAAAGCCATGCAGGCCCTATGCCACAATTTACTAAAAGCTATGCGAGCAAAATGTCATTTCGCGCATCTTTGTCGTAGACACCGAGAAAGCAGAAATTACTCACGCGCTGAGGAGAATCCGTGAACAGCGTCGCACAAACCACGCCCGCTCACTCGGCGTGGCAATCGGGAGTAGAGTCAATCTTGCACTGCAACCCACATAGGGCTATGGTTCCGGCATGGCATGACCAATGCGCTGCTGCCCAGCTTTGACCTGCCAAGCTACGTCTGGCGAAAAAGGGTGCAACCAAAAAGCCCGGTGCTTGTCACGCTTTAATTATCGGCAAGATACGGGAAGCGTTTTGCAGCACGGTTGATGCTCGTCAAGCTTCGGCATTTAACAGCGGGCAGTCCGACTAACTGACCGAGCCAGTGCAAGCTGTAATACAAATTGGTCTAAACTAGGGTTTCCATTTATTCACACCTGCGTATAATCAAATCTGACTTCCGATTGACAAGGAGACGAGTTATGAAAAAACAAACTTTTGCTTTAGTGGCCAGCGGCCTGCTGCTCGCCTCTTCTGTAGCTTTTGGTCAAGCTACTGGTGATGCTACCGTCGGCTCCGGCACCGGTGTAGACACCACTGGCAATCCGCCATCGACTCAAACCCCGGTTGGCAATCCTGCTCCGGGCGCTGGTGCGGCAGGTGGAATTGGTGCTGGCGGCGTGGCTCTTGGCACCGCAATCGTTGCCGGGGCTGTAGTTGCAGCGACCGACAGTGGTGATGGCTCTTCCGGCACCACTGGCACTACCGGCACTACCGCCACTGCTCCCTGACTTTGAGCAGAGGCACACTGGAGGCCACCTGAAATCACTTTCGGGTGGCCTTTTTATTGCCCGCATTTCGCTTCTACATAAAAGACAAGAACCTACACCATGAATCGTTTCTCTATCGCTGCACTGGGCACCTCAGCACTACTACTGCAAGCCTGTATGTTTTCTCCTGGCATGCATATGGATACAGATCGTCTGCTAGCAGAAGATTCAGTAGAGGAAAGCCTGGTCGAAATGGTGCAGATCACGCCAAAGGTGCTTGCACAAGAACAAGCTGTCGTAACCAACCGAGCCGTTCCCGAACAACTACTAAACTTTGTGCCGGAAAACTATAGGCTTGGCCCCAACGACTCGCTCTTCATCACGGTATGGGACCATCCTGAGCTGACCATTCCGGGCGGGCAACAGCAAGCATCTTCAGCTAACCAGCGGGTAGTGCGAGATGACGGCACATTGTTCTACCCCTTTGTCGGTAGCGTTAAGGTGGCCGGACTCACACAGGAAGAGTTACGCAAACTAATTACCGATAAACTCTCCCGTTACATCGAACAACCACAAGTTGACGTCAACATCCTTGAGTACAACAGCCAGAAAGTCACTCTGAGCGGCGCCTTCGTCAACCCTGGCTTTCGCGCAATAAATTCGCAACCACTCACGCTATTGCAAGCAGTTGGGGAAGCGATAATAGACAACGAACGTGCCGACCTTTCCACGTTGAATATCATCCGTGATGGCCAGGTTTATACGTTGGATTATGACTACCTGACCAGCCACCCAAGCGCTGTAGGTAGTGTTTACCTGAAAGCAGGCGACAAGCTGCACATGGGGCTGAACGACTCCCGCAAGGTGTTCATAATGGGTGAAGTACCCCGTCCGGCGGCGCTTTCGTACAGTACCAGTCGTATGACCCTCAGTGAGGTACTGGCGACGGTCGGCGGCCCCTCCCCAACCTCCGCCAGCGGTCGTGAGGTCTATGTCATCCGGGGCGTAGAGAATCTGGAAACCGAGAAGGCCACTATATTTCAGTTGAATGCACAGTCACCTTCCGCCTTCATTCTTGCCGACCAGTTTGAAATGCAGCCACAGGATGTCGTTTTTGTAGGTGCCGCCGGCATCACTCGCTGGAACCGCTTCGTCAGCCAATTGTTCCCCAGTGCCAACATTTTGGGTACTGCCGTAAACATCGGTAATGACTACAACGATCTGTCTAACAACAATTGATTAAGGCCACCCTGTGACTGAGCTCTATCGCAGGGGCCTCCTAGCCCTGCTCTTTGGCGCGCTTGGCGGCTGTAACTCACTGACCGCCACGACGATTGAAACCATCAATCTGGCAATCAAAGGCGATCTCAACAAGATTCCTCTGGAGCAGATTGCCTCAGTTGACGCCGATAGCCTGTTGATCAAGGCTGGTCAGGCTGAGGGCCTATACGTGCGCCAGGACGCGCGTAACGGGAGGATTGACTGGCTAGGCGTGACCGAGAACGTACAGACGGATCATGGACGTTTGTCACAACTGGTCGGCCTCGGCGATGACGTACTTGCTCCGCTGAATCAAGATGACCCTTTTGCACTTGGGCTGCTTAATATTGCAGATGGAACCCAGGTGCTCAGGCAGGTTGACTACCCGCTCGCCTACCAATCCGAGCTGCAGCAATATGCGACCTATACACAGGGCCCCTACGAAACGGTTCAGATACTTGATCAACTTATTGCGCTGCAACGGGTCGACGAACAAATCTGGATGCCGCAACTGGGTTACAAAGCGACCAACTACTATTGGCTTGACCCTCATACCGGGCATATAAGACGCAGTGTTCAGCACCCATCCCCAGACATGCCACCACTGGATATGACCCTGGTACGCCCGCCCGCGACGGAGCAAGCACAATGAGGCCAGCTTCCAGGTCTTTAGTAAGCGCATTGCTTCTGGCTGTGAGCACCTGCTCGATCTTTGCCGCACAGGCACAGACATTCCGCGTAACCGGTGCTGTGAGCAAGCCCGGCGAATTTGGCTGGCAACCCGGCTTGCGCCTGCTGGCCGCTTCTGCCGCAGCACAGGTCGAGCCCAACGCGTGGTACCAGGGCGCAGCGCTGTTGCGTGAAAGCGCTATGCGCGAGCAGCGAAAGCTGAAGCGCGGCATTCAATTCGATCTGCAAGCTGCTATCGTCGAAGCACGAGCAAACAATGCATCAACCACGATCGACTTACTGCAGCGCTGGACAAGCCGCATCGACAACATGCCGGTGACAGGTCGCGTGCCCGCCGAGCTTAACCCATTGAAGCAATGGCTGATCAGCAGCAACCCTTTACTTGAGCCTGGCGATCACATCCATTACCCGCACAGACCTGATCAGATACGTGTGGTAGGGGCCGTGCAGCAAGACTGCATACTGCCCTACACCGCTGCTCGGAACCCTGTCGACTATTTAATAGATTGTCCCGTTCATCCCGCTGCAGATCCCAATCAGCTATTCCTGATTCAGCCCGACGGCAATGTGCAAACCATAGGGGCTGCGTACTGGAATGTTGAAGACGCTTGGCTGGCCGTAGGCGCGACCATTTTCGTGCCGCTTGCTCCTGCCCAGTTCGGCACCAGCAGTGCCGACTTCAACCGGGAGCTTGCTGAATGGCTGGCAACCCAGTACCAATGGGACGAGTAATGACCGTGATAGTAAAAAAGCCAGCATTGCAGTTGCACGCTCCGCTGCTGACAGCCCTGTTCATGCTCATGACGGCACCTGCTGCACTTTCGGCGCAAAACCCGAAATTCCGTACGACACAGAGTGACTTTGGCGGCACCGGCCTGTTCCAAACACCCACAGCTCGCATGGCACCAGAAGGTGAAATCAGTTTCAATGCTACCCGTGTTGACCCCTATAGCCGCTACAGCATTTCAGCTCAGCCTTTGCCGTGGCTTGAAGGCACTATCCGATACACCTCGGTCAGTAACCGCCGCTATGGTGCCGAAAGCTTCAGCGGCGACCAGAGTTTCAAGGATAAAGGCATAGACGCCAAGGTACGCTTGCTGAAGGAGAGTTACTGGTACCCTCAGGTTGCCTTCGGCATGCGAGATGTGGGCGGTACCGGCCTGTTCTCAAGCGAGTACTTTGTTGCCAACAAACGCGTGTACGATTTTGACTTCAGCCTGGGCCTGGCTTGGGGTTATATCGGTAATCGCGGTGGTATAGACAACCCTCTCGGCCTCATCAACGATAAGTTTGACGACCGGGGAGAAGTTAGCACCGACGTCAGCCAAGCGGGTGGAGCCCGAACCAATAGCTACTTCCGAGGTCCTCTTGGCGTTTTTGGCGGCGTCGAATACCAGAGCCCCTGGGAAAAGCTGCGCATCAAGGTGGAGCTTGACGGCAACGACTACAAATCTGAACCTCAGAGCAACGACCAGCCGCAAGACTATCCCATCAACTTTGGCGCGCTATACAGTATTACCGATGGCATAGACATTACTGCCGCGTGGGAGCGTGGTAACACCGCCATGTTCGGCATCACCTTCCACACTAACGTGAAGACCGGCAGCATGCCGCAGAAAGTACTCGACCCTGCCCCAGAGCCGCGCCAACCGCTCCCTGCCGGCGTCAGCGGCGAAGCTGTCGACTGGAGCAATGTAAGCCAACGTCTGCGCACTACAGCAGGCCTTGAGGTTCAGGAAATTTCGTTACGTGGCGATGAGGTCATCGTAACCGGCGAGCAAAAAATGTTCCGCGACAGCGCTAAAGGCCTGGGGCGAGCAGCCAGAGTGCTGGACAACAGCCTCGGTGAAGGCAGTTATGACTGGTACACCCTGGTTTATCGCTCGCGCGGCATGCCAATCAGCCAGACCAGCATCAATGCCGAAAAACTGCGTGAATACGAGCGTAACGAGATTGACCGCCAGACTCTTCGCCGCTCAACAGCCAATGCGGTCCCTGCCGTATTGAACGACGACGTGGTATACACCGGTCCCATCGACCGCACCGACTTCAGCACCAATCTTGGCTATACGCAGAACGTCGGCGGGCCTGACAGCTTCCTGTTGTATCAGTTTCTGCTGCGATTTGACGGCGCTTATTACTTTGACCGTAATAAATGGCTCCACGGCAGCTTGGGCGTCAACCTGCTGAACAACTATGACCAGTTCGAGTACGACGCCCCAAGTAACCTACCACGCGTGCGTACCGACATTCGTCAATACATGACCACCTCTGAAGTACAGCTGAGTCACCTGCAATACACTCAGACTAAGCAGCTGAACCGCGATCTTTATGGTATGGCCTACGCCGGTCTGTTTGAATCCATGTATGGCGGCGTGGGTGGCGAGCTGCTGTACCGGCCCTACGACGCCAACTGGGCGCTGGGTGTGGACGCCAACTGGGTCAAGCAGCGCGATTATGATCAACGTTTTGGTTTCCGTGACTACTCGACCTTGACTGGCCATGTTACTGGTTACCTCCAGACCAGTTTTTACAACATACTGGCCAAAGGTAGTGTCGGGCGGTATCTGGCGGGTGATTACGGCGGAACGCTGGATCTATCTCGCCGCTTCGACAACGGCGTCTCCATCGGCGGCTGGGCTACATTAACCAACGTATCCAAGGAAGAGTTTGGCGAGGGCAGTTTCGATAAAGGCATTTACGTCAGCTTTCCGTTCGACGCCTTTTTTGTGCGCTCTACCACCTCTACCGGCACTATCGCCTGGAACCCGCTCACCCGTGATGGTGGCGCGCGGCTTTCACGTTACTATCAGCTATATAACTTCACCGCAGATCGCGACCTGGACCGCTTCAATGACGGGTTCGGCAGCATAACGGAGTAACCATGCGGCCGACCCTGCTCCGCCTATGGGCGCGATATCGCACCCTGTGCAAAATCGCGTTTTTTGCGCTGCTCGCATTGGGCTTGTATTTGGGCATGCGCCCCACGCCGCCGCCGACGGCGTATAGCTGGCAGGCCGCTGGCTATCACGCTGGCGGCTTGTTCACTCTGACCATTCTCAGCGCCCTTGCCTTTCCTCACTGGCGCTGGTGGTGGCGGGCTCTGTTCATGTTTTCGGTGGGCGTGGCGGTCGAGTACGTACAGTCGTTTCACCCTACCCGGACCGCCGACTGGGCAGATATTTATGCCAACTCCGGCGGCATCGCCTTCGGGCTTTTATGCCTCGGCGCCTACCAGCTGCTGTCGTATTCCGGAAAATCAGATCGCTCGCCACGCTAGCGCGGCGACTGAAACTCAACCGCCACCCGCAAACGCGAACTATCCCGCATCCCTGTCATCAAATTGCCATCAAAACGGCGAACTGCGCACTGCATCTCACCATTAACCACTTTGTGACTGATAAGTTCTGTAACTCACCTGAAACGACAAGGATGACGTTGCATGAGCCGAACTACCTACAGGATCAACAACCGACACTTTGAAGTATGGCGCGGCTGGTATTTCCATACGCCCAAGCCAGAACCCGAAATACCCTACGATGTTCAACTCATCAGCTTGCGCCTGGCGGACGCCCTGCCCCCTGAAACGCTGGAGAAGATGAATGTCGATGCGCTCATGATAGAGCCTGCCGACCGCGTTCTGTTCAAGCGCCAGCGTACCGAAGAAATACTGGATTCCCAGCACGGCTGCTGTGCGTTGGAGCACCCGCAGCTCGCCCGCGCAGTGCTGGATGTACTGGAAGACCAGCACGCCAAAAAGTACAAACTGATCGCCTGGTGCATACTCCCCAATCAGCTGCACGTGCTGATAGAACCCTGCTTTCCAGTGGGCCGCATCATTCAGGATTGGCGAGTGCTCACTACGCGCTGGGCTCTGCAGAACAATGAAGCACTTGGCTTGGGCCTGAATGGTAAAAGACTCTGGCTGAAGCGCTGCCAGGATAGATACATCCCTGACAATAAACAGCTGGCTGAGGCTATCCAGGTACTGCAACAAAGTCCGGTTAAAGCCGGGCTGTGCGACCATCCTGAAGACTGGCGCTGGTCTAGCGCCTATACCGGCAAGCGCACCAGATAGTTTTGCAGCGAGTTTTATCAACCTGCCTGCGTTGCCCATACTCCAGCGCGGTATAAAATGACCGCATCAGCGGGAAAACGCAGCAGGAGACAGGCGATGCAGGCAAGTGAACAGGCGGCCATTCTGGAATCGATCATCCCGATCGCAAAGGACGCCGGTGATTTGATTCTTGAGGTCTATAAACGTGACTTTGAGGTGCGCGGCAAGGATGACGCCTCACCGGTCACTGAAGCAGACGAGAAAGCCGAGGCGCTGATTTTGGCCGGTTTGCGCAAGCTGCAACGCCAGTTCCCGGTGGTTGCCGAAGAAGCTCATGCAGCGGGCAAGACTCCGGAAATTGATGACTGCTTCTGGCTGGTCGACCCGCTTGATGGGACCAAGGAATTCATCAACCGCAACGGTGAATTCACCGTCAACATTGCCCTGATTGAGCACGGCAAGCCGCTGCTGGGCGTGGTCTTGGCGCCGGCGCTAGGTCAGCTGTATGCCGGCTCGCGTGATAACGGTGCCTTTGTCGAAGACGCCACGGGCCGCCAACTCATTGAGGCCCGGGGCGTTCCGATCAGCGGGCTCGACGTGCTGGTCAGCCGCTCGCATGGCGACCCCAATGCCTTGGAGCGGGTGCTCGCAGGCCGCCAGATTAATTCCATGGTAGGAGCCGGCTCATCCCTCAAAATCTGTCTGATAGCCGCAGGCAAGGCGGACGCCTACCCCAGGCTAGGGCGCACCATGGAGTGGGACACAGCCGCAGGCGACGCGGTGTTGCGCGCTGCAGGCGGTCAGATACAAACCTTGGATGGCCGCGTGCTGGCCTATGGTAAGCCAGGCTATGAGAACCCGGATTTTGTCGCTAGCGGCGCGGACGCTTTTTTTGCACTGACCTAGCCTGAGCTACAAGCCCAGCTTAGAGATGAAGCATCACGCTGACCCGAGTGTTTTCTCATGGGACGGTCGAATTCCGGCTTGACCAACGGCGGATCAGATCAGCCCCAAAGTAGAGCCCTCGGCGGGTATTACCAGCCTTACGCGCCAAGTGACGTTCCGCGACCGGGATGGAACCCGGCCTTCCCGGGAAAGCTCGTGTGCTATTTCCTTCCGCGCACAAAAAAGCCGCACCAGAGTGCGGCTTTGGGTTCAGCTTGAACAGCTCACTCAGCGGGTTGCGCGGCCTTGACCATCCCGGTCAGTTCACCAGACTCGTGCAGCTCAAGGATGATATCGCTACCACCGACCAGCTCGCCGCCGATCCACAGCTGCGGGAAGGTCGGCCAGTTGGCGTAAGCAGGCAAGTTGGCGCGAATATCCGGATTCTGCAGGATATCAACGTAAGCGAATTTCTCGCCGCAGGCCATCAGCGCCTGCACGGCACGGGCAGAAAAGCCGCACTGCGGGGCATTCGGGGCGCCTTTCATGTAGATCAGCACCGGGTTGTTGGCGATCTGTTCTTTAATGGTATCGATGACGTCCATGGTAAATCCTCATAGCTTGGTCAGGCGTTCGAACGCGTTTCTGGGCTGGCATTCTACAGCAAAGCGCCTACTTATGCTGCCACCACCTCAACGCTGACGCCGTTGACCGCGGCATTACCGGTGACCGGGTCAAAAAAGCGCTCATCGGTCAGGTCGTTTGCGCTCACACCTGCGTTGCGTTCAGCTACCTCAATCTGCGTACCGCTGCGGTTGTGGCCCCAGCCATGCGGGAGGCTGACCACGCCCAGTGCAACCTCGTCTGTAGCACTTACCAGTACATTTACTGCGCCAACCCGTGAGCGCACCGTGACCAGTTGACCATCCTGCAGGCCTCGTTCGGCCAGGTCCTGCGGGTGCATCAACAGCTGATCTCGCGGCTTACCTTTGACCAACCGCTGGTAGTTATGCATCCAGGAGTTGTTGCTGCGCACATGACGACGACCGATGAGACGCAACTCACCCGGCCGAGGCATCAAGCCTTGCAGTTCGGTGGCAACGCGTTGCAGATCCTGCAGCATCAGTGGCTGCGCCAGCTCGATACACTTGCTCTCCGTCTGAATTCTGCGCAGCAGGTTAGGCTGCAGCGGGCCCAAATCAATACCGTGCGGGTGCTTTTGCAACTCCGCGAGGCTCAAGCGCTCAGCGTGCGGGCCGCTGCGCATCGCAAGATCAACCATCTCAGCCGGTGACGTTGTCTCGCGCGCGGGCTGCCCGTTGACACGGGCAAACGCCTGACCAAGGCCGACGAATATCTCCCAGTCATGCAACGCGCCCTCGGGCTTGGAGAGCACTGGCTCGTTGTAACGCGTGACGTTGCGCACGGCAAAATTATTGAAGGTGATGTCGTAATGATCGTGCTCGAGCGATGAAGTCGGCGGCAGAATGACATCCGCATGGCGGGTAGTCTCGTTGATGTAGAGGTCGACACTGACCATGAACTCGAGACTGGCCATTGCCTCATCCAGCTGACGGCCGTTGGGGGTAGAGAGCACCGGATTACCTGCCGAGGTGAAGAGCGCGCGAATCTGCCCTTCACCCGGCGTGAGTATTTCTTCGGCCAGCACCGCCGACGGCAGCTCGCCGTTAAACTCCGGCAGGCCGGACACTCGGCTCCGCCAGACGTCGAAATGACCACCTCGCCGCTTCCCGACCACGTCGAACGCAGGCTCGGGGAACAGCGACCCGCCGGGCACATCCAAGTTACCGGTTACCAGATTGATCACCTGTATCAGCCACTGACAGAGGGTACCGTAGCGCTGCACAGAGACGCCCATGCGGCCATAACACACAGCATGCTCGGCGGCGGCAAAATCCCGTGCCAATTGCTTTATCTGCTCGGCGGCAATGCCACAGTGCGCAGCCATTTTGTCAGCACTGAAGGGGCCGACGGCTGCGACCACCTCATCCAGCCCTTGGGTTGCATCCAGCGCTGGGCTCGCTTTGGTCAACCCCTCGGCGAACAGTGTATTGAGCAAGCCGAGCAACAAGGCTACATCGGTGCCGGGCTGAATAAACAGGTGCTCGCTGGCCACCTCGGCCGTTTCACTGCGCCGCGGGTCAACCACTACCAACTTGCCGCCGCGCCCTTTCAGCTCCTTGATACGCTTGCCGACGTCGGGCACGGTCATGATGCTGCCATTGGAGGCCATGGGATTGGCACCCAGCATCAGGAAGAAATCCGTATGGTCGATATCCGGAATCGGGATCATCAGCATATGGCCGTACAGCCAGAGCGAGACCAGATGGTGCGGCAACTGGTCGACAGACGTTGCCGAGTACCGTTGCCGGGTACGCAATTGGCCTAAGAAGTAGTTGCCATGCGTCATTGAGCCGTAATTGTGTACGTTGGGGTTGCCCATATACACGCCTACCGCGTTATTGCCATGCTCACGCTGAATCTCGGTGAAGCGATTGGCGACCAGCTCAAAGGCCTCTTCCCAGCCAATGGCCTGCCATTGGTCACCCACCCGCCTGACCGGCTGGCGAAGGCGCTGCGGATCATTCTGAATATCCTGCAACGCAATTGCCTTGGGGCAGATATGCCCGCGACTGAAGCTGTCCTGCGTATCGCCCTTGATCGACAGGATGCGCTCACCCTCGGTCTCGATGGCCAGGCCGCAAATGGCCTCGCACAGATGGCAAGCGCGAAAATGGGTTACCGACATTGATTTCACCAGGCTGGTTTTATTATGTTGGAATTCACTCTAAGCCCCGGTTGACGGGGCCGCAAGCGGCAAAATGCAGGGTTATTCAGTGGTTGAATCCAGCACCGCCCGGCAGCTGCTGGCCCCGGCATTTGCCTTTGCCCGGAATTTCCCTATAAGATCGCTGCTTCTCTTTTTTGCTGTGGCTGTTACCGGGCCGTCAGGTCGCGGTAGGGCACACTGTTTCCGGTCGGTAGACGACCGCGTTAACCAGGTAGTATGGATATGACTGCACGGCACTTCTTGTCACTGATGGATTGCACCGAGGCTGAACTGATCGGCCTGATCAAGCGCGGCATTGAGCTGAAATCACTGCACCGCCAAGGCGTGGTCTATGAGCCGCTGAAAAATCGCGTGCTCGGCATGATTTTCGAAAAAGCCTCCACCCGCACGCGGGTGTCCTTCGAGGCCGGCATGACCCACCTTGGCGGTCAGGCTATTTTCCTGTCACCGCGCGACACGCAACTGGGCCGCGGTGAGCCGATCGAAGACAGCGCCCGCGTCCTGTCCAGCATGTGTGACGCCATCATGATCCGTACCTTCGCCCACGACATGCTGGAAACCTTTGCGCAGTATTCACGGGTACCGGTAATCAACGGTCTGACCGATGACCTGCACCCCTGCCAGCTGCTGGCAGACATGCAGACGTATCTGGAGCACCGTGGCGCGATCAAGGGCAAGACAGTCGCCTGGATCGGCGACGGCAACAATATGTGCAATACCTTTATTCAGGCCGCCATCCAGTTCGACTTTCAGTTGCGTATCGCCTGCCCTGAGGGCTACGAGCCAGGTGCGCAGTTTCTGGCGCAAGCCGGTGAGCGCGTCCAGGTTATGCGCGATCCGCTGGAAGCAGTCAAAGGCGCACATCTGATCAATACCGATGTGTGGGCCTCTATGGGTCAGGAGGACGAGACAGAAGCGCGCCTGAAGCGCTTTGCGCCCTACCAGGTAACGCCTGCCATGCTTGACGCTGCCGACGAATCGGTACTGTTCATGCACTGCCTACCGGCACACCGTGGCGAAGAAGTCAGCGCAGAGCTGATGGAAGATCCTCGCAGCGTGGTCTGGGATCAGGCCGAGAACCGACTGCACGCACAGAAGGCACTGGTCGAGTTCCTGCTCGTAGACTGACGCGGAGACGCTGTATGCCCAGTCAGGCCAAAGCCCTGCTAGAGCTGAACCAGATCGCCTGTGGTTACGGCGAGCATACCGTGGTCGCCGACCTGAATCTGCACCTGCGTCCCGGTGATATCGGGTGCCTGCTGGGGCCTTCCGGTTGTGGCAAAACCACGACACTGCGCGCCATAGCCGGTTTTGAACCAGTCAGCGCCGGTACTATTGTGCTCGACGGCGAGCTGCTCTCCAGTGCCAGCACGCGCCTGCCTCCTGAGCAGCGACGCATCGGCATGGTGTTTCAGGATTACGCGCTCTTCCCGCATTTGACCGTGGCCGACAACATCGCCTTTGGCATTCACAAACACCCCGAGCGCAAGCGCCTGGTCAGTGAGCTGCTTGACCTGGTCAAACTCAGCCAGTTAGGCAAACGCTACCCGCACGAACTTTCTGGCGGGCAGCAGCAGCGAGTGGCCCTGGCCCGCGCCATGGCACCCGACCCAAAACTCCTATTGCTGGATGAGCCGTTTTCGAATCTGGACGGCGAGCTGCGCCGCCGCCTCTCCGGCGAGGTACGCGAAATACTCAAGAGCCGCGGCATCAGCGCCATGCTGGTCACCCACGACCAGAGCGAAGCCTTTGCAGTCTGCGATCACGTCGCCGTGCTGAAAGATGGCCAGCTGCAGCAATGGGATACGCCCTACAACCTCTATCACGAACCGGCAACGCCCTTCGTCGCCAGCTTTATCGGCCAGGGTTATTTCATTCGCGGTCAGATGGTGACCCCGGATACGGTCCAGACCGAACTTGGGCTGATTCGCGGCAACCGCGCTTATCGTTTGCCCGTCGGCAGCGCCGTTGATGTATTACTGCGGCCGGACGATGTTGTGGCTGCGCCAGAAGGGGCTCTGCGGGCCCAGGTACTGGATCGCACCTTTCTTGGGGCCAACATTCTTTACCGGCTGCAGCTGCCCACTGGCAGCGTGCTGGAAGCCATTTTCCCCAGCCATGCAGATCACGCCATTGGTGAGCATTTAGGTATACAGGTAGCGGCAGAGCATCTGGTGCTCTTTGCGGCGCAGGGAAGCGTGAACCTGCATGCACAACTGCCACTTGATCAGGTGTTGGGCGCGCCCGGCGAGGCAACCCGATAAAAGCGCTGCCAGCCTTGGGGTGAGTCACCTGCTCAAGCTCGAAGGCCAGGCGCTCTGAGAGACTCAGATAACGGTGCATCCCGTCCCGGCGCAGCCGGGTGTTACCCCGGCTGCGCCTGGATACCCTCTAATTTCCGCCTGCCGGTCCGTACAAGGCATGACTGGCCGTATTGTGGATGACCCGCGACAGACGGTAGTCAGTGTTCTGCATCATACCCAGCACTATGCTGTCGTTGGTCGGGTCAATCCAGGCCCAAGCGCCCTGTATCCCCCACCACCAGAAGGTACCCTCTGGCAAGTAACCGGCGGCTTCCGAGTCGTTTACCACGGCCACGTTCAGACCGAACTGGTTGCCGGGAAAGAACGGACCAATGTTGTCGACCCCCTCCGGCAATTGGTTCTGACGCATCAGACGTACCGTTTCCACCTTGAGCAGACGCTTACCATCAAGCTCGCCCTCATTCAGCAGCATACGGGCAAAACGCAGGTAATCGTCAGTACTGGAGATCAAACCGCCGCCACCGTTGAGAAAGCTGGGCTTGCTCAGGAAAAAGTCGTTTGGCAACGGCTTGAGCGAGCCGTCTTCCTGCGGCATGTAAGAAACCGCCAGGCGATCAGCCTTTTCTGGCGGTGTGTAGAAATCGGTATCTACCATGTTCAGAGGCTCGAACATGTGCTGCTGCAAGTAGGCATCAAACGGCATACCGGAGAGCACTTCAATCAAACGCGCCTGAATATCTACCGATATGCTGTAGTGCCAGACTGTACCTGGCTGCTGGCGCAGCGGAATGCTGGCTAACTTGTCCATCATGACCGCCAGCGTGGTCTTGGGGTCCTGGATGTCGGCCTTTACATACAGCTCATCCACCTGCGACTGCGAGAAACGTCCATAGGTAAACCCGGCCGTGTGGGTCATCAGCTCGCGGATGGTGATGGGGTGACTTGCCGGCTCAGTTACCGGAAAGCCGTCGGGGCCCTCAGCAATAGCCACCTGCAGGTTCATCAGCTGCGGCAAATACTTGCCTACCGGGTCATCCAGCTGAAATTTGCCCTGATCATATAACTGCAGCAGGCCTGTGCCGGTGACCAGCTTGGTCAATGAGAAGATCTTGTAGAGCGAATCCTCGCGCAACGGCTTTTCAGCCTCGCGGTCCTGAAAACCGTACTGCGCACGCTGCACTACTTTGCCGTCCTGATAGACCAGCGTCTCGATACCGCCAATCTTGCCCTGCTCCACTTGCGCCTGCATAGCGCTGGCAAACGCGTCCAGCCGCTGTTGCGACAGCGACTCGGCATTCGCCGCCTGCCCAAACATCAGCCCCGCAAGTAGCAGCCCACCCTGCAACAATCCCCTAGTACGAAGAGCACCCTTTCTGATATCCAGCATTATTGTTATTTCCTGTAATGTGTTGGCCTGCCGACTCTAGCCTGAGCGGAACATTTAGCCAAGGTGGCTCAACGTAAAACAGGCTTACCTTATGTTTCCGACTAACCGAGACAAGCCTCTGTAACAAACGCCACCGCCGGGCGTCAGATGGTTATCGACAATCACGTAACCGGACAAAGGTGCTTCAATGAAACGCAGAACTCTGTTGCGCGGCCTTCTCGCCGCCCCAGCCATTCCGCTATTGGCGCGGACCGCTCCGGCGATGGCGGATGACAAAGTGGGGCCGCTGACGATAACACCGCTTGATCGACCGGAGAGCTACTGGCGCGACAAGGTCTCCGCTGACGCCTACAACGTACTCTTTGAAGAAGACACCGAGCGCCCCGGCAGCAGCCCGCTGGATAAACTGTACGATGAGGGTACCTACGTGTGTGCCGCCTGCTATCTGCCGCTGTTCAACGCCAGCGCCAAGTTCGACAGCGGCACTGGCTGGCCAAGTTTTACCCAACCGATTGATGGTCATATGGCAACCCGCGCCGATTACGCACTGATCTGGCCACGTACCGAGTACCACTGCGGTCGCTGCGGCGGCCATCAGGGGCATGTATTTGACGACGGCCCGGCGCCGCGCGGCGAACGCTGGTGCAACAACGGCGTGGCATTGCGCTTTATTCCACAGGGCGACGAGCTGCCCGCATTGCGAGGTGATGTATGAAAAACATTATTTTGGCCAGCGCCTTGCTGCTTTGCGCCGGCCTGACCCAGGCAGCAGAACCGCTCACAAAAGGCCCTGAAGGCAGCGCCATGGCCGTCTTCTCCGGTGGTTGTTTCTGGTGTACCGAGGCAGACTTCGACAAGGTGCCGGGCGTATTGGAAACGATCTCGGGCTACACCGGCGGCGCAGCCGAAACCGCCGATTACGAGCAGGTTTCCTCTGGGCGCACCGCGCATATCGAGTCGGTTGCGGTGTTTTATGATCCGCAGAAAACCAGTTACGCCAAGCTGGTCGAGGCATTCTGGCCGACCATCGACCCGCTGACGGCCAATGCGCAGTTCTGTGATCACGGGCCGCAGTACCGCAGCGCTATCTATTACGCTGACGAGCAACAGAAGCAGGTGCTCGAAGCCTCCGTCAAGAAGCTGCAGGAGTCCGGACGCTTTGACGACGCCATAGTCACCGCAATACTGCCGCTCAAGCCTTTTTACGCCGCAGAGGATTACCACCAGGATTATCACAACAAGAACCCACTACGTTACAACTTCTACCGCACCACCTGCGGCCGCGACGCGCGCCTGGAAGAGTTGTGGGGAAACTGAAGCGGGCGTGGTAATCCTCCAGACAAGGCTGGATAATGGCGCACTTTCACTATTCAGCCCGTATGGATTCACGTTATGCAAATAGCCGATAAAACCGTAGTGCAATTTCACTACGACCTGTCTGACAGCAACGGAGCAATTGAGAGCTCGCGCAAACATGAGCCAGTGCTTTACCTGCATGGTCAGGCTGGCCTGATTGATGGTCTGATCGAAGCACTCGAAGGCCGGACGGCCGGTGACAGCTTCAGCGTTACCATCCCCCCAGAAAAAGCCTATGGCCAACCGCGCGACAACGCCATCCAGAAAGTTCAGGCCAAACGCCTGCAGGGCGCCAAGAAGTGGAAGCCCGGCATGATCGCCGTGCTGCAGACCGAGCAAGGCCCGCGCCAGGTTACCGTGGTCAAGCCCGGCCTGTCGCAGGTTGTAGTAGATGGTAATCACCCGCTGGCCGGTCGCGAGCTGACCTTCACTATCGATATTCTGGATGTACGTGAAGCGACCGAAGACGAGCTGGCGCACGGCCATGCCCACGGCGCGGGCGGCCATCAGCACTGATTTTTTGGGGCTCGGCAGGGTGCAAACCTGCCCTGCTGGTAATAGGTAACCCTTGGCACAGGGGCTTGTTGGCAGGGTCGAGTTACATATCGACCCCGTCACGCGGGCATTGCTTCACCGCCCGCCTCGCTGCTTTTGTTTTCACCGGGAGACAGCCAAACAGCCCCTGCCAAGCCAAGCCACTAATGCCTGCCCGCCCTGAGGTCAAGAGAAAGTTCAGCAAATAAGTGCAAAAACCTGTAAGCTGGTCGACTACCCGCTAACCACACAGGCCCCACATGACCGCCAAAACTACCGAGCCAAAAGCACCTGCGGCAGCAAAAACCACTGCACCAAAAACCACAGCCGGCAAGCGCAAAGCCGACGCAGCTGTTGCTACCAGCCAGTCAATCGACAACCAGATCGAAGCCTTTCTATCCTCTGGTGGCGAAATTCAGAAAATCCCCAACGGCAAAAGCGGTCAGACCTACAGCTCGCCCCGCGCCGGCAAGCCCGCTGCCAAGCCCGCTGTAGCGCCCAAAGCCGCCGAGTAATACCCGCCGACCACGTGCACGGACTCTAACGCCGATCACCGCGTAGAGTCTGCACCTGGCTTTGCAGCACTGCCGGCTCTGCCTGATCCGGCTGCAGCGCCTTCCCCGCCACCAAGCCAACCCGTGACCAGAAGCGTCGGAAGAAGCCCTTGTTCGGGTCACGACTGAAAAAGCTGCCCCACAGTCCCTGCAGAGCCATGGGAACCACCGGCACCGGATTGTTCGCCAGTATGCGGCTGATGCCGTTGCGGAATTCGCTCATTTCACCATCAGCAGTCAGTTTGCCCTCAGGAAAGATACACACTACCTCCCCCGCCCGCAGATAAGCGTCTATACGCTTGAACGCGGCCTCATAAATGGCCTCGTCCTCCTGTCGTCCGGCGATGGGCACGGTACCTGCAGTGCGGAAGATGAAGTTGAGCACCGGCAACCGGTAGATCTTGTAGTACATGACAAAGCGCACCGGGCGACGCACGGCGCCACCAATCAGCAATGCATCGACGAAAGACACGTGATTACACACCAACACGCATGGCCCCTCATCCGGGATCGCCTCCAGATTATGGTGCGCTACGCGGTACATGGAATGGCCCAGCAGCCAGACCAGAAAACGCATTGTGAATTCCGGCACCACGCTGAAGATATAGAGG
Organism: Halopseudomonas sp.; assembly: GCF_036960865.1. Lineage (GTDB taxonomy): Bacteria > Pseudomonadota > Gammaproteobacteria > Pseudomonadales > Pseudomonadaceae > Halopseudomonas. The sequence goes on from NZ_JBALWE010000008.1 coordinate 99,298, forward strand.
TTTACCAGCACGTTGAGCAGCGAAATGGTGAGAAACACCTGCGGGATGCTGAACTCTGCAACGCCCAGCAGCACGATAGACAGCAGCGCAGAGCACACCATCAGCAGCGCATTGAGAATATTATTGGCGGCAATCACGCGCGCGCGCTCGTCCTCGTGAGTGCGCGATTGAATCAATGCGTACAGCGGTACTATGTAGAAGCCGCCAAAAACCCCCAGCCCGAGAATGCTGCCCATCGCCAACCAGGCTGCCGGCTGGGCTAGCAATGCTGTCCAGGTGTAAGCCATATCACCCGGCGCTACCGCGCCAGACACCCACCACAGCAACAGCCCGAACACCGTCAACCCCATGGAGCCAAACGGCACCAGGCCGATTTCCACCTTATGCCCGGATAGCCGTTCACACAGCATTGAGCCCAGTGCAATACCCACCGAGAACACAGTGAGAATCAGTGTGACCACGCTCTCATCGCCAAACAGGTATTCCTTTGCGTAGGCCGGAATCTGTGTGAGGTAGGTAGCCCCAAGAAACCAGAACCACGAATTACCCAGAATCGAACGCGAAACAGAGGGCACCTGCTTTGCCAGCCCAAGGCGCAGAATCGACCATGACTGGCGGAAGATGTTCCAATCCAGAGGCAGGTCTGGCAGTGCCGCCGCCGCGGCAGGAATGCGCCGACTGGCCAGATAGCCCAGCACTGCCAGCACCACCACAGAACCACCGACCCAATGCGCCCAAGCCAAGCCCGACATCAGCAACCCCGCATAGAGCGTGCCACCGAGAATCGCCAGAAAGGTGCCCATCTCGACCAGCGCATTGCCGCCGATCAACTCGTCTTCGCGCAGGTGCTGCGGCAGGATCGAGTACTTCACTGGGCCGAATAGTGCGGACTGCGTGCCCATGGCAAAGAGCACCACCAACATCAGGCTCAAACTCCCCTGCCAAAGGCTGAACGCCCCAACCAGCATGATCACCACTTCACCCAGCTTGATGCGGCGAATGAGCGCGTCCTTGCGATATTTCTCGCCAAACTGCCCCCCCAGGGCGGAAAACAGGAAGAACGGCAGAACAAACAGCATCGCACTCAAGTTGATCAGCAGATCACTGTCGGCAGAAAAACTGAGTTTGAACAGGATTGCCAGAATCAACGCCTGCTTGAACAGGTTATCGTTGAAAGCGCCTAATAGCTGGCTTAGAAAGAAGGGTAAAAAGCGCTTGCTGCGCAACAGCCGAAATTGCGAGTGCTCAGACATGGGCCTGAAGTTCCTTGTGCCATGGCGTTCAATCATTGAAGTACGCCAGCATACCCAAGTAATGCGTATCGGCGGAAGCAGACAGCAGAGCGCAAAGAAAAAACCTGACCATGGGATGTACAGACGGCCAGGCCAGCTGGCCGCCTGTCACCAGTCAAGCTAGCTCGCAGTAGTGCTCAGGCGTGCATTGCGGCGGACGACCCACTGGTTGATGCGTTCCTGACGCGCCGCCGTCAACGGGTACTTCCAGGCGATGGCGAAGGCGCTCATGTACAACAGCACCGGCCCCAGAATGTAGAGTATGCGCAGCGAGAGCAACTGGTTGGCGCTGTGCTCAACGGCCTTGGCATCAAACCCGACCAGCGCCAACAACCCGAGCGACAGACCAAGTCCGAGGGCCATGGCCATTTTCTGAGCCATGCCGCCGATGGCAAAAAACAGCCCGGTCCGATGCTCCTTGCTCCGTGCAGTATCCAGATCAACAATATCCGCCAGCATGGATAGCGGCAAAAACTGGAACGCGGCAAAACAGAAACCTTTTACGCAAAACAGCAGCGCGAAGGGCAGCAGTTGTCCAGCACCAAGGAAGAACATACCCAGGATGCTGGCACTGGAGATCCCCAACGCCATGCAAAACGCCTTGTGCTTGCCGATGCGCTTGCCCACCAGCAACCAGAACGGAATACCCAGAATGCCGACGCCAAAATACAGCAGGTACATAAGACCGATCTGCGCCTGAATCTGGATAACGTGCTGCATGAAAAAGACCGAGAGCGCGTTACGGAAGGATTCTCCGGTGACCACTACCAACAGCATTAGAATCATGCGCTTGAAGGGACCGTTGTTCTTCAACACCCGCAGTCCCTTCTTCCATTCTGTACGTTGAACTGACTGCGAAGGCGCTTCCTTGACCCGCGTGACAACCAGCAAGACCGTCAGCGGCAACAGAATGATCATCAGCCAGGCCATTACCGCCAGGATGGGTCCGTAACCAATACCCAACTGGCCGTCCTTGCCGAACAGCCAGACGGCAGACTCCATCAAAAAGCCATCGGTTTGCCCGGCCTGATAACGCGCGCCCAACGCCTGCACAATGGCCGGTGCCAAAGCAGCGAGAAACAGACCTATCAGCACATACCCCTCGCGAGAAGCAACCACGCGGCTACGCTGATGATAAAGACTGGAAAGCTCGGCGCCCCAGGCACCATAAGGCAGCGTCACCATGGTCCAGCCAAGGTACATCAGCACCGTCCAGAACAGCAGATGGCCAATTCCCACGCCGTCGGGAGGCATGAATATCATGATGGTGCCGATCAGCATCAACGGCACACCCATTACCAGCCAGGGCTTGCGGCGCCCCAGACGCGTCTGCCAACGATCACTGAGAGTGCCGATCAGCGGGTCGGTGATCACATCGGTGATCCGTGCAAATACCAGAACCAGCGCCATAAGCGCCATGTTCAGACCGACTTCCTGCGCATAGAACGGTGGCAGATACACCACCAACGGGTAGCCAATAATGGCCAGCGGCATACCGATGGAGCCGTGAATAAGAATAGTGGAGCGCTTCAAGATGCCGGATTCGGACATACCTATCTCCTGGTGAGAACCGTGCGAGCCACCGCTGGCAGCCGCTTTCTTGTATTTGTCGTCTCATAGCAGGCAGGAACTGCGATGCCCTGCGCTGTGTACGCGTGTCTACTCTATACCAAGGTGCCGTGCTAGAGCAGTTGCTTGCGTTTGCTCAAAACTGGCAAAAATTTACGACGCTCTTAATAAAACCAGCCGTTTAAGCGACATTGCCCGCACAAAAGCCCCACATTCACAACTTTTTCGCCTATATCACCCCGAGAGTTGCGCAACATTCATATACATTATTGGCTCATCGCCCCCTCTGAGGTGTACTGTCAGCCCCGGTCGCCAGGTCGAGCATGAGAGAGTCGCCTGGGCGCGCCTATAACGTCTTTCCGCGTGCGCAGAATGAGAGCCCAGCGATGCCCAGAATACAGCCAACCCCAACAACCGCCGTGGCCGCCGCGGCCTGCTTGCTGCTGGTGGTACACGGCCTAGGGCGTTTCATCTATACACCGCTGCTTCCCCTGCTGGTTGCTGACGGTCAGCTCAGCGTCACTCAGGCAGCTGACTTGGCCAGCTGGAACTACGTGGGTTATCTGCTAGGCGCGCTAGCGGCCATCCGCTGGCACACCTCGGGCCAGTTGCGCATCGCTATACCCGCCGCGCTAGTCATGCATTGCGTCACTCTGCTGGCCCTCACGCAAAGTAATCAGTTCGTTAGTTTGCTCAGCTTGCGTCTGGCCAACGGCATCAGCAATGGCATGATCTTTGTCATGGTGCCGGCACTGCTGATGGAATGGCTTGCCACGCGGCAACGTATCGCCCTCAGTGGCCTAGCCTATTTGGGCGTTGGTGGCGGGCTGGTCATTTCGGGCTTGCTCGCCAACCCGCCGGTATTGGATCTGCATGCCGCGCAGCGCTGGTGGCCAGCTGCGCTCCTAAGCTTACCGCTGGCGGCATGGGGTGCATGGACAATGGCTGCCATGACGCTGCCATCGCAACCTCAGCATACTGCGGGGGTAAGGCGACGATTGTTTGATCAGCGCAGTAACCCGCTATTTCTCGCCTATGCCGGTGCCGGGTTGGGCTACATTCTGCCCATGACTTTCCTGCCGATGATTGCCAGCCTGAAACTGGGCGAGCAGCACCCCATGGTGAGCGAAAGCTGGCTTATCCTGGCCTGCGCGACGCTACCCTCCGCCTGGGTCTGGAATCATTTGGGACAAAAGTTGGGGGACCGCAACGCGTTGATTTTCAATTACGCGATGCAGGCTGTCAGCGTACTAGCCGCCTTGCTGTTGCCTGCCCCGGTGGGCATGCCGTTATGTGCATTACTGATGGGCAGCAGCTTTCTGGGCGCAGTGCTACTAACCCAGCGCCTTGGGCGTTCTCTACAGCCCGAGCAAGGGCCACGCTTATCTGCCGCACTCATAGCGCTCTACGGCTTCACTCAGCTCATCGCGCCGTGGCTGGCCCGATTATGGCTGGATCAGGGCGGTCAACTACCCGATACCCTGTGGCTCGGCGCTGGTGCATTGATCTGGAGCCTACTCTGGATGCTCAAGGTAAGGTCAGTTTGAACCTAGTACTGCGCGGCGACTCCAATCTGCTATAACAGAACAACGCCTATCCAAGACGGAGTCATCACCATGCATAAGTGCATCCCCTACGTACTGGCGACCAGCCTGCTAACAGCGATACTGGCAACACCGCTGCAGGCCAAGCCCGAGAACCATCCCGGTCAAGGCAACCACAAGGGCGGCGGCCATCATCAGGATGACCATTACGACGACCGAGGACGGGCTGATCACATCGACATCAACGAACAACTGGTGCGTAGCATCTTCCGTGACAATCGCGAGTATGTTGGCAGTCGAGACAGCCTGCCACCCGGGATTCGCAAGAACCTCGCCCGCGGCAAGCCTTTACCGCCGGGCATCGCCAAGCAGATCGACCCTCGCCTCAGCCGCAACCTGCCCCACTACGAGGGTTATGACTGGCGCCAGGCTGGCGAAGACGCCATCCTCGTCAGCGTTACGACCGGCATCATCGAAGCCATCATTAACGACGCCTTTGATTGACGGGCAACGCCTTGACTCGGCGTAACCTTCCACCTTTTGCAACCCAGCGAGCAGCCCGTCTGTTCGCTGTGGTGATGCTTGCCTTGCTGGTCAGCGCCTGCAGTGCAACCCAGCTGACCTACCGCAACCTCGACTGGCTGATCAGCCGTAAGGTGAATCAGCTCGTAGACCTCAACGGTGACCAGCAGGCCTGGTTCGACAACCAGCTGCAAAACCTGCTCAGCTGGCACTGCGCGCAAGAGCTTCCCCGTTATCGTTCTGCCCTCAGCGAACTCGGCCAGCATCTCCTCAGCCAAGACCTGCAGACGACTACACTTGAAGCCAATGCGCTGCGCATCGAAGCCTTGGCTGACACACTACTGGCTCACAGCGCACCGCTGACCAGCGGCCTGCTGCAGCGCCTGCAAGACGAGCAGGTCGATGAACTAAGGGCCAACCTGGCCCACCAATTGGCAGAGCAACGCGAAGAGTTGCTCGACCCGCCGCTGGAGGAACAACGCGCGCAAAGCGCAAAGCGCGTGGAAAAAATGCTGCGGCACTGGCTAGGCCGCCTGCAGCCCGATCAGAAGGTGCTTATTAAAGAGTGGGCAAGCAAGCGTGATGGCAACAACCAAATCTGGCTGGATAACCGCGAACATTGGCACCAATTGCTGTTCAAAGAACTTCCCACCCGGCACCAAGGCGACTTCACCCAGCGCATTCACCACCTGATCGTCGATTATCGTGAACTGCAGACACCCCTTTACGCCCAACAAGAACCCCTGTCTAAGCAAGCCTTAATGACACTGTTGGTGCAGGTCATGCAGACCTCGACCGCCAAGCAAAAACAACATCTTGCCCATCGTCTGGATGCCCTGCTGGAAGACCTTCAGGCACTTGAGTGCCATCCCGAATAAAAACACCATCATAAACTTTGACAATAATTCTCATTAACATTAGCATGCATACATCAGCCGCCAGATCCGCTACCGGAGAGTCTGCATGTACGTTTGTCTCTGCAAGGGTATTACCGACACCCAGATCAAGGACGCCATCAACCAAGGCGCTTGCTCCATGCGTGATCTGCGGGCAGAGCTGGACGTAGCATCCCAATGCGGTAAATGTGCACGTGACTGCAAATCCATCCTGCTGGAAAACATGACCAGTAGCCAGGCGGCCGCAATGGCCACGGCGCAGTACGTAGCGGCCTGAGAAAGTGCTGCATATACCAACTGATAATCATTTTTAACTCCTTTCTTTTCAAATACTTATATTTGACAGACGCCCCTCACCAGACCACACTTGGCCACTGGCAAGTTTACGTTTCCGAGGGTTTGCACCATGAAAGGCGACAAAAAAGTCATCCAGCATCTGAATACCATCCTTGGCAATGAACTGGTCGCCATCAACCAGTACTTTCTGCATGCTCGCATGCTGCAGGACTGGGGTCTGGACAAGCTGGGCAAGCACGAATACGAAGAATCCATTGATGAGATGAAGCACGCCGATGTGCTGATCAAGCGCATTCTATTTCTCGAAGGCCTGCCAAACCTGCAGGATCTTGGCCGCTTGATGATCGGCGAGAACACACGTGAAATTCTCGAGTGCGACCTGAAGCTCGAAATGAAAGGTATTCCCGATCTGAAAGCCGCCATCGCCTACTGCGAGGAAGCCGGCGACTACGGCAGCCGCGAGCTGCTCGAAGATATTCTGGAATCCGAAGAAGAGCACGTAGACTGGCTGGAAACCCAGTTGAGCCTGATCGACAAAGTGGGGCTGGAAAATTACCAGCAGTCGCAAATCAGCGAATAGCCCTTGTTAGCGATGCATTAAAGAATGCAATAAAAAACGCCGCATAATGCGGCGTTTTTTATTGCTCGCGGGCGACTGGCCTTACAGGGTATCCAGAATCGCCTCCAGCGCCTGTTCAGGCTTTTCTGCCTTGGTTATCGGCCTGCCAACCACCAGGTAACTGCTACCGTTCTCAAGCGCCTGTGCGGGCGTCACAATGCGTTTCTGATCATCCGCACTGCTCTCGGCCGGACGAATTCCCGGTGTCACCAACAAGAACTCATCACCAAGCGCATGTCGCAGCGCCTTGGCTTCTCTGGCCGAACACACAACACCATCCAGCCCGCAGTCCTGAGTCAGCCGTGCCAAGCGCTGCACCTGCACCATGGGCTCAATATCCACACCCACCTCCTGCAGATCTTCCTGCTCCAGACTGGTGAGAATAGTCACAGCCGTCAGTAGTGGACGCGTGCTACGCCGCTCAAGGATATCGCGGCACGCTTCCATCATCCGCCGCCCACCAGCGGCGTGTACGTTGACCATCCAGACTCCCAGTTCAGCAGCAGCCTGAACCGCACTCGCGGTCGTGTTGGGAATGTCGTGGAACTTGAGGTCAAGGAACACTTCAAAGCCCTTGTGTTGCAGTGCTTCCACTACCGCCGGACCACTGCTGGTGAACAGCTCCTTGCCGACCTTCACGCGACAACGCGTCGAATCCAGCTGCTCGGCCATACTCATCGCCGATCGGGCGTCAGGAAAATCCAGCGCGACAATGATTGGGCTAGTGCTCAACATACTTTGCTTCCTGTTTTGAACATTCACGAGTTAAAACTCAAACTACCTCATACCCCTTAAGGGGCCTGATAGTTGACCAGCCGTGGCAAGTGGGGCATTGCCAGTACAGTTTTTGCCCAGCAAAACCACAGGATTCACAGCGGTATTGCGGGCGCTGCTGCTGCAAGGATTCCAGTAACTGCCTGAGCACTTGCATGCCGCCCTGCTCTGACTCGGCCGCGCTGCGCAACTGCAACCTGACCAGCCCGAGCGTCCCGCCGATGGAAGGGTGCCGCTGTACCCAGTCAAGCAAAAAGCGCTGCGCACTAGTAACACCTTCGTGCTTCTCCAATTGGCCACTACGGGCCAATACGGTCTGCAACATCGGTGGCTCTGAACGCTCCAGCACCCGCTCAAGGTACACGGACAGATCCAGGTCGCCATTATCCGCGCAGCGTCGTGCCAGCGGCAATATCTGCGGAACAAAGTCTGGCGATTCATCGGCAATGCGATGCAACCATTTGAGTACGGCACGGCTATGCCCCTGCCGCTCTTCCAGATCAGCCAGCATCAGCATGGCTCGAGTACTACCGGGCTCAACTTTTAAAGCTGCCTGCAGATGCCCCAGTGCAAGATTAATGTAACGAGCGCGCAGCGCCTCATCCGCCAACTCACAATAATAGTGCGCTTGGGTGACGGCGAAACCCGGCCTCTCGCGCAATAAACGCGAACCGATTTGGGCTGCCTGCATCCAGTCACGCTGCTGCTCATATACCGTGACCAAATCACCCAGCGCTTCACCGCGCAAACTGGAAGACGAAGCACCCAGCTCTTCCAGCAGACGCTCGGCACGATTATGCATACCCACCGCCAGATAATCACGGGCCAGTTCCAGTTGTACGCGATCAGCCTGCTGCGCGCTCAAGCTGGGACGTGCCAGCAGATTCTGATGCACTTTAATCGCACGCTCTACATCGCCCCGCTGGCAAAACAGTTTGCCGATAGCAATGTGGGTTTCAACGGTTTCCGGATTCACTTCAAGGGCACGGATGAAGGTTTCGATTGCCTCGTCCGGCTGCTCGTTCAGCAGGTAGTTGAGACCAATGAAGTATTGGCGATCAATCGCGCTGCCATGCGGCTGCAGCATAAAACCTACCTTGATCGCTTCGCGGCGCCCAAGAAACCAGCCTATCGCCAATGCCGCAACGAACAGGCCTAGGAACAAGAGTTCCTGCATGGGATCAGCCTTTGACGGCTTGGGTGCGCAGCTTATCGACTTCCTTGCGATAACGATTCAGCTCATTACTCTGCACCATCAATTTCAGGCGCAAACGGGTAGTAATCAGCCAGCCAATAAAAACACCGAGAATACTGCCGAGAATGAAGGAGAAAACGATGTAGATAGACAGGGGTAGCTCAGGAGACTGAACTTCAAGAAACTGCAGCGTCGTGGATTGCTGGTTCTCCAGCATGAAGTCCATTGTTGCCAATGCCACCAGCAGCAAAACAACGATCAGCAACGCGCGCTTTAGCCATAGCATGCCATACTACTCCGCATCCATTTGTGTAGGCGAAGTATAACGCAGGGCACTGTGAGTGGCACTCCGGATCAGCTGTTTTCCAGCGACTCGTTAACCCGGTCACGCAACTCCTTGCCCGGTTTGAAATGCGGCACAAATTTACCCTCGAGTTCAACCGCATCACCGGTCTTTGGGTTACGCCCTACCCTGGGCGCACGATAATGCAGCGAAAAACTGCCAAACCCCCGAATTTCGATGCGCTCCCCCGTAGAAAGTGCTTGAGACATATGCTCCAACATAGTCTTGATCGCAAGCTCAACATCCTTCGCCGACAACTGCCCCTGTTGCTCGACAATGCGCTCGATCAACTCCGACTTGGTCATGGTTTTCCCTTTTTTATCAAGCGAGTAGCTTCGTTTTACACGGTTTTACCATGCTTGACTAGCTTTGAACAGCCTGATAAGCAAACGCCGGACAAAGCCCGGAAGCAGCAAGCTGGATACTGAAAGGCAACGAGCGGCACGAATAGCTGAACGGCATGCGACAGAAAAAGCTGAAAGCACTTCTCTCCCATAGAAATCAGACGAGCACCGATCGCAAGGACAATAAAGCCAATCGCTTTCTTGGGCGCACAAAAAAGGGCGACCGAAGTCGCCCTTTTTCTACAGCTGGAAAGGCTTAGTTGCCTTTGCCTTCCATCTGCTGCTTGATCAGATCACCGATGGTGGTCGGACCAGCTGCCAGCATTTCCTGCTTGCGCAGGTCCTGGATGGCTTCTTTCTCGTCTTCTACGTCTTTCGCCTTGATAGACAGGCTGATGACGCGGCTCTTGCGGTCGATGCTGATGATCTTGGCTTCGACGCTGTCGCCTTCGTTCAGAACGTTGCGAGCATCTTCAACGCGGTCACGGCTGATTTCGGAGGCTTTCAGAGTGCCTTCGATGTCATCGGCCAGGGTGATTACTGCGCCCTTGGCGTCAACTTCCTTGACGGTACCGGTGATGATGGTGCCTTTCTCGTTCAGGGAAACGAAGTTGGAGAACGGATCGTCTTCCAGCTGCTTGACGCCCAGGGAGATGCGCTCGCGCTCTGGGTCAACAGACAGGATGACAGTCTCAATCTCGTCGCCCTTCTTGAAGCGACGTACTGCTTCTTCGCCGGCTTCGTTCCAGGAGATGTCGGACAGGTGAACCAGACCATCGATGCCGCCGTCCAGACCAATGAAGATACCGAAATCGGTGATCGACTTGATGGAGCCGGAGATCTTGTCGCCCTTGTTGAACTTGCTGGAGAACTCTTCCCATGGGTTCATCTTGCACTGCTTGATGCCCAGGGAGATACGACGACGATCTTCGTCGATGTCCAGAACCATGACTTCTACTTCATCGCCAACATTGACGACTTTGGAAGGATGGATGTTCTTGTTGGTCCAATCCATTTCGGATACGTGAACCAGGCCTTCTACGCCTTCTTCCAGCTCTGCGAAGCAGCCGTAATCGGTCAGGTTGGTGACCTTGGCAGTAACGCGAGTGCCTTCTGGGTAGCGACCGGTGATAGCAACCCATGGATCTTCGCCCAGCTGCTTCAGACCCAGAGAAACGCGATTGCGCTCACGGTCGAACTTCAGCACCTTGACATCGATCTCGTCGCCAACATTGACGATCTCGGACGGATGCTTGATGCGCTTCCACGCCATGTCGGTGATGTGCAACAGGCCATCGACGCCACCCAGATCGACGAATGCGCCGTAATCGGTGAGGTTCTTGACGATACCCTTGACCACCTGGCCTTCCTGCAGAGTTTCCAGCAGGGCTTCGCGCTCGGCGGAGTTTTCGGCTTCGAGGACAGCGCGACGGGAAACGACAACGTTGTTGCGCTTCTGGTCCAGCTTGATGACCTTGAATTCCAGCTCTTTGTTTTCCAGGTGAGTGGTGTCACGAACCGGACGCACATCAACCAGAGAACCTGGCAGGAACGCGCGAATGGTGTTGACGTCGACGGTAAAGCCACCTTTGACCTTGCCGTTGATAACACCCTTGACGATTTCTTCTGCAGCGAAAGCAGCTTCGAGGACTTTCCACGACTCGGCGCGCTTGGCCTTCTCGCGGGACAGCTTGGTTTCACCGAAACCGTCTTCAACGGCGTCCAGTGCAACGTGAACCTCATCACCCACTTCGATGGTCAGTTCGCCCTGATCGTTCAGGAACTGCTCGCGTGGGATAACACCCTCTGATTTCAAACCGGCGTGAACGGTGACCCAGTCGGAGTCGATGTCCACAACGATACCGGTGATGATGGAGCCCGGCTCCATATCAAGGGTTTTTAGGCTTTCTTCAAAAAGTTCGGCAAAGCTTTCGCTCATTTGGAATCCTGTAAATTAAGTATAAAGGCAGCTACCGCTCAGCCGCTCAAGAGCGCGCCGTGCAGCCACTTACCCGCCACGCCACCAGCTTGCGTGGGTTGATGGTATCAATGCTCTTTCCGGTTTGGCTGGTTGCCCGGATAGAACAGCCTGATCAGTTCAGCAGATCGCGTTTTTGCGCTTCCTGATGAACCATTTCAAGTACTTCTTCGATGCCCATTTGCGTGGAGTCAATCTGGATTGCATCCTCAGCCGGCCGCAAGGGCGCAACGCTGCGATTCATATCCCGATCGTCACGCGCAACGATCTCATCGAGAAGACTCGCCAGATTAGCAGCTTCCCCCTTCTCGAGCAACTGCCTGTGGCGTCTGCCAGCCCGCTCTTCAGCACTGGCCGTCAGATAAATTTTCAATTCAGCATCAGCAAAGACCACGGTGCCCATATCGCGCCCATCGGCGACCAGACCGGGCGCCTCACGAAAGGCACGCTGTCGCTGCAGCAAAGCTGTGCGCACCGCCGGCAGCGCGGCAACCTGAGAGGCACCGGCTCCGGCCGCCTCGGTGCGTATGGCACGGGTCACTTCTTCGCCTTCGAGGATAATGCGCTGCTCGCGCGCATCATCACCAGCGACGAACTGCACATCCAGATGAGCCGCCAGCGCCTCAAGCGCTTCTTCATTGGTCAGCGAAACGCCATGGTTCTGCGCCGCAAATGCGAGCAGCCGATACAAGGCCCCGGAATCCAGCAGATTCCACCCCAACCGACTGGCCAGCAAACCGGCAATGGTGCCTTTTCCCGACCCGCCAGGGCCGTCGATGGTGATCACCGGAATAGCTTGTTCAGTCACGCGTTCTCCTCCAGACGGACCTGCATGCCGACGCTCTGCGCCAAGCCGACAAAGTCCGGGAATGATGTCGCCACGTTGGCGCAGTCATTAATTTGAATAGCGCCATTAGCGCGCAACGCGGCCACCGCAAACGACATGGCAATACGGTGGTCGCCGTGACTCTCGACGCTGCCTGGGCCGATCGCACCGCCCTCGATAACAATGCCATCGGGGGTGGGTTCAGCTTTCACGCCAAGCGTAATCAGGCCGTCGGCCATGACCTGAATACGGTCTGACTCCTTGACTCGCAGTTCTTCCGCGCCGCGCAGTACGGTACGCCCTTCAGCACAAGCCGCCGCCACAAAGAGCACCGGGAATTCGTCTATTGCCAGCGGCACTTGATCGACCGGGATATCGATACCCTTCAGCGACGCATAGCGCACACGAATATCGGCGACGGGCTCACCGCCAACCTCACGCTCATTGGTCAGCTCGATATTGCCGCCCATTTCCCGCAGGATGTTGATGACGCCAATGCGCGTCGGATTGATACCGACATGCTCCAGCAACAGGTCAGCGCCTTCACAGATGCTGGCTGCAACCATGAAGAACGCGGCGGACGAAATATCAGCGGGCACATCGATCTTGCAGGCCTTCAGAGTGTGGCCGGACTCGATTGTTACGGTCGCGCCATCGACTTTAACCGGGTAGCCGAAGCCCTTGAGCATGCGCTCAGTATGATCCCGGGTGGGCGCCGGCTCAGTTACCGAGGTGCTCCCGGAAGCGTAGAGGCCCGCCAGCAGCACGCAGGATTTAACCTGGGCACTGGCCATCGGCATGGTGTAATCCATGCCCATCAGGCGCCCTGCCCCGCCAATGCGTAGCGGCGGCCGACCCTCGTCGCCGGTTTCGATCTGCGCGCCCATTTCTCGTAGCGGCTTGGCGACACGCCCCATTGGGCGCTTGGACAGCGAGGCATCGCCGGTGAGCACGGTATCGAACTCCTGCCCAGCGAGCAGGCCGGAGAGCAAACGCATGGATGTACCCGAGTTTCCCAGGTAGAGCGAGCCGGGAGGCGCCTGCAGGCCATGCAAACCAACGCCGTTTATGGTGACGCGACCGTGATGCGGGCCTTCAATCACCACGCCCATATCGCGAAACGCCTGCAGCGTCGCCAAACTATCCTCGCCCTCCAGAAAACCCTCAACTTCGGTCACGCCTTCGGCCAGCGAACCCAGCATGATGGATCGGTGAGAGATGGATTTGTCACCGGGCACGCGAATCCTGCCCTGTACCTTGCCGCCCGGGCTGGCGACGAAATTGATTGATTTAGTCTGCATAGGTTCCATATAAGCCCGACGGGCCAAAATAGTACTGAAATGCTCACGCGCCGACTTGGCTCGGGTAAACACGCCCAACAGCGTATTGGCATCCCGGCTTTCGACCGCATCGCGCAAGCGGCTCAAATCCTGGGTAAAGGCATCCAGGCTGCGCAATACCGCATCCCGGTTAGCCAAAAATACATCGCGCCACATCACCGGATCGCTCGCGGCAATCCGCGTAAAATCCCGAAACCCACCTGCGGCGTAGCGGAAAATCTCCAGGTTCTCGTTACGCCCGGCCAGGGTATCAACCAGAGAAAACGCCAGCAGGTGCGGTAAGTGACTGGTGGCTGCCAGCACTTCGTCGTGGTCAGCCACACTCATCTGCTCAACATCGGCCTGCAGTGCCTGCCAGCACTGTTGCACCAGCATCAGCGCCTGCTCACTGGTGTTCTCGAGCGGCGTCAGAATGACCTTGTGATGCTTGAACAGGTCAGCCCTCGCCGCCTCAACCCCGCTTTTTTCCGACCCTGCAATCGGATGGCCCGGCACAAAGTGACTCGGGACCTCGCCGAATACTTCTTCTACGGCCTTCACCACGGCCCCCTTGGTGCTGCCCACGTCAGTCACCACTGCACGGGGCTGAGGCAAAGCTGCCAGCTGTTCCAGTACTGCGCGCATGCCCAGTACCGGTACCGCAAGCATGATCAGATCGGCGCCATCCACAGCCTCGGCCAGGTCAGCCACTACGCGGTCAACCACGCCCAAGGGCACCGCCTGGCGCCGTGAAACCGGATCCAGGTCACAGCCAACCACCTCACCACAAAAACCGCTCTGGCGCATGCCCTTGGCAAAGGAGCCACCGATCAAGCCGAGCCCGACCACTGTCAGGCGCCCGATTGTGGGAGCTGTTGATGACACCGCGGTTACATCAGCCACGGTGCAGTACCAGCTTCAAAGCATCCAGAAAACGCTGATTCTCTTCCGGCAGCCCCACGGTAACCCGCAGATGATTGGGCATGCCGTAATTGGCCACCGGACGCACAATCACGCCTTCACGCAGCAATGCCTGGAAAATCGGCGCAGCCTCGCGTCCCAGGTCAATCGCCAGGAAGTTGCCACGCGACGGGATCCAACTGAGCCCCATTGCCGCACAGCCGTCTTCCAGTTGCTGCATGCCAAGCCGGTTAATGCGCCGACTTTCGATCAGGTACGCCTCATCCTCGAGGGCAGCCAGTGCGGCGGCAAGGGCCAAACTATTGACGTTGAACGGTTGCCGCACGCGGTTGAGCGCATCAGCGATCTGCGCACTAGAGACGCCATACCCGACGCGCAACGCCGCCAGACCATAAGCTTTGGAGAAGGTGCGCGATACCAGCAGATTGGGATACTGCGCCAGATAGTCCATACCATTGGGCACGTCGTCGGTTTCAACGTACTCGGTGTAGGCCTCATCCAGCACCACAATTACCTGCTCCGGCACCTTGGCCAGAAACGCTTCCAACTCGGCCCGCTCGATCCAGGTACCGGTCGGATTATTGGGATTGGCAATAAAGATCAGTCGAGTGGTCTCGGTAATCGCCGCCGCCATGGCGGCCAGATCATGCCCCCAGTCCTTTGCCGGCACAGACACTGCTTTTGCACCCACTGCCTGGGTGACAATCGGATAGACCGCAAACGCATGGTCACTGAAAATGACCTCGTGCTCCGGACCTACGAAAGCGCGCGTAACCAACTCGAGGATATCGTTCGACCCATTACCCAGAGTAATGCCGGCGGTCGCCACACCCAGCCGCTTTGCCAGCACCTGCTTGAGAGCAAACCCATTACCGTCCGGATAGCGCGTGAGCTCTACCAGCGCCGCTGCGATAGCCGCCTTGACCGCAGGGCTTGGCCCCATGGGGTTCTCATTGCTGGCCAGCTTGACGATGTGTTCGGCCTGCAGGCCGAACTCGCGGGCCAGCTCTTCTACCGGCTTGCCGGGAACGTAGGGGGATAGCTTTTGTACGCCTGGGCGAGCCAGAGCGAGGAAGTCACAAGTCATAAACAAGCCTCAAGCTGCGAGCGACAAGCTGAAACCACACCCGTCTGCCGAGACTCGCAGCGCGCGGTTTGCAGCTCGTCGTTGACGATTCAAAGTACCGCTTTCGGGTAGGAACCCAGCACCTTCAGCGCCACCGAGTCATCATTGATCTTCTCCAACACATCGCGGATCAGCGGGTCATGCTGATGGCCAAAGAAGTCGATGAAGAACACGTATGTCCACTTACCGCTGCGCGACGGCCGGGTTTCAATCCGGCTCAGATCAATGCCGTTGGAGTGAAACGGTTGCAGCAACTGATGCAACGCACCCGGCTTGTTGCGCATGGAGACGATGACCGAGGTCTTGTCGTCGCCGGTGGGCGGCACGGCCTGATTACCAATAATCAGAAAACGTGTGGAGTTGTCGGGACGATCCTCGATCTTTTCTGCCAGCTTGGTCAGCCCATAAAGTTCAGCCGCCATATCACCGGCAATGGCCGCGGAGTTCCACTCGCCCTTGACCCGCTTGGCTGCCTCGGCGTTACTGGCCACAGCAACCCGCTCCACATTCGGATAGTGTGCGTCCAACCATTTGCGACATTGCGCTAGTGACTGAGAGTGCGAATATACGCGGGAGATCTTGTCAGCGCGGGTATTCTCGCCCACCAGCAAGTGGTGGTGAATACGCAGTTCCACCTCACCGCAGATGACCATGTCATGCTCAAGAAAACTGTCGAGCGTGTGGTTGATGGCACCTTCGGTCGAGTTTTCCACCGGCACCACACCAAACTGCACAGCGCCCGCCGCCACTTCGCGGAAGATCTCGTCAATCGCCGCCATCGGCACGCTGATGACTGAATGCCCGAAGTGCTTGAGCGCGGCGGCCTGGGTAAAGGTGCCTTCCGGCCCCAGGTAAGCTACGCGCAGCGGTTCTTCCAGCGCCAGACAGGCCGACATGATCTCGCGGAACAGGCGTGCCACTTCTTCGTTGTCGAGCGGCCCCTGATTCAGCTCCATGATGTGCTTGAGCACCCAGGCTTCGCGCTCCGGGCGGTAAAACACCGGCTTGGCGTCCGCCGGCAACGACTTCTGCTTCACCTGAGCCACTGTCTGCGCACAGGCGGCGCGCTCGCTGATCAGGACGAGAATTTTCTCGTCGATGGTATCGATACGCTTGCGCAGCGCCTTCAACTGGTCTTCATCTGACATGGAAATCAACCGTGCTGCTGTTCAAACTCGGCCATGTAGGCCACCAGTGCATCCACCGCGACCTCAGGCACCGCGTTGTAAATGGACGCGCGCATACCGCCAACCGACCGGTGCCCTTTGAGATTCAGCAAACCGCGCTCTTCGGCGCCGGCCAGGAAAGGCTTGTCGAGACGATCATCCGCAAGACGGAACGGGATATTCATCCACGAGCGGTCAGCCAGGTTAATCGGGTTGCTGTACAGTTCGCTGGCATCAATGGCGGCGTACAGCTTGCGCTGCTTGGCGTCATTGATGCGTTTCATCGCATCCAGACCGCCCTGCTCTTTCAGCCAGCTGAAAATCAGACCCGACAGGTACCAGGCAAAGGTCGGCGGGGTGTTGTACATGGAGTCGTTCTGCGCAGCCACGGCATAGTCGAGCATGGTCGGGCAGCTTGAGCGCGCCTTGCCGAGCAGGTCTTCACGCACGATCACCACAACCAGACCGCTAGGGCCGATGTTCTTCTGCGCGCCTGCGTAGATCATGCCGAACTGCGACACATCGACCGGGCGCGACAGAATGGTCGAGGACATATCCGCCACGAGCGGAACGTCACCGGTCTGCGGCACCCAGTTGAACTCCAACCCGCCGATGGTTTCGTTCGGGCAGTAATGCACGTAGGCGGCGTCCGCCGACAGCTGCCATTCGTTCTGGCCGGGGATAGCGAAGTAATCGTAGGCCTTGGCGCTGCCGGCCACGTTCACGGCGCCGAATCGCGAGGCTTCATCGATGGCCTTGCGCGACCAGATACCGGTATCGATGTAGTCAGCGCTACTACCCTCAGGCATCAGATTGAGCGGAATCTGGGCGAACTGCTGACTGGCACCACCTTGCAGAAACAACACTTTGTAGTTGTCAGGGATCAGCAGCAAGTCGCGCAGATCCTGTTCGGCCCTTTGGGCGACACTGACAAACTCGTCGCTGCGATGGCTCATCTCCATCACCGACAGTCCCTTGCCCTGCCAATCAAGCAGTTCGGCCTGGGCCTGCTGAAGTACTGCTTCCGGCAACGCCGCCGGGCCCGCGCAGAAATTGAACAGACGCTTACTCACGATTACTCCTGATCATCCAAGGGTTGCTGCTCTTCATCATCCTGCACGTCGTCATTAGCTGCGGGCTCGACCGGCAGAGGGTTGCCCTCTTCATCCAGCTCGACCGCCGCTTCCAGCTCCTCTTCCGAGGGCTCCTGTACGCGCTCCAGGCCCACCAACTTCTCGTCTGACGCGAGTCGAATCAGCATCACGCCCTGGGTATTACGCGACAGGCATGAGACTTCACTGACCCGGGTACGCACTAGGGTGCCTTGGTCAGAAATCAGCATGATCTCTTCGCCGTCCACCACCTGCACTGCGCCGACCAGCGGCCCATTGCGCTCGTTGGAGACCATGGCGATGACGCCCTGGCCGCCGCGCTTGTACTGCGGGAAGTCTTCAACTGCCGTGCGCTTGCCGAAGCCGCGCTCCGAGGCGGTCAGGATCTGTGTGCCGGCTTCGGCGATCAGCATGGACACCAGGCGCTGACCTTCGGCCAGGCGCATACCGCGAACACCACGGGCGGTACGACCCATGGCGCGCACGTCGGTTTCCTTGAAGCGGGTAACCTTGCCACCATCGGAGAACAGCATGATCTCGCGTTCGCCATTGGTCAGCGCAGCGGAAATCAGGGTGTCGCCTTCGTCGAGATCCAGCGCGATCAAACCGACGCTGCGCTGACGACTGAACTGCTCCAGCGGTGTCTTCTTAACGGTACCGTTAGCGGTGGCCATGAAGATGAACCAGCCTTCGGTGTACTCATCCACCGGCAGCATGGTGGAGATAAACTCACCCTCTTCCAACGGCAGCAAATTCACCAGCGGACGGCCACGCGCTGTACGCGACGCCTCGGGTATCTCGTAGGTCTTGAGCCAGTAAACCTTGCCGCGGCTGGAGAACAGCAGCAGCGTGGTATGACTGTGCGCAACCAGCAGGTGCGAGACGTAATCTTCGTCTTTCACGCCCGTTGCCGCCTTGCCACGACCACCCCGGCGCTGCGCCTGGTAATCGGCCAGCGGCTGGCTCTTGGCGTAGCCGCCGTGCGAGATAGTCACGACGCGGTCTTCTTCGGTGATCAGGTCGGCGATGGTCAGGTCCATGCGCGAAGCCACGATCTCGGTACGACGGGCATCGCCGTAGTTGTCGCGAATCTGTTCCAGCTCTTCGACGATCACTTCCATCAGGCGCTGTTCACTATTGAGGATGCGCAGCAGCTCGCCGATCTGCTTGAGGATTTCCTGATACTCGCTGAGCAGCTTCTCGTGCTCCAGACCGGTCAAGCGGTGCAGGCGCAGCTCAAGAATCGCCTGGGCCTGCTCGGGCGACAGGTAGTACTTGCCTTCACGCAGACCATACTGCTCGTCCAGACCATCCGGGCGGCAGGATTCGGCACCGGCGCGCTCGACCATCTCGACCACTGCGCCCGGCTCCCAGGCCTTGGCGATCAGCGCCACCTTGGCGTCAGCCGGGGTCGGCGACTTCTTGATCAGCTCGATCACCGGATCGATATTCGATAGCGCAACCGCCTGACCTTCCAGAATGTGGCCACGCTCACGTGCCTTGCGCAATTCGTATACAGTCCGGCGGGTAACCACCTCGCGGCGGTGACGCACAAAGGCATCCAGCAGCTCTTTCAGGTTGAGAATGCGCGGCTGACCGTCGAGCAGACCAACGATATTGATACCGAACACACCCTGCATCTGGGTTTGCTGATAGAGGTTGTTGAGCACGACTTCGGCAACTTCGCCGCGACGCAGCTCAATCACCACGCGCATACCGTCCTTGTCCGATTCGTCGCGCAGCTCGGAAATACCTTCGATCTTCTTCTCTTTTACCAGCTCGGCGATTTTCTCGATCAGCCGTGCCTTGTTCAATTGATACGGCAACTCATGAATGATGATCTGCTGACGTCCGCCAACCTTGTCGATGTCCTCGATTTCGCAGCGTGCCCGCACGTAGATACGGCCACGGCCGGTCTTGTAGGCTTCAACGATACCGGCGCGGCCATTGATGATGCCGGCGGTGGGGAAATCGGGGCCCGGGATGTACTCCATCAGATCGTCGATGGTCATATCCGGGTTGGCAATCAGCGCCAGACAGCCGTTGACCACTTCGGTCAGGTTGTGTGGCGGGATGTTGGTCGCCATACCCACGGCAATACCGCTGGAGCCGTTGATCAGCAGGTTCGGCACCTTGGTAGGCAAGACGGCTGGAATCTGTTCGGTGCCATCGTAGTTGGGCACCCAGTCGACGGTTTCCTTGTCCAGGTCAGCCAGCAACTCGTGGGCCAGCTTGGTCATCCGGATTTCGGTGTATCGCATGGCAGCGGCGTTGTCGCCATCGACCGAACCGAAGTTGCCCTGACCATCGACCAGCAGGTAACGCAGCGAGAACGGCTGCGCCATGCGAACGATAGTGTCATATACCGCGGAGTCACCGTGCGGGTGATATTTACCGATCACGTCACCAACGACACGCGCCGACTTCTTGTAGGGCTTGTTCCAATCGTTGTTCAGTTCGCTCATAGCGAACAGCACGCGGCGGTGTACCGGCTTGAGGCCATCGCGCACGTCCGGCAGTGCCCGCCCGACAATCACGCTCATCGCGTAATCGAGGTAGGACTGCTTCAACTCGTCTTCAATACTGACTGGAAGGATTTCTTTGGCCAGTTCACCCATGAAACGGCATTCCTTTTATTGTCGGCAACTCATTGATGCCAATAGCATTATTCAAGCGCACAAGGTGGAAGGCAGCGCCCGCCCGCGAAGGCGGCAGCGATTTGTCTACGACACCGCGCTATCCGCCCGATCAAAGCCGCACAGGATACCACAGACAGGACATGGGAGGGAGCATTAAGCAGAGGGCGAAAAGGCCCCTGAGAGGCGCTCAGGGGCCAGCAGAGGCATTTGGGTTATCTCAGTGCAGTCGTCGGCGACTGACCAGGTCTGCCAATTTTTTCTCGTCCGGTCGCTCGACCACACCCTTCTCGGTGACGATCACATCAATCAGGTCGGCCGGCGTGACATCAAACACCGGATTACTGACTGGCGTACCGGTATCGATGTTGCGCTCACCCAACTGCAACAACTCACGACTGGAGCGCTCCTCCAGCGGCAGATCGTCACCTACCTCCAGCTCCACGTCGAGGCAGGAGCTGGAAGCCACCACCATAAACCGCAGACCATGGTGCATGGCCAGTACCGCCAAGGCATAGGTGCCAATCTTGCAAATCGCATCACCGTTGGCCGCGATGCGATCAGCCGCGACCACCACCCAATTGATGTCTTCACTTTTCATCAGGTGCGCGGCGGCGCTGTCGATATGTAATTGTGCCGGCACGCCGGCCTGTGCCAGCTCCCACGCCGTCAAGCGCGAGCCCTGCAACAACGGCCGGGTTTCGCTGATGTACACCCGTTCCACCAGGCCCGCCTCATGCGCGGCGATTACTACGCCAAGCGCAGTGCCGCAGCCACCACTGGCCAAAGCACCATCATTGGAGTGCAGCATGATCCGTTGCGGCTTCTTGTGCCGCCGCCCGATCACCTGCACGCCAAGCCGCGCCATACTGCGATTGCCTTCGCGATCACTTTCGTGCACTGCAATGGCCGCTTGCAGCAAGCGCGCCGGCACGTCCTGTTGCAGGCTCGGCTTACGCAGGGTTTCACGCATAATGCCCAGCGCCCAAGTCAGGCTAATGGCCGTTGACTGCGCGCCCTCCAACAACTCGAAATCTGCCGCCAGCGCGGCGCCCCAATCTTCACTCGTCCCTATGGCCTGCGCCGCCAGGACGATGCCATAGGCTGCAGCAATCCCGATCGCCGGACCACCGCGCACCGTCATACTGGCGATAGCCTCTGCTACTTCCGGCGCCGAGCTACATTCGCAGTAGGCTATTCGATCCGGCAGCCTGCGTTGGTCCAGCAGGCGCAGGCGGCGGTTACTCAACCATTCAATGGATTCAAGCGAAACTTGCTCACCACTCAGTGTTTTGGACTGCAACATAGCGAGCTCTCCTTATTTTGATCTGACTGCCTGGACCTTCTCCCGCCGCTGCGCTGCGGCGCGTTTGCCGCATTTAATCCCCTGCACGCCCCTCCCACCTAAGGTTATACTCGCGACCATGAAACAAGGCGAACTCGATATGACTACCCTACCCGACGAACTCGACCTGCTGCTGGTCCCGCGCTGGATAGTGCCGGTCGTGCCGCGCGGGCTGGTACTGGAACACCACGCGCTGGCAGTGCACCAAGGCCGCATTGTCGCTCTCCTGCCGGCCGAGCAGACCGCCGACCTAAAGGTTCGCGAACGCCGAGAATTGCCGGATCACCTGCTGATCCCCGGACTGGTCAACGCCCATGGTCATGCCGCGATGAGCCTGTTCCGCGGCTTGGCCGACGATCTGCCACTGATGACCTGGCTTACTGATCATATATGGCCAGCCGAAGGCCGCTGGGTCAATGCCGATTTTGTGCGCCTGGGAACAGAGCTGGCGATTGCCGAGATGCTGCGCGGCGGCACCACCTGTTTTTCCGACATGTATTTCTACCCGGAAGTGGCTGCCACCGCCGCAACAGAGGCCGGCATCCGCGCGCAACTGGCGTTCCCGGTGATCGATAACCCGATACCTGGCGCAAAGGACAGCGCAGAAGCCATCGCCAAGGGTCTGAAACTGCATGATGAAACCCGCCACAACCCGCTGATCAGCGTTGCTTTCGGCCCCCACGCACCTTACACCGTGAGCGATGAAACCCTGACCCGGGTGCGTACTCTGGCCGATGAACTCGATCTGCCGATCCACATGCATATTCATGAAACCGCCTTTGAAGTCGAAGAGGCGGAGCGTCTGACCGGCCAACGCCCGCTGCAGCGCCTGCAACAACTCGGCCTGCTCAGCCCACGACTGCAGGCCGTGCATGTCACCCAGATAAACGACGACGATCTCAAGCTGCTGAGCGAATACGGCGTGCAGGTTATTCACTGCCCCGAATCCAACATGAAACTGGCCAGCGGCGCCACGCCGGTACAACAGCTACTCAATCAGCAAGTCAACGTTGCCTTGGGCACCGACGGCGCTGCCAGCAACAACGATCTGGATATGCTCGGCGAGATGCGTACCGCAGCCCTGCTGGCCAAGCTGACAGCCGGCGAGCCAACCGCGCTGGACGCCCACGCGGCACTGCACATGGCCACCCTGGGGGGGGCGCAGGCATTGGGGTTAAGCGATGAGATCGGCTCCCTGGAAGTGGGTAAAGCGGCCGACCTGACCGCTATCGATCTATCAGGTCTGGCTCAACAACCGATCTACCACCCGGTTTCACAACTACTTTACGCCTGCAATGCAGCCCAGGTGTCCGACGTCTGGGTTGCCGGCAAACCGAAACTCCGCGCAGGGAAACTCTGCTCTCTGGATACCGGTCCGATGTTGCAGCAGGCCACTGAACTGGCCACACGCATTCGCAAAGGGGATACACATGAGTCTTAACGTCGATCGGGCAGAAATCGCCAAGTTCGAAGCACTCGCCAGCCGTTGGTGGGATCGCAACAGTGAGTTCAAGCCGTTGCATGAAATCAATCCGCTGCGTACTAACTGGATCGACGAGCGTGCGTCACTGGCAGGCAAGGAGGTACTTGATGTGGGTTGTGGCGGCGGCATCCTGGCCGAAGCCATGGCACAGCGCGGCGCAACAGTCACCGGCATAGACATGGGCGAAGCGCCGCTGTCTGTGGCGCGATTGCACCAGTTGGAATCCGGCGTAGCCGTAACCTACGAGCAAAGCACCGCAGAGGAGTTTGCCGAGCAGCATGCCGGCCGCTTTGACGTCGTTACCTGCCTGGAAATGCTCGAACACGTACCCGACCCAAGCTCAGTAATTCGCGCCTGCGCCAAATTGGTCAAGCCCGGTGGCCATGTGTTCTTTTCAACCATCAATCGCAATCCCAAGTCCTTCCTGTTCGCCATCGTTGGTGCCGAATACGTGCTGCGCATGTTGCCGCGCGGCACCCACGAATTCGCCAAGTTCATCCGTCCCGCCGAGCTGGGGGGCTGGTCTCGCGAAGCTGGCTTGAACCTGCTCGACATGATCGGCCTGACCTTCAACCCGATCACCAAAACCTACAAGCTGGAAGCCAACGTCGACGTCAACTACATGATTCACTGCCAGCGCGGAGCCGATGCCTGATGCTGAACAGTGTCCTGTTCGATCTGGACGGCACTCTGCTGGATACTGTCGACGACTTCATGGGCATCATAGAAGCCATGCTGCGCGAGCACGGCCGCCCGGAGATCGATACCAGTCTGGTGCGCAGCCAGGTATCCGACGGCTCCGTTGGCATGCTGTGCACCGCCTTTGCCATGCGCCCTGATGAAGACGGTTTTGACGCCTTGCGTGACGATTTTCTGCAGCGCTACGCCCGCCAGCTGGGCGGCCAGACCCGGCCCTTCCCGGGCATCAGCGAGCTGCTCGACTGGCTGGACGACGAAGGTCTGCCCTGGGGTGTGGTGACCAACAAGATGAGTCGTTTCAGCATTCCGCTGATTGACGCCATGGGTTTGGGCGAGCGCTGCCGCACATTGGTTTGCCCTGATCAGGTCACCCACGGCAAACCGCATGCCGAGCCCGTACTCAAGGCGTGTGCCGAACTGGGCGTGGACCCACGGGGCTGCGTCTTTGTCGGCGACCACCTGCGCGACATTCAGGCCGGCAAAGCCGCAGGCACCGCCACCGTCGCCGCGTTGTATGGCTATATACCGGCCGGCGACGATCCCGCCACTTGGAACGCCACCCACAGCATCAAGAATGCCGCCGCACTTCGCCCCTGGCTGGAAGCGCGGCGCGCCGAGGAGAGATCACATGTTTGACTACACAGCCCCCGCCAACCTGCTCAAGGATCGCGTCATTTTGATTACCGGCGCCGGCGATGGCATCGGCCGTGCCTGCGCTCTGAGCTGTGCCGCCCACGGCGCGACCGTCGTGCTGGTCGGCCGCACCCTGAGCAAGCTGGAAGCGGTTTACGACGAAATCGAAGCTGCCGGCCACCCGCGCCCCGCGCTGTGCCCCTTGAACCTGGAAACAGCACTCGAGAAAGACTACGAGGATCTCGCCGACCAGTTATTTGACACCTTCGGCAAGCTGGATGGTCTGGTCCACAACGCGGCGGAACTCGGCCCACGCACGCTGATGGACACGGTCAAGGCCGACGCCTGGCTGAAGGTCATGCAGGTCAACGTAAACGCCCCCTTTCTGCTGACCAAGACCATGATGCCACTGCTGCGAGCTGCCCCCGATGCCTCGGTGGTATTGCTCTCATCCAGCGTCGGGCGCAAGGGCCGCGCCTACTGGGGGCCCTACGCGGTCAGCAAGTTTGCCGTGGAAGGTCTGATGCAGACGCTGGCAGACGAGCAGGACGGCACCAGCGAGATTCGCGTCAACAGTTTGAACCCCGGCGCTACCCGCACCAAGATGCGGGCCAAGGCTTATCCCAACGAGCCCGCAGAGAACAACCCGGAACCCAGCGCCATCATGCCGGCCTTTCTCTACCTGCTCGGTTCTGACAGCCGAGGCACCAACGGCCAGGCGCTGGACGCGCAATAGTCGGTTTTTTGTCACTCAGCCCCCAGGAGCGGCAACACCTACTGCCGGGGCGGCAATTTTTTGCCGCCTCGCTGCCACCACCTCTCACAAGAACTTCACAAGCCATTGAAATAAATACATTTTAAATACTGGCACATTGCTTGCTTCGTATCCTGCATAAGACCCTATATCAGGATTCGCCATGATGCATGTGCAGGGAAACACCATCGACTTCGATACCGCCCGCCTGAAGCTTGATCAGAGCACAAAAAGCGCCAGCACGCGCCGCAAACTGGCCAAGCAAGGCAGTCAGTTCGAGACTGTACAACGGCAGCTGCTGCACAATCTGCAAACCACGCTTGAAGTGGGTCAGGTACTGAGCCTGTTCCACAAAGGGCTGCAGGAGCTGTTGCAGGTTGATGCTCTGGAATACAAGAACAACGCCGACCCTAGCCCCATTCAGGTAGGCCAACCTGCCCTGCACCGCTGTAGCTATCGCATCTCACACGCTGGTAACTATCTGGGAGAGCTGCAATTCAGCCGCCAGCAACGCTTCGCCGAAAACGAACTGCTGGCAATCGAAACCCTGCTGGGCACCCTGCTGTTTCCGCTGCGCAATGCGCTCATGTACCGCGAGGCGCTGCGCGACGCACTGAACGACAGCCTGACCGGTACCAGCAACCGCTTGGCACTGAACCAGAATCTGGAGCGCGACATCCGGCAAAGCCATCGCAGTCAGCAGCCACTCTCCTTGCTGGTACTGGACATCGATCATTTCAAGCAGGTCAATGATCGCTATGGTCATGCCTATGGCGACGCGGCTCTCAAGGCCGTGGCCAACTGCGTTACGGAGTCGCTGCGATCAGTGGACGGGCTTTATCGTCTGGGCGGAGAGGAGTTTGTTGTGCTGCTGAACAGTACATCGCTTGGCGCCGGTCGCATGGTGGCCGAGCGTATTCGCAAGTCGGTCGAAAATATGCAATTCGAGCTGGACGGCCAACCGATCCCCCTCACCGTCAGCCTTGGGCTCGCCACTCTGCGCGCCGAAGATAACGCCAGCAGCCTGATTAACCGCGGCGACCAGCTTATGTACGATGCCAAGCGCCAGGGCCGTAATCGGGTTTGTATCGAAGCCGCGCAATAAGCGAAAAAAGGGCCCTGCGGTTAAACACCGCAGGGCCCTTTCTCATACCTGTTGCAGCAATCGCTCAGCGCCCCTTGGGCACCTTGGTTCGGCGCGGCTGACGTGCCTGGTGCATCGACGGCTTGCGCGCCAGACGCTGCTGCTTTTCCTTCTCGCTGGCTTTCATCGCCGGCAGCGCAATGGGTTCAAGGCCAACTTCCTGACTCAGGGCGTCCAGCTCGTTCTGCTTGAGTTCGCGCCAGCGGCCAACCGGCAACTCGGGACCAAGGAACACCGGTCCGAAACGCACGCGCTTGAGACGGTTTACGCGCAGCCCCTGGGATTCCCACAGGCGGCGTACCTCGCGGTTACGACCTTCCAGCAGGCAAACATGGAACCAGCGATTGATGCCCTCGCCACCCGAGGCAACCACATCGGTAAACTTGGCCGGGCCGTCTTCCAGCATGACGCCTTCTTTCAGGCGCTCGATCATTTCATCCTCAACCTCGCCCATCACGCGCACCGCGTATTCGCGGTCCATCTGATAGGAAGGATGCATCAGGCGGTTGGCCAGCTCACCGTCGGTGGTGAACAGCAGCAGCCCGGTGGTGTTGATATCGAGACGGCCGACGTTGATCCAGCGACCCTGTTTGAGGCGCGGCAGGCGATCAAAGACGGTGGGACGGCCTTCCGGGTCATCGCGGGTGCAGACTTCGCCTTCGGGCTTGTTGTAGAGCATGACGCGACGCACGACTTCGGTATTCAGGTCGCGCTTGAGAGGACGGCCGTCGACGCTGATCTGGTCGAGACTGTCGACCCGGCAGCCGAGTTCTGCAACATTGCCGTTGACGCTGACACGGCCGGCGGAAATCCAGCCTTCGACCTCGCGGCGCGAACCCAAGCCCATGCGGGCCAAGACTTTCTGCAGTTTTTCGCCAGCGGCGGGGATGGTTGGGGATTCGTTTGACTCTGTCATGCGGGCACCTCCCGGTGTAGGAATGTATCAAGGCCGCGAAGAATAGCACCAGCGCGGCTCGCCAGCCAGTTCACTCGTCCGAAGAGTCTGTCTCGTCACCAGCATCGCCTACTGAGCGGACCGACAGGTCCGAGACCGGCAGGTCATCAAAATCGCTCTTCAGGTTGGCTTCCATCGCGTTCAGCTCATCCAGTAAATGCCGGAAGCCGCCTTCCCCCTGCGCGGCCTCAAGCGGCTTGAGCGGTTCAACAGGCATCCAAGGGGTATCCACGTCTTCCGCCGCATCCACACCTTCGTCGTGCAGCTGGAGCTGTGGCTCCAGGTCATCAAGATCGCGAATAGCGGCCAGCGGCGGCAGCTCATTGAGGCTGCGCAGGTTGAAATAGTCGAGAAACTGCCGGGTAGTGGCGTACATCGCCGGGCGACCCGGCACATCACGGTGGCCGACGATGCGTACCCACTCGCGCTCAAGTAGTGTTTTCACAATCTGGCTGCTGACCGCCACGCCGCGAATATCCTCGATTTCGCCGCGCGTGATCGGCTGCCGGTAGGCCACCAGCGCCAGGGTCTCCAGCAACGCGCGCGAGTAGCGCTGCGGGCGCTCCTCCCACAGACGGCTGACCCAGGGCGTGTAGGCCTCACGAACCTGCAGGCGCCACCCGCTGGCAATCTCCTTCAGCTCAATCGCCCGTTTGGCATAGTGCTTTTCGAGCTTGGCCAGCGCCTTGCGCAAGTCCTCATTGCCCGGCAGCTTGTCCTCATCAAAGAGCTCACGCAGCCTGTCGAGCGACAAGGGACGCCCGGCCGCCAGCAAGGCCGCTTCCAGAATGTGTTCAATCGGTGGCTGACTCATCCTCACCTCTCGCCTTGACGTGAATGGGCGCAAAGGGCTCGCTCTGCACCAGTTCAACCAGTTGTTCCTTGATCAGCTCGAGCACCGCCATGAAGGTTACTACCACGCCCAGTTTGCCCTCGCTGGCACTGAACAGGCTGACAAAGGGCACAAAGTGGCCGGCCTTGAGGCGATCCAGTACCTCAGCCATGCGTTCGCGGGTGGAGAGCGCCTCACGAGTTACCTGATGACTTTCAAACATGTCGGCCCGGCGCAGCACCTCAGACAGTGCGAGCAGCATCTCCTGCATGTCGACCTCGGGGTGCGGCTTACGCGACGGGTATTCCGGCACCTCGACCTGCGCCTGCTGGAAGTCTCTGCCTTCACGCGGCAGGCCATCGATATCTTCCGCAGCTTTCTTGAAGCGTTCGTACTCCTGCAGACGGCGAATCAACTCAGCCCGCGGATCGTGCTCTTCGTCCTCTTCCAGTTCTGGGCGTGGCAGCAGCAGCCGTGACTTGATCTCTGCCAGCATGGCCGCCATCACCAGATACTCCGCCGCCAACTCGAGTCGTACGACCTTCATCAGTTCGACATAGCCCATGTACTGGCGGGTAATTTCCGCGACCGGGATATCCAGAATATCGATGTTCTGTTTGCGAATAAGGTAAAGCAACAGGTCAAGCGGACCTTCAAAGGCTTCGAGAAAGACCTCGAGCGCTTCGGGCGGAATGTAAAGGTCCTGGGGCATCTCCGTGTATTTCTGCCCGTAGACCATGGCAAAGGGCAGTTCCTGCTGGCCGCCGCCACCCAGCGCCAGGGGTTTGGCGGGGCGAATGGCGGATTCAGCCTCTGGGCCGACCGCTGCGTCCTGCGGCTGGTCAGCCATGCATCATTGCCGGTAGTGCAGGCCCATGGCCTGGCGCACTTCGATCAGGGTGTCGCGCGCCGCTTCGCGGGCTCGCTCGGTACCTTCATTGAGAATCAGGCGGACCGCATCGGGATTGGCTTCATATTCGCGCGCACGCTGCTGCATGGGCGCCAGCTCGCTGCTGATGGCATCGATAATGGGCTTCTTGCAGTCGATACAACCAATGCCGGCGCTGCGGCAGCCTTCCTGTACCCAATCGTGGGTGGCTTTATCGGTATACACCTGATGCAGCTGATACACCGGGCACTTGTCGGGATTGCCGGGATCGGTACGGCGTACGCGGGCCGGGTCGGTCGGCATGCGGCGAACCTTCTCCGACACTTCATCAGTGGTGTCGCGCAGAGTAATGGTGTTGCCGTAAGACTTGGACATCTTCTGGCCGTCCAGGCCCGGCATCTTGGAGTCCGGCGTCAGCAGCGCCTGGGGCTCGGGCAGGATCACCTTGCCGCCGCCTTCCAGATAACCGAACAACCGCTCCTTGTCGCCCAGGGTAATGTTCTGTTGTTCTTTCAGCAGCGCCCGCGCGGTTTCCAGCGCATCGGCGTCGCCCTGCTCCTGATACGCCTTGCGCAGGTTGTTGTAGAGCTTGGCGGCCTTCTTGCCCATCTTGTGCACGGCGGCCTCGGCCTTTTCTTCAAAGCCCGGCTCCTTGCCGTACAGATGGTTGAAGCGGCGGGCCACTTCGCGGGTGATTTCGACGTGCGCCACCTGGTCGGCACCAACCGGTACCTGGCCGGCACGGTAAATCAGGATGTCGGCACTTTGCAGCAGCGGATAGCCGAGAAAGCCATAAGTGGCGAGGTCTCTGTCCTTGAGCTTTTCCTGCTGATCCTTGTAGGTGGGTACACGCTCCAGCCAACTGACCGGGGTCATCATCGACAGCAACAGGTGCAACTCGGCATGCTCGGGCACCTGCGACTGGATAAACAGGGTGGACGAATTACCACTGACGCCGGCGGCCAGCCAGTCGATCAACATGTCCCAGACGCTCTGTTCGATGTCCTGCGGATTCTCGTAGTGGGTGGTCAGCGCGTGCCAGTCGGCGGCGAAGAAGAAGCATTCGAACTCGTGCTGCAGCTTGACCCAATTTTTCAGCACGCCGTGATAATGACCCAGATGCAAACGCCCGGTGGGGCGCATGCCTGACAAAACCCGGCGCTGCGAATCAACAGAACTCAAGGGGAACTCCTGAACAGTAATATGGCTGTGATGTGTAATCTGTCGGCGATTATACCGATATTGCCGGCTACGTCAGCGTTCGCGCTCAGCCTTCGTGCAGCTCGCGGCGCGAGACGCCAAAAGGTTCGGGATCGCCCAGACCTTCACGCATCACCTCCACCTCGCCATTGAGCAGGCTGATCACCGTGGTCGGCTCCACCGTGCAGGCGCCACCGTCGATGATCAGATCAAGCTGCTTGCCGAGCAGATCGCGAATGCGCTCAGGGTCGGTCAGCGGCAGGTTATCGCTGGGCAGCATCAGGGTCACGCTCATCAGCGGCTCACCCAATGCCTCCAGCAGGTCCAGGGTGATCTGGTGATCGGGAATGCGCAGCCCGACAGTGCGCCGCTTGGGATGCAGCATCAGCCGCGGCACCTCAGTCGTGGCATTGAGAATAAAGGTATAGGCGCCAGGCGTATTAGCCTTGAGCAGGCGGAACATGCTGTTGTCGACTTTGGCATACAGCGCCAGCTCCGAGAGATCGCGGCACACCAGAGTAAAGTTGTGCTTATCGTCCAGCTGACGCAGACGGCGAATCCGCTCTAACCCGTCCTTGTTACCCAACCGACAGCCCAATGCATAGGCCGAGTCAGTCGGGTAGGCAACCACGCCGCCCTGCAAAATGATGTCGGCGGCCTGACGCACCAAACGCGCCTGGGGATTGGCCGGATGTACTTGAAAAAACTGGCTCATGGAAAAACGCTACCCTCTGTCGTGGTGCTTGGGGAAATGCTGCTAGTTAGTGTCAGTCTAGCCGGTGAACAACCGATCCTCCCAGACCGGCTGACAGTCGGGCGGCATGGCCGTCATCACACCGAGCCCGGTCCAGGGCGAGTCAGGCGTATGAAAATCGCTGCCAGAGCTGGCCAGAAAGCCGAACTCGACACACAACTTGCCCAGATAGGCCACCTGATCCACCGGCTGTTTGCCATTGGCCACTTCAATGCCGCGCCCACCCGCCGCGGCGAACTCACGCAGCAGTGCACGAAGCTTGCTGCGGGTCAGACCGTAGTGCCAGGGATGCGCCACCACCGCCATGCCACCGGCACTGCGGATCTGCTGCACCACCTCCGGCAAGGTAGGCCAATGCTGCTTGATGTCACCCAACTTGCCTGCACCCAGCCATTTGCGAAACGCTTCGCCACGGTCGGCAACGTAACCGGCACTGACCATCCAGTCAGCGAAGTGCGGCCGCCCCGGTGGCTGACCCACATCACCGCCGGCGGCCTGCTGAGCCGCTACCGCGCCGTCGTAGGCCCCGGGCATCCGCTTACCTTCCAGGCGTTTACTGATCTGCTCTGCGCGCCGCCAACGACCATCGCGAACATCGGCCAGCGCCCGGACCATAACCTGGTGGTGCGGATCAAAGCCGTAGCCAAGAATATGCAACGTATGGCCGTGCCACTGCGCCGACATCTCTACGCCACTGACCCAGCGCATAGCCAAGTCGCGTGCGGTCTCCGACGCCGCTGCCAGGCCGTCAACGCAGTCATGGTCGGTCAGCGCAATCAACTCTACCCCGGCGGCACTGGCGCGACGCATCAATTCGGCGGGGTCCAGCGCGCCGTCAGAGGCGGTACTGTGCATGTGCAGATCGGCTAACAAATGGCTCTCCTTCCAGTGCAGCGCTTGACGGGACAGCGCGTGTTTCGCCTATTATGCCGCCTAAGCCTGTCCAGCACCTAAACGGCTGTGATGCTGCCCGAATACCTGATTCGGGCATGCCGGCACCCTACACATAACCACCGACCCAAGGAAGTGCGATGTTCTACGCCATCATGGCTACCGATAAAGCCGACAGCCTGAGCAATCGCCTGGCCGCCCGCCCAGACCACTTGGCTCGACTGCAGACCCTGCAGGACGCGGGCCGTCTGCTGCTGGCGGGGCCACACCCGGCCATCGATGCCGCCGATCCGGGCAGTGCTGGCTTTACCGGGAGCCTGGTGGTCGCCGAGTTTGCCTCCCTGGAGCAGGCGCAGGCCTGGGCTGACGCAGACCCCTACGTCGCCGCCGGTGTGTATCAGCAAGTCACGGTAAAACCTTTCAAACGCGTATTTCCGGCCTAATCAAGGATGTTTTTCATGTTCAGACATGCCGCCTACCCTGCCCTGCTGCTCAGCGCGGCCCTGCTTGCCGGCACTGCCGTGGCGCAGGAGACACCTGCCACAGCCCAGCCCGCGGCCGACCCGGCAACCGCCACCCAGCAGCATGACCTGGGCACCCTGCAGGCGGAACTGGCCAAGGTTGAAGCCGAACGCCAGCGCCTTGCCGACCAGTTGGCCGGCAGCGGACAAAGCGAAGAGCTGCAAGCACTGCAGGACGAAAACCAGCAATTGCGCAATGCCAATCAGGCTGAGCGCCTCAGCGCGCAGAGCAAGCTGGTGCAGCAGCGCCAGCAATGGTTTCTGATCGGCGGCCTGACCGTCGCGGTAAGCCTGCTATTGGGCTTCATGCTGGCCAAGGGTGGTCGACGCAAGCGTAACGAATGGCTGAACTGATGCCGCACCCGGTCCTGATCATCGATGATGATCAGGAACTCTGCGAGCTCCTGAGCGACTGGCTGGCGGTTGAAGGCTTCAGCCTGACCGCAGCACACGACGGCCCCAGTGGCCTGCAAACTGCCACCGAGGGCGACTTCGTGGCCATCATCCTCGACGTCATGCTGCCGGGCATGAACGGGCTGGAAATCCTGCGCCAACTGCGCCAGAGCTGTCAGACGCCACTATTGATGCTCAGCGCCCGCGGCGAGCCGGTAGATCGCATTCTGGGGCTGGAACTGGGTGCGGATGATTACCTCGCAAAACCTTGTGATCCACGCGAACTGGTCGCGCGTCTGCGCGCCTTGCTACGTCGCAGTCAGCCTGTCGCCCCCGATAGCAACCAGCTGCAGGCCGGCAGCTTGAGACTCAACGTCGACAGCCTACTGACTTGGCTCAACGACCAGCCATTGCAACTGACACAAAGCGAGGCGCTGATTCTGCGTACCCTGATGGAGCAACCGGGGCAACTGGTCGACCGCCAGACCCTGTCGCGCGTTGCGCTGGGCAAAGCGCTCGGCAGCTATGATCGCAGCCTGGACATGCACATCAGTAATCTACGGCGCAAACTCGGCCCGCATCCCGAGGGCCATCCGCGTATTCAGTCAATTCGCGGCAGGGGCTATCTGTTCAGCCCTTGAGTCCACACGCCCCCGCCTGACAAAGCCCAGTTCGGTCTTTACACAATCTTTACTCTCCCACGGCTACCCCTGACACAGCACTCCCTAAACTCTGTAGCCAATGACCGGATAAGCCGGCCAGATCGAAACCGGAGAATCATCATGAAAAAGATCCTACTCGCGACTACCCTGCTTATCGCCACCACCCTGTCTGGCGCCTTGCTGGCCGAAGTCGGCCCGGGTGACCGCCACGAACGCGGCATGGAGCGCATGGCCAAAGAGCTGTCGCTGACTACCGAGCAGCAAGCGCAGCTGCGTCAGATCCACGAAGAACAAGGCGCTAAACTGCGAGCATTGCGTGAAGAAGGCAAGGCACGCATGGACGCCATACTCACCGCCGAGCAGCGCGAGAAGGCTGAAAGCCTGCGCGAGGAGCGTCGCGAACGCATGGGTGACCGTCGCGAACATCGTGACGGCCCGCCCTGCGAAAAGAAATAATCACGCGCTGAGGGTATAAATTGATGCGTCTGTTCTGGAAAGTCTTCGCCGTACTCTGGCTTGCCACCTTGCTGGTGGGCGGCTCGGGCTTTCTGGTCAGTCGCGCATTGCAACAGGACTGGCTGCTGCTACAGCTGAACCCACAGTTGCGTGATTTTGCCGCGCAGTTGACCAGCCGGTATGAGACCGAAGGTGCCGCAGCCGCCCAGGCCTGGCTTGAACAACAGCGGCGCCAGTACCGCATCCGTGCGCGGCTATTCGACTCCAACGCAACCAGCCTGCTACCCGGCACACTGCCGCGATTGCCACGGTTCGGCCCGCCACCCGACTCTGCTTCACGCCATCCGCCCCCACCACCGCGCGGGCGCCTGTTGCAACTCAGCTGGCAAACCGACCAGCAGGACTACCTGATAACTCTGCATATAGCTCGGCCCAACTTGTGGGACGCCGAGCAGGCGCCCATCGGCCTGGTGCTCAACATTGCCCTGGGCATGGGATTACTGGCCTTGCTCAGCCTGCTGCTCAGCCGTTACCTGACTGCGCCCCTGCGCCAACTGGGGCTGGCAGCGCAATCGCTGGGGCACGGCCGCTTTGAAGGTGCGGCACTGGCTCGCATCAACCAGCGGCGTGACGAAATCGGCGCTCTCTCTCGCCAGTTCGGGCTGATGGCCGAGCAGGTACAGAACCTGCTGGATAGCCAGCAGCAACTGATGCGCGACATTTCCCATGAACTGCGCTCGCCATTGGCCAGACTACGCATCGGCCTGGCGCTGGGCAGTCAGCGTGATATGGCGGCAGACGCTGCACTCTGGCAACGCCTGGACCGTGAGTGCGACCGACTGGACCGTCTGATTGATGCCATTCTCACCCTCAGCCGTCTGGACAGCGAGGCCGACCCGGCGCAGACCTTTGCCCTCGACCCGCTATTGGCCCGAGTGGTCGAAGACGCGCAGTTTGCCACGCCAGAGCTGACCATAAAGCTGCAGGGCACCAGCGATCTGGAGCTGCGCGGATGGCCGGAACAACTGGCCAGCGCCTTCGACAACCTGCTGCGTAACGCGCAGCGGTTCAGCCCGCCAGCGGGGCACATTCGACTGAACGTAGAGCCTGCCGGCACCCACTGGGAAATCAGCATCGAAGATGAAGGGCCCGGCGTAGCGGAGCCTTGGCTCGGCAGACTGAGCGAGCCCTTCGTGCGCGTTCCAGGGCAGCCAGCCGACAGTGGCTACGGACTGGGGCTGACCATTGCCGCCCGCGCCATTGCACGGCACAACGGTAGTCTGCGATTCAGCCGCGCACCGCAGGGCGGCTTGCGCGCAGTCATCCAACTGCCCAGGAAACAGGACTGAAGCGCGGGAACGTGCGCCGTTAATCTTTCAGCCTTAGGCTTGCGGCGGCCAAGGCTGAAAAAAATCGTCGACATTCAACTGCGGCACCTGCTTGCGCTCACCGGCGGGGTGTCCGATATACAGGAACGCGATGATCTGCTCGTTATCGGCCATACCCAACCCGCGCTTGACCAAGGGATGGTAAGCCAAGGCACCGGTGCGCCATACAGCGCCCAAGCCCAGTGCGTGAGCGGCCAACAGCATATTGCTGACCGCCGCGCCACAGGCCAGATCCTGCTCAATGGTCGGGACCTTGGGATGCTCCTGATGACAACTGATGGCGACGATCAATAGCGGTGCGCGCAGCGGCAAGCCCTGAAACCGTGCCAAGGTATCTGCTGACAGATCCGGCGTATCAGCCAATGCCGCCCGGCCGAAGAGTTCACCAAGGGCTTCAAGCTGCTCGCCCTGCATGACGAGAAAACGCCAAGGCCGCAGATAGGCATGATCCGGAGCCCGTAGCGCCGCCTGGAAAATGGTCTCTTGTTGTTCCAGTGTGGGTGCCGGGCCGGTCAGGCGCGGGACCGACACCCGTTGATGCAACACGCTGATGGCGTCTACTGGCATTATTCCTCCGCTGTGCTCGATTGCTCACCGGGCTGCGCGTTCTGCAGCACCTGCTCACGATACTGGCCCGGAGGGAGACCAAACCAGCGCTTGAACGCCCGGAAAAAGTTGCTGGGGTCGGCAAAGCCGAGCATGCAGGCAATCTCAAAGAGCGTGAGTTGCGGTTGACCAAGATACTGCAACGCCAGTTCCCGCCGGGTCTTTTCTAGCAACTGTTGAAAGCTGATGCCCTCTTCCTGCAGACGACGCTGCAAGGTCCGGGTGCTGACTTTCATGGCGTTGGCCACCGCTTGCCGCTTGGGCTCACCCTGCGGCAGCAAGCGACACAGCACCTGCCGCGCCTGATGGGTAACCGGGTCGGATTCGAAACGAGCCAGGTAGTCGCCAGCAAACCGATCATGCAGCTGCGCCAACATATCATTGGCCGAAGCCAGCGGCGCCTCCATTACCTCACGCGACAACGCCAGATTGTAGGTAGGCGCAGCAAAACTCAGCGGGCAGTCAAACAGCTCGGCATAAGGGCTGATATCGCTCGGCTCGGGGATGGCAAAACTGGCATGCAGAGGTCGGATATGCTCTGCCGTCATCCAGCGACAGAAAGCCAGGGCGTAGGCCATAGCGGCCTCATGGCTCTGCGGTGGCGCGGGTAGCCGGTCCCCATGGATAGAAAAGGTAATGCGGTAGCACCCCGGCTCCACGCTCAACGCCAGATCGGCGGCTTCGGCCAGAATCCGCTGGTAGCGAATCACGCGACCAAAGCCCTCGAGCAGCGTGCGACTCGACATCATCGCATAGCCCACCACGCTGAAATGGCCAGGACGCAAGGTCTGCGCCATGCTCAAACCAATCGCCGAGTTGTTTGACACTGCCACTGCACGTTGCCACAACCGGGTCATATTATCCTGTGGAATACGACCATCGGGATCCGCAATCACAGCCGGATCGATACCCAGTTCATCGAACAGGGCGGCGGCGTTCACGCCGCGACCCTCCAGCGCCTGCGCGATGGCTCTGGCCCAGCCAGCAGATGTAGTCCGTTCAGCGTGCTCCATGTTTTCTCGCAACAGGTTTGTCTATTCGACCTATGGGTCAGAGGGTGTTTCGGAGGCCGATCATAGAACAAAGTGACCTCCAAGATAAAATCGCCGCCAACAGATAGCTATCTGGCGCGCACGGCCATGGCCGACTGCGCAGCCTTCACTATAGTGAGAGGGCGAAAAGCACCATTCCCCTGCTGAATCGTTACTCCCAATCCCAAGGAGGCCCCATGCCGACCCCCTCGCAAGACACAGCGGCGCCTCGCTTCAACAACTTCGCCGAATTCTATCCCTATTACCTGAGCGAACATCGCGACGACCGTTGCCGCCGTCTGCATTACATCGGCAGCACGCTGGTTCTGCTGATCGTGGCCTACGCGTTGTTCAACCAAGCCTGGTGGTGGCTGCTCGCCGTTCCGCTGGCCGGTTATGGCTTTGCCTGGGTCGGCCACTTCTTTTTCGAACACAACAAGCCGGCTACCTTTACCTACCCTTTTTATAGCCTGCTCGGTGACTGGGTCATGCTGCGCGATGCGCTAACTGGACGCATCCGCTTCTAAAAGTTGCGTCGGGCCGACTGTCAGCAACGCGACAGTCAGCTGCCCAGCGCAAGACTATGATGCGCCTACAGCCTGACCCAAAACCAAAACAAGAGGAGATCAATCATGGGTGAGCAACGTGCACAGTTTCGCGCCATGCAAGAAGGTACCGCCGAGGATTGGGGCATCATCGCCGATCACTACCGGCCCTTCGCCAAGGAACTGCCTGATCGTATCATCGCCCACCTGTTGCTGCTGGATGGCGATTTTGGCGGTTTTCCGATCGACCGCCTGCAACATTCGCTGCAAACCGCGACGCGCGCGCACCGCGATGGCCGCGATGAAGAATACGTTGTCTGCGCGCTATTGCATGACATCGGTGACACCTTGGGCAGCTATAACCACCCCGACGTAGCCGCAGCTATCCTCAAGCCCTTTGTCAGCGAAGAAAATCTGTGGATGGTTGAAAAGCACGGTATCTTCCAGGGCTATTACTTTTTCCATCACCTGGGCATGGATCGCCACTTGCGCGACCAGTTCAAGGATCACCCGCTATATCAGTACACAGCCGAGTTCTGCGCCAAGTATGACGCGCCCGCCTTTGATGCTGACTATGAGACCGAACCACTGGCATTTTTTGAGCCTATGCTGCGACGGGTTTTCGCCAGGCCGCGCAACACGGTGTACAAAACCGAGTAATCAGCCCGCCCCGCATTCGGGCAAGCTTGGTGTTCCCCCCGGATGCATACTCATATTATGATCAGACAGCGAGATGATCTGGCTGGCGTTCGCCAGCCAGGCGCCTTACCAGGCTCTGGAAACTGACTGATCATGACCGTAAAAAGCCGCATAAAGCCCGTCAGACCGCCACTGGAAGGCTACTACTCCAGGGTGATAGCGTACCTGTGTGTGGCGGTGACTTTTGCGGCCTTATTAGTTGAAAATGGACACACCGCCACCGCACTGGGCACCATCCTCTACGCCTTGGCCTACCCCCAATTGGCGCAGCACCTGCCCAAGTGGCTGCTCAACCATAAACAGATTCCCCGCCGCCTGATTCTGCTTGCGCTGGACGCCGTGCATACCGGTGTATTTGTCGCACTGCTGGGCTTCAATTACGTGCCCAGCCTGATTTTTCTCCTGTTGCTCGGCTTCTCCTGCCTGATCGCCGGCGGCCCCACCTATCTAATGGCAGGCTGGCTGCTGGCCATTGCAGGCATTTTGCTCGGCGCCGCTGCCTTCACGCCCGAGGTCAGCCTGCACAGCTCCGTACTGGTCAGCGTGGTGAGCCTGGTCAGCGGCGGCCTGTGTATCCTTATCACCGCGGCCTTCGTTCATCGCCAGGGCCGCAACCTAGAGGCGGCACAATC
Organism: Halopseudomonas sp.; assembly: GCF_036960865.1. GTDB lineage: Bacteria > Pseudomonadota > Gammaproteobacteria > Pseudomonadales > Pseudomonadaceae > Halopseudomonas. The sequence goes on from NZ_JBALWE010000008.1 coordinate 138,289, forward strand.
GCTGATCAGTGCAGAGCAGGAGAAAACCGCCAGGTTGGCTGCCAATCTCTCCAAGTACCTCTCACCACAGGTCTGGGAGTCGATATTTTCAGGCAAGCGCACGGTCAAGCTAGAAACCCGCCGCAAGAAGCTGACCGTGTTTTTCTCCGACATTCGCGGATTCACCGAGCTGGCCGAGGAGCTGGAAGCCGAAGCGCTGACCGATCTGCTGAACAGTTATCTGACGGAGATGTCGCGCATTGCGCTGCAGTACGGCGGCACCATCGACAAGTTCATCGGCGATTGCGTCATGGTGTTCTTTGGCGATCCGAAAAGCAGCGGCGCCAAGCAGGATGCTGAAGCGGCGGTCTCCATGGCCATCGCCATGCGCAAACACATGAAGGTTCTGCGTCAGCAATGGCGTAGCCGCGGTATAACCAAGCCGCTGGAAATTCGCATGGGGCTGAGTACCGGCTATTGCACCGTAGGCAACTTCGGCGCGGCTACCCGGATGGATTACACCATCATTGGCCGCGAAGTAAACCTGGCCAGCCGGCTGGAAAGCGCGGCTGATGCGGGGGAAATCCTCATCTCCCACGAAACCTACTCGCTGATCAAGGACATCATCATGTGCCGCGACAAGGGCCAGATCAGCGTCAAGGGCTTTGCCCGGCCGGTACAGATCTATCAGGTGGTGGGTCTACGCCGTGAACTGGGGATCGCACCGACTTTTGTCGAGCATGAGCTGTCGGGCTTCTCGATGTACTTGGACACCAACACCATTCGCAATTACGACAAGGACGAAATCATCAAAGCCCTGGAGCAGGCTGCACGCCGCCTGAAAGACAAGGTCATCGTCTGACTGCCGGCGTGTAACGCGGAGACAGCGCTTACCCTGTCGCCGCCTGCCCTTTCATGGCCACCGCCTCAGCCACGATGTCCGGCACCGCTGCATCGTTCCAGCGATAGAGTTCAATGCGGCCGTCCTGATGCTCGATCAGCGCCGTGCACGACTCCACCCAATCACCGCAATTGTGGTACTCGATGCCCTTCACATCGCGGATCTCGGCGTGATGGATATGCCCGCATACCACCCCGTCGTAACCACGCTTGATGCATTCATGGGCAATCCCGTCCTCAAAATCGCTGATAAAGTTGACTGCTTTCTTCACCCGCTGCTTGAGGTAAGCCGACAACGACCAGTAGCCGTAGCCAAACCGGCTGCGCCAATGGTTGTACCAGCGATTGAGCACCAGGCTGAACTCGTAGGCATGGTCGCCCAGAAAGGCCAGCCAGCGGTGACAGCGGGTAATCACATCAAACTGGTCACCGTGAATGACCAGCAGCTTGCGCCCGTCTGCGGTGGTGTGTACCGCCTCGTCAACCAGTTCGATATTGCCCAACTGCAGCGTCGAGTAGCGCCGTAGAAACTCGTCATGGTTACCGGTAACGTAGGTCACCCGGGTGCCGCGCTTGCTCATGGTGAGCACTCTACGCACCACATTGGTATGGGCCTGGGGCCAATAAATGCCTTTGCGCAGGCGCCAGCCGTCAATAATGTCACCGACCAGGTACAGGTGCTCGCACTCGTAGGACTTGAGAAAGGTGGCGAGTTTATCGGCCTGACAGCCCCGCGTTCCGAGATGCAGGTCTGAAATCCACAGGGTTTTGACCCGCTGCTTTTTTTCCACTGGCAACGACACTGCTGTGTTCATACGCCTGTCTCCTCTGGAAGATGCAGTCAGGCTACGTGGCCCCCATGACCCCCATGTGGCAAAAAGATGTCTCTGAGATGACAGCCACCCACCAGTTTGCGCACCGCAGCCAAGGCGGCGTTCGTATACAATGTCGGCTTTTGATCATTGCTCTCTGTCGTCTGGATGCCACGCATGCTGAAACGAGCTCTTGTGCTGCTGTTGCTCACCCTCTCTGGCTGGTCCTGCGCCGAACCCTTGCGCACGGGCCTGGTGCTTTCCGGCGGCGGCGCCCGCGGGCTGGCGCACATCGGCGTACTCAAACAGCTGGAAGAGATGAATATCCCTATTGATGCGATCGCCGGTACCAGTATGGGAGCCGTGATTGGCGGCTTGTATGCCGCCGGCTACAGTGCAGAGGAACTGGAGAAAATCGCCAGGGAGCTGGATTGGGAAAACACCCTGGCCGATGCACCGCTGCGCGAAGACATTCCCTTTCGGCGCAAACAGGATGATCGCGACTTCCTGGTCAAACAAAGGCTGAGCTTCGACCATGGCAAACTCAGCTTCCCACTAGGCCTGCTGCAAGGTCAGAATCTGGGCTTGCAGCTGGAAAGCCTGCTGGTACACACCAATGAAATAGACGACTTCAACAAACTGCCGATTCCGTTTCGCGCTGTCGCCACAGACATCGCCACCGGCGAGGCCGTAGTGTTCGATCACGGCCACCTGCCGCTGGCCATTCGGGCCAGCCTGGCGCTGCCGGGCTTCTTCGCCCCGGTCGAGGTCGACGGCCGCCTGCTGGTCGACGGCGTGCTGTCGAAGAACCTACCCATCGACGTAGCCCGCGCCATGGGCGTAGATCGCGTCATTGTGGTCGACATCGGTACACCACTGAAATCCACTGGTGAGCTGAAAACCGTTCTCGACATCATGGACCAGACCACTACCCTGCTGACCCGCGTTAACTCCGAGAAGCAGCTGGCCACTCTGGGGCCGCATGATCTGCTGCTGCAACCACAATTGGGCGACATGGGCTTCAACAGTTTCGACGAGATTGCCGCAGCCATTGATGCCGGCGCAGCCGCCCTGCGCACCTCGAATGCGGCCTTGTCCTTCGTCAATCCAGCGCAGCAACCAACCGGCGGCAACCTCGCCTCTGCCCGCCCGCAACGCCAGGCGGTGATCGACGCCATCGAGGTAGACAACAGCGGCAAGGTGGCCGACGAAGTGGTGTTGGGCATGATTCGTCAGCCCATCGGCGAACCACTGAATCTGGAACGCCTGCAGACCGATATGGGCACCGTTTATGGTACCGACTACTTCAGCCGCGTCACCTACGAGGTAGTGCATGAAGACGGTCGCAACACGCTGCTGATCCATACAGCCGGGCGACGCACCGGCACCGACTACCTGCGGCTTGGGCTGAATCTGGTCGATGACTTCGAAGGCGGCAGCCAATACAACATTGGCGCCAGCTTCCGTGTGAACGGCCTCAACCCGCTCGGCGCTGAGTGGCTGACCCGCGCGCAGATCGGCTCGCACCAGATCCTCTACTCCGAGTTCTACCAGCCGCTGGACTATGGCTCGCGCTACTTCATCGCCCCCTTTATTGATGGCGAAGCGGTCAACGTCGAGGTCCTGCAAGACAACGAACCGGTGGTGGATTACCGCCAGCAGCGCTATGGCACCGGCATAAACCTGGGCCGCCAGATCGCCAATACCGGCGAAGTGCGTTTCGGCGTTTCGCGCTACTGGGGCGAATCCAAGGTACGCGTAGGTGACCCCGAGACACCGAGCATCAGTTTCGAAGAAGCCTTTTACGGGATCGAGTTCAACCGCGACACACTGGATAACGTCAACTTTCCACACTCCGGCGACGAAGCGCAGGTCAAGTGGCGGCAGTCCGAGCCCGACCTGGGCGCCGACGAGCGCTACCGGCAACTGGAAATCAAGGCCAATAAGGCCTTTGGTTTCGGCCTCAACAGCATGCAGGTCGGCGCCTTCATGGGGCGCACCGACAGCGACGTCAATGTAGCGCAAAGCAGCTTTATTCTTGGCGGCCCCGGGCTGTTCTCCGGTTATCGCCAGGATGGTCTGGCCGGGCAGAACTATGATCTGGGCCGACTGGTTTACTACCGCCGCCTGAACCCCAGTTACTTCGACATCCTCAGCATGCCGCTGTATCTGGGCACCAGTCTGGAATATGGCCGGGTCTATAACCGCGGTGAGGATGCCTTTGATACCGGCTATTTCGCCGCCGGCAGTCTGCTGCTCGGGCTGGACACTTTCCTTGGCCCGCTATTCTTTGGTCTGGGAGCTAACGAGGAAGGCCAAGAAGCGCTTTATATGAAGCTAGGACAGACGTTCTGAGGGACGCTACAGCCGCGCGTTTTGCCAGGCACCAGGCCCGTTAACGCCGAATCAACCACTGATCTCGGCCACCAGCGCGGCACGGATGCAGTGCAGAATACCTTCATCCACGTTCTCATCGAGTTCACGCGCCAGGGTGCGTACCCCTGGCAGGTCCTCACCGTCGTGATTGAGAAAGGCATCCTGGATACGTTCCAGTTGCGCCGGACCAATATCAATTGCCTGCTCCAGCGTCAGGCTGCCGGTGGCGATGGCCTGCGCCAACTGTCCATAGACCTGGCGCAATGGCTTGCCCAACTGCAGCGCAACCTGCTCCGCGCTCATACCCGAGAGCACTAGCGCGTTGACCTCGTGGGCCTGCGCCTGCTGATCCTGCTCGACCGCCGCGTCGGCGCCGCCAGACTGCTGCAGCACCTGCAGGAAGTCTGCGCCGTAGCGTTCCAGCTTGTGCGCGCCGATACCGCTGACCAGCCCCATATCTTGCAGGTTTGCCGGGCGCTGGCGCAGCATGTCGACCAGGGTGCTGTCGGGGAAAATCACGTAAGGCGGCACACCGTGCGCATCCGCCAGCTGCTTGCGCCGTGCGCGCAGCGCTTCCCACAGCTCGCGGTCGGCATCGGCGATAACCGCCTTATTACCGGTTTTGCCCATAGGCGCGCTGCTGCGCGTAATGTCCTTGCGCAGCAACAGGGTTTCTTCGCCGCGCAATAGCGGCCGGCAACTATCAGACAGTCGCAGGCTGCCGAAGCCGTCGAGGTCGATCTCGACCAGGGCGCGGGCAATCAACTGACGAAACACCGAGCGCCACTCATTTTCCGCCAGCGACTTGCCGATGCCGTAGGTAGACAGATGCTGATGACCGGCGGTACGAATCTTCTCGTTGTCACGCCCCAGCAGAATATCAACCAGATGGCCCACGCCATAACGCTGACCGCTACGGTACACAGTCGACAAGGCCATCCGCGCCGGCTCGCTGCCATCCCAGGTCTCGACCGGTTCCTGGCAGTTGTCGCAATGGCCGCAGGGCTCGGCCAGCTCCTCACCGAAATACCCCAGCAGCGCCTGGCGCCGACAGCTGGTCATCTCACAGAGCGCCAGCATGGCATCCAGCTTGTGTCGCTCGATGCGCTTGTGACGCTCGTCGCCCTCGGAGTTAGCCATGATCTGGTTGAGCATCAGTACGTCCTGCAGACCGTAGGCCATCCAGGCATCCGCCGGCAGCCCATCACGGCCGCCCCGCCCGGTTTCCTGGTAATAGGCCTCGATGCTTTTCGGCAAGTCCAGGTGGGCGACAAAACGTACGTTGGATTTGTCGATGCCCATGCCGAAGGCGATGGTCGCTACCATGATCAGGCCTTCCTCGTTGAGAAAGCGCCGCTGATGCGTGGCCCGCAACTCAGGCGGCAGACCCGCGTGGTACGGCAACGCCGGCCAGCCTTGGTCACTTAGCCAGGCGGCGGTGTCTTCGACTTTCTTGCGCGACAGGCAATAGACAATGCCGGCATTACCCTTGTGGCCACGTAGAAACTGCTGCAACTGCTGGCGCGGTTTATCTTTGGGCACAATACGGTAGAAAATGTTCGGCCGATCAAAGCCGGAGATGAAGCAAGCCGCCGACTCCAGCTTCAGACGCTGGACGATCTCGCTTTGGGTACGCTCATCAGCGGTGGCCGTCAGCGCCATACGCGGCACGCCGGGGAACAGCTCTGCGAGCTGCCCCAACTGCAGATACTCCGGCCGGAAGTCATGGCCCCACTGCGATACACAGTGCGCCTCATCGATGGCAAACAGGGCAATATCCAGCGACTGCAGAAAGTTCAGGGTGCGCGGCTTGAGCAGCCGCTCGGGCGCCATATAAAGAAACTCCAACTCGCCACTGCGCATCTGGCGGGCAATTTCGCGCTGCTGGTCGTCGCTCAGGGTGGAATTCAGCGCCGCCGCGTTCAGGCCCAGTTCGGTCAGGGTCGCGACCTGATCTTCCATCAGCGCGATCAGTGGCGACACCACCACGGTGAGCCCCGCCCGCAGCAACCCCGGCACCTGATAGCACAGCGACTTACCGCCGCCAGTGGGCATCAGTACCAGCGCATCACCACCGGTGGCCACCTGATCGATGATATCGGCCTGTTGACCACGGAATTCACCGTAGCCAAAAACGTCACGCAGTTGTTGCAGGGCTTGCTCGCGCATGGGACTCCTTTGCAGGTTGGGCCAGTGGCGGGACCACCTTATCGGCCGCCGAGTATAACGTCTTTGGCAATTGTCCGGGGGCATGCGTAAAATGCCGGCATAACCAATGAGAGGTGTCCCATGTCATTCAATGATCAACTCCAGCGCCTAGAGCAATTCCTGGACGCCGATGACCTGCACGATGAAGCGCTGGACTACATGGCCGCCTGCGGCTATCTCGCGGCACTGTCCGTCAGTCCGGAAGAGGTGTCGAGCGAAGAGTGGCTGGCTGAATTGTTTGCCGAAACCCCCAACTACGCGGACGACCAGCAGCAGGCCGACATCGTCGGCACCCTGAAAGAGTTGAAGTCACGCATCGCCCGCGAGCTGGCCAGCGATGAAGATCTGGAGCTGCCCTGCGAGCTGAGCTTGGGTGATGAACCCGACTACTCAGACCTGCGCAGCTGGTGCATCGGCTTTATGGAAGGGGTCTTCCTGCGCGAGGAGGCCTGGTTCGAGAGCGACGAAGAGCTGGTCAGCGAGCTGCTGCTGCCCGTCATGGTCGGCTCCGGATTGTTTGCCGAGGAGCCGGAGTTCGCTGAAATCGACAAAGATCAGGACATGGTAGAAGACATGATGGAACACATTCCGGGGGTCCTGACCCAACTGTTCCTGCTGTTTCACGCGCCGGAAGAGAAACAGAAACCCGCGCTGACCTCGCCCCGCAAGTAACTCGCCCTACCCTCCGAGTGCGGCGCCGGGCTTGCCCGCTGCGCCTGCGCTCAGGTCGTCACCTGCGCAAACTTTTCTCCCGCCGCAACCCAGCGCGCCAGCAAAGGCAGTACCTGCTCGGAGCTTTGGTAGCCGTTGGCCAACAACGCCAGCTGACCCTCGCGCTCAGCGAGCAGTATGGGCAATCCTGCCATCCCCAGATCCGCGACCCAGCGCACATCCGCCACCGTAGCTTCGTGCATTGCCGGTTGATCGAACAGCTCACTGAACCCCGCGAGCGCATATCCGGCGGTCTCAGCCAGCTGCGTCAACACCGCAGCATGGGTGACCTCTTTGGTTTCCACGTAAAAGGCCTGCTGCACCGACCGCACATAACCCCAGGCTTTGGCGGCGTCCAGCTCACGGGCGACCACCAAGGCACGACAGACAGGCTCAGTGTTGTAGACGAAGGTGGCAGGCAGGTCCTGCGGATCGCCCACTGGCTGACCACTGTCCTGCGCCACTGCCTGCCAATGCTCAGCCAGAACCGCGCGAGTGTGTTCATCCAGCGGGGCGCCGTGATTGGCGCGCAGGCCGCCGGCGACTAGATGCAAGGGTAGTTGCGGGTATGTCGCAACAATAGCGTCAATCACCGGGGCGAAGCCCCAGCACCAGGAACACATGGGGTCCATCACGTAGATCAGGCGCTGGCTCATCGCTTACCTCGCAGATCGGCGGGTCACTCCGGCTTGGCGTTGGGCGAAGCCAGATGCTGTGGTTGGCCGATAGGATGCGGCTGATTGCGCACTTTGGCCAGTGTAATCTGCCGCTGCCGCTCTATCGCACGTTGGCGAGTCTTTTCCGGCAGACTGTCGTAACAGCGCGGGCAACTGATGCCTTCCTCGTAGAGTACCGAGGCCATGTCTTCAGCCGAGACGGGATGACGGCAGGCGTGGCACTGGTCGAAGGAGCCGGGCGCCAGATCGTGACGCACCGTGACCCGGTTATCGAATACGAAGCACTCCCCATTCCACAACGACTGCTCGGCTGGCACCTCTTCAAAATATTTGAGAATGCCACCCTTGAGGTGAAAGACCTCATCGAAGCCCTCTTCCAGCATATAACTGGACGCTTTTTCACAGCGGATGCCGCCGGTGCAGAACATGGCGACCTTCTTGTGCTTGGCCGGGTCGTAATGCGCTTTGACGTAGTCGGGGAATTCTCGAAAGGTCTTGGTCTTGGGGTCTATAGCACCCTCAAAGCTGCCGATCGATACCTCGTAGTCATTGCGGGTATCGATCAACAGCACTTCGGGGTCGCTGATCAGTGCATTCCAATCCTGCGGCTCAACGTAGGTACCGACGCGTTTGGTGGGCGACACACCTTCTACGCCCAGGGTGACGATTTCTTTCTTCAGCTTGACCTTGGTGCGGTAGAACGGCATTTCGTCGCACAGCGATTCCTTGTAATCCAGATCGCTCAGGCGCGGGTCGCTGCGCAGCCAGGTCAGTACCGCATCCATGCCCTCTCGCGGGCCGGCCACGGTGCCGTTGATGCCTTCACGCGCCAGCAGCAAGGTACCCTTGACGCCATTGGCCAGCAGGGTATCAAGCAGGGGTTGGCGCAGGGCCTGGTAATCTTCCAGCGAGACGAACTTGTAGAGTGCCACAACAACGATTGCAGACATGCATACCTCTTCTTCAGTTGGCGCCCACGTAAAGGGCGTACCTTGGGAGGCGGCATTCTAACAAAGCACCGCGCGGTGCAAAACCGCAGTCTGTCGCCGGGCTCAGCCGTCGGCCTTGCTGCCACCCAGGCAATTGGGCGAAGCCGGCGCCTGCTGGCGTGCCTGCCATTCTTCTGCGGTATAGGTATGCAGCGCCAGCGCATGGATCTGCTGCATCAGCGGACCCAGTACGCGATACACCGCCTGGTGTCGCTTGACTGCGTTCAGGCCGGCGAACTCCTCACTCACCAGTACCGCCTTGAAGTGCGATTCCGAGCCCGGCGGCACACTGTGCATGTAACTTTCGTTGACCAGTTCCAGATGGCTCGGCGCCAGCGCCTGTAACGCCTGCTCCAGTGCCTGTTGAATAGTGCCCATGCTTACCTCCGAATAAGTGCGGTCGCCATTGTAGCCCAAAGCTGCCTTGCCGGCAGGCGAACCACGGTGGCTAACTGCAGTCGAACCTGCATAGCAGCGCGGCGCTGACCTGCCATACTGTGCAGCGCTACCAGCATGCGCCAGCCAAGCGCCAGCGCTGCCCATCCACCGCACTAACTGGGAGCCATTATGACCACCCGCACCGAAACCGACAGCATGGGCCCCATCGACGTCGCCTCCGGGCGTTATTGGGGCGCGCAAACCCAGCGTTCGCTGGCGCATTTTGCGATTGGCGAGGAGCGCATCCCGCTCCCCGTGGTACACGCTCTGGGCATCATTAAAAAAGCCGCCGCGCGCACCAACAGACAACTCGAAAAACTGTCGCCGGAGCTGGCCAGCCTGATCGAACGTGCCGCCGACGAAGTCATCAGCGGCGCGCTGGATGAGCACTTTCCACTCTCGGTCTGGCAAACCGGCAGCGGCACACAAAGCAACATGAACGCCAACGAGGTGATCGCCAACCGCGCCAACGAACTGGCCGGCCAGCCACTGGGCAGCAAGCAACCAGTCCACCCCAATGATCAGGTCAACCAGTCACAAAGCTCGAACGACACCTTCCCGAGTGCCATGCATATCGCCGCCGCCAGGCAGACCCACGACCATCTGCTGCCCGCCGTGCAGGCGCTGCGTAACGCGCTGCACACGCAGGCCGAGCGTCACGCCGAGCTGATCAAGATAGGCCGTACCCACATGATGGATGCTACGCCGGTCACCTTCGGGCAGGAGCTGTCAGCCTTTGTCGCGCAACTGGATATGGGCATGCAAGCCGTGGAACAGGCCATGCCCGGCGTATTGGCCTTGGCCCAGGGCGGCACTGCCGTCGGCACCGGACTGAATACTCCCCCACGCTTTGCTACCGAGTTCGCACGCGAGGTGGCCGAGTTGACCGGCCTGCCCTTCACCAGCGCCGACAACAAATTTGCCGCGCTGGCCGGACACGAACCGCTGGTGCAATTGCACGGCGCCTGCAAGCAGCTGGCGGTGACCCTGATGAAACTGGCCAATGATCTGCGCCTGCTTGGCAGCGGCCCGCGCGCCGGCTTTGCCGAGGTGCGGCTGCCAGCCAATGAGCCAGGCAGCTCGATCATGCCTGGCAAGGTCAACCCGACACAGTGCGAAGCGCTCTCGATGGTGGCCTGTCAGGTACTCGGCAACGACACCACGCTGAGCATTGCTGCCAGCAATGGCCAGTTGCAGTTGAACGTGTTCAAACCAGTGATCATTCATACCCTGCTGCAGTCCATCCGCCTGTTGAGCGATGCCTGCAACAGCTTCCGTGAACATTGCGTAGAAGGTATGCAGCCAGACGCCACGCGTATGCGTGAGCATCTGGACAACAGCCTGATGCTAGTGACGGCGCTCAATCCGGTAATTGGTTACGACAAGGCCGCTGACATCGCCAAGAAAGCCTACAGCGAAGGCACCACACTGAAACAGGCGGCGCTGGCGCTGGGCTATCTGGACGAGGCTGGCTTTGATGCGGCAGTCAGGCCCGAGCTAATGCTCGGCGACCACAGCCCCACCAGCTAATCAGGGCGCGGGCGGCGGCGTGATGCTCAACCTGCGCAGCCGACGGTTACGCAGGTTCTGGATGAGGCTAGGCGCCAGCGCGATCAGCGCCGAACCGCCCACCACCATGAGCGCGCCCAGGTAGGCCAACGAATTAAGCAGCTCTGGCTCGATTAGGCCAGGCCAGAGCATCGAGCCCAATGCCACCATGGAGAAGGTAAACAGCGGCGTGGTGGCCACCGTGGCGCTTACCCTTGAGGCCTCCCAGTGCGCCAGCGCCTCGGCAAAGGCGCCATAGGCCACCAGTGTATTGAGACAGCAGCCCAGCAATAACCAGCGCTGCAACACACTTAGCTGCATCACCTCCAGCGGCGAGGCAAGCGGCCAGAGCAGTAGCGCACAAGCCAGGTAGATCACCATCATCACGGTGACTGACGACCAGATGGTCAGCAGCTGCTTTTGCGCCAGACCATAGAGCGCCCAGCTGAACGCCGAGGCAATGGCAATCAGAATCCCCAGGGTATAACCGCTCATCTGCGTCAGCAGCTCCATCAGCCGCTGATTGAAGAACAGCGCAAAGCCGGGAATCAGTACTGCCAGCCCGATTACCTGGCCGATACCGAAGCGCTCGCGGAATACCAGCATGCTGCCCAGCATCAGCATGATCGGGGCAACCTGAATGATCAGCTGCATGGTGCCCGGCGTCAGCCGGTCGAGCGCCATCAGGTACAGCACGTAATTGAACGCCAGGCCCAGAATGGCCACCAGCAACAGGCCACGGTTACGCAGCGACAACGCGCGAATCGATGGCAGTCGGCGTTTGGCCGCCAGCCAGCAGAACAGCACAAGTCCTGCGCTGAGCAGGCGATACCAGGTCACGGTGTAGGGGTCCATGGCCTTGAGCACTTCCTTGAGCATAATTGGCAAGACGCCCCACAGAATGGTGGTAGTCAACGCCAACAGGAATCCGTACAACCAGCGACCGGACGCAACGTGCATGAGGGGGAACTCGAAAGGACAGAAGGGAGAAAGCACATTGTAGAGCGCCGCAAGCGAGCCAAACAGAAACAGTTACGTCAGCATTGCGGTACAAACTGTTATGGTCCGACCCGCCGGCTCAGGTCGGCATTACGCGGTGCCAGGCCTCGCTGTCGGGATCAGCCTCAACCCGGTAGCGCGCCCAGCGCACAAATTCGCTGGACCGACAGATACCATTGCCCCCCTCTCCTCGGCCCTTGACGATACGGTAGCGCACCCGTCCCGCCCGGCCCGGACGATTTACCACCTGAATGACTTCACGCACCGACCAGTTATCGCCGGGCAGGCCGTTGCTGTAGAAACGGCCCTCGGCCAGGTCCTCCACACTGACCCCCTTGCTCTGGGCGTTGGCATTGGCCAACTCAACCAGACGCAGCAGGTCATCAAACTGGATATCCATGAACGAATTCATCTGCTTGAGTGCGTGTTCGAAATCCTCAGGAGCGATGCCGGGTGCCCGCGTCACCTCATGCTTGACCAGCGCCAGCGGATAACGGCGACTTTCAAACAGACTGTTGAAGCACATGGCGGCGCAGACGATGATCACGCAGTCGAGCAGGATCGGATACAGCACAAAGCCATAACCGGCTTCGGCCACTGTCGGCCCACCCAGCACCACTATCATCGCCGTTGCGCCGCCGGGGGGGTGCAGGCAGCGCGCATACATCATCACCAGAACACTGCCCCCCACCACCAGGGCAGCCATCAGCGGGGTGCTAGGTAACCACTGGATGCAGGCCACGGCGAAGGTGGCCGAGAGCACATGCCCGCCAATCACCGGCCAGGGTTGCGACAGTGCCCCGTGCGGCATGGCGAAGACCAGAATCGCTGTCGCGCCCATTGAACCGGTCACCCAGAGCGCACCTTCAGCGCCAAAGCCGAGGTGCGTGGTCCAGTACACCAGCAACAACGACACCGTGGTACCCAATGCGGAGATCGCCTTTTCACGGTGGCTCGTGCTGTCCGCACGCCAGCCGACGAAACGCAGTCCGCGTCTCACCGCGCGTCTGGCATTCAGAAATAGCGCCCGAAACTTACTCACGCAATATCACTCAGAACATGTATATGGCGCCATGATACCCCTTGGGATATCTGCCCGTCGAAGCCGTAGCCCGGCTTACATGCTGCACACAACCAACGGAGTCCACCATGACCGACCTCGCCAGCGAAGCCCTCGACACCCGTCAAAACGCTGCCAGCCAGCTACCCACCGAGCATGCAAGCGCATTGCTGCGCGGACTGCCCGGCTGGGTACTGAAAAAAGTCGATGGCATGGACCGCATCGAAAAAGTTTATGCGTTCAAGGATTTCAGCCAAGCGCTGGCCTTTACCAACCAGGTAGGCGCACTGGCAGAACAGGAAGACCACCACCCGGCGCTGCTGACGGAATGGGGGCAAGTTACCGTCAGTTGGTGGAGCCACTCGCTCGGCGGGCTGCATCGCAACGACCTAATCATGGCAGCCAGAACAGATCAGTTGACTTGAGCAGCCAGCTGCCCGCACCAAACAGCGCACTTATGACACCTTGATGACGGTTTCATAGTCGTTGGCAACATGTCGGCGAAATCTTGTAGCCAATTGGTCTAAGAGAAGCGATTCAAGTCACTAAACTGAACCTTAAGCCATGATATAAATAGCCCGTGGCGCGAGACTTGTTCCCCTCTGGGGTACGTATCAGTATCGCGCCCTGCGCCCAGCCGCTACCCGCGGTAGGCGCCCGCAAGGCCCCCACAAGGAGCCCATAGCCAATAAAAATAAAAGGCGTACGCCATGAAAGACCTGATCAAAGCCAAATGGTCGACTGTCGGCCTGGTATTCCTTGCCACCTGGCTGCTACTGATATTGCCCAACATGAGTTGAGACGCTGGGTAATTTGACGGCAGCAAGGCGCTCAAGGCGGCGTTACAATAGCCCGAAATCGCCGATTTCGGAGCCCCCTTGTCAGAGTCAAAATCTCCTGCTGCAGAGTTGGACTGGATTGACGGTGGTCAACCCTTTTCAACCCGGTTTTCCGACGTCTACTTTTCCCGTGACGCCGGCCTGGATGAAACTCGCCATGTGTTTTTACAGCACAACAGGCTGCCCGAGCGCTGGGCCCAGCTAACCACTGGCTCGCGCTTCTGTATCGCCGAGACCGGCTTCGGCACCGGCCTGAACTTTCTCGCTGCCTGGCAACTGTGGGACCAGGTCGCGCCCATTGACGCGCAACTGCATGTCGTCAGTACCGAGAAATACCCGCTTACCCCCCAGGACCTCTGCAAAGCGCTCGCCCTGTGGCCTGAACTCGCCACCTGGACACAGCAGCTACTGCAACAATACCGCGGGCTTACGCCCGGCTGGCAGCACTTCAGCTTCGCGGAGGGCCGCGTAACCCTCACCCTGTTGATCGGCGATCTGTTCGACACCCTCCCGCACTTGGATGCCCAGGTGGACGCCTGGTTTCTGGACGGCTTCGCGCCTGCCAAGAATCCGGATATGTGGCAACCGGCGCTGTTTCAGCGCATGGCGGAGCTCTCGACCGCCCAAGCCACGGTCGCCACCTTCACCAGCGTGGGCAACGTGCGCCGTGGCCTCCAGGCGGCAGGATTCAGCATGCGCAAGGTGAAAGGCTTTGGCCGTAAACGGGAGATGCTGTGCGGTAGCCTGGACAGCCGGCCCGCTGACCGCTGGCACGCCCCCTGGTATGCCAGACCCGAACAACCTGCACGTGCGGAACGCCATGCGCTGGTTATCGGCGGCGGCCTCGCTGGCTGCAGCACGGCCCACGCCCTGGCTCGGCGCGGCTGGCGCGTCACCCTGCTTGAGCGGCATAACCAACTGGCGCAGGAAGCCTCCGGCAACCCGCAAGGCATTCTCTACGCCAAACTGTCGCCGCATCATCCGCCACTCTCCCGTTTTATTCAAAGCAGCTACCAGTACAGTCTGCGCCTGCTGGCCCGCGAACTGCCCCCTACCGCAGACAACTGGCAGCCCTGTGGCGTACTGCAACTGGCCGGCAGCGCCAAGGACGCGGCGCGTCAGGCGCAATTGGCGGCGCAGGGTTACCCCGGCGACTTTCTGCAAGCGCTTGACGCAGACCAGGCCAGCGCCGTGGCCGGTGTTACCGTTGAGCACAGCGGGCTGTTCTTCCCCGGCGCGGGCTGGGTGAATCCACCGACGCTCTGCCGTCGTCTGGCAGAGCACCCCTTGATCCGCATTCAGCCGCTGGCTCAGGCCGAGCAACTGGAGCGCACAGGAGGCGTCTGGCAGGTGCGTTCAGCCAGTGGCGAGATCATCGCTGCCGCACCGGTTGCGGTCATCTGCTGTGCACATGAAAGCGCTCGCTTCCAGCAAAGCGCCCACTTGCCACTGAAGGCCATCCGCGGCCAGATCACCCATTTACCGGTCACCGCACAGAGCCAGGGCTTGCGTACCGTATTGTGCGCAGATGGCTATATCTCGCCGGCTCGCCAGGGCCAACATCATCTGGGCGCCAGCTTCCGTTTTGACCGGCTTGATAACCACCCCAGCAACGAAGAGAACTTGAGCAACCTAGACCTGCTGCCCGCGTTATCAAAGCAGCTTCAAGACAGCTTTGCCGCTTGCCGTGAGCGGGCCACCGAGCTTGAGGCGCGTGCCGCTCTGCGCTGCACCTCGCCAGACTACCTGCCACTGATCGGCCCTCTGGCGGAGGCCAGCAGCTTTGCAGAGCGCTACGCGGTACTTAACAAGGACGCTTCGCAGCAACCGACAGCGCCCGCGCCCTGGCATAGCGATCTGTTTATCAACACTGCGCATGGCTCACGCGGACTGATCAGTTGCCCGTTGGGCGCCGAGCTGGTGGCCGCCTGGATTACCGGGGAGCCACTGCCGTTGCCGCGTGATCTGAGCGAGGCGGTGCATCCCAATCGTTTCCTGCTGCGCACGCTGATTCGCGGCAACCGCGCCGACCGTCCGAAAGCACCCTCGGCGACACCACCCGAATGAAACCTCTGTGCTAGCCTTTGGCCAATACCATCACGCTCAATAACACTACAATCAGTTGATGGGTCGATCGGGTAAGAAACTGAATGCACGCGTGCCGCCTAGTCCTGTTGCTGATGTCACTCATGCTCTGGCAAGCCGCCACGCATGCCGCCAACACGCCAGAAGAATTTATCCGCGCGAGTGCAGCGCCAGCCGCCGTAACACTTGATGAGCGCAACCCCAGGATCAATCTGGTTTCCCATCTGCAGATTTACGAGGATCCCAGCGCTCACCAGACGCTGGCTGAGGTGCGCTCAAAGACCACGCCCGATGAGTGGCACATCCCCCGCAGCCGTCACGTCAATCAAGGCAAGAACCACTCGGTCTGGTGGCTACGGTTCACCCTGCGCAACCCAGATCAGCAGCGGCAGGACGCGGTGATCGAAGTCAATTACAACCTGCTCGACCAACTGGACCTGTATCGGATCGCCGGCGACGACATCAGCCACCAGCAGAGCGGCGACCATATCGAAGCCACCCAGCGGCCCATCGAAGTGCGCAACCATTGGCTGCCGGTTACGCTGGCGCCCGGCGACAACCTGTTTTATCTGCGGGTGGAAACGACCAGTACCGTATTCGTGCCGCTCTATGCCTCTACCTGGCCAGCCAATGCCGTGGCACAGGAAAACAGCAGCCTCGCGGCCGGCCTGTTCTACGGCATCATGCTGGGGCTGTTTGCCTACAACCTGTTCTTGCTGGTTTCGCTGCGCGAGGTCACCTACTTCTGGTACCTGATCTACGCCTTCAACATGATGTTGTTCATGCTCGTATTCGACGGCGTGTTGTGGAAATGGCTGGCGCCCGGCAACACCATACAATCACTGTCGGTGTACACATTGATGTTTCTGCACTGTGCCGTTGCTACCCAGTTCAGCCGGCACTTTTTGCATACTGCTGTGCATTTCCCGAAGCTTGATCGCCTGCTGCGCAGCAAAATCATAGTGGTGCTGGCCAGCCTGGTCGTGCTGCCGATGATCAGTTATGACTTATACAACCGCGCCGCCAGCCTGTTTGTGCTCGGCAGCTCGGCGATCCTGCTGTTCAGCGGGCTCCGCGTGTGGCGCCAGGGCTTTCGCTACGGCTCATACTACACCGGCGCCTGGGTGCTGCTGCTGTGCTCACTGATGCTGTCGACTGCGGGCTCGCTGGGCTATGAGTTTTTCGGCTCGTCCTACGGTACGACCTGGGTCAAGCTCGGCATCTGTGTCGAGATGTTCATTCTTTCCCTCGGCCTGGCCGACCGCATCAACGCGTTGCAGGAGGCGCGTTACCGGGCGGACGAAGACGCACGCCAGGCGCGGCTGGAATCGCGCGCGCAGGGCCGCTTTCTGGCCCGCATGAGCCACGAAATACGCACCCCGCTGAACGGTGTACTGGGCATGCTGCAATTGCTGCGAGACACCCGCCTGGACCCGACCCAACGCTATTATCTGGACACCATCAGCAAGTCCGGCAATACCTTGCTTACCGTCATCAATGACATTCTGGATTTTGCCCGCCTGGAATCAGGACGTGTGGAGCTGGAAGCCATCGCTTTCGATCCGGAGGAGCTGCTCTCCGATACCGGCAGCCTGTTCACCGCGCAAGCACTCGACAAGGGGCTCAACCTCTACTGCAGCATTGCACCCGACATTCCCCGGCAGCTGATAGGCGATCCGACACGCCTCAAACAGGTACTGCTCAACCTGCTTGGCAATGCCTTCAAGTTTACCGAACATGGCTACATCGCACTGGACGTCAGCGGCCTGCCTATTAAGGGAACACAGCCGCGCTGGCAGCTGAGTTTTAGCGTCACCGATACCGGTATTGGCATCGCGCCAGAAGCCCGCCAGAACCTGTTCCGCTCTTTCACCCAGGCTGACAGCAGCACCACCCGCCGTTATGGTGGCAGCGGGCTGGGGCTGACCATCAGCCAAGAGCTGATCAGCATGATGGGCGGGCAAATCAGCGTTTCCAGTGCGCCAGACGAGGGCGCAAGTTTTCGCTTTACCTTGGAGCTGCCGCTCGCCCCCCAGGAGAGTCCCGCCGACACTGTCCGAGCAGAAAACGCCGGACGCGCTCTGCTGATTGCCCAACAGCCTAGGGCACAGTTGACCTATCGCCTGCAACTGCAGCGCTTGGGCTATCTTGTCACGTGCCAATCAGGCGCAACTGACGACCCACGGCAGTCTGCAACCGAGCCGGATCTGCTGGTCATCGCCGCCCAGGGCTTATCCGATGAATCCCTTGAGCACTTGCTGCGCAGCGCCGAGCAGAACGGGACAGCTACCCTGCTGATACGCGACCAGCGTGATCACCGCATTGCCGCCAACCATGGCCTGCCCGGCCTGCTGATTCACGACACGCCACTGCTGCCTAGCCAGATTCGCGAGCTCTTGCAGCAGCTGCGGAAGCTGGGCAACCGCAGCAACGAGGCCACGCCAGACACTGCCGTTGCTGCTGAACAGGCCAGCGGTCATCTGCTGATTGCTGAAGACAACAGCGTCAACCAGTTGGTGGTGAAAACCTTGCTGGAAAAAGCCGGGTACAGTCTGGATATGACGGCCAACGGCGTTGAAGCGCTCGCCGCCTATCGCGCTGCGCCGGAACGCTATGATCTGATCTTGATGGACTGCGAAATGCCAGTCATGGATGGCTTCGAGGCCACGCGCCGCATTCGCGCGCACGAGCAGCGCGAACACCTGCCCCGCACCCCCATAGTAGCGCTGACGGCGCACATTCTTGACAGCCATCGGCTGGAAGGCATGACAGCCGGCATGGATGACTACCTGGCCAAACCGGTACAGAGCGCTACTCTATACAGCAGCCTGAAGCGCCTGATCAGGCCGAAACCAGCCCCATGACACCCTCAACAAAGAGTTTGCTGCCGGTCACGAACAGAAACAGGTAGCACAACCGGTAGATCAGTTTTTCGTTGCTGCGCTGCAACATCCAGAAACCCAGCTTCACGCCAATCGGGGCCAAGGGCAGTAGCACTAGCGAGGTAAGCAGGTTCTCACTGGAAAACTGTCCCAAGTAAACGTAAGCAGGCACCTTGACCCAATTGACCACGGTAAAGAACACCGCGATGGTGCCCATCAGCAGCGTCTTTTCCAGCCGCTGAGGCAGCATGTAGACGTTGATTGGCGGCCCACCAGCGTGAATACCGAAACTGGTAAAGCCCGAGACCATACCCCAGAAACGCCCGCGCCACAGGCTCGCCGGACGCGGCTCCGGATTGCCGCGGCGCAGGGCCATATTCAGCGTGAACGCCAGCGCGATTCCGCCAATCAGCAGCTTGATGTGCGCGTCGTTCAGATAGCGAAAGGTCAGAGCGCCGAGGGCGATGCCCACCAGGGCAGCGGGCAGAATAATGCGCAGATTGGTTTTGTCCCAGCGCCCGCGAAAGGTACGCAGGGCTACCAGATCCATGGCACAGAGAATCGGTAGCAGAATCGCCGCCGCCTGTTGTGGCACCACTACCATGGCCATCAGCGGCACAGACAAAATGGCGATGTTGCCGCCAAAGCCGCCCTTGGCAATACCGTAAAGCAGGACGGCAGGAATCGCGCACAGGTAGAATAGCGGGTCAGTAATCATTACAGGCCAAGTGTATTTCGAGGGCCTGCGAGTGTAGCACTGCTCACCCTGTCATCCGAGAAGTAGACCCATGCTCATACCCTACGAACTGCTGGAAGCCGAGACTCTACAACGCCTGCTGGAAGACTTCGTCACCCGCGACGGTACCGACAACGGTTATGACGACAGCCTCGCCGAGCGCGTTGCCCAGGTGCGCAGGCTGCTTGAGCGCAAGGAGTTATTGATCGTCTTTCACCCCGATACCGGGGATGCCAGCCTGAGCCATCGACGCGACGTACCGCCGGAGATGCTGCGCGACTTCCTGGCCCAACATTAAGACCAGCCATCCTGCGTCATCAGATGTTCATCCTGCTGTCACCTGTCGGCCACAGTCGCCATAGAGAGTCTGAGGGTACCTAACCCTTACTCATACAGGATCGCCAGGGATGAGCAGCCACGCCCAATCTGTCCCGCAGGAACCGCTTTCTCAAGAACCCACCCAACCAGTCGCCCGCCCATGGCTGGCCTGGCTGACCGTGGTGGTACTGGTCTATCTGTTGCTGGCCGCCGTCGGTGCGATTGGCGGCGGCTTCAAAGCCGCTGCGGGCGCTAACGCCAAGGAGCTGTTTGCGTTCGCCACCAACCCCTTTGTGGGCTTGATGATTGGCCTGGTCGCGACCGCGCTCATTCAGAGCTCCAGCACCGTTACCTCGATCATCGTTGGCCTGGTGGCCGGTGGCCTGCCGGTGCAGATCGCCATTCCCTTGATCATGGGCGCCAATATTGGCACCTCACTGACCAGCACCATCGTCAGCCTTGGTCACGTGCGCAACGGTGAGGAATTCCGCCGCGCCTTTTCCGCCGCCACCGTACACGATGCCTTCAATATTCTGGCCGTGCTCTTGCTGTTACCGATCGAACTGCTGTTTCACCCCCTGCAGATCAGCTCGCAAATGATTGCCGGCCTGCTGGTCAGCGATGCCAGCCTGGACATGGGCAGCGTCAACATCATGAAAACCTTACTGACCCCAGCCACCGACCTGCTCAAATTTCTGGTGTCCTGGTTGCCAGGATCAATGTGGCAGGGGATTGCGCTGATCCTCATCGGGGTGGGCATGATTCTCTTTGTGGTCTCGGCCATTGGCCGCGTGCTGCGCAAGGTCATGGTCGGCCGCGCCAAAGACATCATGCACGCCAGCGTTGGCCGTGGCCCGCTATCGGGCATGGCCAGTGGCACACTCATCACCGTGCTGGTGCAATCCTCGTCCACCACCACGTCGCTGATCGTGCCGCTGGCCGGTACCGGTGTATTTTCGATGCGCCAGGTGTATCCGTTCACGCTGGGGAGCAACATCGGCACCTGCGTCACCGCGCTGCTGGCGGCCACCGCCATTGTGGGCGACAACGCCGTGCTGGCGCTGCAGATTGCCTTGGTCCACCTGTTCTTCAATATTCTGGGCATAGTGCTGATCTACGGTTTGCCCTTCCTGCGGCAGGTCCCACCACGCATTGCCGAGTGGCTGGCAACGCTCGCCCAACAGAACAAGCTTTATGTCGCGGGTTATATCGGCGGCGTCTTCTTTGCGCTGCCATTGGTATTGATCGGCGCCAGCCAACTTTAACTGCAAGGAGCACAACACAATGAACCAGTACAGCCGGGAAGAAACCGAAGAGCGCATCAAGGAACTGCGCGAATCGCTCAATCAACTGGAAAGCCAATTGGCGACGCACCGCCGGGATGACGCCAGCCAGCACGATTTGATCGAACATCTCGACGAGTTTATCGACGCTGTCGATCACAAGGTATTGAGCCTGAAAACCTTCTGGACCAGCCTCAAGAAGGATTGGCAGAAGAGTCACAACTGAAAGTCGCGCGCATCATTGGTCCGCGTAGGCCGCCATGATGCGCGCGTACTCGCCGCTGGCACGCAGTGCCGCCAGGCCGCTATTGAAGCGGTCACGTGAAGCCTTGTCGACAAACCCCAGACTATAAGGCGTTGCCGGGAACAAGCGATGCAAGGTGACCGGCTGCTGCACATCGACCTGCTTTGCGACCAGTTGATTGAAGGTATTGAAGATACGCTCGTCGGCAACCACCACATCGATACGCCCCGCGTAGAGCAGCAGATTGCGAGTAATCTGTCGCGGCTCTTCGCGATACTCCGGATTGCGCCCAGCCATGGCACCAAACTCGTTGCCCAGCAGGTAGCGCGCGCGCTGGAAGGCACTGACCGAGTAATCATCCAGGTCGGCAATGCGATGCAGACTGACCTGGTTACGCGTCAGGCTAATCGCCACATTGCGATATTCAATGTAACTGTCTGAATAGAAGGCGCTGATGCCGCTGGCCTTGTTGGTGGTCGTCACCGCATCCAGGTCACCGCGTTTGAGCATCAGATGCAAACGCTCCGCGGGTGCGTAGTAGGGCTCCACCTCTTCACCAGCCTCACGAAACGCGGCGGTCACCAGATCAAACTCCAGCCCACGTCCCTCAAATTCGAAAACGTAGGGCGGCTTGTTGATGCCAAAGCCCACCAGCAAAGGTTCTGCCTGCAGGTGCGACACAAACGCGCAGCTGCCCATCGCCACTATACTTGCAATAGCTCCACAGCCCTTCATTCGCGGCCTCCCCTATGCCTGTATGGAGTGTCCGGTAGTTTGCCGCAGCTGGCAACGCCAAAGGCCTTGCTTGGAGCTTTGCGGTGATCGGGATAACATGAACCACTACATACCCACACATGAGGTAATGATGAAACACTATTCAGCGCTGTTGTTTGCTGGCCTGGTCTGCCTGGCCAGCCTGCCCGCCTCTGCTCAAACCCAAGCAGCCGAAGAGGCATGTACCCCCGAAGCGGCTATCGCCAAGGCAGAGGTCGTGGCACAGCTGATCTACGACATGACCAAGAACAACCCCGGCAAGGCTGATGAGCTGCGTGATCGCATGAACCAGCTGCAGGAAGAAAATCCGGCAGACAGCAGCTTTGATGCCTGTCAGGCTTATCAGCGCCTGATCGACGCCCTGGACGGCGAAGCGACCCAGCAGAAAGCGGCCGACGCCGAACAAGCCAAAAAAGATCAGTAAAATCGATAGTTTTAGCGCAAAAATTGCGTTATTAAATCGAATTTACAATTACTACAATGACGCATAACCACTAACGGAGGTGCGTCATGAACCAGTTCAAAAAACGTGATCTGCTTGAAGCCATCGTGGGACAACCCGCCTCCGATGGCGACGGCGTCAAGCTGACCCGCGTCTTCGGCGGCCGTGATGCGGCGCGCTTCGACCCCTTCCTGATGCTCGACGAGTTTGGCTCCGACAGCGCCGATGACTATATCGGCGGCTTCCCCTCGCATCCGCACCGAGGCTTTGAAACGGTGACCTACATGCTTGAAGGTCGCATGCTGCATGAAGACCACCTAGGTAATCGCGGCCTGCTTGAGCCTGGTGGCGTGCAATGGATGACCGCTGGACGCGGCATTATCCACTCGGAAATGCCACAGCAGGATCACGGTACCATGCGCGGTTTTCAGCTTTGGCTGAACTTGCCGGCTACCGAGAAAATGCAGCCTGCCCACTATCAGGATTTGCCCGCTGACGCGGTCACGCAGCACAGGCTCCCCGGTGGTGGCTTGCTCAAGCTGATTGCCGGAGAGCTGACGCTGGAAGATCGCACGCTGCGCGGCGCGATTACCGGGAAATCCACCCAGCCGCTGTATCTCGACCTACTGCTGCAACCGAACGAGCGGCTGGAGCTGCCCGTACCCACAGCACATACGTTGTTGAGCTACATCTATGAAGGTGGGGTTGAGGCGCAGGGGCAGCAGCGCAACGCAGAGCTGAAAGCGGGCCAACTTGGCCGGTTTGATCATGGGGACGCACTGGCGCTTAAGGCCGGGCCAGCAGGCGCACGCCTACTGGTGATTGCGGGTAAGCCTATTGGCGAGCCGGTGGTGCAATACGGTCCCTTCGTGATGAACAGCGAAGCCGAGATTCACCAAGCCGTGCGCGATTATCAATTGGGCCAATTGGCCGGCTAGCAAACACACCGCACTCAGAGTATCTGGGTGCGGCCTGCCAGTGCGTGTGCGAGCGTACCGCCGTCAATGTACTCCAGCTCACCACCCAGCGGTACACCGTGGGCGATACGCGATACCTTAATGCCGCGCGGGCGCAGCATGCCGGCAATGTAATGCGCTGTCGCCTCCCCCTCTACCGTCGGATTGGTGGCGAGAATGACCTCCGCCACCTCACTCCCATCAAGGCAATCGAGCAGGGCAGGAATACCTATTTCATCGGGCCCCATACCATCAATCGGCGACAGGTGACCCTTGAGTACGAAATAGCGGCCGTTAAAACCACCGGCTTGCTCTACCGCCCAGACATCCGCCGGACTTTGCAAAATACACAGCAGACTGGCGTCACGCCGTGAATCGGTACAGATAGCACAGAGCGCGGTTTCACTCAGGGTACGACAACGCCGGCAATAACCGACACCGGCAATCGCCTTGTCCAGTGCGCTGGACAAATGTGCGGCGGCGGCACGATCACGCTCAAGCAGATGCAAGGCCATGCGTTGCGCGGTTTTGGGCCCCACGCCGGGCAGGCCGCGCAGGGCATCAATCATCTGCCGAATCAGTGGGCTGAAACTCATTTATGCGTCGCCTGTGGGCTGTTCAGAACGGCATCTTGAAGCCGTCAGGCAGGTTCATGCCTGCGGTCATGCCGGACATCTTCTCCTTGCTCTCGTTTTCCAGCTTGCGCACGGCGTCGTTGAAAGCTGCTGCGATCAGGTCTTCCAGCACTTCCTTGTCTTCCTGCATCAGGCTGTCATCGATACTGACCCGGCGCACATCATGGCGGCCGGTCATCACCACCGACACCAAACCGGCGCCGGATTGGCCGGTTACTTCGGCGTTGGCCAACTCTTCTTGCATCTTGGCCATTTTTTCTTGCATCTGCTGTGCCTGCTTCATCAGGCCTGCCATGCCACCTTTCATCATGATTTGTATCCTCTGTAGTTAGGGAGCGGGCGCATCCAGTGGACGGATACTGCCCTCACATATTTCAGCGGAAAACTCGCTGCACAGCCGTTGGACCATGGGGTCCGCCTGAATGCTCGCTTCTGCCGCCTTCTGTCGGGCCGCCTTGCGTCGCGCAGCCGCCACCGCCGGCGTTTCCTGGGTTGGCGCCTGCACCGTTACCTCAAGCCGCAGCTCAGCGCCCTGCTGAGTAACCAGCGCCTGTTGCAGCCGTTGCCGATGATTCTCGTTGTATAACGCGCTGTGGCCCGGATCAAGATGCAGCGACCAAACGCTGGCATCACGGGCCACCAGCTGACAGTGTGCAGCAATGCTCTGCGTCAACCCACTCAAGCCGAGCTGCTCGAACAGCTCCAGCCACTCTGCCGCAAGCCCCGTGGCGGGGGGCAGGTCACTGATATCGTCAGCTTCGCTTTGCTGGATGTTATCCGCAGCGACGCTGCTTTCGTCCGCCCAGTCGCCGAGATACTGCGCAGCGTCCAACGACTCGTCGTCATCATCACGGTCCGGCACGTCGTCTTGCGGTGGCGGTGACTCCAGCCACTCGGCGGGCGGCTCATGCTGCGGCGGCTTGACCGGCGTGTTGGGGTTGATTGGCTGCTGGCTGACTGGCGGCGGCGCGGCAAGCGGCGAAGCCTCCACCGCAGCCTGGGCACTGGTCGCCGGCTGCACAGCGGGCACGACGGGAGCAGTCTGCTCAGGCTCGACAGTCGGCGCTTGCGGACGCGGCGGCGCCGCGTCATCAGGCCGGTCGCTTGCAGACTCAGCCTTGGCCGGGCTGAGTCCTGCCGGCTTTTCCGGCTCAGGTTCCGGCGCCGCCGGCGGGTGCGTTGGCGCACTGACCACCGGGCCGTCACCCAGGGTGCCCGGCCGGAACGCCAGCATGCGCAACAGTGCCATTTCAAAGCCACCGCGGGGTTCCGGCGCCAGGGGCAGGTCACGCCGCCCATGCAGACCCAGTTGATAGAAGAGCTGTATATCCTCGGCGCTGATGCGCCCGGCCAACTCCAGTACCCGTGCCTGATCACCCAGGCTGTTATCAGCCGCTTCCGGCACCACTTGCGCCATGGCCAGGCGCTGCAAGGTCGAAATCAGCTCGGCCATCACGCCGGCAAAATCGGCCCCCTGCTCTGCCAACTCGGCAACCGCCTGCATCAGCGCGCGAGCATCGTTGGCCACCAGCGCATCCAGCAAACCGAATACCTGGCCATGATCAATGGTGCCCAGCATGCTACGCACCTCAGCCACCTGCAGTGCGCCATTGCCAAAGGCAATCGCCTGATCGGTCAGACTGAGCGCATCGCGCATCGAACCATCTGCGGCACGACCGAGCAGCCACAGCGACTCGTCGTCATAAGCGATGGATTCTTCGCTCAGCACATGCCGCAAATGCTCTACCACCTTTTCCGGCGGCATGTTTTTCAGCGAGAACTGTAAACAACGCGACAGAATGGTGACCGGCAGCTTCTGCGGGTCGGTCGTCGCAAGCAGGAATTTTACGTGCTCCGGCGGCTCTTCCAGCGTCTTAAGCAAAGCGTTGAAACTGTGACTGGAAAGCATGTGCACTTCGTCGATCAGGTAGACCTTGAAGCGCCCGCGTGACGGCGCGTACTGCACGTTGTCGAGCAGCTCGCGGGTGTCCTCAACCTTGGTACGGCTGGCCGCGTCCACTTCAATCAGATCAACAAAGCGGCCTTCATCGATTTCACGGCAGGCAGAACAGACGCCGCAGGGTTCGGAGTTAACGCCCACTTCACAGTTCAGGCATTTGGCGAGGATGCGCGCAATGGTGGTTTTACCTACGCCACGGGTACCGGTAAACAGGTAAGCGTGATGCAGCCGGTTATTGTCCAGCGCGTTGATCAGCGCCTGCAGCACATGCGTCTGCCCAACCATTTCACGGAATAGACGAGGACGCCACTTGCGGGCTAATACCTGATAACTCATTAGGTCTGCTTGATTCCATTATTGTCGATGCCGGCCGATAATGTATCGCAAGCAGGGGCGTGAATGCGAGGGAAAGAGGCCTATACCGGTCTGGCACATGGCAGTGACTTTCTACTTAAACGAGCGATGGCATTAGCGACAACGCCACGCAGCGTATAAGGAAATCTCAGTGCCTGCCAAACCGTGACCTCCTACCTTCGGATTGCTATATCAATGAACAAACTCAATAACCTGACCATCAGAACACGACTGATTGGTCTGATTATCTTCGCAGTGCTGCTTTTGGTTCTACTGAGCGTTGCTGCAGTAAGAGCTATCAGCAATTCTGCAGACTCGCTGGAAACTGTCTATGTGGATCGCCTGGTGCCTACAGGGCAACTCAGTCGAATCAAATATGAGCTGCAATATATAGAAGCTGAGCTTTTGTACGCGCTACAGCACGACCCTTCACACGCAGAAAGTGCTAGCCATAAGCACGCGATAGATCAACACATAAATGCGGTTACTGCTGCCAGAAAGCGCGTAACCGATGATTGGGAAGCTTATCTGGCAACCTACCTCACCCCTGAAGAAAAGCAGCTTTCCGACACCGCAAAACCACAGCTGAACGACGTACTGACACGAGGCATTGATCCCACTGCCTCCCAACTGCAACTGCAACGCTTTGCTGAAGCCAACCGAATCGTGCTCAACCAATTGCAACCCGGTAACCACGCACTTTACAGCACTCTGGACAAGATGCTCGACCTGCAGCTACGGGTAGCCGAGCAGGAGTTCCAATCGGCTCAGGCGGCTTATCAACACACGCTGGTATTTTCTGCGGTGACTACCCTGCTCGCGATCATTGTGCTCGCTCTGCTGTCCTGGGGCATTATTGCCGGTATCAGCGCAGCTGTTGCGCGCCTCGAAAAAGCCAGCACGCAGCTAGCCGAAGGCAACCTTACTGCCCGCACCAATGACTCCAGCCGGGACGAGCTTGGTCGCATTAGCCAAGCCTTTGATCGCATGGCCGAACGTTTCCAGCGCACCATCAATCAAGTCGCCGCGTCCAGCAGCCAACTGGCGGCTGCAGCCGAGGAAACATCCGCTATCAGCGTGCAGACCGGCAGCGGAGTGCGCCAGCAAACCCATGAGGTAGCGCAGGTAGCCACTGCCATGCACGAGATGACGGCTACCGTTCAGGATGTGGCTCGCAACGCCGCAGAAGCAGCAGAAGCATCACACGAAGCAGAACTTGAGGCTCAGCAAGGGCGCAAACTGGCTACCCAGACAATCGACGCCATTCAAACCCTGGCCGAAGAAGTTGAACGCGCTGCCGAAGTCATCCAGAGCCTGGAAAAGGAAAGCGGCAACATCACATCAGTACTGACCGTCATTCAAGGCATAGCCGAACAGACCAATCTACTGGCGTTGAACGCCGCAATTGAGGCTGCGCGCGCTGGCGAACAAGGCCGTGGCTTTGCTGTGGTAGCTGATGAGGTGCGTGCACTTGCTTCGCGCACGCAACAGTCCACTACCGAAATCCACAGCATGATTACCCGCCTGCAAGAGGGCGCTGAGCAAGCTGTCAGCGTAATGCAAAGCAGCACAGAAAAGGCAGGGCGTGGAGTAGAGGCCGTTGGGCTGGCGAGTAACCGCCTGATGGCTATCACTGACGCGGTAACACGCATAAACGACATCAACATTCAGATCGCCTCGGCGGCGGAAGAGCAGTCGTCCGTTGCTGAAGAAATCAACCGCAACATCAGTAACGTCAACGACATCGCGCAACAAACCAGTACGGCATCAGAGCAAAGCGCTGCCACCAGCGAAGAACTGGCGCGACTAGCCAACGAGCTGCAACAACTGATCAGCCACTTCCGGGTATAACCAAGACGGGCCTGCGTGGTTGTAAAATCACGCAGGCACGCGAAGCTTTCCCGACCAGTAAATGGGATTATCCGTTTGAATGCATGAGCTGACTTAAAAAAAAGGGGGGGAGAGAGAAACGAAAATAAATATGGGTGGCAACCCTACCAGCCACACCCCGGCACACGATATGACCGCTGCGGCTGCTCCCTTCCGGGCCTGACCGGGTTCACGGCTGATCATTGCGAGGGGACCGGCAGGGTCACCATAGCAGCCTGAGCTGATGTCAGGCCGCGCTATTGTAACGGCTTGCCCACAAGTTACAACCCGAATATCAGGTTTTAAAGCGACCAACCTGCTGTTGCAGGGTCGAGGCCAGACGCGCCAAGGCGTTACTGGCATCACGACTCTCCTGAGAGGACTGCGCCGCCTGGTTGGACAGGTCACGGATACCACTGATATTGCGGGCAATGTCTTCGGTGGTCTGGCTCTGTTCTTCGCAAGCAGCAGCGATCTGCGCCGCCATGTCGTTGATGCGCATCACCGAGGCCGATGTTTCCGAGAGAGAGGTTTCAGTGGTTGTGGCCTTCTCGACGCTCTGCGCGGCCAGCTCGGCGCCGCGTTGCATCACCGATACCGCCTGGCCGGCACCGGCCTGCAGTTTCTGGATCATCTGTTGAATATCGCGGGTCGAGTCCTGGGTACGCGCCGCCAATGCCCGTACTTCATCTGCGACCACCGCAAAGCCGCGGCCCTGCTCACCCGCACGCGCTGCTTCAATCGCTGCGTTCAGGGCCAGCAGGTTGGTCTGCTCGGCGATGCCTTCAATCACGCTGAGTACCCCGCCGATCTTGTCGGTGTCCTGCTCCAGGTTGTCGATTACGCCGGCGGCCTCTTCGACGTCAGCAGCCAGGCGGCGCAGATCGTTCATGGTGTGCCCGACCACCTCAGAGGCCTGGTGCCCCTGTTTGTCGGCAGTGCTGGCAGCATCGGCGGTGCTGTGCGCGTTGTCCGCCACCTCGTGAATGGCCGCGCTCATTTCGGTAGCCGCAGTACTGACCTGATCAATTGCCATGTATTGCTCGTTGACCAGACGCTCCTGTCCCGTGGCGATGGCACTCATCTCTTCGGCGGCAGAAGCCACCTGCAGAGTCGACTCTGCGACCTGGCGTATCAGCGTCTGCAGCTGCTCAAGAAAGTCGTTGACCGCAACACTGAGTTTGCCCAGCTCATCCTTCGAATGTACCGTCACACGTTTGGTCAGGTCGCCCTCGCCGTCAGCGATGTCGCGAATGCGCTGCAGCAAGTCCTGCAGGGGGGTGACAATCAGACCGGGAAAGAAAGCAATCATCAACAGGCACACCAGCGCACCGATCACCAGCACAACTCCGACCCGGAAATGACTGGCGTCAGCATCGGCCGCGGCGTCGAGACCTTCCTGCTCCGCTCCGGCGTTGACCAACTCAGTCATTTGATCAATAAGATCACGCGCCTTGCTGAATTCCTCATAGCCGCGACCATAACTGATGTCGTTGGCCTGATCGGCATTGCCGCCCGCCGCCATCCGCACGTTGTCCAGCGAGGTGCGCTGCCAGACTTCAAAGGCCCGTGCAAAATCCGCCGCCAGCGCCTTGCCCTGCGCAGAAACCGTAGACGCACCGTATTTCGCAATCCGATCACGCGCCTGCTGCATGTTAGCGGTTTGCTCATCCCCTACCTCAGATGCCGGAACACCGGCCAGCAAGGCCCGCTCGGCCTGTAACGCCTGGTACATGTCGCGGTCGGCTTCAAGGATAATTGAGCTTTGCGGCAGCAATTCTTGAGAAACCCGCTCCAACCGACTTTCAACCTTATTGACAGCCCAGAAAGCTGAAAACCCAAGGATGCCAAACAAGATGGCGAGGACCAATATTGGCAGTGTCAGCTTCCAACGGAAGCTCATATCACGAAATAGGCTGATCATTGTCTGCACTCTTTTTAATTAGCGGCGTTGGCTATAGTTGTCGGCGACGTTGGCAAACGCCGTAGCACGCGGCGTTTCAAGTCCTTTGACATGCAGTCCATTTGTCCGTCGACCCCGGACTCCCTGCCCAGATAGTTATGACGACCTCAACGGGAGCAAGATCACCAGGCAGCCCCGCAGTGGCGCAATAGCACTTCTCAGCGCTATTGACTCCTAACCACAGTATCGACCAAATCTGGCAAAGCATTAACGGATTTAAGGCATTCAGGCCCAATGAAAATCCATTGTTACAAAATAATGGCGCTTGGCCGCTAGCCAACCACTGGCAGCAACCAGGCGATCATCAGAGGGATATAGACCAGCGCTACCAGAGTACTCAGCAGGGCTGTGCCTGCCACCTGTTGCGGGCTGGTATCGAGCAGCGTTGCGATCACTACCGTGTTGGCTGCGATGGGGGTGATGGAGATAAGCAAAATGGCGCGATACACCGCCACGTCGTAGATATGCAGAAACTGGCTGTCCAGCCACCAGAACAGCAAGGCGGCCAGCGGCCAACTGATAAACTTGCCGAAGAACGCCAAGCCGGTAAAGCGCAGGTTGCCGGCAAGGCCCTGAAAACTGAGGATGCTCATGCCGATAATCATCATGCCCAGAATACTGTAGGCACCGCGCAGGTTGTCGAACAGCGGCACGAAAGCGTCAGGGATGCTCAGCCCACTGTAGTTCAGCAGTACGGCCAGGAAGAAGGCATACAGCGACGGCAAGCGCAGTACCTTACGCAGGCAGTCACGCACACCAAAGCGACCGCGTGCCGCCAGATAGAAACCCACCGAGTTCTCGAACAGCGTCGTACCCAACATGCAGACGATGTAGATGCTCAGACCCTGTTCACCGAACAGCAGCAGGGCGACCGGGATCCCAAAGTAACCGGTATTACCGGTGCCCACCGACAGCGGGATCATGTTGGCACTGCCATCGTGCACCCAGCGCCTGGCCAGCCACAGATGGAGCAAGCCCAGCAGCGAGCAGAGACTGAACGTCAGAAACGGCAGCAACACCACCTCAGGCGACAGCGGCGCGTTCATCACCCCGGCAAACACCACCGAAGGAGTCACTATGTACATCATGATGCCGGCAATATGACGCCCGCTGGCATCCAAATAGCGCCCTGCCACCCAGCCAAGGCCTACCGTGACGTAAAGCGGCAACAGCTTGTACAACAAGGCAAGGGACGCCAGCATGGCTTATCTCACAGCAAAGGCCGCAGCGTTAGGCTGCAGCATCCCCATCGGAAATCAGATAGACCCGCTCGGTCAGCTCGCGCATACCCTGGGCTGCAAATACCGCATGATCGGCCAGTACATCCTGCTCGTCCAACACTTCTATTTGGCAACCGGCGTAGAGGCGTTTGACCTCTGCATCGGGAACACTGAAAGGCGGGCCGGGGCGCTGTTCCTGCGGATAGTCCAGGGTTACCAGCAGCATTTTCCAGCCGGCCGGCAGCAGCTGGCGCGTATGCGCCACGTAAGCCACGCGCATGGGCTCCGGTAGGGCTATCAGGGCCGCGCGGTCATAAACGGCGCAGACTCCCTGCAGCATGGCCGGCGTCAGCGCAAAAAAATCACCGCAAAACAGTTCAAAACCATCACCTGTAGCCGTACTGAACTCGCCCTGCTGCTGCCAGTCGAGCGCCAGCTGGTGTTCACTGACAAAGGCCTCGAGTGCACTGCGTGCCAGCTCAACGCCCTGCACCCGCTGACCC
Source organism: Halopseudomonas sp. (assembly GCF_036960865.1). Classification (GTDB taxonomy): domain Bacteria; phylum Pseudomonadota; class Gammaproteobacteria; order Pseudomonadales; family Pseudomonadaceae; genus Halopseudomonas. The sequence goes on from NZ_JBALWE010000008.1 coordinate 170,049, forward strand.
TGCTCGCGCAGCCACAGCATATCCAGGCTTTTGCCGCACAGCGGCACCCAGACCACCGCGCCGACCGGCACCTGCAGGCGCGGCCACCAGCGGCTCAATAGCGGATTTACCGCCGCCTTGTGAAAACCGGTTTCACCTCGCTGCCAGCGGGCTTGCCAAAATGCTGCGTCCATCTCCACCTCCGCTAGTGCAATCGCTTGACTATACAGTAATTTTTTCACCCAGCCGGGTCGGAGAAGATATAGTAGACCTGTCTACCACCCGGTTCTCAGGCCAGCGCTTAATGGATTACATCAATACCCTGTTCATGATCGGCGCGCTGCTGCTTTGCTTCAGCGTGCTTGCCAGCTCTCTCTCTTCGCGGCTGGGCATCCCGCTGTTGCTGATCTTCCTGGTCATCGGCATGCTCGCGGGCGAAGACGGCCTGGGCGGTATCGCCTTTGAAGACACCAGCAGCGCCTTTCTAATCGGCAGCCTGGCCTTGGCGATCATTCTGCTGGATGGTGGCATGCGCACCCGGGTGGAGAATTTTCGGGTCGGCCTCTGGCCGGCCATGTCGCTGGCCAGTGGCGGTGTATTGATCAGCGCCGCGCTGACCGGCGGGTTGACCGCCTGGCTGCTTGATCTGCACTGGCTGCAGGGCCTGTTGCTTGGGGCTATTGTGGGATCTACCGATGCCGCCGCGGTCTTTTCGCTGCTGCAGGGCAAGGGGCTGAACCTCAAGCAGCGGGTTGGCGCGACGCTGGAAATCGAGTCCGGCTCGAACGATCCCATGGCCATTTTCCTGACCATCACCTTGGTCGAGATGCTCTCAAGCGGGCAAACCAGCTTTAGCTGGAACTTCGCCCTGCTGCTGATTGAACAGTTCGGCATCGGCGCACTGTGCGGTCTGGGTGGCGGCTTTCTGCTGGTATGGCTGGTCAATCGCGTGCACCTGCCAGTGGGGCTCTATCCGCTGCTGATTACCAGCGGCGCCATCCTGGTGTTTGCGGTCACCAACAAGATTGGCGGTAGCGGCTTTCTGGCGATTTACCTGACCGGGCTAATCCTCGGCAACAAGCGCGTGCGCAATTTGCAGAACATTCTGCAGGTACAGGATGGCATGGCCTGGCTTAGTCAGATCGGCATGTTCCTCATGCTTGGCTTACTGGTAACTCCCAGCGAAATGCTGATCATTGCCATGCCCGCAGTGCTGATTGCGCTGTTTCTTATTTTCGTTGCGCGGCCCATTGCCGTGCTCATCTGCCTGGCGCCTTTCGTGTTTTCCTGGCGCGAACGGCTATTCATCGCCTGGGTCGGGCTACGTGGCGCGGTGCCTATCATTCTGGCGATCTTTCCGTTGTTAGCCGGGCTGGAGCAGGCACAGCTGCTGTTCAACCTGGCATTTGTGGTGGTGCTGGTGTCGCTGTTGCTGCAGGGCTCATCGTTGCCGCTGGCAGCACGCCTGTGCAAGGTGGAGATCCCACCGCAACCAGAACCCTTGCAGCGCACCAGCCTGGATACCGCCATTCAGGGTGACTTTGAACTGCTGATCTATCAGCTGGATAACGCCAACTGGTGTGTCGGGGTCGCACTGCGCGACCTGACCATGCCCGCCGACACGCGCATCGCAGCGCTGTTTCGCGGTAACCGGCTGCTACACCCCACCGGCAGCACCCAGCTGGCGCTGCACGACGTGCTTTGCGTGGTCGGTCGTCCCCGCGACTTGCCGGCGCTGTCGAAACTGTTCAGCAAGGCGCAGCCCAAACGCTACCTGGAAAGTCGCAACTTCTTCGGCGACTTCATCCTTGAAGGCGACGCCCAGCTTGGTGAGGTCGGCAAGTTCTACGGCTTCGACGTGCCCGAGGAGATGCGAGACCTGACGCTGGCGGCCTTCTTCAGCCGCCACTTTGGTGGCCATCCGGTGGTTGGTGATCATATTCAGTGGGAGGGCCATAGCTGGGTCGTCGCAGCCATGGACAACGACTGGATTCTCAAGGTCGGGCTCAAACTGGGCGAAGGCAGCAGCGGTCCCAAGCTCGGATTCTGACCCGGCCAGCTGACGGAGCGCGTGTTTACCGCTTGACCTTTACACGATGTCAAGGTTCATGCTGAACTCCTGATCAACATGGGAGAGTCGAAATGCACAGCGTTACCCTGACCCTGGACGGCATGAACTGCGGCAGCTGCGTAAGCCGTGTCGAACGGTTGCTTGATGATCTCCCCGGGATCACCGAGCCACAAGTCAATCTGGCCGCCAACAGCGCCCGCTTCAACTACGCCAGCGCCGAGCAGCTGCAGGCTGCAACCAAAGCACTGGCCGAGGCGGGCTACCCCGCACAGCAAAGATCCCGATTGCTGCAACTGCAGAACATGAGCTGCGCCAGCTGCGTAGGTCGCGTGGAACGCGCACTAAGCTCTGTCGCCGGGGTGCAGCACGCCGAGGTCAACTTGGCCAGCCAGCAGGCGCGGGTGACGCTGCTCAAGGATGCCGATACCGAGCCACTGTTCGCGGCGCTGCAGGCCGCCGGGTATCCAGCACGCTGGCTGGATGCGGCGCACCCCGCCGAGCCAGAGCAGGCTGATACGCTGCGCAAGGAGTGGCATTGGCTGCTGCTCGCCATCGCATTCACGCTGCCTCTGACGGCAGGCATGGTGCCGGCGCTATTTGGCTACCACCATCTGATGCTCCCGCCCTGGCTGCAATTACTGCTGGCCTCGATAGTGCAGTTCATCTTTGGCGCCCGCTTTTATCGTGGTGCCTGGCATGCGCTGCGCAACAAAACCGGAAATATGGATTTGCTGGTTGCCCTCGGCACCAGTGCCGGCTGGGCGTTGAGCACCTGGCATCTGTTGCAGGCTGCGCCCGGGGAGATGCCGGCACTGTACTACGAAGCCTCGGCCACCATCGTCAGCTTCATTCTGCTGGGCAAGTATCTGGAGAATCGCGCCAAGGGCCAAACCTTGGAAGCGATCCGCGCACTCAGCGCCCTGCGACCAGATACCGCACGGCGGCGCAACGCCAATGGCGAAGAGGAGATCATCGCTTTGGAGCAGGTCAGCCCCGGCGATTTGCTGATTGTTCGGCCCGGTGAACGCATTCCGGTGGATGGCGTGGTCAATGAAGGCGGCAGCCATGTGGACGAGTCGATGCTGACCGGGGAAAGCCTGCCCGTGAGCCGGCAACCCGGCGACGAGGTGAGCGCTGGTGCGATGAATCAGGATGGTCTGCTGCTGGTGGAAACGCGTGCCACCGGTGCCGAAACCCGCCTGGCGCAGATCGTACGTCTGGTGGAGACCGCGCAGACCAGCAAGGCGCCAATCCAGCGCCTGGTCGACCGCGTGAGCGCCATCTTCGTGCCCGTCGTGATTGTGCTTGCCCTGCTGACCTGGGGGATTGGCAGCCTGTTTATCGGCTCAGAGCAGGCGCTGCTCAACGCCATCGCCGTGCTGGTGATTGCCTGCCCCTGCGCCCTGGGCCTGGCGACCCCCACCGCAATCATGGTGGGCACTGGCGTGGCTGCCCGCCATGGCATCCTCATCCGCGACGCGGTAGCGCTGGAGCAGGCACACGATATCGATACCCTGGTGTTCGACAAGACCGGCACTCTGACCCGGGGCGAGCCGCAACTGACCGCGTTTCAAGTGCTCGATGACACGCCACGGCAGCAGGCGCTTGCCTGGGCGCAGGCAGTGCAGCAGCAGGCGGAGCATCCGCTGGCGCGGGCCGTCCGTGATTATGCCTCTGCGCAAGGCGTGCGCACGGCGGCCGCCAGTGACTTTCGGGTGCTGGCCGGTCGGGGCGCGCAAGGCCAAGTGGACGGTCACACCGTCTGGCTGGGCAACCGCCGGCTGATGGCCGACAACGGCGTTGATCTGTCGGCCTGCCAGGCCGACGCCGATGCACTGGCCGCCCAGGGTGCCACTGTCTCCTGGTTGGCCACTAGCAACCCGCCCCGCGCGGTCGCCCTGCTCGCCTTCGCCGACACCATCAAACCCAATGCTGCTGAGGCTGTCAGCCGCTTGCACGCACAGGGCATCAGCACCCAATTACTGAGCGGCGACAGCCAGGCCGCTGCCGAAGCAGTAGCCCGTACCCTTGGCATCACCCAGGTAACCGGCAATGTCTTGCCGCAGGACAAGGCCGAGGTCATTCAGCGGCTGCGCGCCGAGGGCAAGTCGGTGGCCATGGTCGGCGATGGTATCAACGATGCGCCAGCGCTCGCGGCAGCCGATATCGGCATGGCCATGGCCACCGGTACCGATGTGGCCATGCACAGCGCCGGTATCACTCTGATGCGCGGCGACCCGTTGCTGGTACCGGCGGCGCTATCGTTGTCACGCGCCAGCTGGCACAAGATAAGGCAGAACCTGTTCTGGGCTTTTGTCTACAACTGCATTGGCATTCCGCTGGCCGCCATAGGACTGCTGAATCCCATGCTGGCCGGCGGCATGATGGCGGCCAGCAGCGTCTGCGTGGTCAGCAACGCCCTGCTGCTCAAGCGCTGGAAACCGGAGACCGCATGAACATCAGCCAGGCCGCCAAGGCCAGTGGGTTAAGCCCCAGAATGATTCGCCACTATGAAAATATCGGTCTGCTGCAGGCGCCGGCTCGCAGCAATGCCGGTTACCGCCAATACAATGAACGCGAGCTGCATACTCTGCGCTTCATTCATAGCGCCAGACAACTGGGGTTCAGCATGGACGATACCGCGCAGTTGCTGACCCTGTGGCATGATCGCTCGCGCAGCAGCGCCGAGGTCAAGGCCCTAGCGCAGCACCACCTGCAGACGCTGGAGCAGAAAATTGCCGAGCTGCAGGCTATGCACGACACGCTGGCCAACTTGGCCGAGTGTTGTCAGGGCAATGAACGCCCCGACTGCCCGATCATCAACTCGCTGGCGACCCCATGAGCGAACAGCACCCGATGGACCTGAAATCCCTGCGCCACTTTGCGGCGCTGGTCGAGCATCAGGGGTTCATTCGCGCGGGCGAGGCCATTGGCCTCAGCCAGCCCGCACTCAGCCGCAGTATCCAGACCCTGGAACACCGCTTGGGCTGCGCGCTGATTGTGCGGGGCGGCAAGGGCGTGGAGCTGACACCGCAGGGCCAATTGGTGCTGGCGCACGCCAAGCGCCTACTGGCCGGCAGTACGGCGCTGAAGAACGCCTTGCGCCAGTTCAATGACCTGGAAGATGGAGAGCTGTTGATCGGTGCCGGCCCCTTCCCCGCCGCTGATCTGCTGCCGCGCGTACTGGGCGAGTTCAACCGGCGCTATCCGGGCGTCCGGGTACGCCTGGACATTCAGCACTGGAATGCCCTGCGGCGGCAGCTGCTGGCCGAGGAGTTGGAGCTTTTTGTGGCGGATATTCGAGAATTGGAGGGTGACCCCTTGCTCCAGGTGCAACCGCTGCAGCAAGAGCCCAGTCTGTTGTTTTGCCGGCCCGGTCACCCGCTGTGCAGCGAACCCGAGCTGACCCGCGAGCGCTTGGCCGACTACCCTCTGGCCAGTTTCCGTCTGCCCGGGAGTATCGAACAGATACTCCGGCGCACCCTGCCGCGCCCGGAACCGATGATCAGCCTGGAGTGCGACAACCTGGATGTACTCAAGCGACTGGTCATGCAGTGCGACGCCCTGAGCATTGCCAGCCGAAGCACCCTGACCACAGAGCTAGCCAACGGTCAGTTGGTGTTGCTGGACTGGCCAGCGCTGATGCCAGGTACCAGTTTTGGCCTGGTTACACGCCTGCACCGGCCACTGTCACCGGCGGCCAGTGCCTTTATCGAGATGTTACAAGCCGCCGCCCAGACGCCGGCAGGTTAACGCAACAGATTGAACAGGCTGAGGCCGCTGACCTTGACGAAGCTCTGCTGCGCCGCTTCCAGCACCACGGTCTGCAACGACAGGCGGCTCAGCGCTTCGGCGTAATCGAGGTCTTCCAGCTCGGAGGTTACGCTGGTGTTGATCAGCGATAATTCGTCGTTCTGCACCTGGGTAGAGTCGATCACGTTCATCCGTGCACCGATGGTGGTCTGGACTTGCAGTACGCTGTTCATCGCGTTATCCAGGTTATCCAGGGTGACGGCGATCACGTCGCGCCGGTGCAGCTTGTCTTCGGTACTGTCGGTGCTGGTTTCCAGGGTGCTGCGCAAATTGGAAATGGTCTCCAGCACACTGCGCGTCTCGCGTTTATTGCTCGCTGGGGCGCTGTCGCCGGTGGCAATACTGAAGCTGTCGCCAGCGGCCAACTCGCCGTCGAGGGTTACCACTACCCCTGCGTAGCGAATGTCGTAGCCACCGTCGTCATTTTCCTCCAGGTCACCGGTCACCGGCGGCACCAGCGGATTGCCGCCACTGTCGACAATCTCGTAACTGGCAGCATTGGCGCCAATCACAATACCCACGCTGCCTTGCGGGTAGAAAGTGTCATCGTAGGTGTTCTTGTTTTCCACCACACCCAAGGAGATACGTCCGCTACCGGTATTGGCGGCATCAGCACTGGTGAGCACGCGGTTGACGTTGGCCACGTTGACGAACAGCTCTTTGCCGTTGTCGTTCAGCGCCACTGTCTTGGAACCGGCGATCTGCACCGAACGCTGTCCTTCATCTCCTTGGTAGCTGTAACTGCCATCGGGGTTCTTGACGAAGGGTACGTCGTTGCTCTGGTAGCCACCAAACAGATATTCACCTCGAGCGTTGCGGCTATTGAACAGATCCAGCAACTCCTCTTCGCGTTGCCCCAGTTCGGTCGCCAGCGCCTCGCGGTCTTCGTTGGTCAGGCCTCCACCACCAGCTTCCAGCGCAATCTCTCGCACGCGCTGCAGCGCGTTGTTGACCGAGTTGAGAATGGCCTCTTCCTGCGCCAGGCTGTTGTTCGCGGCAGTCATGTTGTTGCTGTACTGCTCCAGCTTGTTCGACTCCTGACTCAGCTGCAGCAGACGCACGGTGGCCACCGGATCATCGGCCGGCGACAGGATGCGCTTGCCCGAGCTGATCTGTTCCTGGGTCCGCGAGGCATTGGCGTAGTTATCCTGAATGCCCCGCACGCCGCTGTTGAACTGCTGAATAGTGGAAATTCGCATCGTTCTTTACCCGTTAGCGAATGCTGCTGATCAATGTATCGAACAAAGTGCGTGCAACTTGAATGACCTGTGCCGACGCATTGTAGTACTGCTCGAACTTGATCAGGTTGGCCGCCTCTTCATCCAGACTGACCGCCGAGACCGAGTCGCGATTATTAGTGGCCTGCTGCAGCACCGCTGCGCTGGATTGGGCATCGGTACGCGCTTGCGCTGTATAAGTCGCGACCCGCTGCACCAGATCGCCGTAGCCATCGACAAAGGAAAAGCCATCAGCGCCATTGGCCTGGCCCAGCACCTTGGCCGTCTGCAACTCAGACATCACCAACGCGTTGCGGTTGTCTGCCACGCCTTCATTGAAGTTCAGCGTAAAGGTGTCGCCGTCCTTGGATGTGCCGGTCATGCTCATGCTGAAAGTGTAGCCCCCGACGGTCACCTCAACGGCATTACTCTGGCCCGCATTGATCACCAACGGTGAAGGGTTCAAGGTGCCACTGGAGCTGCTCAGCTCTCCGGTCGCGGCGTCGTAGCTCAGGTCAATCGGCAGCAGGGTCTGCAGCGTGGCCGGGTCTATCGGTGTGGGGCCGTTACTCAGGGTCGGTTGCGACAGGCTGCCGGTACCTCGGTTGTCCAGACTCGCGTCGGCACTGGCCGGCGCAGCAAAGGCCAGCTCCTGCGGCTCCTGCATGACCACCTCGATACCGGCCGCTGCATACCGCGTAGGCGACAGCAGGAAGCGGTCGCCGGAGGCGATGCTGCCGGAGTCCAGCTCGATGGTGAAGCCATCCAGCTCCGGCGGCGGCACACTGCTCAGATCGTAGGGACCGGTGACATTGTCATCCGAGGTGCGGCGCACGGTAAATTGCGTAGCACTGGAAAACACCACTTCGTAATCCGAGGTGCTGAGCTGAGAGGTATCGCTGATCAACACGTCCAGCTTGGCATTGGGGTCAGTATTGTTGGCCCGCGCGCGGCTGCGGCCATCCACCAGCGCCTCGCTATTGATGTCATTGAACAACAGCGAGCCGGCGTTGCCGTTGAGGTCCAGACCCTGGCCCTGCTGCTGGTTAAACTGATCCGCAATGGCCAGCGACAAGCGGCCCACGGCATTCAAAGCCTGGTCCAGCACGTCGTCGCGGTAGCGCAGCAAACCGCCGAGTTCACCGCCGCTGATCAGCGAGGTGATGTCCTGCGTGGAGCCACCGCTTTTCAGCACAATGTCAACGCGCGACGGATCAGAGGCACCCGTGGCGACCGCCAGGGTCGAGGCCTGATTGCCGACCACCAGCGGCTGCCCCGAGCCCACAAACACGTTGATCTGGTTATCGTCCTGCGGGACCACGGTAATGCCCACCAACTCCGACAGCTGGCGCACGGCTTCGTCACGCGCATCCAGCAAATCATTAGGCTGCGCACCATTGGCCGCCGCCTTGGCGATGCTGTCGTTGTATTGCGCCACAGAAGTGGCCAAGCGGCTGGCTTGGTCCGCCAAGGTGCTCATCTGCTGGCCGATGAACTGGTTCTGCGCGGTCAGGCTGGACTGCACGGTGTTGAAACGCGAGGCCAGGCCCTCCGCTTCGGAGAGAAACAGTTGCCGTGCCGGCAGGTTTGCCGGATCTTCAATCGCGGTCTGCAGAGCATCAAAGTAGTTCTGCAAACCGGGCGTGATGCCGGTGGCGGTGCTGGAGACCAGGGTGTTGAGCTGCTCCATCTGCGACTGGAAAGCATTGACCTCGGCATTCGCCGAAGTGCTGGTACGCACCTGATTGGTCAGAAACTGGTTGTAGATGCGTTCAACATCCACCACCTTGCTGCCGTTACCCAGGTAGCCGGCGCCGGTCAGCGTCGGCACCTGGGCGGCCTGAATCGCCGTTTGCCGACTGTAACCGGGGGTGTTGACGTTGCTGATGTTCTGACCGGTCACCGACAGCTGGGTCTGGGCCGATTTGAGCCCACTCAGACCAATGCCAAAAAGATCCGCCATTATGCCCTGCCTGCGCTGTCAGCCGCCGCTGTGTTGTTGGCCAGCCGGGTATCGGTTTCGCTGATCAGCTTGCGGGCGATCTGCGATACCTTGTTAGCGTACTGCGGGTCAGTGGCATAACCGGCCTGCTGCAGCTCACGGAAGAACGAGTCGGGGTTTGCGGTGCTGCTCAGCGCCTGCTGATAGCGACCGTTGGTTTCCAGGAAGCTGACGTAATCCTCGAAGCTCTGCTCCCAGGACTCGTAACTGCGGAACGACGCGCGCTCCTTACCCTGCACGCCATTGCGATATTCGGTAGTCATCACGCTGGCCGAGTCGCCCTGCCAGCCGCCATGCGACTTGATGCCGAACAGGTTATAACTGCTGGAGCCATCAGATTCCTTGATGACCGACTTGCCCCAGCCGGTTTCGAGCGCCGCCTGCGCAACCAGATAATGCGGGTCTACACCCAGCCGCGCAGCGGCCTTCTCGGCCATCGGCAACATGGTTTCGACAAACTCGTCAGCGCTGGCAAAACGGGTGCGACCGGTAGTTTCAGCGCTCTGGGTCTGCGCTGTGGTGCCCGTGGCTGTAGTCCGCGCGGCAGCCTGCAACGCCCGCAGCGGCTGCCAGCTGTCGGCTACGCTGCCACTGTCCGTGGTGTGCACATTACCGCCCTGCTGCTGGGCGTGCTTCTGCGCCCAGGCGCTATAGTTGGACGAGATGGCGAGCCGGCGGCGGGCCAGCAAGGCAGACTGATCTACCCCACTAACAGCCTCTGCCTGAGTAGCAGAGCTAGCGGCCAGCGGCGCGCTGCCCTGTGGCGACAGCTGACGCATCAGAGTGTCGGTCAGGCCCAGCCCCTTGCTCTCGGCCAAGTGGATCGACAACTGGTTGTCGTACATATCCTGGTAATGCTTGGTCTGTGGCGTATTCAGCGGATTACCCTCGGCAAACACCGCGTTGGCATCGCGCATGCTCTTGACCATCATGTTTACGAACAGCGACTCGAACTGCTCCGCCACCTTGCGAATATTCTCCGGACTGTTGGCGTTGGCACCCGACTTCAGCTGACTGACGCTATTAAGGTCGGAGTAGTTGAGACTGCTGTTACTGATGCTCATGCTGGCCTCCCGACTCAGATGATGACCAGATCGGCGTTCAGAGCGCCAGACTGTTTGAGTGCTTCGAGAATGGCCATCAGGTCACCGGGCGCTGCGCCCACCTGATTGACCGCGCGAACAATTTCATCCAGCGACACGCCCGGATTGAACACGAACATGCGGCTGTCGCCTTGATCGATATTGATCTGCGAGCTGGGCGCCACCACGGTCTGCCCACCGGACAACACACCATCGGGCTGACTGACGTCGATATTCTCGCTGATAGTGACTGTGAGGTTGCCGTGGGTGACCGCGGCCGGCTGCACCCGCACATCCTGACCAATCACGATGGTGCCGGTACGCGAGTTGATGATCACCTTGGCCGCCGCATTGCCCTGCTCGATCTGCAGGTTTTCGACCATGGCCAGGTAGTCGACACGCTGGTTCGGATCTATCGGGGCGCGTATGCGAATACTGCCGCCATCCAGCGCCTGCGCCACGCCCGGGCCAAAGGTATTGTTCACCTGATCCACTACGCGCTTGGCGGTGGTGAAATCGGGGCGATGCAAATTGAACGTCAGGTGATCGCCAGAGGCAAAAGGACTGGCTACCGAGCGCTCAACCGAGGCGCCGTTGGGAATACGACCAACACTCGGGACGTTAACCGTAATGCGCGAGCCGTCGGCCCCTTCGGCACCGAAACCACCCACCACCAGATTGCCCTGGGCAATGGCATAAACCTGGCCGTCGATCCCTTTCAGCGGGGTCATCAGCAGGCTGCCACCGCGCAGACTCTTGGCGTTACCGATGGACGACACGGTAATGTCGATGTTCTGGCCCGGCCGCGCAAAGGGCGGCAGGTCGGCATGAATCGCCACCGCAGCCACGTTCTTCATCTGAATGCGCGTACCCGGCGGCACGGTAATGCCGAACTGCGCCAGCATGTTGTTGAAGGTCTGCACGGTAAAGGGTGTCTGGCTGGTCTGGTCACCCGAACCGTCCAGCCCCACCACCAGACCGTAACCGATCAACTGGTTGCTGCGGACCCCGGCAATGCTGCCGATATCCTTAAGGCGGTCAGCCAGGGCCAGCGGGCTGGCCAATAGCAGACATAGGCAGAGCGAAAAAAGGCGCATCGTGTCTCTCCTGTCAGAACGGCCACAGCGGGCTGAGGAAGAACTGGTTCAACCAGCCTGGCTGACTGGCATTGGCAAAAGCGCCGGTGCCGGAATAGGTAATGCGTGCATCGGCAACCCGAGTCGAGAGCACGGTATTATCCGGGCCGATGTCGTCGGTACGTACCAGGCCGGAGATACGAATCAACTCATCGCCCTGGTTAAGGGTGATCCACTTCTCGCCGCGCACTGCCAGAATCCCGTTGGGCAATACTTCCGCCACAGTGACAGTGATCGAGCCTGTCAGGCTATTGCTCTGATTAGCATCGGCAGAACCATCAAACTCACGCTGGCCGGAGAGGCTCACACCCAAACCCAGCCCCTTGGCGCCCACCACGTTACCCAACAGGGTCGGGTTGGCAATTGAAGCGCTACTATCCTTGTCGATCTCGTTCTCAGCCTTCTTCTGCGCCGCCATCCGCTCGCTCAAGGTGATGGTGATGATGTCACCCACCCGGTGCGCCTTGCGGTCGTTATACAGGCTCATTTCAAAACCAGGCTGATAGATCGCGCCGTTGTTCAACTCTTGCGGCAACGGCGTGCGCGGCAACACCGGAGCATAGGCCGGGTCGTCGCGGGTAGGCGGCATCTGCATGCAGCCAACCAGACTCGCCAAACCGAAAAGCACCAATGCGTTACGCAACATGTTCATTGCGGGTCACTCCCCTCAGAGGTTCTGGCTGATGTACTGCAGCATCTGATCTGCGGTAGAAATAACCTTGGAGTTCATCTCGTAGGCGCGCTGGGTGGTGATCATGTTCACCAGTTCCTCAACCACGCTAACGTTGGAGTTCTCAAGGGTGTTCTGCAGTACCGTGCCCAGGCCGTTCTCACCAGGGTTGCCGGTTTGTGGCGCGCCGCTGGCGGCGGTTTCCAGAAACAGGTTATTGCCGATGGATTGCAGGCCTGCCGGGTTGATGAAATCCGCAGTCTGAATATTGCCGATCTGCTGTACGCCGGGATCACCAAATACCGAAATAGTGACGGTGCCGTCTTCACCAATGGTCAGGTTCTGTACGTCGTCGGGCAGTACGATACCGGGTTCCAGCGGAAAGCCATTGGACGTCACAATCTGACCATCGGCATCCAGGTGAAAGCTACCGTCGCGGGTATATCCCAGGTTGCCGTCGGGCATCAGAATCTGGAAAAAGCCGCGACCGTTGACCGCCATATCCAGCGGCTGCTCAGTGGTCTGCAGCGTCCCTTCGGTGAAAATTTTCTGCGTGCCCACCACTCGCACACCGGTACCCAACTGCAAGCCGGAGGGGAGCTGGGTGTCCTGGGTGCTCTGGCCGCCGGGCTGGCGCTTGATCTGATACAGCAGATCTTCAAACTCCGGACGATCACGTTTGAAGCCGGTGGTCGAGACGTTGGCCAGGTTGTTGGAGATAGTGGTGAGCATGGTGTCCTGTGCGGACAACCCGGTTTTGCTGACCCAAAGTGCTGCGAGCATGCTGTGTCTCCTCGCGTGTCAGTTAACTGACACTGCTGTTAAACGTTAACTGATTTGCAGGACGCGATCGGACGCCTGTGCGTTTTCATCGGCGGTGCGCATCATTTTTACGTGCAACTCAAACTGCCGTGCCAGTGCCAACATGGAGGTCATTTCTTCCACCGCATTGACGTTGCTGCCTTCCAGAAAGCCAGTCGCCACCTGCACTGCTCCATCGGCGGGCTGCTCTGGCCCATCGGCGCGCATCAGCCCGTCTTCACCCTTGCGCATGCTGGCAGGGTCAGGATTGACCAGTTTGATACGGTCTACTTCCGCCATTACCGTCGGCGCTTCGCCCAGGGCGCGAATACTGATAGTGCCGTCAGAGCCGATTTCAATTTTTTCCGCTGGCGGAATGGCAATCGGGCCACCGTTGCCCAGCACTGGCAGGTCGCCAGCGGTACGCAGAATGCCGAAGACGTCCACCTTGAGATTGCCAGCACGGGTATAAGCTTCGGTGCCATCAGGCGCCTGCACGGCAATCCAGCCTTCACCCTGTACCGCCACATCCAGCTCGCGTCCGGTTTCCTGCATGCTGCCGGCTGAAAAGTCGGTACCCGGACGTTCGGTCATGGCATAGGCACGCGTGGCAAAGCCATCGCCGAACACCGGCATGGAACGCGCCTGCTCGAAGTCCTTGCGGAACCCCGTGGTGGTCAGGTTTGCCAGGTTGTTGGCGTGCGAACGCTGCGCCAACGCGTTCTGGCTCGCACCCGTCATGGATATGTACAAGGATTTGTCCATGCCCTACTCCCGCATCAACTTACGCGACAAGGAATTGCCGCTTTTGCTCTTGATACAGAAGATAAAGCACGGATCATGCCACCACTGAAAAAACAGATTTTATTGCTTTATTTTCAATGATTTAAAAATAGCCACCCACAAAAAAGCGGCAATACCGGCAAGCTTTCTTGCCGGTATTGCCGCCAGATTCGCCGCTGAAGGATCAGCCGCTGGCTTATCTCAGATTGATGATCGCCTGCGTTACCGCGTCTTCAGTCTGAATGGTCTTGGCGTTAGCCTGGTAGTTACGCTGTGCCACAATCAGATTGATCAGTTGCTCGGAAATATCCACGTTGGACTCTTCCAGCGCACCGGACTGAATCCCACCCAAGGTGCCGGTGGCAGGCGCGCCAATGACCGGTTCCCCAGAGGCAAAGGACTGCGCCCAAGCGGTGTTACCCAGCGGCGTCAGCCCCTGCTGGTTGGCGAAGGTCGCCAATACTACCTGGCCCTGCACGCGAGTCTGACCGTTGGTATAGCGCGCGACCAGCAGACCGGACTCATCAATCTCAAGGCCGGCCAGCTCACCGGTGGTAAAACCGTCCTGGGTTACCGAGGTCACGGCAAAGCTGGAGGCATACTGTGAAGAACCTGCCAGGTTGATGGTCAGGTTGGCCACCGGTGACTCGGCGCCAGTCGGCTGACCTTCGCTATCCAGCGGTACCCAGCCGGTCACCGCATAGGGTTGCGCGGTAGTCAGCTCACCAACGCTGTTGAAATCCACGTCATAGCGCGTGGTGGTAGAGGGGTCAAACGCCGGGTCCGATGCTTCCACACCGCTCTGCACGTCGCGACCGTCAATCAGCACGTACATATCCCAGCTGTTGGCGTCATTCTTGACGAAGTATTTGGTCAGCACGTGGGAGTTACCCAGGCTGTCATACACGTTGACCGAGGTGGAGCTGTTGTAGGAAGCCGAGTTGGTCGGGTCGAAGGTAGAGCGCCCTGCTGCCAGACCAGCTGCCTGCGCAGTGGCAATCTCCGCCGCTGTCGGGTTGGTCGGATCAGCCGCGCCGGCAATCGAGGTGGCGTAGGCGGCGTCGTATTGCTGGGTGAACAGCGTCGGACGGGTCTGCGTGGAGTTCAGGTTCAGCGTGGAGGTAATCTCGCTGGTGGCATTCGGATCTGCCGAGCGAGTGTCCACCCGCAGGTCAGTCTGAATACCCTGATTGATCAGGCCGGATACCGTATTGACGCCAAAGCCCTGCAGGCGCTCACCAGCGTTATTCACGATATTGCCGGCACTGTCTGTACCAAAGTAACCGGCACGGGTGTAGCTGATCGCGCCATCCTTGCTGGTAACGAAGAAGCCGTTGCCGTTGATCGCTAGATCCAGGCTGTTTTCTGTAAAGCTGATGTTGCCCTGGGTAAACAGCTGCGCCGAATCGGCCAGCGCTACACCACTGCCCTGCGCATTGCTGCCTGAACCCAGAACCGATGCCGCGTAAACGTCGGCGAACTCAGCACGTGAGCTTTTGAAGCCGACAGTGCCGGCGTTGGCAATGTTGTTACCGGTGATATTCAGATCGGATGCTGCCGCCCGGATACCACTCAAACCGATATTGAAAGCCATGGTGTTTCTCCTTACTCAGTCAGTGTCGGACGACTCTTATTTAATTGCGTATACGTTGGAAAAACTGATACTGCCCAGCCCCGCCACGTTGAGCAGCAGCTCACCGTTGGTACCCGCACCCAGCGAAACGCTGTCTACATTGGCCGGCAACAGGGTTGCCAGTTGCTTGCTGGTACCATCGATGGACGCACTGGCTTCGAAGGTGTAGGCGCCAGGCGGCAAGACATTGCCGCTGGCGTCCTGCCCATCCCAGGTAAAGTCGTGCATGCCTGCTTCCAGGCTGCCCATGTTGATGGTGTCGACCAGGCTGCCGGAGCTATCCAGCACCTTGACGGTGACTGCGCCGCTATTTTTGGGCAACGCAAACTGTCCTTCCAGACCGTTGGCGGTATCCACCATCGCTTGATCGGATGGCACTATCACCGTACGTCCCACCATGGACGACGCCTGCAAGGCCTGCGAAGACTGGTAGCCACTGAGCAATGCTTCCATTGAGGTGTTCATATTTTCGATGCCCTCAACGGTACTGAACTGCGCCAGCTGGGCGATGAACTCGCCATTCTCCTGCGGCGACAGCGGGTCCTGGTTATTCATCTGCGCCACCAGCAGCTCGAGAAACTGATCCTTGCCCAGCTCATCGCCAGTAGCGAAGCGGTCCGATTCGAGCTGGTACTGGTCCAGTACACTGTTGCCCACTGCCACATTATTGCTGACACTCATGGTCTATAGATCTCCGATCACTGGCCCAGGGTAAGGACGCGTTGCAACATGGTCTTGGCGGTATTCATGACTTCAACGTTGGTCTGGTATGACCGCGACGCAGACATCATGTTGGCCATCTCTTCCACCACATTGACGTTGGGATAAAACACATAACCTTCTTCGTTTGCCATCGGGTGATCCGGCTCGTAGCGCGGCTCCAGCTCGGCATCCGACTCCACCACGCCCAGCACCTGAACACCCTCGCCGGCCTGCTGCTCATCGCTGAACAGTGACGCGCCCGTGCCCTGCTGTGCACTGAAAATGGTGGCAAACACCGGATTGCGTGCCCGATAGGTCTGATCAATGCTGCTGGAGACCGTCTCGGCGTTGGCAATATTGCTGGCGACGGTATTCAGGCGCAGTGACTGTGCGCTCATGCCGGAGCCGGCGATGTCAAAAACCTTATCGAGTGACATGCGTTACTCTCCCCGCAGGGCCGTCATCAGCCCTTTGAATTTACTGTTGAGGAAGGTGAAACTGGCCTGAAAGTCGATGGCATTTTCCGCGTAGGCGGCCTTCTCGGCCTCAGGATCTACGGTATTGCCGTCGAGCGAGGGCTGCAGCGGATTGCGAAAGCGCAGACCGGCAACCTGATCAATCAGACTCTCGGCAGCAATATGGCCGTCATCGGTCTGGGTCACACTCACAGCCTGACTACCGCCGCTCTGCTGCGCTGCCAGCACCGCGCTGAAATCCAGATCACGCGCTTTGTAGTTGGGTGTTTCCGCATTGGCGAGATTGTTGGCCAGCACCTCGGCCCGCTGAGAGCGGAACTTGAGCGCTTGCTCGTGCAAACCCAGTGCGTTTTCGAAACTCAAACTCATGGCAAACTTCCTCGTTCTGGCGCCAGGGCCAAAAGACCTTTCTGCCAACAACAAAGCAAACGGCATGCCAAGAATAGAAAGCCAATAAATACATAGAGTTAGGCTAACACCAGGCGATAAAGCGGCAAGGCGTTACCGGCAAGCGGCAAGCGGCAGCAGGAACATCAGAGGAAGCGGCAAAGACTTTGCCGCACACTAAGGGGCGGCAAAGAGAGGTATGAAACGAAGGAAAAGTCAGCGCGCCTGGTACACGATACCCGGGTTGCATTGCACCATCTGATAGAGCTCTGGCAAGCCATTCAATGCCTCGGAGGCGCCCAGCATCAGATAGCCGCCCGGCTTGAGAGTCGCGTGAATACGCCGCAGGATGTCTTTTTTAACGTCGGCAGAAAAATAGATCAGCACGTTGCGGCAAAATACGATGTCGAACTTACCCAGCATCGAATAACTGTCGAGCAAGTTCATCGCGCGAAACTCGACCCGGTTACGCAGCGGCGGCTTGACCGCCCAGCGACCCGGCGCCAACTGATCAAAGTAACGCGCCAGCCGATCTTGTGACAGGCCGCGCGCCACCGACAGACTGTCATACTCGGCGCTCTTGGCGGCATTCAGAATACCGCCTGACAGATCCGTCGCCACAATCTGCGCACCACCGCGCAACTGTCCCAAATTGCTGCGCTCGAACTCATCGATCGACATACTCAGCGAATAAGGCTCCTGACCCGACGAGCAGGCGGCAGACCAGATACGCAGACGCTGACCCGGGCTGTTCTTGATGAACTCGGGGATCAACTTCTTCTTGAGCACTTCAAACGGATAAACGTCGCGAAACCAGAGCGTTTCATTGGTGGTCATCGCATCGATCACCGATTCACGCAAACCACCGCGCGGCTGCGCCTGGATACGTTTGACCAACTCACCCAGGCTGCCGATCTTTTCCTGCTCCAGCAGCCGGTTAAGCCGGCTGGATACCAGATACTGTTTGTTGTCACCCAGTACGATGCCGCAGGCCTTTTCCAAAAACTCGCGAAATACCTGAAAGTCCTGATTTGCCAAAGTCACTCGGGCCGCCTTGCGTTGTGTGAGTTCAGTGTTGGGTTCCTCGCCATCCGCTACTCGACCTGATCGCGCACGGCGTGCAGACGATCGATAACCCGCTGAGCCAGGTCATCCGGCTTGAACTTGGCAAGAAAGTCGTCGGCGCCTACTTTCTTGACCATCGCCTGGTTAAACACACCTGAGAGCGAGGTATGCAACATCACGTGCAGATCTTTCAGACGTGGATCGTTGCGTATTTCTGCCGTCAGCGTGTAGCCATCCATTTCAGGCATTTCAATATCCGAGACCATCATCAGCAACGACTTGCTGACATCTTCACCCTGATCAGCCTGCAACTTGAGCCAATCCAGCGCCTGCTTACCATCGTTGAGGGTGATAATTTCCACCCCTACTTCCTGCAGGCAACGCGAAACCTGCTTTCGCGCAATGGACGAGTCGTCAACGATCAGCACCCGGCGAGACACCGCCTCGGCGTTGGTTTCCTGATTGATGACGCCTTCGGAAATCTTCTCATTGGTCGGTACCACCTCGGCCAGCACCTTTTCGACGTCGATAATCTCAACCATCTGATTGTCGACCCGCGTTACGGCGGTGAGGTAGTGATCGCGACCAGTACCCTTTGGCGGTGGATGAATCTCGGACCAGTTCATGTTGACGATGCGCTCAACCGAACGGACCAGAAAGCCCTGCACCTTGTAGTTGTACTCGGTGATGATAACGAACGCGGTATCCAGGTTATCCAGCCCCGGACCACCCGTTGCGCGGTTGAGATCAAGAATCGGCAGGGTGCCGCCACGAATGTGCGCCACGCCGCGAACCACCGGATGCAGTTTCGGCATCATGGTCAGGCGTGGGCACTGCAGCACCTCTTTCACCTTGAACACATTGATCCCGTATAGCTGATTGCCTGACAGCCTGAACAGCAGCAGTTCCAACCGATTCTGGCCAACCAGCTGGGTACGCTGATTGACTGAATCCATTACACCAGCCATGGGCAGCTCCTTATCGTATTGAGCTCAATGCGGCATGTTTCCTGCAGTATTCGCCTTAAGGCTATTAGACTGACAGTAAAATGACACGCACCGACCATTTGTTATAAAGGTAATTGTATGCGTTTTATCACCGGGTGCGCGGCATTGGCGATATTTTTTTCCACGTCAGCGCTCGCCAATCCGCTCATTGATCAGCTTATCGGCGCGACCAACACGTTTCTTGAGCAAGAAGTCGAGGAACATATCGCGCGCAGCGGTCTACCCGCCCGCTACGAGATCAAATTGAACAGGCTTGATGCCAGGCTACGCCTGCCTGTTTGCCCCGCAGATCAGCTCAGCGCAGAACTGGAAAGCCCCGACATTCCGGTGGGCAGGGTCACCGTCAGATTGACCTGCGACAGCAGCTCGCCCTGGCGCCTTTTTGTGCCAGGCCAAGTCAGCCTGTACCAGCAGGTTCTGGTCAGTGCTCGCCCCCTGGCCCGCAATAGCCTGCTCAGTGCCGCCGACCTGACGCTCAAGGAGCGCGATACCAGCCTCCTGCGCGACAAGTATCTGATAGACCCTCAGCAGGCGATTGGCATGCGCTTGACCCGGCCGGTACCACCAGACACCATCATCACCTTCGCCGTGATTGAACAAAACGAGGTGGTTAAGCGCGGTGACAAGGTGGTTATCAGCGCCAGCAACGGCAACGTGTCGGTCAAAATGCCCGGCGAAGCACTGGAGAGCGGCGCCTTGGGCGCTCAGATACGGGTGCGCAATACTCACTCCAATCGCGAACTGAAGGCCCGCGTCAGTGGCCCGGGTCAGGTCAGGGTAGACATGTGATGAGCGGTAAATTATGGGATATACTGCCGACGAAACCGAGCACGCCGTACTGTGATGCTTTTCACACTTATTTTCCCTAAAGTTTTCAGCCTCGCGGCCGTTAAAGCGGTTAGAGAAGATTTTACAGTTTGAGGAATTCATCATGGTCATCGACTTCAACTCGCCGAATGGTCCTAACGGGGCCGGCCGCAGCAACCAGACCGGCAGTACGTCTGGCAAGCGTGAAGCTACGCTCGACAACACCGATAAAGCCCCTGCCGGCGCCGCTCAGGAAGCTGCTAGCGAGCGTTCATCGGTTAGCCTCAGCCAGCAGGCACAGCAGCTGCAGGCCATTGAAGAACGTCTGCGCGAGCTGCCGGAAGTCGATAGCGAGCGTGTCAATCAGATCAAACAGGCCATTGCTGACGGCAGTTACCAGACTGACAGCAGCAGGATCGCAGACAAGCTGCTCAGCTTCGAAAGCTGACCAGCTGCCTGATCCTGGCCTTAGCTTGCGGAGGCACCCATGCACGCGTTGAAAACAATTTTTCAACAAGCTGACCAGGATTGTGAACATTACCTCGCTTTAACCGAGCGCGAACGGCAGGCCATCATCGAGCAAAACATGGATGAGCTTGAGCTGTTGCTGCAGGAAAAACGCCCGCTGCTGGAAGCGCTCGCCCGCCACGATCAAACCATCAAGCACTATTGCACCCAACATCAAATCAGTGCACAAAGTCTGCAGAGCCACGTCAGCGACTTGAACGATGAGGCACTCAGCGCCGCCTACCAGCAATTTCTTGACCATCTGGAAGCGTGCAAGACGGCCAACGACCGCAATGCGCGCCTGGTTCGTCACAGCCAGAACAGTACCTCCAATCTGCTTGACCTGTTGCGCAACCAGGGCGAATCCAGCCAGAACATTTACGACCAACTGGGTAACCGAAGCCGTTCAGGCGTATCACGTGACCTAACCAAGGTCTGAGGTGATGCCAATCAGCCAGCTTGATGTATAGTAGGCCGCTAGCCAAAACCAATAATACCGAGAGCCCTAAGTGTCTACCCTATTCTCACAAGAAGCTGGTCCACAGCCCCCGCGCGAAGTTCGTTCCCCGATTGAGATTACCGCGCTCCTCAAGACACTGATGCAGTCTCGTGATCCCTTGATCATCACCTTTGAAGATCGTACCCAGAAATTTCAGAGCTTTATCGTCAACCTCGATAGCGACCGCGGCGATGTGTGGATTGACGAAATGATCCCGCGGGAAGGCGACCGCTACGCCAGTCAGGGTGAAGCCTACAAGGTCGATGCCTGGCATGAGGGCATACATATCCGCTGGTCTTGCCCGGGCGCGACCCAGGTCATGCTCGACGACGCCCCCGCCTACGCGGCAAAAATGCCGGACGAGCTCATCTATCATCAGAAGCGCGGCGCCTTCCGTGCCAGCGTACGCCGCACTGCCGACGTGGCACTGGAATTGAACCACCCCGAGCGCCAGCGCAGCCTGAAAGCCTTTCTGATGGACATTTCCGCCACTGGCTGCAAGATTCGTCTCGACGGCGATCTAAGCAAATCACTGCAGCCGGGTGAACTGTTCGAGCCCTGCTATCTGCATCTGCCCGAGACCGGTCGCCTTGAACTGGGCATGGAAATCCGGCACGCAAACTTCGTGGAAACCGCCAACGAGACCCACGTTGGCGCGCATTTCCGGCAGCCCTCGCCCTTGGCGCAGCGGCAGATCGACCGCTTCGTCAACTATCTTCAGCGCGAGGCGCGTCGCCTGGAGAAAGAAGACCTGTTTTGACTGTGGCTACTGGCGGCAGCATGGAGCCGCCAGCGTCGCATTTATGCCTTCATTCCCAGGTCTAATGCCCCGTCGGCCTTGCCGCCGACTGTTCGGCCGCTACCCCGGACGATGATCATCCTGGTCAGCATCTGCAGCGGCCACCTCAGCCTCCGACAGCGACTCAACCTCCTCTATCACATCATCCTGCATCTGGTCAGCCACCGCCTGCTCGTCCACCCGCGGGTCAATCGCAGCAGCCAGCGGTGAACTGGCCAGGTTACCGGCTGCCGGCATGAAGTGCAGCGGCGCCTCCTCCACCAAATGCTCGCCGGTCACCGCGTCCGCACGTACGCGGAACACCAGTACCAGCGAGCAGCAGGCCATGAAGATATAGAGCATGTCGGCGCCCCAGAGCTTCATCATCGCCGAACTGGCCAAGGGCCCAACACTGGCGCCCAGACCAAAGGTGACCAGCAGCATGGCCGACAGAGGCACCCGGTCATCGGGCTCGACGTGGTCGTTGGCCAGCGCTACCGCCAGCGGGTAAAGGGTGAATACCAGCAGACCGAAAAGTGAAGTCAGTACCATCAGCGCCATACCGGGCAGCAGGTCCAGCGCAATCAGTACCGACACCCCGGTCAGGACAATCGCATTGAGCTGAATCAGATGACTGCGATCAACCCGATCCGACAGCCAGCCCGCAGGCCACTGGGCCATCAGCCCAGCGCAGATGGTCACCGCCATGAAAACACCGATCTGCGACGTAGTCAGGCCGGCCGTCTTGCCGAAGACCGGTGCCATACCGTAGAAAGCGCCCAGCATCAGGCCGGCCACCGCAATGGTGGTCAACGCCTGGGGAATGCGCTCTACAAACAACTTGACCTTCAGCGGTGCCGGATGCAGCGGTGCCGGGTGGATCTGCTTGGTTACAGCAACCGGAACAAGGCACAGTGAAAAGCACATGGCAACAAACAGCAGGTGTTCTATCTGCAAGGTTGGCATCACGGTAAAGACCACCTGGCCGAGCACCAACCCAAGGAAGGTCACCACCATGTAACTGGCAAACACCATACCGCGCTGATGCGACTCGGCGCGCTCATTCAGCCAGCTTTCCAGCACCATGTACTGACACATCATGGCCATGCCGGTCAGTACCCGCAGCGCCAGCCAGACAGAGACGTTGTCGGTCAACGCGTGCCCCAGCACCGACGCCGTCACTACACCCGCGCTCGCAACAAAGGCGCGGATGTGGCCCACGCGCGCAATCATCCTGTGGCCTGTCGACGCGCCCATTACCAGGCCTACGTAGTAGCCCGTCATCAGCACACCGATCCAGATTTCGCTCACCTCCTTCGCGGCCAGATACAAGCCCAGATAGGTACCCAGCAAGCCGCTGCCGAGTAGCATCAGCAGCGTCGCAAAATACAATGAGGAAAAAGCCATCAGTGCCTGAGACATCAATACTCCTGCGGATTAAAGAGTCGAATAACCCTTGAATGATACATATAGCAGCTATCGCCCGGTTGGGGCTGCCAACAGCACTAAGCATGACGTTCACGGCGTGCTAGTCGGCACAGAAAAAAGCCGGCGGGCGACAAGTTGCCCGGTTGACCGGAGGCCTATGCACAAGTTCCTTGCCCAGCACAGCCTGCTGGTTAGCCGCAGTCTAACGCGACCGGGTTACACTGCGCAGACAACCCGCCAGAAAAGCGCTTGCGAGAATAGCTATTGCGCGCCCAACAAGGCGAGGAGCCGCACCCGCTCCCAGACACTGAGCAACTCAAGCGGATCGGTACCCGCCCCTGACCAGCAATGCATATCTGCACGGCGCCCGTCCGCCGCCTCACAGCCAATGCAGTAATCCAGGCTCCCTGCCTCCTTGCGCAAACGCAACTGGTAACCATCGATCGCCACCAGAACCTCGCCAGAGACAACTGCCTGCCAGGAATGAGGCGTTTTGCTGAGCACCCGGCGCTGCTCAAGCGCAACATCCTTCAAGGCTTGATAGACCTCACGTGCCGTCACCGCGGCCTCTCTGCCTGTAGCACTCACAAGACGGCCTGCGCACAGACCGCCTGCCAGGCTTTGACACCACGCTGCTCGCTGGTGGGAGCCCAAAGCGTCTGAATTGGCCTGTCGCGCAGCCAGCGCTGGGCGCGCGAATCGGCTGGCGAGGCGGCCCACAGCGTGTCGGCTTCGGCAAACAAGCGACGTGCCCAGGCGGTAACACCACTCAACGCCACCTGCGAAACCGGGGACTTGCCAGCACTGCTTGCCAACTCGGCGAGCAGCGCCAGTGCCGCCAGCAACTGTTGCAGATAGCTCACAGGCCAAGCGTTGCTGCGTCCTTCACGCAACAGGTAGGCCAGCAACGCCGCGCTGACGTAGAGCTCCTCCTTGATTGCAAAGGGATTAGCGTACGCTTGCCACCCATCGCCAGGCAGCAACGCGTCTGCATTGAGCGCCACCGCATCAAGCTGCATACAGGCGGTTGGCAGCTCCGGCATGAAGCTGCCGGGCTCACGCGGGCTGAAGGTGACGCCAGTTGCCTTGGCCGGCACGCAAAGAACACGAAAGCCGCCTGTAACTGTCCCTTCCGAGCTGTCTTCGGTTTCGCTCCGGCAGGCAACGAAAAAACTGCTGCATTGCTCAAACAATGGCGTCCAGCTCTTGCTGCCCTGCAGCTGTATGCCGCTCTCAGTTTCTCGCCAGCGGGTCTGCAGGTTGCGCGACCCGCGAACGCCCGGCTCGCTCAGGCAGAACGCGTAGAGGCCTGCGCCATCAGCTGCGGGGAACTGGTCACGCAATGCCGCCTGATAACCACTGGCGAAAGCCCAGGCGGCGCGATCCGCTTGAAAACCACCCTGTATTGCCAGTTGCAGAGCACAGGCTTCAGCAAACGGTAGCTGCTGCCAGCACTGCAACCACGCATCGCCCGTCTCCATCGCCGACGTGGCCAGCGGCGCCTGTAAACACCATTCCAACAAGGCAAACTTCATACAGCTGATCCTGCATTCATGATTTAACGCAGAAGGCCAAGCCCCCTCGCGATTCGCCTGCCAGTGTTAAACAGATTCGCCCTGAAAGACAGCCAGAACACCGCGATATCGCCTGCTGCCGCACTACGGATATGCGCACCACGCAGCGCAAGCTGCGAAATTGGGCGATTTTCCGATGGACAAGCGACCCGAGAAAATACGAAAATGCTAACAGTTCGCATTAACATCACGTTCTACATCTGGCCGTCATCTTCCGCTTATTGGCACGCTGCTGTGGCACAGGAACTGCTATTCCGCTGCCAAGTGCCCATCGAGACAGCTGACGCTAGCGAATCATTGAAGAAGTTGAGCTCATGTCCAAGAAGTCCCGCTCGAAAATCTGGTTTCTGGTGCACAGCTGGCTGGCATTGCCGGTCTGGTTTTTTGTACTCATTGTCTGTGTCACCGGCACTCTGGCTACCGTCAGCCAAGAAATCATCTGGCTGGCAGATCCGTCAGTCCGGGCACCCAAGCCCGCAGAGGACGCCGAGCGTTTGAGCTTTGGCGCCGTGCTGCAGAAGATCAACGAAGCAGAACCGGACATCAAGGTGCAGTCCCTGAGCCAGCCACACGAATCGCACTTTGCCATTCGCGCGCGAGTCAGTTACCCAGATGGCAGCTCACCAACGCTCTACGTCAATCCCTACACCGGCGACATTCAGGGCGTGAGCCCAACGTTCGACTTCCGCCAATTCACCCGCGCCCTGCACGGCTGGTGGCTGGTGCCCTTCACCAATGGCTTCAGCTGGGGCTGGTACCTGGTGTCCTTTCTGGGATTGCCAATGCTGGTCTCGCTGATCACCGGACTAGTGGTCTACAAGAAATTCTGGAAAGGGTTTTTCTCGCCACGCCTGCGCGTACGCCAGGGCGCACGCATCTTCTGGGGTGACTTTCACCGTCTCAGCGGTATCTGGTCGATCTGGTTCATTGCTGTTATTTCCATTACCGGTACCTGGTTTCTGATTCAGGCACTGCTGTTTGACAACCACATCTCCATCTCGACCGAGGGCGTGCCGCCAGTCATCGCGCGTGAGGATGTGCCGCAGAGCGATGACCTTTTCGCACCGCCCCAATTGAGTACCGACGAAGCCATTGCCCGCGCCATTGATGAAATCCCCACACTGGAGGCCAGCTCGGTATTTCTGCCCGGCAACGCTTACAGTTTGTTGTTTGTCAGCGGTCGTGGCTGGTATCCCTTGATGAACCAGACGGCCGGCATCAACCCCTACGACGGCGACGTGGAATACACCCGTCTGCTGAGCGACCGCAGCGGGCTTGAGTTCGTTACCGAATCCATGCGCCCGCTGCACACTGGTGACTTCGGCGGCCTGTGGATCAAGCTGATCTGGTTTTTCTTTGGCTTGGTACTCAGCATGATGGTGCTCAGCGGCCTGCTGATCTGGAGCAAGCGCACCGCCATTGCCACCGCAAAGGCCCTTAAAAAAAGCAATCAGGTCAATAAAGAACAACCAGCGCCACAGCACGCCCTGGGCCAATCCGCAGAGGGTCGCGCATGAAGACCGCAACCAACCCGCCCACGCAACGCGCCCTGGGCCGCCTGTGGCAGCGCTGGCGCTTTCATTTGAACATTCTGCTGGTGCTGATTCCCCTGGGCTTCATGCCGCGCTACTTTCAGGATGCCGCACTGTTTCGCGGTGACGTCGGGCTGGGGCAGCGCGAAGCAGGTGTCATCGAGGTCGGCCCCTGGAGCTTGACCCTGGCTGAGCTGCGTGAGGATGGTCCGGTATCTTCCGGTCCAGCGGGCTACTTCAAGGCCTTCAACGCCGCGCTATGCGACAGCTGCATTGACGAGGTCAAGGCAACCTATCTGCGTATCGGCAAGCCGCGCAGCCTGCGCGCTGCCGGTGCCCTATTCTTTGGCAGCCCGTACCGCATGGGCGTCAGCCTGCCGGTACCCGGCCGAGCCAAGCCCGATGACCATCTGTGGGTCACCATGGAGGGCTGGGACGGCAGCATGCACCAAGGCTCCATACCCTTGGCCCAGGCCTCACCAGCGACCGTTGCCTGGCTGCAACAACGAGGAGACACCGAATGAACACACTATCGCGTTTCGGCTTGAGCGCCCTGACCGCTGGCCTGCTTATGGCCGCGGGCCAAGCCTTTGCCCACAACCCCTTGTGTACCTGCGAGCCCCTCGGCGAGGAAGAAATCCGCTGCACCGGCGGCTTTTCCGACGGTAGCGGCGCGCCCGGCGTTACCCTGGATGTGATCAGCTACAACGAAGAGATTCTGGTGCCCGGCAAGCTAGGTGACGACTCCAGCATGACCTTCGCGCGGCCGGACGACGAGTTCTATATTCTGTTCGACGCCGGCCCCGGCCACGTGGTTGAAGTCGACCACACCGAAGTACCCGCGCCGTGACGGTACAAGTTGTGCGCCCGGCCGGTGCCGGCCATGAGTCACTGTATGTAGCTCTGGTTTGCGCACTGATTCTCGCGCTGGCGGCAGGCGTCATTTTCTGGCACCACGAGGCGCCAATCGAGCAAAGTATCGCCGACTACCAACTGGATGCCCGCCGAGACCTGAGCGCCGCAGAACAAGGCATTTACGCCGATCTGCGTGTGGTGGCAGAAGAAATCCCCTTCATCAGCGAAGAACTGGGTGCGCTGCCCAGCCCGCAACAAATGAGCGAGGAAGGCTTTCCGCCATTCATGCAAGACATGAGCGCGGAACAGCGCGGCGCGCATCAATGGGCATTGATTCAACGGGGTGCCGACAGCGCCTACCTGGGCCAAACGAGCAACGCCAGCGTGGCCGGCAGCTTTCTCATGCGCCTGAGTTCTCCCGAGCAGATCAATGAGGCGGTGTGGCTACACGCAGATGCCCCGGTCGCAACCCCCGATGGCCTGAGCGACCAGGCGCTGATTGCCGCCGGCTGGAAGCAACTGGCGATCCAGTTTAACGCTGGGGTTACCCGCCATCGCGAACATTGAAGAACGCAACCTGCCCTCAAAGGTTCGACCTACTTACCTGAAAACCTGTTTCTGGATGACCATGACACGCAACGCCGCCACCTCTCGACGCACCTTCCTGCGCCTGGCCCTGCTCAGCCTGATCGCCCTCTTCACCTGCCAGGCCACTTACGCCGACAGCGCCAAGCCATTGCGCATCGGCATTACTCTGCATCCTTACTACAGCTATGTGAGCAACATCGTCGGCGACAAGGCCGAAGTCGTGCCCCTGATCCCCGCCGGCTTCAACCCCCACGCCTACGAGCCGCATTCCGAAGACATCAAGCGCATCGGCACTCTGGACGTCATCGTGCTCAACGGCATCGGTCATGACGACTTTGCCGACCGCATGATCGCCGCCAGCGAAAAACCCAATATCGCGACCATCGAAGCCAACGAGAACGTGCCACTGCTGGCTGCCACCGGTAACGCCGCGCGGGGCGCTGGCAAGGTGGTCAACCCGCATACCTTCCTGTCGATCAGCGCCAGTATCGCGCAGGTCAACAACATCGCCCGTGAACTCGGCAAGCTTGATCCCGACAACGCCAGCACCTACATCCGCAACGCGCGCAGCTACGGCCGCACGCTACGCAAGATGCGCGCCGATGCGCTGGCCAAGCTGGCTGACGCGCCGAGCGCCGAGCTACGTGTGGCCACCATCCACGGCGCCTACGACTATCTCCTGCGCGAGTTTGGGCTGGAAGTCACTGCCGTGGTCGAGCCGGCGCACGGTATCGAGCCCAGCCCCAGCCAGTTGAAGAAGACCATTGATCAGCTCAAGGAGCTGGATGTGCAAGT
This sequence comes from Halopseudomonas sp., assembly GCF_036960865.1. GTDB lineage: Bacteria > Pseudomonadota > Gammaproteobacteria > Pseudomonadales > Pseudomonadaceae > Halopseudomonas. The sequence continues at coordinate 198,236 of NZ_JBALWE010000008.1, forward strand.
GATCTTCTCCGAGATCGACTTTCCCTCGGCGTATGTCGATACCATCCAGCGTGAATCGGGTGTGAAGCTGTATGCCCTGACGCATATCTCCTACGGCGAATACAGCCCCGAACTCTATCAACAGGGCATGCAGCAGAACCTGGATACCGTCGTGCGCGCTATTCAGGAGTCAGCTCAATGAACAGTGCCGGTGCCGTGCCACTGGGCGCGCTGCAACGACAAATAAGCGGCCCGGCGATCGAGTTTGTCGGCGTAGCCCTGACGCTGGGTAGAACCGAGATTCTGCGCCGTATCGACTTGCAGGTGGCGGCTGGCGACATACACGCGTTGGTGGGCCCCAACGGCGGCGGCAAAAGCTCGCTGATCAAGACCCTGCTGGGGCAAATGCCGCATCAGGGCGAGCTGCGTCTGAATTGGCCAGGCGCCCCCGGCGTCATCGGTTATGTACCCCAGGCGCTGGAGTTTGATCGCGGCTTGCCGCTCAGCGTCGAAGATTTCATGGCCGCCATGTGCCAGCGCCGTCCGGCCTTTTTCGGCATTTCCAAGCGCTTTCGCGCGGCGATCGATGAGGCGCTCGAGTTGGTCGGCATGCAGGGCAAACGCAAACGCCGCATGGGCGCGCTGTCCGGTGGCGAGCGCCAGCGTGTGCTGCTCGCCCAGGGCTTGATCCCTGCCCCGCAGCTGCTGGTGCTGGATGAGCCCATGTCGGCACTGGACGAAGCTGGCATCCAGGTTTTCGAACGGCTGCTGCAGCACTGGCGCGCCGCCGGCGTGACCGTACTCTGGATCGAACACGACCTGGCCGCAGTGGGGCGCATGGCCGATCAGGTCAGTGGCCTCAATCGGGAGATCCTGTTCAGTTCGACTCCGCACGAGGCCCTGACGCCCGAACGCCTGCTCGAATTGTTCTCTACCCATCCGCGCAGCAAAAACCACACGCCGCAGGGACAGCCCGCATGAGCCTGGATTACGAACATCTGCGCCTGGGTATTCAAGCCTGGGCCAGCGCTGGTTACCTGCCGGAAATGCTGACCTACGGTTTTGTCGTCAATGCCCTGCTGGCCGGTCTGATGATCGGCCCAGTGCTCGGCGGTCTCGGCACGCTGGTGGTGGTCAAGCGCTTCGCCTTCTTCTCCGAGGCGGTAGGTCACGCCGCGTTGACCGGCGTCGCCATCGGCATTCTGCTGGGCGAGCCCTACACCAGCCCCTACGGCAGCCTGTTTGCCTACTGCCTGCTGTTTGGTCTGCTGCTCAATTATCTGCGCAACCGCACGGGTCTTGCGCCGGATACATTGATCGGGGTATTCCTCTCGGTCTCCCTGGCGCTGGGCGCCAGTCTGCTGCTGATCTTGGCCGGGCGGATCAATATTCACATTCTGGAGAACGTGCTCTTTGGCTCGGTACTCACCGTCAATGGCACTGACCTGGCCGTACTGGCCGGGGTGGGATCGCTGGTCGTCTGCCTCGCCATTCCGCTCTACAACCGCATCATGCTGGCCAGTTTCAACCCACAGCTGGCGGCGGTGCGCGGCGTGGCGGTAAAAACCATGGACTACCTGTTTGTGGTGCTGGTAACCCTGATCACCGTCGCTGCGGTGAAGGTCATTGGCGCCATTCTGGTTGGCGCGCTGCTGGTCATTCCGGCCGCGGCGGCGCGGCTGGTGGGCCAAACGCTGCGCGGCTTTTTCTGGTATTCGGTAATCATTACCACGCTAAGCACCCTGACCGGTATTCTGCTGCCGATCATGATTGATCTGCCCATTCCCTCCGGCGCAGCGATCATTCTGGTCGCTGGTATGTTCTTCGCACTCGCCGCTATCGCGCGCGGCACACTCCCGCAGTTGAAAGGAAATATCGGATGAGCTACTCCCTTCGCCCTTGCCTGCTGACAGCACTGTTGACAGCACTGCTGGTCGGCAGCAGCACCACCGCCCTGGCCCAACAGGCGACAAACAAGCGCCCGCAGCCGGGCCCGGTACAGCTGCTGGCGGCGCTGCCCATCACCTATGGGCTGACCGCCATGCTGATTGATGGCAGCGATGTGCAACTGGTGCGCGCCGCTCCGGCCAACCTGCCCGGCAGCCGCCAGCCGTCCTACTTTGCCGGCCGCGGCGCCGCCAAACTGGAAGCGCTGGCCAAGGACGCCGACGCGGTCATCAGCCTGCGTTCCAGCTGGCCGGAAGACAGCCTTTACCCGCTGGCAAGGCGCAGCAATATCAGAGTGATCGAGATAGACGCCGCACGGCCGGTGGACGGTGCCCTGCCCGGCATTGCCACCCAGCCAGCGCTGAGCGGCAACGGGCTCGACACCCAGCCCTGGCTGGAGCCGACCAATATGGGTCGTATGGCCGATATCATCGCCGCCGATCTGGTGCGCCTGGCGCCTGAGGCCAAGCCACAGGTCGAAGAGAATCTCGCCAGCCTGAAACATCGCCTGCTGCAACTGAGCGCCAGCAGTGAAACCAAACTGGCGGACATCGACAACCTCAGTGTGGTCAGCCTCAGCACGCACTTTGACTACCTGATCAGCGGCCTCAATCTGGAGCCGGTGCCGTTCGAGCTGCCCGCCACGCGCCGCTGGAGTGCGGAGCAACTGGCGCAGCTGACCCAGACCCTGAACGACTACGAGGTCGCGCTGGTACTCTCCCCCAATCAGCCGAGTGACGACATACTCGCCGCCATCGCCGCCAGCAACAGCACCCTAGTGGTGCTGGAAGATGCAGACACAGACCCGGTCTCCGGGCTGGAAAGCACGATCAAAACCCTGCTGGACGCCTTCGCCTCCTGACACCGGTAACGGCTGCCAGACGGTGCCGATGCCCAGGCATTCACCGTCTGGCGGCAGCGCTAAGCCATGCCCAATCGCTCGATGACATCCGCCGTGGTGGTCACCTCGCCAAACTCATAGGCAATGGTGCTCAGCGACACGCGCTGAATTTCCTCGGCGGCCGTCGGCCCAAAGCCCAGATCGGGATAGTCCATGGCCGCGTTGGCGTCACTCAGCGCCACCACCTTGTACTCACGGTGCACGCCATCGCGGATGGTGGTCTCGCAGCAGACATTGGTTACCGTACCGCAGACGATAATGGTGTCGACATCCCGCGCGCGTAGCACTGTGTCCAGATCGGTATTATGAAAGCCGCTGTAAAACAGCTTGTCGATCACGATGTCGCCAGGTTGCGGCGCCAATTCATCAATCACCTCTACATCCGGCTCACTGCGCGCCAGTATCTGATCGACGTTAGGGTACAGATCACGCATGCGGCCAGTATCCGAACCATCACCCCGAACGATATGCCGCAGATAGACCACCGGCACCTTCGCCGCGCGCGCAGCCGTGGTCAGTTGCAGGATGGGCGCAATGATCTTCGCCGTGTTCTTCACGTACAGCGCACCGCTGGGTTCGCAGAAGACCTTCTGCATATCCACCACAATAATGGCCGTGCGGGCTGGTTTGAGATCCCATCGGATAAGTGGCTTGCTCATGACATGCTGCTCCTTGGCTTGAATGAGTCCTTGCCGGCAGACACCGGCAGAACACCCGCAAACGGCCCTCGACCGCTCAAGGCAGAGGATTACGGGTGAGCAAGGGGAAGCAAGGTGCGTACCGTTCAGCGCAGGTGGTCGACTCTGGTCCGCCCCCTGGCGGCAGACTCCGATAACCGGGCGCTGCAGGCTGGTCCAGAGCAGCCTGCGCGGCGCGAGCAGGCCATCACCGCAGCCGCCGTGCACCGCGTGGGCGCGCTTGCCCCAATGCAGCGCAAAGCGGTTTGCCCGACCGGCGTCAGGGCTGCAGCAATTTGCCCAGCATCGCGCGCAGCTTGCCGGCCTTCAACGGCTTGTTGAGTATCGGCATGCCCATGTCACGCAATACCCGTTGGCAATGCTCAGTGCGGTCGGCGGTAATCATGATGGCGGGCAATGACTGGGCAAAGTGCGTGCGCAGCCGACTTACCGCGTCGCAGCCGGTCAGCCCGTTATCCAGATGGTAGTCAACCAGAATGGCATCCGGCGGTACGCCGCTCAGTGCATCAAGCGCGGCATCGGCATCCAGTGCGAGCACCACCTCTGCGCCCCACTGCTGCAGCAGACTCTGCATGCTCTGCAGAATGATTTCCTCGTTATCAATCACCAGCAGGCGGCGTCCCTGCAATGGCACGGCGAGGCTATCCAGCAGGCTGTTGCTGGCGGCGCGCACAGGCAAATCCGGCGCCAGCGGCACACTGACGGAAAATACCGAACCCCGGCCCACCTGCGACTGCACCTCAATGCGCACCCGCAGCAGCCGCGCGATGCGCTCCACAATCGCCAGCCCCAGGCCCACGCCCTTGCGTTGCCCCGCCTTGCCCACCTCCAGCTGATTGAATTCCTGAAAGATGCGGCGAAAGTCCTGCCGCTCGATGCCGCGACCGGTGTCCCAAACCTGAATGCACAGCTGCTCGCCGCGCACCCGGCATCCCACCAGCACTCCACCACGCTCGGTGTAGCGGATGGCGTTACTGATGAAATTGCGCAAGATGCGACTCAGCAAACGGTAATCGGTATGCACCGTACGATTTGGCAGGCGCCCGCGCAGCGTCACGCCGCCAGCCTGCGCCACGCTATAAAACTCGCTGAGCAGCGGTTCGATCACATCGGCGATGGCGTAATCATTGAATTCAGCCTGCAGATTTGGCTGATCCAGACGGGAGATATCCAGCAGATCGCTGAGCATGTCCTCGGCGCTTTCCATCGCCGTGTGCGAGCGCTCGACCATCTGCGCAGCGCTGGCCGGCAGTGCGCTGTCGCGCAGCGTCGCCATCAGCAGGCGGGCGGCATTCAGTGGCTGCAACAGGTCATGACTGGCGGCAGCCAGATAGCGATCCTTGCTGCGATTGGCCTGCTCGGCCACGTCACGCGCTTCACGCAACTCGCACTGGGTGCGCTCGCGTTCGATGATCTCGAAGCGCAGGCTTTCATTCAGGGTTTCCAGCTCGCGGGTGCGTTCCTGAACGCGCTGCTCCAGTTCGTCGTTGAGCTGCTGCATGGCCAGCTGCGCCTGCTTGCGTTCGGTCACATCGGCCACGAAGGCCTCAATCACATGATCGCCCGCATCCGGGCGCAGCAGAATGTTCATACGCACATCCAGCAGGCTGCCGTCGGCGCGGGCCAGGCGGGTTTCATACCCCGTCAACTCACCCTGCAACAGCAGGTGCCGGCGGATACGCTGAAACTCGTCAGCGCTGATGAAAAAGCCCTGTTCCAGCGATTGCCGGGCGGCGACCAGTGCCGTCACCGAGCCATAACCGAGCATGCGCGCCAGCGACTGGTTGGCGGTCAGCAGCCCCTTGCCCAGGCTGGCCTGAAAGATACCGTGCACCGCGTTTTCAAACAGCCACTTGTAGCGGTTGCGTTCAGCTTCCAGCTCCTCCAGCCGCGCCAGCAGTTCAGGGTAGTAACTCTTGCGCGACGACTGCGAGCCCAGCCCCAGTAGCCCTGTCAGCACCTCACGGCGCGGATCAGAGGGCTTCGGCATAGACCACCTCAACGTCGGCCAGGCTGGATTCACGCGGGTTGGTTAGGATGCACGGATCATCCATGGCGTGCAGCGACAGCATGCGCAGGTCGCTATTACTCACGCCATGCATTGCCAACGATTGATTGAAGCCCACCGCCTGCTTGAGGTCGATCAGGTGCTGAACCAGGCGCTGCTTCACCTGCGGCGTGCTCAACCCGCGAATATCGATACCCAGCGTTTGCGCAATCACCTTGAAGCGATCCGGTGCCGAGTCGAAATTGAAAGCCACCACATGCTCCACCAGAATCGCATTGCACAGGCCGTGCGGCAGGTCGAGAAAGCCGCCCAGGCTGTGCGACATGGCATGCACCGCGCCAAGAATCGCGTTGGAAAACGCCAGACCAGCCTGCAGGCTGCCGAGCATCACCTGCTCGCGCAGGGCGATGTCCTGCGGGCTTTGAATCATCTTTACCAGGTTGCCGTTGAGCAGACGCATGGCTTCCAGCGCGTGGGCATCGGTCATGGGACCGCTACCAGTGGAGACGAAGGCTTCAATGGCGTGCACCATGGCATCCACCCCGGTACAGGCCGACAGGAAGGGGTCCATGGTCGAGGTGGTTTCCGGGTCGATCAGCGATACATCCGGCACTACCGCCTTGCTGATGATGGAGAACTTCACCTTCTCCTGCTGATCGGAAATGATCACGAATTGCGACACGTCAGCCGAGGTGCCGGCGGTAGTGGGAATGCAGATCAGCGGCGGAATTGGTGCGCGAATGGTGTCCACGCCCTCGAACTCCAGAATGTGACGATCATGCGCCACTGCAATGCCAATGGCCTTGGCGCAGTCAATCGGGCTGCCGCCGCCAATCGCCACTATCACGTTGCAGCCCGCCGCACGGTATACCTCAGCACCGTGCATCACCTCTTCGGTACGCGGATTGGCCGACACCTGGGTAAACAATACGTAGTCGATCCCCTGCTCCTGCAGGCTTTCTTCCACATCCACTACCCAACCGACCGCCTGCACGCCCGGATCGGACACCAGCAGGACTTTCTTGGCGCCAAAGGTGGTGGCGTAGTTGGCAACGGTCTTGCGCGCGCCAGCACCGAAGATAATTTCCGGCGTGACGAATTTGCGCAGCTGGCTGATATCGTAAGACATGGAGTGGTACCGCGTTGTTTTTGTAATGGGGGCTCTGGGCAGTGCGTGAGCGTGTTTGCAGCCTAACCTAAAGCCTGCACCTTTTTAAGCTGAAACAGCCAGTCCTACGACTGAAGTAGCGGCACAACAGGCCCTAAGTGGCATGGCTCAGCCAGAGTGGCGCACTAGCATGGGGAAAATCACAATAATCCGGGACCCACCCCATGCCTGCTTGCCTTTCTCCGGCGCTGTCCGCGCTGCTGATGCTGACGCTCTGGCTGCTACCCAGCGTCGGCATGGCCAACAGCGCAGCGCCCGAGCAATCCATGGACCAGTCCGTGGAACAGAGGGTGCAACAACTCTTCCCCAGTGCTACCCGCATTCTGCCCAAGCAGGGCGAGCCTCCGGTGTATCAAGCATTCCAGCTCGACCAGTTGCTGGGCTACGCCTTTCTTTCAACCGATTATTCCAGTCTGCAGGGTTTCTCCGGCAAGCCGATACGCCTGCTGATCGGCATGACACCCGCCGGCAAGCTGACCGGTGTAAAAGTGCTGGAACACCACGAGCCGGTTTTCCTGCACGGTTTGGGCGAGCAATCGCTGTTCGATTTCACCGACCAGTACGCCGGCCTGAACCTGGCCACCCCCATCGTGGTGGGCAGCACCCATGGCAACCCGGTGGACGGCGATACCCTCAGCTACATCGATGGCGTCAGCAAGGCTACGGTGTCGGTGGTCATCCTCAATGAAAGCGTCCTGCAGTCGGCAATGACCGTCGCCCGGGCGCTGCTGGCCGACTTTGCCCAGGGCCCGCAAGCCGTCGCCAAGCCGGATCTTTATCAACCGCTGGACTGGCAACAACTGCTGGACCGTGGCTACGTACAGCACTGGACCCTGTCAGCCGCCGCCGTAGAACAACAGCTGGGGCATTCGCTGGCACTCTACCCCGGCCTGCAGGACCCTGACGCAGATACCTTCAGCGAGTTGTACTTTGCCTACCTGAACGCCCCCAGCATCGGCCGCAACCTGCTGGGAGATGCCGGTTTTGCGCAACTGCAAGAGGAACTGGCGAGCAACGAGCAGGCGCTGCTGGTGATGTCACGCGGCAGCTATACGCACATACCCGCAGACTTCATCCCCGCCACCACCGCCAGCCGCATCAATCTGCTGCAGCACAACAAAGCGATTGAGCTGCATGACATGAACTTCAATAACGGTGCCGTACTAGAGCAGATCAACACCCCCGAAGCCGACTTGCAGGCGACCATCTTCCGCATCAAGACCCACGCCGCCTTTAACCCGCTGGAGCCAGCCGAACTGCAGTTGAATGTCAGCCTGCGACGCAATCCGCTGATTGAGCAGCAAACAGCGTTCACTACCCCATTGACCCTGGATGCCAAGCTGTTTGCGCTGCAGACACCGGTTGCTGCAGCCAAACCCACTCCGGTGTGGCTGCGCATGTGGCAGGATCGGGCCTGGCAAGTCGTCTTGCTGGTGGTCAGCCTGATCATGCTTTGCGTGGTGTTCGTCAAACAGCGTCAAGTCAGCGAGCACAGCCGCGCCTTTCACCTGTTTCGCGGCGGCTTTTTGCTGTTCACCCTGTTTTTTATCGGCTTCTACGCCCAGGGCCAGCTGTCGGTGGTGAATATCTTCACCCTGCTGCTCGCACTGTGGCATGGCTTCGATCTGACGGTATTTCTGATGGATCCGGTGATCTTCTGTCTGTGGGTGTTTACCTTTGCCAGCCTGTTCATCTGGGGCCGTGGGTTGTTCTGCGGCTGGCTTTGCCCGTTCGGCGCCCTGCAGGAAATGGTCGGCTGGCTGGCCAAGCGGCTCAAGTTGCGGCAATGGAAAATCAGCGAACGCGCGCATCAACGCCTGCAATGGCTCAAGTATCTGATCCTGATAACCCTAGTGCCGAGCGCCTTCTACTCGTTGACGCTGGCCGAGCGCCTGGCCGAGATAGAGCCATTCAAGACCTCGATCACCCTGGTCTTCGTGCGCAGTTGGCCCTTTGTACTCTATGCCGTATTGCTGCTGGGTATCGGCCTGTTCGTGCACAAGTTCTATTGCCGCTACCTGTGCCCGCTGGGCGCCGGCCTGGCGGTGCTCGGCCGACTGCGGCTGTTCTCCTGGCTGACCCGCGTCGATGCCTGCGGCAAGCCCTGCCAGCACTGCCACAACCAGTGCGAGATCAGAGCCATCAAGCGCAGCGGCGAGATCGACTACGACGAATGCATTCAGTGCCTGGAGTGCATCGTGATCCTGAACAACGAAGACCAGTGCGTCGCCAGCATCAGTGCCAGCAAACAGGCGGCCAAAGCGCAAAAGGCAGCCGCTGGCCAGATTATTGTCAGCGACTGGGCACCCAGCCGTTGAGCCACCAGCCAGCTGGGAAACCACAACAGGAGCAACACCATGCACAGCTTTGACGACAGCCAGATCCACTGGAACCAGTTGCCCGGCTTCGACAATTTCTCTTACAGCATTCTGAACATCGACCAAGCCCATCAGTTGGTAGATGTAATCTTTCATTTCCGCGCGCACGACCCGATCGTCCTGCACCGCCACTGCGCCTTGAACCACACCTTCGTGGTCAGCGGCGAGCACCATCTCTATCACGCCAACGGCGACCTCAAGGAAATACGGCCCACCGGCAGCTACACCGTGAGCGCCGCCGACACCACGCCCCACCGCGAATGCGGCGGCGATGGCGGCACTGTAGTGCTGTTCAGCATTCGCGGCACCAACGGCGTGATGTACGAGATTCTGGATGATCAGCACAACGTGATCGCGGCGTTGGGCATGACCGAGTTTGCCGCCTTGCACGAGGCCAACCAGCGCCAGCAGACGGCCTCTGGTTAATAGAGAGACTCTGCAGCGCCGACAACCGGAAGAGCGAGTTTCAACTCCGCCTCGGGCGTTGCACCCGTGGCCGGTGGCCGAGGTGGCACACAGCCTTCCCTGGGCAGCGTTGAGCCTGAATCACCGAAGTGCAGGACGGCACGAACGCGGTCCTCCCGGTAGAGCCCTTGGCCGCTACAACCACGACCGATAAAACGCCAACTCCTCTTCCAGCACCTGCGCCAGATGCGCGGCCTTGCGGAAGCCGTGGCGTTCGTCGGCGAAGGTGACGCTGTGCACCGGTACGCCATTGTCGTCCAGCGCGGCGACCATCTGCTCGGTCTGGCTGGGCAGTACGACTGCGTCGCGCAGGCCCTGGAAGAAGATCACCGGGGTACGGATGCGTTCGGCCTGGGCCAGGGGGGAGCGCTCGACGTAGCGCTCTGGCTGGGTATCGGGGTCGCCGATCAGCCAGTCGATGTAGTCGGCCTCGAACTTGTGGGTGACGGCACGCAGCTGCAGCGGATCGCTCACGCCATACAGACTGGCCGCAGCGCGGAAGCGATTGCCACCCGCCACCAGCGCGCAGAGCGTGGTGTAGCCGCCAGCGCTGGAGCCACGGATGAACACCTGGCGGGGGTCAATACGTTGCTTGCCGGCAAGGTGCTCAACCGCTGCCAGTACATCTTCCACGTCCACTACGCCCCAGCCACCCTGCAGCCGTTGGCGGTAGGCGCGGCCATAACCGGTACTGCCACGGTAATTGAGATCAACCACGGCGAAGCCGCGCTGGGTCCAGAACTGGATGCGGTTGTCCAATACCGGGTAGCAGGCCGAGGTTGGCCCGCCGTGGGTAAATATCAGCAGCGGCGGCGGCTGAGTCGAGGTTTGCTGGCTGTTGCGCGGTGCGTAGAAAAAGCCATGGGCGGTTTCACCACCGGCGCTCAGGTACAACAGCCGTTCCGGCCTGGCCAGCTCGCTGGCGGGCAAACTGCTGTCGTCACCCCGCAGCCGGCTGAGCGCACCGCTAGTCAGATCAATGCGCAGGATCGCAGCGCTGCAACTGGCCGAGGCCGCAATGCAGTAGAGCGCTCTGCCATCGCTGCACAGGCTGCGAAAGCGGCTGTAGTCGTGCGCCAGCAAGCGCTCCTCACTGGTGCGTGCGTGACGCAGGGCCAAATGCCCATAACCGCCGTCGGTCCAACTCAGCGCCAACCAGTCATTACCCAGCATTAGCCAGGTGTTGGTGCCCTGTTGCCAGGGTGCTGGCGCGTGATCGGCGGCGTGACCGGGTAAACGCACGGCGTCGCCATTGGCGGAAAACGCCCAGGGCACCCAGTAGCCGCTGCGGTCGGTCAGGCAGCACAGGGTATTGCTGGCACTGAACTGCGGCTGCTGAAAAGCCTCCTCACCACCGGGCACTGCGATAACGCGGCTGATCCTGCCCTGTGCATCCAGCTCGGCGCGCATCAGGCGGGTGCGGGTCCAGCTCAGGTGTGGCCGATCCCATTCAATCCAGGCGAGTAGACTGCCGTCATCACTCAAGACCGGCGAGTGGTAAAAATCAGCGCCCTCGGCCAGAACTTGGCGGCTGGCGTCCACGCCAATGGCCACCAAGCGGTGCTCTACGCGTCCCGGCAAATGCGCCTCTTCCACTGCAAGCACACGGCGCCGCGGCAGGTCGGCGCAGAGGCCTCCGTAACGATACTCCGGATGGCGGGTAATTTTGTGCAACTGCCGTGCTACCACGGACTGCAGATAAATCTGCTGGTCAGCCTCGTTGACGAAGGCCACCTGGCAATCGGGTTCGTACTCGCCCGGTATTACGCAAAAACTGCCGCCGCCGTATTCATAGACGCGGCTACGCGCAGCATAGCCTTGCGGCGTGATGGTTTCGGTCTGCCCGTCACGCCAGCGCATGACCAGACTACGGCCCTGGCTGGGCCTGAACTCAAGCCACCAGAGCGCGCCATCGGCGCAGCACAGGTCGCTGTAATCGGCAGTGGCGGCGACCGCATCGGCGGCGCTGAACTCGCTGGCCCAGCGCCCGGGTTGGTGGCTATCAGACCTTGCAGATGATCCTCGAGGTACGTTCATTACGGAAGGTCAACTCCTCTATCCCCGGCTGGGGCTGCTCTGCTTCGGCTCTGGCCTGCAGAATCTTGTGATGGTGGGGCGATTTGCTGCACACCGGGTCTGCCTGGGTGGCATCGCCGGTCAACAGGTACGCCTGACAACGACAGCCGCCAAAGTCCTTCTCCTTTTCGTCGCAGGACCGGCACGGCTCGCTCATCCAATCATAGCCGCGAAAGCGGTTGAAACCGAAGGAGTCATACCAGATGTGTGACAGGCTGTGCTCGGTCACGCTGGGGAAGCTGACCGGCAGCTGCCGCGCGCTGTGGCACGGCAGCGCGGTGCCGTCCGGGGTGATGGTCAGGAAGATATTGCCCCAACCGTTCATGCAGCCCTTGGGGCGCTCCTCGTAGTAATCGGGGGTGACCAGAATCAGCTTGCACGGGTTGCCCTGCTCGGCCAGCTTCTGGCGCCACGCATTGGTGACCTGCTCGGCGTGATCCAGCTGCGCCTTGGTCGGCAACAGCCCGGCGCGGTTCAGGTGCGCCCAGCCGTAATACTGACAGGTCGCCAGCTCGACAAAATCCGCCTCCAGCGCCACGCACAGCTCGATGATGCGGTCGATCTGGTCGATGTTGTGCCGGTGGGTCACGAAGTTGAGCACCATCGGGTAACCCGCCGCCTTGACCGCACGCGCCATCGCCAGCTTCTGCTCGAACGCCTTGCGCGAGCCGGCCAGCATATTGTTGATCTCGGCGTCGGAAGCCTGAAAGCTGATCTGGATATGATCCAGCCCAGCCTCGCGGAAGGCCTCGATCTTGGCCTCGGTCAGCCCCATGCCGGAGGTAATCAGGTTGGTGTAAAAACCCAGCTCACGCGCCGCGCCGATCAGCTCGGCGAGGTCTTCGCGCACCAGCGGCTCGCCACCGGAAAAGCCCAGCTGCGCAGCGCCCAGCGCCCGCGCCTGGGTGAACACGTCGATCCACTGGGCGGTGCTCAACTCACCCTTGTGGTTGGCAAACTCCAGCGGGTTCGAGCAGTACGGGCACTGCAGCGGGCAGCGGTAGGTCAGCTCGGCCAGCAGCCACAGCGGTGGCCCCTGTTCAGCGGATGTGGAGCCAGTGTTGAGCATGAGCCACCTCGATAAAGGCCAGAACGTCTTCGTCCAGTCCCGGCACATTGGGAAACTTGTCTGTCAGCGTGTCGATGATGTCAGCGACCGGCCGCTTGCCATCCACCAGCAACAGCACCTCGGCGGCGCTCTCGTTCAGCTTGACCATGCCCTCCGGGTAGAGCAGCACGTGGCTGTTCTGCACCGGTTCCCATTGCAGACGAAAGCCGGGGCGCAGCACCGGCGTGTTATCGCGCACCACCGGATTCATAGCGCAATCCCCCGGTGCCAGGCCTTGTCGGCCGTGACCGTGTGATACGGCGGGCGCTCCAGCTCGTAGGCCATGGTCATGGCGTCGAGCATGCTCCAGAGCACGTCCAGCTTGAACTGCAGAATCTCCAGCATGCGCTGTTGCGCCTCCCAGGTGGTGTAGTGATGCAGGGTAATGCGCAGGCCGTGCTCGACGTCGCGGCGGGCCTCTTTCAGGCGCTTGCGGAAATAGTCGTACCCGGCCGGATCAATCCACGGGTAATGCTGCGGCCAGCTGTCCAGCCGCGACTGATGAATGTGCGGGGCAAACAGCTCGGTCAGCGACGAACTGGCCGCCTCCTGCCAGCTGGCCCGGCGGGCGAAGTTGACGTAAGCATCCACCGCAAAGCGCACGCCCGGCAGCACCAGCTCCTGCGACAGCAGCACCTCGCGGTCCAGCCCCACAGCCTCGCCCAAGCGCAGCCAGGCCTCGATACCGCCCTCGCTGCCCGGCTCGCCGTCGTGGTCGATGATGCGCTGAATCCACTCGCGGCGGGTGTCACGGTCCGGGCAGTTGGCCAGAATCGCCGCGTCCTTCACCGGAATGCAGACCTGATAGTAAAAACGGTTCGCCACCCAACCCTGAATCTGCTCGCGGGTGGCGCTGCCGTCGTACATGGCAACGTGGAACGGGTGATGAATGTGGTAGTAGCGGCCCTTGTCGCGCAGGGCCTGCTCGAATTCGGCAATACTCATCGGCTCGCGCTGCATGGCGGCCTCCTTACAGAACGATCTGCATACCGTCATGGGCGACCTCGATGCCATGCGCCACCAGTTCGGCGCGCTCGGCAGAGTCCTCGTCCAGGATCGGATTGGTGTTGTTGATATGAATGAGCACCTTGCGGCTGGCCGGCTGCGCATCCAGCAGCTCGATCATCCCGCCCGGCCCACTCTGCTGCAGGTGGCCCATCTCGCTGCCGAGCTTGTCGCCCACGCCAGCAAAGGCCATCTCGTCGTCGCGCCACAGGGTGCCGTCCACCAGCAGGCAATCGGCATCGCGCATGGTCGCCAGCAACCCGTCATCCGGCTGGCCCAGGCCCGGTGCGTAAAACAGCACCCCGCCGGTATTGGTGTCGCGCACCAGCAGGCCGATGTTGTCGCCGGGGTGCGGGTCGTTGCGGTGCGGCGAATACGGCGGCGCCGCGCTGCGCAGCGGAATCGGCAAAAACTCCAGCGCCGGGCAAGCCGGAATACGGAACGGCTCGCCCAACCCGATCCGGCGGCGCTGCAGGCCACCGTTCCAATGGCTCAGCATCGGGAACAGCGGGAAGCCGGTCTGCAGGTCCTCATGGACCATATCGGTACACCAGACCTCATGCGGGCAGCCCTCACGCAGGGTCAGCAGCCCGGTCACGTGATCAATCTGGCTGTCCATCAGCACAATCGCCCGAATCGCCGTATCACGCACCGCCCGCGCCGGTTGCAGCACAGGCGTCTGCTCCAGCTGGGTGCGAATGTCAGGGGAAGCGTTGCAGAGAATCCAGTTCACCCCGTCATCCGACAAGGCAATGGAAGATTGGGTACGCGCTTTCGCGTTCAGCGTGCCACGGCGCAAGCCGTCGCAATTGCGGCAGTTACAGTTCCACTGCGGAAAACCGCCGCCAGCAGCTGAACCAAGTATCTGTACATGCATGGGATCTGTCCTCGGCCAGCGTGCCTAAACGCCCCGGAAACCGGGGCGCCCGGTACTCAGCGGTTGGCAAAGTACATGGTGACTTCAAAGCCAATGCGCAGGTCGGTGTAGCTGGGTTTAGTCCACATGGGTCGATCCTCTTGTTATTGCGTGGGTTTACAGCGTCGGCAGGAACCGACGGACTCAGTTAAACACCGGGATCGGGGGGTACGAATGATACTTTGGGAGTAGATTTGGTCGTGATTTGGTTGGTGTGGGGGTGGTTGCTTTGCGCAGCGCTAAGGCTATTTTTGATGCCAAGAACGCAGTAGGTGAAACCAACAAAACCAATACACCTCGCAACGCAGGCACGGAAAGCCTCAACCGAGAGGCAGGAGTCAACCAGCGGCAGTGAGCGGAGCGTGCATTGTAAAACGCTTCCTAGCTACGATTTATGGGGCAACATTAAGCGTAGTGAATACATTTTCCATTTCCCAATCCGCTATGCCTTCCAAACCTTTTGCTAGGTAATCTGACGGCACAGGAGTCTCTGGGTCTGCCATTAAGGCTACTCGATTCAAAATAGCTTCTTTCGCCAAAGCAGGCAAAGCATCCCACCAAGTGATACGGAAAGCGTGATTTTCACAGCAAGAAAATGAAAACCTGAGTAACACGTCTTGCGGGCGTGTTCCACGACTTATTACTCTGGCCAAAGACCTTGCGAGTGCAACACATGAATTATTACTACTTGCGTGCCAGCACAAGGTAAATGACCACCCTTTAGCTAAAGGAGCAGTAAAAAATGTAATCAAATTCAGGGGGAACTTAAAGTCACTAAGATCTTGAAGGTTCTCTCCGAGAAAATCGTAGTCAGGATATAGCACGCCTGACAATTGCAGATGCCACGGCGAACTTGACGTCAGCGTTAGAAATTCAAACTCGTCATACTCCTTGGAAAACAACGCTGCATCGAAATATTTCTTGTGATACTGCAAGCGCTGAAACCCAAGCAAATGCCCGGCAAAAGAGTTCTCAATCATTCTTCTCTGCCCACTATGCAGCGCAGGATTACTTATAAATTTTTTTAATGTATCCACAGCATTTTCTTTTACAAAATACTCTCGACACACACAGCGATAGGCATAAAGCGCGACTTGCTCAGAAGTTGGTTCTAAAGGAAAATTATCAATAGGCGCAAAAAGCCCGTTATCGTGATACTTACAAAACCCGGAAAACGTAGACGCTTTTTTCCATCCAATCTTTTTTGGCACGGGTCGCCAATCACCACTCCCAAAGCTGGAAACATCAGCGACCATACGGTACACATGACCAAATTCTACTATCGCACCTAATTGATTACTTTTCTGAATTGAGTGAGCACTAATTATTTCATTGCAACGCTCTCCACTCTCAAAATGCAGGCATCGCCCGCGCGAATCATTACGCTTCATTTCATTTATAAACTCTTCCATCAATCTCATAAGGCACCTAACACCTGGTTAACATCTAGCTTTAGCGAGCCCTGAGCGAGCAAAACAAATCACTTGAAAACTCTGCTATGATTTCACTCTTGCTTTACCTTAAAGCACACTCAACTCTTAGACCACTGAACACCCTAGAGACCACCTTAAAGTTCCCGCCTAATGGTGACGATCACATACTCTAACAATCCTAATACGCCAAGTTTCCTCGACATTCGATCTCTAATTCGCGAGACTAATACTGCAAACAGGCAGCTCTAGGCGGGCGCGATGCGACGGAGTGCAGCTACCGATCGAGGAGCAATGCGTACGGACTGGCTTTATTAGATGCAATGGCCATCATACAAAACCTGTTGCATATGGGACCTGCCTTAACAAAACATGTAGCCCGTACTCTTCACCTCTCGACCAGCAAAGCCTCGCCTGACGCTCGACACTTATATTTTCGAACAGTCTATGCTCAATAATATTTGGAAAAATCGCCTTAGCGGAACTATGAGAAGCTTCATCCAAATCATTATAGAAAGATGATTCCACACACGACCTATCAAAGCTTCGAATTATTTCTGCAACCAGTGTTAGCGATGCGACCACATGGAACACATCAACTACATCCACTTCATAACTATCTAACGACAAATGAGATGCAGCCCTATCCGCATATTGTTTAAGGAAGCCAATGCGCTTACACAAAGGACTTTCTTCCAGCAATAAATTCGAGCTACTTTTAGAACATACGCCAAAGAATGATCGCAGAAATCTCAGCGCCTGAAGAGCCTCGTCAAACGATTTCCCCGAGGATTTTGACCAGTAATCCGCATGCTGTTCCAGAACAATATCTTTCGTTTTTGCGAAGAAAGCTCCTGTTAATGAGCCCTTGATTCCATGATCGAAGACCTTTCTGCAGGCCAAAGATATATTATTTAGCGAGCTACGATTTAAGTAGGACTGGAGCACAGCGCCTGGATATCCTTCAATAGACGTTGTATTCATTTCCTCCGAGCCAGAAGCAATGAAAATATAATAACCAGCCAGCGCAAACCCAGCCCTAGAGTCTACGCCCCGAAGAAATTGGATCGATTTTTCTTTAGGATCCAGTTTTAAATATTCCTTCGTAGGTTTCATTCGCTCAGCGCGCACAGAAAGTTCAAGCTCTGATCGACTTTGATAGTTGATAAAAGAGTCTATTAAATTTTCCATTTACACAAGCCCGCGGGGCTTAGACCCAAAATATTTGGTTAAGGGGTGGGCTCTAGCCCGTACCAGAGAACGGAGCGAGCGATTTTAACCACTAGCTATTTTTTTTGGCTCTCGTACTCTTCCCAACTTGCAAAGCCGATTGGCCTTTTGGGTACTTGGGGTTCCGAGCGCTTCATTTTGACAAGCAAGATACTGATTTGAGAAACGTGCTGAATTAGCTCAACAGGCTCTCCATTTTCCGTTTTACCAATGAAAGAAATTAATGATGGATTCCACCAACTTATATCTTCAACATGAAATGTAATCGATTGGCCAAAGCTTACGAGCCTAGCTCCTACCTCATGCTCATCGTCTAATGATTTATGGAAATCATTAATCCAGTTTATGAGTCGATGGTGAAATTCGCTTGCTAGGTTTGGATCTGTAGGAATCGCAGAAAGACGTACTTCAGGTGGAATTGCGAAACCTGACATAAGGTCTTTAGGGTCCATGTATGACTACCTCCAAGATACATAACGCCAGTGGTAATGGGCGACAACGGAGCGCACTTAGCTGGCGTCCTGTTGACCAAATTTTTAAGACTTATCACCCCAGCCAAAGCCATTTTATAACCCAGAACAGAGCTCCCAATACCAAAGCATAGGAGGCGAAATCAAAGACATAAAGTCGAAATACTTTTATGCGTTTCATTACTCGCTCTGGTTTCGAAAAACTGTAGAACTCTGTCATATCCAGGCGTGCGCGAATATTGTCACCGGCGAAATCGTTATTCGCGTGTGTCTCATATAAATCCAAAATCTGCCAATATTCCTTTTGAAATGCCGAGTAGCGGTCCTCTGGCGGATTTTCCATTTCTTTGAGTGGATGCATCCTCTGCTTGAGTTCTGAAACCTTTGAAGCGCACGCAAACATTTTTTCAGCCGTTGCCGCATATTCATTTTTATCAATCAGAAGTGAGTACACCAAGACAGCTATGGCGGAGAAAATCTGAATTACGCTCGCATACTTAGTATGGATATTTTCACCAATGCCATAAGTCTGCATCAAGGCGATGAGAATTATCGCCATGGAGATGATCACGACGGTATAAGTCGAGAATTTTGTATGTGACCTCAGCCTGCGAGACGCATAGAATCTCGTTTTTGCGGTGGCATCCATTTTTTTGTAAAGATTCTGGAAGCTGTCCTTCAGGCTCAATCCGATCTCCTCATCAATTTAGCCATAACAGTGATTAGATAGCGCAGCACTAATACATAATTATTGCGCTCGGTATAACACGGAAAGAACATAAAGAAAATTTCTTAATAAAATCATGCGGCTTCCACCCTCCTTGGTGATTCTGACGTACTCGCGCTGCGGCGAAGCTTTGTGAACTACATCCTACTTTAGCGAAAGAAGAACACACGGCAAGCTGATTTTTTGGTTAGGGCGAAAACCGTATTGCTTGCACGGACCCCGGGTCCCCGTTTACGCGGGCGAGTAGCGCAGGGCTGGCGGGAAATAGGACGGCAGCATGTCTGAGGCTCGCAGAGCCGAGTTCTGCCGGCCCCCGTCAGAACGAGCAACGCAGCGAACCCGAAGGGCCGCGTAGTCGGGGTGGCCTAGGGGGTGCAGGGGGAAATGGCCATGCATTTCCCCCTGCTCGCCGTGAAGGCGAAAAGCAGAGGTGAGCAACGCACACTTCGTCGAACCAAACCATTCACGTTCGTGCAGGCGTCACCACGGGCACGGCATGCCGTGCCCCTACGGGAGATCGGGTCAGCAGCGGTGCTATAGAGAACGCCCCACCAAATCCCAGACAAAAAAAGGGCGTGACCGAAGTCACGCCAAAGTTTCACGAACAGACTTGCAGAACGAGGGGCATGTTCCCTCGGGGTACTACGCTCTCCCCGGCAGGTGGAGCTACCTGCCCAAGGGTTGCTCTGGCTGGGCTTAGAAAAAGCCCAGCGGATTGACGTCGTAGCTGATCAGCAGGTTCTTGGTCTGCTGGTAATGGTCGAGCATCATCTTGTGGGTCTCGCGACCGACACCGGACTTCTTGTAACCACCGAACGCGGCGTGGGCCGGGTACATGTGGTAGCAGTTGGTCCAGACGCGGCCAGCCTGGATGCCACGACCCATGCGGTAGGCACGGTTGATGTCGCGGGTCCAGAGGCCGGCGCCCAGGCCGAACTCGGTGTCGTTGGCGATTGCCAGGGCTTCGGCTTCGGTCTTGAAGGTGGTGACGCTGACCACCGGGCCGAAGATTTCTTCCTGGAAGATGCGCATCTTGTTGTGGCCTTTGAGCAGGGTCGGCTGGATGTAGTAGCCGTTGCCGAACTCGGCGTTCAGGCGCTCTGCGCCGCCACCGATGAGGAACTCGGCACCCTCTTCGCGGGCGATTTCCATGTAGGACAGGATCTTGTCGAACTGCTGCTCGGAAGCCTGTGCGCCGACTTGGGTTTCGGTATCCAGCGGGTTGCCGCGCTTGATGCTGCGGGTACGCTCCAGCACCATGCCGATGAAGTCGTCGTACATGTCTTCCTGGATCAGCGCGCGGGACGGGCAGGTGCACACTTCGCCCTGGTTGAAGAACGCCAGCACCATGCCTTCGACGGCCTTGCTGATGAAGGACTCTTCCGCCTGCATGATGTCGGAGAAGTAGATGTTCGGCGACTTGCCGCCCAGCTCGACGGTAGACGGGATGATGTTTTCCGCAGCGCACTTGAGGATGTGACGGCCAACCGGGGTGGAACCGGTGAACGCCAGCTTGGCGATGCGGGTGCTGGTGGCCAGTGCTTCACCGGCTTCGCGGCCGTAGCCGTTAACCACGTTCAGCACGCCCGGCGGCAGCAGGTCGCCGATGACTTCCATCAGCACCAGAATGCTCAGCGGGGTCTGCTCGGCCGGCTTGAGCACGATGCAGTTACCGGCAGCCAGCGCCGGGGCCAGTTTCCACGCAGCCATCAGCAGCGGGAAGTTCCACGGAATGATCTGACCAACGACGCCCAGCGGCTCGTGGAAGTGGTACGCGGCGGTGTGCTCGTCCAGCTCGGCAGCGGTGCCTTCCTGCGAGCGCAGGCAGCCGGCGAAGTAGCGGAAGTGGTCAGCGGCCAGCGGGATGTCGGCGTTCAGTGTTTCACGCACGGCTTTGCCGTTGTCCCAGGTTTCGGTGACGGCCAGCAGTTCGAGGTTCTGCTCGATGCGGTCGGCGATTTTCAGCAGGATGTTGCTGCGCGCCTGCACGGAGGTCTTGCCCCAGGCATCCTTGGCAGCGTGAGCGGCGTCCAGCGCCTTCTCGATATCTTCTGCGGTAGAGCGCGGGATTTCACACACGGCGTTGCCGGTGACAGGGGTCAGGTTGGTGAAGTACTGGCCTTTGACCGGTGCGACAAACTCGCCGTTGATGTAGTTGCCATAGCGAGACTTGAAGGAAACGACTGAGCCTTCGGCTCCAGGTTGTGCATAGATCATTGTTGTTTTCCTCTGAGCGAAGCCTGACCCCGCACGGGTCAAGTCATGGTTCGATCTTAGTAACGGCGCCGGGGTGTCTGGTATGCGCCGTTGGCAGGGTTGACGTCGTTATTTAGTAGTAGATTGCCCGACCCATGGCGCCCTCTCAGGCTAGCTGCCGGGCGGCTCAGCCGTGTTGCAGCCGACCAGCGGTCAGGCGCGCTGCACCCGCAGCACGCCGGTATCAATCGCCAGATGCACCAGTTCGGTCAGTGAGCTGACGTTGAGCTTTTGCTTGAGCACGGTGAGGTTGTTGGAAACGGTTTTGCTGCTGATGCACAGGTTCTCGGCGATCTGCCTTGGCGGCACGCCGCGGGCGAGCATGACGAAGATTTCAAACTCGCGCTGGGTCACGTCGCGCAGGCGCGGGTCGAGCCGTTCATCGCTGCCGGCGCAGGCCAGCTGGGTGGCCAGCTCCTGTTCGATGTAGCGCTGGCCCTTGAGGCAGCGGCCAACCGCGTCGAGCAGCACCTCGGGCGGGGCGTTCTTGGTGATATAGCCGAGCGCGCCGGTCGCCAGCGCCTGACGCACCAGCGGCAGTTCGTCGTGCATGCTGAAGAACAGCACACGCAGCAGCGGCCAGCGCTGGATCAGCCGGCGCGCGGTTTCGATGCCGCTGATGCCGGGCAGGCCGATGTCCATTACCACCAGATCGGGCACTCGCTGCTGGGCGGCGGCGATGGCGTCTTCGCCGCTTTCCACACCGCGCACTTCGGCCTGCCCGAGCATCATCGCCAGCAGGCTGGTATAGCCCTGGCGCACTACCGCGTGATCGTCCACCAGCAAGATGTTCATGCTGCCTGCCTCCAGGGAATGCTCAGTTCCAGTATCAGCCCGCCCTGCTCGGCGCCGCGCAGCTGCAGCGCGGCGCCCAGGCAGCGGGCCCGTTCGTGCATCGAGTGCATGCCGATGCCCCAGTTGCTGTTCTGCGCCAGGCCGCGGCCGTTGTCTTCGATGCGCACCACCAGTTGATCGCCAACGCAGCCCAGCCAGAGCTGCACCAGCGTGGCGCGGGCGTGGCGGGCGACGTTGTTCAGGGCTTCCTGCACCAGCCGATAGAGATGCGCGCGGGCGTCGGGCGTGAGTTCGGGCAGGTCGGTGGTCAGCAGCAGGCGGCAGTCGATGCCGTGCTGCACCTGCCATTGTTCGCTCAGCTGGGCCAGTGCCTGCTCCAGCCCAAGGCGCTGCAGCACCACCGGGTGCAGGTCGCGCACCAGGGCGCGAAAGCCCTGCTGCAGGCCGTCGCAGCTACCGATCAACTGCTGGCTGAGCTGCTCGATCTGCTCGGGCGAGGCGCTGCGGCTGTGCTGCAGCATGAAGGTCTGGGCGCGGATGCCGGTGAGGTACTGGCCCAGATCGTCGTGCAGCGCGTGGGCCAGCTGCGTGCGCTCATCTTCCTGCACGCTGAGCAGCCGCTCGGTCAGGTTCTGGTTACGCTGTTCGGCCTGCTGCAGCGCGCCGGCCATGCTGTTGAAGCGCTCGGCCAGCTGGTTCAGTTCCGGTTGCTGGCTGGCGGCCAGCCGCGTATTGAAGCGCCCTGCAGCAACCTCATGCAGGCCGCCGAGCAGTTGCTGATAGGCGCGCTGACCACGGCCAAGCGCCCAGTGAATGGCAAGCAGTGACACCGCCAGCGCGGCGGCAAATACCAGCAGCAGGAGCTGCACCGATTCCCAGATTTCGCCGAGTTCGTCGTGGGGGTCGGGGGTGATGTGCCACTGGGAGCCGTCGTTGAACGACAGCGTCAGCGGCGGGAAGCGTTCATCCACCGCAGGTTGCAGCCAGTTGACCAGCCAACGCGGCACGTCTTCAGCCGTGGTTGCGGGCAGCGCCTCGCCCACGCGGCTGATGCGCAGGTGACGCAGGCCGTCGAACTGCTGCGGGTCGGGTGAACCGGCGCTGCGCGACAGGCCGTCAAACAGCTGCAAGGCCAGCGCGCGGCTGGCGTGCAGCTCGCGCACCAGATCTTTCTCGGCCTGCTGCAGCAGCACCAGCAGCAGGCTGAGCAACATCGCAGCGAAAGCCAGCAGCACACCCGTATAAAGGCGCGCCGCCAGCGGCAGGGTTTTCATCGGGCTGATCAGCGAACGACGAAGGTGCCCTGCATACCCTTGCTTTCGTAGCCCTTGAGATAGAAGGCGTAGCGGCCGGGGATCAGCGGGGTAAAGAAAATTTCGGCCTCACCGGCCTCTTCGAATTCCAGTTCGTGCAGCACGGCGGGTTTGATTTCCACATCACCGGCCTCGACCTTGCGCAGGTGCACGGTCTTGAAGAAGTCGGGCGCCTGGAAGGCGTATTCCTTCTGGCCGGAGGAAACGATCATCAGCTGATAGGCCTTGCCGGTTTCCAGCTCGTATTCGCTCTGGCTCATGGCGAAGTCGCTTTCTTCGTTACCAAGAATCAGGTCGGGCAAGGGCGTGGTACGGCGGGTCAGGTCACCGGCGGCGAACAGGCGGTCGGTGCCAATCAGACAGATCAGCATGAGGCTGACGTGCAGCAGGGTGCGGGTGTGCGACATGGGGGCAATCCTTTTCTTATTGTCTTGCCGCAATGCTAAAGACCCTGCCGCGAGCCGAAATACTACCTTGGTACCGGGCTATTGGTACTTTCTGCATATTTCCCCGCCGGCGGGCGGTTCCTATGCTGGGGCCACAACAAAAAGGAGGCCCCGATGCGCCCGCTGCTCACCCAAACCGCATTCTTCATGCTCGCCCTGTGCGCGGCCACATTGGTCGCCGAACGCAGCCATGCCGAGCCGCTGGCGGTGCGCATTGGCTACGTGACCTGGACGCCCGACCCCGGCCCGGTGCTGTCGAACGTGATTCTCGAACCGACCGACGCTGGCCTGCGCGGGGCGGAACTCGCCATCGTCGACAACAACACCACCGGCCGCTTCCTCAAGCACGACTACCAGCTGCTGACCGCCAGCGAGGCCGAGCTGGACGCTACCCTCGACGCCGCCCGCGCCCTGCATGCCGACGGCGTGCGGCTGTTCATCGGCAACCTGCCGGCCAGCGCGCTGAGCACCCTGTCGGCCGAGTTTGGCGACAGCCTGCTGTTCAACGCCGGCAGCTACGACGACGCCCTGCGCACCACCCAGTGCCTGCCCAACGTGCTGCACACCCTGCCCAGCCGCGCCATGCTGGCCGATGCAATGGGCCAGTTTCTGCTCAGCCGCAAACTCAAGCGCTGGCTGCTGATCAGCGGCCCGACCGCCGAGGATCAGGCCTACGCCAACGCACTCAAGCGCGCCGCCCAGCGCTACGGCATGCGCATCGTCGCAGAGAAGGAATGGAGCTTTGATACCGACCTGCGCCGCGCCGCCCAGGCCGAGGTGCCGCTATTCACCCAGACCGATGAGTACGACGTGGTACTGGTGGCCGACGAGCGCGGCGACTTTGGCGAATACATTCCCTACAACACCTGGTATCCGCGCCCGGTGGCCGGCACCCAGGGCCTGACCCCGGTCGGCTGGCACAAGACCATCGAAACCTACGGCGCGGCGCAATTGCAGAAGCGCTTTGAGGAACACGCCGGGCGCTGGATGAACAGTCTGGACTTTGCTTCCTGGCTGGCCGTGCGCTCGATTGGCGCGGCGGTCACCACCCTCAACAGCACCGACGCCGAGGCGATTGGCGCGCTCAGCGTCAGCGACCGCCTGCCGATGGACGGCTTCAAGGGCCGCAAGCTGAGCTACCGCACCTGGAGCGGCCAGTTGCGCCAGCCAATTGCGCTGGTGCAGCCACGCGCACTGGTTACTACCTCACCGCAGGACGGCTTCCTGCACCCCGGCACCGACCTGGACACCCTCGGCTACGACGAGCCCGAAAGCCAGTGCCGCATCGCCGAACACCTGAACAAGAGCTGATGGAGCTGCCCATGACTACCCTGCCCTTTCGCAACGCCCTGCTGGCTGCGCTGATTACCGCTGCGAGCGCCCCTGCTCTGGCCGAGACTGCCTACGTCTCGAACGAGAAGGACAACACCATCTCGGTGATCGACATGAACACCCTGGAGGTCACCGACACGCTGGAGGTCGGCATGCGCCCGCGCGGCATTCTGCTGTCGAGCGACAACAGCAAGCTGTTCATCTGCGCCAGCGACTCAGACACCGTACAGATCATGGATCTGGCGACCCGCCGCATCATTCAGGAGCTGCCCTCCGGCGCTGACCCGGAGCAGTTTGCCCTGCATCCGAACGACCGCACCCTGTACATCTCCAACGAAGACGACGCGCTGGTAACCGTGGTCGACGTGCCGACCGCCGAGGTACTGGCGCAGATCGACGTGGGCGTCGAGCCCGAAGGCATGGCGGTCAGCCCGGACGGCAAGTGGGCGGTGAATACCAGTGAAACCACCAACATGCTGCACTGGATCGACACCACCACGAACGAACTGGTCGACAACACCCTGGTTGACCAGCGCCCGCGTCACGTCGAATTCACCCACGACAGCAAGACGCTGTGGGCCTCGGCCGAGATCGGCGGCACCGTGACGGTATTGGACGTGGACTCGCGCGAAGTGAAAAAAGTGCTGACCTTCGAGATCAAGGGCATTCACCCGGACCGCATCCAGCCGGTTGGCGTGCGCCTGACCCGCGACGGCAAATACGCCTTTATCGCCCTTGGCCCGGCCAACCATGTAGCAGTGGTCGACGCCAACACCTTTGAAGTACTCGATTACCTGCTGGTTGGCCGCCGCGTCTGGCACATGGCGTTCAACGGCGATGAAAGCCTGCTGCTGACCACCAACGGCATCAGCGGCGACGTGTCTGTGGTCAACGTCCACGACCTGGAGGTAGTGAAGTCGATCAGAGTCGGCCGCTTCCCCTGGGGTGTGGTGGTCACGCCCTGATGACCATCGCCGTGCAGCAGGTCAGCTTCGCCTATGGCGAGCGTCAGGCGCTCAAGCAGGTTGATTTCAGCTGCCAGCCGGGTTGCCTGAACGCCCTGCTCGGCCCCAACGGCGCGGGCAAGTCCACACTGGTGGCGCTGCTCAGCCGTCTGTACGACCTGCAGCAGGGCGACATCCTGCTCGACGGTCTGTCGATCCGCCAGCATCCACGCGCGGCGCTGCGCCAGCTCGGCGTGGTGTTTCAGCAAAGCACGCTGGATCTGGACCTCAGCGTGCGCCAGAACCTGGCCTACCACGCCGCGCTGCACGGCTTGTCGCGGCGCGAGGCCGGGCTGCGGATCGATGCCGAACTGGCCCGCCAGCAGCTCGGCGAGCGTCAGCACGAACGGGTACGCGCGCTCAACGGCGGCCACCGCCGGAGAGTTGAGATCGCCCGCGCCCTGCTGCATCAGCCGCGCATTCTGCTGCTGGATGAGGCCAGCGTGGGGCTGGATCAGGCCAGCCGCCGGGCACTCAATCAGCACGTGCGCGCGCTGTGCGATGAACAGCAGCTGACGGTGATCTGGACCACCCACCTGCTCGACGAGATTCTGCCAAGCGACCCGGTGGTGATGCTCAACCGCGGCCGCGTAGTCGCCCAGGGGCAAGCCGACGCCCTGAGCAACGGCGCGACTCAGGAGAGTCTCAGCGACGCCTTCGAGCGGCTCAGCCGCGCCAGCGAGGAGCCCGCGCTATGACCGCAGCCCAATACCTCAACTGCCTGCAGGGCGTGATGCAGCGCGAGTGGCTGCGCTTCTTCCAGCAGCGCTCACGCTTTCTCAGTGCGCTGGTGCGGCCGCTGCTGTGGCTCTTGGTATTTGCCGCCGGCTTTCGCGCCGCGCTCGGGGTGTCGATCATCCCGCCGTACAGCACCTACATCACCTACGAGACCTACATCCTGCCTGGACTGTGCTGCATGATCCTGCTGTTCAACGGCATGCAGGGCTCGCTGTCGATGGTCTACGACCGGGAAATGGGCAGCATGCGCGTGCTGCTGATGAGTCCGCTGCCGCGGCCGTTTCTGCTGCTGTGCAAGTTGCTGGCCACCGCGCTGGTGTCACTGATTCAGGTTTATGCCTTTCTCGCGATTGCCTGGTGCTTTGACATTCGCCCGCCACTCTGGGGCCTGCTCGCCGCCGCGCCCGCCCTGCTTCTGGCGGCGCTGCTGCTGAGTTCACTGGGGCTGCTGCTGTCCAACGGGATTCGTCAGCTGGAGAACTTCGCCGGGGTGATGAACTTCGTCATCTTCCCGCTGTTCTTCCTGTCGTCGGCGTTGTATCCGCTGTGGAAGATGCGCGAATCCAGTGAGTGGCTGTATTGGCTGTGCGCACTCAACCCCTTCACCCACGCGGTGGAACTGGTGCGCTTTGCGCTGTATCAGCAGTTCAACCTGACCGCGCTGCTGGTCTGCCTGGGCCTGTGGCTGCTGTTCAGTCTGGCGGCGGTGCTGACCTTCAACCCGCAGCGCGCGGCAATTCGTGGTTAAACGGCACACGGCCGGCGTAGCCAGCACGAAACTACTACTTTAGTACCGCTTCGTTGTGCGAATGTATCATTTGCAAGACGCCCCACCGGGGGTGTAATACCTACCTGATACCACCGGGCCAGCGTTGCCCGGCATAACCGAATACAACAAAAACAGGTTGCCCAAGCCATGTACAAGATACTGATAGCTGATGATCATCCGTTGTTTCGCGAGGCCATCTGCAACGTCATCAGTAGCGGATTTCCCGGCAGCGAGCTGCTGGAAACCTGCGACCTGGATAGTGCTCTGGCCATAGCCCGGGAACAGGACGACCTGGATCTGATTCTGCTGGACCTCAATATGCCCGGCATGCACGGCCTCAATGGCCTGATCACGCTGCGTAACGAGTCGCCGTCGATTCCGGTGGTCATCGTCTCGGCCGAGGAAGACAAACAGGTGGTGCTGCAAGCCATCACCTACGGCGCGGTCGGCTTTATCACCAAATCGTCACCGCGCGCGCAGATGACCGAAGCGATCGAGCAGATCCTCGCCGGCAACGTCTACCTGCCCTCCGACATCATCCGCGCCAACCACACCATCACCCGCCGCAACCCCGAGGAATACCCGATCTCCCCGGAACTGCTCTACGCCCTCACCCGCAAGCAACTGCTGGTGCTGGAGCGCATGGCCAAGGGCGAGTCCAACAAACAGATCGCCTACCACCTGGAAATCGCCGAAACCACGGTGAAAGCGCATGTCTCGGCGATTCTGCGCAAGTTGAATGTGCATAACCGGGTGCAGGCCATTTTGTCGGCGAGTGATGTGGATTTCAGTGCGTATTTGCGGCGCTGAAGCTGTATAGCAACTGGACCAAACTCGCTGCCGGCAGCGCGTAACCGAAAACCTGGTTGTTCGGCGAGAAAAAAGGGCTTTCCGTCGCCGGAAAGCCCTGTTGCAACCCTTTGCCGCAGTTTTGCAGGCCACTTATGAACAAGTGGCTGACCTCAGCCGCTCTCAGGCATCCAGCCGATCCGGCTCCTCCAGAAACGGCAGTTGGGCTGCCTCTTCCAGTTCGTCGTCTGGGTGATTTGCCAAGCTGGCGCTGACGGCGATGAAAAAGCCGATCAGCGTCGCCAGTGCCACTATTTCAGAGATCAACATGGTATGCGCTCCGGTTTTCTCAATGGGCGGTTGCCAGGGCGCCAGTCTGCGCCTCCAGCTGGCGGGCAGCGCGGACGGTGCGCCAGGTGTTCCAGGCCATACACAGCATGCCGGTGAAGAAGAAGGCGCCGCCAATAACTCGCACTACGTATCCCGGATGGCTAGCCTCCAGCGCTTCGACGAACGAGTATGTGGGTGTGCCGTCGACGTTCACTGCGCGCCACATCAGGCCCTGGGTAATGCCGTTGACCCACATGGCGACGATGTACAACACGGTGCCGATGGTCGCGAGCCAGAAATGCAGGTTGATCAGCCCGGTGCTGTGCATTTTCTCGACCCCAAACACCTTGGGAATCAGGTGATACAGCGAGCCGAAGGTGATCATCGCAACCCAGCCCAGAGCGCCTGCGTGCACGTGGCCGATGGTCCAGTCTGTGTAGTGCGACAGCGCGTTCACGGTTTTGATGGCCATCATCGGTCCTTCAAAAGTCGACATGCCGTAGAAGGCCAGGGCCACCACCAGAAAACGCAGAATCGGATCGGTGCGCAGCTGATGCCACGAGCCGGATAGCGTCATCATGCCGTTGATCATGCCGCCCCAGCTGGGTGCCAACAGAATCAGCGACATCACCATGCCGAGTGATTGCGCCCAGTCCGGCAGCGCGGTGTAGTGCAGGTGGTGCGGGCCGGCCCAGATGTACAGGGTGATCAGCGCCCAGAAGTGCACGATGGACAGGCGGTAGGAGTACACCGGCCGGTTCACCTGCTTGGGTACAAAGTAATACATCATGCCGAGAAACCCGGTGGTCAGGAAGAAGCCCACCGCGTTGTGCCCGTACCACCACTGCACCATGGCATCGGTTGCGCCGGCATAGACCGGGTAGGACTTGAACCAGCTGATCGGGATCGAGGCGTGGTTAACAATATGCAGCACGGCAATAACCAGAATGAAGGCACCGAAGAACCAGTTGCCCACATAAATATGACGGGTCTTGCGGCGCATTACGGTGCCGAAAAACACCACCGCGTAGGCGACCCAAACGATGGCCATCACCACAGCGCCGGTGAACTCGATCTCGGCATATTCTTTGGTCGTGGTCAGACCCTGTGGCAGCGTGACCAGCATAATGATGATCACGGCCTGCCAGCCCCAGAAGGTAAAGGCCGTCAGGCGCGGTGCAATCAGCGGCGTTTGGCAGGTACGCTGTACGGCGTAGTAACTGGCGGCGAACTGGGCGCTGCCGGCAAAGCCGAATATCACCAGGCTGGTATGCAGCGGGCGCAGGCGGCCAAAACTGGTCCAGGGCAGATCAAAGTTCAGGGCTGGCCAAACCATCTGCGAAGCGACCAATAGCCCGACTGACATACCTACCACGCCCCAGACGACCGTCATGATGGCGAACTGGCGTACCACCCGGTAGTTGTAAGGCTGCACAGCACCTGTGTTTTGCATCGTTAAAACCTTTCTGACAGTGACTGCGGACCGCGCCGCAAAAGTAGCCGTACTGTAGAAAAGACGTGCAAAACAAAACAGACTCAGAGGTCATGCGTTAAAGCGTATCAGATGGACTTTGCCGACTCAGTGCTGGGTCGTCAGATGCCGGGCTATGCCACGCTTGAGTGGCTGAGCCTGCTGGGCCAGACGCAGACCGGCGTTGCGCAGCAGACGCATAGGCAGTTGATCACTGGTGTAGCACTCCACCAGCAGATTGGTGGCCTGATATAGGGGCCAGGTAGCCAGCCTTTGTTGGCGCTGGTAACGCTCGAGCAAGGCTGGCTCCGCCAGATCTTTACCGCGCGCATGGGCAGCCAGCACCAGCTTGCTGAGCCGCTGCACACTCCCCAGGCCAAAGTTGAAGCCATGTGCGGTCACCGGATGCATGCCCACAGCAGCGTCGCCGATCAGCGCGCAGCGCTGGCTGATGACACGCCGGGCATAAACACCCACAAGAGGGTACGCATGGCGGCTGCTGACCAGTTGCATACGTCCCAGACGGTGGGCAAAGCGCTGCTCGATTTCTCTGGAAAAGCGCTCATCACCTAGCTGTTGCAGCTGGGCAATCTCGCGCGGCGGCAAGGTAATCACCACCGACGATTGCCGCCCGTTGAGCGGCAGCAGGGCTAGCGTTTGACCGTAGCCGAACCATTCCCAGGCCACCTGCTGGTGGTCTTTGTCGTGCTGCATACGACAAACCAACATGCTTTTGCCGAAGTCTTTCAACTGAGCACCGATGCCCAGCAGGCGGCGCGTCTCGGAAAAGCGGCTATCTGCGGCGACCAGCAGCCGCGCCTGCAGAGTATCGCCGCTGGCCAATGCCAGCTCGACCCGATCCGCTTGCTGCCTGATGGCTTTTACCTCCGCTTCGCAACGCAACCTGGTACCTGCCGCTTGCAAGCTCTGGTAGCAGGCGCGGCGAATCGCCTGATTGGCGACCAGATGCCCCAGCCGCTCTGCCCCAGCTTGCTGGGCGTTGATATGCAGCGCAAAAGCGGACGGACCATTGAACACGCTGGCATCGCGCAACACGGCAATATCATCCGGACTAATCCGTGACCAGATGTCCAGCCGCTCCAGCAGCGCTTGCGAGTTGTGGGTTAGCGCAATTTCGCGACCATCAAAGGCCGGCTCGGCGATGGCAGCCTCCGACTGCCTTTCCAGTAGCGCCACAGACAGGCCTTCTCCCGACAGCGCGCGGGCGAGACAGAGCCCGCTGGGGCCAGCACCGACGATGGCAATATCGTAAATCATGTAGGGTCTCCATACGGCCGCAAAAGCCCAGTCTGGCCAGTTGCGGTGCACAGAGTATTGCGCTGGGTCAGTGTAGGCTTGCAATCCGCTGCGCTCAGGTGTCGCAGCTGGAGCCGCATCAGAAAGACGCGATGATGCGTCCCAGGGTCGCCATGGCCTGCTCGCTGCGTGCGTCCCACGGATGACCGTAGTTCAGGCGGGCGCAGTGGCCGTAATGGCGATTGGCGGAGAAGATCGGGCCTGGCGCCAGGCTGATGCCCTGAGCCAATGCATGCTGGAATAGCTGCAATGAATCGACCCGGGTGGGAAACTCGAACCACAGAAAGTAGCCACCATTGGGGCGGGTGACGCGGGTATCGGCCGGAAAGTGACGCGCTGCCGAGGCAAGCATCGCGCGTTGTTGGCTTTCCAGCGAATGGCGCAGCTTGCGCAGGTGGCGATCGTAGCCGCCGTGTTGCAGGTAATCGGCGAGTGCCGCCTGGGCCGGCACCGAAGGCGAGATGGTGGTCATCAGTTTGAGGCGGCTGATCTGCTCGGCGAAGCGCCCTGCCGCCACCCAGCCAACCCGGTAACCGGGAGCCAGGCACTTGGAGAAAGAACCGCAGTGCATCACCAGACCCTCGGTATCAAAGCTCTTGACCGGCTTGGGCGGCTGGCTGCCGTAGTACAGCTCGGCATAGACGTCGTCTTCGATCATCGGCACCTGATGTCGCTTCAGCAGCGCATAAAGCGCCTGCTTCTTCTCGTCGGTCATACTGGCGCCCAGCGGGTTCTGCAGGCTGCTCATAAACCAGCAGGCCTTGATCGGGAAGCGCTGCAGGCTGTCGGCCAGACTGTCCAGATCGATCCCTTCGCGCGGGTGTACCGGAATTTCCACCGCTTTGAGCTTGAGCCGTTCCAGTACCTGCAGGGTGGCGTAAAACGCGGGGGTTTCGATGGCGACCAGGTCGCCGGGCTGGGTCACCGTCTGCAGGCAGAGGTTGAGTGCTTCCATGGCGCCGGTGGTGATTACCAGCTCCTCCAGCGGCAGCATCATGCCGCTGACCATATAGCGCAGGGCAATCTGCCGGCGCAGATCGGGATTGCCGGCGGTCATGTCGGCGATCACCGCATGCGGCTGCATGTCACGTGCACTGTTGGCCAGCGAGCGTGACAGGCGCGCCAACGGAAACAGGTTGGGACTCGGGAAGGCCGAGCCAAACGCGACCATGTCCGGGTCCTTGAGCGAGCTCAATACCGAGAACACCAGCTCGCTGACATCCACCTCTACGCTGCCGGAGGCGTACTGGCCGATATCCGGTTCGTGCAGTTGGCGCCGGGCCAGGGCATGCACAAAGTAGCCGGAGCGCGGGCGCGCCTGAATCAGACCACGGTCTTCCAGCAGGTAGTAGGCCTGGAACACGGTCGACGGGCTGACCCCGTAGGTGCGGCTCGCGTGCCGCACCGAAGGTACCTTCTCACCTGGGGCGATCACCCCGGTACGGATCAGTTCGGCGATCTCGTCGGCGAATTTCTCGTAGCGTTTCATCCTGTCCTGTGCGGGTTTGGAGGCATCCACGTACTCTACGCCATCGGCAGTGGCCATGCGACGCTCAACGCGCCGCAGGCGAAACGAAGGTCGATGCATCGCTGACCTGGCTATCGGTGTCCTGCAGATCCTTGACCACAAACTGCAGTGGCTGACTACCGGCGTGCTCGTCGGGGTGCTGGCGGCTGACGCGTACTGGCAATACCGCTGTTTCCCCCCCGGCGATGGTCACCTCGCCCAGACCCTGGGCCTTGAAAAGCTCAGGCTCACCCAGGTCAACTAGGTAAGAGCGGCTTTGCTGGCTCTTGTTGATGACCTTCAGGGTGTAGAGGTTTTCAATGTCGCCGGCGCTGTTCTCGCGGAAGATGCTGCGATCACGGCTAATGTCCAGGTCAATCAGTGGGCGGGTCTGGATGCCCCAAACCAGGCTGCCAACCATCAACAGCAGCACGGCGGCATAACCGACCAGGCGGGGGCGCAGCCAGTGTGTGGGCTTGCCTTCCAGCGCCCGCTCGGAGGTATAGCGGATCAGCCCGCGTGGGTAATCCATCTGGTCCATCACGCTGTTGCAGGCATCGATACAGGCGCCGCAGCTGATGCAGTCGAGTTGCAGGCCGTCGCGAATATCGATACCGGTTGGGCAGACTTGGACGCATACAGTGCAGTCAATGCAGTCACCCAGGCCGGCTGCAGTGTGGTCGATGTTCTTCTTGCGCGGGCCACGCGCTTCGCCACGGGCGCTGTCGTAGGTGACGACCAGGGTGTGCTCGTCGAACATGACGCTCTGAAAGCGCGAGTAAGGGCACATGTGCAGACAAACTTTTTCGCGCAGCCAACCCGCGTTGAAGTAGGTGGCGGCGGTGAAAAAGAACAGCCAGAAGGCGGTAGTGGCACCCAGTTGCAGCTGCAGCATATCGCTGACCAGCTCGCGTACCGGGGTGAAATAGCCGACAAAGGCAATCGCCGTGGCCAGACTAACTGCCAGCCAGATGCCGTGCTTGGCAGAGCGGCGCGCCAGTTTATTGAATGACCAGGGCGCGGCGTCCAGGCGTACGCGCTGATGCCGCTCACCCTCGGTCACTTTCTCTGCCCACATGAAAATCCACGTCCAGACGCTTTGCGGGCAGGTATAGCCGCACCACACGCGTCCAGCAAAAACGGTAATGAAGAACAGACCGAAGGCCGCGATCATCAGAATCGCCGACAGCAGGATGAAGTCCTGTGGCCAAAAGGTCGCGCCAAAGATAAAGAACTGCTTGGCATCCAGATCCCAGAGCACCGCTTGATGGCCATTCCAGTTCAGCCACGCGGTGCCGAAGAACAAGAGTATGAGTGCGCCGGCGCCGCTCAGGCGCAGGTTGCGAAAAAAGCCCTTGAAGCTGCGGGTATGGATGGGGTCGCCGGTCTGCGCGGGCGGCACGAAGGTGATCGGCTGCTTGTTTTTGGCAGTCACGTCTTTAATCGGAATCTGGCTGGTCATGGCAATCACGGCTCTTGGTTATCAGGCACGAGGCATGATGCGCGGCCAGCTGATTCGGTAACAGATTCAGGTTGTACTAAAAAAAGCGGATCAGATGAGGGCGCCCAAAGCATCTCAGGACTGTCTGCTACTGCTTCTCGTTAGCGTCCGACGCCTGTGCGGCCGCGATCTGATCCGCTTTTTTTGCCTGAATCTGGGTCTGGTTGGTAAACGCCAGGCTGCGCATAGTGGTGATCTGATCCGAGCTGCCCGTTGCCAACGCCTTATTGGCGCTGCGTGCAGCCCAGCCGAGAGGTTTGCATGTACCACTATGATGAATATGACCGCGCCCTGGTAACCGAGCGCGTAGCCCAGTTTCGCGATCAGGTTGCGCGGCGCCTGAGCGGTGAACTGAGTGAAGAAGAGTTTCTGCCGCTGCGCTTGCAGAACGGCCTGTATCTGCAGCGCCACGCCTACATGCTACGGGTAGCGATCCCCTACGGCACGCTATCGGCAGACCAGCTGCGTACCCTGGCCAGCATCGCCCGTGACTTCGACCGCGGTTACGGCCACTTCACCACCCGGCAGAACATCCAGTACAACTGGATCGAGCTGGAGCAGGTGCCGGACATTCTCGACCGCCTGGCGCAGGTCGATATGCATGCCATCCAGACCTCGGGCAACTGTGTGCGCAACATCAGCACCGACGCCTTTGCTGGCGTGGCGGCAGATGAAGTGCTTGATCCGCGTCCGCTCGCCGAGATTCTGCGGCAATGGTCGACCGTCAATCCGGAGTTTCTCTACTTGCCGCGCAAATTCAAGATTGCGCTGTGCTCCGCCACCGAAGACCGCGCGGCGGTGATGATGCACGACATCGGCCTGTACCTTTACCGTGATGCGAACGGCGAGATGCTGTTTGATGTCATGGTCGGCGGCGGCCTGGGGCGTACGCCCATCCTGTCACAGCCGATCCGCCGCGCGCTGCCCTGGCGCCATCTGCTGTCGTACGTCGAGGCGGTATTGCGGGTGTACAACCGGCATGGCCGACGCGACAACAAGTACAAGGCGCGCATCAAGATTCTGGTCAAGGCACTGGGGATCGAGGCCTTCGCCAGTGAGGTCGATGCCGAGTGGGAGCATATCAAGGACGGTCCGGCCGAGCTGACCGAAGCCGAGTTCAGCCGGGTCGCAGCCAACTTTGTGCCGCCAGCCTATGTGCCGCAGCCGGCCACTGACCTCGGGTATGGCACCGCGCTGGCGCAGGATGCCCAGTTTACCCAATGGGTTCAACGCAACACCCATGCCCACAAGATGCCGGGATACGTTTCCGTCACACTGTCGACCAAACCCGGTGGCGATACGCCGCCCGGCGATGTCACTGCCGAGCAGATGGAGCAGGTTGCCGACCTCGCGGAGCGCTTCGGCTTTGGTGAGATTCGCGTGGCGCATGAGCAGAATCTGGTCCTGCCGGATATTGCCAAGGCAGACCTTTACCGCTTCTGGCAGGCGGCCTGTGAAGCCGGCTTGGCGACGGCCAACATCGGGCTACTGACCGATGTGATTGCCTGCCCCGGCGGCGACTATTGCTCACTGGCCAATGCCAAATCCATTCCGGTGGCGCAGGCGATCCAGCACCGCTTTGCCGACCAGACGCTGCTGCAGGATTTGGGCGAGATCAGCCTGAATATCTCCGGCTGCATGAACGCCTGCGGGCATCACCATATTGGCAATATCGGTATCCTCGGCGTCGATAAGAATGGTAGCGAGTGGTATCAGTTCACCATTGGCGGTGCACAAGGCAAACAGAGCGCGCTGGGCAAGGTGATTGGTCCGGCGTTCAGCGCCGCCGAGGTACCGGATGTGATTGCGCACCTGGCTGACGTCTATCGCGAACAGCGCATCGAGAGCGAGCGCTTTGTTGATACCGTCGCGCGAGTTGGCCTGGAGCCGTTCAAGGCGCGGGTCTACCAGCGTGAGGAGGTGCGCGCATGAACAACCTGATACGCCTGGGCAGCGACGGTGCCGAACTGGCAACTGCGGACCCCTGGATGCTGGCGCCGACACCGCCCGAGGCGCCGACTGGGCCGCTGATCCTGTCGTTCAGCGACTGGCTGGCGCGGCAGACTGAAGCCGTGTTGCGGGGCGAGCAAACCAGCGCAGATGCAGTGTGCCTGCAACCGGATGATGAGGCGGAACAACTGGAGCCCTATCTGGCCGTGCTGCCGTTAATCGCGGTGCACTTCCCCACTTTTCGCGATGGGCGCGGCTATAGCCAGGCCTACCTGCTACGTACCCGGTTGGGCTGGCAAGGTGAACTGCGGGCAGTGGGTGACGTGTTGCGCGACCAGCTCAGCCATATGCGCCAGTGTGGTTTTGATGCCTTTGCAGTGCGTGAAGACAAGTCGGCTGAGGATGCCCTCAAGGGGCTGGCTGGCATGAGCGTGCTTTACGGGCGCTCGGCCATCGAGCCACGGCCGCTCTTTCGGCGCCGAGGTGGCTTGTGATCAAGGGGTTGCTGTTGTTACTGGTGATGCAGGCTGCTGGCGCCTTGCTGCAGCTGTTGTGCTTGCCAATGCTGCCAGGGCCGGTGATCGGCCTGCTGCTACTGCTGGTCTTTCTCTTGCTGTTGGGGCGGATTCCGGCGTGCCTGGAGCAGGTTAGCGCTGTGTTATTTCAGTATTTACCGCTGCTGCTGGCCGTGCCCGCTACCGGCATCCTGTTGGGCGGTGATGTGCTGCTGACACAATTGCCGGCAATCAGCGGTGCGCTCTTATTGTCGTTGCTGCTGTGCATTCCCCTGTGCGGCTGGCTGATGCAACGGCTGATAGGCGACAAGCGATGATGCCTGATCCGCTGCTGCAGGTCATACACTCGCCGGTCACCGCGATCGCGCTGACGCTCGCGGCGTTTTTGTGTGCCATCTGGTTGTACCGCCGCAGCGGCTGGCTGGTATTGCA
Organism: Halopseudomonas sp.; assembly: GCF_036960865.1. Lineage (GTDB taxonomy): Bacteria > Pseudomonadota > Gammaproteobacteria > Pseudomonadales > Pseudomonadaceae > Halopseudomonas. The sequence goes on from NZ_JBALWE010000008.1 coordinate 235,207, forward strand.
GCCGGTGCTGGTGACCATGCTGATTATTATTGCTGGTATTCGGCTGCTAGGGCTGGATTATCAAGCCTATCGCGACGCTGTGCTGCCCATTTCCTGGCTGCTGGGCCCGGCGACCGTTGCCTTGGCAGTTCCGCTGTATCGCAACTTGCGGCGCATTCGGCAGACGTTATGGCCGGTAATCCTGACGTTGCTGGTGGGCGGGGTTGCGATCGTCGCACTGACGCTGCTTTTCGCATACTGGCTGGGTGCAGACCTGCCCGTGCTGATGACGCTGGCGACCAAATCGGTAACCATGCCTATCGCGATGCCGCTGGCTGAGCAACTCGGTGGCATCGCCGCCCTGGCTGCGGTGCTGGTGATGCTCACGGGCGTGGCAGGCACTGCCATGCTGCCACCGTTATTGAATCTCTGTGGTGTGCAGCACCCTGCCGCACGCGGTATGGCCTACGGCATGAACGCCCACGCCGTGGGAACCGCCAGGGCCCTGGAAGAAGGCGATGAATGTGGCGCATTCGCCGCCTTGGCCATGGGGGCCTTGGGGGCCATGACTGCCGTATTGCTACCGCTGGCAGTATTGCTCCTGAAGGCGACCCTGGGTTGGTAATCAAGCCTGGTACGAGAGAGGCAAGGCAGCCGACGATACGCGATGCTGACCATTGAATCCGTGAGATAACTGATTGTGAGCAAGCTCTGTCACGCGCCCCCTGCCTGGCCTTTTGGTAAGGACGGCCCCTCGTCACAAGGCTGCACCGCCAACAAATGACTCATCGCCGTCTTCAACTTCATCGGCTTGACCGGCTTGTGCAGCATCACGTACCCCAGCTCCCGCACCTGCAACTTCAGCGCATTGCTGTAATTGGCCGTAATCAGTAGCACGGGCAACGGCTGACCGCGCCGCGCGTTGATACGCGCGACCACGTCCACGCCATTGACGTCGTTATCCAGGTGGTAATCGGCAATCAGCAGGTCGGCCGGAGCGTGGAATGCATCGACCTGGCTGGCCAGGTCTTCCTCCGATAGTGCAGTAATCACCCGGCAGCCCCAGCCTTCCAGCAGGGTGCGCATGCCGGCGCAGATGGCCGCATCGTTATCCAGCACCCAGACGGTAGCGCCCGGTAAACGTTCGCCAATGCGTGCGGTTACCGATTCGTCTTCTACCACGGCGGGCTGCAGCCGACCAAAGGGCAGGTCTACGGAAAACACCGAGCCCTGCCCTTCGATTGAGCGCACGCGAATGCGATGCCCCAGCATGCGGGCAATCTTGTCGACAATCGCCAGTCCCAATCCCAAGCCCCGATCACGGGTGTTGGCGCTGGGGTTAACCCGTTTGAACTCCTGGAAAATTTCCTGCAGTTTGTCTTCCGGGATGCCCATGCCGGTGTCCCACACCTCGATGCGCAGGCCATGGGCGTGGCGACGGCAGCCCAGCAGGATGCGTCCACTATGGGTATAGCGAATGGCGTTGGTGAGGAAGTTGCGCAGAATGCGTACCAGCAACTGGGCATCACTGCGCACTATCGCATGACAGGGTACAAAGCTCAGTTGCAGGCCTTCGCTGGCGGCCAATTGCGCGTATTCGTTACCGAGATTATCCAGCAGGTCGCCCAGATTGAAGGCGCTGATGTCTGGCTTGATCACCCCGGCATCGAGTTTGGAAATGTCTACCAGGGTGCCCAGCAGGTTTTCTACATCTTCCAGCGAGTGGCTGACCTGACGCACCAGCGCGCCGGTGCTTTGCTCCACGGTTTGCTCCAGCAGCGCACCGGTAAACAGGCGCGCTGCGTTCAGCGGCTGTAACAGGTCGTGACTGACCGCAGCAAGAAATTTGGTTTTTGACAGATTGGCCTGCTCGGCCTCGCGCTTGGCTTCACGCAGGCGTGCTTCAGCCTGGGCCCGTTCGCTGATCTCCTGGCGCATCTGGCCGTTCACTTCGGTCAGCTCCTGGGTGCGTTCGCGTACACGCTGCTCCAGATGCTGATAAGCCTGGTGCAATGCCTCGGAGGTGCGCCGCCGCTCGGTAATGTCGCGAATCAGCACGAAGATACCGACCACCTCGCCACTGGCATCCCGGTTGGGTACATAGGAGCGCAGCAGGTAACGCTGCTTGCCCTCCAGATTGGCTTCGGCAAACTCGAAGCTGACGCTTTCACCGCGAAAGGCCCGCGCGATATAGGGTTCCAGCCGGCTGAACTGCTCGGTACTGTGCACCCGGTGCAGGCTCTGGCCAAGAATCTCGCCATGGCCCCAGCCGTACCAGTCTTCATAGACCTTGTTGGTGAACTGGTAAGTCAGGTCCTCGCCCACGTAGGCGATCAAGGCCGGCACGTGGTCGGTGATCAGCCTCACCCAGCGCTCACTTTCCTGCAGGGCGCGGGCATAGAGTTCACGCTCGGTGATATCGGTGAAGGTATTGACGAAGCCGCCTGTCGGCATGGGGTGGGTACGGATTTCCAGCACCCGACCATTGGATAGCTGCTGCTCGCAGGTCAGCTGTGGCGCGCCATGTTCATTGCGGCTGTGCGGTGTGAACAGCGCCAGCTCGCTGTCTTCCATGACCTCGGTAAACGGCCGGTGCGCAGCAATCGGTGCCAGGCCGGCCAGCTCCAGAAAGCGCCCGTTCCAGACCTCCAGCGCGCCCTCGCCGTTGACCACAGCAACGCCCTGCGAGAGGCTGTCGACGGTGCGCTGCAGCAGTCGGGTTTTCTGCTCCAGGGCCTTTTCGCGACGCGCCTTCTCGGACTGTTTTAGATCGGTGATGTCGGTGTACATGATTACCAGCCCGCCCTCGCGGGTGGGCCGTTCACTGACCTGCATCCAGCGCTGGTCGCGCAGCTGGTGCAATAGATTGCCGTCAGCAGAATCGGTCTCGACGATCAGGCCCGTGGCCAGCGCCAGCCGCTTGGTCTCGCCCAGCGTGGTGCCTTCGGTCACCCGCACACCGGTGCCTTGCCAGAACGCTGCAAAACGGCTGTTAAACAGCACAATGCGCTTGTTCTCATCGAACAAGACAAAGGCGTCTGACACGCTTTCGATGGCATCAATCAGATAATGGTGTGCTTTCTCTGCCCGCGCTCTGGCGTCGTTCAGCAGACGGTTGCTGGCCTGCAGTTCGGCCATGGTGTCGTTCAGCGCCTGGGTCCGTTCGCGCACCTGCTCGGCCAGTTCTACCGAGTGCTGAAACGCTGCATAGCTTTCGGTACGTTGGCTGGAACTCGACTCGACCCGTTCAATCAGCGCCGCGTTGATGCGCAGCAATTTATTGTTCTGCGCGCGCAGCGCCTGCAGCTCGGCCAGCAAATCGCCGTCTGCCCGCCACTCAGCGCGGGAAGGCAAAGGCCACCCCGGTGAAGGTCTGGTTGATGTGCATGCCGTTGAACTGCTCGCCATAGGTATTGAAACCAATCACCCGGTTGGACGCGAGGAAGTCCGACATCAGGCGGTCCTCACCGCGCAGCTCGGCCTCCATACGGCGCAGAAAACAGTCACAGCCGAGAATCAGTACCGGTTCGCCAAGGCGTTCACGCAGCTGGCCTAGGGTGGCGTCCAGGTTGGGCAACAACTCGCCCGGTTGCATCGCGGTGAGCACGATGCCGGTATCTACCGCGCAGTAGAAGGTCAGGCTGTGATCCTCGTTCACGCGCTGAATCGAGCGTACGTAGAACTGATCACGGATACGCACCGCCAGCGCATTCAGCGCAAAGGTGGCGAGTTTCAGCTGTGCCAAAGGCACGCCCACCAGCCGTGCGTATTCTTCGGCGGCGGGTTCCGCGTTCAGTTCCAGCACTGTGCGGCTGGCGCTGTCGGCCGCAGTGACCACCAGCTTGGTGCTGGAAGGCTGCAAGTGGTGCGTGGTAAACACCTCAAAGTCCAGCCAGGTATTGACCATCACCACCACAGCCGCACCGGTAAAGAACTGCCCCTGATAGTAAACGTGGGTGTGGCTCAGGTGATTGTCGTCGCCGGCAGAGCCGCCAAAGTGCGGGATACTGCCCAGCGCGGCGCTGAGGGTATTGAGCACCACTTCTTCCCGGCTCGACAGGCCATCGAGCAGTGTCAAGGCAAAGGTGTGATCTTTAACCGGCGCCAGATCCACCTGGCGGCAGTGGCGCAGCATACGCTCTACCGCCTGCTGCGCCTCAACCAGGGTGAAACTGTCGAGTGCATGGATCAGCGTGCAATCCACGGCAAAGGCGCGCAGGTCGAAGCCCACTGCGCTGATGCAGCCTCGCCCGTAACCGGCGCTGCTGATCTCGCCGGCGCTGGTGCAACCCAGCAGGGTGACACCGCCAAAGTGTTGCTCCAGCGAGGTGGCCAGCTGTGCCAGCGGGTATTCGGCGGAGCAGAAGAACAGTACAAACCCCAGGTGCGGGTGCAACAGTTGACGTGCCAGATCCTGCGCTGCTGCGTCGGCTTCGCTGGCGTTGGTCATGGCTGTGCGAAAGCAGTCGCCGAGTGGTTGCCGGTCGAATGCGTCAGCGCTTGGATCAAGGTCGGAATCAGGGTTCATACAACCGATTCTAGAAAGCCCCAGCCCCAGACCCTATGCTACTTGAGTACTGGTTAGTTAAGCCTTGGGCACTAGCAAGCTGGCAATTGGACAGGAAGAAGCAGCCAGCAAAAGAAAAGCCCCGCCAAGCACATTGACGGGGCTTTGCGTAGAGGACGCGTGTATTACCAGTTCAATACCACGCCGAGCGCCAGGCTGTCGGTTTCTTCGATCTTCTGGCTGTTGGTGCGGTCATCAATCTCGTACTGGTTGTACTCGGCCACCAGCGTCAGGTTGTCGTTGATGCTGTGGAACAGACCCACCGCACGGGTCTCGTAGTCCGCCGCCACGCCTATGCCGTTGCCGTCGTCCTCGGTCTTGCCATAGGAGAGCGCCAGACGCGTTTTGCCGGCAAAGGTGTAGGAGCCCTGCAGCAGGTAGCCGGTGCTGTCGATTTCCCGCAGCACGGCTTCACCGGCGTTGTTGGTAAAGAAGGGGTTGATGCCCTCGGCATCAAAACCCGAGGCGACCAGCGAGGCAGCCCCCATCTTGGCCTGCACGCCGTAACCGATACCCTGCGAGGTCACGTCGTCCACGCTGTCGTCAGTGTTTTCCGAGGTCTGGTAACCGCCATTAAGCCAGCTGTAGATCTCGGCGCCAGCCAGGTCAAACTGATAGGTAATTTCGGTTTCAAAACGCGGCGCGTCCTGGTAGTTCTTGCCGACCGCGGAGTCATCGGTGGTATCCACCGGGTCCATGATGCCGGCAGCAATGCGCAGGCCACCCATCAAGGGTGAGCGGTAGGTAATCTGCGCGGTGGGGAACGGGTACGGGTAGCCGCTACCGATGTTGCCGAAGGACACGCCACCGCCATCCACCAGGCCCAGCGTGTCGCTGACCTGACCGTAACCGGCGAGCATCTCATCGAGCAGGATGTTGGAGCGCGAGAAAAGGCCAAAGTCCTTGCCCACCAGCACTTCACCCCAATCGCCGGCGATGGTGCCGTAGAACTGCCGCACGTCGATGGCACTGGAGGTGCCGTTGGTTTCACTGTCGTTGATGGTGACCCAGAACGAGGAGCGCGCACCGAGGGTCAGATCACCAACCTGCTTGCCCATGTTGAAGCCGATGTAATTGGGCAGAAAGCCCATCTTGACCCGCGCCTGGTCGCGGTCCAGGTCGTCGTTGATGTTGTCGGTGTCGGTCTGCACGTAGAAGGCGTTCACATAGCCGTCGGCAGAGAAGGTGGTGCCGTCTTCGTCGTACAGGGTAATCGCGGCCGCGGCCGGAGTGCTTAGCACGGCCAGGGCAAGGGGGGTCAGCAGGGTGCAGGCAATCTTGTTCTTGTACATGATGCTCTCCGATGTAATCAGTGACTGAAGCGTCCAGCCGATTATCAGAAAGCATGCTGCCCTGCCCCATTGTTCGAGAGCGGCGATTGGCTTGCGCTTTGGTGTGTACGACCAAGCGACACTGCGCACCTCCGCCAGCAGGTTGTATTTACAACCTACCGAGGAACTAGTTGGCGCTGCGCAAGTGCCTGCGCGGGCAGCGTGGCAGGCGCGCGACAAACCCCTGCCAGGCCGCCAGCGTCAGCGCTTGCAGAGCGCTTTGCTCGGCGCCAAGGTGGTCATCGGTTTGCTGCAGACAGTCTTGCCAATGGGCTTCAAACTGCTGGTCCGGGTCTTGCCGTTGCTGCTGCATCAGGTCAGCCAAGTGCGTGCAGTGCTGCTGCAGCTGCGTTGTACTCAGCGCCGCCAGCTGCGCGCCCTGATGCTGCAGGAAATCGCTGATTGCCGCCTCGATGGCGGCGTGTGGGTGGCTCGGTGACTGCACCAACAGCAACAGGCCTGCCCGCCCATGCTGGCGCCGCAACCGCGCAACGACCCAGTAGCCGAGTTGCTGTCGAGTGCGCAGTTCGGCAAAAAAGGCATCGGCCAGACAATGGTGCAACAGGCGCCAACAGGCGTCCTCCTCGGCACTGGCATGCTCGGCCTGCAAGTACAGCAACTGCGCACGATCGGCGTGCTGACAAGACACATCGCTGGCCTGCACCCTTGGCTTTCGTGCTGCAGGAGCCTCCATGCGCAAGGGTCGCAGCAGCGCCGGGCACAGGTTGATCAGCAGTTTTGCCAGCATCGAGCGCTCTTGCTCCGGCCAGCCCTGCGGCTTCAACCAGTACAGCTGCGCGCTGCTGCACAACGAAGCCCAGCGCTCTGCCGGCACCTCAGCCTGCGCAGCATCTTCGCCATCGAGCTGCTGCAGCAAGCGGTAGGCCGGCAAGGCGTGAGTCTGCTGGTGGTGCCACTGCTGCCGGCGATACTCGATCAACGCCAGCTGCTCTGCTGCCGGCGGCCGTTGCAATGCGGTCAGTAGCTCCCGCAAAAATCCCGGCAGTTGATCGGCGGGCCCGGCAGCATCGAGTTGCAGCAACTCGCCCACCAGTTGCCATTGCAGGGTCAGCCCCAGTAGCTGCCCCCATTGCGCCAGCGCCTCACCCTGTACTGACCAGCAGGCCAACAGCCAGCTACGCTCTGCCTGACTGGACTCGCTCGCCGGCCAGACCCAGGCCAGACGTGTGCGTGACCGATTGGCAGAGGGCGGTGCCATCTTCCCCAGCCGCAGTCCCGGCAGGTAACCACCCCACGGCAAGCCCGCCGGCGCTGGCGGCAAAGGCTGCAGGCTAGGCCAGGGCAACAGCGCAAGATCGACCTTGAGTTGATCAGGCAGGACCGCCAACGGCCGCAAGGTAAAGGGCGTGGCGGTCCACAACGCCTGGGCGGCCGCATCGAGCCTGGAGCGGCGGCAGACCAGCAGCCGAGCATCGGGCTGCAGCTGCCGCAATAGCTCTCGCCACGCCTGACGCGTCAATAGGGGCAGCTGCGTGCCGCTCAGATCCAACACCTGCTCTGGCGACAGCGTCAGAAGTCGCTCGGCGTAACGCCGGCACCAGTCCAGCGGGTCGCCCTGCGGGCCGTTGCCGCCCAGTTGATGCGCCAATTGCTGGCGATGCGTCTGCGGCCAGTCTTCCGGGTTTTGCTCGGTCATTGCCCGCAGCCAGGTATCCAGCGCGGCCAACAGCGGTAGAACGGGACGCTCTGACAAGGTGGCCAGGTCGACACGCAGCAGCGCCTGGCCCTCGGCACCGGTCTCCACCGTGGCGCGCAGTTCGGCCAGGCCAGCTTGCCGGCGCAGATAACCGAGAGCGCCGGCCGGGGCCGCACTGTTCAGCCACTCACATAGCCAGCGCGTGGCGATACTGTCCGGCGCGCAATCGCTCAAGGGGTACCAGAGAGTGCAGTCGTCCTGCGCACCCGGGCCTCGCCAGTCAAGTTCGGTTGGCAGTGCGCCGTCACAGAACAGCGGCGGGAGCCTGTGCTGATCAAGGGTACCGGCAGGTAGCTGCGCCGCCGTGCGCTCTGCCAGTTGGCGTAACTGTTCTGGCGACCGCGGCGCGTGCAGCACCAGCGCCATAGCGCCCGCCCGGTAATGCCGACGATGCCAGTCGTGCAAGGCACTGGCCAAGGCCTCTGGCGTGCCGCGCAGGCTCTGGCGATTGCCTGCTGTAAAGCGGCTCAACGGATGCGCCGGATTGAATACCTGCGCCAGAGCCGCCTGTTCGTGCAAGGCATCGTCGGCCAGCCGGGTACGGAATTCCGCCTCTATTACCTCGCGCTCGCTGGCGACCTGAGCTGGATGGAAGCAAGGCGCCGCGAGCATGTCGGCCAGCTGATGCAAGGACTCATCCAGGCCAGCCGGCGCCAGCGAGAAAAAGTAGCGCGTGGCCTGATTGGCGGTGCTGGCGTTGAAACGTCCACCCCAGCGAGCAATACGCGCCGGGAAGGCACCCGGCTGCGGGTAGCCGGCTGACCCCATGAACAACAGGTGTTCCAGCAGGTGTGCCAACCCCGGCAAGCCGGCTGGCTCAGCATGACTCCCCACCCCTACCTGCAGCACCGCAGTAGCCTGCGACGCCTGATCATCACTGATCAACAGGCACAACAAGCCGTTGGCTGCGCGGTACAGGCGGTAGTCACTTTGGGTAGGCGGGATGTAGGACAGCGGAAGTAGATGCACGGGCGCTCACAAAAGGCAGGGCGTAAAGGCAAGGTTAACGCAGCGCTCCTCCGACGGCGGCCCTACCGGCACCAAAGTATTAAGCCTCCTGAACCAAAGCAGCAGGCAAACAAAAAGGGCCGGCAATGCCGGCCCTGATGTTGCTACCTGCGTCTTAGCGCTGGCTGACTACTGCGCTACTGGGCAGCTTGAAGGTCCAGAGCGTGCCGCCCTGGGTGAAGTTCTTTACCCGCTCGGCCACATGACCACCCCAAAGTGGCACCGCGCCGCCCCAGCCGGACATGACGGAAACGTACTGCTCACCGTCCATCTCCCAGGTGATGGGTGAACCGATAACGCCGGAGCCGGTGTTGAACTGCCACAGTTTTTCGCCGTTCTGTGCGTTGAACGCCATCAGGTAGCCTTCCGGGTTACCGGTAAAGACCAGATTACCCTTGGTGCTGAGTACGCCACCCCAGAGCGGAGCGGGGTTTTCGACACGCCACACCTCGTTGCCGGTTTTCGGATCCATCGCGCGCAGCACGCCAATGTACTCTTCGTTCAACGGCTTGATGGTGAAGCCCGCGCCCAGGTAGGCCGCGCCTTTTTTGTAGGCCGTGGATTCGTTCCAGATATCCATCCCCCACTCGTTGGAAGGCACGTAGAACAGGCCGGTGTCCTGGCTGTACGACATGGGCATCCAGTTCTTGCCCCCCAGGAAGGCCGGCGCAGTGAATACCTGATTGCCAGCATCGCCTGCCTCGGTAGGTGAACCGGGGCGGAAGTTATCGTCATAAATCGGCCGGCCCTTGTCATCCAGACCCTTGGCCCAGGTGATCTTGTCGACAAAGGGGAAGCCGCGAATGAAGTCGCCATTGGTGCGATTGAGCACATAGAAGAAACCGTTGCGGTCAGCGGTTGCTGCAGCCTTCACTTCCTTGCCGCCCTCCTGGTAGTTGAACGACACCAGCTCGTTCACGCCGTCAAAGTCCCAGCCATCGTGCGGGGTGGTCTGGAAGTGCCAGACGATCTCGCCGTTGTCCGGATTGAGCGCCAGGCGCGATGAGGAATAGAGGTTGTCGCCCTCGCGCAGGTGCGAGTTCCAGGGCGCCGGATTACCGGTACCAAACAGCAGCAGATTGGTCTCCGGGTCGTAGAAGCCGCCTAGCCAGGGCGCGCCGCCACCGGTCTTCCACAAATCGCCCGGCCAGCTGCGATTGGCCTCGCCACCGGAAATGCCGGCCTCAACCGGTTTGCCGTCCTTGTAGGTGTAGCCCATGTGCCCTTCGATGGTCGGGCGGGTCCAGAGCAGTTCACCGTTGCTCGGGTTGTAGGCTTCGATCTTGCCGACCACGCCAAACTCGCCGCCGGACACGCCGGTAATCAGCTTGCCGTTAACCACCAGCGGCGCGGCAGTGATCGAGTAGCCGGCTTTGTAGTCCGCCACGGTCTTGCGCCACACCACCTTGCCGGTGTCCTTGTTGAGCGCTACCAGCTTGGCGTCGAGGGTGCCGAAGATCACCAGATCGTCGATCAGTGCAACGCCGCGGTTGATCACATCACAACAGGGCATGATGCCGTCCGGCAGGCGCGCGTCGTACTGCCAGAGTTTGGTGCCGGTGCGGGCATCCACGGCAAAGACGCGTGAATAGGAGCCGGTGATGTACATCACTCCGTCCTTGATCATCGGTTGCGACTGCTGCCCGCGCTGCTTCTCGCCACCCAGCGAGAAGGCCCAGACTGGCTGCAGTTTGTCGACGTTATCGGTATTGAGCAGGGTCAGCGGGCTGTAGCGCTGGCCCTGAGTGCCCAGGCCGTTGGTCACGACCTGGCTGGTATTGGTGGCATCGCTGAGGATGTCGTCGTTGGTGACATTGGCCACCGCCAGGCCTGAAAGGCTCATGGCGGCGACCAGCGCTGTCAGCAGAAAGGGAGAGCGGGCACGTTGATTCATTGCTGCTACCTCTGAGGTGTATTGTTGTGTTGGTCAAGTCAGCGGTGAAACGGGAAATTTTCCCGCGTCCGATACCGATTCTTGGCCGACAGGCCCTCACCAACAATTAACCGCAGGGGTGATTTATCTCATCACTTGGTAGCACTACCCGCCCTGCCCTGCGGCGCCTCAGAAGCTGAAGCGCGCACCTACGGTCAGGTTGCGCCCGGGCAACAGCACCTCATCCTTGATAAAGGAGGTGTGCTGTCTGGCCTCCTCGTTCAGCAGGTTGTTACCGCGCAGGTACAGCAGGTAATCGCTGTCACCCAGCAGCCCGCGCCAACCCAGCCCGGCACTCAGGAGCGTGTAGCTGTCAGTAGCCATCTCGTAGTCGGCGGTATCGTCCTGACGCAGGATGCGGCTGGTTTCGACAAAGCCGAGCAGCGCCTGACTGAGCCGTTGGTCCACGCGCACACGAATGCGGTCAGCCGGGATACGCGGCAGATCACCGCCCGACTTCAGCTTGCCACGCACGTGGTCGCCGAACAGGCTGAGGCCGGTATTCGAGGTCGCCTGCCAGGCCACCCGCCCTTCCATGCCGTGCAGTACCGCATCGGCCTGGGTGTAAGCCACTTCGCGGTAACCGGCGCCGGGCGAGTGGCCGGTATCGGCGGCGTAGATGAAGTCATCGACCTGATTGCGGTATACGCTCAAATCAAAGGTTACCGGGCCGGCTGTACGGCGCAGCCCCAGCTCCAAGTTCAACGAGGTTTCTTCGTCGAGATCCGGGTCGCCCAACTCTATGGTGCGCGTGGCGGCATGCGGGCCGTTGGCGTAAAGCTCTTCGGCGACCGGCAGACGCTGCGAACGTGACAGGGAGCCGTAGAGGGCCAGGTTCGGCTGCCACTGCCAGCTGGCCCCGAAAGACACTGAGCTGCCGCTATGATCCGCGTCGTCGTTGCCCTCCTTCAACTCGATGCTTTGCCATTCCTGGCGCAGGCCAACCTCGTAGCGCCAGTCGCCGGTCTCATAGGACTCCAGCAAAAATAGCGCGCGATTATGGGTCAGTGATGGCGGCACGTAGGCCTCCTCCCCCACGGCGGCAAAGTCGCGCCGCGTCAGTTGGCTGCCCAACACACCACGCCAGCCGGCAACGGGATTGTGGGTCAGCTCAGCGCGCGCATCGGTACCGCGGTTGGTAAAGCGGGTGCCCACCTCGGCGCCTTCCATCTCACGGTGTTCGTAATCGGTGTCAGCCACGCGCACCCGAATGCGCTCGAAGCCGCTGAACGGATCGCTGTAGTCAGCGCGAAGGTCCCAACGGCGCTGCTGCATATCGATATAGGCATCTCCTTCGGCGTGCTCATGGTCGTGGTCGTCGTGATCATCAGCATCATCGTGCCCACCGTGGTCATGGCCCTCCTCCACACAGTGCCAGTCGGCGACGCCGTGGGTGTGGCAGTCGGCGTGCTCATGGGCGAGCAAGCCGTACTCGCGATCCTGCTGGCTGTAGGCCAGACCAAGGTAACCGCGCTGGGTAATCCAGCTGAGGCCCATGCCGGCGCTATCGGTATCGTTGTAGGCACCGGCCTGCCGCGAGGGATGACCCGGGATGCGATAAGGGTCGGCATCGCTGCGGCTGCCCTCAAAACGCGCGGCAAACTGGCCGGTGCCCACAGTCACCCCCAACGCACCGGCACGCTCATCGGCCACGCTGTTGCCGCGCAAATCCAGCTCGCCTTCGTAGCCACGCTCGGGTACGTAGGTCGGCACTCGGCGGTCGATCAGGTTGACCACGCCACCAATGGCACCACCGCCGTAGAGCAGGGTAGATGGACCCTTGAGCACTTCAACGCGCTCCAGCAGCGCGGTGTCTGCGGTGATGGCGTGATCCGGGCTGATGGCCGAGGCATCCAGCACATCCGCGCCGTCGCTCAAGACGCGCACCCGCGCGCCATCCAGCCCCCTGATTACCGGCCGGCTGGCGCCCGGCCCAAAGCCGCTGGCGCGCACGCCCGGCAAGGACTCCAGGCTGTCGCCGAGCGCTGTCTCGCGCTGTCCCACCCAGTCGTCGCCCTGCAGCACCGCGCTGGGCTGGATCATGTCTTCGGCGCTCTCCCCCAGCGCACTGGCACTGATCGTCATCGACGGCAACGCCTGAGGCTGCGCTTGTGCAAACAAGCTGGCTGGCGCGCCGAGGGCGGCCATGGTCAGTGCGACGGCCAATGGTGTCTTGCGATACGTCATATCTGCTCCCTTGGTTTACGGTTGGCTGCGGCACTCTTGCGGTGCCGCGGCAGCAGATAATATTTGTTATAACATAACAAATAAACCAGAAAAGCTGTTTCATTTTGTATTCGCCGTCAGCCCTGAGCATTACCAGGGCAGCGACGCCGCTTTATTGATACAGCTCTGGGCGCAGATAACGCAGACCGTATTGGGCATAAAGCTGCTCCATGCGGCCATCCAGAATCATGCTTTCGGCCACATCGGCCAGGGCGTAGGCCAGCTGCCGGTTGGAGTCGTGAACCGCCATGCCCAGCTCCCACACCTGCTTGCCGATACTGGGGTAGGCATTTTCGGTCAGGCGCATGCCAGCTTTAGGATGCTGCGCCAGCAGCCAGTCGATTTCCGCCTGGGTGCCCATTACGGCATTCACTTCACCGGCCAGCATGGCATCGAATGCCAGGCCCAGGGTGCGGTAATGGTGCGTGGAAGCGGCCAGCTGGCCGCGCATCACCGAGCCCAGATAGAAGGACGGTACCGAGTCTTCCTCTACCCCTACCGGGTAATACTGGAAGATCGCGATGCTGGGTACCGATTCGATCTTGCGCGGGTCGTAGGCTGCCTGCCAACGCTCACGCTGATAGGGCCCAAACATATGCACCAGCTCATGTGCCGGCAGTCCCAACTCGTCACGCTTGTTGCTGAACTCGCTATCGTAGGGTACCCGCAGCATCACATCGGCTACCTTGCCTGGGCGCAGGTAGTGCCCCTTCCACAGATGATTGCGCAGGTCGCCATCGATGGTCTCGTCCGCCAGCACCCACTGAATTTCCAGCCGTGTGCCCAGCTCGCTCGCCAGTGTTTGCGCGAGCTCCACATCGACTCCGCGCGGCTTGCCGTCCTGCATGAAGCTATAGGGCGGAAAGTCTTGATACAGGGCTACGCGCAGCACGCCAGAGGCGATGATCTCATCGTAATCACGGATGTGCGTGATGTTGAACGCCTGTGCCGGCAACGCCAGCAGCAAGCAGGCAAGCAACAGGCAGCGGCGCAGCATGGGCTTACTCCTCTACCGCGATGCTTTCCAGCCAGGTACGGATCGACCATAGCGCTTCCTGGCTGAGGAAGTCCGCCATCTTCGGCATGTACACCCGGCCATCACGGACCGCGCCGTTGATTACCCGCTCCTTGAACCACTCATCGCCATAGTCACCGACTTCCAGGTAGCGCAAGTCCGGGGTGATACCGCCGGAAATGCCTTCCAGACCGTGGCAGGCAGCACAGTTCTGATTATAGGCCGAGGCGCCGACCTTGATGGCCAGCTCATGCTGCGGGTGGCCTTCGCGGTAGGGGTTGGTATCTCGCCACTCCTCGCCCAGGGCTTCCAGCCCCTTGGTGTCTACCGATTGCGGGGTAACATTACCGTGGGCCAGCGCCTGACCGGCAACCAGCGCCAGCGTGCAAGCGGTCATTTTCAGTGCGTTCTTGTAATGGGTCATACTGCGTACCTCTTGGCCGTGTCGCTAACGGAAAAGCATTGCTGTCGACGGCCATGGTAGGAAGCCGCCGCAACCGACCCAATGCTGCTTTGGTGGCTCGAGGGTAGTTCGTTGGTAGTAGATGACATCCGCGAGCACCGCCACAACCCTTGCGCCAGAGCTCCCGCCAGCAGTGCAAAAACAAACTGCTACGCCTTTGGGTGTAATCCGCTGCATCCAAAGAAGCAGACTTCTTCGCCCCCTACCAAGCGCCAGAGGCCCGGGAATTTATCCCGCCGTGGCCGGGCCAATTTCCGTATCGCCCCTATCCCGGCACGCCCACCATGAGCCGTGGATCAGCCCCGCTGAGACTTCCAACGACCAACAGGAATCCTGCCATGAGAACAACAAGACACCCCGTGCTCACGCCCGTCAGCCAGGCCATCAAGGGCATCATCATTGCCGCCGGCCTTGGCCTTGCCGCCGCGCCGGTAGCTGCCGTACCAGTAAGCTGGGAAGATATTGCCAACGACCACCTGAGCACCAACAACGTACTGATGTACGGCATGGGCACCAACGCGCAGCGCTACAGTCCACTGCAACAGGTCAACAGTGAAAACGTGTTCAAACTCACGCCAGCCTGGTCCTACTCCTTCGGTGATGAAAAGCAGCGCGGCCAGGAATCTCAGGCCATCGTGCACGACGGCGTGATTTACGTCACAGGCTCCTACTCGCGACTATTTGCCCTGGATGCCAAGACCGGGCGCCGGCTGTGGAGCTATTCGCACCGCCTGCCCGACGACATCCGCCCCTGCTGTGACGTAGTCAACCGCGGCGCCGCCATCTACGGCGACAAGGTGTTTTTCGGCACTCTCGACGCCGGCATAGTGGCGCTCAACAAGGACACCGGCAAAGTCGCGTGGCGCAAGAAATTTGCCGACCACAAGGCCGGTTACACCATGACCGGCGCGCCGACCATCGTGCATGATCAAGTCACCGGCAAGGCACTGCTGATTCATGGCTCCTCAGGTGACGAGTTCGGGGTCGTCGGCAAGCTGTTTGCTCGCGACCCGGAAACCGGCGAGGAGGTTTGGATGCGCCCCTTCGTCGAAGGACACATGGGCCGCCTCAACGGAGAAGACAGCACACCGACCGGGGACATAAAGGCGCCATCCTGGCCGGATGATCCAGACTCACCCACCGGCAAGGTCGAGGCCTGGAGTCAGGGCGGCGGCGCGCCCTGGCAAAGTGCCAGTTTCGATGCCACCACCAACACCATCATCATCGGCGCCGGCAACCCGGCGCCCTGGAATGGCTGGGCGCGCACACCCAAAGACGGCCAGCCGGCTGACTACGACAGCCTTTACACCTCAGGCCAGGTTGGCGTGGATGCCACGACCGGCGAGGTGAAATGGTTCTACCAGCACACACCCAACGACACCTGGGACTTCTCCGGCAACAACGAACTGGTGCTCTTTGACTACGAGCAAGACGGCAAAAAAGTCCCGGCTACGGCGCACGCCGACCGCAACGGGTTCTTCTATGTGGTTGATCGCGACAACGGCAAGCTGATGAACGCCTTCCCCTTCGTCGACAACATCACCTGGGCTAGCCATATCGATCTGGAAACCGGCCGACCGGTCGAAAACCCGGGCCAGCGTCCACCGCGCCTCAAACCCGGTGAAGAGCGCAGTGAGGCAGTTGAGGTTTCGCCGCCATTCCTCGGCGGCAAGAACTGGAACCCCATGGCCTACAGCCAGGATACCGGGCTGTTCTACGTGCCGGCAAACCATTGGAAAGAGGACTACTGGACCGAAGAAGTCAGCTACAACAAGGGCTCCGCCTATCTGGGCATGGGCTTTCGCATCAAGCGCATGTATGACGATCACGTGGGCGTGCTACGTGCCATGAATCCGCAAACCGGCGAGATCGCCTGGGAGCACAAGGAGCCGCTGCCACTCTGGGCTGGCGTGCTGGCCACCGGCGGCAATCTGGTATTCACCGGTACCGGCGACGGCTTTTTCAAGGCCTTTGATGCCAAGACAGGCGAGCAGTTGTGGCAGTTTCAAACCGGCACCGGCGTTATCTCGCCACCCATCACCTGGGAACAGGACGGCGAGCAGTACATCGGCGTAACCACCGGGTACGGCGGCGCGGTGCCGCTGTGGGGTGGCGACATGGCCGAGCTGACCAAGCCCGTCGCCCAGGGCGGCTCCTTCTGGGTCTTCAAGTTGCCCGAATGGGCCAACGACTAACCCGCCATCGGCCCCGCCCGACTATCGGGCGGGCTCTGGAGAGCACCATGATCCCAATCACAAAGCTGGCCCTCATCTGCACCCTGAGCGCCATGGGCACGACGGCGGCGGCACAAAGTGCCGACATCGCCAGCGAAGACATTCAGACCCTGAACGGCTGCGCGCTGATTCCCGGCACCCGGTGCCCCGGAGTGGATCTGCGTAACGCTGACCTGCGTCACTTGGACCTGCGTAAAGCAGACCTTACCGGCGCGGACTTGCGCGATGCCGACCTGCGCCACAGCCAACTGGATCAAGCCAAGCTCGATCGAGCGCAGCTAGCCGGCGCCAATTTCAACCGGGCCAGCCTGCAGCAGACGGCCATGCGCGGCGCCAACGCCGAAGGCGCGAGCTTTCTCGGCATAGCCGGCTGGAACCTTACCGCGCAGGGGGCCAACTTCGACCGTGCCGATTTTACCGGCGCCAACCTGGAGTTCGCCAAGTTCAGTGGTGCCAGCCTGCAGCACAGCATCTTGCGCGCCGCCAACCTGGAAATGGCCTGGCTACCCAAGGCCAACCTGGCCGGAGCGGACTTGCGGGATGCCAATCTGCAGGAGGCCAAGTTCAACCATGCCAATCTGAGCGACGCCCATCTCAGCGGTGCCCGGCTGCACTACGGCAATTTTTTGAATGTCACAATGCAGAGCTGCACAGACTGCCCAACGGATTGGGAGTAAGCAACGTCAGGTAGGAACCTGTCCTCCCCACAATCAAAGTCGGCTACAATTGTTGAGGCCGCTGCAAGCCTCAACATGGGAAGTTATAATGCGGTCAGAAACAAAAAAGGCTTGCCGGCGAAACCGTGCAAGCCTTTGTTTTATCTGGTGCGCGAGCCCGGATTCGAACCGGGGACCTACCGCTTAGGAGGCGGTTTCAGGTGTATTTCAACACACACCACAAACATCTTTTTTCCTTAAAAATCAAAAACCTAAAAACCCACAAAGCGTCATAAAACACCGTGTTCATTCAGGGTATCGCTCAGATTTCGGGTATTAAAACGTGTATCATTTTGAAGATATCTTCAGCCTCCTGAGAACCTAAATGGCCAAGGCACTGAATAACCAAGATCTGATCCGCAAGCTCAAACCAAACCCTTTAAAACCCTTCTATCGACGTGCCGTACACAGCCATGTCGGGTCAGGACTATACGTCAAAGTCACAGCTGCAGCTGGGCGCAAATACGTTGCCCGTTACATCATCAAAGGTAAGCCTGTCGACGTGACGATCGGTAACGCAATGTCCATGACGTTACAGGAGGCCAAGGACAAACACCTAGAAGGTTACAATCTCGCAGCCGATGGGCTGGACCCACGCCTCTCCTGGCAAGCTCGGATCAAGTCAAACGAGCAGGCAACAACGATGCAGTCACTTTTTGACGAATGGCTGCAATTTTATGCCACAACCCCCAGCCAACGATCAAAACGAATTCCGGCCCCCAAAACGGTCAGGGAGCATCAGGCTCGCTGGAATCGATACTGCAAAGCCGAGCTCGGACCGTTGCTGGTGCGCGACGTCAACCGCCAGATACTCGTGCCATTTCTTAGAAAGCTAGCAACAACGGTCCCGGTTGAAGCTAGGCACCAACTAAATGTCCTGCGCGCAATGCTCAGCTATGCGGAAGACTGTCAGCTCATTGATGACAACGCTCTGCGCGGGGTTACATCAGGCAAAATTGGTGGCTCTGCGGGCGCCATAGGCAAGCGTTTCCTCACTGTTCCAGAAATAGTCCGCGTTTGGCAAACCCTGGAAATTCAGGAAGAAGCCGGTCTGCTCGGAAAGCATCTCAGCACAGCCATAAAGATTTTGATATTGACCGGCGCAAGACGCGATGAGGTTGCCGGCATGCGCTGGCAGGAACTCGACCTGCAATCAGGCACATGGGAAATTGATTCAGAAAGAACAAAAAACCGCCGTCCCCATACTGTTTACCTCGCACCCGAGACCATCCAGCTACTACAAAACGTGGAAATGCTCGAGGGCAACGACTTCGTATTCAGCGGGCAGGGCCGAGGAACTGCTATCCATCCCGATAGCGTCAACACGGTTATCGCCCGACTTCTGGGATCAAGTGCAAGCCGCGCAACTCACCCTGCTCCACTGCACGACCTAAAACCATTCTCACCACACGACCTTAGAAGATCAGCATCTACAGGATGGAGCCAACGCTGCGGGGCAACACGTGATGTTATCGAGAGTATGCTCAACCACTCGAAACCACGATTAGAGGAAACTTACAACAAAAATCGGCATCAGGAGGAGCAGAAACTTATCTGGCATGAGTGGGCCCATGTTGTTACTGCGGCACTGCTTGGATTCAATAGTGAATCCCCTGAATCAATCGCGCCCCTTGCCGCTGAACTAGCGGGCAAAAAAATGGCACCTTATTCGGCTGCACATTCCATCGTAAAGGGGCGGTCTCAATGACCAAGTGCAACACCTAAAGTAAGGTGTTGCCATGTCAAATCACTACACACATTTGCGCATTG
>NZ_JBALWE010000009.1:0-218159 GCF_036960865.1 Halopseudomonas sp.
ACCATGGTCAAGAACCAAGAGCCATGGCGTAAAAAAACAGCCTAGTTTGGGGTGTTGACACCACAGTCACTTGTTAGATGAATTTTAGCGCAGAAAAAGCAACGCCCCGCGGTGATGTCCGACGGGGCGTTATCGGCAGCTGTTTAACGCTTGGGTTCAGTCGGCGGCGCGATCGATCACCAATTGAAGCTGCTCGTCGTTGCCGGCATGCACGTCGTCCAGTTGGCCCAGATGCGTGCCTTCACGCGCATCGCCGCTCGGCGACACCCGCGCCACCAGCTGCAGTGACTGCTCGCTGCTCAGCGTCACGCCGGGCAGCATGGCATCTGCCTGCGTGAGGGTGATATCCAGCGGCAGTTGCGACAAGGTCAGTCGCTTGGCGATCAGCGGCATGGGCGGGCCATTTGGGTCACGGGCGAATACGAACACACTGGACGCTGGGTCCAACTGGGCTAGCAGTTCAGGCGCTACGCTGACGCGCAGACTGATACTGGGCCCTGATTGTGTTTCTGCCGGCGTCTGACCCGAGGCGGCAAGGCGCTCCCGCGCGCGATCAATCCCGCCCTGAATCGCCTGAGCGCCCTGGCTGCCGGGTTCGGTGCTCTGCAGCAGACGCTCCCAGTAACCAATAGCGCCGCTGTAGTCGCCTGCCTCAAAGGCGGCGATACCCAGCAGGCCAAGCGCCGTGGCGTTGTTGGGCTGCAGCTCTAACGCCTTGTCGAGTGCCGCCACCGATTCCGAATCGAGCTGGTTGCCATTGGCGAAGTAGCGCGCCTGCGCCAGCTGGGCCAGCACGTCTGGCGCCTCACCTATCTGATTAAGACTGTTGCCAAAGGCCTGTACCGCATCAGCGGGACGCTGGGCGCTCATGTAGGCACGACCGAGCATGTACCAGGCTTCGCCGTTGGTGGGCTGCACCTCGACGACCCGCTCGGTGCGGTCGATCAGTGCCTCAAGGCTGCTGACCTGCGGGGTATCCTGCATTTCGCGGTAGAGCGCCAGGCCCTCGGGGTTGCCCCACAACTGGTACAAACCCACCACCGCCGCCGGCAGCAGCAGCGCCGCCAGTACCAGCACACCGGCGACCTTGCGGGTCAGCGGTGCACGCCGGGCGTCAGCATTGGCGGTGTCTTCCAGCAACAGTCGACTGGCTTCCTGACGCGCGCCTTCAGCCTGTGCTTCGGTCAGCTCACCGGCGCGCTGCTGGGCCTGAAGCTCCGCCACACGTTCTTCGTACAGGGCAACGTTCAGGGCGGTACGATCAACCCGACCGTGGGCGCGACGGCGCCACAGCGGCCAGATGACTACTGCTACTGCCACCAGCAACAGGGCGGCAGCACTCAACCAGAAATCAATCATCTTGGCTCTTCTTTTCTTCCAGCAGTTGATCCAGCCGTTCCCGCTCTTCGCTGGTCAGGATGTTGTCGAGCGGGTCGTTGGCCGCTCGCTGGCGCCGACGGATCAGCATGAATACAGCAAGAAAGCCCGCCAGCAGGAAGAATAACGGGCCAAACCAGAGCACCAGGGTGTCGCTGGTCAACGCCGGCTTGTAGCGTACAAAGTCGCCATAGCGCGCGACCATGTAATCGACGATTTCATCGTCGCTCTTGCCATCGTTCAACAGGCGATAGACTTCCTTGCGCAAATCATCGGCAATGGGCGCATTGGAGTCGGCAATATTCTGGTTCTGGCATTTTGGGCAGCGCAGCTCGGTGGATATGGCGTAGAAGCGCTCACGCTCCTGCTCCGAGGCGAACTCAAAAGTATCCACCGCGGCCTGTGCACTCAGCAAAACGGCAATCAGGCTCAAACCCAGAAGCGCGCGTCTCATGGTGTTGCCTCCTCAACCAGCGCCTGATATCGCGCCGCCAGCTCGTTCTGCCACACTGTTTCGTCGATCACGCCGATGAACTTGTAACGCACCACGCCCTGCGCATCGATGAGAAAGGTTTCCGGTGCACCGTAGACACCCAGATCAAGCCCCAGCCGGCCATCGGTATCGCTGATGTTCAACTGATAGGGATTATGAAAGTCGCGTAGCCACTTCTGCGCCTCCGCCTTGTCATCCTTGTAGTTGACACCGTGAATCACCACGCCCTGGGCCGACAGTTTGTTCAACACCGGGTGTTCCACCCGACAGGCCACACACCAGGTGGCCCAGACGTTGACCAGCGCCGGCTTGCCGAGCAGGTCACTGCGGGTGATGGTCTGCTCGGCGTCGGTGACCGAGGTCAGGGTGAATTCGGGGAACGGCTGATTGATCAGCGGCGATGGTAACGCCAGCTCGCTCTCGCCCGCCTTTTTGCCACTGAGGCCCGATAAAGCGAAACCGGCAATCAGCAGAAAGATGGCCAGTGGTACCAACAGAAACATACGCCGCATCAGACTGCCTCCCCTGCACTGGCTGGTACTTTCTCACGCTGGCGGGCCTTGAGCCGATAGCGCTTGTCACTGGCCGACAGCAAACCGCCAGCCATCATCAGCAGGCCACCCAACCAGACCCAGCGGACGAACGGCTTGATGTGCACACGAATGGCCCAAGCGTCTCTCTCCAGCGGCTCACCCATGGCCACAAACAGGTCGCGCGTGAAACCGGCATCGATGCCAGCCTCGGTCATCACCTGATTCTTGACCTTGTAGAGGCGCTTTTCCGGGTGCAGCAGGGTCACTTCGCGGCCGCCCTTGGTGACCCGGATGTGCCCCTGATCAGATACCCAGTTGGAGCCTTCACGGTGTTGCACACCCTCGAAGGTAAACACATACCCGCCCAGTTCCAGGCTATCTCCCGGTGCCATGCGCAGATCGCGCTGATTGTCGAACAGGCTGGCACCGATGATACCGACCGCACACACGGCAATACCCAGGTGCGCCAGAGTCATGCCCCAGTAGCTGCGCGGCAAGGCGCGCAAGCCCTTGGCCAGGCCTTTGTTGCGGGTCTTGTGCAAAATATCGCGAATACTCGCGCCAGTTACCCAGAAAACCAGCAACAACATGCTGCCGACCGCGAACAGGTGGTCACCAATCCAGATCGCGATGGCGACCGCTCCCACCGCCGCGAGCACCAGCACCCACTTCAACTGGCCGGTCAGCCAGGTCAGAGGTGTTTCTTTCCAGCGGCTGAGAATACCCACGCCCATGGCCAGCATCAGAATCGACATCAGCGGCAGGAACATGCCGTTAAAGTAAGGCGGCCCCACTGACACCAAGGTATCAAAAGCCGACATGATCAACGGATACAGGGTGCCCAACAGCACCATAAGCGCGGCGACGACCAGCACCAGGTTGTTCACCAGCAGCAGCGCCTCACGCGAGCTCCAGGCAAAACCAATCTGGCTTTTGACCACCGGCGCGCGCAGCGCGTAGAGCAGCAGCGAGCCACCGACGACGACCAGCAAGAAGCCGAGAATGAAGACGCCACGCTCGGGATCGGTCGCAAAGGCATGCACCGAAGTCAGCACACCGGAGCGCACCAGGAATGTCCCCAGCAGGCTGAGCGAGAAGGCGGCAATCGCCAGCAGCACCGTCCAGCTCTTGAACACGCCGCGTTTTTCGGTGACAGCCAGCGAGTGAATCAGCGCGGTACCGACCAGCCAGGGCATGAAGGAGGCATTTTCTACCGGATCCCAGAACCACCAACCACCCCAGCCAAGTTCGTAATAGGCCCACCAGGAGCCAAGTACGATCCCCAGGCTGAGGAAGGCCCAGGCGATGATGGTCCAGGGACGTGACCAGCGCGCCCAGGCGGCGTCCAGTCGGCCACCCAGCAGCGCTGCAATGGCAAAGGCAAAGGCCACAGAGAACCCCACGTACCCCATGTACAGCATGGGCGGGTGCACAATCAGGCCAAAGTCCTGCAACAGCGGATTGAGGTCGTTGCCATCGGCCGGGTGGAACGGCAGCTGACGATCAAATGGGTTGGAGGTCATCAGCATGAACAGCAGAAAACCAACGCTGATCATGCCCATCACGGCCAGCACCCGGCTCAGCATGTCTTCCGGCAAATCACGTGAAAAGATCGCCACGGCAAAGGTCCAGGCCGCCAGGATCAGGGCCCACAGCAACAACGACCCTTCGTGCCCACCCCACACTGCACTGACGCGGTAGTACCAGGGCAGCGCGGAGTTGGAGTTGAGCGCCACATAGGTCACGCTGAAGTCGTTGGTAACGAAGGCGTGCACAAGACAGAGAAAGGCAAAGAACACAAACAGACACTGGGCCATGGCCGCCGGCTGGGCGAACCCCATGGCCAGCGAGTCGCCGCGCCAGGCGCCGTAAAGTGGCACGGTGGCCTGCAACAGCGCGAGGCAAAGGGCAATAATCAGGGCAACCTGCCCAAGTTCAGGAATCATGCGATCGGCACCTCAGTAGTTGCTTGCTGGCGCGTCTGCGGCTGCTTCACCAGCCGCCGCTTTATTGGCCTTGGCATCGTTCATGGCCTTAGCCACTTCCGGCGGCATGTACTCTTCATCGTGCTTGGCGAGCACCTCATCGGCTTGCAGCACACCCTCGGCATTCAGCCGGCCAAGGGCAACAATGCCCTGCCCCTCGCGGAACAGATCCGGCAGGATGCCGCTGTAGGCGATGGTCACGGCGTGCGCGCCGTCGCTGACGTCAAAATGCACATCCAGGCTATCCTTAGCGCGTACGACACTGCCCTCTACCACCATGCCGCCGGCACGGATACGGGCCTGATCCGGCACCTCTCCGGCCACGATCTGGGTGGGCGTGTAAAACAGGTTGATGTTCTGCTGCAGGGCCGAGAGTGCCAAGGCAACGGCACCACCTACCCCCAGCATCACCAGCACAATCAGGATAAGACGCTTTCTGCGCAACGGATGCATCAGTTTTCCTCCCGCCGACGTCGGCGTGCTTCAGCCTGCACCAGCTGGCGTTTACCCAGCAGCGGTGGCAGGAACAACAGAATCAAAACCACTGCCGTAATCCCGTAGGCAGACCAGACGTAGGCACCGTGACCGCCCATCGCAATGAACTCGGATAGGTTACTCATGCACTCTTCTCCAGAATCTCGCGGACCCAACGGGCCTTGTGTTCGCGGCGCAGCACTTCCAGCCGCATGCGCAGCAACAGGTTGAGCGCAAACAGGCCATAAAACGCCAGCACCATTACCAGCAGCGGCAACCACATTTCCACCGGCATTGCCGGTTTCTCGGTTACGGTGAAGGTGGCCGGCTGGTGCAGGGTATTCCACCAGTCGACCGAGTATTTGATGATCGGAATATTGACCACGCCGACGATGGCCATCACTGCTGTGGCCTTGGCTGCCGTGTCACGATTGCTGATCGCCAGGCGCAAGGCAATGATGCCAAAGTACAGAAACAGCAGGATCAGCATCGACGTAAGGCGGGCATCCCACTCCCAATAGGTGCCCCAGGTGGGCTTGCCCCAGATGGAGCCGGTGATCAATGCCACAAAGGTCATCCAGGCGCCGATGGGCGCAGCACATTGCAGCGCCACATCGGCCAGCTTCATGCGCCAGACCAGACCGACAATACCCGCCACCGCGAGCAGCATGTAGCAGGACTGGGCCAGAATCGCGGCCGGCACGTGAATGTAGATGATGCGAAAGCTATTGCCCTGCTGGTAATCCTGCGGTGCAAACACCAGCCCCCAAACCACACCGACCACCAGCGCCAGCACGCTGAACGCCGTCAGCCAGGGCAGCAGCTTGCTACTGATGTCGTAAAACCACTTGGGCGAGCCCAGTTTGTGAAAAAAAGTCCAGCTCATTCGCTGTCAGTCTCCGCGCCTATTCACTCACGCCAATTCGTAATCCGGCGGCTATCGCCAAGGGTGCCAGACTCAGTGCCAGCAGCGCCAGGCAACCCAGCCAGAGCAGATAACCCAGTACCGGCAAGCCCTGCAGTGCGGCGTCCATGGCTCCAGTGCCCAGAATCAATACCGGGATGTACAACGGCAGTATCAGCAGCGCCAGCAACATGCTGCCACCACCTTTCAAACCTACGGTCAGTGCCGCGCCTATGGCACCCAGCAGGCTGAGCACGGCGGTACCCAGCAGCAGACTGAGGCACAGTGTCGGCATAACCGACCACGGCAGCGCCAGCATCAGGCCGAGCACCGGCGCCAACAGCACCAGCAACAAGCCGCACATCAGCCAGTGGTGCAGCACCTTGACCAGTACCAGCAACGTCAGCGGGTGCGGCGACAGCACCCACTGCTCCAATGAACCATCTTCAAAATCGCTGCGAAACAAGCCATCCAGGGACAACAAGGTAGCCAGGAGCGCTGCCACCCAGATAATGCCCGAAGCCATGCGTTGCAGCAGCTGCGGTTCCGGGCCCACCGCCAGCGGAAACAGGGTAATGACGATGGCGAAAAAGATCAGCGGATTCAGCAGATCGCCGGGACGACGCCACGCCAGTTGCCACTCGCGCTTGAACAGCAGCCAGATGATCTGCCGCATCAGCTCGCCCGTCCCAGCTCAAGACGACGCACACCCGGCACATGGGCCAGGCTGTGGTGTGTGGTCAGTACCACGGTACCACCACCGGCTGCAAAGGCCATGACATGCTGCTCCAGCGCCTGCACCCCGGCCTGGTCAAGCGCCGTGAAGGGTTCGTCCAGGATCCACACGGGAGCACCGGGCAGATACAAGCGAGCCAGAGCGACCCGGCGTTGCTGGCCGGCCGAGAGCTGCCGACAGGGAACATCCTCGAAGCCGCGCAGCCCGACCTGTTGCAGCGCCTGCCAGATCACGTCACGCGCGACCGGTCGGGTCAGTGCGCAGAGCCAGCTGAGGTTCTCCTCCGCGGTCAGCGCGCCCTTGACCGCCGGCGCATGCCCTATGTACAGCAGGTTGCGCCGCCAATGTTCGCGCCCCCGCCCCGACAGCACCGACTTACCGGCATAGCGGATATCACCGCCGCTGGCTGGCATTAGGCCGGCCAATATGCGCAGCAGACTGGTTTTGCCTGCGCCATTGGGACCCGCCACCTGCAGCACATCACCGGGTTGCAGGCAGCAGGACACAGCGGAGAAAAGCTCGCGCTCATCCCGTTCACAGGCCAGTTCGCTGATGTCGATCTGCTGCTTGCTCACTACTACTCCAGACCCAGGCTGAATCGCGCCGGTACCATTGCATTGATGATTCCGGCATGCTGGCCGCTATACTCTTTGAAAGCGCACCAGCAGCGGGCTAGAAGGCCCGTCAATGGGGCGCCATTATACATGCCCCCCTACCCCGGGGGACCTCGATTTACATCAACATGTGACAACATGAGCTCGGACTTTCGCCTACCGCCCAGCGCCATCATCCCCCCCAGCGCGCCAACTACGCCGGCTGCGGCGATCACTGCGCGTGCTGCCGATGCGGTCAGCCTGGCCCTGCAACTCTTGCGGCCAATTGACGCAGCGTTGCTGCCAGCAGGCGAAAAGGTCAGCGCCGAGGTCATCCAGAGCAGCACGCGGGCCAACGGCAACGGTCAGTTTGACGTCCTGCTGCGCCTTGCTCAGAGCACGGCAACCAGCACGCCGGCCACCCTGCCAGCCAGCAGCCCCCAGCCGCTCAACACCGGCACCCAACTGGTGGTTCAGGCTCTGACGCAAACCCAGCTGATGGCCGTGCTGCAGCCGGCCAGCAATGCGTCAGCCAGCGAGCCGCTGACCCGCCTTGACCCGGCCCAGTTTCCACCGGGCAGCACCTTGCAGGCACGCGTGGTTAGCCAGCAACCGGTGGCCGATAATGCTGGCAAGCAAATCGCCTTTGCCCTGCTGGCCAAGATCGTTCAGGGCGCCAGCAGCGGCAGCCTGCTGCAGCTAACCAGTAGCCAGCCGGTAGAGCCCGGCACACGCCTGAACGCCACGGTAGGGGCGCAAGGGGAGTTGCGCGTGCTGGCCAATAGCGCGCAGCAGCGCCAGCTCGACCTGTTGCAAGGCTTGCGTGCGACCCTGCAAAGCCAAGCCTCGAGCGAACCCCTGTTCAACCGGCTCGACCAGTTGCAGGCCAGCCCCCGCGACCTGCCTGCCGTACCAGCGCTACAAAGGGCCATAGCCCAGGTGTTGCAACAGGTGACCACGGCGCAACAATTAACGACAGCCAGCGGTGTGGAAAACGCGATCAAGCAGAGCGGCTTGTTCCTTGAGCCCAACCTGGCCAAAATTGCCGAGTCGCTGGTTGCTCAGAGTGCGGCCAAGCAGGCCGCAAACCCCACGGCACCAGCAGGCGCGGTCGATGCTTCCAGCCAACCGGCCGCCGCAGCACATAAAGTCTTTCCAGCACTCGACAAGCTGCTGCCGCTGCTCGCCAGCCTATCGACGCCCGGCGCACCTGAACCAGTGGCAGGGGTCGACCTCAAGGGCACCCTGGTGAATCTGCTGATAACCTTGCAACAACAATTGCCGCCCGGCAGCCTTAACGCGCTGAACCTTCCGCCCGGCCCCTGGCAGCAAGCCAGCCAGGCGGCGGCGCAGCAACAGCTCAAGCCGGGCATGTTCCCCTTACCGACCCGCGCGCTGCAGGCATTGGGCGAGAACAATGATCTGGGCAGCCTGCTGCGTCTGACCGCAGCCTTGCTCTCACGCATTCAGCACCACCAATTTCAGAGTCTGGGGCAAACCCAGAGCTTTGCCGACGGCAGCACCCAGACCACATGGCAACTGGAAATCCCCATGCGCGACGGGCACCAGTTCAACCATGTGCAACTGCGCATCGAGCGCGACACGCCGCCACCGAATGCCAAACAGGGCGAGCCAACGCCCCAGTGGGAGGTGCGACTGTCTTTCAACCTTGATGAGCTGGGCAGCCTGCAGGCCATCGCCCGCTTGCGAAAGGACAAGGTCAGCAGTGAGTTTTGGGCCGAGCAGGCCGCCACGCTGAAACTGGTCAACAACGAGCTGACCGAACTACGCGACCGCCTGCTGGCGAAGGGACTGGAGGTTGGCGAATTGAGCTGTCACCGCGGCACGCCCCCGCCGCCGCGCCAGGCGCTGCAGCAAACCTGGATTGACGAGGTCACTTGATGAGCAAAAACCGCGAAGCTATTGCCCTGGTCTACGACGGCGAACAGGCACCGACCCTGACTGCCAAGGGCGAGGGCGAGCTGGCCGAGCAGATCATTCAGTTGGCACTGGATTACGAAGTGCCGATTTACGAGAACGCCGACCTGGCACGCATGCTTACGCAGCTGGAATTGGGCGATCAGATTCCCGAGGCGCTGTACCGCACCATCGCCGAGATCATCGCCTTTGCCTGGTACCTGAAGGGCAAGCGCCCTACCGGCTTCAACCCCGACGGTGATCAGCCGCCACTCAAGCGCCTCGAGCGCAACATCCCGGAGTCAGGGGTGTAACGCACGAGCTAGGCAGCACAGGGGATGATCATCACCGAGCAGGTTTGCCAGGTGAAAAGCGCAGGGCACGAAAGGCAGAGGGCCTAGCTGCGGCGACCGCCGTGCAGCTTGACGAAGAGTTCCGCTTCGGCCTTGGACAGACCGCAGGATTGGGTGAGGTCCTCAATACTGGCGCCCATACCGACCAGGCGTGCCGCCTGGTTGTAGGGCAACGCTTGCGGGTCTTGGGTTTCCAGTTTCAGTTGCTTGTCTTCCAGACGTTTGAGCTGCAGCCGCACGGCTGCCAGCTCCTCACCCATGCGAATACTGCCCTGCTGGAAGGTGGCCAAATCCCGAGTGAGTTGCTCCTGCCGCTGACGCAGCTGCTCAGACTGCTGGCGCAAGTCGGCCGGAAGCTGACGGACCCGCGCAAACAGCACTACCAGCGCCGCTATCACGGCGCCCATCAGCGTGCCAAGCAGTAACAGCAACCAGGGCTCCATCATGCCCATCAAAAGCCGGACAACTCCGCCCACTCATCCTCAGTCATCATCTTTTCCAGATCGACCAGAATCAGCAGCTCATTGTTCTTGTTGCACACGCCCTGAATGAACTTCGCGGACTCATCGGTACCCACGTTAGGCGCGGTCTCGATTTCCGACTGACGCAGGTATACAACCTCGGCCACGCTGTCGACCAGAATCCCGACCACTTGCTTGTCGGCTTCGATGATCACGATGCGGGTGTTGTCAGTAATGGGGGCGGGTGTCAGACCAAAGCGCTGGCGGGTGTCGATCACGGTAACGACATTGCCGCGTAGATTGATGATGCCCAGCACGTAGGACGGCGCGCCCGGCACGGGAGCAATCTCGGTATGACGCAATACTTCCTGCACCTGCATCACGTTGATGCCGTAGGATTCGTTGTCCAGGCGGAACGTCACCCATTGCAGGATCGGATCTTCAGCGCCTTGTCCCGAATTATTTTTCATTGTCATGCTTCCCGATCATCGTTGATAGCAGTCCAGCAGCCTTGGACGCCGGACAAGAGCGCCGACCACAAGGTCGGCACCGGTTTACGGTTATCCTAATGCTGGCGATGCGGCATTACCAGACGCCTGACGCGCCATACCATTGACTATCAGGCTAGCCAGCGCCGAGACATCCAGCAAGGCACACATATGATCAATCACGGTACCGGCCAACCAGGGACGCTTGCCCTGCTGTGAGCGCCATTTGATCTGGTTCGGCTCCAGCCGTATCGACTGATGTACGCCGTGCACCGCCATGCCCCAGTCATACCCTTCTACCGAAATGACAAAGGACAGGCTCTCTTTCAGTTCTTCACTGTAACGCTCGGGCATTACCCAGCGCGCCGTATCCAGCACCTTCAAATTGCCCGCCTGGGTGGCGAGTATGCCGAGGAACCAGTCCGGCTGACCAAACAGCGGGGTGATTTCTGCATCCAGCGGGTATATGGTCCCCAGCGAAACAAGCGGCACCGCCAATTTCAACCCGCCCACATCAAACAGCAAGGCTTCGAAGGCCTGCTCCCGCCATGCTGGCTGAGCAACCGCTACCGGTGGCTCAGGTTGCGCAGCGGCAGGCGCAACAACCGGCTCTGCTGGCGCAGGCGTGCTGACCGGGGTCAGCGGCGCGCGCAGCACAGGCACAACCACGGTCGCACAAGGCTGTGCGGCGGTGACTTCAGGCGCAGCAGCCGGTGCCGGCACGGCTTCCACGCGGGCCAGTTCTTCCGCTGCGTCCTGCAGCAGCGCATCCAGATAATGCTGAATGGTTTGTTCCGGTACGAACTCCTGCACCGGCAATCTGGATTTACTCATAACACCCGTATCATCCTGGTTTGGCCACCAAAGGGTTGTGAGATGGCAATCACGGCTCATGCATCTGTATCGGCGGTACGCGGCAAAGCATTAGCCCGCGCAAGCGCGTCAGGCTACCTGCTCGCGGCGCGACAGGCTTTGCGCCAACAGATAGCGCAGCAGTGCACGGTACGCCAGTACCCCGCGCGCGCTCGCATCCAACTGAGATGGCACAACCCCGGCCAGACTGGCGTCGCGCAACTTGGTATCAATCGGAATGTAGGCTTGCCAGAGGTGGTCGGCGTAATCCCGGCGCAACATGCGCAGAGTGCTCAGCGAGGCCTGGGTCCGACGGTCGAACAGCGTCGGCACGATAGTATAGGGCAAGGCCTGCTTGCGCGAGCGATTCACCATATTCAAGGTATGCACCATCCGCTCCAGCCCCTTGAGGGCAAGAAACTCGGTCTGCACCGGTATGATCAACTGCTCACAGGCTGCCAGCGCATTGATCATCGATACACCCAGCAATGGCGGGCTATCAATGATGACAAACTGGAAGTCATTCCAGAGCTGCGCTAGCGCGCGCGAGATCACCAGGCCATAGCCGCCCTGCGCGGCCGACTGACGCTCCAGCGTGGCCAATGAAGTACTCGACGGCAGCAGCTGGATGTTTGGATGCGAGCTGTCCAGCAGCAACGCTGCAGCCAGCCCGTCCGGAACCTGCCCGTTATGCTGAAACAGATTGAACACGCTACTGGTCAGCTGGTCCGGATCATGGCCAAAGTAGCTGGTCATGGACCCGTGTGGGTCCAGGTCGACCACCAGCACGCGCTGCCCCTGATCTGCAAGCAGGCCAGCCAGTGCTACAGCGGAGGTGGTTTTGCCCACCCCACCCTTCTGATTGGCTACTGCCCAGACTCTCATGGCTTACCTCCGGGGGTATTCCAGCCGTGATAGACCCCATAACATGCGATAAACGACAACATTTTGACAGTCCAAACCTGTTTACTACTAGGGAGCAGGAGTCGATGCAGAACCCGTGCCAGATAGGCTCGAGGCTCCAGGCGGCGTTGCTGTTTCACTGCGCGCTTCGCGCATGGCATTGACCGACTCCGGTTCGCCGCCAAAGGGCACATGCCGCTTATCCACAAAACGCGACACCAGCAGCACCACACGGCGATTGGCCTTGCGGCCTGCGGCCGTGGTGTTATCGGCAACAGGCCTGAATTCACCATAGCCTACTGCGGCCAGTCGGTCAGGGTTCACGCCGCCATTGCTCAGCATGCGTACTACACTGGCCGCTCGCGCCGCAGAGAGCTCCCAGTTGGTCGGATAGGTGCCCGAGCGCATGGGCACATTATCAGTAAACCCCTCTACATGGACGGGGTTCTCGTAGGGTGCGAGTATCTCGGCAATACGGTCGACCAGTCCAAAGGCCGCATCCAGCGGCAATGCATCCCCACTGGGAAACAATAGACTCGAACTCAGTTCGATTTCGACCCAAAGCTCATTCCCACGTACCTCCAGGTTGCCCGCCTGAATCAAGTCACCAAACGCGGCCTGCATGGCTTGGGTAATGTCTTGCAGAGCATCGCTGCCACCGGCCTGCTGACCGGTCTGGGTGCCCTGCTCATCCTGCGTTCCGATGCCACGGGGTTTTTCCTGGCCAATCTGTATGGGGTCGATGGCGCGCTGTGGCTGGTTGAAGGCACCTTCAAGGGTGTCAGAGAGTACCTTGTACTTGCCTTCGTTGACCGAGGAGATGGAGTACATGACGACAAAAAAGGCGAAAAGCAGAGTGATGAAGTCGGCATAGGACACCAACCAGCGCTCGTGATTCTCGTGTTCTTCGTGGCGACGTCGCCGCATGTCGGTCTCCCACGCTAGTCGAGGAAGCCTTCAAGCTTCATTTCAATGGAGCGAGGATTTTCCCCTTCGGCAATCGAAAGCAGCCCCTCAAGCAACATCTCCCGGTAACGTGACTGCTGCAGCACCACCGCCTTCAACTTGTGCGCCACCGGCAACAGAAACAGGTTGGCCAGCGCCACACCGTAGATAGTGGCAACAAAAGCCACCGCAATACCGGACCCTAGCATGGACGGATCCGCCAGGTTGCCCATGACATGAATCAGCCCCATCACCGCACCGATAATACCGATGGTCGGTGAATAGCCACCCATGCTCTCATAGACCTTGGCAGCCATAAGGTCGTGGCTTTCGCGCGTCATCAGCTCGACTTCGAGAATCCCGCGTAATGCCTCGGGCTCACTGCCATCCACCAATAGCTGCAAGCCTTTGCGCGCGTAGGCATCCGGCTCCAGCTCAGCGATGGACTCCAGCCCCAGCAGACCATCCTTGCGTGCAATGGTGCTCCAGTTGATAACCTGGCTAATGCCTTCACGCAGCCGATTGGCCGGCGGAAAAATAATCCAGCGCAGGATCACCAGTGCACGCTTGAAAACGGTCAGGGGGGTCTGAATGAACGCAGCGCCGAGGGTGCCACCGATGACAATCAGTGCGGCCGGGGCATTGAGCAGCGCCGAGGCGTGACCGCCTTCCAGGTAGTTGCCGCCGATAATCGCGACAAACGCCAGAATGACCCCAATAACACTGAGAATATCCATCAGCCGATCTCTGCCAGATAGCGACCGATTTCATCCAGGTTATAGATGCCATCAGCAAGATTGGCCTTCGCCACCGCCATGGGCATACCATAAATCACACAACTGGCTTCGTCCTGAGCCCACACGGCGCTGCCTGCCTGCTTGAGCATACGCGCGCCTTCACGCCCGTCCGCCCCCATGCCGGTGAGCACGACCGCCAATACCTTGTCCTGAAATGCTTTGGCGGCCGAGCCAAAGGTTACATCAACACAGGGTTTGTAATTCAAACGCTCATCGCCGGGCAGAATACGCACCACACCACGCCCATCTACCATCATCTGCTTGCCTCCGGGCGCCAATAGGGCAACGCCTGGGCGCAGCACATCACCGTCCTCGGCTTCCTTTACCGAAATAC
Source organism: Halopseudomonas sp. (assembly GCF_036960865.1). Classification (GTDB taxonomy): domain Bacteria; phylum Pseudomonadota; class Gammaproteobacteria; order Pseudomonadales; family Pseudomonadaceae; genus Halopseudomonas. The sequence goes on from NZ_JBALWE010000009.1 coordinate 14,146, forward strand.
GGCAAAGCTTATCGAGGCGCTCGGCAAAGGCCTTGGTGAAGGCAGCCGGCATATGCTGAATCAGTAGCAGCGGCGCAGGGAAACTGCCGGGTAGTTGCGTCAGCACTTTTTGCAGGGCGACCGGGCCACCGGTCGAGGTGCCAATGGCCACCAGCTTGTAATTGCGCTTGCGCGGCGCCGAGCTGGTGCGTGCCACAGGCGCTGCCGGCTTGGCGGTAGAAGCACCGCTCAGCGTGCTGCTGCCAGGGCGCGCTGCGGGAGGAGCCGTGCCCGCTCCAAGCGCAGGGTGCGGCGCTGCTACACCACTACCACCCAACCCCAGCGAGCGGCGGTTGGTACGTGCCAACGCGTTCACCCGCTCGCAAAGCAGCTGGCGCACCTTGTCTGGATTGCGGGAAATGTCTTCGAAGTTTTTAGGCAGATAATCCGCGGCGCCGGCATCCAGAGCGTCAAGGCTGACGCGGGCGCCCTCGTAGGTAAGCGAGGAAAACATGATTACCGGCGTAGGGCAGCGCTGCATGATCTGCTTGACCGCTGAGATGCCATCCATCACCGGCATCTCGTAATCCATGGTGATAACATCCGGACGCAGCGACAGGGTCTGCTCAATGGCTTCTTTGCCGTTGGTCGCCGTGCCGACCACCTGAATCTGCGGGTCACCCGCCAGAATTTCCGTTACCCGGCGGCGAAAGAAACCCGAGTCATCCACCACCAGAACCTTGACCGCCATACCCTCTCCTGAAACCGCATCGCCATCCAGCGCAGTCATGCGCCTGTTTCGAGTAATCGTACCCGTCTACCGCCTCAGCTCACTACGCCACAGCCATCGGCAGATGCGTCTGATACAGCATGATACAACCTATCACACCCGTCGCGCGTAGCGCTTGAGCAGGCTGGGAATATCCAGAATCAGCGCGATGCGGCCGTCACCGGTAATAGTCGCACCCGCCATCCCAGCAGTGCCTTGCAGCATGCGACCCAAGGGCTTGATGACCACCTCTTCCTGACCGACCAACTGGTCGACCACAAAACCAACCCGCTGGGTGCCAACAGAGACGATAACCACACTGGCCGCTGAATGATCGCTGGTGTCTTCCACGCCCGGCATCAGCCAGCGCTTTAGATAAAACAGCGGTAGCGCTTTCTCGCGCACGATAATCACTTCCTGGCCATCAACAATATTGGTGCGCGACAGGTCGAGGCTGTAGATCTCGTTGACGCTGACCAGCGGCAAGGCAAAGGCTTGGTTCGCCAGCATCACCATCAGCGTCGGCATGATGGCCAGCGTCAGCGGCACCTTGATGGCAATCCGAGAGCCCTGGCCTTTGGTCGACTCGATATTGATGGTGCCGTTGAGCTGGGAAATTTTGGTTTTCACCACGTCCATTCCCACACCACGCCCGGACACATCGGAAATTTCCGTTTTGGTCGAGAAACCGGGCGCAAGGATCAGATTGAAACACTCGCTGTCACTCAGGCGATCAGCGGCATCCTTCTCCATCATGCCCTTTTCAACGGCCTTGGCACGTAAAACCTCCGGATCCATGCCGCGACCGTCGTCAACAATGGTCAGCAGAATGTGATCGCCTTCCTGCTGCGCCGCCAGAACAACCTTGCCAGTGCGTGGCTTGCCGGCCGCCTCACGCTCATCCGGCGGCTCTACGCCGTGATCTACGGAGTTGCGCACCAAGTGAACCAGTGGATCGGCAAGCGCCTCGACCAAGTTCTTGTCGAGATCAGTGTCTTCACCGACTAGCTCCAGATTGATTTCCTTCTTCAGGTTGCGCGCCAGATCACGCACCACCCGCGGGAAACGACCAAAAACCTTCTTGATTGGCTGCATGCGGGTCTTCATAACCGACATCTGCAGGTCCGCGGTCACTACATCGAGATTGCCGACAGCCTTGTTCCACTCCTCGTCACCACTGCTAAGGCCAAGGCGCACCAGACGGTTACGCACCAGTACCAGCTCGCCCACCATGTTCATGATTTCATCCAGCCGCGCGGTGTCTACCCGTACCGTGGTCTCGGCAGCGGGCGGCGCTTCCTGCGCAGGCGCGGCTTTCGCCGCAGCAGCAGGAGGTGCTGCTGCGGGCTTGGCGACCGGTTTGGGCTCAGCCTTGGCGGCCGGCTTGCTCGCCGGGGCCGGATCGGCCTTGGCAGGCGGTGTTGACTCAGGCGCCGACATGTCAGCATCTGTCTTGCCCGGAGCAGCGCCCTTGCCATGCAACTGGTCCAGCAGCGCTTCAAACTCGTCATCAGTAATCTTGTCTGCATCGGCAGAAGAGGCGGCCGCGGACGCGTCTGCTACCTCAGCCTGCTTGCTTTCCTGCAGCCCTGGGGCACTGCCTTTGCCATGCAGCTCATCGAGCAGGGCTTCAAATTCGTCGTCAGAGATATCGTCGCTACTGGCAACCGCAGCTGGCTCGGGCGCTGCACTGGCGGGAGCTTTACCGCTGCCGTGCAGCTCATCCAGCAGGGCTTCGAACTCGTCGTCGGAAATGTCGTCACCCGAGGCCGTCACAGGTGGAGCGGCGGGCACTGCCGCAGCTACTGCCGGCGCACTGTCACCGTGCAGCGCCTCGAGTAACTGTTCAAATTCATCATCGGTAATATCGCCCTCGCCGCTGGCGATAGCATCCACTGTGGCAGCGGGTGTAACGGGCTCGGGCTCTGCGACCGGCGCAGCGACTTCAACTGCCGGCGGCGGTGCACTGCCTGGCTGCGCGAGTGCTGCCAAAGCCTCAAGCAGGGCCGGATCGGCGGGCGTGGGCTCTTGCTGATTACGAACCTGGTCAAACATGGTGTTGACCGCATCCAACGCCTGGAGCACCACGTCCATCAGGTCGGACGTTACCGGGCGCTCACCTTTGCGCAGAATGTCGAATACGTTCTCAGCAATATGACAACAGGCAACCAGCGCATCGAGCTGCAGGAATCCAGCACCACCTTTGACGGTATGGAAACCGCGGAAAATGGCGTTGAGCAGATCCATGTCATCGGGACGGTTCTCCAGTTCGACCAACTGCTCGGACAACTGCTCGAGAATTTCACCTGCCTCGACCAGAAAGTCCTGGAGAATCTCTTCATCCGCATCGAAACTCATGCACCCACTCCCCTCGGGCGTGTTGAAGTAAACGGCTATGCGCGGGCACCAATACTGCTACTTGGACGCAGTCCGTTGTTATTAGACGTTATTCCGGAACCAGCAAACCTGCCTACTTCCTACACTGCCTGGCGCTTGCCACCACCATGCTGTGGCAGCGCACATCGGCAGGAATCAGAAACCCAGACTGGATAGAAGGTCGTCGACTTCATCCTGACCGGAAACCACGTCTTCTCTTTTATCGGCATGAATCTGTGGACCTTCACCCCTGGATGACGGTTTTTTTGCCTCACTGACGGTTTCAACATGATTTATGCCGGTAATCCGATCCACTTGGCCTGCCATGCGAACCAGATTGAGCAGGCTTTCCTCGACATCGTGAACCAGAGTGATGACGCGCTTGATCACCTGGCCGGTGAGATCCTGATAATCCTGTGCCATGAGAATATCGTTGAGGTGGCCGGAAACGTCATTACTGGTGTTCTCAGCTTTCTCAAGAAAGTCGCCCATACGCTTGTACAGCTCGCGGAACTCGTCTGCCGCCATCTCACGACGCTGCAGACGTTGCCAGTCGGCGCGCAGCGCTGCGGCTTCACCGCCGAGTTCAGAAATCTTTGGTGCGCTGCTCTCTACCAGATCCATAGTGCGGTTGGCAGCCTTGTCGGTCAGCTGCACCACATAGTCAAGGCGATCAGAGGCATCGGAGATCTTTGAGGTCTCGCTGTCGTCTTCAAGCGCGTGAGAGGTATCGAGCTGAAAATTGACGATGGCGTTGTGCAACGCACGGGTCAGCTGCCCGACCTCGTGATAAAGACCGCGATCTCGGGCTTGATTGATTGCGTGGATCACCAGCAGAGCTTCGGCGAAATCACCTTGCTCCAGGTGGTCGACCAGTTGGCGCGCATTGTCTTTGAGGGAATGTTCAAATTCCTGAGCAGTCGCCTGGCCGGGATCCTTACTTAACGCCATAACCTGTACCCCGGTTGGTTGTTATTTTGCTTGTACTCGCTCAAAAATCTTTTCGATCTTTTCTTTCAAGGCTTGAGCGGTGAAAGGCTTGACCACGTAGCCATTGACGCCGGCCTGTGCAGCCTCGATGATCTGGTCGCGCTTGGCCTCAGCCGTCACCATCAACACCGGCAGGTGCTTGAGGCGGTCATCTGCGCGCACCGCGCGCAACAGGTCGATGCCACTCATGCCGGGCATGTTCCAGTCGGTCACCAGAAAGTCGAAATTACCGCTCTGCAGCATCGGCAACGCGGTATTGCCATCATCGGCTTCAGCCGTGTTGGTAAAACCCAGGTCGCGCAACAGGTTCTTTATAATGCGCCTCATCGTCGAAAAATCATCAACGATGAGAATTTTCATATTCTTGTCCAAGTCGACCTCCGTACAAACCAGGGAAAGTGCAGGCCTGCACCCCGAAAACCCATTGCAATGGCCAAACTAGCCGTATAAAGACATTCTGAACAACCTTCTGCGAGGCAAACTGCTGTTCACAACACCCTCGCTACTGCCATCAAAACAGGATCAGGCACAGTGCTACCATCAGCGCGATCCGAGCATTGTCCGGATGTTGGCGACAAAATCAATCATTTCGCCAACTTGATAAGCGAGCTCGCAGACGCGCCGCACATTGGCTGTGCAACTGACTGACCCGCGACTCACTGACACCGAGCACAGCGCCGATTTCCTTGAGGTTAAGTTCCTCATCGTAATAAAGCGACAGCAACAGCTTCTCACGTTCGGGCAGACCCTCGATCGCCTCAACCAGCGCCGCCCGGAAACGCTCATCCTCAAGCCCGGAAAAAGGCTCAAAGTCACCCTGCACGTCGGCCGGTGCACCGCTCTCCAGCAAATCATCAAAACTGAACAACTTGCTGCCGGCGGTATCATTGAGGATCGAGTAATAATCCTCAAGGCTCATATCCAATTCGGCCGCAACTTCGTGATCTTTAGCGTCGCGCCCCAAACGGGCCTCTACCGAGCGCATCGCCTCGCTGACCATCCGCGTATTACGGTGCACCGAGCGTGGCGCCCAGTCGCCCTTGCGCACCTCATCCAGCATGGCACCACGAATACGAATACCGGCGTAGGTCTCAAAGCTCGCCCCCTTGCCGAAATCGAATTTACGTGACGCTTCGAGCAGGCCAATCATACCCGCCTGCATCAGATCCTCTACCTGCACACTGGCCGGCAGGCGACCCAGCAGGTGGTAGGCAATACGTTTTACCAGCGGAGCATATTGCTCAACGAGTCGATCCTGATTGTCTGCAGAAACTTGCGCTCGTGTATACATGCTCAATCCGCCAGCCGATGCAATCATAGGCCTGACCCGGTGGGTCGTACCAGACGCTCGACAAAGAACTCAAGGTGCCCGCGTGGATTGGCTGGCAAGGGCCAGGCATCCACTTTTTGTGCAATCGCTCGAATAGCCATGGCCGCCTTGCTGCGCGGAAAGGCTTCGTAGACTGCACGTTGCTTCTGTACGGACTTGCGCACCGCTTCGTCGAAAGGTACGGCCCCGACGTATTGCAGCGCTACGTCGAGAAACCGGTCAGTTACTTTGGAGAGTTTAGCAAAGACCAGCCGACCTTCCTGCGGCGTGCCCACCATATTGGCCAGCACACGGAATCGGGTCATGCCGTGGTCGCGATTAAGCAACTTGATCAGTGCGTAAGCATCAGTAATCGAAGTGGGCTCATCACAGACGACGATCAGTGCTTCCTGTGCTGCACGGACGAAACTGACCACCGAGTCGCCAATACCTGCAGCCGTATCGACAATAAGTACGTCGATATTGTCGCCTAGCTCGCTGAAGGCCTGAATCAAGCCGGCGTGCTGTTGATGGTTCAAACTCACCATGCTGGCGGCGCCCGATGCAGCGGGCACCACACGCACGCCGCCGGGGCCGTTGAGCATCACATCGCGCAGATCACATTTGCCTTCGAGCACATCCGCCAGCGTCGCCTTGGGTTTGAGCCCCAGCAACACATCGACATTGGCGAGCCCCAAGTCGGCATCGAGCAGCACGACGCGGCGGCCCATGTCTGCCAGCGCCAAACTGAGGTTGACCGACACGTTGGTTTTGCCGATACCACCCTTGCCGCCGGTGACTGCGATAACCTGAACCGGATGATTGCTACCCATCTACGTTGATTACCTTGAATTATTGATTTTGCTTAGCTTGCCCGCTGGCCATGCATCATGCCGGCAAACACATCCGCCATCGCCTGATCGGCTGGCGCTTCATTTCCGGCCATGCTGACCGCACGACTGACCAGCTGGTGACCCACGGCCCGGTTTATATCGTCCGGAATTCGCTGGCCATCTGCCAGATAGGCTACCGGCAAACCCTGCTCCATAGCCAGCCCTAATGACTCGCCCAGAGTGGCTGCTTCGTCGACCTTGGTCAGAATACAGCCACTCAAACCGCAGGTCTTGTAGTTGTGGTATGCCGCCTTCATCACCCGATACTGACTGGTCGCTGCCAGTACCAGCAGGTTGCGAACCTGGCGACCCTGCTGCGCAAGTGCGCTCAACTGGCCACGCAGATAGGGGTCGTTTGCCTGGAGCCCGGCAGTATCCACCAGGACCAGACGTTTGCCAGCGAAATCGGCGAGCACATCCTCAAGACTGTTCTGCTCGTCTACCACGCGAACCGGCACATCCAGGATCCGGCCAAGCGTACGCAGCTGCTCGTGTGCGCCAATCCGATAGGTATCCATGGTTACCAACGCCACGTGCTGGCTGCCGTGCTTGAGCACATAGCGCGCTGCCAGCTTACCCAGAGTAGTGGTTTTGCCTGCCCCGGTCGGCCCGACCAAAGCGATGATGCCGCCCTGCTCCAATACTTCTTCGCGCAGCGTGGGAATACGGTGCGACAGGTGTGCCAGCAACAGGCGCCAGGCCTGACGTATATCGGGCACGTCAGCTACCTGGCGCAGCAAGTCCTGGCAGATTTCCGCCGGCAGGCCGATCTGAGTGAGGCGACGCCACAGCCCAGCCTGTTTGGGCTGACGCTGGTTAAGTTGCCCCCAGGCCATGCCACCCAGCTGCGATTCCAGCATTTCACGCAAACCAGCCAGTTCAGCGCGCATCGCGCTCAAACCCGAATTCTCGGCAGGCTCTGCCGCAGCGGGCGCTGCACTGGCCGCAGGCGCAGCCTTGTGCGGTGTCGGCGCGTCGCTAGGCTCCTGTACCAGGCGATCAAGCAGATCACGCGCGACGGGCGAGCCCTGCTCGGCCGCTGCACGCATGCTGTCACCAAATAATTGACGGTTGACGGTCGGCTGGTTGCGCGAGGCCATCTGCCCTACTTCCAGCTCGGCCCGCGCCGCAACGATGCGCTCCTGTGTCTTCTTCAGTTCCTGATCCAGGCCGGGGGTCGGCGGCGTGATGCGCGGCGCGACATAGTCCAGAGCAGCGGTCAGCTCAACGCCGCCAGCCACACGGCGGTTGGCGATGATGGAAGCATCAGCACCCAACTCGTCACGCACCAGCTTCATCGCCTGGCGCATATCGGCGGCAAAGAAACGTTTTACTTTCATGGCTGACCTCATCTGTTACCGGTGCCCCGCGCAGGGCGCCAGGCGGCTGTTAATCTCTATTCGCACTAGGCGTTCAGTTCTGACCGACGGTGGCAACAATGGTCACCTGTTTGCTGTCCGGTATTTCCTGATAGGACAACACATGGGCTCCGGGGGCAGCGTAGCGGACAAACTTGGCCATCATCATGCGTATCGGCCCAGCTACCAGCAGTATCGCCGGCTTGCCCTGCACTTCCTGCCGCTGCACCGCTTCAGAGAGCGATCGTTGCAGTTTTTCCGCCATCCCCGGCTCCAGCAGCATGCCATCATCGGCACCCTGCCCGGCCTTCTGAAGACTCTGTAGCAACATCTGTTCCAACCTTGGCTCCAGCGTGATCACAGGTAGCTCGGAGTCAAGCCCCACAATGCTTTGCACGATGGAGCGCGACAGCGCCACCCGCACGGCGCCGATCACAGCGCCAGTATCTTGACTCTTGCCCGAGCTGTTGGCGATGGCCTCGGCAATGGTACGAATATCCCGCACCGGCACCTGCTCCTGCAGCAGCCCTTGCAACACCTTGAGCAGGTTCGACAGTGAAATGAGCCCTGGCACCAGCTCCTCGGCCAGCTTGGGTGAGGCCTTGGCCAGCACCTGCAGCAATTGCTGTACTTCCTCGTGACCGATCAGCTCATGCGCATGCTTGTGCAGGATCTGGTTGATGTGGGTAGCAACCACGGTACTGGCATCCACTACCGTGTAGCCCAGTGATTGCGCCTGGTCCTTCTGCGACGGCTCGATCCACACCGCATCCAGACCAAAGGCCGGGTCCTTGCCCGCCAGGCCCTTGATTTCGCCAAATACCTGCCCGGGATTGATCGCCAGCTCGCGATCTGGATAAACCTCTGCCTCGGCCACGCCTACGCCCATCAGCGTCAGACGGTAAGCGTTGGGCGCCAGATCCAGGTTGTCGCGGATATGTACCGAGGGCATCAGAAAACCCAGGTCCTGCGACAACTTCTTGCGCACGCCCTTGATCCGCGCCAGCAACTGGCCTCCCTGATTGCGGTCAACCAGCGGGATGAGACGGTAACCGACCTCCAGCCCCACCATGTCTACCGGCGTAACGTCGTCCCAGCCCAGCTCCCGGGTTTCCGGGCTTTGCAGCGCCGGCGGCTGCGCCTGCTTGCGCTCAACCTCAGCTTCTTCCTCAGCCTTGACCTGCTGCCGCTTGGCGATCACATAGGCGCCCCCCGCCGCCAGCAGCCCCAGGCCGATAAAAGCGAAGTGCGGCATACCAGGGATCAGCCCCATGATAATCAGAATGCCCGCGGCAATCGCCAGCGCCTTGGGCGAGGCGAACATCTGACGCTGCACCTGCGCGCCCATATCCTCAGAAGTGGAGACCCGCGTCACCATAATGGCGGCAGCAGTAGACAGCAGCAGCGACGGAATTTGCGCCACCAGACCGTCACCGATGGTCAGCAACACATAGATCTTGCCGGCTTCGGCAAAGGGTAGGCCATGCTGCGCCATGCCGATGGCCAGACCACCGATCACGTTAATGAACAGGATCAGCAAACCTGCTACCGCGTCACCGCGAACGAACTTGCTGGCACCGTCCATAGAGCCGTAAAAGTCTGCCTCCTGGGCTACTTCCGAGCGCCGAAGCTTGGCTTGCTCCTGGTCGATCAGGCCGGAGTTAAGGTCGGCATCAATCGCCATCTGCTTGCCGGGCATGGCATCCAGCGTGAAACGGGCGCTCACTTCGGAGATACGCCCTGCACCCTTGGTCACCACGACGAAGTTGATGATCATCAAGATGGCAAACACCACCAGACCCACCACGTAATTCCCGCCAATCACCACCTCACCGAAGGCTTGAATCACCTTACCCGCGGCATCGCCCCCCTCGTGACCGTAGAGCAACACTACCCGCGTGGAGGCCACGTTCAAGGCTAGGCGCAGCAAGGTCGCGACCAGCAGAATGGTCGGAAAAACAGCGAAATCCAGCGGCCGCAGGGCGTAAGCACAAACCAGCAGTACCACCAGCGCCAGGGCAATGTTGAAGGTAAAAAGGACGTCCAGCAGGAAGGGCGGCACCGGCAACATCATCATGCCGAGCATGACCAGAAGCAGAATCGGCACGCCCAGACTGCCGTGCCGCAGTCCGGCGAGATTGGTCCGCATATTACCCATCAGTTGTGCGCGATCGACAGCCATTGCCCGGTAGGTTCCTGATCAATAATTTGACGCAAATTGCGTTCTTGCAAAGGCCTACGCAAGAAGCGTTCCAGCTCGCCGCGAACTGTTGCGCAATAGTGATGTCGTAGTGCTATACAACAACAAAGGTCAACGCCGGTGCTATGCTTTGCGAACGCCGTCACTCTGTTACACTGACGCCCCTATGACGGCAATGGATGGCCCGGTTCAGTCTTGCGCCGGCAGCTGCTCCGCATCGCCCTGCCCAAGACCCGTAGACCATCTCGGGATACCGCTATGAGCAGTAAGAAATGCGTTGACAGCCACTGCGTGCAGGCAACCCACACACGCAGGTTCTACGCAGGTTCAGGAGCACGATCCAGCGACCCCCGGCCATCACAGAGAGATTTCATGCGCGTACTTCTTGTTTTGCTGCTCGGCATGACAGCGGCCCTGAGCGGCTGCGAGAGCCTGTCCAAACCCGACGGGCTGCTGGCACGCTCAGGCGAAGTGTTGGAAAACCAGCGCCAACGCCTGGCCGAGCTGGCCGGCAGCCTGACCGGCGACCCGCAAGAGCAGCAGCGTCATGCCGAAGTGGAAGCGCTGTTTGACCAGCAATACATAGACCCACTCACCCGCTACCTGAACGCCCATAGCGGCGACGCCGCCTATGCCCCCTACCTTTCGTTGGTACGTGACGAGCGCCAGCAACGTTGCAGCGCCATTGCCGACCGCTACGCGGTCCAGGCACCTAGCCCGGCGGCCCTGCAACGCTTGAAGGGCGGCTACAACTTCTCCTGCCCCGACGTGGTAAGCGCCTTTGCGCAGCGACTAGACTCGCTGCCGGCGGACGCAACCGCGCTGCCCGACGCAGAACAGCGCAGGGCAACCGCCAAACCTGCGGCCAGCAGCCAACCCGCCAGCGACGATGCCAAAAATTGCTATCTGCTGTTTAGCATCAAGAACCTGCAGCAAGCCGCCACGCCCTGTCTCGCCGCCGCGACCCAAGGCGACGCCAAGGCCGAGCACCACATGGCCGTCATCGAACAAACCGCCAATAATCAAAACGAGGCGCTGCGCTGGGCTCGGCGATCGGCGGAGGCTGGCGACGCGGCAGGACAGTTGTTGCTGGCGAAGATGTTGAGCGCAGCCGGGGAGCAAGAGCAGGCCTTCGGATGGTTGCAGAAAAGCGCCGGCCAGAACCAGCGCGAGGCCAACTACTTGCTGGCCCAGGCCTATCAACAGGGCAAGGGCACTCGCACCAACTTTCCGCAATCGCAAATTCATTTGCAGCGCGCCGCCAGCGCCGGCCATGTGCCGGCCATGCTGCAACTGGCCAGCCAGCAGAAAGGCTCAGCCGGGGCCCGCCACTGGCTGAAGGAGGCGGCGCGCAAAAACTCCGCCGAGGCACAGTATCAACTGGGAATGGATTACCTGAAGGGCAGCAGCGGTGATATTGACCTGCAGGAAGCTTACGTGTGGCTCAGCCTGTCACTGGTCAACGGTGACAACCGCGGGAAAGGCACCGTGGAGAAACTGGCTGGCCAATTGAGCGCGCAAGAGTTGACGCAGGCCCAGAGCCGCATTCATTCTGGCTTGAACGGAATCTAGCCAAGGAATGCCCATGCTCCCGGTCAAGCCAGCGATCATGTTTTTGCTCAGTCTGCTGGTATGCATTTTCATGTTCGGCAGCTGGCTGATGTCCAGTCTGAATCTGGACTATGCGCAGAGCGCTATGGCCGAGCTGCGGCAACGGCAGATTACCGACACCTTTTACGCCAACCTTGACCGTATCAACGCCCACCATCGCCAGATGGAGCACAACACCCAGGGGCTGGCGCGCATGGGCAGCCTGTTTAACAGCCTGCAGGACAGCCCCGGCGTCACTGAACAACGCCTGCGCCAAAGCCTGCAACAGGCGCTCCGCGACTTTCCTGATAGCTACGGTGGCAGCGTCTGGTTCGCTGAAGGTCAGGGTGAGCGGGGGCTCTACGCCTATCGGCAGGAAAACCGCATTCTAGTGGAGCCCATCCCGGCGGCAGAGCAGCAGCTGATCAGGCAATGGTATGAGCGCCTCATCAGCCTGAATAGTCAGACTGACACCCTCCCCGACCCGGCCAACAACTGGATGCCGGCCTATTACAAAGCCAGTATCGACAGCGCCGTCATCAGCCACGTCGTGCTCATTTTCAACACCCAGCAGCAACCTGTTGGCGTGGCCGTTACCGACTGGCGCGCTGAAGACATCGTGCGCACTGTTAGCCGCGTCGAGGTCACCCCAGGCACCTTCTCCTTTCTGCTCGACACAGAGAACCGCAACCTCTCCAGCCTGGCGGAAGCCAAGAACGTGACCCGGGCTCAGGCCCTGATCAACGGCATCATCGACTTGAACCTGTATGAACAACTGAAGCCGCAGGCGGCACCGCAGATAATCAGCACCCGCCAGCTAGCCTCTCCCATGCAGCAACTGGAGCTGCCCCTCAACCAACGCGACTACGCACTGTTCTTCTCGCGTACCCAGGCCGGCATGCTGTTTGGTATCGGTGTCCCACGCGCAGAGATTGACGCGGTGTTGGAGCCCATGCGCGCCAGCAACTTTCGTATCGTCAGCGTGACCGCCCTGGTGCTGCTGCTTATCTCAGCGCTGATTTTGTATCTAGTGGCAGGCATCTTGCGGCAGTTGCATAACCTGTATACCGATAGTTTGACCGATCTGCCCAACCGCGAACGCTTACTGGTCGATCTGAAAAAGCGCCGCACCGACGCGCTGATTCTTCTGAACATCGACTCCTTTAAGGAAATCAACGACTTTTACGGGCATGAGTGTGGCGACCATGTGATTGCAGAGCTAGCCGACGCGCTCGACGAGTACCTGTTCAACGAAGAGCAATGGCAGGGCAGCCAGCTCTACCGTATGCCCGCCGACGAACTGGCGATCTGGCTGCCGGGCGATCACGACGAGGCATCGCTTCGCCCTCAGCTTAATGATCTGCTCAACTTCATCAGCGGCCTGCACATTACCTGGCACGATCAGGAAGTCCCGGTGAACGCCAGCCTGGGCGCGGCCAGCAGCGCCCAGCGCGGCAGCAGCGAGGTGACCGGGGAAGCATTGCTGCCCGGCGCTAACATTGCTTTGGAGCTGGCAAGGTTGCACAAGGACAACTACGTCATCTACGACGAGCGCCACAAGGTACGCGAGAGCTACGAGCAGAACCTGATCTGGGCAAGCCGGCTGAAAGGCGCTCTGGAAACCGGTCGCATTGTGCCTTTCTTTCAACCCATCATGGATATCAAGACCAACCGTATCGAGAAATACGAGTGCCTGGTGCGCCTGCTGGATGAACAGGGCGAACCCATCAGTCCCGTGCAATTCCTTGATCTGGCGAAAAAGGTTCGACTGTACCGCTCCATCACCCGCTGTATGGTGGAAAGCAGCATGCGCCAGTTTGCCGACCTGCCCCACACATTTTCGCTCAACCTGTCTTGCGAGGACCTGCTTGATAAGGAACTGTCGGATCACATTATCGACACGGTCGCGCACAACCAGATTGGTTCAAGGGTGATATTCGAGATCCTTGAATCCGAAGGCATCGAAAACTACGCCGCGGTGCGCCAGTTCATCGACCGCGCCAAGGCGCTGGGCTGCCGTATCGCGATTGACGATTTTGGCACCGGTTACTCCAACTTCGAGCACCTGTTGCGCCTGGACGTGGACCTGATCAAGATTGATGGCAGCCTGATCCAGCAGCTCGACACCAACCCCACCGCGATGACCATCTGCAAGGGGATCGTACAATTCGCCGAGGAGCTGCACATGCAGACCGTTGCCGAGTTTGTGCATAGCCCGGCGATTCTGGCCAAAGTACGCGAGCTGGGGGTGACCTTTGCGCAGGGCGCGGCCATCGGCATGCCCTCGGCCAGCCTGATTACCCGCATTACCATGACCGGCGAGTGACGCCGGTTGATCGGCCACTAGCGATAGATGATGTCGCTGCGCATCGGCGCCAGCCGCTGCAACAGACGATTCTGTGCCGGTACCGGCACACCCTCTGCCGTCATGGCGGCGATCAGGTCTTCCACCAGCGCATTGAAATCCGACTCGGTGATCGCAAAGCCGGCATGCACCTCGGCCATGCTGTCCCCGGTGTATTCACAGGGGCCACCTGCTTCAACGCAGAGCTGCTCCTGGAGCTTTTCCTGCAAGCGCAGGATATCGGTATCAGCAAAGTGATGGACAATGCGTTCATCGTCGGCGATTCGATAGAGCAAGCCTTCAACAACGCGGTCAATGCCGGCCTGCCCGCCCAGGGCCTGGTAAAGGCTGTCGTCGGGTAACGGGTGAGGTGCCGTGGCAGTGCAGGCGGTGAGAACAACAACGCCGCAACCGCTCAGGGCTCGGGACAATAACTTGAACATGCGCGCCTCAGTAGCTCAGTTGCAGCGATAGGTACAAGCCCTGCTGGGCTTCCAGCGTCGCTATTTCACCCAAATCAGCCCAGCCCGCCATCAGAGCCAGTTGCTTGCTGGGGAAATAGCCAACGAATACATCCTGCCAATCACTCTCGCCGGCAAAGGACAGATTGTCCGGCTTCTCGCGGTATTCCACGCCCACTACCCATTGAGGAGTGAGCAACACCGCCGCAGTGCCTTCCTTCAGCAGGCTGCGGCTGTCGCGCCGGTCGCCACCAAATCCCAGCAAGCCGGTTTCGTTGGCCCGGGAGTAACGCAACGTACCGTTGAGCAACAGGTTGTAGCCGCCCACCGCCCCCACGTACAGGCGCGACGCAGCCAGATAATAATCGGTATCCGAGTCGCGTGCGGCCCCCACCTGGGAAGGAACCAGAAAATTGCGCTGCCGCTTGTATTGCGCACCCAGCGCCACCTGCGGCATACGGTCATAGACGAGATCGCCAAACAGCCGCAGTTTGAGGCCGTAGATATCCTGATTGAGGGTTTTCTCGGTGAGACTGGCCGCCTTGGCCAGGGCGGCTATATCCAGACTCTGCCGGGCCACCGAAACCTCGAGGCGATTGCCCAAAGAGAGCGCAGCACCGTAGCTGTAGAGTTGATAGTCACCGGTGTCGACGCGGGTAGCGAACGCCGTGCCCCCCCACTCATCCCGCGCAGCATAGCCCGACATAACCGCCCAAGGCACGATACCACCGCCGGCAGCCCCCTCTATACTGCTTGCACCGCCGGTGGCCAGCAGGCGCCCACCGGGGGCTGCGGCAACACCACTGGAACAGACCGCCAGCAAGGCGGCCACAACTGTTCTATTCACGCAGGTTCCATTACTCCAAATGAGCCACGGGTATCCTCGAGCCAACGCTCCAGATCAACGGGCGACAGTGGCCGGCTGATGAAGTACCCCTGCGCTACATCACAACGGCGTTCTTTCAGCCAGTTCAGGCTGTGGATGTTTTCAATGCCTTCAGCGATCACTTTCAGGCCCATATTGTGCGCTAGCTCGATGGTCGATTTGACGATCACGGCATCATCGCCGCCTTCGGCCAGCTGCAGCACAAAGGATTTGTCGATCTTCAGGTCCTGCACCGGCAGGCTCTTTAGCGTGGCCAGCGACGAGTAGCCGGTGCCGTAGTCATCCACGGCTAGCTGTATGCCCAGGTCGCGCAGCGCCCTGAGACTACTGAGATTGCGTTCCGGATCCTTCATTACCGCGCTTTCGGTTACCTCCAGCGCGAGGTAATCGGTGCTGATTTCCTGGGCTTGCAGCACTCGCTCTATGCGCAGCGGAAAATGCGGGTCATCCAGATCACGTGCCGAGATATTCATTGCCACCTGCAGATGAATGCCCCGATCAATCCAGTTGCGCAGCTGCGAGGCGACCGCCGCCATCATCCACTGGGTCAGCATGCCAATACTGCCGGTCTGCTCGGCCAGGATAATAAACTCGTCGGGGCTGATAGGCCCAAGCTCGCTGTGGTTCCAGCGCATCAGGGCTTCAACCTGACGTACCTCCCCGCTGGCCAGATCCAGCTTGGGTTGATAGACCGCACTCAGCTCCTTGAACTGCGCGGCATAGCGCAGATCCCGCGCCAGGCGAATACGCCGTTGGTAAGCCTGATCGCGCTGCGCCTGGTACACCGCAATGCGCTCCGGTCCGGGCGCCGCATCAGCCAGCGCTATACTGGCCTGGCGCAGCAGGTCGTGGGCATCACTACCGTGCAATGGCCAGCTGACGACACCGGCCAACCACTGCGAGCGCAGTTTGATGTCATCGATCTGCAGCTTCTCGCCGAGCTTGCTCAGCAAGTTATCGACTACGACCACGGCCTCATCCAGATCACGCTGCTCCAACAGCAGCAAGAACCCGACGCCAGGCTGCCAGGCAAGCAAGGAATCCGCCGGCAGATGCCCCTGCAGGTGCGCTACCGACTGGCGTATCAGGGTATCCATAAAGTCCTGACCGCGCGCCTTGGCTATCAATTCCGCGGCGACCAGATTGCACTGTGCCAACACGCCCTGGTGCCCGCTGATCAACGCACCCCTGAGCCGCTCACGCACTACGCTGACATTCGGCAATCCCGTCAGCGGATCATGCATGGCATTGTGCGCAATCAACTCCTCCCGTTCGGCAATACCGCTACGCATGGTATCTATGCTGTCGGCAAGCAGCCCCAGCTCATCATCGCGCGCCAGGGCGACCTTGCCGGTGTAGTCGCCGCGGCCGATGCGCGTGGCCGCCTCGGCAAGCAGGGTGACCGGCCGCGCTAGACTGCCGGACAGGCGGACCGCCAGCAGGGAGGACGCCAGCAAGGCGATCAGGGTGATGACCAGCAGCTCTCGCTTGAGATCATCAAAGCTCGCCAGCGCTTCACTCAAGGGGCTCGCCAACTGGGCGCTCACGCTGTAGGGCGCTTGATCCAGCAGGGTAATCACCGTGGTCAGGTAGCCCTCGCCTTCCAATTTGCGGGTACCCTCCTGCAGGTTCATATCCTGCTGCGCGTAAGGCGAGGTGGAATAGGTACTCATGATCTCTTCGTCAAGGCTGCTGACAAAGCGGATTTCCAGGCCGGTGAGTTTCTGCAGCTCCCGCGCCAAGGCGGCGTCAAGACTGAAGACCATCGCCACCTGACCCACTGGCACTGGCGCACGTACCACGGCTTCCACCAACAGGTACGGCTGATGATCTATTACCGCGATAAAGGCCTGCTCGGAGAAGGGCTGCAGCGCTTCGACCACTACCCTGCCGACGTTAGCCGCAGCAGAAGAGGTTTGCAGCTCTCCCTGCACATCAAAGAACATTGCCTGGTCAGCCCCAATGCGCCGCACCTGATTCTGCAGGGCTGAGCGAATGGTAGGCAGATCGCCGGTGGCTACTGCCTGCCGAAAACCGAAATCGGCGACAAGTATCTGAGTCGCATTGGTCAGCTCACGTGCTCGCGCCTCTAACAGGTTGCTGAACACCTTGCTACCCACTTCCAGCTGATGCTGCGCCTGGCGCTTGGCAGAAAAGTTGGTGCTGGTATAAACCGCCAGAAAGACCGCAATCAGAACCAGCGCCAACAAGCCGACCGACGTGACGATAAGGCGGGTGCGCAGGTAGCGAACGCGCATTGGATCAGTACCCCGACTTGAAACGTTGTTGCAGCGGCGACAGCATTGGCACCGGCTTGGCCTGCGCCGCCGTCACCGGCAGGCTCAGCTTCTGGTCTTGCCCCAAGTCCAGCTCACCGAGCGACTCCGGCCCTTTCTGCAACCGCGAGGAATGCCACCAGGAGACCGGCCACTTGCCCGCGGGCAGGTCCGGTAGTGAAACCCGACCCTGCACGTCACTGACGGCAAAACGGGGACTATCGGTAATCAGAATGTACCCCAGCATAGCGTCATGAATATTGCAGCCCAGCACCACCACACCCGAGCGATCAAAGACCACCGGCGGCGCCTCCGAGCCCTTGAACAGGCGCAGCTCAAAGGGCTTGGCCTCGGAAAACGAGTAAACGTGATGCCGCACATCGTCACTGTTCGGGAAATCAACCTCGGCGCCCACTGGCGCCGCCAGCACATGCGGTACAAACTGCCGATCAATCTGATCCATCACATAACCATCGGCAGTCAATGGCGGCACGCCATCCACCAACAGCACTGCATTGGCCAACGGCGCACCAGTCGCATCAGTGAGGGTAATCTGCGCCGCCAGCGATCGTCCGGCTAGCAACAGCTGTGTGGCCGCGAGCAGAGCGGTCATCAGGGTACAGGCCAAAAAACGGCGATAGGGGGAATACAACATAAGGGCATTCACTCTCCGGATGTGAGGGTATTACTAAGGAACTGTCCCGCTCCGACGCCCAGACACCACAGGGAAACAGACTGCCGATTGATCATGCAGTCCTGTTTAGCGGTGTCGCCTGACATCATTCAACGTTAGCATAGCGTGATTGCAAATTGATGTGCAGGAGTGAAGATGACTACCTCGGCCATAAAGCTGTCCATACTGGATCTGTGTTCCGTCAGCGAAGATGCCACGCCGGCCGATGCGCTGCACAATGCCCTGGCCCTGGCACAGGTTGCCGAAGCCGAGGGTTACAACCGCTTCTGGGTCGCCGAGCACCACAACATGACCGGCATCGCCAGCGCCGCCACCTCGGTCGTCATGGGCTATCTGGCTGGCGGCACCCGCAGCATCCGCATAGGCTCCGGCGGCATCATGCTGCCCAACCACGCGCCGCTGCAGATCGCCGAGCAGTTCGGCACGCTGGAATCACTCTACCCTGGGCGCATAGACCTCGGCCTTGGCCGCGCGCCCGGCACCGACCAGTCAACCGCGCAAGCCCTGCGCCGCGGCCGCATAGACGGTGAAGACTTCCCGCTGATGCTCGATGAGCTGCGCAAACTCTTTGCCACCCCGGAACCCGGCCAACGCCTGCGCGCCGTGCCCGGCGCCGGCCTCAACGTGCCCATCTGGCTGCTCGGCTCCAGTACCTTCAGCGCTCAACTGGCCGGACGCCTCGGCCTGCCCTTTGCCTTCGCCGGTCAATTCTCACCCGACTACCTGTTCAGCGCCCTGCGCCTGTACCGCGAACACTTCACGCCCTCGGAGCAACTGAGCGAGCCCTACGCCATGCTGGGCATCAACGCCTACCTGGCCGACGACCGCGAACAGGCGCACTACCTGGCGACCTCACACCAGCAGGCCTTCCTCAACCTGATACGCGGCCGCCCTGGAAAACTACCCGCCCCGGTACGCTCGATGGAAAATCTCTGGCAGGCGCATGAGCGGCATCAGGTGATGTCGACCCTCTCCGGCAGCCTGATCGGCGACCCACAGGCCGCTGGCGAACAGCTGGAGCAGCTGTTGGAGCGCACGGGCGTCAACGAATTGATCGTCAACAGCCCGATCGTCGATCAAAGCGCCAGGCAGCACAGCTACCGCCTGCTCATGCAGCTCAATCGGCAGCGCTGACGCTGCGGCGCAGCCCAGCGCAAAACAAATAGGCGCGCCCTCTTCCCCACCGTCAGCGACTCTGGTACAAAGAGCGCCTGTGCGGGTGTAGCTCAATGGTAGAGCAGAAGCTTCCCAAGCTTACGACGAGGGTTCGATTCCCTTCACCCGCTCCAGTTTTAGCCTCATCCAGCGCTGCCTGCTGATAGCACGTGATCTCAAATAACCCGTCCACCCTTTATTTTCCCGCCCTGCGCACTAAACTCCCAGAACAGCCGCACATAAAATATGTGCCCTAAAAACAATGCGAGCAAGAAGTACTCTCAACACGCTTTTCAACACGACCTATACAAACATAACCTATTGTAAGTATTAGCGTTTTATTTGAATCGAGGGTGGCATTGCGCGCCATACTGAGGCACAATTTGCCACTTGCAACCCAGCCGCAGGAGTCGCGTTACATGAAAGGCCATCCAGACGTTGTTAATTGCCTGATCGAACTGCTGCGCGGTGAGCTCGGCGCGCGCGATCAGTATTTCCTGCACTCCCGTCTGTATGAGGATTTCGGCTACAGCAAGCTGTATGAGCGCATCAATCACGAGATGGAAGAAGAAACCCAGCACGCCGACGCCATCCTCAAGCGCATTCTTTTCCTCGAAGGCAAACCGGACATGCGTCCGCACGCGATCACACCCGGCTTTACCGTTCAAGAGATGCTGGAGTCCGATCTGAAGCTGGAGTACGAAGTGCGCGATAATCTTGCCAAGGCCATCGCGCTATGCGAAAAGGTGGGCGATTACCCCAGCCGCGAGATGCTCGAAGTACAGCTCAAGGATACCGAAGAAGATCACGCCTACTGGCTTGAGCAGCAACTTCGTCTGATCAAGATGGTCGGTGAGAAGAACTACCTGCAGTCGCAAATCTAACCCAGGTAACTGCGCTGACATAGGCCCCGACAACACACCGTTGTCGGGGCCTTTTTGTTTTTTGCCTGCCACTCTGATAATCGAGACTAAGGGTTTCTCGCCGCTATTGCCTCCCTCTCCCGCCGGGCAGCCTTACTAGATACGGAAACTGCCGACCAGCTGACGCAGGCGCGCCACTTGCTGTTCCAGGGAGGTACAAGCGCGCAAGGTCGCCTGCAGGTTGTCCACGCCCTCCTGGTTGAGCATGTTGATGTCAGTAATATCCACGTTCAGGCTTTCGATTACCGACGTCTGCTCCTCGGTCGCAGTAGCAACCGATTGGTTCATGTTGTCGATCTCACCGATCCCCAGGGTAATCTGCTGTAGCCGCTCACCGGCCTGTCCAGCCACCGAGACGCTGTGTTGGCTGTATTCCTGGCTGTCGCTCATCAGCGTTACGGCGGAGCCAGCGTCAGTGCGCAACCCTTCGATCATCTCTTGAATTTCCTGCGCCGAACTCTGTGTGCGATGTGCAAGATTACGCACTTCATCCGCGACCACGGCAAAGCCGCGGCCTGCTTCACCGGCCCGGGCGGCCTCAATCGCGGCGTTCAATGCCAGCAGGTTGGTCTGCTCGGAGATCCCCTGGATCACCTCAAGAATGCGACCGATATCGGCTGTCTTGTGACTCAGTTGCTGGATGGTCTGGCTGGACTCGCTGATCTTACTCGACAACTCCTGCATCGCCGCGATGGTCTTGCTCACCACTTCGCTGCCCTGTTCTGCGCCGTCGCGCGCCTGGCTGGCTTGATTAGAAGCATCAGCCGCGTTGCGGGCAATTTCCTGCGCTGCCGCACCCAGCTCGTTGATCGCTGCTGCGACGCTGTTGGTGCGCGCGGCCTGCTGATCTGAACTGGCCATGTTGGCGTTGGAGGCATCCACCACCCGCAGCGCTACGTCATTCAATTCGCTGCTGGTCTGCGCCACCTGGGTGATGGACGCGTGGATGCGCTCGACAAACTGGTTGAAGGCAACCGCCAGCCGGCCGAACTCATCGCGGCTTTGCACCGGCAGGCGACGGGTAAGATCACCCTCCCCCTGGGCAATGTTGTCCAGCGCATTGCCCAGCGACGTCAGCGGGCGCAGCAGGTAGCGCATCAACAGGCTGAGCAACAACACGATGGCAATCAGCGCGATGATCGCGGCGATCAAGGCGGAAATACGAAAACTGGTCAGACTGGCGAAGGCCTTGTCGCGGTCAACCGACAGGCCTACATACCACTCCACCCCCGGTAGCCCGGACACAGGCACGAAGGTCAGCAGGCGCGGCTGCCCATCCAACTCCGCGGCGCTGAGCTCGCTGCTGATCTGCGGGGTATTTTGCGGATAGAGTTCACGCAAGGTTTTCATCTGTAGCGCGCTGTCCGGGTGCACCAGAACACTGCCATCGCGACTGACCAGAAAGGCGTAGCCCAGGCCATTGAAGTCCAGCGCATTGATGATGTTCGAGATCACCTTGAGATTCAGGTCGCCGCCCACTACTCCGCGGCCGGCAGGCGTGGCGATGGTCATGATCAGCGCCCCGGTGGCCGCATCGACGTAAGGAGCGGTCAGAACGGTTTTGCCCGCGGCCGTAGCATCCTTGAACCAGGGTCGGGTACGCGGATCGTAATCCGCCGGCATTTCCGATTCAGGGCGCATGGTGAACTCACCCGTGGCGCTGCCCAGATAGCTGAAGTCAAAGGTCTTCGCCAGCGTGCGCTGCTCCAGCAGCGGCACCAGCCGGTCTGGGGCCTCACTTTGCGCATTGGCGGCGAGGTTTTCCAGCAGCAGAATACGCCCGGACAACCAATTGCTGATGTTCTCTGCAGTCAAACTGCCGGCATCGGCCAGGTAGGTCTCAAGGTTTTCCTGCAGGGTCTTGCGCTGCAGATAGTCGTTGTAAAGGGAGAATGCGGCGAAGGCGGCAATGACCACCAGGCACGCAGCGCTGACAATTTTCTGGTTGAAACTGAGTTGTGCAGCCACGCTGAATGCCTCACAGACATAGGTAATACCCAAATGTCGTCCGGCGCTGGAAAAACTTTATCTCGCCTTATGCAATTGCCCCGAAATACACCGGCGGCGCGCCAAGAGCGCTCAACTGGCAGCCTGCAGTCCCGCAGTGCGGCGCTGAGTACTCAAGCGCTGCCAATCCTGCCGCCAGATCACCCGCAGCCCTTTGATCAACAGATAAAGAAACAGCAGCGGCAAGATCAATGTACGCAGTAAGAACAGTGTCATCGCCTGCAGCACGCTGTCTACAGCGCTGTCCAGCGCCCGCTTGATGTCCAGATAGGTCTCGGGGTCAGCCGCCCGTGCCAGTTGCTCGCCCAGACCGGCCCAGCCCTCATCCGCGGCCGCAGCAGGATCAGCCTTGGCTTGCTGCAGTGCTTTCCTTTCACGCGCCAATTCATCCAGCTGGCGGATAACCTGCTGTGCTCGACGCGTCACTCGCGTTTGTTGCTCGCTCAGCTTGGTGACCTGCTGCGCCAGCGCGGCGTGGTCCTCATCACGCGTAAAGGGGTTGATGCGCGCCAGAGCACCCAACTGCGCGTCTCGCTCGCTCAGAGCACGCTGGCTCTGCGCCAGAGCGAGAGTGATGCGCTGTTGCTCGGCCTGCAGTTGCTCAACTTGCTGCTGCAGGGTTTGCTCGCGTTCACCCAGCGCCCCTAACGCCGGTTCGCTGTCGAGCATGCTGTCGTTGGCGCTGAGCGCCTGCACCTGGGCCGGCAGGTTATCCAGCCGCGCCACCTGCTGACGCGCCTCGGTATCCAGAAAGTAGTGATCCACCACGCCGTTGAGCAACACCACCGCCGCCAAGGCGAAACGCAGGAACAACAGGGCCAGAAACAGGCGCAGGCACAACGGCATCCAGTGCCCCTGACGCCAGTAGAGACTGATGATCAGCAGCGCTGCACTGACGGTCACCAGTACCTTGAACAGCGCATGCGAGACCACACCGAGCAGGATTTTCTGGGTCAGCAACGAGCCGATTGCCCACTGCATCAGAGTGCCATACTGCTCAATCAGATCGTTGAACGGGTCGAGCAACTCGCCCAAGGTGACAGCTACGCCGCCAAACAGGCTGAAACTCAAGGTTGTCGACTGCAACACCGAGACCAGCGCGTTCAAGGCGCGCGCCGAAGCGAAGGCGACTGAGGCCTGCAACAACGCGCCGTCGACATACTCCACCGAGGCGCGATCCGCGCTGCCCAACCAGGAAAGCAGCACAACTAGCGCCGCGAGTATGAACACGGCCACACGAAACCGGAATGCCTGCCCTTTGCCTGCGCCGCTGTGCATCAACCACCCCCTGTACCGCGTTGTGCGAGTGGTCCAGCATACCAGCAGCGCAGCTTGCCGGGCAGCGTACGCCAGCGCCTCAGATAATGCGCGAGAAGCGTTGCGTGCTTTGGTCGCCCTGGTAGGCATCGAACAGCATGCAGATCGAGCGGATCAGCAGACGGCCGGCCGGTTGCACGCGTATGCTACGCGGTGTCAGCAGAATCAGGCCGTCGCGCGCCATCTGCTCCAGCATCGGCAGGCAATCGGCAAAGTACTCGTGAAAGTCGATCCCGAAGCGCTGCTCGACAGTAGCAAATGACAACTTGCAATGGCAGATCAGCTGCGCGATCACCGCGCGGCGAATATGGTCATCGGTATGGCACACCAGTCCTCGCCGGGTCGCCAGCTTGTCGGCCTGCAGCGCCTGTTGGTATTGCTTCAGATCGCTGCAGTTCTGGCTGTACAGATCACCAACCTGGCTAATGGCGGACACGCCCAGGCCAATCAGGTCGCAATGGCCGTGGGTGGTGTATCCCTGAAAGTTGCGCTGCAATTCGCCATTGTCCTGAGCGATGCTCAGACTGTCGTCTGGCAGCGCGAAATGGTCCATGCCGATGTAGCGATACCCCGCAGCCAGTAGCTGCTGCACACTGTTCTCAAACATGCGTAACTTGTCTGCCGGAGCCGGTAAATCAGCACTGTCGATACGTCGCTGTGGCAGGAACCGCTCCGGCAAATGAGCATAGTTGAACACCGACAGCCGATCGGGCTTGAGCGCAATGATGGCCTCAACGGTACGTGCAAAGCTTTCCGGCGTCTGCTTGGGCAAACCGTAGATCAGGTCAATGTTGATCGAACGGTAGGCCAAGGTACGCGCAGCATCCATTACGGTCTGGGTCTGCTCCGGACTCTGCAAACGATTAACGGCGCGCTGGACTTCCGGGTCCAGATCCTGCACGCCAAAGCTGACCCTGTTGAAACCCAGCTCACGCAGCAATCCCATGGTCGCCCAGTCGGCTTCCCGCGGATCAATCTCGATGCTGTAATCGCCGCCATCATCGTCGCGCAGCACGAAATGCTTGCGCAGGCAGGCCATCAGCTCGCGCAGCTCGGCATGACTGAGAAAGGTCGGGGTACCGCCGCCAAAATGCAACTGCTCAACCTGCTGATCCGGCCCGGTGTGGCGGCTTACCAGTTCAATTTCCCGCTGCAGCGCCGCCAGATACTCGCGTGCGCGGCTACGGTCTTTGGTAATCACCTTGTTGCAGGCGCAGTAGTAGCAAATGTTGGCGCAGAACGGAATGTGCACATACAGGGAAAGGCCGCGCTGCTGCTGGCGGCTGTGGTCCAGTGCGTGCAGTAGGTCGGTCGGCAAAACGCCATCGTGAAACTGCACTGCCGTCGGGTAGGAGGTGTACCGCGGACCGGCATGGTCGTAGCGACGAATCAGGTCTGCGTCCCAACGAATAGAGCTAAGCATGAGGTTCTCCGGCGCTGTAAAGTCTGAGCTCGCAGACTACGCCGAGCGAACAACCGAGGTTTTGACGCGGATCAATAGAGCAAGGCGCGCCACCGAGACGCCGCCAGCGGGCGATGAACGGCAAGCCGCGCGGAATTAGCCGCCGGTCGCGTTCATGAAACGCAGCACCTGCACCTCGCCGTCAATAGCAAACTCATGCCGTGCAGGCTTGTAATGCAGGGCGCGTTCCAGAGCCTCGCGGATCGGCTCGTCGGTATCGGGATGGCGGCGCACCAGATCGCGCATGTCGAGTGCGTTCTCATGCCCCAGACAGAGCAGCAAGCGACCTTCGGTGGTCAAGCGCACGCGGTTGCAGGTGTCGCAGAAATTGTGTGAGTGCGGCGAGATAAAGCCGATACGGCTCCCGGGATAGCCCTCGACGCGCAGATAACGCGCCGGTCCGCCACTGGTCTCATCGCTATCCACCAGACGGTGCTGCCGGCTGATCATCTCACGCACCTCGGCGCTGGAACAAAAAGCCTCGCCGCGCTCGCGACCAACGTTGCCCAAGGGCATCTCTTCAATAAAGGTAATGTCGAGCCCGCGCTGCAGGGCAAAATCGGTGAGCGTGGTCACCTCATCGTGATTGCGCCCTTTCATCACTACCACGTTCAGCTTGATACGCTCGAAACCCGCCGCGCGCGCAGCCTCGATACCGCTGAGCACCTGACCCAGTTCGCCGGTGCGAGTGATGGCCTTGAATTTGTCTGCCTGCAGGCTATCCAGGCTGATATTGAGACGCTTGACGCCAGCGTCCGCCAACGGTTTGGCGAGGCGGTCGAGCTGCGACCCATTGGTGGTCATGACCAGTTCATCCAGCCCAGGTAGCCCACTCAGGCGGGCGCACAGCTCCACGATGCCCCGGCGTACCAGCGGCTCGCCACCGGTCAGGCGAATCTTGCGCACGCCCTGCGCCACAAACAGCCGAGCGATACGCTCAAGCTCTTCGAGACTGAGAATCTGCGCTCGCGGCAGAAAGGTCATGTCTTCGGCCATGCAATAGACACAGCGAAAATCGCACCTATCGGTCACCGAGAGGCGCAGATACTCTATGCGGCGTCCCTGACCGTCCTGCAATCGACCCTGTGTCATGCCTTACTCCACTTGCTACTCATTGGGCACTGTACCACGCTGGCTCAGGACTCGGACCAGCGCGCCAGCGCCTGCTCATCGCTAGCGCGTGCCTCGACCCAGCGCTCGCCTTGTGGCGTGGTCTCCCGCTTCCAGAACGGCGCACGGGTTTTCAGGTAGTCCATGATGAATTCGGTCGCCGCAAAAGCGTCCTGCCGATGCGCCGAAGCAGCTCCCACAAACACGATCGGCTCACCGGGATCAAGTTGCCCGACCCGATGAATCAGCTGCACATCGAGCAAAGCCCAGCGCGCCGACGCCTGATTGACAATCGCCTGCAGGGCTTTCTCGGTCATGCCGGGATAATGCTCCAGCCACATACCTGCTACGTCCTTGCCGTCGTTGTAGTCGCGTACATAGCCGACAAAGCCACTCACCGCACCGGTGCCGCGGTTATCACCGTGCAAACGATTCAGCCAGTCGCCTGGGTCAAAGACCGCTTCCTGCACCACTATGCGCATATCAGCCTCCAGTCACCGGCGGAAAGAACGCCAGCTCGTCGCCATCAGCGACAGGACTGTCGAGCGAACACATTTCCTGGTTGCGCGCACACATGATGCGCGGCTCGGCGAGCACCTGCCAAGGCCCGCCCCGCGCCAGCAACCGCTGGCGCACATCATCCAGGGTGCGCAACTGTCCGTCCCAGACCATCTGGTCAGCGCCACAGCCGAGCTGCTCGCGGTAACGGGCAAAAAACTGCAGGCTGATCATGGCGCCTCCGCAACCTGGTAATCGCCGCTCTTGCCGCCGGATTTATGCAGCAGCCGGGTAGCTTCAATCACCATGCCCTTGTCGACCGCCTTGCACATATCGTACAGCGTGAGCGCAGCCACGCTCGCAGCGGTCAGCGCTTCCATCTCCACGCCAGTCTGCCCAGCCAGTTTGCAGCGCGCCTGAATGCGTACCGCATCGGGCGCCTCCAATAGCAGCTCTACCTTGACGCTGGTCAGCATCAGCGGGTGACACAGGGGGATGAGGTCGGCCGTTTTCTTGGCGGCTTGAATACCGGCAATCCGCGCCACCGCCAATACGTCACCCTTGGGGTGGCCGCCAGACTGAATCAGATCAAAGGTTTGCGGGCGCATACGCACGAGTGATTCGGCCAAGGCTTCACGCGAGGTCACGGCCTTGTCGGTCACATCAACCATGTTGGCCCGACCTTGTGCATCCAGATGAGTCAGCATACATTTGCTCTATCAGGTTCGATGGGCTCTACTTTACTGGAATCGCCGCCAGGGTTCAGCCTCGGGAAACTGTCTGCGCGTAAAACGGTCAGATCCCGAATCACGGCCGCCCCCTTCCGAGCACGCCGAGCACGTGCTTACCACTGGCCCTTGAAATCCCCTGCGGCGGCCTCAGATAGTAAAAAGCTATCTGCAATTTAGTTGAAATTTATTTTAAGTATTCTTAACAGGGGCCTAGTATTGCACCTGTCTTCTCAACCAACGACGCAAACGACTCAACAAGGAGTTAATCGATGTCAGTTATCAACACCGAAATCAAACCTTTCAAGGCCCAGGCATTCAAGAACGGCGAGTTCTTCGAAGTCACCGACGCTGATGTAAAAGGCAAATGGGCGATTTTCTTCTTCTATCCAGCTGACTTCACCTTCGTTTGCCCCACCGAGCTGGGCGACGTTGCTGACTATTACGACGAGCTGCAGAAAATGGGCGTAGAAGTGTACTCCGTGTCGACCGACACGCACTTCACCCACAAGGCATGGCACGATGCGTCCGAGACCATCGCCAAGATCAAGTACACCATGATCGGCGACCCGACCGGCACCATCACCCGCAACTTCGACAACATGCGCGAAGACATGGGCCTGGCTGACCGCGGTACCTTCATCATCGATCCGCAGGGCATCATCCAGGCGGTTGAAGTAACCAGCGAAGGCATCGGCCGTAACGCTGAAGACCTGGTTCGCAAGGTCAAGGCTGCCCAGTACATCGCCGCTCACCCAGGTGAAGTCTGCCCGGCCAAGTGGAAAGAAGGCGAAGCCACCCTGGCTCCTTCTCTCGATCTGGTAGGCAAGATCTAAGTTTGCCTGATGACCCGGCCCGCTGCGGAGCGCGACGCGCTCCCGGTTGGCGGGCCGGGTTTTTTACGCCCAGAATTTGACTATTTGTTTAAAGGACACGCATATGTTGGACGCCAACCTGAAGAAACAACTGGACACGTACCTGCAGAACATCGTTAACCCGATTGAAATCAGCGTGTCCGTAGACGACAGCCCCAAGGGCAAAGAACTGCATGAACTCGCGGTTGAAATTGCGGAAATGTCCGGCAAGATCGGCCTGGTCGCGGCCGATGACAAGCGCACGCCCAGCATGGGTGTGGGCCCTAGCGGTCAGCCGCCGCGCGTGCGTTTTGCCGGTATCCCGATGGGCCACGAGTTCACCTCACTGGTACTGGCGCTGCTGCAGTCCGGTGGCCACCCCTCCAAGGCTGACCCTGCCCTGCTGGACCAGATCCGTCACCTGGAAGGCGAGTTTCACTTCGAGACCTATATTTCGCTGTCGTGCCAGAACTGCCCCGATGTAGTCCAGGCTTTGAACCTGATGGCGACCCTGAACCCCAACATCACCCATGTGATGATTGACGGCGCGCTCTTTCAGGATGAAGTCGATGAGCGCCAGATCATGGCCGTACCCTCGGTTTACCTGAATGGCGAGCACTTCGGCCAGGGCCGCATGACCCTGCCGGAGATCGTCAACAAGGTCGACAGTGGTGCATCCAAGCGCCGCGCCGCCGAGCTAAACGAGAAGAAGCCTTACGATGTTCTCATCGTTGGCGGTGGCCCGGCAGCCGCTTCTGCCGCGATCTACGCAGCTCGCAAGGGCATTCGCACCGGTATCGTGGCTGAGCGCTTTGGCGGTCAGGTACTGGATACCGTGGGCATCGAGAACTTCATATCCGTGCCTTACACCGAAGGCCCCAAGCTGGTCGCCAGCCTGGAGCAACACGTCAAAGAGTATGAAGTCGACCTGATCACCGAGCAGACCGCCGCCAAGCTGACAACCGGCGATTATGTACAGATCGCACTGGAAAGCGGCGCAACACTGGAAAGCCGCGCGGTCATTCTGGCCACTGGCGCACGCTGGAGGGAGATGAACGTACCCGGCGAACAGGAATACCGCGGCAAGGGCGTAGCCTACTGCCCACACTGTGATGGCCCGCTGTTCAAGGGCAAGCGTGTGGCGGTGATCGGCGGAGGTAACTCGGGCATCGAAGCCGCCATCGATCTGGCCGGTATTGTCGAGCACGTGACCGTGCTGGAGTTTGCCGACACCCTGCGCGCCGATGAAGTACTGCAGCGCAAGGCTCGCTCGATGCGCAATATCGACATCATCAAAAGCGCGCAGACCACAGAAGTACGCGGCGACGGCAACAAGGTTGTGGGCCTGACTTACAAGGACCGCGAGACCGAAGAGCTGAAGCAGGTCGATGTGGCCGGTGTTTTCGTGCAAATCGGCCTGGTGCCCAATACCGAGTGGCTGAAGGATAGCGAGCTGAACCTGACCCGCTTTGGCGAGATCGAGATTGATGCCCGCGGTGCTACCAACATCCCTGGCGTGTTTGCCGCCGGTGATGTGACCACAGTGCCCTTCAAACAGATCATCGTTGCCATGGGTGCCGGCTCTACCGCGTCCCTGGCTGCCTTCGATCACCTGATCCGCACGCCTGATCCGGCAGCGGTCAAGGAAGAGGCAGTCAGCGCCTGACCGGCTACCTGCAGTAACCAAAAACCGCCCCTCCGGGCGGTTTTTGGTTTATGTCAGATCAACTGATTAACTTGGCAACCAGAGCGCGTCGAGATTTCTGAATGGCCAGTCCTCTGGATTCTCTCGCCCCACAATCCGATCCTTTTCGTGCTCACTGGCAAGATCAACCACGGTTACCGGCAGCCCCTGCTTAAGCCGGGTGGAGTAAAACACGCTGACCTTGGGCACCAGTAATGAATCCTTGCCTTGCTCCACCACCACACCCAGTCGCTGCGACTCGAGCCGTACCAGTGAACCAACCGGATAGATACCCAGCATGCGAACGAAAAGCTTGAACAGGCCAGGGTCAAAATGCCCCTGCCAACTGGCCATGCGGCTGAGCGACTCGGCCGGATCCCAACCCGCTTTATAGGGACGGTTGGAGGTGATGGCGTCATACACATCACAGATCGCGCCGACGCGCGCCAACAGGGAGATGTTGTCGCCAGCCAGCCGCTCGGGGTAACCGCTGCCATCCACCTTTTCGTGGTGATGCAGGCACACGTCGAGCACCGCATCAGGCACGTTTTCCCATTCCAGCAGCAGCTTGTGCCCCTCAGCCGGATGACCCCGCATGATGGCAAACTCATCGTCGGTAAGCTTGCCCGGTTTGTTCAGTACAGCCTCCGGCATTACCGCCTTACCCATGTCGTGTAGCAGACCCGCCATACCGGCTTCCAGCACTTCTGTCTCGGACAGGCCCAACGCACGGGCCATGCCCACCATCATGGCGGCAACCGCTACCGAGTGCAGGTAGGTGTATTCATCCTTGGTCTTGATCCGGGCGACGCTGATCAATGCATGCGGATTACGGCTGAGGGAGCTGTTCATCTCGCTTACCAGCTCACTGAGGCCGGCAGTATTGACGACCTGGCCTAGGCGCACATCGGTAAACATCGCCTTGACTGCCTGCTTGCCGCGGCGAAACACCTGTTGCGCGCGCAGCACCTCGTCGGCCATCGAACTAGCCTGCAGGTGCTCTATGGGGGCGGGTTTCATCTCGGCAGGCCCAGCGGCCGCAACCGCCGGCTCTGCCACCGCTTCAGAGGGCAATACAGCGGCGACTTCTGCTGCTAAGACATCCAGGCCTTTACTGGTATCGATCACCAGTTCGCTGACCGAACTCTCTTTGATCTGGTTAAGCATTTGCCGATCCTCGATCAGCATCTTGCTGGACCAGAACGGGTGCTGTATCCATGAACCGCAAAAGCGTTCGACGTACATGCCTATGCGGATTTCATCTATGGTTATTTTTTTTAACATCGTTACCGGACGTCCCAATAGCACTGTTGAGCGAGCATCCTTACCACGTCGATCTGCGCGGACCAGCGGTGAAACCGGGTACCACCTAGATGCATACGGCATAGCCATTTGCCACAATCAGTATAGGCATCCAGCAAAGTTTCTGAACAGCGACTTTAGTCATCCTCAGAAAATTGTGGGCAGGTAGCCGCCGCCGAAAAATCGGCCCCCATCTGCTCGTTAAGTGCTTCCGGAGAGAACCGCAGCAGGCAGCCTTCACCTTGCATAGCAGGGAGTACCGCGGCGCCGGCAGTCAGCGGGTCAGACTCGCTCTGGTCGTCGTCAAACGGCTTCATTTCGGCGCGGCGTGCTCGTTGTACTTCTGCATGGCACGCAGAATGTCGCGACGACTGATCTGCCCCACCAGCTTGCCTTCGTCAATGACTGGCAAACGACGGCGACGCATACGAATGAAGTGCTCTGCCGCCTTGACGATGTCAGCATCGGCGTCGATGGTTTCAACCACCACCGTCATCACCGACGCCACAGTGCCCCCGGCTTCCTCGAAGTAGCTACCGGCGAGAATACCCTTGAGGCAATCACCTTCTGACAATAACCCGATGAGATTCCCGTGCTCATCGAGCACCGGTGCCCCGGAAATCCGATGAGCCAGCAGGCGATCAATCGCCCGAAACAAGTCCATGTCGGCGGTGAAAGTCACCAGATCCGACGTCATGTAATCCCGCACCTTGACCGATTTCAGCATAAAGCCTCCTGCCTTGGGTTAGTCCCCTACAGCTTAGCTGAACACCACGGTCTTGTTGTCGTGAACAAGGACACGATCTTCCAGGTGGTAACGCAAGCCGCGAGAAAGCACCATTTTTTCCACGTCTTTGCCCAGCCGCACCATATCTTCAGCATTGTGCCGGTGGGTAATGCGTACCACATCCTGTTCAATGATCGGGCCGGCATCCAGCTCTTCGGTGACATAGTGGCAGGTGGCACCAATCAGCTTCACACCCCGCTGCGCCGCCTGATGATAAGGGCGTGCACCCACAAAGGACGGCAGGAAGCTGTGGTGAATATTGATGATGCGGTGCGCATAACGCTCACAAAGTTCGGGCGGCAGAATTTGCATATAACGCGCCAGCACAATGCAGTCCGCCTGCTGATCAGCCACCAGCTCGTTCACCCGAGCAAAGGCCGGCGCCTTGTCTTGCGGGTTGACCGGCACGTGGTGAAACGGGATGCCATGCCACTCGACCATACTGCGCAAATCATCGTGATTTGAAATCACACTGGTAATATCGCAATCGAGTTCACCGCTGTGCCAGCGGTGCAACAAGTCTGCCAAACAGTGCGATTCACGACTGGCCATCAACACCACTTTCTTGCGTTGCGCCGAATCACTGACGCGCCAATCCATCTTGAACTCATTACCGATGGGGGCGAACGCCGTACGTAAACCATCGACATCAAAAGGCAATGAGTCCGCGCGGATTTCATGCCGCATGAAAAACCAGCCAGACAAATTATCAGAATGGTGATTCGCCTCGGTTATCCAACCATTATATGCCGCCAAAACACTACTTACCTTGGCGACTATCCCGACCCGGTCAGGACAGGCGATGACCAACCTGAAAGTACGCATTTTTACTCCTCACTCAATTACCAAAACCACACAACAATGATCAACAAAGACACCCCACCGGCGCGTTTTGTCAGCTCAACTGATGGCGCCAACCAGAGCCGCAGGCGAAGAGAGCCGCCCTGACGCACCGAGGCGGGCATTCTAACCGTTAGTGTGGAGCAGTGGCAGCGAAATAATGCCTGTTGCAGGATTGTTCAAGCCGACGCGCTTAATTAACTTAAAAAATCCAGCCAACTGCCGGAGTAAAGTTACAACTTGTTGTAAGAGAACATTGTATAAACTACTATTACAGCGTTTCCGTCTACCACTCCGTTACAAAAAAGGTAACTTCCATGTCCATGCTGCAAGAATATCGTCAGATTGAAGAAACCATTCGCGAACTTAACGAACGCCTTCAGTCGTTGTCCAATGACGACAAGCTGAAAAAAGAAATTGAGTTTGAAGAAAAACTGCGCAGCCTGATGGGTCAGTACAATAAGTCGCTCAAAGATGTTGTTGGCATTCTTGATCCTGACAACAAAGTTGCCGCTGGCAAGAAAGCCGCTACTGGTAGCAAGCGTGCGCGCAAGGTAAAACAGTACAAAAACCCCAACACCGGTGAAGTTATTGAAACCAAGGGCGGCAACCACAAGACGCTGAAAGCCTGGAAAGAACAGTACGGCGCTGACAAAGTTGAATCCTGGATGACCATCCTGGGCTAAAACAACCAGCCGTTGAAACACAAAACCCGATGCCTCGCATCGGGTTTTTTATGCGCTAAACATACTCAAACACCTTGGATGCCGAGGCGTTGCGCGCGGGCTTGCGCCTCCCTTTGCCATGCCAGGAGGAGTACCTGTTGCTGCGCATCAGCCTGTGGCAGCAATGTCTCGATGCTTTGCATGAAATCGCTATAAGTAATGGGCGCGCCGGGTTCGATGCCGGTCAGGCGGTCATGGCAGAACTGCTGCCATTGTCCGCGCTCCTGCTCACTCAGCGAGTCCGCAAAGTTTCTCGCACGATAGCGAAACAGCATATCTACCAGCCGCTGATCGCGCAGTGGCCACTGCGTTGCGGCCAACACTTTGCCATCGGCTTCGCGAATTGCCGGTAATAAGCGACGGTCGGCATCACCGATGAAGCTGCCATACAGCTGCTGCTCCGGGTCTTCCTGCGTATCGACAGGTACGCTTTGCGGCGCGTAAATCTGCGCCAGCAGGCCCTGAGCCGACCCGCGCCACGCGGCGAGTTGCTCAGCGTGCATCATCAATTGAGGCATGTCCAGCTGCAATCGTTCGATGTCGGGGGGCAACAACACCTTGGTATCGGCCAACACCGGGCATTTGTTGATATGCACCAGCTTCAAGCCGGGCCGGGCTTCACCCTCGGCCAAGGCATCCTGCCGGGTATACAGCAGACGTCGGATATCTTCGGCGGGATGCGCCATGATCAGTGCGGGATCCGCGGCCAGGTCGTAAACGATCAACGCATTGCGGTTGGTGGGATGCCAGCCCAGCGGCAGCACCAGCGCCAAACCACTCCGCTCACGGCCAAAGCGCCCCGATACGTGCACCAGTGGCCGCGTGTTCTGCAGATCGATCAACTCGCTAACCCGATGCTTGCTGCGCAGGGTCAGCAGGTACTCATACAGTCTGGGCTGAGCCTGGCGCAGCAGCCGCGCCATGGCAATGGTGGCACGCACATCCGCCAGCGCGTCATGCGCCTGGCCGTGTTCAATGCCGTTAGCGGCTGTCAGCGCTTCCAGGCGCAGACTGGTAAAGCCGTCCTGCTGAGGCCACACGATGCCTTCGGGGCGCAGCGCGTGGGCCGCGCGCAAGGCATCGAGCAAATCCCAGCGGCTGTTGCCACCCTGCCACTCACGAGCGTAGGGATCATGAAAGTTACGGTACAGGGTGAAACGGGTCATTTCGTCATCGAACCGCAGACTGTTGTAGCCAACACTGCAGGTGCCCGGCACCATCATCTGCTCATGCAGACGATGAATGAACTCAGGCTCGCCCAGGCCGCTCGCCAAGCGTTCGGGGCCGATGCCGGTAACCAGGCAAGCCATGGGGTGCGGCAGCACGTCTTCAGGCAACTGACAATCGATGCACAACGGCTCGCCGATTTCTTCCAGTTGTTCGTTGGTGCGCACGCCCGCAACCTGAACCGGCCGATCGCGACGCGGATCAATGCCGGTGGATTCAAAGTCATACCAGAAAAAACTCTTGCTCATGCCCTGCCCCCGTTACCTGAGGCGTGCAGGGTAACGCAATGCTGCAGCTCAGGCATCCGCTGGCTGACTGAAGCTGAAATAGCGTTGCAGTACCGCCGCCAGACCGGCGAAGGTGTTGGGGTTGGACGTAATGCTGAAACCGCAGTCGTAGTAACCGGGCGTGATGTCCTGACGACACCAGTGACTGTGGACGCGAAAATGCACCTCTTCGGTCTGCTCGCCCTGCATGGCCGGCAATTTGAGCATCAGGTCATATTCCTGGCCAAGCATCACCGGCAATGCGGTAATCAACATGATACCCAGCCGCGATACATTACCAATGTAACCAAAGGGACGATCAGTCTGGCTGTTGTAAACACGCAGAAACGCGCTGAGCTGATGACGCGGAATCTGCCGTTGTTCTAGCGGCCGATCACTGCTGGAGCTAGGTATTACATGCATATCAACAACCCTCTCGGAGCTGCGCCAGCAATGCATTCTTGCTGGCCTGAACCCGGTCATTGGGAACCTCTACTCGCCGGCCGCTGGCATCTTCCTCGTACCAGAAAACGCGCTGCTCGTAGAGCGCCAGTTGCTCACGCAACTTTGCGCAGCGCTGGTCCTGTTGTTGCCTTAACTTAGCGTTAAGCGCACGCTGGTCAGCACGTTCCTGCTCGCGCACCTCGAACAAGCGCTGACGATTCTGCTCGCTTTCGCGCACGTGATCCTCACGCTCGACCACTTGCGGTTGTACCTCAACCGGCTCCGCGCCTTGACGCGGACGCTGCTCAAAATGCACCTGTCCCTGCGCATCGACCCAGCGATAGATCTGCGCCTCGGCCTGGCCCGTGGCACAGGTGACCAGCAAAGGCAGCAGCAACAAACGTAGCTTCATGACGTTACCCGGTGAATCCTTGACCAGACGGTCGAGCATAGCCCAATGCCATCAGCGGGCCAAGCCCCGCGATCCACGGCAGCCGGTTTCAGCGCACCTGCGGCGCCAGCGGTTGGTCGGGGTCGTAATGGCCGAGCTGCCGCAGAGTCTCCAGTCGCGCACCGGCACGGTAGGCGTACTCATTGTGGGGGTAGTGGTCAACCAGATAGCGATAGACCTGCACGGCATCCAGGTAAAGCGCTTGTCTTTCAAGACACTGGCCGCGCAACAGGGAAATTTCCGGCTGTAGGTAAGGGCGCGAGCGACTCACCCGCTCGGTCTCCGACAGCTGACTGATGACCTCGGCGCAGTCACCGCGTTCATAGGCACTGTAGGCGTTGCTCAGGTGCTTGCTGTAGGCCGTCGACCCACAGCCGGTCAACAGCAAGATTCCGGCGAGCACGAAGGGGAGCTGACTAGTCATGGGCATCTCGGCAAAAGGCAGTGTTATCGACATATCGGCGCGGTGGCGGAATTCTTCAGTCTGTCATTCACTTGACGCAGGTCAGTGACAGCGGCCGATGTGGGCACTATTTTGAGTTTATGAACTCTCTTTGCATAACGGGCAAGCTGCCAAGCAAAGAAGCAGACCATAGCGCTGCGCACCCCATCCCTGCCGGAGGACCACATGAAGATTCATCACCTGCTGGTTGTGATAGACCCCACAAGTAAAGACCAACAGCCGTGCCTGGCTCGCGCGGAAAGCCTCGCGCAAAACCATCCCGAGGCGCGCCTGACGCTGCTGCTCTGCGACTATGTTGCGGCGCTCGACGGCGGCTCCCTGTTTGAGAGCAGCGGGCTGGAAAAGGCCCGCGCATCGCTGCTGCACAACCATACCGTGTTTCTTGAGCGGCTGGCCGCCCCGCTGCGTGCCAAAGGCCTTCAGGTAGATGTGCAGGCGGTGTGGGGTAAGCGGCTGGATCGCCACATTCTGCAGGCCGCGCAGCAGTTGAAGCCCGACCTTATTCTGAAAACAACACACCATCACAATGCGCTGAAACGCCTGTTTCTGACTAATACTGATTGGCAGCTGATTCGCCACTGCGAAGTGCCGCTATGGCTGGTCAAGCAGGGAGAGCAGCCGGTTACACAAATTTGTGCCGCCGTTGACCCGCTGCACATCGACGACAAACCGGCCAACCTCGACCTGAAGCTCATCACTGAAGCTCGGGCACTTGCCGACAGCACTGCGGCTACGCTGCACCTGGTGCACTGCTATAACCCGCTACCACGCACCATGGTGGTTGATGCCACTTTGGTCGTCGATTATCAGGGCTACGCAGACGACGTGAAAAAGCAGCACACCGATGCCTTCAGCGACCTGCTGGGGCGCACCGAGGCCGGCCAGGCTCAGCA
The DNA here is from genome assembly GCF_036960865.1 of Halopseudomonas sp. Lineage (GTDB taxonomy): Bacteria > Pseudomonadota > Gammaproteobacteria > Pseudomonadales > Pseudomonadaceae > Halopseudomonas. The sequence continues at coordinate 51,407 of NZ_JBALWE010000009.1, forward strand.
GCACCTGCTGGAAGGTTATCCGGAAGAAGCCATACCACAGCTGGTAGAAAAGCTAGGCATCAATCTGTTGCTATTGGGAGCGGTATCACGCTCACGACTGGAAAGCGCGTTGATTGGTCACACTGCAGAACGCCTGCTGGATGAGGTGCCCTGCGATCTGCTGATCATCAAACCGGATGATTTTCGCGATCCGAGCAAGCCCGCGTAAGCGGTCAATAAAACAGACCGGTGCGGCGCGCTTCAGTGCCGCGCTGCCATGCTGCTGGCGGCGCGGCTGAGCCGAGTAATCTCGGCCCAGTTACCTGCCGCGATAGCAGCTTTGGGTGCAACCCAGCTGCCGCCCACCGCCATCACGTTATCCAGTGCCAGATAGTCCGCAAAACTCTGCTGATCAATTCCACCGGTGGGACAGAAACGCACATCCTTGAACGGGCCGGCGAAGGCTCTTAACAGCGCTGTGCCACCCAGCACCGCGGCGGGAAAAACCTTGAAGCGGCGATACCCCAATCGGTATCCGGCAAGAATCTCCGACGCGCTGGCAATACCCGGCAGCAACGGCACCTCACTGTGCAGGCCCAGCTCCAGCAATTCATCGGTGATACCCGGCGTCACCACGAACTGCGCACCAGCCTTGATTACCGCGCGGTACTGCGCGGCGTCGGTCACGGTTCCGGCACCAATACACAATTCAGGACGCTCACGCCGCAGCAGGGCGATCGCCGGCAGGCCAAGCGCCGTGCGCAGGGTGATTTCCAGCGTGGTGATGCCACCGGCAGCCAGGGCATCAGCCAGCGGCAGAATATCGGTTTCTCGCTCGACATTGATTACCGGCAGCAGCGTTGCCTTGGCGAATAACGCATCCAGAGTCTGAGTCATATCCATGTACTGCGTCGCTCTCCCGGCAGACCATTAAAATGTAAACGTTTTTCATCACAACCGTGTTACGGCCAAACCGCTAACCGGCATCCGCGCTGTAAACAATCTGCAATGGCGGCCGCAGGAAAGCGCTGATTGGCCACTGAGGCTGCTGTCCGGCCAGCGCAGCGATCAGCGTCTGCGCCTTATCCTCGCCGCGGATGGCCAGCAACTGCAAGCGCGCGGAGTGTAACGCAGCGCCCGTGAGGGTCAACCGCTGGCTGCCATCTGGCGCTACGGCCGGCAGGCAAAGCGCGGCAGCCTCATGGCTCAAGGCCGCCGCCAGCCCCTCCGCTGCGGGAAACAGCGACGCAGTATGGCCATCGCTACCCATGCCCAGAACCACCACATCCAACGGCAGCCAGGCCCGCAACGCCGCGCTGCTGCGCTCGGCATCCTGCACCGGCCCAATGCCATGATAGAGCGGCTGCCAACGCACTCGGGGCATCACCTGCGGCATATTCCGCCATATCAGACCGGCGTTGCTATCAGGCTGATCCGGCGCTACCCAGCGCTCATCAACCAGCGTGATACCCACCTGCTCCCACGGCATTTCGATATCATTGAGCGCCTTGAGCAGCGGTATCGGGCTGCGCCCACCAGAGAGCGCCAGGGTCGCTCGCCCCCTCGCCAACAACGCCGCCTGTAAAGCCTGGGCTATGCTCTGCGCCAACCATTGCGCTTGCTGCTGCGCGGTTGCCTCGGTCCGCAGAAGCAAGCCGCGCTGTGCGGCCAGCCGCGCCAGCTCGCTCACCTATCTGCCTGCTGCAGGCTGGCGGTAAACACACTGCCGCCCTGCTCTGCCGGACTAGCCTCGGCGCGCATGAATGCAAATAACTCACGGCCCAAGCCACGACGTACCGACTGCGGCTGCAACGCCGGCGTGCGTGCTTGCCATATTGCCTCATCCAACTGCACCTGAAGCTGGCCGTGGCCGGCATCCAATGCAATGGGATCACCGTCTCGCAAGTAGGCCAACGGCCCACCATCTGCTGCCTCAGGACAAAGATGAATAGCCGCCGGCACCTTACCCGAGGCACCCGACATGCGCCCGTCCGTGACCAGCGCCACTTGATGGCCGCGATCCTGCAGCACACCCAGGTAAGGCATAAGTTTGTGGAGCTCCGGCATACCGTTGGCTCGCGGCCCCTGAAAGCGCAAAACAGCGACACAGTCGCGGTCCAGCTCACCGGCCTGAAATGCCGCTACAAAATCGTCCTGCTCATCGAACACCCGGCAAGGCGCACTGACCTGCCAGTGCGCCTGTGCCACCGCCGAGACCTTCAACACGCCTCTGCCAAGATTACCCTGCAGCAGCCGTAAGCCACCATTGGGCAGAAAAGGCCGTTCCAGCGGCCGCAGGATACTGTCATCCAGACTGAATTCCGCGCCCTCACGCCAGTGCAATTTGCCGTCTTGCAACACCGGTTCGCGGCAGTATCGCGCCAGCCCGAACCCCGCTACCGTCTGTACCTGTTCGTGCAACAAGCCACCGGCCAGCAGCTGGCGGAACAACCAGGCGGTGCCGCCTGCGGCGTGAAATTGATTAATATCCGCCTTGCCGCTCGGGTAGATGTGCGCCAGCGTCGGCACCACCGCAGACAGCGCGGCCATATCTTCCCAACGCAGCTGCAACCCGGCTGCCTGGCCGATGGCAACCAGATGAATGGTCAGGTTGGTTGAGCCACCCGTGGCCAAGAGCATCACCAGCGCGTTGACCAGTGCGCGCTCATCCAGAATATCGGCCAGCCGCACTTCACCTGCCTGCGCCAGGCGCACAACCTGCTCTGCAGCGTACTGGGTCAAGGCGTCGCGCAAGGGCGTACCCGGCGCCACAAAGGAGCTGCCGGGCAGCTGCAGCCCCATGGCTTCGAGCAGCATCTGGTTGGTGTTGGCGGTGCCGTAGAAAGTGCAGGTGCCGGCGCTGTGATAGGACGCGCTTTCGGCCGCCAGCAAGGCGTCGCGATCAACCTTGCCCTCCGCAAACAGCTCGCGCACGCGCGCCTTCTCGCTATTGGGCAAGCCACTGGGCATGGGGCCTGCTGGTACAAAGAGCACCGGCAGATGGCCGAACCGTAACGCGCCCATCAACAGGCCGGGCACGATCTTGTCGCATATCCCCAGACAGAGCGCACCATTGAACATATTGTGGGACAGCGCGATGGCCGTGCTCATGGCGATCACATCCCGACTGGCCAGCGACAACTCCATGCCCGGCTCGCCCTGTGTCACGCCGTCGCACATCGCCGGCACGCCGCCTGCGACCTGCCCGGTCGCGCCCATACCGCGCAGCGTTTGTCGAATCTGCGCCGGGTAGCTTTCGTAGGGCTGGTGCGCCGAGAGCATATCGTTGTAGGCCGTGACCAAGCCGATGTTGACCGCGTCCACCATACGCAAGCGATCTTTATCCGTGGCAGAGCAGGCCGCCATGCCGTGCGCCAAATTGCCACAGGACAAGCCCTTGCGCCCCGGAGGAGCGGCCTGAATTTGCGCCAAATAGGCAGCTCGGCTGCGTTTGCTACGCTCGCGTATTGCTGCCGTAACGGCTTCAACCTGTGGATGCATGCAACCCTCCTCTGTCAACCTACCCGCGAAGGGCAATTATGTTCTATTGTAGAACCCATTCCCATTCGCCCGTCCATCACACAAGGACCTTCGCATGTCGTTGCGCCGTACCAAAATCGTCGCCACCCTTGGACCCGCCACAAGCAGTCCGGAACGCATCGCTGAACTGATTGCCGCGGGCATGAACGTAGCCCGCCTCAACTTCTCCCACGGCAGCGCAGATGAGCACCGCCGCCGCGCGCGTCTGGTGCGTGAGATTGCCGAAGAAAATGGTCAGCACGTTGCCCTGCTCGGCGACCTGCAAGGCCCGAAAATCCGCATTGGCCGCTTTACCGATGGGCGTATCGAACTGGAGGTGGGTGACAACTTCCGCCTGTCTACCGTACATGATCTCGACAACGGCACCAGCGATATCGTCGGCCTCGACTACCCCGATCTGGTGAAAGACTGCCGCGCCGGTGACGAGCTGCTGCTGGACGATGGCCGTGTGGTGCTGGCGGTCGAAAGCGTCGGTCGTGATGAGGTGCGCTGCCGCGTGACCGTGGGCGGCCCATTGTCCAACAACAAGGGCATCAACCGGCGTGGTGGTGGCCTCTCGGCCGCCGCCCTGACCGACAAGGATCGCAACGACATCAATCTGGCGGCAGAGCTGCAGATGGAATACGTGGCCGTCTCTTTCCCGCGCGACGCCGCCGACATGCACCTGGCGCGCAAGCTGTTGCGCGACGCCGAATCCGAAGCCTGGCTGATTGCCAAGATCGAGCGCGCTGAAGCGGTTGCCGACGATGAAGCGCTGGACGGCCTGATCCAGGCCAGCGACGGCGTCATGGTGGCGCGCGGCGATCTGGGCGTGGAAATCGGCGACGCCGAGCTGGTAGGAATTCAAAAACACATAATCAGCCGCGCCCGCAAACAGAACAAGGTCGTCATCACCGCAACCCAGATGATGGAGTCGATGATCTCCAGCCCGCTGCCAACTCGCGCCGAGGTATCCGACGTCGCCAACGCCGCCCTGGATTACACCGACGCAGTAATGCTCTCGGCCGAAACCGCCGCCGGGGATTATCCGGTAGAAGCAGTACGCGCCATGGACCGGGTGTGCCGCGGCGCAGAGAAGCATCCCACCAGCCAGAAGTCCGGGCACCGCCTGTACCAGAAATTCGAGCGCTGTGACGAAACCGTTGCGCTGGCTGCCATGTACGCCGGCAACCACTTCCCCGGCGTGACTGCGGTGATCACCCTGACCGAGAGCGGCTTTACGCCACTGATCATGTCGCGCATTCGCTCGCATCTGCCGATCTTCGCGCTGTCACCCAATACCCAGACCCTGGGCCGCGTGGCGCTGTATCGCGGCGTGCAGGCGATCCCCTTCAACCCGGCAGACATGCCCTCCAGCGACATCAACCAGCAGGCAGTCAACAAGCTGCTCGAAGGCGGTTATGTGCAGCCCGGCGACTGGGTGATACTAACCAAGGGTGATGTATACAACTCGCGCGGCGGCACCAACTCGATGAAGCTGCTGCACGTAGGTGAATCACTGGTTTAACGCTGTAACAAGCTGCTGGCCGGCGAGTCTCTTGGGTAGTTCAACAACCACCCAGAGACTCGCCCCATGCTTGCCACGCTCAATCGTCTGCAGAACTGCCTAGACGCCACTCGGCAATTCGATTTTCTCGCCCCGCCACTGCTGCGCCTTTATCTGGTCCCGGTGCTATGGATGGCCGGCAGCCGCAAGCTGCAGCACATGGATGCCACCATCAGTTGGTTCGGTGACGTGGAAAACGGCCTTGGTCTGCCTTTTCCTGAACTGCTCGCCTGGCTGGCAACCCTGACCGAGATTGGCGGAGCACTCCTGCTGCTAATCGGGTTGGCGGTGCGCTGGATCAGCATTCCACTGATCATCACCATGCTGGTTGCCATCTTCGCCGTGCACTGGCCCTATGGCTGGCCGGTAATCGCCGATCCCTCCTCGCTGTTCGCCAACGAACGCGTCACCGCCTCCGCCGACAAGCTGGCGCGCGCCCGCAGCATACTGCAGGAGCACGGCAACTATGAGTGGCTCACCAGCAGTGGGCGGCTAGTCATACTCAACAACGGAATCGAGTGGGCCGCCACCTACCTACTGATGCTGCTTGCACTGTTCTTTACCGGTGCGGGACGCTGGGTCAGCGTGGACTACTGGCTGGCCCAGCGGTATCGCACGGTGTAGCAAAAATAAAAAAGGGCCTCGCAAGCGAGGCCCTTTTCTTGCCCGGAGAGGGCTTACTTCACTTCTACCGCCAGGCTTTCGGCAATCTTCTTCTGCCAGATCTGCGGGCCGGTGATGTGTGCGGATTCGCCTGTGCTGTCGACCGCAACGGTGACCGGCATGTCTTGCACGTCGAACTCGTAGATCGCTTCCATGCCCAGCTCGGGGAAGGCAATAACCTCGGCTTTCTTGATCGCCTGGGCAACCAGGTAGGCTGCGCCACCAACGGCCATCAGGTAAACCGCCTTGTGGTCCTTGATCGCTTCGATGGCAATCGGGCCGCGCTCGGACTTACCGATCATGCCCAGCAGGCCAGTCGCCTCAAGGATCTGACGGGTGAACTTGTCCATGCGGGTCGCGGTGGTCGGGCCTGCCGGTCCAACAACCTCGTCACGCACCGGGTCAACCGGACCGACGTAGTAGATGAAGCGGCCTTTCAGATCAACCGGCAGCTCTTCGCCCTTGTTCAGCATGTCGACCATACGCTTGTGCGCAGCATCGCGGCCGGTCAGCATCTTGCCGGACAGCAGCACGGTCTCGCCGCTCTTCCAGCTCAGCACGTCTTCCGGGGTAACGGTGTCGAGGTTGACGCGGCGCACGCCATCGCCAACTTCCCAGGTAATTTCCGGGTAGGCGTCCATCGGCGGCGCTTTCAGCTCGGCCGGGCCACTGCCGTCGAGCACGAAGTGCGCGTGACGGGTCGCGGCGCAGTTGGGAATCATGCACACCGGCAGACTGGCTGCGTGGGTCGGGTAATCCTTGATCTTGATATCCAGAACGGTGGTCAGACCGCCCAGACCCTGCGCGCCGATACCCAGTGCGTTGACCTTGTCCATGATTTCCAGGCGCAGCTCTTCAGCGCGGTTCTGCGGGCCGCGGGCACGCAGTTCATGGATGTCGATCGGATCCATCAGCGCTTCCTTGGCCATCACCGCAGCCTTCTCCGCGGTACCACCGATACCAATGCCGAGCATGCCCGGCGGGCACCAGCCCGCGCCCATGGTCGGAACGGTCTTGACCACCCAGTCAACGATCGAGTCGGACGGGTTGAGCATGACCATCTTGGACTTGTTCTCGGATCCGCCGCCCTTGGCAGCCACATCGACTTCTACCTTGTCGCCCGGGACGATCTGGTAGTGGATAACCGCCGGGGTGTTGTCCTTGGTGTTGGTGCGCTTGCCAGCCGGGTCGGCCAAGATGGAGGCACGCAGAACGTTGTCCGGGTTGTTGTAGGCGCGGCGCACGCCTTCGTTGATCATATCGTCCAGGCTCATGGTGGCGCCGTCCCAACTGACGTTCATGCCGACCTTGACGAACACGGTGACGATACCGGTGTCCTGGCAGATCGGACGGTGGCCTGTGGCGCACATGCGGGAGTTGATCAGAATCTGCGCGATGGCATCCTTCGCCGCCTTGGACTCTTCACGCTCGTAGGCTTCGTGCACAGCCTGGATGAAGTCCACGGGGTGGTAGTAGGAAATGTATTGCAGCGCATCGGCTACGCTCTGGATCAGATCGTCTTGCTTGATAACGGCCATGCTCGGACAGGCTCCTCTCATTCGGCGGCTGACACGGACGGCGTTATGTCAGACCAGGCTAACGGAATCGGACAGGCTCGGGTGCTGTAAGGCCGCACCCTTGAGAAAACAGTCGCCAAGTATACCCGAGCTGACCGTACGGCATAGCGCCTGAAGCGACTCTCTGACGAAATGGGCCTCGCCAGGGCCGCTGGGCAATAAAAGAAAGTCTCTCCTACCACTGTTTTTCAATACTGCCGAGCCTGTCTCAGTCATTCCCGGTACGGGTGAAATAAAATGCTTTTCAAAACAAGGCTGAAACTATAAATTGACGTCATAATGCCATCACATAACAACAGGCCTAATCGTGAGCGAATTGCAGGATGCAAATAGCGATAAATTCCAGGCTTTGAGGCTGCAGCGCTTCTACCTGGCGCAAATCAACTATCTGATTACCTACGTCGTGATCGGCGTGGCCTGGGCAGCCGGGCACTATGATTCAACTGCCTGGATGGCTTCCATCCACATACTCCTCGGCGTTGTAACCCAAGGCGCGTTTTTTCTGGCGTTTAAAAGCGGCTTCAATCTGCGCTTTCGAGAGCCCAGCCTGACCAACGTCCAAATTGTTGTCGCCATCTTGTTGACCACGTTCTTCCTGGCCTTTGCCGGCAGCTTGCGCGGCAGCCTGGTATTGGTCTACGCCAATATTCTGGTGTTTGGTATTTTCCAGCTCTCGCGCCGCGATCTGATACTGCAGGCGCTGCTGTGTCTAACCTGCTTTGGCGGCCTGATTGCCATCGAGAGTTACCAAGGGCCCAGTGCTCACGGCCTCACGCTGAGTCTGGTGCAATGGTTTATTCTCGCCTGCTTCCTCGGCTGCCTGTGCGTCACCGGTAGTTATATTCGCGAGCTGCGCGAACGTCTGCAGCAGCGCCACAGCACACTGCAGGCGCATCAGGAAACCCTGCGCGGGATGATGGGCCAGCTGCAGAATCTTGCTACCACTGACAGCCTGACCGGCTTGGCCAATCGGCGTTATTTTATTGAAGAGGCGCGCCGCCGCATGACACTCATGCGACCCAACCAGCAGCTCGGGGTGGCCCTGATCGACCTGGATCACTTCAAGCGCATCAACGATCTGTATGGCCATTCCGCAGGGGACGAAGTGCTGCAGGGCTTCGCCAGGTTGGCCCGCGACAGTTTGCGCGATGGCGACCTGGTTGCCCGCTTTGGCGGCGAGGAGTTTGTCATCCTCCTCAGCAATACCGATCTCGGTGCGCTGCATCAGTGCCTGGAGCGCATTCGCGACAACTTTGCCAAGGTTCAGTTTGCTTGCCTGCCGGACGGGGTACACTGCACCTTGTCGGCTGGCCTGAGCCTGATCCGCCAGGAAGACGACCTTGAGGTGTGCCTGAACGATGCCGATCAGGCGCTTTATCTGGCCAAACACAGTGGCCGCAACCGCTGCGAGCATCATGTACCCAAGCATAATCACGCCGATAACGTCTGACCCGTCTCATGCCTGAATTGAGCATTCGCGGTCGCCAGATTCAGGTACCTGCCGGCAGCAACCTGCTCTGCGCGCTGCAAGCTGCAGAGCTGCCGATCAGCTGGTCCTGCCGTGCCGGGCAGTGCCACAGCTGCCTGGTGCAGGCGCCCGCCCAGATGGTGCCGCCCTCCGCACAACGCGGACTGACACCACAGCAGCAGGCCGAGGGCTGGCTACTGGCTTGCCAATGCAACGTTGAACAGGATATGCAGCTTACCTTGCATGATCCGGCCAGCGATGGCCTGCCAGCGCAAATCGACTCTCTGGAACAACGGCCTGGCGATATTCTGGTGCTGCGCGTGCGGCCGCTGCGTCCACTACGCTACCGGGCTGGCCAGCACCTGACGCTGTGGTTATCGCCGCAACTGGGTCGCAGCTACTCGCTGGCCAGCCTGCCCACCGAGCCACTGCTGGAGTTTCACCTGCAGCTGCATGACGATGGCGCCTTTTCCAGCGAGATTCGACGCGCCAAGCCAGGACAGCAGCTGTATCTCGGCGCAGCCAGCGGCCATCTGTGTTACGACCCCGCCTGGCATGACCGACCGTTACTGTTACTCGCCAGGGGAACCGGGCTAGCCCCCCTGCAGGCGCTGGCCCGCGACGCCCTGCGTGAAGAGCACGCCGCGCCCATACACCTTTGGCACTGGTCCGCCACCGAGCAAGACTGCTACCTGCAACAGCGCCTGCACGCGCTGGCTGACGCGGCCCCCAGCCTGCAATTGCACTTGCGCAAGCGTTCGCAGTTTGACGCCGATCTGCGCACATTACGCATCGGCTCGCGCAACAGCCTGGCGCTGCTGTGCGGCAGTCCGGGCTTTATCGAACAGTTACGTCGCCCGCTGTTCATGGCCGGCCTGGCCGGTCGGCAGATCATTGACGAGGCCTTTCTACCGCCGCAATTGAAGTAGCAGCAGCCCGCCTCCTCTGACTGATAGCCAAGCCAACAATAGCGCCTACACTTTGCCCACCACCTTTCGGTGGTGGCAGCTGACACGGGGTTAGCCGCCACAGCACTCATTCGAGCCGCCCCATGCACGCCACCCGCCTTTTCACCCACTACCTGAGCAGACTGCTGTCTGCATGGCTATTGCTGTCACCCGCCGCCTTCGCTGAGTGCATCACGCCGCTGAACTCCGGCGATTGGCCCGCAGGCATCCCGGGTGAACATGGCTTTGCTATCACACCCCTGCAGACGGCGATCAACACCTTCCACAACAGCGATACCAACCTGCATGCACTATTGGTCGAGCGCGCTGGCATCCTGTTGCTGGAGTGCTATCGCAGTGGTCCAGATGCTCCCATCACCCGCCGCTACGGCTTGGCGCTGCCACTGACCGGCAGTACCGACTTTGATGGCAACACCCTGCATGACCAACGCTCAATCAGCAAAAGCGTGGTTAGCCTGCTGTATGGCATGGCGCTCGCGGAGCAACAGGCCCCGCCGCTGGACCGGCCGGTGCTCAGCGATCACCCCAACCTCACCCCTGCCTGGCAGCACAGCGAACCACCACTCACCTACCGACACCTACTGGGCATGACCGCAGGGCTTGACTGGCAGGAGTGGGGACATGGCCTGTTCAGCAGCAATGAAACCGCGCTCTACTGGCGCCGCGATCTGGCGGATTACGTGCTCGACCGCGACCGGGTAGCCAGTCCCGGCACGCGCTTCAGCTACACCGGCGGCGCTAGCGCCCTGCTGGCGGCGGCGCTGGAACAGCGTAGCCAGCAAACGCTCTCAGCGCTCGCGGCAAAGCGTCTGTTCGCGCCACTGGGCATTACCCGTTTTGAATGGGCCGAAGACCTCCACGGCCGTCCGCTGGCCTTCTCCGGCTTGCGTCTGCGCCCACGTGACATGCTGAAAATCGGCCGACTGGTCAATCAACGTGGACAGTGGCAAGGCCAGCAACTGGTGAGAGCCGAGTGGATCGACGAGATTACCGCCGCCCACATCGACACCGACGTTGCCCTGTTTTCCCTCGACGGCAGGCCAGTGCACTACGGCTACCAGTGGTGGACCGGCACAGTCGCGGTGGCCGGCCGCGAGCAACGCTGGGTTGCCGCCATCGGCAATGGCGGGCAGCGCTTGCTGCTGATTCCGGCGCTGCAGCTGGGCCTGATGTTGCAAGGCGGGGATTATGGCTCAGCTGACATACAGCGCCGCGAGAACCAACTGGTACTTCAGCTATTGGCCGCTGTGACCCAGCAGGACTAATCCGGCGCCGTTATACAGCTTCATTCGGCGCGCCTAGGGTTGCTGGGGCAGCCGGCAGTTTCATGCGACCATGCTGCTTTAGCCTTTCGACTGCCAGATCCAGGAGATACCGTGAGCGAACATGTGTTGATCGAGCGCAACGGCGGCGTACTGACGCTGACAATGAACCGTGCCGACAAGAAGAACGCCCTGACACAGAACATGTACGGGGCGATGGCCGATGCCATCAAGAGCGCGCAAGAGGACGCGCAGATCCGTGCGGTGGTCATCCAGGGCAGCGACACCTGCTTCACCAGCGGCAACGATGTGAGCGACTTCGTAAACTCGCCGCGTAGCGACACCAAGAGCCCGGTCTACCATTTCCTGCGCGCCATCTGTCACGCTGAAAAGCCCCTGATTGCCGCCATCAACGGTCCTGCCGTGGGTGTCGGCGTGACCATGCTGCTGCATTGCGACCTGGTGTTTGTGGCAGACAACGCGCGCCTGAAAATGCCCTTCGTCAATCTTGGCCTCTGCCCGGAAGCCGGCTCCAGCTTCCTGCTACCACGTCTGCTCGGCCACCTGCGCGCGGCGGAACTCTTGCTGCTAGGTGAAGAGATTTCCGGCCAGCGCGCCACCGAAATCGGCCTGGCCAATCGCGCCCTGCCCGCCGGAGCGGCGGTTCTGCAAGCGGCTCAGGAAGCAGCCCAGCGCATCAGCGAACAGCCACCGGGTTCGGTCAAGCTGACCAAGCAACTGATCAAGCAGGGAGTGGCACAGATTGCCGAGCAAACCATGGATGCCGAGGGCGACCACTTCACTCAGCTGTTGGCTGGCCCTGAAGCCCGCGAAGCGCTGACCGCCTTCCTGGAAAAACGCAAACCGGTATTTGCCAACAACTGACCGTCTAGCGGCTCTACGCCCTGCGTGGAGCCGCCTCAGCGCGATATTCCAAAGATTCGCATTACCCAGCGATTGACCTGCCCCCACACGCGAATTTTCATCCGGTGTGTCCACGCCAGATTACGCCAGCGCGCCATGGTCCATTCGTGGCTCTCGGCAAAATCACTCTCAAAGCTCTCGGTAACCGCACGAGTCAAGGTCGGGTCAACGGCCTGCTGGTTGGCTTCAAGATTCCAATGCAGCGTCCAGTGGTCAAAATTGCAGGATCCCAGCGATACCCAGTTATCCACCATGGCGGTCTTCAAGTGGGTAAAGCGCGGCTGAAATTCAAAGATACGCACGCCGGCCTTGAGCAGCCGCCGGTAATAGCGTTGGCCCGCATAGAGCACGGCCGGGTGATCGATGCTGGTACCACAGAGCAGCAGGCGAACGTCTACGCCCCGCCTGGACGCGCGCATCAGCGCCCGGCGAATGCGCCAGGAGGGCAGAAAGTAAGGGGTCGCCAGCCAGGCACGTTCGCTACTGTCAGCCAGCGCCGAGAGTAGCGAGGCAACTACTTCCTTCTGCTCCCGGGCACCAATATAGGAAACCCTGCCGTGACCCTCGCCGTCTTTGGGTTGCGGCGGTATGCGTACGCGCCTCACGGCAGAGAGCCCACGCCGCTGAAAACTGTCTACCCGCCCCCATTCGGTTTCAAACAGATCGAGCCAGTCAGCCACTACCGGCCCCTGCACTTCAAGCATCTGCTCGTGCCAACGCGGACACTGACCACCCTCTTCGGTCTGACAAAACTCATCAGTGAAGCCCGTGCCGCCGACGAAGGTGATACGGCGGTCAACAATAATCAGCTTGCGGTGATCCCGGTGGAACATGCGCCGCCCGTGGTACCAGGAGGCGGGATTGTAGATGCGGAGTTCAATGCCGCCATCGCGCAGGCGGTCACGGTCGTCCTGCTTCAGTTTTTCGCTGCCGATGGCATCAAACAAAAAGCGCACTTTCACCCCGCGCCCCGACGCCTTCAACAACGCGTCGATGACCCGATCGCAACTGGCACCGGAGGTGACCAGGTACATCTCGATGTCGATGCTGCTCTGCGCCTGATCAAAGGCCTCAAGCAAACGCGGGAAGTAACGGTGCCCATCCACGCGCAGGGTGAATTGATTGTCCTGATGCCACTCATATACCCGCGACGACATAGTTCTCCTTGTACCCGATACAGAGTAACCGAGACAGATCAGGGAATGCGGTAGTCGTCCTGTGTCAGCAGGTCGAGGCCGCATTCCAGTTGGCTGATCCAGTCCAGAAAGGCGTTGATCATAGCAGGGCCGACAAACGGCCGACCGTGCTGCGGAACCAGCATGCTGGGTGCCAGCTGCCGTACCATATTGGCCCAGAGCCGGCAGGCCTTGTTGCCGGCCATATAACGCCGGTGAAAGCCCTCCATACTGGATTTGTGAGTCGCAAAGTCGGCAACAGGTTCCGCATCGTCGAGCATCGAGGCACCCATGTCGCCGGAAAACAGAATGCCACTGATCGGATCGAAGAACTGCAGGTTGCCCACCGAGTGCAGAAAGTGCGCTGGCAGCACCTTGAGAATCGACTTACCCAGCGGCACATCGGCACCGCGATCGGCAATCGCAATCATGCGGTCGGTGGTCGACATCCCCAACTGGCGATTCAGATAACCGGCACTCAGATGCGGCAGGAAGCGCGCCCACAGCTTGGAGCACACCACCTGACAGCGCGTGTGCAGCAACCATTTGTCGAGCGAGGCGATGATGTCCGGGTCCTGATGCGAGGCAAACACGTAGGTCAGATCGGTCAGCGGAATATAGCGACTGACCGCCAGCGACAGGGGCATGTAGGTCAGGTCGCCGCCTGGATCCAGCAGCGCGTGCTGGTCATGGTCGATGATCAGAAACTGGTTGGATTGCACGCCGTCGCCGGTCACCAACTGGTCAAAGCACAACACCTTGTGCGGCCCGTTATCAAACAACACCCTTGCCACTGTCATTGCTGCCACTCCCTACCGCGTTATTGGAGCAGACCTTATAGAGCAGCCGAGGCGACCGCTTCCTGACCTGAATCAAGATGTGCGCAGTAACACGAACGTCACCAAGTATTCACAAGCCTGACACCCGAGCGCCATAGGCTCAGCCTGTACATCAAATAACAGATGCCCGGATGGAGGTGTCCATGTCACAAGCAGCGCTCGCCCTCGAAGACTCCAACAGCCGCCAGCTGGCGGTAGAACTGGTTACCGACGCCCACCACATCAGAGCCGCACAGGCTTTGCGCTATCAGGTGTTTGCCGAAGAGTGCGGTGCCCGGCTGCACACCAGCGAGACTGGGCTGGATCAGGACCACTATGATCTGCACTGTGAGCACCTGATCGTGCGTGACCTGAGCAACAATCGCGTGGTGGCCACCACCCGCATCCTCGATAGCCGACGCGCACCCGCCGCCGGAGGCTTCTACAGCGAAAGCGAATTTCAACTGGTGGGCCTGGCTGATCTGCGTGGCGACATCATGGAGATTGGCCGTACCTGTGTACACGCCGACTACCGCAATGGAGCGACCATTTCAGTGCTCTGGTCCGGTCTGGCGCAGTTGATGAACGAACGCCGCTACAACTACCTGATGGGCTGTGCCAGCATCGACATGCACGACGGTGGTCTGCAGGCCCACGCCATCATGCAGCGCCTGCGTGGCCGCTACCTGAGCCGCGAGTATCTGAATGCCATTCCGCGTTTGCCGATTCCCGAGCGCGACCTGCCGACCAACCTGACGGCGCAACTGCCGCCACTGCTCAAGGCTTACATGCGCCTGGGCGCCAAGGTCTGCGGTGAGCCCTGCTGGGACCCGGAGTTCAACTGCGCCGATGTGTTCATTCTGCTGCGCCGCGAACAGCTCTGCCCGCGCTACGCCCGTCACTTCAAGGCGAGCTGAGGATGACGCTGAACAAGACGGTGCGCCTGATCGCGGTGGTGGGGTGGATTGCCTGTGGACTGCTTCTGGCTACCTGGGTGGCACTGCTGCAGCCCTTCAAGCCGGCCTTCCTGGATGGGCAGCGACAACGCCTGACGCGCTGGTGGATGCGCAACCTCATCCGCCTGCTACCACTGCGCCTGCATGTACAGGGCGCGCCGATCAGCGACACCGCGCTGTGGGTCAGCAACCATGTATCCTGGCTGGATATTGTGGTGCTTGGTGCGCAGGCTCCGGTGCACTTTCTATCCAAGGCCGAGGTACGGCATTGGCCGGTCATCGGCTGGCTGGCCGCCGCCGCCGGCACCTGCTTCATTGAGCGCGGCAAATCCGTTACCCACTCCCTGCAACAGTTGACCGAGATTTTGCAGCAGGGGCGTAGCCTGGTGATCTTTGCCGAAGGCACCACCACCGCCGGAGACCGCGTGCGCACCTTTCATGGCCGCCTGCTGGGCAGCGCGATAGACGCCGCGGTGCCGATTCAACCGATCGCCATCGGCTATCGCCTGAATGGCGCCGTCGACCAGACTGCGCCCTTCATCAACGACGATGAGTTTTCCCGACACCTGCTGCGCCTGCTGGGCGCACAAACCATCGATGTGCGCCTGCACTTTCTCCCCCCGCTCGACAGCCGTGCGGGCAATCGCAATCAGCTGGCGCGTGAAGCGCAGTCCGCGGTGAGTCAGACCTTGGGGCTGGACGACGGCACGCTTAAGTCGACACCGCCCGCGTTCAGCAACGCAGCCTGATCGGCGGCGTACGCCTGAACCTCGGGCATGAAGCGCAAAAAGTCGTCTTCGAACGCGGCGTAATCCGCCTCCAGTTCAGCTACAGCGCCGGGCAGCGGATTATCCCGGCGCAAGCGTCTGGCCATGTTGTCGAGTGCGCGGTGCAGGTGAGGTAGCTGCGCGTAGCTGCTTAACCAGTCGTGCTCGCTCATGTGCGCGATCACCGGACGGGCATTGTCCGGAATCAGCTCGGGCTGATTCAGCAGGTCCCGGTAGGCCTGCTGCGTGAACTCAGCCAGGGGTTGCTCGGCAAAGCGCTGCCAGTGTTGCGCGAGCAGATGATCGTAGAACATATCCACCATGATGCCGGCAAAGCGCCGACGCTCCGCACTCACTCGCGTCTTGCTTTGCAACACCAACGGATGGCTGTCGGTAAACACATCGATCCGACGGTGCAACCAGATGCCGCCACGCACTGCCTCTGGCAGCGCGATCTGCTGTACCGGGCCCTTGACGAAATCCCCCAGCAGGCTGCCGAGCGCCTGCTGGGGTGTTTGCGAGCCCATCAGCAGGTGGGCCAGAAAGTTCATCAGTTGCCCTGAACCTGCGCGTGCAGCGCCTGCAATTGGCTTTGCAGCGTATTGATACTGCGGTTGGTCTGCAGCCGGAAGCTGTCGATGGCATCCAGCGCCTGCTCGGTTTGCGCGGCACGCTGGTCGAGCTCGGTGCGCATGATCAGTAGGCTCTGTTCGACATCGCCGTTACCCTTACTCTGTAGCGCCTGCACGGCCTGCTGCTGGCTCGCCACCAGCGCAGCCTGCTGCTTGAGCTGTTGCTCCAGCGCATCCAGACTACCCAACTGTCCCTGCAATTCCCCCAGCGCGGTATTGGCCGCGGTCAATTGCTTGGCAAGGCTATCCAAGCGCTCGGTCTGTTTTTCCAGTACTTGGTCCGTTGCAGCGGCGCTGGCCGCCAGTGCCGCCAGCTCGGTCTGCTGGCTCGCCAACCGTTTGCCCAGATCCGCATTGCCCGCATTCATAGTGCTCATGCGGCCATCGTGCTCACCTAGCGTCTTGCTCAGTTCCGCCAGCTGATTCTCCAGCTTCGCCACGCGGGCATTGCGCGCCTGCTCGGCCTCGCTGAGAGAGGACTCGGTAGCACTGACCTTACCGGTGATGTCCTGAATACGCCCGGAAGCTTCCTCACTGATCCGCGCGAAGCTGGTCTGGGTCGCGACCAGTTGCTGCCTGAGCAGGGCCTGCTGCTGGTACGTCCAGTAACCCAGTGCGACCAACGCCAGCGACAGCGCCGCGCACAGCGCCCATAACGGTCCATTACTGCGGGCTGGCTGCACTACCGGCGGATCGGCCCGCAAACCGCCATGGGGTGCGTTGCGGCCTCGCGTCGCCGGGCCCGGTTCAAAGTCATCGTCACGACTCGCGCGCAAACCCGGCAAATCGTCTCCTCTGCCCTGCTCCTTCATACTCCCCCCACTCGTCAATTTCTGCAGAAAGCCCGCGCCAGAGCGGTGCAAGCTCGCACCAAGGAATAGCATGCCACCCGAATAAACCACTGACCGAGGACGGGTGATCCCCGGCAAGCCGCCCATATCCGGTGACATTGGCGTATTGGTACACATTCTGCTTGCAGATTGCTGCCTTGGCTACCGCACCTTGCGCGGCCATTGATTATTCGGGGGTAGAAGCATGATTGCAGAAGCGCAGTTCAACCGAGCGACCCTTGACTGCATGACCAGCCTGCGGCGCCATATCAAGCGTTCATTGGGGGTTACCGTGCGCCTGGGCGACCCGGACGCCGTAGAAAACATGATCGGTTTGAGCAAGGATTGCCCCTTCGCGGATATCCGCGAACTGGGTAGCCGTCTGGCCGAAATGGTGACGCCGGCGCCAACAGAGCCCGAAGAGAGCATGGTAGCCAGCGGCGCCATCGCCGCCAGGCAGTATCAGGCCAGCGCAGAACGCCGGGCCAGTGCGGTGCAAGATCCTACGCCAGCTGCGCCCAGCGGCAGCGTTCGCATTTACCGCGGGCAGGTCATTCGCTGACGGGCCATTGATCGCGCGCCTGTTCACACAACCGCACCTTTAAGGCCATTGGCGCACGCAACGCGCTGGCGCATCCAGGGCGCAGACATTACCCTGATCCTTCTTGTTATCGAGGAGTGACGGTATGGCTGAATGGATGATCTACGGTGCGAATGGCTACGCAGGCTCGCTGCTGGCAAGAGCAGCCGTCGCCCGGGGGCTGACCCCGGTACTGGCCGGGCGCAATCACAGAGCTGTGGCCGATCTGGCCGCAGAGCTCAAGCTGCAGGCACGTCACTTCAGCCTAGATGATGCCCAAGGCACGCGTGACGGTACGCAGGGGATGAGCATTGTCGTGCACTGCGCCGGCCCGTTTTCGGCGACCAGTCAGCCCATGATCGATGCCTGCCTGCACAACCAATGTCATTACCTCGACATTACTGGCGAGATCGATGTGTTTGTCGCAGCGCAAAGTCGCCACAACGACGCCACCGAGGCCAATATCGTTATTTGCCCCGGCGTCGGCTTCGATGTCATTCCCACCGACTGCATTGCTGCTCGCCTCAAGGAGGCGCTGCCCGACGCCGACCGCCTGGCGCTGGGTTTTGATTCGCGCAGCAGTTTCTCGCCAGGCACCGCGAGAACCTCGATCGAGGGGCTCAAGTATGGTGGGCGCATCCGCAAAGACGACAAGATCAAGACTGTGCCCCTGGCCTACCAGAGTCGTGACATCGATTTTGGCAATGGCACCAAGCACGCCGTGACTATCCCCTGGGGAGACATTGCCACGGCCTGGTTCTCTACCGGGATAGACGACATCGAAGTCTTCATACCCATGGCGCCCAGTGCTGCCACGCGTCTGCGCCGGCTGGACCGGCTGCGACCACTGCTCGGCCTGGCGCCGGTACAGGCACTGCTCAAGTACTTGGTGGGTCGCCGCATTCTTGGCCCTGACAGCAGCCAGCGGGAAAAAGCGCGCACCTATGTGTGGGGCGAGGCACAGAACCGCGCCGGCAAGAAGATTACTGCCCGCATTCAGACCGCTAATGGCTACGATGTAACGACCGAAGGCGCGCTCTTTGCCGTTGAGTTCCTGCGGCATAACGAACCTGCACCGGGCTACTACACGCCCTCTCGCCTGCTCGGCTCCGACTGCATCGAAAAGCTGCCCGGCTCAGGCGAAATGCACTTGGAGTAGTCAGTCAACCCAACAGCACAGGCACTCGCCTGGCCAACTCGCGGGTCAGGCCTTCCAGCAACTGCCCGCCATTGCGCCAATAGTGCCAGTACAGCGCAACCTCCTGCGCCTGACCGGGCACTAGCTCGTACAGCTCACCGCTGCGCAGCTCCTCCGCCACTTGCAGCGCCGGCACCATGCCCCAACCGACGCCCGCCGTCAGCAAACGGACAAACCCCTCGGAAGACGGGCAAAGGTGATACTCGAATTCACCCGGCACACCCAATTGGCGTAGAAACCGGTGCTGCAGCTGATCGTCAGGGCCAAATACAATGGCGGGAATCTGCGCCAACCGCGCGACATCCATACCTCCCGGGAAGTAACGTGCAATGAACTCACGGCTGGCCACCGCCAAGTAGGGCATATTGCCCAGCAACAAACTGCGCGCGCCAGCGACCGGCTGTTCGGTAGAGCAGACGCAGGCCGCTACCTCACCATTGCGCATACGCCGCAGGCCGACGTCCTGATCTTCCACCTGCATGTCCAGCAACACCTGTTCGACGCTACACCAGCCACTGATCGCCGCCGCCCACCAGGTCGCCAGGCTGTCGGCGTTAAGTGCTATACGCAGGCGTGCAAGCCCTGAGCGGCTGTCAATTGCAGGCAGGTCGGTGCGCAAGTCATGCTCCAGCAAGCGCACCTGCTGCACGTGATTGAGCAGCCGTTGGCCGGCAGCTGTAGCGTGCGGCGGCGATCCCCTGACCAGAACCGGCGTGCCCAGGCGCGACTCAAGCAACTTGATACGCTGCGACACCGCCGATTGCGACAGCCCGAGGCTCAGGGCCGCGCGCTCAAAACCACCTTGTTCAATGACCGCGCTCAGCGCCGCCAGCAGTTTGTAATCCAGCATCATTAATTTCTCTAATATCTCATGAGCATTATTCTCTTTTTTAATGGAAAGTGTCACGCCAGAATGCAGCCACTTTCACCGAGACAAGGCGCACTACATGCCCACCCTGCTGCATAGCTACACCAATGGTCTGTTTGTCGCCGCTGGCCTGATCATGGCCATCGGCGCACAAAACGCCTTTGTTCTGGCCCAAGGCTTGCGCCGCGAATACCACATCAGCGCAGCACTGATCTGCATGGGCTGTGATGCGGTGCTGATACTGGCCGGCACTTTCGGTCTCGCGGCGCTGCTACAAAGCCATCCGCTGGCGATGGAGATCACTCGCTGGGCAGGCGTCGCTTTTCTCTCGCTCTACGCACTCCAGGCGCTCCGCCGCGCACTATCTCCGCACGCCATGAATGCAGGCGAGCAGCCCAGACGCTCGCGGCGCGCCGTCCTGCTCAGCACCCTGGCGGTGACCCTGCTGAACCCACATGTGTACCTCGACACCATGGTGCTGATCGGCTCGGTCGGCGCGCAGCATCCACTACCACTTATCTTTGCTTTGGGCGCCGTCAGCGCATCGGTGCTCTGGTTCAGTCTGCTGGCATTGGGTTCGGCCCGGCTGGCCCCATTGCTGAGCCGTCCCCTGACCTGGCGCTGCATCGACCTGGCCGTCGCCGCGATGATGCTGGCAGTTGCCTGGTCCCTCGCCAGACCGGCATTGCAGACACTCTGAATCGCTATAACCCTATACTTGGTGCGTGGATAGCCCCGCTTTCAGGTGCTATCATCGAGTCTTCCCGATCGCAAGACGGGCAGCGCCCCAAGGAGCTAGTATCAGCTCCGGCAAAAGAGGCGTAACAGATTGTCCACCCTGCTTAGATGGCAACCGTGGTCAACTTGATCGAACTGTAGAGCGGTCAAGCCGGTCATACAGTTAGCAGTATTCCGTTTCTGGACCCTGATACCTGAAGATGGAGATAAATCATGGCTTTTGAATTACCAGCACTCCCCTACGAGAAGAATGCACTGGAACCGCACATCTCTGCGGAAACTCTGGAATACCATCACGGTAAGCATCACAACACCTACGTTGTTAACCTGAACAACATGGTTCCGGGCACCGAGTACGAAGGCAAAAGCCTGGAAGACATCATCAAGACCTCCAGCGGCGGCGTATTCAACAACGCAGCTCAAATCTGGAACCACACTTTCTACTGGAACTGCCTGAGCCCGAACGGCGGCGGCGAACCTACTGGCGATTTGGCTGAAGCCATCAACAAGGCATTTGGCTCCTTCGCTGCCTTCAAGGAAGAGTTCAGCAAAACCTCCATCGGTACCTTCGGCTCCGGCTGGGGCTGGCTGGTCAAGAAGTCTGACGGTTCACTGGCCCTGGCCAGCACCATTGGCGCCGGCAACCCGATCACCTCCGGTGACACCCCGCTGCTGACCTGCGACGTATGGGAACACGCCTACTACATCGACTACCGCAATGCCCGTCCCAAGTACGTTGAGGCATTCTGGAATCTGGTCAACTGGGACTTTGTAGCGAAGAACTTCGCTGCCTGATCGCAGTCGCAGCAGCTCAACAACACCCCGCTCCGGCGGGGTGTTGTGCGTTCTGGGCCGGCAAAAGTGATTTCACTTTGACGTCACTGTTCAGTTTGCCGATACTCGACTAAACGCTGCACAGACAAATAACAATGATTGCAGCAGTTGCGCAGGCTAATCAGATACTTGCATGATGGCCCTACAGCTCAACTGACCATGACAGGAATAACAAGATCTTGAAGCTCGAGCGCCGCCACAGCCTTTCCATCAAGCTACTGCGTCTGGTGTTGCTCTGGGCACTAGTGGTCGGTGTTGTACTCAGCATGGGGCAGATCGCCTATGACCTGCGCAAGGAAAGCAAGCTGATCGACAGCAACGCCGAGCAAATTCTCGCCATGTCGCAGGACCCCGCCACCCAAGCCGTCTATAGCCTGGATCGCGAGATGGCGTTGCAAGTCATCGGCGGGCTATTCGAACATGAAGCCGTTCGCTACGCCGCAATAGGGCACCCGGATGAAACCCAACTGGCCAGCCGCGAGCGGCCGCTGAAAGAGTCTCCCTACCGCACACTAACCGATTGGCTGTTTGGCGTGGAACAGCAATACAGCGTCGGACTATTTGGTCGCGCGCCCTACAACGAGTATTACGGCGACCTGCGCATCACGCTGGATACCGCGCCCTACGGCGAAGACTTTCTGCAAAGCTCCCTGATCATTCTGCTCTCCGGCGTACTGCGCGCCATGGCCATGGCCTTCGCTCTGTACCTGCTTTACCACGTTCTGCTGACAAAACCCCTGGCCGGCATCATCGATCGTATTGCCGACATCAACCCTGACCATCCCGGCAAGATGCATATCCCGATGCTGCCCGGGCAGGAAAAAAACGAACTGGGTCTTTGGATTAGAAAGGCCAATGAGCTGCTCGAGTCAATTGAGCGCAACAGTAGCCGGCGCCGCGAAGCGGAAGCCAATCTGCTGCATATGGCGCAACACGATCACCTGACTGGACTACCCAACCGCAGCATGCTGCAGGAGCAGCTCGCTCGCATTCTTGCTGACGCTGGGCGCCGCCAACGCGGTGTAGCCGTGCTCTGCTGCGGCCTGGATGATTTCAAGGAAATCAACGAGCAGTTCAGCTATCAATCCGGTGACAGCTTGCTGGTTACCGTCGCTGATCGCCTGCGCGCCAACAGCGGCCGCTTGGGTAGCTTGGCACGCTTGGGTGGTGACCAGTTCGCCCTGGTCCAGACGGGTGTTGGTGAGCCCTACGAAGCCGCCGAATTGGCCCAGACCATTCTGGACGACCTTAGTCGCCCCTTCGAACTCGGCGATAATACCGTCAGTCTGCGGGCGACTATCGGCATTACCCTCTTCCCCGACGACGGCGACAACGCCGAGAAGCTGCTGCAAAAAGCCGAGCAAACGATGATGCTGGCCAAGGCCCGCTCGCGCAACCGCTACCAGTTCTACATCGCTAGCCTCGACAGTGAGATGCGCGTGCGCCGGGAGCTCGACAAGGAGCTACGCGGCGCGCTGGAGCGCAATGAATTTCATCTGACCTATCAGCCACAGGTCAGCTATGCCACTCATCAGGTAGTGGGTGTCGAAGCCCTACTCCGTTGGCAGCACCCCGAACGCGGGCTGGTGCCGCCGGACCTGTTCATCCCGCTGGCGGAACAGAACGGCATCATCATCAGCATCGGCGAATGGGTACTGGATCAGGCCTGCAAGCAGCTGCGGGATTGGCACGACCAGGGCTTCAACGAGCTACGCATGGCGGTCAACCTGTCGACAGTGCAGCTCCACCATAGCGAGCTTTCACGCGTGGTGACCAACCTGATGCAACGCTATCAACTGCCCGCGCACTGCCTGGAAATGGAAGTGACCGAAACCGGCCTGATGGAAGATATTGCTGCCGCCGCGAGTCACCTCAACAGCCTCAAAAAAGCCGGGGTATTGATCGCCATTGACGATTTCGGCACCGGCTACTCGTCCCTGAGCTACCTGCGCGGCCTGCCCCTGGACAAGATCAAGATCGACAAGAGTTTCGTGCAAGACGTGCTGGTGGACGAAGACGATGCAACCATCGTGCGCGCCATCATACAGCTTGGCCGCAGCCTCAACATGGAAGTCATTGCAGAGGGGGTAGAGTCCGCCGAGCAGGAAGCCTATGTGATTGCTCAGGGCTGTAACGAAGGCCAGGGTTACTACTACAGCAGGCCGCTCTCAGCTGCCGCGTTTGGCGAATGGATAGTGCAGTACCGCGCCAAAACCAACAGGGTTCGCAGTAACTCGGAAATCAGCTAGCTGGCCTATCAGGCCAGCCACAACCAGCAGGCCAGTGTGCCGCTCACCGCCAGCCCGATCAACGCCCACCGGCTCTTGCCACGCAGCCGACGACTGAGATCCTCTTCGTGATGATCCGACAGAACAAAGGGTAAGCCGCGCCGCGGCGGCTTGCGCAAGGCATGTATCACGGGTGCCTGCCCGGCAGTCCGCGCTTCCAGCTCTGCCGCCTGGTTAGCTGCACGGCGTACGCGCTCCCATTCTTCCAAGTCGATTTTGCCGTCGCCATTGCGATCAAAACGTGCCAATAGATCGGGGAAGTCTGCCTTCCAGTTACTGATCACCTGGCGTGACAGTGCGTTCATATCGACCGCATCACGGCCGCCACCGCGGCTCTCGAACCAGCCTATGGCATACAAGGGCTCTTCTGCCACAAACCACTCTTCGGTGTAGCGATAGCGCTTGCGCAGCAGGCCACCCAGAAAGCCCTTGGCAACGGATTTGTCTGCCGGCCAGCGCTGGTTCCCCTCCCAGCGACGACGGTGCTTGGGATGCACCTCCGCGCCGAGCGGATTGATCCAGCAGACGCCGGTGGAATCGCGCAGCAAAAACGGACGCTCCGATACACCCTGCTCTACCGTACGCCATTGATTGTCGCGGTCGGAGTTGCCCTTGTGCTCCTCAACCCGAAAGCGGTACCAGAGGCAAGGGCGCTTCGCCAGGGGAGACAGCAGCGGCTCATGCCCGCCAGCGTCAAGCATGCCATTGAGTTCAACCAGGCCTTGCGCCGCTGAGCGCACCCGCGAGGTGGGTGTATCTTCAATCCAGCGCGCGCGCTGCAAGCGCGTCAACATCAGGTAGAGGCAGCCAACGGCTGCAGCAGTGGCGAGCCCGGTAAACAGGTAGTAATGCGCTGGGGACAACCACATGACCCCATGCACATCAATCATGAAAACAGCGCCCGCAGGTCAACGTCGGCCTTTTCCTCTTCAGTAAACTGCAATAGCTCAGCGGGCTTGAACGAAAACAGACGTGCTAGTAGCACTTCCGGAAACTGCTCGATGCGTACGTTGTTGATATTCACCGCGGCATTGTAGAGCTCACGACGATCTGCAATACCACTCTCCAGCCCGGTGATCCGCCCCTGAAGATGCTGAAACGAGTCGCTGGCTTTCAATTCAGGGTAGTTTTCAGCCAGCGCGAACAATTGCCCAAGACCGCTGCGCAAGGCGGTCTCGGCGACGCCCACCCCTTTTACATCGCTCTGCTGGCGGGCACTCGCAACGGCACTGCGCGCAGCGATAACGCGCTCCAAGGTTTCGCCTTCGTACTGCATATAACGCCGGCAGGCTTCGACCAGCTTGGGCAGCTCATCGTGTCGCTGACGCAACAGCACATCGATATTCGACCAGGCCTGGCTGACGGCATGCTTCACACTGACCAGCTGGTTGTACAGCATGATGGCGTATATGAGGCCTACCGCAAGCGCCACAAGAATAATCAGGGTAGTCAGTTCCATTGCACAAATTCCTCTTGTAAAACGTCAACGCGTCGTCAGCAAGCCCCACCAGGGGCACCCGGTGGATACTATAACGGCAGATTCGGCGGCGTGGCACGACGTTTTTCGTACGGGTTCAAGCGTGGGGGCAAGCGCACAATGCGAGGGGATATTACCCGCCTCACCGCCAGGGGCGGCAAGGCGTTATGCAACCAGCATACCTGCAGACTTACTGGAACAGTGACTCACTGGACAGACCGTGCTGCTCCAGAATATCGCGCAGGCGCTTCAAGGCTTCGACCTGAATCTGCCGCACCCGCTCACGGGTCAGGCCAATCTCACGACCCACCTCCTCCAGCGTACTACTCTCGTGCCCACGCAGACCAAAACGGCGAGTTACGACCTCACGCTGCTTTTCGGTCAACTCGGACAACCAGCTGTCGATACTGGTGTTGAGGTCATCGTCTTGCAGCTGATCGCAAGGATCGCTGCCCTGCTCGTCGGTCAGGGTATCGAGCAGGGTCTTGTCCGAATCCGGGCCAAGCGACATATCTACCGATGCCACCCGCTCGTTGAGACCGAGCATGCGCTTGACGTCAGCGACCGGCTTGTCGAGTAACAACGCAATCTCTTCCGGAGAGGGCTCGTGATCCAGCTTTTGCGTCAACTCGCGCGCCGCACGCAAATAGATATTGAGTTCCTTTACAACATGAATAGGCAGGCGAATGGTGCGCGTCTGATTCATGATAGCGCGTTCGATGGTTTGCCTGATCCACCAGGTTGCATAAGTAGAGAAGCGAAAGCCACGTTCCGGATCAAATTTTTCCACGGCGCGAATCAAGCCAAGGTTACCCTCTTCGATCAGATCAAGCAGGGTAAGGCCGCGATTGACATAGCGCCGGGCGATTTTCACCACCAGACGCAAATTGCTCTCGATCATGCGCTTGCGTCCCGCAGGATCGCCCTTCTGCGCCAGACGCGCAAAATGGACTTCCTCTTCGGGGGTCAACAGCGGGGAAAAACCGATTTCGTTGAGATACAGCTGAGTGGCATCCAGCTGCTTGGTGAACTCGAACGCATTTTCGCGCTTGTGGTTGCGTGGTGTAGCGCGTTTAGCGGCAGTTATCGATGCAGACATCAATGCCTCCTCATCATCCTTGATAGCACGCTTGGGCGGCGCGGGTTGATCCATCATGGCCTGCCCGGTCTGTTTCTTATTCTTGACTGCCATATACATGCCCCATTCCCAGTCAAAGCGCGGTATGAACAGTACTACAGCAACGACCCACCTATGGTCGACAGGCTAAGGTCGACCGAGCCGTCCAACATTCATACCTGTGCAAACATCTCTGTTTGTTCAGGCAGCGTGCCTGTACGACATGACAATCTTGTGTCAGCTACCACCACCCTAGCATCAAGACTTGGGTAAATACGCCAACGGGTCTACAGGTTGACCTTTTCGTCTGATCTCGAAATGCAATTTCACCCTGTCAGTGCCGCTGCTACCCATCTCTGCGACAGCTTGGCCGACCTTCACCTGATCGCCTTCCTTTACCAGCAAACGACTGTTGTGCGCATACGCACTCAAGTAGGTCTCGTCGTGCTTGATGATGATCATCTCACCATAGCCGATCAGCCCGCGCCCAGCGTAGACCACAACACCATCAGCAGCCGCTTTCACAGGCTCACCCAATTGTCCGGCAATATCAATCCCTTTATTCAAACTGCCGTTTGACTGAAAGCGTGCCAGCAAAGTGCCACGTGCGGGCCAGTTCCAGCCGGCCACAGTGGTGGGCAGACTGGCCTGCGCCGGCGCGCCACCCTGGGTTCGCGTTGCAGGCGCTGCAGCCCGCGGGGTAGCCGGCGTGGTGGTCGTGGTGAGTCCGGGTTTTGGCTGGTTGGTTGGCCGCGAAACCACCGCAGAGCCGGCACTTGCAGGCACTGGCGTGGCCGTACGCGGCGGCGTGGTATTGGACGAAGGTCTAGCCGGCGTGGTGCGCGCAGTAGTGCGCGTATTCAGGTTGATGCGTTGCCCGGGATAGATGGTGTAGGGCGCCGCCATATGGTTGTTGCTGGCGAGCGCCTTCCAGTCCCAGCCATAGCGAAAGGCGATCTGGTACAGGGTTTCGCCACGCTGAACTGTATGGTAACCGGATGTAACAGTATCGGCGCGTTGCCCGCCGCGGCCGCGCTCGTCAATAGGGACAGTGCCAGATGGCCCGGCACAGGCAACCAGCAGCATAGCCAGCAAAGAAATACCTAGCTGTTTGATTTTCACACCCGCCTGTAGCCTATAACGCACACACCGCCCCATTTCCAGGTTGGCTCCCGTTCTTTCCCTACTGCAGCTGTGGTACCGATGTCAGTCGGCCGAGCGCCGGCCCCACCAGTCCAATAGGCACACTAATACCACGGCCAGGGCCATCAACGCCAACCCGGCCTGCCACAACGAGGGCTCGCCAATGACGCTTTGATACTGTGCCGGTAGCAGGTTTTGCTGCAACAGCGGAACCTGCTCGCCGTGGCTGTTAACCCGCCAGGTCAGGGTTTCTTTCCAGGGCCAGACCTTGTTCAGCGAGCCGATCAGCAGCCCGGTCAAAAAGGCCAAGGTGATATTGCGCATATGTCCGAGCAGCCATGACAGCAGCCTGGAAAAACTCAGGATACCAATGACGCAGCCGAGCAGAAAACAGCCCAGCAGCACCAGATCGAAACTTTTTACCGCCTGCAGGACACCACTGTACAAACCCAGCAACAGCAGAATGAAGCTACCTGAGATACCTGGCAAGATCATTGCGCAGATCGCAATGCTGCCGCCAAGGAAGAGTGTGAGTGGCGTCACACTCAGCGCCAACGGCGACGCCACCGTGATCAGGTACGCAAAAGCGCAGCCGGCAACACCCGCCGTCACCGTCGCCAGATTCCAGCGGTGAATTTCACGGCCAACCAGATAAACCGAGACCAGGATCAGGCCGAAGAAGAACGACCATACCAGCAAACCGTGTTCAGCCAGCAGGTAGCTGATAACCCGCGCCAGGCTGGCGATACTGCAAAGAATGCCTGCCAGCAGCGCTAGCAGAAAGCCGCCGTCGATGGCTTGCCAGGTTTCACGAAAGCGACCGCGCGCCAGCCACACCAGCTTGTCTGGCGTACAGGCCGAAATGGCGGCCAGCAGGCGATCATAAATACCCGAGATAAAGGCGATTGTGCCGCCTGACACGCCCGGCACCACATCCGCAGCACCCATGGCGATGCCACGCAAAAAAATCAGAATGTATTCCCTCACCTGCACCTTCCTCTGGGGGTAATTCAGGAACGAATCGCGCCCGCCAGTAAAGGCACAAAGCGAACCGGTTCAACCTGCTGATAAATGAATTCGTCGCCGTTACGCACCACCAGCATCAGATGCTGATCCTGCTCACCCACCGGAATCACCATACGGCCACCGTCGGCAAGCTGCCCGAGCAGCTCCTTTGGCACCTCCGCAGGCGCGGCAGTCACCAGAATGGCATCGTAAGGCCCGTACTGCGGCCAGCCCCAGTTGCCGTCGGCGTGGCGAAACACCACGTTACGAATATTGATGTCCTTGAGCACTGCCTTGGCCCGCTCCTGCAGTGGGTAGATGCGCTCCACGCTGAAAATGCGCTCCACTACCTGAGACAGAATCGCGGTTTGATAACCGGAACCGGTGCCGACTTCCATCACCTTGTCGAGCGGCCCACCGCCAAGCAGCAACTCTGTCATGCGGGCGACTATATAGGGCTGCGACAGCGTCTGGTTGTGGCCGATAGGCAGCGCCGTGTCTTCGTAAGCGCGGTGCGCCAGCGCCTCATCCACAAACAGGTGACGCGGCGTGCGCCGAATCGCCTCCAGCACATGCAGGTTGCGGATACCCTCTTCGAACAACCGTTCCAGCAAGCGCTCACGGGTGCGCTGGGAGGTCATGCCGATGCCATTTTTATACAGTTCGTCGCGCACCATGATTCAGCCCAGATTACCCAACCAGCCTTGCAGGTGGTCGAAGACTTCGTAATGCGTCTTGTCGACCCGCAAAGGCGTTACCGAAACATAACCCTGCATGACCGCATGAAAATCGGTGCCTTCGCCGCCGTCCTCGGCATCGCCGGCAACCGAAATCCAGTAACCTTCCTTGCCGCGCGGGTCGGTCCATTTGATCGGCCGCGCCGCACGTGAGCGGTGACCCAGGCGCGTCAGGCGAATGCCTTTGATTTGCGCCAACGGCAGGTTGGGAATGTTCACGCTCAAGATGGTACGCGGCGGCAGATCAAGCTTGTCGTGCGCCTCGACCATTTGCCGGGCAATGGCTGCGGCCGCCGGCAGATTGTCGGTCTGTCGGCCCACCAACGAAAAGGCCATCGCCGGACGCGCCAGAAAACGCCCTTCCAGCGCCGCCGCTACCGTACCCGAATAGAGCACATCGTCGCCCAGGTTGGCGCCCAGATTGATGCCGGACACGACCATGTCCACGCTGTCTTCGTAGAAGGCATTGAGGCCCAGGTGCACGCAGTCGGTCGGCGTGCCGTTGAGGCCAATAAAGCCGTTTTCATACACAAAGGGGCGCAGCGGCCGGTCCAAGCTAAGGGCACTGCTCGCGCCGCTGCGGTCTTCTTCCGGGGCGACCACTACGCAATCGGCGTAGTCCGCCAGTGCGCCGTGCAGGGCTTTGATACCCGGCGCCAGCACACCGTCGTCATTGGCTATCAGAATACGCATCAGTTTTCGCTTTCTAGCCCACCGCCGGCCTGGCTGACCAGCACTACCAGCTCGCGCAGTACCGCGGTTGCGAAGCAGCCGGTGGGCAGGGTGAATTCAAGTTCAAGGCAATCCGAGGACGGATAATGCCACGTCAGACCGGCAATGGGGAGGCGTAAAATGCGCCGCGCCTGATCCAGTCCGGCCGCCGCCAACCACTCTGCCAGAAGCAGATGCTGCGACGCTACCATTGCCTCCATTTGCGCCTGCTCGCCGCTGCTGTCCAGCTCACCGGCGCCCCAAAGCGTGGCAGTCGGGTGCAGATCCAGTTGGGCTACGCGGGGATCATCGGTGGCCAGTTCCGCCGCTGGAAACTGGCTGCGGCTCTGGGTAAAGGCCAGACAGTCACCGGGCAGCACGGCATTCCAGCTACCGTCGGCCACGCGCACCGCAAGCATTCGGTTGAACAGGTAACTGCGCGCGGTGGAAAGCAGCCGCGAGCGGGTGCCGCGCGCTGGCGGATAGGCGCTGCGCTGCGCCCAAGCGGTGGCGTCTTCCAGATTGCCGCCGGCATGGCCAAAGCGCTGCGGACCAAAATAATTTGGCACACCCTGCGCCGCAATGCGCTGCAGCCGCTCATCCAGCGCCGCCGGATCAGCCTGCAGCTCAGTCAGACGAATCAGAAAGCGGTTGGCACTGTGTGCGCCACGCTGCAGTTTGCGTCTGTGCCGCTGCGCCTGCAGACAACTCAGGTTGGCGTCCCAGAGAGCAGACAAGTCCGGGTCGGCCTTGCCCGGCAACTGCAGGCTGAACCACTGCCGCGTCACGGCCTGGCGATCCTTCAACCCGGCATAGCTGATATTGCGCAAGGAGACACCACTGGCCCGCGCCAGCTTGCGCGCCACCTCTTCGGTATTCAGTCCGCGCTTTTCCAGCAACAGCCAGAGGTGCTCACCCTCACCGGACAACTCGATATCCAGCACTTCGGTGACGCGAAAGTCTTCCGGAGCGGCTTTCAGCACCGCCGCACCACAGGGCTCGCCCCAGGCGCGCGGCCCTAACAGCTCGGCCTCAAGCATGGGGCAACAACAGGGCAACAGCGTGTACCGCGATACCCTCTTCCCGCCCGGTGAAACCCAGTTTCTCGGTGGTGGTAGCCTTGACGTTGACCTGATCCAGCGTGACCTGCAGATCGGCGGCGATCAACTCACGCATGGCGTCAATGTGCGGCGCCATTTTTGGCGCCTGGGCGATGATGGTGGCGTCGACATTAGCCACCTGCCAGCCCTTGCCCTGCACCAGCCCCAGCACATGCCGCAGCAATACGCGGCTATCGGCACCAGCGTAGGCGGCATCGGTATCCGGGAAGTGCTTGCCGATGTCGCCCAGTGCCGCCGCCCCCAGCAGGGCATCGCTCAGGGCGTGCAGCAATACGTCGCCATCGGAGTGCGCCAGCAGGCCAAATCGATGCGCAATCCGCACCCCGCCCAGAGTAACGAAATTCCCCTCGGTGAAGCGGTGTACATCATAGCCGTGACCGATACGCATACTGTGTTCCTGCCTGATTCAATGTGCCGGCGATTCTACCGCCTTGGGCCATCCAGTGACAGGCCGATGACCCAAGGCGGAGAAGGCGAGGATCGCCCTATCAGAGCAGTCCCAGCGCCTTGCCGTGATGACGTAAATGATCATCAATGAAACTGGCGATAAAGAAGTAGCTGTGATCGTACCCAGGCTGCCTACGCAGTGTGAGCGGGTGCCCTGCTGCCTGGGCTGCGGCTTCCAGCGCTTCGGGCTTGAGTTGCTCAGCCAGGAAGTTGTCTGCCTCGCCCTGGTCCACCAGCAATGGCAGCCGCTCTTCGGCCTCGGCAATCAGTTCGCAGGCATCCCACTGCTTCCAGGCCTGCCGATCATTACCCAGGTAATTGCCCAACGCCTTGTGGCCCCAGGGACAATCCATTGGATGGGTAATAGGCGCAAAGGCCGACACCGAGCGATAACGGCCAGGGTTGCGCAGCGCGCACACCAGAGCACCGTGCCCACCCATGGAATGGCCACTGATACTGCGCTGATCACTGACCGGAAAGTGCTCTTCGATCAAGGCCGGCAACTCATCTACCACGTAGTCGTACATGCGGTAGTGTTCCGCCCAGGGCAGCTGGGTGGCGTTGACATAAAAACCAGCGCCAAGACCAAAATCATAGGCACCGGCCGCGTCATCCGGCACACCGTCGCCGCGCGGGCTGGTGTCGGGCATGACCAGCACCATGCCAAGCTCGGCCGCCAGCCGCTGCGCGCCGGCCTTCTGGCTGAAGTTCTCATCGTTGCAGGTCAAGCCCGACAACCAGTACAGCACCGGTAGCGGCTTACCCTGATCTGCCTGCGGCGGCAGGTAAATACCAAACACCATGTCGCAACGCAGCGCTTTGGACTGGTGCCGATAACGCTTCTGCCAACCGCCGAAGCTCTTGTTGGCAGAAACCAGTTCAAGAAGTGAATCCATCGTTAACTCCTGTTCAGAAACGGCGAGCTGCCGGCCAGAGCGTCAAATGACCCTCTGGCTGCTGGCAGCTTGTCGCTTGGGGCTTGTCGCCTGTCTTCAGAAATGAATAACGGTGCGGATGCTCTTGCCTTCGTGCATCAGATCAAAGGCCTTGTTGATGTCGTCCAGGCCCATGGTATGAGTGATAAAGGTGTCCAGCGGAATTTCACCACTCTGCGCCTTGGCCACATAGCCCGGCAGCTCGGTGCGGCCCTTGACGCCGCCGAAGGCACTGCCACGCCAGACGCGACCGGTCACCAACTGGAACGGGCGGGTGCTGATTTCCTGACCTGCACCGGCAACACCGATGATGGTGGATTCGCCCCACCCCTTGTGCGCGCATTCCAGTGCAGCGCGCATCAGTTGCACGTTGCCCACGCACTCGAAGGAGTAGTCGACGCCGCCGTCGGTCATCTCGACGATGACTTCCTGAATCGGCTTATCGTGATCCTTGGGATTGACGAAATCAGTGGCACCCAGCTCGCGGGCGATATCGAACTTGGCCGGGTTGATGTCGATTGCAATGATGCGACTGGCCTTGGCCATGGTCGCACCGATGATCGCCGCCAGACCGATGCCGCCCAGACCAAAGATCGCCACAGTAGCGCCCTCGGTCACCTTGGCGGTATTGAGCACCGCACCAATGCCGGTGGTGACGCCACAACCCAGCAGGCACACCTTCTCTAGCGGGGCTTCCTTGGGAATCTTGGCCAGGGAGATTTCCGGTACCACGGTGTACTCGGAGAAAGTCGAGGTACCCATGTAGTGGTAGATCGGCTCCCCTTTATAGGAAAAGCGCGAGGTGCCGTCCGGCATCACGCCTTTGCCCTGGGTCGCACGCACCGCTTGGCACAGGTTGGTCTTGCCGGAGGTGCAGAATTTACAGGTGCGGCACTCGGCGGTGTACAGAGGGATCACGTGATCGCCGACTTCCAGCGAGGTGACGCCCTCGCCCACCGCCTCAACGATACCGCCACCCTCGTGACCGAGAATGGCCGGAAAGATGCCCTCCGGATCATCACCCGACAGCGTGAAGGCATCGGTGTGGCAAACGCCACTGGCGACAATTCGCACCAGCACTTCACCCTTCTGTGGCGGCGCCACATCCACTTCAACGATTTCCAGCGGCTTGCCGGCAGCAAAGGCAACGGCGGCACGAGATTTGATCATGCGAATTCTCCTCACGGGTTTCAGATGTTCTGCAGTGTAGTAGAGGCGGCTTTTGTGGATAATAGCCATCGCAGCAAAACATTACTGCCATACAGGGATAATCAATGAGTCAGTGGGAGGGGATAGACGAGTTTGTCAGCGTCGCCGAGCTGGGCCACTTCAGCGGCGCCGCTGCTCGCCTTGGAGTGTCCTCTTCCCACGTCAGCCGTCAGATAGCCCGATTGGAAGATCGCCTGCAAACGCGGCTGTTCTATCGCAGCACTCGTAAAGTCAGCCTGACCGAGGCCGGGCAGACCTTTCTGCAGCATTGCCAGCGCCTGCAGGATGCCCGCGATGAGGCGCTACAGGCCATCACCGACCTGGGCAGCGAACCCAAGGGGCTATTGCGCATGACCTGCGCGGTTGCCTATGGCGAAAGCTTCATCATGCCGCTGGTAGACGATTTCATGCAGCGGCACCCACAGCTGCGGGTAGAAATGACCCTTACCAACCAGACGCTGGACCTGCTGCACGGCAGCTATGACCTGGCCATCCGTCTGGGGCGACTGCAGGACTCCCGCCTGATCGCCAGCCGACTGGCGCCGCGCCACATGTACCTGTGCGCTGCGCCGAGCTACCTGACGCACCACGGCGCGCCGCACAGTCTGTCCGAGTTGCCGCGGCACAATTGTCTTATCGGCAGCAGCGATGTGTGGAGTTTCCAACAGCGCGGTAAGGAAGTCCCGGTGCGCGTGCAGGGTAACTGGCGCTGCAACAGTGGCCAGGCCGTACTGGAGGCAGCGCTGCGTGGCTTCGGCCTGTGCCAGCTGCCTGACTACTACGTCCGCGAACACCTGCGCAGCGGCGCGTTGCGCGCCCTGCTGCCACAACACCAGCCGCCGCATACCGCGGTGTGGGCGCTCTATCCGCAACAACGGCACCTGTCACCCAAGGTGCGCCAACTGGTTGACTACCTGAAACAGGGCTTGGCTTTGAGGCCGGAATACCGGCACGACCAAACGCCATGAAATCTCCTTCGGCACCAGAACACAAAAAAGGGGCCGGAGCCCCTTTTTCTGCGTTCCCATAGCGGCGAAAGGCTATGGCGATCAGACCTTAGTTATACTGCTGGGCGCGTTGGCGCAGCTCCATGTCGGTCTGCATGCGCGAGGCAATTTCGTTGTAGCGCGGAATGTCCAGGTCCTCGTCCTGAATTGCTTCAACCATCTCTTTCTGAGCCCCCATTTGCAGCTCTTGGGCTTCCTGCTGGTCGCCGGCGCTGCTCAATTCTTCAGTAAGGTCTTCACGAATTTCGTTCACTTTCTTCTCGGCACTGACGAACTTCTCCAGATCCGCTTCGCTGACCGGAGCAGACGCCTGAGCGGCACCCTGCGGCTCACCGTACTGCTGCTGGGTCGCGCCATCCATGGACTGTGCCATGGCAAGGGGCGCGCCAGCGGTGGCGGTCATGGTAGCAATGGCAAGAGCGGCACTGAGTTTTTTAATGTTCATCATGAGTATCTCCTTCGGTTGAACTCACAGAAGGTATTACACAGAGCGTGCCAGCTTTTTAAAATAAATAATAAGACATTGATTTAAAACAATAAAATATTAAAAAACAAGTTTTAATCAAACGCCATCGCCTTGCAATAACCCAAATAACATGTATCTTTTTTAAACATGAGCAAAAAAGACCCGTTTACATTTGGCACACTCGCCCGTCGCTTGTCACCCTCGCGCTTGAGCGGCCTGCAGCGCACACTATTGCTTTTTGTGGTGCTCCCTCTGCTAGTGCTGACCGCGCTCGGCATCCGCTTCGGCCTGGAACAGGCCAGCCAGTTTCAGGAGCAGCGTTTAAAGAACGATCTTGAGCTGATTGGCCGCGCCATCAGTATTCCCATTGGCACGGCGCTGGGCGAGAACGACCGTCAAGCCATTGAACTGGCGCTCGGCTCGGTCTTTGTGCTCGGCGAGGTCTATGGCGCCTCGGTATTTGACGTCAACGGTGTGCGGCTGGCCTCGGCCGGGGTAACCGAGAGCGATCTCACGCGCACCCGCATACCCGATCTGATTGTCGCCACTGGTGAGTCACAGCAAGGGTTTAGTCAAGTGGGCGGCCGCCACCTTTTCTCCCATTTCATGCCATTGTTTGATGTCGGCGGTAACATTCAGGGACTGATCCAGATTACCCGGCGAGCCAGCGACTTCGGTCGCGCGCTGGACCAACTGACCATCATCGCCTGGGCCGCCTGGGGCGTGCTTGGGCTAACCATTATCTGCGCGGTGATGCTCGGCCACTACGGCGGCGTAGGGCGGCACGTCGACAAGCTGCTTGAGCACATGCAGCGGGTTGCCCAGGGCGACCACTCCCACCGCGCAGCCCTGGAGGGCCCGGCCGAAGTCGCGGCGCTGGCCGAAGGGCTCAATCATATGCTCGACAGCATCGAGCAGGCCCGGCGCGAGTTGGACGAGCACCGCGCCGCAGAAACTGCGCTGCTCGCGCAACTCAAAGACAACGAAAAAATGGCGGCCATCGGCGGTATGGCGCGCGGCGTCGCGCATGAGCTGGGCGCGCCGCTGAGCGTGATTGACGGCCGCGCTCGCCGGCTGCAACGCAGCAGCGATCCCGACTCTCCACACCAACGCGAGTTCACTGCGATCCGCGCCCAGGTCGCGCGCCTGACCAGCACTGTCAAGCAACTGCTCGACTACAGCCGCCCTGCCGCCGCAACCTTGCGTAAAACCGACCCGGTGCAGTTGAGCAACAGCGCAGTCGACGCCATCACGCCCGAGTTCGAACAGGCTCGTAAGCACCTGCAGCGCCACTACGAATCCGACCTACCAGCCCTGTTCGGCGACCCGGCACGGTTGGAGCTGGCCCTGTTGAACCTGCTACGCAATGCCATGCAGGCTGCGCATAGCCGCGTCGAGGTAAACCTGACCAGCAACGAACAGCAATTGATCATCCGCATCAGCGACGACGGCCCCGGGCTACCGGATAACGACGTAAACCAGTTACTGGAGCCCTTTTTCACCACCAAGGTGCCCGGAGAAGGCACGGGGCTGGGGCTGGCCATCGTTCAAACAGTCGTCGAGGAGCACGGCGGCGCGCTGTTGCTGAACAACCAACCGCAAGGGGGTTGCTGTGCCAGCCTGCTGCTACCGATACACAAGGAGGCGGACGTATGAGCCACACCGAACACCTGCTATTGGTCGAGGACGATAGCGGCCTGCGCGAGCTGCTGCAGGAGGAACTGGAAGCCGAGGGCTATCAGGTTACCGCCTGCGGCAGTGCAGAAGATGCGCTGGCCCCGCTGCAGCAGGCCGAGATCGACCTACTGGTCAGCGATCTGCGCCTGCCCGGCGCTGATGGTCTCAGCCTGCTGCCCGCCGCCCAGGCGCTATCGCCCGCCCCGGCGGTGCTGATCATCACCGCCTTTGGCTCTGTGCAGCAGGCGGTCAACGCCTTGCAGAACGGCGCAGACGACTTTCTGACCAAACCACTGGAGATCGATCACTTCCTGCTAACCGTCAAACGCCTGCTGGAAAACCGCCGGCTGCGCCGAGAGGTGCAGCGTTACCGCTCGATCATGGCGGTGGAGCAGTTTCACGGCATTATCGGCCAGAGCAGCGGCATGCGCCGACTATTTCAGCACATTCGGCAGATGGCCGGCGCTGATGGCCCGGTGCTGATTCAGGGCGAAAGCGGCACCGGCAAGGAACTGGTCGCCCGTGCCGTGCATGAAGAAAGCGTACGCAGTGGCAGACCCTACATGGTGGTCAACTGCGGTGGCATTCCGGCAGAACTGATGGAAAGCGAATTCTTTGGCCACGCTGCCGGCGCCTATACCGGTGCACGCAAGGCCCGTGCCGGCCTGTTTCAGCAGGCCGAAGGTGGCACCCTGATGCTGGATGAAATAGGCGAAATGCCTCTGGCGCTGCAGGCCAAGCTGCTGCGCGCGCTGCAGGACGGTCACGTCAGACCGGTCGGCAGCGATCATGAAATCCAACTGGATGTGCGCGTGATCGCGGCCACAAACCGCAACCTAACCGAGTGCGTCGAGCTGGGCACCTTCCGCGAGGACCTGTTCTACCGGCTGGAAACCTTCAACCTGCAGGTGCCGCCGCTACGCGAGCGCACCGACGATATTCATTACCTGGCGGATTTCTTTCTGGCCCGCTTCAACGCGCGCCAACAGCGACAGATCAAGGGCTTCAGCGATGCGGCACGCCAGGCGTTGTTGCACTACCCCTTTCCCGGCAATGTGCGAGAACTGCAAAATGCCGTAGAGCGCGCGGCGACCTTTTCCCAGGGGGCACTGATCGAGCTGCATGATCTGCCCGAGCGGATGCAAACCAGCAACCTCAGCAACCCCCTTACCCAGACCGCAACGCCAAGTGAGCTGCACCAACCCACCGACCAGCTGCCCAGTCTGGAGCAGGTGCAGCGTCGTTACATCCATCAGGTACTGGATGCTACCGGCGGCAACAAGCGCAAGGCCGCCGATATCCTCGGCATCACCCGCCGCACCCTCTACCGCTGGATCGAGTAACGCAGAGCATGCGCGCCGCACCAGCCCTGCGGTAAGCTAGTGCGTCGCGCCCTCAGCCAGGAGAACCTTGTGTCACGCGTGCTACGGCTCAATACATTGCTCGATCGCTGCTTTCAGCCAGGCGCGGTACCGCTCGCCGCCCTGAGCCAAGACCTGAAACGACTCGATGCCCTGTGCAAAACGCTGGGCGTCAGCGAACTGAGCAGCTTTATCGACACCACCGCAGTAGAGCTGCAACAGGCCGTCGAACTCATCGACGACGAAGTTCGGCCGACGGGCGAAGCCGAGACAGACCCCGAGACGGGGCTGCTCTATGGCATTGAAGACATGCGCTGGCAGCCCATAGCCGCCGGTATGAGCAGCCTGGAGGCACTGCAAGGACATCTCCAGCGAGAGCGTCCGGGTGCTGCGCCGTCCCCTTTGCTGGCAGAACTTGCCTACTGCATCGAAGCGCTAAGCCCACTGGAAACCGAGGGCGCCCAGTTCCATCTGGCTCTCACAGCCGACTGATCTCGCCAGCGCCCAGCACTACAGCAACCCCCACTCGCGCAACTGCTCGATGCAGGCCGGCACGTCCACCTCATCCAGCTGTTCGGGAGCCAGAAAACGCCGCCCGTATTGCAGGTGCACTCCGGTGCTCAAAAACAATGCCAGCAGGCGCGCATCCAGGTGTTGGTCACGCGCCATGAACAACATGATACGGACCGATTCCGAGAGCTTCTTGGCTTCCTTGTAAGGCCGGTCGGCCGCAGTCAGGGCTTCAAAGATATCGGCTATGGCCAGCACCCGATCTTCCACCGACAACTGCTCGGCATTGAGCCGCCGTGGGTAGCCGGTGCCGTCCAGACGCTCGTGGTGCGTGGCCGCCAACTCCGGCACCTGTGCCAGCGCCTTGGGGAACGGCAGGGTCGACAGCATGATCAGCGTTTGCACTATGTGGTCGTTGATCTTGAAGCGCTCTTCCGCCGTCAGCGTGCCACGACTGATCGACAGGTTGTACAGCTCACCCCGGTTGCTGCTGTGCTCGGGCAGATCCATATCAAAGCCCCAGCGGTTGGCGGGATCGCTCGCGGCCACCGGCGGCTTGCGATCACCCCAGGCCACAAGGTGCTCGGGACGGTCCATCAGCAACTGTTCTTCGGCCGGCAATGCCGCAGCCGGCACGCCAATCAGTTGTTGCCGCTCATCCCCCGACAGACCTAGGCGGTTGTCGAAGTAGCGCAGCCAGGTCTGCTTGCCAATCTCCTGTAGTCGATCCACGTCTTCCTGCGCCATGAACTCACCCCCGGTGTTGGCTTTGGCGACCACGCCAAAATCCACGCGCAGGCGCGCCTGCTCGGCGTCACGGGTGCGCTGCAGCGCCTTCTCATCCGCACCGGCTGCGCGCCCTTGCCAGTAGCGGATATCAGCCTCGCGCCACAGCACCTCGAAGCGAGTGCGAATCTCATGAATGCGGTTATAGAGGGTTTCCAGCTTGGTAGCCTTGTCGACCACATACTCCGGGCTGGTAATCTTGCCGCAATCGTGCAACCAGGCGGCCGTGCGGAAGGCGTAGCGCTGTTCCTCGGTCAGGCTGAAACTGGCAAAGGGCCCCTCCTCTGCCTGCTGCGCCTGCTCAAGCAGCATTTCAGCCAGTTGCGGCACCCGATCGCAATGTCCCCCCGTGTAGGGCGATTTGGCATCAATGGCGGAGGCCAGCAGGCGAATGAAAGACTCCAGCAATATCTGCTGATCATCAAATAGTTGCCGGGTTTCTATGGCTACCGCCAAGGTGCCCGCCAGGCTGCCAAGGAAATGGCGCAGGCTGCACACCGCATCATTGGGCAACAGCGGCGACACCTCCACCACCAGCACGCCTTGCAAGATGCTCTGGCGGTCACGCAGCGCCAGGGTGAGATAGCGATGATCATCGTCCAGCTGACTGGCCAGGCTGCGCGCCGGATCTTCAAGCAGTGCATCGCTCAGGGGCACGCTGGCCGGATAATGCGCCGGACGGGCATCGCCGGCACAGCGCAACACGCGCTCATCCTCGTTGTACAGATACACGGCACCACCTTGCCCTCCCGCAATCGCTATCAGCTGCTCAAGCACTACATCCAGCATGCGCTCCAGGCGGGTTTCCTGGCTGAGCGTCAAAGTAATGGTTTGAAAACGACCAATCGCTTTGGCCATGCGTGCGGTCATCTTGCTCAGATCGTTGACCTCACGAATACGTGATCGCACGCCAATCGGACTGCTGAAATCGAAATTGGCAAGCTGCCCAACCTGATCACAAAGCGACTTCAGCGGCTGCCCGAGCCGCTGGCCCAGCGCCCACCCAATCAGCAACAGCAGGGCTGCCAGGGCAAAAACCAGCCTCGCCTGATCACGCAGTGTGTCACGCACCCCTGCCAGCAATTCGTCTGACGGCATGGCGATCAGGATGTTACCCGGACTGCTGCCAAGCTTCCCCAGCGGCAGATTCAGTACGTACCACTGTTGCCCGGAGTGCTCCAGAAATCGCGGTGCGTCGGAGCTGCCCTTCATTTTTTGCACTGCTTCCAAGACAGGCACATTCAACTCAGGCAGGCTCACCAGCTGCATGCCATCGGCATCACCTCTGACAATCTGCTGCAGGTCGGTGTAGGCAATGACCTTGTTGCCCGCGCCCACCAGCGCGATTTCGGTGCCGGGTGTTAGCCGCAGGTCACTTACCTCGCTACTGAGATCCTGCAGAGACGCATCCAGGCCAAAGACCACACCCGCCTCGTTCCGCCGCGCCATGGTGACGCCAATATCCCCGCTGGTAAAAAAGATGTAGGGCTCGGTCAGCACGACATCCGGCGCCGCGGCAGCCTGCCGATACCAAGGGCGTGTGCGCGGATCAAAGCGATAGTTGTCGACCGCCACCTCGCCCAGGCCCCGCCCCTGATCGTCGTAGGCTAGCCAGCGTCCCTGCACACCAGCCCCATTCGCGCGTTCGACCGATTGCACCAGAAAGGCAGCGTGCCTGGGCAACTGACGACCGCCCGGCAGCAGCGTGGACGCGACCCGGCGCAACAGGAAAAAGTCACCATTCGGATAACCCGCATAGACCGCGCTGAGGGTGGTATTGCTGCGCAGCGTCTCGATCAGCACCGGAAGGCGCTGCAAGCGCTGCTCCAGCGTCAGTCCATCGGTCAGGGGGTCATGATTCAGAATACGCAGAGCACTCTCTGCGGGGCCTAGCAAGCGCTCAGCGCGCTCGTTCAACACCACGCCCAATTGCTTTGCAGACTCATTGGCTGCCGCGATCAGCAGCGTGCGCGAACCTCGGTACCCCTGCCACACAGTCACACTGGCCATCGCCAGCAGACAGATCACCATTGACCACGCAAACAACCATTGCAGGCTGAAACCGCTCTTCGCCTTCGCCATTCCCTTGCTTGCTCCCTGTCAAAGTTAGACCTTGCTGAAGCAGAGAATAGCCTAGCCAGAGCAGCCGCGAGCAAATTCAACCACCAGGTATATGTACATCGACCGAATGCATAGCCGCTACTTCGGCTGGTGAATAGCCCGGGCAGATTACAAGCCAACGGCTCACACTTTTGCCATAGTGTGCGCAGCAGACAACCGGGAGCGCACCGATGGATCAGTTCGAACACCAGATGATCCCCACCAATCACATTGAACTCAGCCTCTACAGCACCGGGCCAAAGAGCGGGCGGCCAGTATGGCTGCTGCATGGCTTCCCGGAGTGCTGGTATTCCTGGCGCCACCAGGCGCTGGCACTGGCCGCCCAGGGGTATCACGTGCACATTCCCGAGATGCGCGGATATGGCGCCAGCAGCGCGCCAGACGCGGCAGAGGACTACGACCTGATCACGCTCTGCGCAGACATTCAGGGGGCAATGAATCACCTAGGACACGAGCAGGTCGCCATGATCGGCCACGACTGGGGTGCGCCCGTGGCTTGGCATCTGGCCCTGCTGGAGCCGGCACGGGTCAAAGCCGTATGCGGCATGTCGGTTCCCTTTGGCGGCCGACCACGCCAACCGGCGATCAACATGATGCGCGAAGCCTACAAGGATCGCTTCCACTACATCGTCTACTTCCAGCAGCCGGGCCTGGCCGAAGCGGAGATGGCCGCCGACATCCCGCGCACCCTGCGCCTGATGATGCACGGTTTGTCGGGTACCGACGGCGACAATTCGCTGGTGCAGGACAAACCGGCGGACGCCCGCTGGCTGGACGACCACACCGACCCCGGCACACCGCCTGCCTGGTGCACTGACGAAGCCTTTGCCGTGTACGTGAAGACCTTTGAACAGAGCGGCTTTCATGGCCCGGTTAATTGGTATCGCAACTTTGAGCGCAACTGGCAACGAACCGAGTCGCTGGCCGGTAAGCAGATTGAGCAACCGGCGCTATTCCTGATCGGAGATCGGGACCCGGTCGGCGCGCTTGAGGCCTACACCATCAAAAAAATGCCCAACGTGGTGCCCAAGGTGGAACAACGGGTGATCGCCGACTGCGGCCACTGGATACAGGCCGAAAAACCGGCGGAAGTGAATGGCGCGCTGCTACCCTTTCTGGCAACGCATTTTCCCGCTGGCTGATATCGGAGTATTGCCATGGCCCTTTGCGACCTCACTGGAAAACGCATTCTCCTGACGCAGGCCAACGCCTTCATGGGCCCGGCGCTGCAGCAAACCCTGGAAAACTGCGGCGCTGAAGTAATTGCCGATGTGCGCGACTTTCTCGACCCCAAGGCACCGGCACAGCTGATCAAGGAGGCCGGCGCGATTGATGTACTGCTATTGAACCTGGGCGTGCCAGCACCCAGCACCCCGGCCGCACTGGTAGAGGACGACGAGTGGGGGATGCTGTTTCGCCATATGGTCGACCCGCTACCGCGCTTTGCCCGCGCCCTGCTGCCAACGATGACCGAGCGCCAGCGCGGCAAGATCATTCTCATGGGCAGCGCCTCGGCACTACGCGGCATGAAGCGCGCCTCCAGCTACAGTGCCGCCCGCGGCGCACAGCTGGCCTGGGTGCAGGCGGTTGGCGCGGAGGTGGCCGCCAAGGGTGTACAGGTGAACGCCATCGCGCAGAACTTCGTCGATAATCCGACCTACTTCCCCGCCGACATCCAAGCCAACCCCGCATTCCAGGCGCGACTGCAGCGTGAGGTTCCGCTGGGCCGGTTGGTCAGCGCAGAGGAAGACGCCAGCTTCGCAGCATACCTGTGCAGCGAAGCGGCCAACTGCTTTGTCGGTCAGGTATTTCCCGTGTGCGGTGGCTGGAGCCACTGACACCCCTCTTCATTCAGGATTACACCATGCAGCAACGCGAACATATCGTCAGCATCAGCTCACGCTTCTGTGGACCGCCCAACAGCGGTAATGGCGGCTATGTGTCCGGCCTGCTGGCCAATGCCATGGGCACGCCCTGCCAGGTCACCCTGCACGCGCCGCCACCACTGGACACGCCACTGCAACTGGTAGCCAGCGCCGAGGGCGCTGAGCTGCGGCTAGGAGAGCAGCTGCTCGGCAGCGCCAAACCCCATGTCTTCGAGCTGGAGCTGCCCAAGACTGTGGACGCGGCGACTGCGGCCCAGGCGCAGGAACGTTTTGAAGGCTTTGAACAGCACAACCTGCCCTGCTGCTTTGTCTGCGGCACCAACCGCGAGCCGCTGGATGGTCTGCGCATCTTTGCCGGGCCGACCGAACAGCAAGCCGAGCAGGTCGCCGCACTCTGGACCCCCGACGAGACGCTCGCCGACGATCAAGGAATGATCGCCAGCGAGTATCTCTGGGCGGCATTGGATTGCCCGGGCTACTTTGCCGTGCGCGGCCAGGCCGGCATCGCCCTGTTGGGACGCTTTGCTGCACACATCGAACAGCCGGTGCGCGCCGGCGAGCAACTGGTGGTCTGTGGCTGGGCCCTACGCCATGACGGTCGCAAGCACTTTGCCGGGACCGCCCTTTACAACCAGCAGGGCCAGGCCGTGGCCTGGGCCGAGGCGACCTGGATCAGCCTGCAAAAGGCCGCTGTGGCCTGAGCGCTACTCAGCGCTCAGATAGGAGGAGCGGGTCAGCCCCAGCCGCAGCGCATCGACAAAGCGCGTGCGCTCGGCGGGGCTGAGCTTGGCGCCGGCTACCTTGTCGCGGTAGAGCGTCACCAGTTCGTCCGGAGCAAAGTGCACGTAGCGCAGCATGTCCTCGATGGTGTCGTGGGTTTCAATGCCGCCATGCACCACCTTGCCGTCGGGGCGCAGGTAGACATTGACCGAGTCGGTATCGCCGAACAGGTTGTGCATGTCGCCCAGAATTTCCTGGTAGGCACCGACCAGGAAAATGCCCAGCA
The DNA here is from genome assembly GCF_036960865.1 of Halopseudomonas sp. Taxonomy (GTDB): domain Bacteria; phylum Pseudomonadota; class Gammaproteobacteria; order Pseudomonadales; family Pseudomonadaceae; genus Halopseudomonas. The sequence goes on from NZ_JBALWE010000009.1 coordinate 95,740, forward strand.
GGTAATCCTCACCCTCGCGCAGCTCATGCACCGGCAGGCTGTTCTCGATGCTCTGCTCGTCCACGTAATGCCGAATCTTGCCGTCGGAGTCACAGGTCAGATCCTGCAGCACGGCACGCCGCAGCGGCTCCTCCTCCAGGCGGTCGAGCGGCATGATCGGCAACACCTGATCAATCGCCCAGGTATCGGGCAGACTCTGGAACACCGAGAAGTTGCAGATGTACTTGTCGGCCATCTTGTCGTTCAGTTCGTCCAGCACCTGACGGTGGGAGCGCTGGCGCGCCTTCAGTTGGGTATGCAGGCGGTTGCACAGCGCGAAGTAGCACTGTTCGGCCAAGGCTTTCTGCGACAGCGTGAGCTTGCCCTCGGCATATTGCGCGGCAACGTCAGCCATGTAATGCGTGGCGCGCCAGTAGGTTTCAGTGACCATTTCGATGTCGTGCTGGTCCTGCAATCCGACCAGGTTGCGCACCACCTGCGGCAGTTCGTCCAGATTGTCGATCTCCGGCAACACGTCGTTGTAACGCTCAACGTCGGTCACCTGCACCACCAGTACGGCGTGATGAGCGGTCATCGCACGGCCACTTTCAGAGAAAATGTGCGGGTGCGGCAGCCCCTGCTCATCGCAGAAGTCCTTGAGCATGCCAACCACCGTCTGGGCGTACTCCCGGACGTCATAGTTGATCGAACTGGCGTTACGCGAATGAGTGCCGTCGTAATCGACTCCCAGACCACCACCCACATCGATGTGGTCAACCGGCAAACCCAGCGCGCGCAGCTCGCCAAAATAGCGAATCGCCTCTCGGAAGCCGTGCTGGTAGTCCGCCAGATTGGCGATCTGCGAGCCCATGTGGAAGTGCAGCAGGCGCACACCGTCTTGCAGGCCGGCCGCCGTGAAGGCGTCGACGACGCGCAACAGTTGCGCAGCCGACAGGCCGAACTTGGACTTCTCACCACCGGTATCGGCCCACTTGCTGGAGGCCAGCGACGATAAGCGCACACGTAGCCCCACCTGCGGGGTCACGCCCAACTTCTCGGCCTCTTCAATCACCAGGCGTACTTCGGATTCTTTCTCGATAACGATGAAGACCTTGTGCCCAAGCTTCTGGCCGATCAGCGCCAGATGAATGAACTCGCGATCCTTGTAGCCGTTACAGACGATGGTGCCGCCCTTGGGCGCCAGCGCCAGCACCGCCATCAGCTCCGGCTTGGAGCCGGCTTCGAGACCGATAGAGACGTTGTCGGTCGCAATGATGTTCTCTACCACGGTTTCCTGCTGGTTGACCTTGATCGGGTAAAGAGCGGTATAGCCGCTGTCGTATTCCAGCGCCGCGATGCTCTGGTCGAAAGCGCCAGTCAGTTGCTTGACTCGCGATTGCAGAATGTCCGGGAAGCGCACCAGCAGCGGCAGATCAAGCCCGCTCTCGCGAAGCTGCCCCACCAGCTCGTGCAAATCGATACTGCCAGCCTCTGCTCCGCGCGGCATGACTTCGACATGTCCGGCGTCACTGACGTTGAAATAGCCCGCGCCCCAGTGCCGGATGCCGTAGACGCTGCGGCTGTCCGCCACCGTCCAGGCTGATGCATCTTCCTTGCGTGAACGCCGTACTGGGCCCATGACTACCTCGCTTGCCGAATAATGAATACAGCCACTGAGATGCGTGGTGCGGCAAACAGTTCACTTGCCCACCGCAGTGGCCTGATCGCCACAGGATAAAGCAAAAGCGCAGCGCGCGCCCGGTCACGCAGTGCGCATGAGGCAGCATTTGCGCTCTGGATAAACCAGCCCTTTGCTTGGGCGCAGGGCGCGCGCATATTAAGGTATCGGGCATCGCTACACAGCGTTGAACACCATCACAAGGAGAGATTACATGCAGCAGTATTTCAGTTTGGCGGGGCGCACTGCGCTGGTCACAGGCGGCAGCCGCGGCATTGGCCGCATGATTGCACAGGGCTACCTAGAGGCCGGCGCCAAGGTCATCATCTGCTGTCGCAAGTTGGCAGAAGGTCAGCAGACCGCGCAGGAACTGAGCCAGTACGGTGAATGCATCGCCATCGGTGCCGACCTGTCCACCGAAGCCGGTGCCAAGCAGCTGGCTGCCGATGTGGCCCAGCACACCGACCACCTCGACATTCTCGTGAACAACGCCGGCACTAGCTGGGGTGCGCCGCTGGAGGACTTCCCGGTCTCTGGCTGGGAAAAGGTCATGCAACTCAACGTTGTCTCGGTGTTCAGCTGCATCCAGCAGCTACTGCCCATGCTGCGCAAGAATGCCAGCGCGGAAAATCCGGCGCGGGTAATCAACATTGGTTCGGTGGCCGGTATCAGCTCCTTTGGCGAGCAGGCCTACTCCTACGGCCCCAGCAAAGCGGCGGTGCATCAGCTGTCACGCAACCTGGCGCGCGAACTGGTCAGCGAGCACATCAACGTCAATGTGATTGCTCCGGGCCGCTTCCCGAGCAAGATGACCCAGCACATTCACAACAACGCAGAAGCAATGGCCGAGGACTGCCAGCACATCCCGATGAAGCGCTGGGGGCGCGAAGAAGAGATGTCGGCCCTCGCCATCATGCTGGCAAGCGCTGGTGGCGCCTACATGACCGGTAACATCATTCCGATCGACGGTGGCTTCACCTTGTGATGCTGCGGTAGATACCTCCTCTGCCGGCCGCGCAGTAAATGCGCTGCCGGCGCTTCCACGCCAGCTGTTTCCATCGCCTCCAGCCCTGCTAGAAGCGACGTCCGCCCTAGCCAACTCTGTTCTAGACTCCTCCATCGCACCCCCAGCCAGCGCACAGTCATGGTGCAACTTCGGCAGATCACCCTGCTTCACTTCGGCGCAAAAAAATAAATTTGCACCAGCATCCCGCAGAAAGTGCTCTTTTTTGCAGCCTTCAAAAACCACGTCAAAGGCGCACACCGGAACTTTTCCGACCTCCCCGCAATCCCTTTAATGGCAAGGGCTGAACGCATAAACAATAAATAAAAACCCTCAAATATGACGCCAATATTTAACAGCTATAAATATTTGATGAGCAAAAATATCTGCCTGTAAGCGGCATTACCAGCGGGTTGAGATAATTTTCAGGATATGTTTATTATGAAAAAAGAATTCAAGCATAAACATTCAGGGACTTAACTTTGGCTTCCATAAACGCAACACTCCGCCAGCCTACCGCTGAGGACGGCTTTGCTCTGAATCAGCTGGTTGCACGCTGCCAGCCGCTGGATACCAACTCGGTGTATTGCAACTTGCTGCAATGTGCCGACTTCGCCGAAACGGCCATCGCGGCCGAGGCAGACGATGGGGATTTGGTCGGATTCATTTCCGGTTACCGCCCGCCTGCCCGGCCAGATACCTTGTTTGTCTGGCAAGTTGCCGTCGATAGCCGCATGCGTGGTCAAGGCCTAGCACTGAAGATGTTGCTTGCCCTGATCGAGCGTGCTCGCGCTGCTGGCGTCACCCGCCTGGAGACAACCATCTCCCCGGGCAACGACGCATCCGAGGCGCTGTTCAAAAAAGCTTTCCGCCTGCTGGGCGCCGAATTCACCACTGATGTGCTGTTTTCCCGCGAGAAGCACTTCAACGGACAGCACGACGACGAAGTTATTTACCGTGCTGGACCCTTTACCCAATCAGTTACTCAATCAGCTCAAGTTTGAGATCAGGAGATACCATGAACAATTTCGAACAGTTTGAAAAAAACGAATCCGATATCCGCAGCTACTGCCGCTCGTTCCCGGTCATCTTCAACCAGGCCCAGGGCGCTGAACTGGTAACCACTGAAGGCAAGCGTTACATCGACTTCCTCGCCGGTGCCGGTACGCTGAACTACGGTCACAACCACCCGGTATTGAAGAAAGCACTGATTCAGTATCTGGAAGAAGACGGCATCACCCACGGTCTGGATATGTATTCCGCGGCCAAAGAGCGCTTTCTGGAGACCTTCAACCGGGTCATCCTTGAGCCACGCGGCTTTGCCAACTACAAGATCCAGTTCAGCGGCCCGACTGGCGCCAACGCAGTAGAAGCTGCGCTGAAACTCGCTCGCAAGGTTACCGGCCGCAACAACATCATCAGCTTCACCAATGGCTTCCATGGCTGCACCATAGGCGCACTGGCGGTAACCGGTAACGGCCACCACCGTGGCGCTGCCGGTGTCCCGCTGACCGACGTCAGCCGTATGCCCTACGCCAACTACTTTGGCGATAAGGTCAACACCATTTCAATGATGGACAAACTGCTGAGCGACCCCAGCAGCGGCATCGACAAGCCTGCCGCAGTTATCGTCGAGGTCGTGCAGGGTGAAGGCGGTCTCAATGCAGCCTCTGCCGAGTGGATGCGCAAGCTGGAAAAACTCTGCCGCAAGCATGAAATGCTGCTGATTGCAGACGACATCCAGGCAGGTTGTGGCCGCACCGGCACCTTCTTCAGCTTTGAAGAAATGGGCATCAAGCCAGACATCATCACTATGTCCAAGTCGCTGAGCGGCTTTGGTCTGCCCTTCGCCATCGTGATCATGCGCAACGAGCTGGACCAGTGGGAGCCAGGCGAGCACAACGGCACCTTCCGTGGCAACAACCACGCCTTCGTTACCGCTGCTGCCGCACTGGAGCACTTCTGGACCAACGGTGAGTTCGCCAAGAGCGTGCAAGCCAAGGGCAAGCTGATCAAGGAACGCATGCAGAAGATCGCTCGCAAGCATGGCCCCGACTCCCTGTTCGTCAAAGGTCGCGGCATGATGGTCGGCATCAGCTGCCCCAATGGCGAGATTGCTTCCGCCATCTGTAAAGAAGCCTTTGCCAACGGCTTGGTTATCGAAACGAGCGGTAATCACAGCCAGGTCGTCAAATGCCTGTGCCCACTGACCATTACCGACGAGCAGATCGACAAGGCTCTGAACATTCTGGACGCGGCCTTTGCCAAGGTCATGGCTGAAGACATCGCCAACCAGGCTTCCTGAAGCCTGGTGTCCTGAACCCCGAATACCCAAGAGGAACCGAATATATGATCGTACGCACACTGGAAGAATGTGAAAACTCGGAACGCCGTGTAACTACCGAGACTTGGGAAAGCACCCGCATGCTGCTCAAGGACGACAACATGGGCTTCTCGTTTCACATCACCACCATCTACGCCAACAAGGAAACCCACATCCACTACAAGAACCATCTTGAGTCGGTTTACTGCATGAGTGGGAACGGCGAGATCGAAACACTGTCGGACGGGAAGGTATATCAGATTCGTCCCGGCACGCTGTACATTCTGGACAAGCACGACGACCACATGCTGCGCGGCGGCACCGAAGACATGAAAATGGCTTGCGTGTTCAACCCACCGATCAGCGGTCGCGAAGTACACGACAAGGACGGCGTATACCCCGTAGATAACACCTAACGAGGTAATGTAGAGGAGGACTTATGACGGTAGCAGCTGACGTATATCCATCGCGACAGCTCAACCAACAACCCCGCTGGCTCGATCGCCTGGATCCGATAATTTACCGGAACCCTTCGAACGACGCCCCTCTCACGGCAGACCAGTTGGCGCGCTTTGAACGCGATGGTTTTCTGGTCTTGCCGGAGTTGTTCAATCAGGATGAAGTCGCGGTTTTCCGTAAAGAGGTAAACCGCTTGCGTAATAACCAGACGGTGCTGGAACAGCCCTCTGCAATACGCGAACCGGACAGCGGCGCTCTGCGCTCACTGTTTGCCATCCACCGCAGCAACGACCTGTTCAAGCGCATTGCCAGCGATGAGCGCATCGCCGGCCCGGCCAGTTACATACTGGGCGGTGAGGTCTATGTTCATCAATCGCGCATGAACCTGAAGCCGGGATTCAAGGGCAAGGAGTTCTACTGGCACTCCGACTTTGAAACCTGGCATGTGGAAGACGGCCTGCCCCGCATGCGTGCGGTGAGCTGTTCGATTCTGCTAACCGACAACACGCCCTACAACGGGCCGCTGATGCTGATTCCGGGATCGCATCGCCACTACATCAGCTGTACTGGTGATACTCCGGATAATCACTACCAGCGCTCTCTGCGCAAGCAGGAACTGGGCGTACCCGATGACAGCAGCCTGAACGATATGGTGGCTGAAGGCGGGATAGAAGCGGTAACCGGCAAAGCCGGGACAGTAGTACTGTTTGATTGCAACACGCTGCATGGCTCGAACAGCAACATCACCCCGAGCCCACGCAGTAATTTGTTTTACGTCTACAACCATGTAGACAACCAACCGGTCGCGCCTTACGGCGAATTGACACCCAGGCCGGACTTTGTCGCGGAACGCGGCCCGGTAGAACCGCTGCAGATAGCACCGCAGCGTTACCGATAACGAGGGCATGAGGCCCTCGACCTGCTGGTGGCAGGACAAGATTCACCAACGACAGAAACCAGGACTATGCATACAGTAGAGAAAATCGGCGGCACATCAATGAGTCGCTTTGAGGAAGTACTGAACAACATTTTCATTGGCCAACGTCAGGGTACTGAACTGTACCAGCGTGTTTTCGTTGTCTCTGCCTACAGCGGTATGACCAACATGCTGCTTGAGCACAAAAAGACCGGGGAGCCCGGCGTGTACGAGCGCTTTGCCGACGCGCACGTCGAAGATGCCTGGCTCGAAGCGCTGGACAACGTACAGAGCGCGATGGTCAGCAAGAACGCCGAGCTGTTCAAGGGCGAGTATGAGCGCCAGGCGGCCGACCGCTTTATCGAAGGCCGCATCAGCGACGTGCGCGATTGCATGGTGAGCCTGCACCAACTGTGCTCCTACGGCCACTTCCAGCTCACCGAACACCTGATGAAGGTGCGTGAGATGCTCGCCTCACTGGGCGAAGCTCACAGTGCCTTCAACACGGTGCTGGCGCTGAAGAAAAAAGGCATCAACGCGCGCCTGGTCGACCTGACCGGCTGGAATCAGAGCGAACCCAAGGCCTTTCAGGATATGGTCAAGGACAGCTTTGATGGCATCGACCTTAGCCGTGAGCTGGTGGTCGCCACCGGTTACACCCATTGCAGCGAAGGCTTGATGAATACCTTTGATCGCGGCTACAGCGAAATCACTTTCGCTCAGATCGCCGCCAGCACCAGTGCGCGCGAGGCGATCATCCACAAGGAGTACCACCTCTCCAGTGCCGACCCGAACCTGGTCGGTGTGGACAAGGTAGTAACCATCGGCCGGACCAATTACGACGTTGCCGACCAGCTGTCCAACCTTGGCATGGAAGCAATACATCCCAAGGCGGCCCGCACGCTGCGCCGCGCCGGCATTCACCTGCGTATCAAGAATGCCTTCGAACCGGATCACGGCGGCACACTGATCAGTCAGGACTACTGCAGCGAGAAACCCTGCGTGGAAATTATCGCCGGTCGCAAGGACGTCTTTGGCCTCGAGGTATTCGATCAGGAAATGCTTGGCGACGTGGGTTACGACCTGGAAATCACCAAGCTGTTGAAGCAGCTCAAGCTGTATGTAGTGAACAAGGATTCCGATGCTAACAGCATCACCTACTATGCCTCCGGCTCACGCAAGATGATCAACCGCGCCTCGCGTCTGATTGAGGAGCGCTATCCGATGGCAGAGGTGAATGTGCACAACATCGCCATCGTGTCGGCCATTGGCTCGGACCTCAAGGTCAAGGGCATACTGGCCAAAACCGTGGCCGCATTGGCAGCGTCCGACATCAGCATCCAGGCGATTCACCAGTCGATCCGTCAAGTCGAGATGCAGTGCATCATCAAGGAAGAAGACTACGATGCCGCGGTGGCGTCGCTGCACTCGGCGCTGATTGAACCGGAAAACCACGGCGACGTGATTGTCGCTGCCTGATTCCGGCTGACGACACTAGCCACGGGCTCGGCAGGTAACTGCCGGGCCCGTGTCGTTTCTGCTTCCCCTCCCCTGCATCGAACAGAAAACTCCGATATAGTCTGGCGAACTACCCAGCGGACATTTGCCCGCGAGCACTGAACAACAAACGCGGGTTCAAGCAGCACCTTATTATACGGAAACGGGAATCGCCTGTGATTGAAGCAGTATGGATTGCTTTCGCCTTCTTGATGGGCCTGGCCACGCGTCAGGTGGGCCTACCACCCTTGATCGGCTATCTCGGCGCCGGCTTCGCACTCTCGGCGCTGGGCACTCAGGTGGGGATTGGTCCAGAAGACAGCGAAATACTGTCCCATATCGCTCACCTGGGCGTGCTACTGCTGCTATTCACTGTAGGACTCAAACTCAAGGTCAAGAACCTGGTTCGCCCCGAGGTCATCGGTGGCAGCTTGCTGCATTTCGGACTGTCCACTGCCCTGCTGCTGGCCGGCCTGCTGTACTTTCTGGAACTGCCCCTGGGCGAGGCAACCCTGCTGGCGATGGCCCTGTCATTCTCCAGTACAGTGCTTGCCGCCAAAGTGCTGGAGAGCAAGCGCGAGCTGCGCGCCTTCCACGGCCGCGTCGCTATTGGCGTGCTGATCATGCAGGACCTGATCGCGCTGGTAGCCATCAGCATCGCCAGCGGCAAAAGCCCTTCTGCGTGGGTACTACTGGTACTGCTCCTGCCGCTGAGCAAGCCGCTGCTGTTCAAACTGCTGGACATGAGCGGCCACGAAGAGCTGATGATCCTGTTGGGCCTTCTGCTGGCCCTAGTAGTCGGCGGTACCGGCTTTGAAGCCCTGGGGCTTAGCTCCGAGCTGGGCGCACTGGCCTTCGGCGCGCTTATGGCCGGGCACAAGCGTGCCGGCGAGTTGTCGCAGTCACTCTGGAGCCTGAAGGAAATCTTTCTGGTCGGCTTCTTCCTGCAGATCGGCCTGGGCGGCCTGCCCGACATGCACGCCGTGGTCTTCGCCCTGGTACTGACGCTGTTGCTGCCGCTCAAGGCGCTGCTGTTCTTCTTCCTCTTCGTCGGCTTCAAGTTGCGCGCGCGCAGCGCCTTCCTCAGCAGTCTCACGCTGGCGAACTACAGCGAGTTCGGCCTGATCATGGCCAGCCTGGTACTACCTCAGTGGCTGATACCCCTGGCCTTGACCGTCGCCTTCTCCTTTCTGCTGTCGGCGCCGCTCAACCGTATCGTGCACTCCATCTATGAGCGCCTATCACCGTATCTGCTGCCCTTCGAGCGCAACATTCGTCATCCAGATGAGCAGCCCATTACCCTGGGCGACGCGCAAATCCTGGTAATGGGCCTCGGGCGAACCGGCCGCGCGGCCTACGACAATCTGTTTGAGCAGGGCTTCAATGTGATCGCGCTGGACTCCGACCCCGTGGCCGTCGACGCCAGCCTGCAGGATGGCCGTAGGGCCCTGTTTGCCGACGCGGAGGACCAGGTGTTCTGGCAAAACCTCGACATGCCCAACATCCACTCGGTGATACTGGCGATGAACGACGCCGAGGCCAAGACCATCGCCGTACAAAAGTTGCGCTCACGCGGCTTCGACGGGCTGATTGTCTCGCACGCCATGTATGAAGATATCGCCCGCCGCATCATCCGTGCGGGTGCTGACCACACCTATCTGACCATGAGCGAGGCCGGCGCCGGCCTCGCCGAACACGTCGCCCGTAGCGCACGAGAGCGCGCCAGCCTGCTAAGCGAAACCGCTGAGCCCGGCCCCGCAAACAACCACAGCTAGCTGAGCAAAGACTGACAAACCTGCTGAGCAGTAAGGCGCGGATGCTCCAGCATGAAACAGTGCCCGCCGGCGGTTTTCTGCGCTGTGCAAACAGCACTGCTGGCAGCGAGGCGCTTCGCGCTGGCCGCTACAAAGGGATAGCTGCGATCTCCATAAATGATATGAGTGGGTGTACTGATGCGCCGCAAACTACGCCACAGTCCGTGCGGCATGGTCATGAACACTTCGGCTTCTCGGCTGGGCCGGCAGCATAGCTCCACCCCGCGCTCCGGATGCTCTCGCAACGCATGCGCGATATGCGCGGCGAAAGCGCTCTCATCCCAACCGCGGAACATGCCGCGATTGTGCAAGCCGGCATGCGCTGCATCGCGATCAGGCCAGCTATCGCGGCGCAAGCGCGCCCGTTTGGCAACCGGATTGTTGTGCAGACCCAGCAGCCCGAGACTACGGCGCAGCGCAATCAAACCCGGCGGAAAGAACACCGGGTCAAGCAATACCGCGCACTTGAACAGCGACGGCTGCGCCGACAGCACCAATGCCGTCAACACGCCACCGAAGCTGTGCCCACAAGCGTAACGCGGGACCTCGCCAAAGCACTGGCGACCAGCTTCGAAAGCTTCCAACGCCAGCTCGGCATTGCGATTCCAGCCAACAAAGCGCTCACCGTGATCACTCTGGCCATGCCCTTGCAAATCACACAGCCAGAGATCGAAGTCGGCGGCCAGCAGCTCCAGCAAGGGTTCATAGCTGCGCGTGCAGAAGCCATTGCCGTGCAGGAAATGCAACAACGGCTTTCCGCTGGGCGGGCTATGCCAGCCGCGCAGGGTAAAACCGGCGCTTGTTTGATGCGCCCAGGGTAACAACTCCATGCCCAATACCCTCTGAGAAAACAGCCAGTCTAAACGCCGTCATCGTACCTGTCAGCGGCAATGACATTTGCTAAGCTGCCGCATCGATTTCAGGAATGCTGACTTATGCTTCAGGTCGACATCGCCGGCGATGGACCAACCCTGGTCTGGGGTCACGGCTTGATGAGCTCGATGGCGCAGGAAAGAGCCCATGGGTGGTTTCATCGTGTAGGTCTGCCATTGCGCCTTCTGCGCTACGACGCCTGCGGCCATGGACAATCAGCGCGCCCGCTGGATGCCGCGCGCTATACCTGGCCGGCACTGGCGACAGACATGCTCGCGGTCGCCTGCCAGCACGCGGGCGAACGCTATGCGCTGGGCGGACATTCACTGGGGTGTGCCAGCGCGTTGCTCGCGGCCCTCAGGGCGCCACAGCAGGTGAGCAAACTGGTCCTAGCCACACCACCCGCCGTGTGGCAGCAACGCGCGGCTCAGCAACAGCGCTACCAGCAGATGATCCGTGTACTGCAAAAGCGGGGGCTGGGCGCACTGGTTCAGACGTCACGCCGCAATCCGGCGCTCCCGGGCTGGCTGCTGCACACGCAACCCGCCGCCGCGATGCCGCAGCTTGAGGCGCTCAGGGACTTTTCCAGTGAACTGCTCATTGCCATATTGCAGGGCGCCATGGCATCCGATCTGCCGCCACCGAAGGAACTGGCAGGCTTGAAGCAGCCCGCACTGATACTGGCGTGGCAAGACGATCCTATCCATCCCTTGGCGAGCGCCGAGCAACTGGCAGACTGTCTGCCGCATGCCGAACTGCGCGTCATTAACTCCGTCCGGGAGCTCAGCCACTGGCCACAACAGATCGCCGAGTTCATCCACCAGTGAAGCAGCCCGGTTTTACTCCAGGCTGTAGTCAATGTTGGTAACCACGCGGATGCGCTTGGTTTCCGGCGTGAACGGATCTACGTCCTCAATAGAAAAATACCCCTGGGACGCGCGTCGTATGCTGCCCACCTCGGCACCGGCATCTCGAGCAAACTGATCGGCCGCCGCGCGCGCATCACGGGTAGCATCTGCAATCATGTCCGGTTTGATGCTGTCGAGTTGCGTGAACAGGAAGCTAGGCTGAAACTCGTAGCTCTGGGTCAGGGCCACCCCGGACTTGACCAGTTCACCCACCGACTGCATGCCCTGCTTGACGCTGTCCACATCGTTGGTGCGCACCAGCACTGTCACCTCAGCCCGGTAGCGATCAGGTGGCAAACTGTTGCCATAGGCATTGGCATGCTGATCGGTAATCTTGGGAACCGACAGCTGAATCTCCGGCTCCTTGAATCCCTTGAGCAACAGAAAAGAACGCACCAGCCCCTGTTGCGTGTCTATGTCATCCTGCAACTGGTCTAGACTATTGCCAGTAAGGGTGAAATTGACCGGCCAAAGCGCCAAATCGGCAGACACTTCGCGCTCCGCCAGTCCTTTGACACTGACAACCCGGTCGGCGCCACGAAACTGCAGCAGCCCGGTTTTCAGGCTGATTGCCATGAAAGCCAGCGATAACGCGATCAACGCAGCGGCAAAAATAGAACCCCAAGCAACACGGGAAGCAGACGGCATAGGTACCTCCAATAAAAAAATCGAACCGGGCAGCAAAAGACGAACATTTGACACCAGGCATTTAACTTACGGGCGTTCCCCCTTAGAATAGCGCCCCGCTGCCATCGCCCGAACTTTCTTTGCTGTATCTCCATCACAATTCAAGGAGCAAAAGTGGATCTCGCGACACTTATTGGCCTTATCGGCGCCATTGGCATCATCGCCGCTTCCATCCTGTTGGGCACCGGCGCGCAGGTTTTCTTCAACGTGCCCTCCTTGCTGATCGTTATCGGCGGCAGTCTTTTCGTGGTATTGGCAAAATTCAACGTCGGGCAGTTCATAGGTGCCATCAAGGTCGCTGGCCGGGCGTTTCGTTTCAAGCTGCCAGACGTTGAAGAAAGCATCACTGAACTGGTGGAGCTAGCCACTGTTTCGCGCAAGCAGGGTCTGCTGGCACTGGAAGACAAGGAAATTTCTGCCGACTTCCTGAAAAGCGGTATCCAACTGCTGATCGACGGCCACCCGCAGGAAACCGTGAAGGCCATTCTCGACAAGGAACGCCTGCTCACGCTGGATCGCAACCGCTGGGGCGCCAAGGTCTTCACTGCGCTGGGTGACGTTGGGCCAGCCATGGGCATGATCGGTACATTGATCGGCCTGGTGCAGATGCTGTCCAACATGGAAGACCCCAAGTCCATTGGTCCGGCAATGGCAGTAGCCCTGCTGACGACCCTGTACGGTGCCATGCTGGCGACCATGATCTGCATCCCCATTGCCGACAAGCTGGCCCTGCGCATGACAGAGGAAGCGCGCATGCAGGAACTGTGGATTGACGCCATTCTGGCCATTCAGGAGGGGACCAACCCCAGGGTAATAGAGCAACTGCTGAGCAGCTATCTGCCACGAGGCAAAGCCGCTAAAGCCGGCGAAGCGGAAGACGCCTGATGGACGGTGAAGACGACAAGCCGGGTATCCCCGCGTGGGTAATGACCTTCGCCGATCTGATGTCACTGCTGATGTGCTTCTTCGTCCTGCTGCTATCGTTCTCCGAGATTGATGCACAAAAGTTCAAGCAGATTGCCGGTGAGCTATCCAAGGCCTTTGGCGTACAACGCGACATACCCGCGCTAGATATTCCCATGGGCACCAGCCCGATCTTTGACAATTTTTCGCCGGGCAAACCCGAGCCGACGCCAGTCGATAGCGTGCGCCAGCAAACCACCGAGGAAGCGCCGCAACTGGAAACGCTGAAAGCGGAAATGGAAGGCAAGCTACAGCAACAAGTCGCCGACACGACCGAGAAGCAGGTTGAAACCAGCGTCGATGCGCTGCGTGACGTGCTGGAGAACGAACTGCAGGAAGGGCGTATTCAGCTGGAACACGATCGCAAGCGCATCGTCATCCGTGTCGAGGAAAAAGGCTCTTTCCCTTCAGGATCGGCGGACATGACCGCCGACTTCGAGGATATGCTCGACAAGATCGCCGACGTTATTGCTCGGCTCCCGGGTGAAATTACTATCGAAGGCCATACCGACGATATTCCGATTCATACCGCCCGTTTCCAGTCGAACTGGGACCTCTCCGCTGCCCGCGCCTCCTCTGTGGCCAACGCCCTGTTGATTGGCGACGCCGTGCAGCCGGAACGGCTCAAGGTTCAGGGTTACGCCGAAACCCGTCCACGCGCGAACAACGATTCATCAGAAAACCGCGCATTGAACCGCCGAGTCGAGATCATTATCGATCTGTCGGGATCGATCGAGGAGTACGAAGCGCAGCTGCGCCGCCTGATGGAAGAGGATCTGGGCGAGCTGATCAAGGACTTGGAGTTGCAGGACAGCCCCAACCCGCAGCCAAGAGCCACCGAGCAACCCTGAGGCTACTTTTTAAGGTCATCCGGAATGGGCGGCTCAGGCATTGGCCCAGGGCGCTTGCCCTGCCCTGCTCGATACTGCCGCAGCTGGAAGACGTACGCCAACACCTGGGCTACCGCCAGATAGAGGCCGGCAGGAATCTCCTGATCCAGCTCGGTACTGTAATACACCGCCCGTGCCAGGGGCGGTGACTCCAGCACAACCACCTCGTTTGCATTGGCTACTTCACGAATCTTCTGCGCTATGAAGTCGGCGCCCTTGGCCAGCACGACGGGAGCCCCGCGGTTCAGCGGATCGTACTTCAGCGCTACCGCAAAGTGGGTCGGGTTGGTTATCACCACATCAGCCTGCGGCACCTTCTCCATCATGCGCCGCTCAGCCATCTCGCGCTGCATCTGGCGAATCTTCGACTTGACCTCAGGTTTGCCTTCGGAGTCCTTGTACTCGTCACGCACTTCCTGCTTGGTCATCATCAGCTTCTGCTTGTTATCCCAGAGCTGAAAGGGCACATCCACAGCCGCGATCAGAATCAGCGATGCTGCCAGGATTAGCAACGCGGTGGCCAACGCCCAGGCGCAATGCACTATGGCCTGTTCCAGCGGCTCCTGTCCCATGGTCAGGAAGTCGTCGGTACGCAAGTGCAGCACCAGCAACGCTACGCTCAGCACCACGAGAAACTTGCCAAGCGCTTTCAGCAGCTCGACCAGCGCCTTTAGCGAGAACATGCGCTTGAGCCCTGACAATGGGTTCATGCGCTCGAACTTGGGCGCCAACGACGAGGCACTGAACAACCAGCCACCGAGCATGATGGGGCCAACAATCGAGGCGACCAGCAAAAAGCCAAACAACGGCGCCAACACCATCAACCCTTCTTTCACCGAGGCAAACAGATGCAGCGCCATGGCATCGGTACCGAACAGCGCGTCACGCTCGAAGGAGAAGTTGAACACCATGATGTCCATCAACTTGCGTACCATACCCGGCCCCAGCATCAGCAACGCCACGGCCGCCACCATGACCACCGCCAGCGTATTAAGCTCCTTGGAGCGCGCAACCTGACCCTTGTCGCGCGACTCCTTGAGCCGTTTCGCCGTGGGCTCTTCTGTTTTTTCCTGACCGCTCTCGGAATCTGCCATCAGCCGGCCCTCACCAGTGCGCGCAACCAGATCAAGGCATTGGAGGCCAGCTCCTGATACTGCCCCAACACGTTACTCAGCAGCACCCAGAGGATGAACAAACCAAATACCAAGGTCAGCGGAAAACCAATGGAAAAGATGTTCAGCTGCGGGGCCGCACGCATCATCACACCAAACGACAAGTTAACGATCAGCAGCGCCGCAATAGCTGGCAAGCCGATCAGAATGGCGGACGCCATCACCCAGGAAAAGCGATAAACCAGCGCTTCAAAGTCGGTCACCGCCAAGGTTTCACCTATCGGCAGGGTGGTAAAGCTTTCAACCAGCACTTCCAGCACCACAAGATGCCCATTCATAGCAAGAAACAGCAGAGTAACCAGCATGGTGAAGACCTGCGCGACCACGGCAACGGAAATACCCATGCTCGGATCGTTCATCGAAGCAAAGCCCAAACCCATCTGCATAGCCACAATCTGACCAGCCAGCACATGAACTTGAAACAGGAGCTGCAAGGAGAAACCCATGGCGGCACCAATCAGTATCTGCTCGGCGATAATTACCCAGGTACTCAAGGACAAGGCATCCAGAGTGGGCACTTGCGGAATCTGCGGCGCGACCAACAGAGTCAAGGCCAGGGCAAAATATAGACGGATGCGAGTAGGCACCAACTGGGTCCCGAACACCGGCATGGTCATCAGCAGACTGGCGATGCGAAACAGCACCCACAGGTAACTGGCGACCCAGCGGCTGAGCTCGGCGCTGGACAACTCCAGCATCAGCCGATCAGCCCTGGAATATTTCGGTACAGGTTGTCGGTAAACTCGATCAACTGGGTGGTCAACCACGGCCCCAGCCAGATCAGGGTCAGAAAGGTGACCAGCAAACGCGGCAGAAAACTCAGGGTCTGCTCGTTGATCTGTGTGGCCGCCTGAAACATGGCCACCACCAGGCCGATGAGCAAGCTCGGCATAACCACTACGGCCACCATAATGCCGGTCAACCACAGCGCCTGACGGAACAGATCAACAGCAACTTCCGGCGTCATCGCAGTTCTCCTAGCTCACCGCAAAGCTGGCCGCCAGGGTGCCGATAATCAGCGCCCAGCCGTCCACCAGTACGAAGAGCATGATCTTGAATGGCAATGAAATAATCAGTGGCGAGAGCATCATCATACCCATGGCCATGAGCACACTGGCCACCACCAAGTCGATAACCAGAAAGGGAATAAAGATCATGAAGCCGATCTGGAACGCGGTTTTCAGCTCGGAGGTCACGAAGGCCGGCACCAGGATATGAAAAGGCACCTCATCCGGGCTGGCCAGATCGGTACGCTTGGCCAAACGCACAAAGAGTTCTAGGTCCGTCTCGCGCGTCTGCGCCAGCATGAATTCACGCATGGGCACGCTAGCGACCTGAATGGCCTCCTGTGCCTGCATCTCTTCATTGATGTAAGGCTGCAATGCCGACTCATTGATGCGCTCGAATACCGGCGCCATGATGAACAGCGTGAGAAACAGCGCCAACCCCACCATGATCTGGCTGGACGGAGTCTGCTGCAGACCCAGCGCCTGACGCAAAATGGCAAAAACGATAATGATCCGCGTGAAGCTGGTCATCATCATCACGAAGGCCGGAATGAAGGTCAGCGCCGACATCAACAGCAAAACCTGCAGGCTGACTGAGTAGGTCTGCTCGCCGTCGGCGTCGGTACTCAGGGTCACCGCTGGCAAGCTCAGCGGATCTGCAGCGGTCTGCGCCCACACAGAGGGTGCGGCGAGTAACAGCAGGAGCCAGGTCCAGCGCATCATGAATCGGCTCCCCGTTTCAGCATCGCCTGCAACTTGCGGGCAAAATCATTGTTGCTGGCGGCAGCCGCAGCCAGGTCGGCCACCGGTTGATCAAACACGTGCAGGGTATTGATCCGTCCCGGTGAGGTACCCAGCAGCATCTGAGTGCCGCCTACGTCCACCAGCAGCAGGCGATCACGCGGGCCGAGCGGCAGGCTGCTGACCAGCTTGATGTGCTGGCCGCCCTGCGGCGCCAACGGTCCGACACGACGCATCAGGTAGCCCAAACCGAAAATCAGCCCCACAACCACTGCCAACCCCAGCCCCAATTGCAGCAACTGGCCGATCAGCGAGCCACCGGAAGCGGCACCCACAGCGGCCACGGCGGGCTCTTCAGCCGCCCAGGCCGCCGCCGCAGGCAGCAGAGCAAGGAATAACAAAGCCCGCAGCATGGCCCGACTCACCGCAACTTCTTGATGCGTTCAGTGGGGCTGATGACATCCGTCAGACGAATACCGAATTTCTCGTTCACCACCACCACTTCACCGTGAGCAATCAGCGTACCGTTGACCTTGACGTCAAGCGGCTCGCCAGCCAGGCGGTCGAGCTCGACCACAGAGCCCTGGTTAAGCTGCAGCAGGTTGCGGATGGTGATGTCAGTGTTGCCCACTTCCATGGAAATTGTGACGGGGATATCCAGGATCACATCCAGGTTGGGGCTGTCACCCGGATCGAATCCTTCATCAACCGCCTTCGCCGGCGCGTTGAACTCTTCCATCGGCATACGTGGCTGCGCGTCATTCTGCGCCAGCATCGCGTCTATATCGTCCTGACTGGCATCCCCCGCCTCGTCCAGCGCGGCCGCCCACTCGTCAGCCAGCGCCTGCTCCTCAGGAGTGACTTCGTCCGGGTTCTTGTCATCAGCCATCGTGCGGTTCCTCTGTTATTGATATGGGTAGGTTGCTGATGTGCGCTTAGCGCGGTCGGGTCAGCGGACCCAGAATCTGCAGCGCCAGGTTGCCCTTGACCGAACCCAGCTTGGCCTTGAACGTCGGTACGCCGTTGGCACAAAGCACCATGTGCTCTGGCAGCTCAACCGGAATCACATCACCTGGTTGCATGCTGAGCAGGTCATTGAGCTTGAGTTGGCTTTTCACCACGGTCGCGGTGAGCGGCACCTTGACGCCGGTGATCTCCTCACGCAAGGCACGTACCCAACGCTCGTCGTGCTCGTCGACATCCGACTGCACGCCCGAATCCAGCACCTCCCGCAAGGGCTCGATCATCGAATAGGGGAAGGTAACGTGCAGGTCGCCACCGCCACCATCCAGTTCAATATGGAAGGTCGAGACCACAACCACTTCGCTGGGGCTGACAATATTGGCCAGCGCCGGGTTGACCTCGGAGTTGACGTACTCGAACTGCACGTCGTGTACCGCCTGCCAGGCTTCCTTCAGATCGACGAAAGCCTGGTCCAATACCATGCGCACCACGCGCAGCTCAGTGGGCGTGAATTCCCGGCCTTCGATTTTGGCGTGGCGACCATCGCCACCAAAGAAGTTATCCACCAGCTTGAACACCAGCTTGGCATCCAGAATGAACAGCGCGGTGCCGCGCAGCGGCTTCATCTTCACCAAGTTAAGGCTGGTCGGCACGTACAACGAGTGCACGTACTCGCCAAACTTCATGACCTGCACCCCCCCAACCGCGACATCGGCCGAACGGCGCATGAGGTTGAACATGCTGATACGGGTATAGCGGGCGAAGCGCTCGTTGATCATCTCCAGCGTAGGCATGCGCCCACGCACGATCCGGTCCTGGCTGGTCAGATCGTAGCTTTTGATCGACCCCGGTTCGCTTTCCAGGTCGGTATCGATGGCACCGTCATCTACCCCGTGCAACAGGGCATCGATTTCATCCTGGGACAGCAGATCCTGTACGGCCATGGAAGCTTCCTATTGCAGAACCATATTGGTAAAAAGCACCGACTCGATCACCGGGTCGCCCACTTCCTTCTCCAGCAGCGCCTTAACGGCCAGACTGGCTTTCTCGCGCAATGCTTCCTTGCCCTCAGGACTCATCAGGGTGGAAAACTCTTCGCTGCCAAACAGCATTACCAGTTGATTGCGGATCAACGGCAGGTGCTGATTGAGCTTGGCCATGCCTTCGGCGTTACGCCCCATCAGCACAACACTGACCTGCATGTAACGTTGCCGACCGCTATCGGTGTAGTTGACCACGAAAGGCGGCTCCAGCGCCTGATACAGCGCCACCTGCTTGACCGGCTCGGCCGGCTCTTGCTCAGCGGCCTCTTCGTCATCACCCGACAGCAGAAAGTAGGCCACGCCGCCCGCTGACAGCAACAGCGCCAGCAGCCCTATACCGACCAGTATGAAAAGTTTCTTGCGGCTCTTGGCAGGTTTTTCCTGCCCGTCTTCTGTCGCGTTCTTATCTGCTTGTTTCGCCATGACAATATTCCGTCACTCCAGCGGGATTTTCCCTGTTTCCAGGGCTGATGCATTGAGCGTGCCAGCTCATGCCTGCGTGGCCCGACTGCTCGCAGGATAGCGCAGGCGCAAGGCTCGCGCTCGGCTGCCAGGGCCGGTTCGGCATAGAATAAAGGGAAAGCGGGTAAATGTCTTTGCCAGCCCACCGGCTGTCGGCAGACTGGCGCGCCTCGGGGACGTCGCAGATGTCAGGCCCGGCAGCGCGGGCCTGAGAGCCTAGGCGTAGTAATCCACCAACCTGCTATTGGCCGCGATGCTTTGCGCAGCAGCCATTGGCAGCTCGTCTTCACTACCCAGTTGAGCTGCACCGTTCGCCAAACTACCGCCACGACCACTGCCCTCACCACCGGCAAAGCTACTGCGCGGCTCGCTACCTGATTGTTGACCGCTGTTGCCATCGGATACCGAGACATCGAGCTGATCAACACCCTGCTGGGAAAACATCTCACGCAAGCGATGCACCTGACCTTCCAGTGCCTCGCGCACGCCCGGATTCTGACTGACGAATTGCACCTGATGCTCAAGGCCGCGGGTCTGAATCTTGATCTCCAGTGGCCCCAGCTCGGCAGGGTCGAGCTGAATCTCAACGCTCTTCAGGTTCTGGCTGGACATCCACATGACCTTATTGACCACCGATTCACTCCAGCCGCTCTGGCCAAAGGGAACGGTAGCGGCTTGCGCAGCAGCGGCGACAGGCCGTTGGGTCAGGGCATTCTGCGCAGCATTGGCGGCAGTACTCGCCCTATCTTGTCCAGCCAGTGCGTCTATCGCATTGCTATCCGGTTTGCCTGGTTCGCGTCCCTTCTGCTCGGCCAAACGTGCCGCGGCAAATCCCGGCGCTTCCATGCTGGCAACCAGACTGGCAACACGCTGGCTTTGTTGCGGCTGATCAGCCGAGTTGGTCTGCCTGGACTGATTGAGCAGCTTGTCGTCACCGTCCGCGACCACCGCCTTGCCTTTGCTGGTCGTGTCATCGCTGCTGACGGCCCGGCCAGCGACCTCCTCAGTGTTCGCCTCGCCCGTCATCGCGGCGCGCAGTTGGGCCAGCATGTCCGGCGAGCTCAGGGTACCGACAGCAGCCGGAATCACCTTATCTCCAGGCAGGCCAGTGCTGACTTCAGTGGCAGCAAGCTGTTGCCTGTTTTGATCCACCAGCGCGCCAGGCACGTGTGGCAAGGTAGAGGCCAGAGCCACCTCGGCCTCAGCCACACTACCGGATGCGGCGGCCTCGTCCCGCGGCAGCTGCGCCAACCATTGCTGCCATTGGCTGCTCAAACCGGCAAGTAGATCCAGAGCCTCCTGCTCGGTTGGGTCATCTGCCACAGCCGCCGCGGCCACGTCATCGTCACCGCCCACGGAGGACTGCGTTGAGGTTTCCAGCATGGCCAACTTTTGCAGCCAGCCCTTTATCTCGACCGGCAAGCTATTGCCGTCGGCGGCAAACTCGGGCGGCGCCTCTTCGGTGCCCATGGCGTCTGCCTGCAATTGATTCAGCTGGCTGAACAGTGCTTTGAGTTCCGACGGCTTTTGCGCTGCAAGAATCGAAGAGAAGGCACCAAACCCTTCTGTTTCGCCGCTTTCGCCCCGCGTGGCGTTCAACCCAGCGAATGTGTCTCGTGGCATTTCAGCGCCCATCAGCGCCAGCAGATTTTGCCCAATTGGCATGATTGAATCTCCACCCCGGTCTGCAAGAATCCTTGCGTTTGCAAGCAACTTGCAATGCGCGGGCCAACCGGGTGGATTGTTAGCAGGAAAGAATGGCTTGCAGGCGGGTAAAGCGCTCGCGAATGCGCGAGTAGCTGCTGGAGGCGGCCTCAGCGTCGCCCTGCAGGGCGGCTTTCTCGGCATTCAGGCAGGCCTGCTCCAGCGCCAGCGCGCCCATGTTGCCGCAGCTGCCCTTGAAGCTGTGCGCCGCCTGCCGGAAGGCTTCCAGATCGTCAGTGACCAGCGCCTCACGCAGCTGAGTCAGCCTTACATTGGCATCGGCCAGGAAGGTTTCCAGTAACAGGGGATAATCTTCCTGCATCAAGTCACGCAGCGCGTCCAGTGCAGCGTTATCGACATCCGGAAACTGATCTGACATACGCAAAAAACTCTATGACGGAATGAGTTGGCGTTCCTTCGGCCGCAGCGCACGACGAAAAAACAGCTAGCAAAGCAGTAACAGCCTAACAGACGGCCCTGCTGAGAAGCCCGCCGGATACACAGAAACTGCGGGCAGTATGCCCATGCTACCAGCTGAAGACCACCCTTACCCGGCTGCCCGCCGCATCTACCTCAACCTCCTGCGCCAGAGCCGCGATCAAGGCCAGTCCGCGGCCAGCATAATCGGCTTCGGCACACGAAGGGTCAAAACCATTGCCACTGTCTTCACACTCGATATACAACAGCCCGCCCTCGGAGGTAGGCACGTGATTCAGCGTAAAACGTATCCACCCCTCGCTGAGCGTGCGCAGACGTTCGCCACGCTCTCGATAGTAAAGCGCAAAGCCATCCGAATCCCGCTTCCACGCAGAGTCGAGCTGCAGCAGCCCATGCTCCAGCGCATTGCTATACAACTCGCTGAGTACGGTGAATAGCGCTCCAGCCTGGGGACGCAGGCCGGGGATTTCGAGCAGGCGAGACAGCAGAAATGGCAACGGATTCTGTTGCCGAATCGACCCGGCGCGGTAAGTGTAAGCCAACCGCCAGTCCTGTGCGGGCGCGGACTGCGTCGGTGGATGTGCTACCACCGCGCGTTCAGTGACGGCAGGCATTACCACTTGCAACAGACTCACGTCGTCTTCGGGGCTTCCGTGAAATCGCTCCAATGCCTGAAGCAAGCCATCGAATACTTTGGCCGGATGCCCCAGGTAGGCATCCAGCACCTCGTGTACGCCCGATTCACCGAATAACTCCCCGGCCTGGTTACGACTTTCGATTACACCATCAGTCCAGCAAAGCAGCCGCTCGCCTGGGCGCATCACCAGCACCACCGGCTCGGCATTGAAACGTTCGCTGCGGGCAACCCCAAGCGGCAGATGCGTGGATGGCACCCGCTGCATCAACTCCGCCGAGCGCCCCAGAATCACCACCTCCGGCAGGCCACCGTTCCATATCTCAACCAGGCCCTTGTTCGGGTTGACCTCAATCAGCACCGCGCAGCAGAAAATGCCGACCGGTAGTATGGTCGCCAGCTTGTCATTCAGCTCGAGCAGGATATCCCGCAGCGTGAAGCCCTTGGCGGTCATCGCGTAGAAGACTTCAGCCAGCGGCATGGCGCCAATGGCAGCCGATAGACCATGGCCGGTAAAGTCACCCAGCAGCAGGTGCATTTCACCAGAGGGGCGGTTGGCAGCCAACAGAATGTCGCCGTTGAACATGGCATACGCTGACTGCAGATAGCGCAAACTGCTGTGACTGAGGGTGCCGGAGTGCGCCACGCGATCAAAGATGATCTTCGCCAGCTCCTGATCCTGCACCATGCTGGCATGTTGCGCGGCGATCACATCACGTTGCGACTGCAGCGTCTGATGCATCTCGCGCATGCGTCGAAAGGCGCGAATCTTGGCGTCCAGGATGACCGGGTTATAGGGTTTTGTCAGAAAATCGTCGCCGCCGGCTTCCAGGCACTGCACCAGCGCGTCGGTTTCAGTCAGGCTGGTGAGAAAGATGATTGGCACCAGATCTTCGCCCGCCTGCTGCTTTATCAGGCGGGCTGCCTCAAAACCATCCATGACGGGCATCAGGGCATCCAGCAGCACGATATCGGGCTGCATCGCACTGAACTGCTCTACCGCCAGACGGCCATTTTCAGCCAGATAGACCTGATGACCAAGACGCTCAACCAGACGCCCGAGAATCATACGGTCGGCAGGATTGTCATCGGCCACGAGCACGCTCAGACGGCTAGTGGCGTCTTGCACCTCGGCGCCGCCACCTGCTGATACACGCCGGCCGGCCATCTGAGGCTACTTGATGCTGAACAACTGTTCGAAGTTGGAAATACTTAATACTTTGCGGACATCGGGATTGCAATGAACGATGCTGACCTGCGCACTGTCTCCGCCAGCGTGGTCACGCAGCAGCAGCAACATGCCGAGCGCAGAACTGTCGATGTAATCAGTTTCATGCAGATCAACCACATAGCGTTGCGGAGTCAGACCGCTGCGCTCGTAAGCGTTGCGAAAGTCCTGGTGCGCGCCGAAATCGAAACGCCCTTTGACGCTGATGGTAAGTACTTGGCTGTCCGCCGATAAAGTTGCCTGAATCGACATGATTTCTCCCTGGCAAGTTTTGGGTGTTCCACTTCTTTTAGCACAGGGATGGGGGACTGTCAGGCATTATTTCCGCGTTGTGCGTGGGCTCGTTGAGACAACTCGTCGAGCAGTTTCTGCTCCTGACGGTCTGCTCTGGCCTGCGCTTCCTGGCGGTATTTTTCGATCAGTTTGCGCAGTGCCTCCAGACGCTGATAGCGCTGCCGCCAGTTCTCGCGTGCCTTGTCGATACTCTGGCTATTCCAACTCACCGTCTGGCGCTGTTGCTCCAGCGCAACCTCCATCTGCGCCATGAAACGCTGGTAGTTCATCAGCCACTCGCGGCCTACGCCCTGGCCGCCGCGCTGAGTCCAGCCTTTGGCGTATTCGCCGCAGTAGTACTCAAGGTCGCGCAATCGTGTCTGGGCTTCATCCAGTTGCTTCTGGCATTGCCCCAACACTGTAGCTGCCTTGCGCTCTTCCTCCAGCGCCATGTCCAGCACCGGGATCAAGCGACGAATGCGGCTTTCACTCATTATTGATGGTCTGTTCCAGCGCTGCCTGGCTATCGTTCAGGTTAACGCTGACGTGCAGCCCTTGGCGCAGAAAGGCCTGCATGGAAGGCATTTTCTCCATCGCCTTGTCAGTCAATGGGTCGGAACCGGCAGAATAGGCACCGACGCTGATCAGATCACGACTCTGCTGATAGCGGGCATAGAGTTGCTTGAATACCTGCGCCTTGTGCAGCTGTTCGGGCGAGACAATTTGTGGCATGGCCCGGCTGATCGAGGCCTCGATATCGATCGCGGGGTAATGCCCCTCCTCGGCCAGCCGGCGCGACAGCACCACGTGACCGTCGAGAATGGCGCGCGAGGCATCGGCGATCGGGTCCTGTTGATCGTCCCCCTCGGATAGAACGGTATAAAACGCGGTAATCGAGCCGCCGCCCTGCTCGGCGTTGCCGGCGCGCTCGACCAGTTGGGGCAGCTTGGCAAACACCGAGGGTGGATAGCCCTTGGTCGCCGGCGGCTCACCAATGGCCAATGCTATTTCCCTTTGCGCTTGGGCAAAACGCGTCAGCGAATCCATCAATAGCAGTACGTTCTTCCCCTGATCGCGGAAGTACTCCGCAATACGCGTGCAATACATGGCCGCGCGCAGGCGCATCAGGGGGGCGTCATCGGCTGGCGAGGCGACCACCACGGAGCGTGCCATGCCCTTTTCACCGAGGATCTGCTCAATGAACTCCTTCACCTCGCGACCCCGCTCACCCACCAGCCCAACGATGGTGATATCGGCGTCGGTAAAGCGCGTCATCATGCCCAGCAGCATACTCTTGCCTACACCGCTACCGGCGAACAGCCCAAGGCGTTGCCCACGGCCCACCGTCAGCAGGCTATTGATCGAGCGGATGCCCACATCCAACGGCTCTTCGATCGGATGACGCTTGAGTGGGTTGATGACCGGACCATTCAGATCAACCCAGTCATCGGCCTTGAAACTGCCTTTGCCATCCAGCGGCCGGCCAATGCCATCAACCACACGGCCCAGCATGGCGGAGCCCATGGGCAGCTTGCCACCGCCGCTGGAAGGTACCACCCGCGCACCCGGTTGCAGACCTTCGAGCCGATCTACCGGCATCAGATAGATTTTGTTGCCGGAAAAACCCATGACCTCGGCCTCAATACTGCTTTGGCCGCTTGGCGTATCACTGATGACCTGGCAACGACTGCCGACCGGTGCCTTACAGCCCTCGGCTTCCAGCGTCAGACCGACCATGCGAATCAGCCGCCCTTCCACAACCGGGTCTGCCGGCAGTTTTATAGCGCCCTGATAGCGCGACAGGCGGCGAGCAAAGCTGATACGCTCAAGGCTGCTCATGGTCAGGCTCATCCGAGGCGTCGGGCGTGATACTCAAATCGGCTGCGGGCGGATGCGCACGCTGCTCGCGCTGCTCTTCGTACAGCTGTGAAATGAGTTGCTGCAGGCGGGTCTCCAGGGTGGCGTCCACCTGGCTGTGTTCCGTTTCGACACGGCAACCGCCCGGCATCAGAGTATCGTCCTCCAGCAGGCGCCAAGTTTCTTCGTGGCGCTCGCGCAGCGCCTTGACGGCGTCAAAGTCAGCAGGATTGAGATAAATACGAATGTTGCCGGCACCCACTGGCAGGGCCTTGAGAGCGCCGCGCAGGACCTGCAGAACCTGGCTTTGATCGCTACGCATCTCGCGCTGCAATATCTCGCGCAACATGCCTTCAAGCAACGTCAGCAGCATATCCTCGATCTGATCATCCTGCGCCTGTAGCGGCGCCATGAGTTGATCCATCAAGGTTTCCAGTTCGACCAGACGGGCATCGAGCACAGCGCGCGCCTCCTGCTGCCCCTTGAGTTGGCCCGCATGGAAGCCGTCCTTCTCACCGGTGGCAAAACCGTCGTTGTAGGCGTCTTGCCGAATCTGCTCCAACTCCTCAACAGTGAAAGGCTTGACCTCTTCCAGCTCCTCCTCTTCCAGCGGTTGCTCTTCCGGCTCGGGCTCTGGCTCTGGCTGCTCGCGTTCAAGCGCAACCTGGTGCGGGGCGCTGTCGAAGCTGGGCAGGTCCCAGCGGCTGAATGCTTCCACCTGACCAGCGCGCAGCAACTCGGATTCAGACTTGTTTGAAGACATGCGCTACTACCCTGCAGCTGGTTGAATGACGGCGTCAGAATAACACCTTGCCCGACGGCGGCACCGACGGGTTAGATCATTTCCTCGCCACCCTTGCCACCCAGCACGATTTCGCCAGCATCGGCCATACGTCGGGCAATGGTAAGAATTTCTTTCTGCGCGGCTTCCACCTCGCTGATACGCACCGGTCCCTTGGCTTCCAGGTCGTCCTGCAGCAGTTCGGAGGCACGCTTGGACATATTGCGAAAAATCTTTTCCTTGATGTCTTCGTCGGCGCCCTTGAGCGCGACAATCAACACTTCGGAGGAGACCTCGCGCAACAGCGCCTGGATACCGCGATCGTCGACTTCAGACAGGTTGTCGAAGACAAACATGAGATCTTCGATCTTCGAAGACAGGTCTTCGTCCATTTCGCGAATGGCTTCGATCAACTGCGACTCGGTACTCGACTCGAGGAAGTTCATGATGTCGGCGGTACGCTTGATCCCGCCCATATTGGCCCGGGTAGTGTTCGAGTTGCCGGCAAACTGCTTCTCAAGAATCTCGTTCAGCTCCTTCAGCGCTGAAGGCTGAACGGTGTTCAACGAGGCCACGCGCAGCAAGACGTCCAAACGCACCTTATGGTCGAAATAACCCACCACCTCTGCGGCCATATCAGGATCGAGGTAGGCCACCACAATCGCCTGAATCTGCGGGTGCTCGTAACGAATGACATCGGCCACGGCGCGTGGCTCCATCCATTTCAGGCTGTCCAGCCCGGACGTGCTGCCGCCAAGCAGAATACGGTCAACGAGGCTGTTGGCCTTATCCTCGCCCAATGCCTGCGTCAGCATGGTCCGAATATAGCCGTCAGCGCCAACGCCCAGACCGGTCTGATCGCCGACCACTTCAATGAAGTCGCCCATGACCTCCTGCACCTGCTCACGGTGAACGGTGCGCAGTCCGGCCATGGCGCTACCGACGCGCTGCACCTCCTTGGGCCCCATGTGCTTGAGGATGGCCGCGGCATCAGATTCGCCCAGACTGAGCAAAAAGATCGCCGCCTTATCCAGCCGTGACAATTTTTGCGGGCGCTTGCTGGCATCTTCACTCATCGGCGTTAATCCACTCTTTGACTACCTGTGCCACGCGGCCTGGATCTTCCGCCAACAGGCCCTTGATGGCATTCAATTGCTGTTCATAACCGGCGCCCGGTGGCGGCAGCAACACAGGCGCTGAAGCCGGGCCGGAAAGGCTCACCTGATCCGGGCTCAGATCATCATCCAGCCCGCCACCTGCGCCACCCTGCATGGAGGCCGGGTAGCCACCATCGCCGCTGCTACGATTGGCGACCGTCAGATTCTTCAGCGCCGGGCGCAGCACCGCAAACACCAGAATCAGTACAAAAAGAATCCCCAGAATCTGCTTGGCCACATCCCAGAACCAGGGCTGTTCCCAGAAGGGAATGTCTGGCAGTGGCTCAGCCGCCGCTTGTGCTACGAAAGCGCTGTTGATGACGCTGACACTGTCACCACGACTGGCATCATAACCCACGGCATCCTGCACCAAGCGAGTCAGGCGGGCAATCTCTGCCTCACCCAACGGAGTGCGGGTTACCTCACCGGTTTCCGCATTGACCTCGGAAGGATCATCCACCACGACGGCGACGGAAAGCCGACGCAACCGACCTTGCTGTTGACGGGTATGACTGATCTGGCGATCCAGTTCATAGTTTCGGGTCGCCTGCTCACGGGTATCCTTTGGCACTACAGCAACAGCGGGTTCGCCGGTTACCGGATCAATCGCCTGCTCCGGCGCCTGACCAGCACCCGGCGGCTGATTGGACAAGGCGCCGGGAATACCGACCGGACCGCTGGCACCGCTGCGCTGCTCACTGACCACCTGCTCACTGCGCAGTGCCGATTCAGGACTGTACATCTCGGCGGTAGATTCGACCGCGCTGAAATCCACGTCCGCCGACACTTCCGCTTTGTAACGGCCTTCGCCAAGGACCGGCTGCAGGATGTTGTGTACGCGACGCGTATAGGTATCTTCCACGCGACGGGTGTAATCGAATTGCCGTCCGGCAACCGTCAGCTCATTCAGCTCGTTCTGGTTGGACAGCAGGTTGCCATTCTGGTCCACCACAGTGACATCGTCCTTGCCGAGCTCAGGCACGCTGGTGGCCACCAGATTGACGATAGCCATTACCTGAGCGGGTTCTAGCCGACGACCGGCGTACATCTCCAGCAGAACCGATGCACTGGGCTTGCGCTCATCGCGCACAAATACGGTGGAACGCGGAATCGCAATGTGCACCCGCGCATTCTTGACGTTATAAAGGCTGGAAATGGTCCGCGCCATTTCGCCTTCCAGGCCGCGGCGGTAACGCGTGGTTTCCATGAACTGGCTGGTGCCCAGCCCCTGCTCACGATCGAGAATCTCAAAGCCGAGGTTGCCGTCCGTCGGCGCAATACCAGCGCTGGCCAAGCGCATGCGCGCATCGGCCAAGTCCTCAGTGCGAACCAGCAAAGCTCCGCTGTTGGGCTCGACTTTGTAGTCGATACGGCTCTGCTGCAACATGTCTACGACCTGCGCGGCATCGTAGCCTTCCATGCTGTTGTACAGGGGGCGGTATTCGGCTTCCTGCGACCAGAGCACAACCGCAAAGCCAATGGCCACACTGGCAGCCAACCCCACCAGCAGGCCGAACTGCCGCAGCATGGGCAGTTGCGCCAGATTGTCCAGAAAGGTCAATCCCATCAGCGGCTTGCGATCAGCCTCCAATTGACTCTGGGTAGCGGGTGTATTGGCGGATTCCATGGGGCTTTCCTCAAGCATTCAGCAGCAATAAATACAAGCTAGATGGGCATCTTCATGATGTCTTCATAGGCGCTCACCATCTTGTTGCGTACTTGGGTGATGGCCTGAAAGGCAACTGACGATTTCTGGGAGGCAATCATCACTTCCGTGAGGTCGATACCCTGATCACCACGCTCGTAGCCCGTCTGCAGATTACTGGTTGTCTTCTGCAGCTCGTTCACACGATCCACGGCTTGCTTCAGCATATCGTCGAACGCAGGCGCGTTAACGTTCTTTTCAACTGGCGCCGCAGGCTGCGGTTTGCCCATGGCTTCCATTTGCATGGTGCGCATCTGCAACATCAAACGATTGAATTCAACACCTTGGGTCATACCTGCCTCCACGCCGTAAATTTTTTGACGGCTACTGTCGCTTTACAGGTACTTCAGCAAAATCGGTGCCAACCTGCCGAGCAGGCCCGGTGAATATCGAGGAAAACAGGGGTGGGGGATCTGACGCAGCACTGAGTCGAGCAAAGGCTGGAGTTGAGCAGCACACTCCGCCCCTGTCTCAAACGAGGACAGGGGCAAAGCATTATGTTGGCGGAGGGTGTGGAGTGGTCAAAGCAGTGATGAATACCAGAATGCCTTTGCCCTATAAGGCCACTCAACCGTGGCCGCAATGCCAAGGCGCGCGCGCACTCAAACCCCGGCAAACAAACTCGCTTCCACGTCCAAGCCGGCATCACGCATCTGCGCCAGCTTGTAGCGCAAGGTACGCGGGCTGATCCCCAGGCGATCGGCTGCCTCCTTGCGTTTGCCGTGCTCGGACCGCAGAACGTCAATAATCATCTGATACTCGCGCTGCTTGACGCCGGCTCCCAGGCCACCGGCATTGGCGTGCTGAACGGCCGCAGGAGCTGGCTCGGCAACCGTCACGCTGGCAGCCGGTCGAACAGCACTGGCGGTAACCGCTGCGCCCGGCGCTACCGACAAACACAGATCGTGTGGCAAGATCATGCCGCCTTGCTGCAATACCAGGGCGCGCTGCACCGCGTTGTCCAGCTCCCGCACATTGCCCGGCCAGGCGTGTGCTTGCAGCGCCTGAACCGCTTCGCCGGAAAAACGGATATTGTTCATGTTCATCTTGCGGCTGTGCTTGGCCAACAAGCGCTCGGCAATGGGCAGGATGTCATTGGGACGTTCACGTAGCGCCTGCCACTGTAGCGGGAACACCCCCAAACGGTAGTAAAGGTCTTCGCGGAAACGCCCGGCGACCACCTCTGCGGGCAGGTCGCGGTTGGTGGTGGCGATCACCCGGATATCCAGCTGAATCAGCTTGCGGCCGCCCACGCGCTCCACCTCGCGCTCCTGCAGCACGCGCAACAGCTTGGCCTGCAAACTTAGCGGCATTTCGGAAATCTCATCCAACAACAAGGTCCCGCCGTTGGCCTGCTCAAATTTACCCGCCTGCGCGGCCACCGCGCCGGTGAAGGCACCTTTTTCGTGACCGAACAGCGTCGCCTCCAGCATGTTCTCCGGAATGGCGGCACAGTTGATGGCAATAAAAGGCTGCGTGGCGCGCGGCGAATTCTGGTGAATATAGCGCGCAAGCACCTCTTTACCGGTACCTGACTCGCCCGAGACCAGTACCGTCGAATCGCTGGCGGCGACGCGACGCGCCAGGTCCAGCAGTTGCAGACTGGCCGGCTCTACCGCCACCGGGCCTTCCCCCGGCATGGCCTGCAATTTACCTTGCGCATGCTGCGCCACCAGATCCAACAGCGCCTTGGGAGCAAACGGTTTGACCAGATAGTCCACGGCACCATCGCGCATTGCTGTGACCGCCTGCTGCACGGTGCCATAGGCCGTCATCAGCAGGACCGGCAGATGCGGGTACTGGATACGCAGCGTGCGCAACAAAGCGTGGCCATCCATGCCGGGCATATTGACGTCACTGATCACCATGCTGACGCTTTCCTGACTCAGTAAGCCGAGTGCGGTCTCCGCATCCGCGGCCTGCACGTAATCGTAACCTCCCAACATCAGGGTATCGGCCAGCGCCTCGCGCAACGACTGATCGTCTTCAACCAGCAAAACCCGTGTAGCTTGCGTATTCATACCGCCTCCCACTCCTCGACCGGCATGGCTCTAACCGGCAAGATGACTTCGGCACAGGTACCCCAGCCCGCCTTGCTGCGCAACGCAAACTGACCACCGTGGGCCTGCACTACCGATTTAACTACCGCGACACCCAGCCCGGTGCCCTGGGCGCGGGTAGTGTGGAACGGCTCACCGATACGTGTCAGTTGCTCGGCCGACATACCGCTGCCGTTATCCACCACGCTAATGCTCAACTGACCTTCAATCAGCCGCATGCAGACCTTCAGATTCGGTTGGGGCGCGCCAGCCTGCAATGCATTATCAATCAGGTTGATCACTGCGCCGGCCAGAGTGTCGCGATTACAGCGCAGCATCACGTCTGCGGGCAACAGGGACTCCCAGCGGCACTGACCGCCTTTCTCGTCAATCAGGCTGTCGGCATGGCTCTGTAGCCACTCAAAGAAAATCGACGCGGGTAGGCGATCTTCGATCGGCAGGTCGCCCTTGGCGAACTGCAACATGTCCCGAATCTGGTGTTCAATGCTATGCAGACGTCCCTGCAGGCGATCAGCGAAGCGTACCCGGTGTACCGGTGCCAGCGCCTCGTCATTGAGGTGCTCGGCATAAAGCAGGGCGGCAGACAGCGGTGTACGAATCTGATGGGCCAGCGAGGCGACCATGCGGCCCAACGCGGACAGCCGCTCATTGCGCGCCAGTTGGCTTTGCAGCTCCCGGGTTTCGGTCAGATCGTTGAGCAAAATCAATTGACCCGGCTCGCCCACCAATGACCGGGTTGCCAGTGAAACGCGCCGTCCACTGCGCAGAGACACCTCATGATAATCGTCTTCACGCGGTGCAAAACGGTCGCGAATCAGGTCTCGCCAGAGTTCGCCTTCGAGGGGCTCACCCAGCAACTCTCTGGCCGCCGGGTTGGCTTCACGCACCACACCACGGCCATCCAACAGCACCACACCACCAGGCAAGAGGTCCAGTACATTCTGCAAGCGGCCAGCCAGACGAGCCTTCTCGGCCAACTCATGAACCCGCTGCGCCTCTGCCTCAGCCAACTGCCGCTTAAGCATGGACACCTGCTGCTCCAGCAGCGCATGCGACTGCGCGAGCTGATCCGACACATCACTGAAGCGCGCGTACGCCTGCGCCAGCGGCTCAGCCTGAGCAGCTGCATCGGCTGGCGTTGCAGTCGGTGAAATGGGTTTTACGGATACGGCCATCGGGATTCCCCTGGGTACTGAAGCTAATCGTCAGGGGAATTAAAGCAAAGGCTATGCCATAAGAAACAAACCCTTATTAAACATAGCCTTGCACTGAAAAAAGAAAATCTGCGTCAGTCTTCTGACACGTCGGAACCACGATTGAGACCGTATTTACGCATTTTCTCAACCAGAGTGGTACGGCGGATTTTGAGGCGTTCGGCCGCGCGTGCGACCACACCATTGGACTCATCCAGCGCTTGCTGAATCAGGGTTTGCTCAAGGCCGGCGAGGTACTCTTTGAGGTCCAATCCTTCAGGCGGAAGAAACGCCGGACTGTCGAGACCAACCAGACCACTGAAGGCCTCACCGCGCTCGTCCTCCTCTTCACGCAGTTGGCGCAGGTCATCCTGATCATCTTCCACATAACGAAACTTGCGCGGCAGCTCGCCTACGCCGATAACGCCGTGCGGATGCATGATCGCCATGCGCTCGACCAGATTGGCCAGCTCACGCACATTACCCGGCCACTCGTGCTGACACAGAGACATGATCGCTGAGGTGCTGAAACGAATGGACCCGCGCTTTTCCTTCTCCATGCGCGTGATCAGCTCGTTGAGCAGCAGTGGCAGGTCCTCAATACGCTCGCGCATCGCAGGCATATCGATGGGAAAGACATTCAGTCGGTAGAACAGATCCTCGCGGAAACCACCCTGCTCAATCATCTGCTCAAGATTTTTATGGGTCGCAGCAATCACCCGAACATCCGCTGACTGCACCTTGTTGCTACCAACCCGCTCGAACGTCCGCTCCTGCAACACGCGCAGCAACTTGACCTGCATGGGTAGCGGCATGTCGCCAATTTCGTCGAGAAACAGCGTGCCACCCTGAGCCAACTCAAAGCGCCCGGCGCGGCTGGTAATCGCGCCGGTAAAAGCACCCTTCTCGTGGCCAAACAGCTCACTCTCAAGTAATTCGGCCGGAATGGCGCCGCAATTGACCGGCACAAAAGGCGCGTCTTTGCGGCGAGAGTGATAATGCAGGTTACGCGCAACCACTTCTTTACCAGTACCGGACTCGCCGAGAATAAGAACTGTAGCCTCGGTGTCGGCCACCTGCTGCATCATCTGGCGGACCGATTGAATGGAGCGACTGGTGCCCACCAGGCTGCGGAACAGATTGGGTTCGCGCTGACGCTGGCGGTTAGTGTTTTCTTCGAACACTTCGCGGTAGACCTGCGCACGGTGCAGCGCGTCGAGCAGGTGGTTGTAACTCAGCGGAGGTTCGAGCACAGCCAGCAAACGCTGCTTGAGGTGATCCGGCCAGCGGCTGGACTGCTCCGGGTCAAGCAGAATGACCGGCAGGTTCTCGTCCCACTTGTCCAGTTGGCCCAGCAACGCAGGCAGCCCCTGCTCATGCTCACAGCGCCCGAGAATGACACACTTGACCGCACCAGGAGACGTCACCTGCTCGGAGGCAGCTGTCAGCCAGTTCTGTGAATCGCTGATAATCGCTTCTTCCCCCAAGAAACCGAGGATGACAGCCAGGTCGTGGCGGTTTTGCGCAGAGTCGTCGATCGACAAAATATGACTGTTGGGCAGCATAGGCAGGGGAGCTTTCCTGTTGGCTCGCTGGGCTGGTCGCGGCGCAATGATGGCGCCGCGCCATACCCTGTTATCTTGGGCTTAAATGTAGTCAGAAATGGCGCCTGAGTCAAATAGTTGGCGCAGTAAAGTTGGCTGTTTTTCGAGAGTCAAAAGCTCCGCGATCAACCGCCCTTCAGGAAAACATCTGATAGACCTTGGCGCTCTGACGGCTTTTCTGCAGCCCTTGTAGCTCTTCCGCCAGCTTGCCCTGCACTGCCTGACACAGGGCAACCACCTCACGATAGGTACCACTGAGACTTTCCAGCACCTCGGCGATCTGCTGATCGTCGCGCTGTGGGTCTTCCATCGCCTGCTTAACCTGCAGACGGCATAACTTGTCCAGCTTACCCACTTGCTGCCAGTCACCCGCCTGTACAGCGGCAATCAGACACTCGTGGGTGTTTTGAATCAGCTCAACGGCATTGGCCATCGGAATACTCCTCAAGATTGGCGAATGCCGTCCCAGCCGGCTTTCACTTCACGCAGCAATTCGGTTACTTCATCCAGCAGCTCAGCATCGTTACGCAGATTTGCCTCACTGAGGCGCTGCTGCATGAAAGCATATAACCTCTCGAGATTACCTGCCACCTCGCCACCCTGCTGGTGATCCAGAGACTCGCGCAGGCCGCCAATGATCGCCACCGCTTTGCCGATCTGCTCGCCTTTCAGCGCCAGGTTACCATGTTGCATAGCGCCCTTAGCTTGGGCAATACGCTGCAAGCCACCTTCCATCAGCATCTGGATCAGACGATGCGGATCCGCCTCACTGACCTGTGCATTGACGTTGACGGTCTGGTACTGCTTCATCGCGGCATAAGCATTCATGGGGCATATCCTGAAGATAGGTGGCACATGATGCTTATATCGGCAGCGCAGTGAAAACTTGAGGCCGTTTAGCAAAAACAAGTATGAAAACAAAAAATGAAAAAGCCCACCTGCGTTAAAGCGAGTGGGCTGGTTCGCAATGCCTTGAGGCGTTAAGCGCTCCGCGGTCAGGCAGGCTCGATGGCGTCCCAGGCTTCCTTTATCTCGCCCAGCAGTTGCTGCACTTCATCCAATGAGCGCGGCGTATCATCCAGCGCTACGCCAGCCAGCTTGCGTGTCATGTAGTCATACAAAGCATCCAGATTCTCGGCAATTTCACCGCCCAGATCCTTGTCCAGTGACGTCTGCAGCGCACCAATGATGCTGATGGTGCTGCTGACGGCTACGCCACGGCGCTCCGGATTCCCGGTAATGAGTGCATGCCGGGCCAGCTTTACCCGCTCGATAGCACCATCCAGCAACAGCTGAACCGCGCGATACTGGGATACTTCCTGGGACACATTGACCTGCTTGTAGGTATCGATCGGGTTAGCCATTTATGATTCCTTTTTAACGACGCCAGGCAGGTTCGCCAACTGGCCGGTAAGATAGTCACTGGTGCTGGAAAGCCCGGCCACCAGCGTGTCCATTGCG
This sequence comes from Halopseudomonas sp., assembly GCF_036960865.1. Lineage (GTDB taxonomy): Bacteria > Pseudomonadota > Gammaproteobacteria > Pseudomonadales > Pseudomonadaceae > Halopseudomonas. The sequence continues at coordinate 131,213 of NZ_JBALWE010000009.1, forward strand.
TTGAATTGCGCCAAAAGCCGCGCTTCCAGCTTTTCCAGACGCAAGTTCAGCGTCTCACGCTGCTCGTCAATATCGGACAGCCTGTTCTGTAGCGACGTGGTACGCCCGTCAAGGATGCCACCGCTCTTGGTATAAGGCTCGATTGTCGCATCCAGCTTACCGATCAAGCCGTTATCACCAGCAAGAAAGTCGCTCAGCGCTTCGTAGTTGTTTTCAAGCGCGTCATCCAACTTGTCGCTGTCAATGGCCAAAGTACCATCACGCTGGGTGGTAATACCCAAATCAGCCAGGATGCGAATATCGCCGCTGCCGCTTGATCCGAGTACGCCACGGACAGACGACATCAGCGAGCGCACAGAAGAGTCTCCCACCAGCGCTCCCGTAAGTGGCTCACCGTCATCGCCCCCAACGGGGGTGACCGCGGTTAGCGTGCCGATGGACTTCATCATTGCGTTATAACCATCTACGAAAGACTGCAGCGACGCTCTTACGCCAGCTTTATCTTCCGCGACACGAAGACTTATGCTGGTGCCCGCATCGATAACTTCCTGCGACTGAGCCGCCTTAAGCGTAATGGTCACTCCATCAATGGCGTCTGAAATAGTATTACTGCTACTGGAAATAGCGAGCCCGTCAATTGCCAGATTGGCATCGCGAGCGTAGGAAATCACCCGCGGCTCGCGCGGATTATCGGGGTCTGCTGGCGTTGCAGCAAAGTCAGTAGTTGCCGGCGGTGTATAAGCGAGGTCCGCCAGATTGCCCGTATCACTACCATCGGTTGTGACGCTGACGCTGATGTCGTTGCCAGTACCCGCCTTGGTGGAGCTCAAAACCAACCGCGAGCCACCCGCACCGCTCGGATCCGTCACGACAGTGGCACTGATACCGCTGTCCTTGCCCGCTGCATTGATTGCATCGCGAATCCCGGAAAGGCTGCTATTAGCATCAGTGACGTCAATGTCCAGCGTGGTATCGCCCGCCGTGATGGTCATGGTCCCGGTGCCTACCGCATCGGTGGCAGTATCCTGCCCGCGCAGCGCAATCTTGCTGGTCTGCGCCAGATTGAACACCTGGACATCATAACTGCCAGTGGTCGCAGTGCTGTCAGCGGTCACACTGAAATTGGTAGGACTGCCAGAGGTCGCAGTGCGCTTCTGATAAATCTCGGCACTGTTGAGCTTGTCCAGCACGGACTGGAAGGTAGAGAGCGCGCTTCGAAAGGTGCCAAGACCGGTGAATTTGGCCGTGGTGGCGCTTTCCAGCCGAGTCAGCTGTGCGGCTTTAGGGGCACCGTCAGCGTTAACCAGAGCGCCCACAATTTCAGTAATGTTGAGTCCTGAACCTATACCGGTGATAGCCATATACTGTACCTCGCGACCGTTTTTTGACGGAGCGCCTACCGAAGAGAGTGTCCCGGTCTTTCAGGCAAGTAACGTGCCAGCGAAACCGGCGAGCAGAGGCTCAGGCCTCCGCCTCAAACAATACGCTACGGATTTCCGACAAGTTCTCGGCCAATCGAAGCGCTTCTTCCGAGGGTATTTGGCGGATCACATCGCCACTGGTTGCCTCGGTTACATTAATCACCACTCGGCCACTGTCATCATCAAGATTGAAATTGATGTCTCTGCGTACCGACTGGACAAAATTTTGAATATCAGAAACCGCCGCCTGCAGTTGGTCACGCTCAACTTCAGGACTTTGCTCAACCGCTTCACGAGTCTGAACTGCGACCGGAGCTGGTTCTGATTTTGCCTGTGCAGCATCCATCTGCCTTACTGCCTGGCCTTTGCCGGCACCCGCCTCCACCGCAACAGCGCTGGACGCAGAGCGGGTTACTTCAAACGGTTTGATAACACCCATATCCATGGTGCTTACCTCGCAACGGACAAAGCGGAGGGAAGGTTACCCTTCCCCCCGCATATTACCCCTGATCCAGACTTAGCCCAAGAGGCTGAGTACGGCCTGAGGCAGCTGGTTGGCCTGGGCCAGGATCGCAGTGCCTGCCTGTTGCAGGATCTGGTTCTTGGTCAGGTTTGCAGTCTCAGCAGCGTAGTCGGTGTCTTGAATCCGGCCGCGAGCTGCAGAGGCGTTCTCAGCCACGTTCTGCAGGTTGCTGATGGTCGAATCAAAGCGGTTCTGAGCAGCACCCAGTGCAGCACGCTGACTGTCAATCGACTCCAGTGCGGCGTCAATGATGTAAACCGCTTTCTGAGCACCTTCGGCAGAAGTGATATCGATATCGCGAACTTCAGCGTCGGTTGCTGCGACAGCTGCCAGAGTGACTGCGGTACCGCCTGCCTCTGCTGCAGTCTGTGCGGCTGCAGCTGTAGCGCCAGAGGCGAAGGCAATCGACAGCTCACCATCGTCAGTACCCAGATCAGCATTGGTGACAACGTTGATTGAGCCATCGTCAGCGATGAAGGCACCTACACCGATGTTCGCATCGTTAATCGCGGTTGCCAGGTTCTGAACCTGCTCGGTCACGGTAGCGCCAGAAGCGAAATCAGAGCTAATGGTGAAGACGCGGTCGGTACCGTCTGCACTACCAGCAGCGATAGTGAAAGACACTGCCATTGAGCCAGAAGCTGCAGCAGTCGCGCCAGCCACGTCCGCAGTCGCAATGCTGCCGCTGCTGATAGCATCGCTACGCAGGGACTTGGTGCTGGTTTCGTCAAGCTTCAAGCTGATCGCTTCGTTGGCGGCACTGCCCACCTGGAAGGTTTCAGTACCGAAGCTACCGTCAAACAACTTCTTGCCACCGAAGGCAGTAGTGTTGGAGATACGATCCAGCTCTTTCTTGAGCTCGTTGACTTCTGAGTTCAGGGCGTCACGCTCTGAATCACCGTTGGAACCGTTGGCAGCCTGCAGTGACAGATCACGCATACGCTGCAGAATGGTGGTGGACTCTTGCAGAGCGCCTTCAGCAGTCTGTGCGATGGAGATACCGTTGTTGGCGTTCTTGGTGGCGACACCCAGACCGTTGATCTGGCTGGTCAGACGGTTGGAAATCTGCAGGCCAGCTGCATCGTCTTTGGCGCTGTTAATCTGAGAACCCGAAGACAGGCGCTCCAGAGAAGTGGCCAGCGAGTTGGATGAAGAACCCAGGTTACGCTGGGCGTTCAGAGAAGCTACGTTTGTGTTGACTGTAAGGGCCATGGTATTGCCTCCAAAGGACCTGAATAATGTTTGCCTGAGCTTGCGACTCGTGGGCCGGACCTGCCCAGGCACCCATTGAGTTCGCATTCAGTTACTGTATCGACGCTTTGCCAGGAAGCTTTAGGGTGAATTTCGCATTTTCTTGCTAATTTCATCCTGACGGCTAAGGCACCGCTGGCAAACACGCCAGCCATGACTCTTTATCGACCAGCCACGCTATTCCTTTAGTTGCCGTTCATCGCCTTGGTCAACGGTTAAGGCAGCCATGCTCTACGCCAGCTCTCAATACCTGTGTCAGCGAGCATCCAATCATTTTTCACTACATGGTAAAGCTCACGCCCTTGGGCAGCAGAGGCGGCTGGGTCTGCCAAGTGCGCGCGTACTGCTTCTACCCAGTCACGATAACGGTTCTTGACCCGCGTCACGGGCAGCGCGCCTGCGTAGCAGCGCACATCGGAACAAACCACCGGATAAGCGCAGGCACCGTACTCCAGCAAACGCAAATTACTTTTACATTCGTTGAACAAATTCTCTTCAACCGGAGCGAGTGCTAAATCGAGATTTAGCGATGCCAGTTTTCGAGGGTATTGTTCAATACTGACGCCCTCATGAAACTCGTGTACGTACGGGCGTAGCTTCTCAGGGCACATCCCAAGGAACACCCATTCGACCTCATCAGCCAGATCCTTCACCAAATCAAAAATCAGCTCAAGATCTCCAGTGTGGCTGGCACCTCCTGCCCACCCCACTCTTGGCTTGGTCGAGGCATCGCGAACCGACAGCGGCAGGTTTGTCCACCAAAGTGGATCAAGGCGGTTCTGTACCACTTGGATGTCGTCATGAAAGCCAGTAAATGCCTCAGCCAACGCATCGGTGGACACGACAAAGCGATCAACAAAGGACAACCCGCGCTTCAGTGATTTGACGATATCTTTGGGCATCGCATGACGGTGTGCATTTTTCATTGGCAAGTTGGGCAGATAGTCATCCAGCTCATAGACTTTAAACGCACTGGAGAAGGCCTTCATACGACGCATGGCTTCCAGCCGGTCATCACCTATCTGCCGCTGCAGCACCACGACATCCGGCGCATAGCGCTCAAGATCGGTAACATGCATCAAACCTTGGGATAGAGCGCCATCCACCAACCCCGCACCCAGCAGCGCGTTGAATGGTTGAATAACGCGATAGTGTCCACAACCAAACAAATCGGCCGGATGGGCCAGTACGACCGGCTGAGGACGCCACACTTCAAGAGGACGCCAGGAAATCTGCGGGGCCGCCAGTTTGAAGCCGCCAGGCTTGGCCAACGAAAAATTGGGATTGTATGCAGGATCACGTGCCAGCCGAGCCAGCCAACGTGCGTATAACCTGTCTTCCGTCTCTACAGACATAGTGGGCTTTGGCGCACTGTGGAGTAGTGTCGCCCTAGGGGTCCAGACAATCATGTACCCGCCATCCGTGACACGCAAGCACAGGTCCAAAGCGGCGCCCTGATCGGCAAAGGTCGCCGCATCCATGCCGCCAAGGTCAATGTAAAGCGACTTTCTGATCAGCAAGCAATTGCCGGAAACAGCGCTGACGTTTCGATCAACCTGGAGCCGCTGCATATAGCCCGGCGCACCCAGGGACTCGCCAAGAAAGACCTCGCCTGCTGGCCCCTCAAGGCCAAGCACCTGCCCAGCATGGGTAATCTTGCCATCAGCATTAACGGTGCACGCGCCCACTATGCCCACTTCGGGTCGCTGCGCATGATTCATCAGCTCGTCCAGCCAGCTGTCGTTGATCACCGCCACATCGGGAGCCAGCAAAAACAAATAGTCACCGCTCGCGTTAAGCGCCGCTTGATTATTCGCATCACTTTGGCTCAAGCGCTCGCCCGAACGCAGCACCTTGACCAAAGCGGTACCCATCTGCTCCAGCGCATTCAGCCATTCAAGCGTCGCCGCCTCGCGGCTAGCGTTATCGATCAGCAAAATCTCATAGCGCTCGTATGCTGTGTTTTCGAGCACGCTCATCACACAGCGCTGGGCGGCGGCAAGTTCATCGCTAACCAGCACCACAATGGAAACCAGGGGTCTGTCTGCGTGACCGTAGTCAATCTGATACTGGCCGGGAAGGACGCTGTCTACCGACGCCTCCGGGTATCCTCTGCCCGCCAGATGCGTTTTGATCACCCAGCGCTCAAGCTCAGAGTCGCGTAGCACCAACGCCTGGCTCAATACCAAGGGCTCTGGAACATGCCCCAAACCGGTCAGGCCATGTTGATTTACCAAGCGCAGTATCAGGTCGAGCTCCATAGCCTCACCGGTCTGCGCGTCGAAACCGCCCAGGCTTAGCAAGTTCTCACGATTAAATAGCCAATGCCGGGACATGCCCTGCGGGAAGCTCAGCAGATAATCCAGATTGAAGTCCGGGCGCAACGCCAAACCATAATCGCTGGCATCCTGACGGTATAAGCCATCCGCGTAGATAGCTCGGCAATCAGGATTCGCCTGCAGCTCAAGCGACACCATTTGTAAACCGCTGGACGCGAACTCATCGCCCGCTTTTAACAACATGACCCAATCAGCCGAAACCGAGGTCAGTACACTGTTCAGTTCAGTCACCCAGGCCCGCTCATCAACCTGGTGCCACGGCCCTTTGTACCCGTTCGGCGCAGAAGCCGCACTCAACACCAGAGAAGAGATATTCGACAGCGGTTTTTCAAGCTGCAACGAATCCAGGCTGCTGGTTACCGCCGGCAGATCACTTTCAAGATCAACAATGACGACCATCAGTTGCGCTGCCACCGACTCTTGCTGATGGACATAAGCATTCACCAGACGCTGTTGCACCGGTGTCAGCTTGCGAGCAGCCAGCCAGGTACGTACTGGCGTCGGATCGCCCTTGGCGACAACACCCAGAGATTGGAGCTGAACAGAGCGACCTTGGCGCACACGCTCGCTGCCAAGGTCGGAGTGGCGCCGATACATTTCCTGGTAAAGTGCGGCAAACTTCTCCCGCTCACGTCCCAGCATGTGATCGTCTTCACTTCCGTCACCCTCGCGGGTACGTACTTGCGCGGTGACTTGAGGAACATGCAGTAACGGGCGCAGCGCCGCCAGACGCAACAACATGTCCCAGTCTTCAAATGCGGTTAACCCGGTATCGAACTCGCCCGCATCCTGAATCAGCTCACGCGGATGGGCCCAGGTGTTGACCGGGATATAGTTATGAATAAAGAGCCGCTCTTTATCAAACCGTTCATGCCTGAACGGCTCGGAGCGCTTGAGCACCCTGCGCTCCGAGTCTTTGACTTCTTCGGTAACGTATTCCACACCAGTGTAAATGACAGCGCCAGGCTGGGTTTCAAACGCCTTTGCCAGTACTGCCAGATGGTCTGGCAAATACATATCATCGTCATCCAGGTAGCAGACGTATCGCCCCCTAGCCAACGCCAACCCTGTGTTGCGCGCCGCAGACAAGCCTTGATTGCGGCCTTTATATACGTAGGTCAGCGGGAAGCTGAATTCATCCAGCGCTGCTTCGACCCGGTCGCCGTGGTCGTTGACCAGAATGACCTCAAAATCTTTTAGACTCTGTGCCGCCAGGCTTCGCAGCGCGTCCAATAGCATCGCTGGTCGGTTATAGGTGGTGAGAATGACGGAGAACAGAACCTCGTCATCACAGGCGGCAAGCGCTTCTAGCTGCTTGCACAGCTCAGCAACTCGCAACCCCAACGCCGAAGACTGCTCAGCCGGATACAGAGCGAGGCGCCGACGCAGGTGCGCAGCAACGCCAAGTTCACGGCCTCGCAGCTTACTTTCTGCCGCACGCTCAAAAACTCCCTCAACCAAACGTATATGGTCAGCCAGCGGCGCATTGGATGAGTAAAATTCCGTCGAGAGCTGTGCGGAGTGCGCTCGATAAGTGACTCCCGGCTCGCTCAGAAAGATAAAATCGGGATGCTTCTCTGCCACCTGCAACATTGAAAGCCAGTCACCCGCCCCATTAAGCGCAGGGTCCCTGCGCCACACCTGCAGGAAAGGCTCGCGCTGGATCAGCGCAGCAGACGGGGGAATGTAGTTGTCGTGAATCAACAACTCCGCGACTTCGTTGCGACCGCCGACATAATCCTGCTTTTGGTAGCCGGGATGCCTGGGCATCTTGAGCACTTCCCCCTGCTCATTCACCCAGCGGATTGCCGTATAACCGACCACCACATCAGGGTTTTCCAGCAGCCGGGGCAGTAGGCCAGACAAGTAGCCTGGATTGTAATAATCGTCGGCCATCAGAATCGACAAGTACTGACCCTGAGCTATCTGAATACCGTTAAGGACGTTGTAGCTCGGCCCCACGTTGCGCGAATTTCTGATATAGCGCACACGCGACTCTTTCGAAAACGCGCGCAATACCTCAGCGGTGTGGTCGGTAGAGGCGTTATCGAGCACCAGTATCTCGATATCTGCATAGCCCTGATCCAAAACCGACGATATGGTTTGCTTCAGGAACCGACCATAGTTATAGGCAGGAATAATGACGCTGAGCAACGGTCTGGTGTTACGAACTAAGGCGGCGTCACCAGCAATGGCTGCCGTTAGCGCTGTAATCCAGCAGTCACTTGAATAGGGATAGCTGTCCTTGCTTGTTAGAAAGGCATGCAGCTTCTCAGCGCTGGCCTGAACGCGGGCGTTGCAGTAATCCTGCAGCGTGGGCTGCCCATCAAGGTCATGCGCAGCAATATAGCTACCCTGCGGGAGCCAATCCGGTACCGACCAGTTGCCGAGGTGCACCGGCACGCGCCCAGACTCCAAACAGGCACACCATTGCTGCGGGAGCAAACCTGGCAATTCAGGAGCATCATCACAGAGCAACCATTCCTGTCGACTAACAGGAGTTGCCGGGACCGTCAGAGGCTGGTTCAGCGAGACCAGTTGGCCATCGGTAAATGGCTCACCGAGGGGCAGAAAGATACGTGAGAACGAGGCCTCGTGGTCGGCAGCCAAGCGTGCCTGGCTGCCGCGCAACAGCAAATAGCGACGAATCTCGGAACTCACGCCGCTTAGAAGTTGCCCGGGTTTGTCGTTCAGCAGCAATAACAGAGCGTCGTGATCAACATGCTCGCCGTCTAAAATTGGCTCGAAGATCAACCCATTGGCATCGGCGTAAGCTTTGAGCTGTTGCCAAGGCAACTGATCTATGAAGTCATGCCAGGCTGCGTCGCTGAGAACAAAAGGCCGAGCCGGATCATCGCCGCTAACGCCAGCTATCCCGATTCGCCACGGCTTGTCGAGACATCGACCTCCGGCCATCAAATCACGCTCCGTCATGCCTACGCTCCTTCTTTTGTTTACTGGAAAGACAATCCTGCTAGTGACTTCGCCACAAGCCGAACGCCTTCAACCAATACCCGTCTATACCGCTCGAACAAACGCGCCATAACGGCAGCTTGCTCACGAGAGCGCATGAAAAGTCAGCAGGTCGTGGAACAAGCAGCCATGTTCGACTCCTGCTTCGCGCAGGTGTGTCTCCGCATATTCACGCCCTGCATAAGTAGAGATAAAAACGTATACGCCTTCACGCCTCAGCCTATCCAATGCATCCGAGCGCACTATCGGCACAGCACAGAAACGATCTGCCTGCAGATACTCATCAACGACCGCCACCAACTCGCTGCCTGGCCGCAGTTCGGCGAGCGCGCGACTCAGACGCACACCATGGGTATTGGCTCCCCAAAAAGCGAAGCGCAAAGGTTCTCTGCCCGGAGGTACCAGTTGCTCCAGTGCCTGCGTCATCATGTGGTTGTACTGGCTAGGCTCGCGGCTTTCGTAGAATGCACTGATCTCGGCCCACGGCGCCCAGCGCTCACGCGCTCGCGCGACCTGTTTGGCAGCGGCGTCCAATATCATCCGTTTGGTCTCCTCCAGATCTGGTGCGTCTGGATTCCAGTCAATCTGGGCATAGCTTTCACGCGTGTGAATCTTCACATAACGGTCAAGCCAAGCGAATCGGTCGCTGATATTGTGAGCCACAACGACCGTCGGAATCCCCATCGCGATACAAGGCGCAGCGCAATGCAGACGACTGGTCACGACAAGAGCGCCCTCGTCGGCATAGCGCTTACACAGCTCACGCGCCAGGGCGTCCAGACGATCAGCCTCTTGCTGATCGGAGGGAATGCGTTCGTACGGATATACGTGTGTCAGATGCTCCGCGTTGTCGAGAAGCTCTTGCGGCATATGCTCCAGCACTTCCTCAGGCACATCCACAAGAAACACCTTACCTTTTGCCGGGGCGCGCTCGCGGCGAGGAAAAGTGATGGTCAGGCAGCCGGAAAGGAAAGCCGCCACGCCGCGCGAGCGGAACATCTGCATGACCCGTTCGTCTCGAGCCCCTATGGGCTCGTAGCGGCGAAAATGATCCAGATCTGCCGGGTCATCAACATCGCTTGAGAGGCCAAAACTGAAATACACCGGAATGATGTAAGGCGATAGCGGCAAAGGGCTTTGCGCGTTACCCAAAGTGAAGTACCCACACATCGGCATGAGAATGTAGCCGTGACGCCCGTCGTACTCCTGAAATTCGTATCGGTTAAGCCGCACGATCTGGTCGGGGGCAATACCCATGAAAGCATACAGATGCTCGACGGCATGGGTCTGGATATCGTCGCCAAGGTTACTTCGGCTGCCGGCCGTGAGGTGTCCAAACGTCATAACATTGGTAATAAGACCATATTTCATGGCCGTCGGCACAGCCAGTGTGCGAGCCTTCATCGGATGGGCGCTTCCCATTGAGAAATAACCTTGGCGTGTTTATGCGGATGCATGAAAACGTAGTTGGTTTGCACTGTCTCTTCTGTCACACAGGGGCAAGCTTCCAGCAGCCCGTCTTCGCGAAAAACCCACGCGTGGTAACCGTACTTTTTCAGCAAGACAAACACATCATTGGGGTGGTAGCCGAACACCTTCGACCACTTTCGAAGCAGTTCCATCAAAATGATCGGAGTGCTTTGCAACGCCTTTTCTGCGCCTTGGACTACCATCAGTTCAGCGCCCTCCACATCGATCTTCAGCAAAGACGGGATTATATTCTGAGCAGCGCAAAACGCATCGATGGTGGTGGTTTTACATACTACGTTTTGGATTGACGTTCTGCCTCTATCTTGACCGGTCAGCTTCAGAGAAGTAGCGCCAGAAACATCAGGAGCAAAAAGAAAAGTGAACTCCCCCTCCTCATTGGAGACGCCCTTATTAACGACTTGGATATTATCTAGAGCATTCAGGTGAATGTTCCGCTCCAAAGCTTCTACAGTCGACGGAATAGGCTCGAAGGCAAAAACCTGTGATGCAGGGCAATTTCGAGCCAGCACCAACGAGTACCAACCCAAGTTTGCGCCAACATCTAGAAATACACCTCCATCGCAGAATACTGACTTAAGAAAAACAGTTTCAGCGGCTTCGTAATTGCCAAAATCTAACAAGGTGTATGGGGTAGCATGCAGATCTACTTGATCTAATGACAGCACGACATCATGAGCCTTGGACCTTAAAGCCACACCTGAGGCATTGATGCAAATTTCCGCCACATCCGTGCCTGTAATGAAATCAGCGTACTCGAAAAGCCGTGAATGCTGTTCGTTGATGTAATCCACATACTCATATTTTTCGATTTCGCCGATTTCATACTTCTCTCTGGCCCTGACGAGGGGGCTATGATGAGCCTTTTCCATTTGCGCCTCCTGTTCAATTATCAATAAAGTAACGCAAAGTCCGCTCAAAACCCTCTTCAGGCATTATTGTTGGCCGCCAACCCAGCTTTTCCAGCTTGGATATATCGCAATGCCCGCAAGAACGGAATAGAGATTGCCTAGCAGGAGCGGAAGGAGGGTGTTTCACCTTTAGGCCTGGTGTGGGAGACAGTCTGGCGACCAACAATGCCAGCTCAAGAATAGTAATTTCCTGATCTAAACTGACGTTATACGCAGCCCCGCTCTCGCCTCTCAGAAGCAGTATAAGGAAGGCAGCAGTCGCATCAGCCACATAGCAAAATGGACGGCTCGCAGAGCCATCACTATTGAGAATTATGTCTCGCCCAGCGACAGCATCCGCTACAAAGTCAGCAAAAGAACGCCCATCATCCAAATCAAGCCCAGGACCATAGGTGTGCGAAATACGAGCAATGACTGTAGCTACACCATACTGCCGGTAATACTCCGCGCATAATGTCTCTGTAGCCCGTTTTCCTTCCCCGTAACAAGCAGAGATATCTAACGGGTCCAGCACTCCAAAATCACTTTCACCGATTGGACTGAGACTTTCCCCATGCCCGTAAACAGCGCCACTGCTCATGAAAAGCAAGCGCGCATTGTGTTTCCGAGCCAGCTCTAAAAGGTTCAAGCCACCCACAACGTTGGATTTTATAGTTCCCACAGGGTCATTCAGGTACTGCTTTGGGCTTCCTGCACTCGCCGCATGAACAATAAAGTCCAGACGCTTGATTACTGGAGAGGGGTCGCAAACATCTTGAACGATGGGGCAGAACCATGGCTGCCCGATCAAATGAGGAAAACGTTTTTTGAGCTTATCTAAACTGCGCACCAGCACATAAATCGTCACCGGATCTTCAGGCCAGCGTTCACTCAATTCAGCAAAAAATTCTACCAAATACGCGGCCAGGAAACTGGTGGCGCCCGCAATAAGAACATGCTTGCCGGCAAAGCTACGCCAGTCCTCTGCTCGAGAGAGTATCGACGCTATGTCTTCGGCAATCACAGGATGACGGATGGAGGGGGCGGTTGGAATAACCATGTTTATTGGCGCCTCGCCAGAAATCCCAAAACCTCACCCTGAATCCACCCCAGATCAACTTCTAACGCAAGCGTATCCATTACCTCCAAGCCCGCGTTCTCCAACATTCTGCGGATCGACGCCTCTGTGAAGAAGTTCACGTGCTCGTGCCAATGCCGCTTCAAAGGCGCCAGTGCTTTACTACCTGGATGTGCGCGCATCAATGCTTCGCTCGGCACCTCCAAATAAAGCAAAGTATTGGCCTTCAGCGCCGGCAACATCTGGGTGACCAGATCTGCCGGAAAAGCCACATGCTCCAGCACTTGGCTGCAGGTCACCAAGTCATAATGATTCTGATATGCCTGCTCCAAGCTAACCATCGCGGCGCCGGGAACTAGCTCAACACCGGAGATATCGTAAATATCGAGCAAACGATTACCATGACGAAACAAGCTGTTAATACCGGTGTCGCCGCCCCAATCCAGAACCGCCGGAGCCTGTGGCAGACGTTTTGACAGCCAAGCCTCAACCTCGTCGAGATAGGCTGCTCGGTGATCAAAGTGCTCTCGTGTTTTCGCGAAACCAGGTTCAAAGCGGGTGCGCTGAGCTGTGTATACCTCATCTCGATAGTTATGGTACAGAGCCGCCATTTGTTCGTCTGTAAAGCGGTAATCGAGGAACAAGGCACCACAATCTTGGCATTGCAGCGAGTTGCATAACGTATAGGCCATTCCTTGGCGCAAATCGCGCAGGCCCCACTCTGCGGTAATCTCCACCGGCTCGTGACCGAAAACGCGTAGCGCCACAAAAGGCATCAACACTGCCGGAGACTTTTCCAGATTATTGCCAGCACAGCAGATACAGCTGCGGGCAATTAATTCGCGACTCACCATGCGCTGCGCCCTCCATCGATGATCAAGTTGGAGCCGTTCATGTAGGACGAAGCGTCGGAGCACAGAAAGGCGATAGCGCCACGGTACTCATCAACGCCAGCCATGCGACCCAGCGGGATGAGCTGCGACAGTTTGGCGACGAACACGTCGTTCTGACCGGCATAAACACCGCCCGGCGACAGCGCATTGCAACGAACACCCTGCTCGCACCAGTAGGTCGCCAGGTACTTGGTTAAGCCGATCAGTCCGTGCTTGACCACGGAGTAGGTAACCGGTTTTACCGGTTGGTGATCCGGCTCAATCCCTTCTTTACGGTAGAGGCGTTGGTCGGGCGCGATGACGCCAAGGTCAGAGGCAATATTGATGATTACCCCACTACCTTGCTGCGCCATCTGATGGCCAAATACCTTGGCACAGTTGAAGGCGCCGCCCAGCCCGACGTCCAGATCCAGACGCCACTGCTCCCAAGGGAAGTGCTCCAAGCGGGAAAAATCCTGACCATCCGCGCGCTCCACCTTCGGATTACGCGCCGCATTGTTAATCAAGATATCCACTCGCCCGTGATGCGCCTGCAACTGCTCCTGAGCTAAGCGCAGCGCGCTCACATCAGTGATGTCCGCCACCAGCGTTAGCGCCTTGCATCCGGTTTCCTCTTCGAGTCTGGCGACGTTGTTGGCCAGCGCTGCGGCATCGATGTCGAGCAACACGGGCAAGCCGCCCAGTCCAGCGATAGTGGCGGCATGTTGATAACCCAGCAATCCTGCGCCGCCGGTAATCACCGCGACCCGACTCTCCAGGCGAAAGAGTGTTTCAACGCTGGCCAAGGATATTCACCTCACTCAATTGCACTTCACACCCCTCGCGCAGCGAGCGCCGCGCCGCCAAGGCCAAGCGCAGGCTCTGCACCCCCGCCATCAAGTCGACCACCGGCTGGTTGCCACTGACCAGGCAATCGAGAAAGTGTCTGGCCTGCGCCAGAAACATGTCATTGCGGTTGAAGTCGGCAAAGTCATTCTGCTCGCACAGCTCCCCCGCCTGGTCATAGACATACAAGCGATTGGCAATAAGATCCATTTCTGCGCAGCCGGCATCGCCAACAATCCTGAACTTGCGCGACGGAGGACGCTGTACAAAATCCTGATGCAGCAGGAGTGGGAAACAACCATGCTCACCGTCAAACCGCATCAATGAAGAGGCACTGTCCTCAACATCGATCTCCAGGCCGCTCAGATGCCCACCATGGGTCGCCAGGCTGCGGGGCAAACCGAAATACCAGTAGATCAGATCCATTTCATGGATCTGAGACAGGATCACGCCGCCGCCCTGATCGGCGCGCGCAGCATACATCTGCCGGTAATCTTCGTAGCGGTGCCAGTTGGGCAGATACTCGCCAATTTCTGAACGGACGCTGACGAGCCGTCCAAAAAAGCCATCGTCAAGCAAAGCCTTGAGCCGCTGCAGCCCAGGATGAAAGCGAAAGTTATAGCCCACATGGAACAGCAACTTGCGTTTCTCAACCTCGGCCAGCAGTTCATCCAGCCCGTTCAAATCGCTTGCTAATGGCTTTTCCATAAAGACAGGAACACCAGCCCGCGCGCATTCCAACGCCACTGGAACGTGCAACGCGTTAGGGTTGCAGATAAAAACCGCCTCAGGCTGCTGCGCGAGAGCATCTGCCAGTTCGTGGTGCACCTGGATGGCGTAATCTTTCTCCAGATCCGCTCCCTCATCAACTGTGAGGTTATCCAGCAGCTTGATACGCTGCCTTCGCACCCGATAGGCGTGCACCTCCAGCGTGTCACCCAGCAACAGGCGCAGGTTACGCAAATGGCGCTGTCCGATACCGCCCAGCCCACAGAACAGAATCTTCACGATAGCTCTCTCTTTTCATCGTTCAGGGCGCAGCCGCGCAACCACTGCGTTGCCAGGCTGGCCATTTCAGCCAACCAGCGCGGCTCGTCGCCCGGCTCACCGCGTGCCACCTGAAGTACGAAGTCACCCCGATAGTCATATTTGATCAATTGCTCGCGCAGGCTGCGAAAATCGGTGTCACCCTGGCCCAGCTCAACGGTGCTACCACCGCGCTGACGGTCTTTGATATGCACACTGCCCACCCGCGAGCCATAGGCCGCAAATTCATCTGCAGGCAAATACCCCAGCGAAGCGCTGTTGCCCGCATCGTAGTTGACGCGAATCAGAGGATGCTCAAGCGCCGAAAGCAGTTGTTGAAAAGCATCAGGATCGAGGTCGGTTTCAAGGTGCAGTTCTACCGCATGCCGTTCGGCACTGGGCAGCACCTGACGCATTGCTGCGATAACGTCAGCACGCTCCGCCTCATTGCGAATACTCGAGGCATCGACGAAGGGTAAAACCACACGCCCTACTCCAAGCTCTCCACACACCGCAAGCAGCCATTCCAGGCGCTCAAGCAAGGCAGCACGATCCTCAGCGCTGATGCGCAGCAGTGGGCGGTCCATGAAATAGTCGGCACAAACCGATACCACGGCAATCTCGTGCACTTTAAGCAAGCGGAGTAATTCCTGGCGCCCTTGCTCCGTTTCTATCGGATTTGCGCCCTCGCCGTAGAGGTCGTAAATCCATTCGATCCCGCGCAGGCCAATCTGCGCCGCACGTTCTATTTCCAGGCGCCAATGACGACGGGGAAAGGACTGAAAACGTCCCTCTTCAGGGGCGCCGAGCCTGCCCTGCATGGTATACAGGCCGCCCTCGGCATAGGCAGTCAGAAAATCAGACATCTCAGTCCTCCACCAACGGGATAAGCATATTGGCGCGCAGTTCACCACGCTCCAGAAAGGGAAAGAGGTCCTCCAGCGGGCTGGAAACCATGGCGCCGTTCTGCCCTATCCGCGAGGTTATCCGAGGACCGATTGCCTGATCCGGCTCGACCATGACCTCACACACCACCGGCCCCTCCAGCGCCAGCGCCTGCTCAATGGTGGCGCGCAAATCACCGGCGCCATCTACCCGCATGATAGGCAAACCAAAGGCCGCGGCCAAAGCCGAGATATCTGGCAGCGTCAGGCCGGACGTTGGGTCGCAACCTATTGTCTGCTTGAAATAGCCCCCTTGGGATGCGCGAATTGACGCATAACCGTTGTTGTTGAGAACAAAATATTTGATTGGCAACTGCAGGCGTCGAACCACTTCCAACTCTTGAATATTCATCACAAAGCCGCCATCGCCATCGATGGAAACCGTACGGCGGCTGCCACTACCCAGGCACCCGCCGATGGAGGCAGGCAACCCGTAGCCCATGGAGCCAAGTCCACCGGTGGCAACCGCTCGCTGGCCGCGCTTAAGGCGCAGCGCCAACCAGAAGGTATCCAGCGCCGCACCCGAACTACCGGGGATAATCTGATCGCCCTCGGACAGCAGCTCGGAAAGCACCTCGGTAAACACGTAGGTATTAACGTAGTTACTCGGCTTGCGATACTCCTCCAGCACAACAGGGTAAGACGCCTTCCATTCGGCGCAGCGCGAACGCCACGCATCGCACTCCAACTGGGTGCCAGCGCTAATCCGGTGTAACTGCTGAACAAAGTCTTTGGCATCGCACACAAAGCTTTCATCCGGCATATCGCCCAGCTTGGCGATCTCGGCAGGGTCTACATCTACCACAACAATCTCGGCCTTGCGGGCGAAGTGCTTGCGGTTGAAGCCAGTAATGGAAAAATCCATCCGACAGCCAATGGCCAGCACCATGTCGGCATTTTGTACCGAGAAGTTGGGGCCACGCGGCGCGACCGTGCCACAGCGGCCAGCGTAAAGGGGGTGATCATGTTCCAACAGATCAGCGCCAATCCAGGTCGTCAGCGTCGGGATACGCAGGCTTTCAATGAGTTGCCGCAGCTCAGCTTCAGCCCCGGCTGCGTGCACGCCGTTGCCGACCAGCAGTACCGGACGCTGCGCCTTCCGCAGCCGATCCATCAGGCGTGCCAGTGCTGCTTCATCCGGCTGCAACCGCTCTGCCTCATCCGGGATGAAGCCTTCCAGCTGCTGTGGATCTATCTCGGTTGCCTGCACATCCAGAGGCACGTCAATCCATGCCGGACCCTTGCGTCCGCTGAGCATCAGATGCAGGGCTTTCTCCAGTTCATAACGCACCCGCAACGGATCCAGCAGGCATACTGCATACTTGCTCAGGGGCCCAGCCACACTGACGATATCCAGCTCCTGAGTACCCAGTTGGCGCAGGCCGCTGTCGCCTTTCAGATCCGCACGCTTTACCTGGCCTGAAACAAAGAGCGTCGGGGTCGATTCGAACCAGGCTCCTGCCAGCCCCGTCAGGGCATTGGTTGCTCCGGGGCCGGAGGTCACGAGACACACGCCAATACCGCCCGACGTGCGCGCATAGCCCTCCGCCGCTATCGCCGCACCTTGCTCGTGCAACATGCTGACAGGCGTCAGCCGGGTCTGACGGTAAAGCGCATTATTCAAATGCATCGCGCCACCGCCAGGTAGAAAGAAAATGTGTTCCACGCCCTGCTTGGCAATGAACTCAAAAATATAATCGGCAACACGCATGGCTGTACTCATAGTAAGTGCCCAAAAGAAAGCTGATCGTCGAGCTCTGCGTAAAAAACAAGTGCAGGCGGCGACGGGACGACAACAGCAGTAACCACACTCTTCACTAAACGCGCCTGCGTAGCGATTGGAGGGGCACCACCAGAAAGCAGCAACTCACTCGGCCAGTCATTCAGGTATCGATTCAACGTCTCAGCATTCATGGTCGCGACCTCACAGTGACTCCAAGTAACGCAACGCTGACCAAAACCCAGCACCATGATCCTTATGACCTTGCCAGACTTCAGGGATGAAACTGGCATCGCTGGCTCTGACTTGCGCCCAGGTCGCAGGCCAGTCCACATCACCTGTGCCCATCAGTACGCCTTCGCCGTTGGTACCTTTGGCATCAGCCACGTGCAGATGCGCTGCCAAAGGCAACAGCAAGCGCAACGCGGCCTGAAAATCGAGACCAAAATGAAAGCAGGTCATCTGCAGGTGCGACAGATCCAGACACAGACGTAGCCCCAAATCCTGTGCTTTCTGCGCCAGCTCATCCGGCATCATGAAGATGTTCTGGTGGCGCTGGCCACCAAAATGCCAAGGGAAAGGTGCCATGTTCTGGGGAATCAACTCAGTAGGGCCAAAGTCGATCTGGGCACAAGAGTCGCGAAAACGCTCGTAGAGCAGTTCACGGCGTTCAATCGGCAAGGGTGCATCGGCAGAAAAGCCACCGACGTTAGCCACAATCAGTTGCGCATCAGCCTGGGGAAAGAACACCGCAATTCGCTGCGTTGCATCCACCACTCGCTGCAGGTTGGCGATCGAACGCTGGCGATAAGCCGGGTCATCTGACACTAGGTCAAGCAGCTCACTATGTTCGAACAGCTCCGGCGCATGTACCACCAGACGGCTGCAGCTAACGGGTCGAAGATAGGGCTCGGGGTCGACCGACAAATCGCGGTAGGAAAGGTGGAACTCAAAAAGGTCCGGAGAGATACGCGCCTGGTACTGGAGAAAATCGTGGTAGCGCACGGGTACACCCCAGCGAATTGGCATCTGGAACGCCAGCGTCTGCTGGTCTGTCCCTGCGATATCGCTTTCAAACAGAAAGTCACCCTGTTCTATATCGCGGCAAGCTGCCTTGCCGATCAGATCTGCCAATCGGTAGGGTGGCAGCCCCTGCCCTGGGCTAGCCACACGGAGCATGTCGTCAGTAAAAATCTCTCCGCAACGGATGGATGTCGCGGCAATAACGCTTTTCGCCAGATTCTCGCGATTCAGCAACTCCCCCTGACTGACTTGGCGCTGCATACCCGGACAGGGCAGCGCCTTCTCCAGTTGCCGCACTCCGTCCACCAGTTGCCTGAACTCCTCCGGCTCAAGACTTGCCAGGTGGTCCGGCCCCTCCATAGTGCGATCAAGGGTGATGTGCCGCTCAATCAACTTGGCACCCAAAGCCACGGCAGCCAGTGAAATGGCGATGCCCCGCTCATGGCCGGAATAGCCGATCAGTGAATGAAGCTCTCGCAGGCGCCCGATATAGTTGAGCTGGATATCCGTTTCCGGCGCGGGATAAGCACTATTGCAATGCAATAGCGCGAACGGCACCTGAAGCTCACGCAGCTGGGCGATTGCCGCCACAACCTCGTGCTCAAAGGACATCCCCGTGGACAGGATCATCGGTACACCCAAGGTCGCCGCCTTGGCAATCAGGTAGGGATTGCATAAATCGGCCGAGGCCAACTTGACGGCCGGCAGGTCAAAGTCGGACAGCGCATCGACACTGGCCTCGTCCCAGGGCGTGCACAGGTAAACAATGCCCTTTCTGGCGCAGTAAGAACGCAGCTCACGGTGTTCTTCCAGCGAGAGTTCAACCTTGTCCAGCAGGTCCTGAATGTACTCCACACCCAGGTCTTCGGCACGTGAGCCATCAGCCTTGCTGCGGTAGAGCGCAGCGCGGTTGCGCAGCTGAAACTTGACGCAGTCGGCACCCACCGCGATGGCAGCATCGACCAGCTGCTTGGCGAGATCGAGCGAGCCATTGTGGTTGTTGCCCACCTCGGCAATAACGAATATCCGATCACCGCCGACGGAAAAACCGCCGATATCCATGCTTGCGTCAGTCATTGTATTTTTGTTCGCCATGAAGTCACGCCACTGGATTCAAATCGAAAGTTGGTCGTCGAACAGCCTATCTCATGCATGGCACGAACGACTGCCTGCCGGTTCTGGGGCTGCACATAGAACAGAAAAAAGCCGCCAGCACCAGCACCCAGCAACTTGCCCCCCAAGGCACCTGCAGCCCGCGCCTTGGCGTAAATATCATCCAGCTTGTCGTCGCTGACGGCGGAAGAAAACTGCTTTTTCAGCATCCAGGCTTCATGCAGGCAAAGGCCAAAATCATGCAGTTCGCAGCGGATGAGGTGGCGGTGCATTCGCCGACACAGGGTCACGCTCTCACGAAGCAGGTCGGTCTGCGAAAGCTCGGCTTCCATTTCCTGGCGCTGCATTTCGTGCAATTGGCCAGAGTCGTGTACCGAGCCGGTATCACACAGCACCAGGCAGGCCTCCAGCTCGAACCGGGCCGCGTCCTCAAGCCGTATGGGGTGCACCAGATTGCGCTGATTCTCGAACTCGATCAGATTGAAACCGCCAAAAGCCGACGCGTACTGATCCTGCCAGCCGCCGGCAATGCCAAAGCACAGCCGCTCCGCCTGAAAAGCCAACTCGGCTATTTCATAGGTATTCCAACGATCCTGTCGCAGCTCATTGAAGGCGGCGATGATCGCCGTGGTTGCCGCAGAAGAGCCGCCCAGACCGGAACCAACAGAAAAGTCAGACCGCAAGTAGAGGTCAAAACCATAGGCAGGCCGAATGACCGAGACAATAGTCGCCAGCAGGCTCTTGTGCTCACTGATCAGCAACTGCGACAAACTGGGGTAATGCTCCTCGTGTTCAATATCCTCGGAGTAGATATGAACGCTGGCATCGTCCCGCGGCACCAGTGTCGCGTGCGCGTAGAGGCCTACGGTACAACTGAGCACCGCAGCAGGGTGATCTACGAAGAAATAGGTCAGATCCGCGCCGCCGCCACAAAAACTCATTCGCACCGGCGCACGAGCACGCGCCAGTACCGGTACTTCCGGGCTGGCGGTCATTTGTCGAGTATAGATCTCGCAGAGACGCCCGTTGGCATCCAACCCCGGCAGCGCGTTGTAGCCCAGATCAAAGGTCTTCAACAACTGCTCACGCGTGGCCCCGAGCTCAACCGCTCGGAAGTTTCGATTCATGCAGGCGGTGACGGGCAGCTTGGTGTCGCCGCCCTGCAGCAAATAACGCCGCACATCACCGTTGGTCACGACCCCCACCAGACGCTCTTGCGCCTCGACGACAAAGGCGATCTGCAGGTCACCCGACTCGATACACTTCACCGCATCCAGAATCGAGTCATCCACTCGCACCGTGAGCATGTCCAATAACCGGCTCATTGCTGCGCACTCCAATCCGGCGAGGCTTTGAACATGGCCAATGTGTCAGGCGTACCAATATCGATAAAAGGTCCTGCATAGGTCACGGCCAGCAGTTCGCCCTGCGCGATCAGCGCAGGCAACAGGTCTAGCTCCATCGAGCAGGGCCGCAGTGGCTCACCGTCCATGGCAGCAACGGTAAAGCAATACACTCCGGCATTAACCAATCCGGGGCCGGTTTCGCCTTTTTCCAGCAACTCGATCACATGACCGTCCTCCGCTACCTGCAGACTGCCGTAGCGCGCACGATCGGCTACTTTCACACCGAGGATCAAGCTGCTCACACCATCACTGCGCAAGCAGAAGGCATCAGCGGCGAGATAGGTGTCGGCATTGAGGACCAGATAGGGCGCATCTGCAGGATGCTGCTGCAGCGCATTGAGTAGCGCCCCGCCAGTCCCCAGCGGGCGCGACTCGACGGCTAGGTCAAGTGACAGCTCAGCGCGTTGCGACAAGTCTGCCAACATCGTCTCCAATTGATCAGCACGGTACCCGGCACAGAGCACCGCGTGCTTTACACCAGCTGTTTTGAGCTGCCTCAATAGCAGCAACAGAAATGGCTCGCCGTGAACGTCTACCAGAGCCTTCTGCCCACCCTTGGTGACCTCGCGCAAACGCGTCCCCAAGCCGCCACACAACACGTAGGCACGCATCAGGCGATCCTCGCAAAGAAGGACTCGATGCTGGCAGCAATGTGTTCCAGGTGTTCTTTGCCCAAACCCGGCCAGACACCGACCCAGAAGGTGTCCCTCATGACTTTCTCGGTCACCGGCAAGGTGCCGGAAACGCGGAACTGGCGTCCCTGCATGTAGGGCTGACGCACCAGGTTGCCGGCAAACAGCAGGCGCGTGCCGATGCCCTGGGAGTCTAGAAAACGCAAAAGGTCAACTCGCCGATAACGTTCGCCATCCCGCAGCGTCAACGGAAAACCAAACCAGGACGGATCACTGTTAGGCGTCGCTTCAGGCAGAATCAGGTAGTCGGTCGCGGCAGCGAGACGGGCACGCAACCAAGAGAAGTTGGCTTTGCGGGCAGTAATAAAATCGTCCAGTCGATCCATTTGCGCCAGCGCACAGGCCGCCTGCATATCGGTGATCTTCAGGTTGTAACCCAAGTGCGCATAGATATATTTGTGGTCGTAGCCTTCCGGCAGACTACCCAGCTGCCAGTCAAAACGCTTGCCACAGGTATTGTCTTCCCCCGGCGGGCAATAACAGTCGCGTCCCCAGTCACGGAACGACTCCATAATCCGCTTCAACAGCGGCTTGTCGGTAAAGACAGCCCCACCCTCACCCATCGTAATGTGATGCGCTGGATAAAAACTGAGGGTTCCAATGTCTCCGAAAGAACCAACCAGCTTGCCGTCATAGGTTGCGCCAAGTGCATCGCAGCAGTCTTCTACCAACCAAAGTCCATACTTGTCGCACAGCGCGCGCACGACCCCGAGATCAAACGGGTTGCCCAAGGTGTGGGCCAGCATCACCGCCTTGGTTTTAGGCGTGATCGCAGCTTCAATCAGCGTCGGGTCTATGTTGCAGGTGGCCAGATCAACATCCACAAAGACCGGTACTGCACCACACTGAATAATCGGGTTAACCGTCGTCGGAAAGCCTGCCGCTACAGCAA
This sequence comes from Halopseudomonas sp., assembly GCF_036960865.1. GTDB lineage: Bacteria > Pseudomonadota > Gammaproteobacteria > Pseudomonadales > Pseudomonadaceae > Halopseudomonas. The sequence continues at coordinate 153,710 of NZ_JBALWE010000009.1, forward strand.
TGACCTCGTCCCCAGGCACGATGGCACGATCACCCAGGCGGGGTGAGGTCAGCGCCGAGAACGCGAGCAGGTTCGCCGATGAGCCTGAGTTGGTAGTCAAGACGTTGCGCCGCCCGAGATACTTTGCCAGGCGCTTTTCAAACGCCTCGTTGAAACGACCAGTGGTGAGCCAGCCATCGAGGGCAGCCTCTGTCATCATTTGCAGTTCAGTAGCGCCAATCACCTTGCCTGACGGCGGCACACTGGAACTTCCCGGCACAAAAGGTGTGGGCGCCAAGCTGAGCTCGGCGTACTCCTTGACCTTGCGAGCGATCTCCTCGCGCAACGCTTGCTTGCGGGCATCACTCATATCGATTCGCCTTGATGGAGTGCTATCTGCTGCAAACAGAGTGCGTGGATATCATGGCCATTTCTCCAGGCCTGATGCCAGGCCAACGTCTGTTCCAGGGCCACCTCCAGCGTCCAGCGCGCCTGCCAGCCCAATATTTGCCGCGCACGAGAAGAATCCAGGGCCAACAGTCCGGCCTCATGCGGTTGACTGTCTGTGGCAGCGCGCCAAGAAGCGCCGCCGTCAGGCCAATATGCCGCCATGCGCGCAACGACGTCAGCCACACTGGCAACACCGCTGTTATCAGGCCCGAAATTCCACCCTGTTACCTCATCAGGCTTGGCGGTCAGCAGGTGCTCGGCCAGCATAAGATAACCGCACAACGGGTCCAGCACATGCTGCCAAGGCCGGGTAGCGTCGGGGTAGCGTAACGTCAGTTCCGCCTCCGCGTCCCAGGCGCGCAGCACATCGGGGATCAGGCGTTCGCGCCCCCAATCGCCACCGCCGATGACGTTGCCCGCACGCGCCGTGGCTAACGCAACGCCAGCGGGCTTGAAGAAAGCGTCCCGAAAACTCGCGCAAACCAGCTCCGCGCAAGCTTTTGAGTTGCTATAGGGGTCGAAGCCACCCAACCGGTCAGTCTCTCTATAGGGCCAGTGCCACTCCTGGTTTTCGTAGCACTTGTCTGTCGTGACCACTACGATCGCCCTGACCGACGCGCAACGACGCAACGCGTCCAGCAGGTTTACCGTACCCATAACGTTGGTTGCGTAGGTTTCTACGGGGTCAAGATAGGACGCGCGCACCAGTGGCTGCGCAGCCAAATGAAATACGACCTCCGGGGCAAACGCCAATACCCGCGCAGACAATGCCTGCTGGTCACGCAGATCCGTGATACTTCCGTCAACGCGACCCGCCAATCCGGCGACACTCCAGAGGCAAGGTTCGCTTTCGGGAGTCAAAGCAATGCCGTACACCTCGGCTCCCAGGCTTTGCAACCAAATGCTCAGCCACCCGCCCTTAAAGCCTGTGTGCCCGGTCAGCAATACGCGCCGACCGGACCAGAACGTTGCGTTCACTCCCACAAGCGCCACTCCGCATTACCGCTCGCCCAGCGCTCTTCGAGAAAATTGCGATCTCGCAGTGTGTCCATGGGCTGCCAGAACCCATGATGGAAATGGCACATCAACTCGCCATCGGCGGCCAGCCGAGTCATGGGCTCAAACTCCCAGGTCGTATCGTCACCCTCGATATAGTCGAGCGCAGCGGGCTCGATTACGAAAAAGCCGCCATTGATCCAGCCGCCGTCGCCCAGTGGCTTCTCCTTGAACCCAGCCACCTGCTGACCCTGAATATCCAGCGCACCGAAACGCCCCGGAGGTTGCACCGCAGTAACGGTTGCAAGCTTGCCGTGATCACGGTGAAAGGCGATGAGCTCGGGAAGATTGATATTGGAAACACCGTCGCCGTAGGTAAAGCAGAAGGTTTCGTCGCCCAAGTACTCTCGCACCCGCTTCAGGCGGCCACCAGTGCTGGACATTTCTCCGGTATCAACCAGAGTTACCCGCCACGGCTCTGCATGCTGCTGGTGAATGTGCATGCGATTCTCGACCATATCGAAGGTGACGTCCGACATGTGGAGAAAGTAGTTGGCGAAGTACTCCTTGATGACATACCCCTTGTAGCCAAGGCAGATTACAAAGTCGGTAATCCCATAATGCTGGTAGATCTTCATGATGTGCCAAATGATCGGCTTGCCGCCAACCTCTATCATGGGCTTGGGCTTGAGGTGCGATTCTTCACTGATCCTGGTCCCCAGACCACCAGCCAGAATGACTGCCTTCATTGTTTTAATCCTTGTTCCGAGGCCACGGGCCGCCAACATTCTGTCGCAAACCCACTTGTATGCCGCTCTACGCCAAGCTACAGCAAAAACCTTGCCAGCCGACGATAAAATACCATTGTAGCCAGCGACTTACAGCTAATTGCTCGGATCGGGGTTCAAAACAACCAGTGCCTAGCCCTCTAACTTCAGCGGTTTACTGCATCAAATTGCTGTCCATTTCGGATAGAGACACAAGGAGTCGAAAGCCGAGAAGAGAGCTTTCAGACGTTCGCTAGCCGGGGAGTTGAACACAAAACATGAAGGCTCCCAAAACAAGCAAAATGACTAAGCGCGTGCATGCTCGCTCAGTATTGACCCGTTACAGGGAGAGTTCCAACTAAACTGCCCGAGGCATTGGTAGCCAGGCACACGTCACAACGGTGCAAATTCGTTGCAAAGCCACTGCAAGGCTAGGCTCTGCTGTAGGACACTTCATTACATCTGCATGAATATTGCCCCAGAGGCAGCGACGTGCAACACCGCTGTAACCTGCCTCCGGTTAGCTGGTGTCATTTCAAGACTCGTGCGTTTCGGCGCACGCTGACCGACTGACACCGAGGTGCCCATGTACGCTGAGAAAGCCGTTGTTCGCGTGCACCGCGATTTGCAGGTGCACACCTGGTTTTATCCCAATCCCGAGGCCGAATCGACAATCATCTTGGTCAATGGCTCGCTGGCCACCAGTGCCTCCTTTGGCCAGACCTTGCGCTATCTGCAGCCCCTCTTCAATGTAGTGTTGTTCGATCAGCCCTACAGCGGCCATTCCCGCGCGTACAACCGCAATGAGCTGCTGATTGGCAAGGAGGACGAGGCGCTGATTTTGCTGGATCTGATCGAGCACTTTCGCGCCGACCAGGTACTGTCGTTTTCATGGGGTGGGGTCGCCACCATGCTGGCCCTGGCTCAGCGGCCTGAGCGCATAAAACGCGCGGTGATCACCTCATTCTCGCCGATCATCAATCCTGCCATGCAGGATTACCTTGCCCGCGGCAAAGCCTATCTTGCTGCCTGCGACCGGCAGCAGATTGGCAATTTGATCAATGAGACGATTGGCGAGTTCTTGCCCCCGCTGTTCAAGCGCTGCAACTTCCGCCATGTCAGCAGTCTGGATGAACATGAGTACGCCCAGATGCTGCTGCATATCCGTCAGGTGCTGGAGCTTGATAGCAGCCAATACATGAGCTGCGTCAGTAATATCGATATACCGCTACTGTTCGTTAACGGTACTTGGGACAAATACACCAGCGCCGAGGATGCACTGCACTTTGGCACGCTGGCATCACGCGCGGAGTTTGCCCGCATCGCACACACCGGGCATTTCCTGGACCTTGAGCACAAGACGGCCTGGCAAGACACTCGAGCGGCGATTGAGGATTTTGTGCTGCGCGAGATGCGCAATGAGCAGCCTATACCGCAGCGTAAGCTGGCGCTGGCGGGCTGAGATTTGCCGCTACGGCGCAGGACACGCAGTAGCGGCAACAAAAGGGCTGATCAGGGATTCAGCGAATCAAATACCGTGGTTTCCGCCTCGGCAGCCTGAGCGCGCAAACCAATCAACTGCTTGATCTTTCGGTGCGGGAACACATAGAACTGATTGTCTTCGACCGCCTTGAGCGTCTGCTCGGCAATATCGGCCGCCTGAATCTTGCCTTTCTGCACTGCGGCCTTAGTCATCTCTGCGCGTTTCAGCATGATCTCGCTCGGCGCAATCGTATCGGCCTTGTCGGCCGGACGGTTACGCTGCGAATCGGAGATACCGGTAGGGAAGAATGCCGGGCACAGGCAGGTCACACCAACGTTGGCGTTGATATCACGCAGATCCAGCGCCAGCGTCTCGGACAACGCCACCACCGAGTGCTTGGTGACGTTGTAAATCGACATGCTCGGGCCATTCAACCAGCCGGCTGCGGACGCGGTATTGATGACGTGCCCCTCACCCTGCTCGATAAACATAGGGGTGAAGACTTTCACGCCCCAGACCACGCCATACAGATTGACGCCCATGACCCATTCCCAGTCGGCAACGGTGTTTTCCCATGCCGGGCCACCCACACTCACGCCCGCGTTATTGAAGATCAGGTGGGCAGCGCCAAACTCGCTCTTGCACAGATCAGCAAAGGCTTGCACCTGCTCCAGCTTCGAGACGTCCAAACGCATGCTGGCCGCAGAGGTCCCCGGGTGCGCCGCTTCAACCAGGCGCAGAGTTTCCTGCATGCCGGCCTCATCCACATCACCGAGCACCAGCTTCATACCCCGCGCAGCGCAGCACAGCGCGAATTCACGACCCAAACCACTGCCGCCGCCGGTGATAGCTGCCACTTTGCCCTGTAGATTCTGCATGCTCTGCTCCTGTGAACCTGCGCCCGACTTATGCGAGCGACAATGAATTATAAGCTGGATGAATAGAATGCCCCGTTCACCCTGGCCAGACCAGCGCTATCGGTCAGGTTGATTTAGGCCAAGCAGTGCAATTTATAAAGCTCGTCACAGCATGGAACCACAAGACAGAAATCGCCTACCCGGTGCCCGGTTATGACCTATAGTTGGGTCATCATGGTTGCTGGAAAACAACGATGCCCGGACGCCTCTGGTTAGCCCTGCTCCTCACCCTGCCCTTGGCCGCCCATGGCGCGCCGCTGAGGCTGAATACCGATATTTTTCCGCCCTATCAGGTGCAGGAGGGAGATCGCCTGACCGGCAGCTCCATCAAGGCACTGGCCTGCATCTTTAGCGCGATGGATCGCGATTACGAAATCAGAGTGCTGCCTTGGCAGCGCGCCGTCCATGACGTCAGCCTGGGACGAGCCGAAGGCTTCTTTTCCGCCACCCGCATGAACCGCGCCAACGACTTTGCCACCCTCTCTGCGCCGCTGGCGCTGGAAAAATGGTACTGGTACAGCAACACGCCGGTCCGCCCGCCGGCGTTCGGTTCAGGCAGCAAGCTGCGCATCGGCGGGGTGCGCGGCAGCAATCAGGTGGACTGGCTGTTGCAGCATGGGTACGAGGTCGACCCGATGGTGACCACCACGTCGCAATTGCTGCACCTGCTCAAGCGCGGCCGCATCGACGCCTTCCTTGCCGATCAGCAGACCCTGCGCATAGAGCTGACCCAGCAACCGCTGGACCTGCGTCCGCGCAATGCCTACTTTCAGCAATACACCACCCTGGGGGTGTATTTCGCCAACGCACTGCTGGGCCGCGAACCCGGCTTCCTTGAGCAATTCAACCGGCAAGTCTATCAGTGCATACCGGAAATCAGCGTGTTACAGGCCGACGAACGCGAGCGCTTGCAGAAGCTGCACACCACCCTGTTTGCCAACTGGCGGCACGAACCCGTGCTGATCGAGGGCATACTGCAGCAGAACCAAAGGCACGCCAACATCTCGCTGAGTCGTATCCACGAACTGGATCAACAGTGGCAGGCAGAGCAGCAGCAAGCTGACAAACCCCTGATTAGCGGCGTGCTCGGCAGTCCGCTGTCGGCCTGGCTAGCCAGGCAGCAGGCCAGCTACAACGGTCTGGTCAGTGAAATCATGGTCACCGACCAGCACGGACTCAACGTTGCTGCCAGCGAGTTGACCACCGACTACTGGCAAGGCGACGAGGCCAAATTCGCCGAACCCTTTTTCGCCAGTCAGGACCGCCCATTCATGGGGCCATTGAGTTACGATCAATCCACCCAGCGCTATCAGGTACACATCAGTACCGCTATCCGTCGTCCAGGCGGTGATGACGTGATTGGCGTCATGGTGCTGGGGATCGATATTGAGCGCGCGCTGAAAATGGAAAACAGTCTGTTTGACGGAGAAAGCATCCCGCAATGACTTATCAATCACCTGTCCTGAAGGTCATCCCCGCCGCGCTGCTCGTCGCCTGCAGCGCCTGCTCGCCGATACCGGAAAAACCTATCGACAACGGCATGGCACGCATCAACCTGGACGCAGATGTAGGTAACGAGGTAAGGGCGTATCGGCTTGACGGAGAACTGACCAAGAGCATCCGCTTTGGTGATATCAGCCCCGGTGCCCACCAACTGCAGGTGCGCTACCACTTTGAAGTGCCCGGCGGTTCGGCCAGCGGCGGCTTGCTCGAAGGCAACTTCCGAACCTGCATAATGGAAGTCAGCTACGCCAATTTCGAACCCGGCATGCAGTATTTGCTGAAAACCGAGCGACGTGGCTGGAAGCCAGCCGGATGGCTATACGACCAGCAGACACAGCGTAAGATTGCCAACGCCGAAGAGGTACGTTGCGGCCCCGGCATCTAACGTGGCGCTATCCACCCCGCCGAGCGCCACGTCTCCAGCCAAGCCAGCCGGTCCTCTTCTGCGGGTCGATACTCTGCCGCGAGCCAACCTCGATAATCGACGCTATCAAGCGCCCGCAGTGCGGCCTGAAAATCCAGTTCACCGCTACCGGGCGCTCCCCGTCCAGGCACATCCGCAAACTGCACGTGCCCAATCTGCCCGGCCAGTTGCTGTACGCTCTGGGCTATTGGCTCACCCATCCGCGCCATATGGTAGAGATCCAGCTGGGCTGACAGATTGGGATGCGCCACCCGCGCCAACATGGCCGCCAACTCAGCGGAGCTGGCCAGCAGAAATCGCGGCATGTCCAGGCGGTTGATCGCTTCGCACACCACCGCCACGCCCAGGTTCGCGAAGGCGTCAGCCGCCAAACGCAGATTATGCTCCAGCGTATCGAGCGCCTGCGCCTCGCTCACGCCCGGGGCTAGCTTACCCGGCAGTACATTTACCTTCTCGGGCTGCGCTACCTCAGCGTAATTCAGCGCCTGCTGCAGTGCCTCCGCGAAGTCGGCCTCGCGGCCGGGTACGCCGGCCAATCCGTTGCCACCCTCCATCAAGTCGCCCGCTGGCAAGTTGAACAGCACCAGCGGCATGGCCTGCCGCTGCAGCTCTGCCTGCAGGTCCGTGGCCGCCAGCGCATAAGGAAACTGTACTTCCACACCGTCAAAACCGGCTTGAGCTGCTGCGACGATCCGCTCTGACAGCGGCCGCTCGGCAAACAGCAGTGACAGGTTAGCGGCAAGTTTCCTTCGCATGGCAGAGGTTCCGGTAGGTGAGAAGGCCAACAGTGTAATCCACTGAGTCGCAAACCTGCAGGACCTAGGGGCTTCGCCTGCGCGGGCTTTTTCTTTACACTTGCCGCCACGCCCTGCTCTGCCACGACAGCTGAGTCGGAGTCTTCCGCTATTGAACCGGAGCAAAACATGTCGATGATCAAACGCCCCCTGGCTGCGCTGGCAGGCCTGTGCCTGTCTGCCGTGACCCTGCTTTCCACTCCTGCATGGGCAGAAACTGCCACCCTGCGCGTGTCGGCCATCCCCGATGAGGCGCCCACCGAACTGATGCGCAAGTTCGAGCCGCTGGGTAAATACCTGGAAGCCGAGCTGGGCATGCCGGTGACCTTTCAACCGGTTTCCGACTATGCCGGTGTGGTGGAAGCCCTGGGTGCCAAGCGTCTTGACCTCGCTTGGTTGGGCGGCTTCACCTTCGTTCAGGCCAAGCTGCGCACCGGCGATGCCGTTCCGCTGGTACAACGCGAGCAGGATGAGGTCTTTACCAGCACCTTCATTACCGCCGACCCCGACGTAAAGGCCCACGCCGACCTCAAAGGCAAGAGCTTCGCCTTTGGTTCGGTATCCTCCACTTCGGGTCACCTGATGCCACGCTACTTCCTGCAGCAGGACGGTATTGATCCTGACACCTTCTTCAGCCGGGTCGGATTTTCCGGCGCGCACGACGCTACTGTTGCCTGGGTTGAGTCCGGCAAGGTCGACGCTGGCGTACTGAACTCCTCAGTGTGGGAAAAGCTGCTTGAGCAAGACAAGATAAACACCGACAAGGTACGCGTGTACGCCGTAACCCCCACCTACTACGACTATAACTGGACCGTACGTGGTGACCTCGACCCGGCTCTGGTCGAGAAGATCAAAGCCGCATTCCTGGCCCTCGACCCGGCCAATCCGGAACACAAGGCGATCCTCGACCTGCAGCGCGCCTCGCGTTTTGTGCCCACCAAGGCGGAAAACTACCAAGGTATCGAAGAAGCTGCGCGCGCTGCCGGCTTGCTTGAGTGAGTATCAGCCTGAACGGGGTGGGTTACTCCCACCCCAACGGGATGCTGGCCCTGCGCGACATCAACCTGCGCATCGAGGCGAACGAACAGGTCGCCATCATTGGCTCCTCCGGTGCCGGCAAAACCACACTGCTGAAGCTGCTGGCCACCAGTCTGATGCCCTCCAGTGGCAAGCTGGAACTACTGCAACAGCATCCCGCTCGCCTGCGCGCTGGCGCATTGCGACAGCTGCGTAGCCGTATTGGCCTGATTCATCAAAGTCCACCGCTGCCGCCGCGGCAGCGCGTGGTTACCGCTGTACTGGCAGGTCGGCTTGGCCAATGGTCGCTGGCCCGCGCCTGTCTCTCATTGTGCTACCCCTGTGATATCGATGGCGCTCGTGACGAGCTGAACCGGCTGGATCTAGCGGACAAACTGTTTGATCGTTGCGACCAGCTCTCCGGTGGCCAGCAACAACGTGTGGGCATTGCCCGCGTCCTTTACCAGCAACCGCAACTGATGCTGGCCGACGAACCGGTGTCAGCGATGGACCCGGTACTCGCAGAACACACTCTCAGCACCCTTGGCAACATAGCCCGCGAGCGGCAGATTCCGCTGGTCGCCAGCCTGCACGCGGTAGAACTCGCACTACGTCATTTCCCCCGCGTGATTGGCCTGCGCGCCGGTGAAGTGCTGTTCGACAAGGCGGCCAAAGCCGTGAGCCAGCAGGATCTGGATGACCTCTACGTCAATACCGGCCTGAACCAGCCGACTCGGCAAACCGCTTCAGCCTTGACGCAGCCCCTGCGCAACCCATGTCTCTAGCTGCACAAAGCCAGCGCTGGCAGGACCCGGCGGCCACACCACGGGTACTTCTGACCCTGGCGATATTGCTGCTGCTCTGGCCCGGCCTGCAGCTCACCGAGTTTCGGCCGCAGATACTGTTCGATGCGCAAAACCGCGAGGTGATGGGACGCTTTCTCGCTGGCTTCTGGCCGCCAGAGGTCGGCAGCGAGTTCCTTCGTCTACTCGGCCGCGCGACGCTGGAGACCCTGGCCATGGCCACCGCCGGCCTAGCCTTGGCTCTGTTGCTGGCAGTACCGCTTAGCCTGATTGCCACCCGCGCGCTGTCAATTTCGACGCTGCTCAACGGCAGGTCACGCGGTGCAGGTCGCTTACTGCGCTATCCGGTGCGCGTCATATTGGTGGTACTGCGCAGCATCCCTGAGATTGTCTGGGCGCTGCTGTTCGTGCGCGCTGTTGGTCTGGGCCCCACAGCCGGGGTCTTCGCTATCGCCATCACCTACAGCGGCATGCTCGGCAAGGTGTACGCCGAAATCTACGAATCCGTCGATGCCCAGCCTACCTGCGCACTACTGCAAAGCGGGAGCTCAAGGTTGTCTGCGTTTTTCTATGCGGTACTTCCCAATGCCGCCCAGGAGCTGACCTCCTATACGCTGTATCGGTGGGAGTGCGCAGTGCGTGCCTCGGTCATCATGGGCTTTGTCGGCGCTGGAGGCCTGGGGCAGATGATCGACCTGTCCATTCGCATGTTTGCCGGCGGTGAAGTGGTCAGCATTCTGCTGACGTTCCTTTTGCTGGTGCTGCTCGCCGACCAGATCAGCCTGCAGCTACGCCGGAGACTGGCATGAGACCCGGCATCAGCGCGGCTCTCTGGCTGCTGGCGATCACGGCTACCGTGGTGGCCTCCTTCGCCTACCTGCAGCTGGATTTCGGCAGCTTGCTCCAAGCCGACAGCCGCGCACAGATGCTGGACTACGCCGGCTCATTTTTCCCACCCAACACCTCGCCGACCTGGCTGGCCAAGCTGTGGCAGGGCGCGCTGGAAACCCTGGCGATCTCCGCCATCGGCACCCTGCTCGCCGCGCTCTTTGGCGCCGCATTGAGCCTGCTGGCTGCCGGGCGACTGGGCGCCATCGCCAAGTCGACCTGCCGCCTGCTGCTCAACGCACTGCGCTCGGTGCCGGAGCTGGTCTGGGCGGCGCTGATGGTCCTCGCCGCCGGTCTCGGCCCCTTTGCCGGCACTCTGGCCATCGCTCTGCACACCACAGGAGTATTGGGGCGACTGTTTGCCGAAGCGCTGGAAAACACGCCCCCAGAACCGGCCAACGCGCTGCGTGAAGCTGGCGCCTCAGCCACGACGGCCTTTCTTTATGGCACCCTGCCCGGGGTGATTCCACAGTGGTTGGCGTACAGCTTGTACCGCTGGGAAAACAACATCCGCATGGCTGCTGTACTCGGTTTTGTCGGTGCCGGCGGCCTGGGGCAGATGCTGCACGTCACGCTTAGCCTGTTTCAGCAGTCCAAGGCGATGAGTGTGATTCTGGCCATGTTGGCCATGGTGTTGCTGGTCGACGCGTTGAGTGGGTGGTTGCGAGCACGTTTAGCCTAAGCGGTCGAGGGGCGCGCGGATCAATACCGGCGCCAGCAAACGCCTCGAACCCGCCGCCAGCGGGTCAAAAGAACTAGCGGCTTTCCCGTTCCTGCACCAATACCCAAGGTCTGATTACCACCGCCCAAAGCGTAGCCGGCTCGCGCTCCGCCCAGTCACCCGCCTGCGCATCGGTCGCCACCTGCAACTGTTTGTTATCCATCCAGGCTTTGATCTGCTCACTGTCATCTTCCATCATCGCCGCTGCGGCTTGCACCAAGTCCAACTCGGGGGCAACGGTCAGCAAATCGCCACGGGCAAAGTGCGGCTCCAGGGTTTTCCATTCAATGTTGCCAGTGGCGCCAAGAATCGCCGCGTAGGCTTCATCAGACAGGGTCATCGCTCAGGTCCTTCCTTCTATATAAAAGGGTTGCATGGTAGCCAGCTGCCGCTGACATGCAAGAAATCGTCGGCAATGTCGCCAAAAACGGCCTATTCTTTCAATTGGTATGTCGCCATACAGACACAATATTGCAGTTAACGGACATTGGCTGACAAATCGACAGCCGTTGATTCCCTGTACCGTTGGCGGTTGCTAAACTGCGCCGGTACAGTTCCGATCCGGCTGTGTATCCAAAAAAACAAGCAGGAACAAGCCAAGACTACTTCGGCATAACAACACAAGTGAGCAGATGATATGAAAATGGCACACAAGAAAGCACTTTCCCAGATTATCGCCGCCGCTGCGCTGGTTGGCGTCAGCGGTTATTCGCTGGCTGCAGATACCATCAAGATCGCGCTGGCTGGCCCGGTTACCGGTCCGGTAGCGCAGTATGGCGATATGCAGTTCATTGGTGCCAAAATGGCCATCGAGCAAATCAACAAGGCTGGCGGCGTCAACGGCAGCCAACTTGAGGGCGTCGTATTCGATGATGCTTGCGATCCTAAGCAGGCAGTAGCGGTTGCCAACCGGATCGTCAACGACGGCATTAGCTATGTAGTGGGCCACCTCTGCTCCAGCTCCACCCAGCCTGCCTCTGACATTTATGAAGATGAAGGCATTCTGATGGTGACCGCCGCTTCCACCAGCCCGGAAATCACCGAGCGCGGTTATCAGCTGGTATTCCGCACCATCGGCCTGGACAGCCTGCAGGGTCCAACCGCAGGCAAGTACATTGCCGAGCAGATCAAGCCGAAGAAAGTCGCGGTTATCCATGATAAGCAACAGTATGGCGAAGGTATCGCCACTGCCGTGCGCGATGTACTGACCGAAGCCGGTATCGAAGTACCCCTGTTTGAGGGCATCACCGCCGGTGACAAGGACTTCTCTGCGCTGATCGCCAAGCTGCGTCAGGCCGGTGTCGACTTCGTCTACTACGGTGGCTACCACCCCGAGCTGGGCCTGATCCTGCGTCAGGCCTCCGAACAGGGACTGGACGTTCGCTTCATGGGTCCTGAAGGTGTGGGCAACACCGATATCTCTGCGATTGCCGGCGAAGCCTCTGAGGGGCTGCTGGTTACCCTGCCTAAGGCCTTCGACGAAGATCCCAAGAACGCCGACCTGGTAGAAGCCTTCAAAGCCAAGAACGAAGACCCCTCCGGCCCATTCGTCTTCCCGGCCTACGCCGCAGTGCAGGTTATCGCAGACGGCATCAAGCTGGCCAAGAGCACCGATACCGAGGCCGTCGCTGCCGCACTGCGCGCCAACAGCTTCGACACCCCCACCGGCACCCTGGCTTTTGATGAAAAAGGCGACCTGAAAGACTTCAACTTTGTGGTCTACGAATGGCACGCTGACGCCAGCAAAACCGCACTGACCGAGTAAGTGAACTGACTCCGGGCCTGTCCAACTCTAGTTGGCAGGCCCGGTTTTTTTGTTGATGCCCGTCTTTGCGGACCAGCATTGCTCCCCTTGTATTTTCGGTGTCATGGCTATGCCAGAGTCCCTTTACTATTTCATTCAACAGCTGTTGAACGGCCTGACCGTCGGCAGTACCTATGCCCTGATTGCCATTGGCTACACCATGGTGTACGGCATTATCGGCATGATCAACTTCGCCCACGGCGAGATTTATATGATCGGCAGCTACATCGCCTTTATCGTCATTGCCGCCCTGGCAATGTTCGGCATCGAGTCGGTACCGCTGCTGATCTTCGCGGCGTTCATCATCAGCATGCTGGTGACCAGCGCCTACGGCTACAGCATCGAGCGTGTGGCCTACCGCCCGCTGCGTGGCGGCAACCGCCTGATTCCGCTGATTTCAGCCATCGGCATGTCTATCTTCCTGCAAAATCTGGTGCGCCTTGCCCAGGGCTCGCGCGACATCGCCATGCCCAGCCTGATCACCGGCGGCATCGACATTGGCCCGCAGGATGCTTTCCACGCCAGCCTGTCATACATGCAAATGATCATTTTCGGGGTAACCCTGGTCAGCATGGTGCTATTGACCCTGTTCATTTCGCGCTCACGCATGGGCCGCGCCTGCCGCGCCTGCGCAGAAGATCTGAAAATGACCAACCTGCTGGGCATCAATACCAACGGCATCATCGCCCTGACCTTTGTGATAGGCGCCGCGCTGGCCGCCGTCGCCGGCGTGCTACTGAGCATGTACTACGGTGTGATCAATCCCTACATCGGCTTCATGGCTGGCCTCAAGGCCTTCACCGCAGCGGTACTTGGCGGTATCGGCAGCATCCCCGGCGCGGTGCTCGGCGGTCTGTTGCTCGGTGTTACCGAGGCGATTACCGCCGGCTACTTCAGCACTGAATACAAGGACGTAGTGGCCTTTGCTCTGCTGATCCTGATCCTGCTGTTCCGCCCGAGTGGCATTCTTGGTCGCCCGGAGGTGGAAAAAGTATGATGCGTGCCAATTTGAAACCGGCGGTCATTTCCGCCGTGGTAGTAGTGGTGCTTACCGCCTTGCTGATGGGTGTGCGCCTGAATCAGGACGGCACCAACCTGTCACTGGTCGGCGCGGGCCCCGATGTGTACTGGAAAATCGCCGCAGCAGCGGTCTTCATGTTTTTCTATAATCTGTTCCGCGATCACCTGGCTGCCCTGTGGAAGGCCATGCCTGGCATGCCAAAAACCCCAACGCAGTTGGTCGAAGTCAGCAAGAAGCCCGCCCTGCGTCGCTTGTTCTGGTGCTTTCTGATCGCCCTCGCGATTATCTGGCCGTTTATCTCCAATCGCGGCGGTACCGACTTGGCCACTCTGGTGCTGATCTACGTGATGCTGGGCCTGGGTCTGAACATCGTGGTGGGCCTGGCCGGCCTGCTCGACCTGGGTTACGTGGGCTTCTACGCTGTGGGCGCCTATGGCTACGCCCTGCTGGCGATGTATTTTGATATTGGCTTCTGGACCGGCCTGATCGCCGCTGGCGCCCTGGCCGCGCTGTTCGGCTTTTTACTGGGCTTTCCAGTACTGCGTCTGCGCGGAGACTATCTGGCCATCGTGACGCTGGGCTTTGGCGAGATCATTCGCATTCTGCTCAACAACATGACCTGGCTGACCAACGGCCCGAACGGTATCGGCGGCATTCCCAAGCCCACGCTGTTCGGCCTGGAATTCAGCCGGCGCGCCAGTGAGGGCATGCAAAGCTTCCACGAATTCGTGGGTATCGACTACAGCTCCGAGCACCGTGTGATCTTCCTCTATCTGCTCGCCCTACTGCTGGTACTGATCACCCTGTTTGTGATCAATCGCCTGCTGCGCATGCCGATTGGCCGCGCCTGGGAAGCACTGCGCGAAGACGAGATCGCCTGCCGCGCACTGGGTATCAACCCGACCGCCGTAAAGCTGGGTGCCTTCACCATTGGCGCCAGCTTTGCCGGTTTCGCCGGCTGCTTCTTTGCCGCGCGCCAGGGCTTTATCAGCCCTGAATCCTTCACCTTTATCGAGTCTGCCATCATCCTCGCCATTGTGGTGCTGGGTGGCATGGGGTCACAGATCGGCGTCATTCTGGCCGCCATCATTATGACCATCCTGCCGGAGATGGCCCGCGAGTTTAACGAGTACCGCATGCTGCTGTTTGGTTTGATGATGGTCCTGATGATGATCTGGCGTCCGCAAGGGCTGCTGCCGATGAACCGCCCGCATCTGGAGTTGCGCACATGAGCCGCCCGTTACTCGAAGTGTCCGGGCTGACCATGCGCTTTGGCGGCCTGCTGGCCGTCGACGGCGTGGAACTGAGTGTGCAACCCGGCCAGATCGTCTCCATGATCGGCCCCAATGGCGCCGGTAAAACCACCGTATTCAACTGCCTGACCGGTTTTTACAAGCCAAGTGGCGGCAAGATCGTCTTTGATGGTCAGGAAATTCAGGGCTTGCCCGGCTTCCGTGTGGCGCGGCGCGGCATGATCCGCACCTTCCAGCACGTGCGGCTGTTCAAGGAGATGACCGTAGTAGAAAACCTGCTGGTAGCACAGCACCAGCACATGAACACCAGCATGCTGGCGGGGCTGTTCAAGACCCCAGGCTACCGGCGCAGCGAACGCGAAGCCATGGAGCGCGCGGCCTACTGGCTGGAGCGGGTCGACCTGCACCAGTTTGCCAATCGCCCGGCCAACACCCTGGCGTACGGTCAGCAACGCCGCTTGGAGATTGCCCGCTGCATGGTGACCCAGCCCAAGCTGCTGATGCTGGACGAGCCTGCCGCCGGCCTCAACCCGCGGGAAACCGATGACCTGAAGGCGCTGATCGCAGAGCTGCGCGACAACCACCAGCTCACCGTGCTGCTGATCGAACACGACATGAAACTGGTGATGAGCATCTCCGATCAGATTGTGGTGATCAATCAGGGCCGTCCATTGGCCGCCGGTACGCCGGATGAGATCAAGCAGAATCCAGACGTCATCAAAGCCTACCTGGGTGAAACCTGAGGGATTGCAAGCCATGCTGTACATGAAGAACGTATCGACCCACTACGGGAAGATTCAGGCGCTGCACGAGGTGAACCTGGAGGTTCAACGCGGCGAGATCGTTACCCTGATTGGCGCCAACGGCGCCGGCAAGACTACCCTGCTGATGACCCTGTGCGGCGATCCCCGCACCACCACCGGCAGCATTCGCTACGAAGGCGATGAGCTGACCGGCCTCACCACCGCTGAAATCATGCGCAAGGATATCGCCATCGTGCCAGAAGGCCGCCGCGTGTTCTCGCGCTTGACCGTAGAAGAGAATCTCAGCATGGGCGGTTTTTTTACCGCCAAGGAACAGCTGCAGGAGCAGCTGGACACCACGCTGACTTTGTTCCCGCGCCTCAAGGAACGCTATCAGCAACGTGCCGGCACCATGTCGGGCGGTGAGCAACAGATGCTGGCGATTGGTCGTGCCCTGATGAGCAAGCCTCGCCTGCTGCTGCTGGATGAGCCTTCACTGGGGCTGGCACCCATCATCATTCAGCAGATTTTCGACATCATCGAACAGTTGCGCCAACAGGGTGTGACCATTTTTCTGGTCGAACAGAACGCCAATCAGGCACTCAAGCTGGCCGATCGCGGTTACGTGATGGAACACGGCCACATTGTCATGCAGGACAGCGGCGACGCGCTGCTGGCCAATCCCGACGTTCGCAAGGCTTACCTCGGCGGTTAACGCGCCAGCTGTCAGGGCGTCGTCTGACGCCCCTGATAGCCACAGCCACTGCGGCGCTCGCCATTGACCAGTAACACCGAATGCATGTGGAAGTAATCCCCCGTCACCACGTCCTGACAGTCCTGCGGATACAGCCACAGCTCCAGATCGCCGCTCAAACTGCGTGCGTTCAGCGAGCCGTCCGGCAACTGCTCAGTCACCACTGACGCCGGCGCAAAGGTCCGCTCGGCATCACTGTGCGCCAAACCATTGGCAGCAAGCACCGCGCGCCAGGCAGGCTGATACTGCAGCGCAACCCACTGCGCGCCATTGGCGCTGTTGTCCGCGCAGCCCCGGCCCTGCGATTGCATCCGCAACACTTTAGTTGGCTGTACGCGCCCGGCACTGTCGGTTCGGCCGCGCAGATCCACAAATATAGCCGTCTGACCCGGTTGTGCCGCCTGCGCGAAAATGGCCTCCAGCTCGGCATTGTCGATCACCGGTTGCGCCGCATCTGCACCGCACTGGCGCAATGTAAAGCCCGCGGAGTTTTGCTCCAGCAGACCGCTCATGCGCTGCTCTGGACCACTCCAGCTGTTGCGCAACAGGCTACAGCCGGAGACCAGCAACACCATTGCAATCAGAGTGATGCGCGTGCTTTTTAGTGTAAAAGCTCTCAATCTGTGAACTCCATTGCGTAAAAATTGAATATGCCGCCAAAATCATGACATACGGCAGATCACAAATGCGATTGGCAATGGTACTCTGTGCCACATTCGCCCGCATGCGATTCATTTTAGCGGGCTTGGTTCCCGAACATCGCTTTGTTGGATAACACTGTTGGAAGCACAATAATGAAGAAGATTTCTGCCGTCATACTCAGCACTATCGCATTGACCATTAGCGCTTGCTCAACCAACAAACCTGCACCACCACCGCCACCACCGGAAGCCACTCCCTGGGCGCAGCAACATATGGCGGAACTGACTGCAATAGCACTCGAAGAGCGCTATGAAATCCAAAATAACGGTGAGCAGATCCGTCTGATCATCCCGGTAAAAGACAACTTCCATCCCAAGCGTACACTACTGCTGCCATCCGGCCTGGTGCCGCTGTCACGTGTCGCCAAGGTGCTGCGCACTGCAACCGACAGCAACATCGCGGTGGTCGGCTTCAGCGATGACGTAGGCGCAGATGACGTCAACCAGCAACTCAGCCTGGAGCGCGCCGAAGCAGTCGCCAGCGTTCTGCAGCTGGGCGGTGTACGCCGCACAAACATGCAGCTCAAGAGCCTGGGCGAAGACCAGCCACGTGCCGACAACAGCACTGCAGAAGGGCGCGACCTGAACCGCCGGGTAGAAATCGAAATTACCCCGCGCAGCCCGCTCTCCAGTCTCGCACTGGCACCCTGAGCCGGAAACCCCAGCAACGGACAAACCCGTTGCTGGGGCCTGCCCTGCCGCTTGCACACACTGCAGGCACTCGCCCTTCGTGGCTGCTAGAATATCGGCTGATTCCGCCATCCCTCGGCGGTGACCTTTTCAGCCAACCAATAAGCGACTTCCCATGGACTCTACGCCACAGGCGCCAAGGGCCTCTGCCCTTTTACCCCTGCTGCTGTTTCTGCTGATTTTCCTCGGCAGCGGCATCTACTACACACTGCAAGGCACCGACTTCGCGTTCTATCAGATCAAGGCGCCAGTCGCGATCCTGCCAGCCATCATCATGGCGATGCTACTGACCAAACGCAGCTACCGCGAGAGTCTGATCACCTTTATCGACGGTATCGGCGACCGCAATATCATCACCATGGCGCTGGTGTTTCTGCTGGCCGGTGCCTTCTCCAGCGTGGCCAAGGCCATCGGTGGGGTCGACGCCACCGTCAACCTCGGACTCAGCGTCTTGCCAGCCAATATGGTTTTGCCAGGCCTGTTCGTTATCGCCGTATTCATTTCCACGGCCATGGGCACCTCAATGGGCACCATAGGTGCCCTGATACCCATTGCGCTGGGGTTTGCCGAAGCCACAGGCTTGTCCATTCCGCTAGCCGCAGGCGCGGTTATCGGCGGCGCCATGGCTGGCGATAACCTGTCAATCATCTCTGACACCACCATTGCCGCTACGCGTACCCAGGGCGTAGGCATGCGCGACAAGTTTCGACTGAACTTGATGATTGCGCTGCCAGCCATGCTGTTGACACTGGTAGTGCTGTTTATTCTGGGCGGCAGCACCACGGCCGCGCCCGCTGCGGAGTACAACGTCTGGCTGGTACTGCCCTACGTCGCGGTGCTGATACTCGCGCTGAGCGGGCTGGATGTGATGATAGTCCTGATGACCGGCATCCTGCTCTCAGGCATCACCGGCATGCTGGTGAAGCCGGATTACGCCCTGGCCACCTACGGTAACGATATCTATCAGGGCTTCGCCGGCATGCTGGAAATCATGGTGTTGTCGATGCTGATTGGTGGTCTCTCTGCGATCATGAAACAGGAAGGTGGCCTGGACTGGCTGCGCCTGCGCATCCAAAGCCTGACCTCACGCAGCACCACGCCAGGAAGACGCAGCGGTGAAACCGGGATCGCTGGACTGGTGGGGCTGACCAACCTGTTCGTCGCCAATAACACGGTCGCCATCATCATCAGCGGCAGTGTCGCCAAAGATCTTGCCGATCACTACGCAGTTGATCCACGACGCAGTGCCAGCCTGCTCGACATCTTTTCCTGTGTGGTGCAGGGGTTGATTCCGTACGGCGCGCAAATCCTGCTGGCCGGCTCACTGGCGGCGCTGTCGCCGCTGGCGCTGATTAGTCAGGTGCACTACTGCTGGCTACTTGGATTGATGGCGGTCTTAGCCATCGTGTTCGGTTTCCCGCGGATCAAGCCGGCGACCACTGAACCGACCACCTGAGGCAGCGCGTTACTGCTCCCAGGGCTCGCCGCGGGTCCTGGGTTCGCGGCGCAGCTTCTCGTGCATGGCAGCCTTGGCCAGCATCTGCGCGCTGACTGGGGCTGTCAGAAACAGGAAGAAGGTAATCAGCAACTCATGCAGGCTGGGCTGCCCCGCCTGCAACGAGAAATACAACATGGACCCCACCACCATGGAACCCACGCCGAGCGTCGTCGCCTTGGTCGGGCCATGCAGACGCATGAAAAAGTCCGGCAGTTTGACCAGTCCGATAGAGCCAATCAGCGCGAACAGGCTGCCCGTCAGCAGCAGCGCGGCGATCAACCATTCGATCCAGCTTGGTTCGTTCATGCCTACCTCGTCTATTCGATGATGTTGCCGCGCATCAGGTGCTTGGCAATGGCCACGGTGCTGACAAACCCCATTACCGCAATAAGCAGTGCGGCCTCAAAAAACAGGTTCGAATCCAGATAAAGTCCAAACAGCATGATCACTGCGATGCTGTTGATGTACAGGGTATCCATGGCCAGAATGCGGTCGGGCAGATCCGGTCCCTTGATTAGGCGCACAAAGGTCAGAATCAGCGCAACACTCATCACGCCCAAGCAAAACAGAATCACGGCCTGGAGCATTCGAATACCTCCTTGATCGGCTGTTCATAGCGACGGCGAATATGTTCTATCAGCTGCTGCTCATCCTTGACGTCCAGCCCGTGGATTAACAGTGTCTTGCGATCAGCGCTGATATCCGCCGAAACCGTGCCGGGCGTCAGGGAAATGGTGCTGGCCAGCACACTGATGGAAAACTCGTGTTCCAGGCTGATGGGGTATTCGACAAAGGCCGGCCGCAGCTCGCGGCGCGGGCCGAGAATCAGCTTGGCGACCTGCAGATTGGCAAGCACGATATCCACCAATACTCGCCAGACAAACAGCAGCAAACGGTCAACTCGGCAACTGAGCGGTGGGTTGGGCCAGAATACGTTGGTCAGCCAGGGAATTATGCAGGCCAGTACCGCGCCCATAATCAGGCTGCCAGCCGACACGCTGTTCATCAGCAGCTGCCAGCCTATCAGCATAGACAGGCTGAGCCAGGGGTGCGGCAGCACGCGCTTTAGCAGGCTCATGGGGTAACCTCGGAATGTGGCGGGAGCACAGCATCAATATAGCCCTGCGGCTGCAACAGCTGATCTGCCGTGGCGGCCAGATAAGCCAGTACCGGCTCGGCGCACACCACCAGCACCGGACTGGCCAGCAACAGAAGTAACAAGGCGGTCATGCGTACCCCATCGACCGGCTCGCCTGAGGCTGCTACATCAGTCTGGCGCCAGAACAGAGTGGTGCCTGCGCGGCTCAGCGCAATCAGGCTCAGCAGCCCACTGCCAAGCACCACTGGATATAACCAGGCCGCCAGCTCGCCGGTGCCAGCCGCGCTGAGCAGCAACAGCTTACCGATAAAGCCAGACAGCGGCGGCATGCCAACGATCGACATGGCCGCCAGAAAGAATACGCCGCCCAACAACATCGGATGGGGCAGGCTCGGGCCAGCCACCAGCCGCGCGGCAAAGCGTGGCCCCCGCACTCGCTGCACCACGCCGGAAAACAGGAAAAGCGCACCGGTAATCCAGGTCGAGTGCATCAGGTAGAACAGAGTGGCGCGCAACGCTTCCGGTGTTCCTATGGCCAGCCCCGCTAGCATGGTGCCCACTGACACCACCACCAGATAGGCAATCAGCCCGGTCAGGGTCGCCGCTGCCAGCGCACCCACCGCGCCCAGTACCAGAGTTACCAGCGCCAAAGGCCACAACCAGCCGTTGACCAGCTGCGCCAGAGTATCGGCCTGCTCACCAAACATCAGCGTATAAACGCGCAATATCGAGTACAGCCCCACCTTGGTCATGATCGCAAAGAGTGCTGCCACCGGTGCACTGGAAGCCGCATACGCGCGCGGCAGCCAGAAGTACAGGGGAAACACAGCCGTCTTGAGGCCAAAGACCACCAGCAGAAGCATACCGGCGGCGCCCACTAGCGGTTGCTCGGCACGCGGCAGCTCGCTGATGCGCACCGCCAGATCAGCCATGTTCAAGGTACCCAGCACGCCATACAACGTACCCACAGCAATCAGGAACAGCGCCGAGCCGGTCAGATTCAAGAGCACATAGTGCAAGCCTGCGCGCACCCTTGCCGAGCCTGCACCATGCAGCAACAGGGCATAGGAGGCAATCAATAGGATCTCGAAGAAGACAAACAGGTTGAACAGATCACCGGTCAGGAAGGCCCCGGTAATACCCATCAGTTGGAACTGAAACAGCGGATGGAAGTTGCGCCCAGCGGCATCGTCGCCGCGCACCGCATACAGCAGCGCAGCGCACGCGAGCACGGCAGTAATTACCAGCATCAGCGCCGCCAGTCGGTCCACCACCAGAACAATGCCGAAAGGCGGAGCCCAGTTACCCAGGGTATAAACCAGCGTACCTTCATTCGCCTGCAGCAATAGCATGATCGCCAAGGGCAACTGCGCAAAGGTCGCGAGCAGGTTGACGCCCCGCTTGAAGTCCATGCTGCCGCGCATGAGCAGCAACGCCGCGCCCACGACCATCGACAGAAAGATGGGCAGAACCGGTAGGTGGCTCATCAACGATCCCCCTTGCCGTCGACATGGTCGCTGTCCAGTTCGCCCTGCGCGCGCAAGGCCAGTACCAGTGCGAACGCGGTCATGGCAAAGCCAATCACGATCGCGGTGAGTACCAGCGCCTGTGGCAGAGGATCGGCGTAATCCGTACGCGTACCCAATACCGCCGGCACAGCCTCACCGATGCGGCCCATGGCAAACAGAAACAGGTTAACCGCATAGCTGAGCAACGTCAGGCCGATGACCACCGGAAAGGTGCGGGCGCGTAGCATGAGAAACACCCCGCAACTGGTCAGCAGGCCGATAAGCAGCGCATACATCAGCTCCATCAGAAATCCCCCCCGCGCGATGGCAACTGCGACAACTTGCCAAGGTTTGCAAGGATCAACAGGGTGGCGCCAACGACCGTCAAATAAACCCCCAGATCAAACAGCATGGCGGTGGCCAACTCGATATCGCCCACCAATGGAATATGGAAATGGTCAAAGGCACTGGTAAGGAACGGATAACCGAATAGCCAGCTGCCCGCGCCGGTAGCACCCGCGATCAGCACGCCGGATGCCGCCAGGTAGTGATAATTCACCGGCCAGCGATGCGAGGTCCATTCCTCGCCACTGGCGACGTATTGCAGTATCAGCGCCACTGCCGTAATCAGGCCGGCAATGAAACCGCCACCCGGCAGGTTGTGACCACGCAGGAAAATGTACACGGAGATCAGCAGCGCCAGCGGCAACAGCACCCGTGACAGGTTAACCAGCATCAGCAGCTCACCGCGCTTCGCCCAAGGCTTGCCCAGGCTGTCACCGCCCGGCAGGCGCAAGCGCAAACCATCAATCAGCGCGTAGATGCCGATAGCTGCAATCGCCAGCACGGTAATCTCGCCCATGGTATCGAAGCCACGGAAGTCAACCAGAATCACGTTCACCACGTTGCTGCCGCCACCGCCGGTCAAGCTGTTTTCCAGGAAGAAGCCGGCAATACTGTCGTAGGGGCGCGTCATTACGGCGAAAGCTAGCGCCGCCACCAACAAACCACACATCAGCGCCAGCAGCAGATCGCGGCCACGTCGCGCTAGCGAAGATTCGCGCGGCGAACGGGCGGGCAGGAAAAACAAGGCCAACATCAGCAAAACGATAGTGACCACTTCGACCGAAATTTGCGTCAGTGCCAGATCCGGTGCAGCAAATCGCGCAAAGGCCAACACCACTCCCAGCCCGACCACGCTGAGCATGGTCAGCGAAACCAGCCGCTGGCGATGCCAAAACACCGTCGCCAGCGCCGCGACAGACATGATCAGCGCGACTGCCAGGCTGGTGCCATCAATGGGCGTAAGCGCCACGTCCCCACGCAGGCTTGGCAGTTTATGCAACCACCAACCGCTGACCAGCAATGCCGAGCCCAGCAGGCAGGCCAGATAACGCTGCAGCGAGCCGTTTTCCAGCATCAGCGTGAATTGTCCGGCACCGCGCACCAGGGATTGCACCAGACGCTCGAATACCAACTTGGCATCCAATTCGGGCTGCCGCGCATACCAGGCAAACAAGGGGCGCCGCGCCGCGTAAA
Source organism: Halopseudomonas sp. (assembly GCF_036960865.1). Lineage (GTDB taxonomy): Bacteria > Pseudomonadota > Gammaproteobacteria > Pseudomonadales > Pseudomonadaceae > Halopseudomonas. The sequence goes on from NZ_JBALWE010000009.1 coordinate 177,062, forward strand.
CCAGCACGCCCACCACCAGCGCCACCACACTCATCAAAAGCGGCAAGTTGAAGCCGTGCCAAATGGCCAGACTGTACTCGGGCAAAGTCGTGCCAATAGTCGCCTGCGCTGCCACGGCCAGCAGGCCGGCTACCGTAAGGCCCGGCGCCAGCCCCACCATCAAACACATGGCAACCAGAATCTCGACCGGCACTTTCATATAACGTGGCGGCTCATGCGGTGGGTATTTGGGCAGGTTGACCGGCTTGCCGTTGAAGAATACGTCGTGCACAAAACGTAGTGAGTAAGCAACAGAGAACACCCCGCCAAGGGTAGCACCCAGAGGAATCAGCCAACTGAAACTGCCGAGCATATGCTGCTCCAGCGTTTCACTGAAAAACATTTCCTTGCTCAAAAAACCGTTGAGTAGCGGCACCCCTGCCATCGCCGAGGCCGCCACCATCGCCAGCGTGGCGGTATGCGGCATATAACGCAGCAGACCGTTGATTCGCCGCATGTCACGGGTTCCGGTTTCGTGATCAATGATACCCGCGGCCATGAACAAAGAAGCCTTGAACGTAGCGTGGTTGATGATATGAAACACCGCTGCGACCGCAGCCAGGCGCGTATCCAGACCAAACAACAGGGTGATCAACCCCAGATGGCTGATAGTCGAATACGCCAGCAAGCCCTTGAGATCATGCTGAAACAATGCCGTGCAGGCGCCAACCAGCAGCGTCGCCATACCGGCACTGCTAACGATATAAAACCAAAGATCGGTATCGGCCAGCGCTGGATACAGACGCGCCAGTAAGAATACGCCGGCCTTGACCATGGTCGCCGAGTGCAGATACGCCGACACCGGCGTGGGCGCCGCCATGGCATGCGGCAACCAGAAGTGGAAAGGAAACTGCGCCGACTTGGTAAACACGCCAAGCAGTACCAGCACCAGTATCACCGGGTAGAGTGCGTGCTCACGCAGCAGGTCGCCGGCGGCGAACAGGTCAGTCAGTTGATAGCTGCCCACCACCTGACCTATCAGCAACACGCCCGCCAGCAGCGCCAGACCGCCAGCGCCGGTTACCGCCAACGCCATACGCGCACCCTTGCGCGCATCGGTGGAATGCGACCAGTAACCGATCAGCAGGAACGACGACAGGCTGGTCATCTCCCAGAAGAACATCATCAGCAGAAGGTTTTCCGACAGCACCACGCCCAGCATCGCAGACATGAAAAGCAGCAGATACGCAAAGAAGCGGCCCATCGGGTCTTTTTTCGCCAGATAATAGCGCGCATAGAGAATGACTAGCAGACCGATGCCGAGGATCATCAGGGCAAACAGGAAGCTCAGGCCATCGAGGCGAAAACTGATGTGCAGACCTAACAGATCCAGCCAGCGCCAGGTCTGTACCAGGGTCTCACCGGCGAACACCGCCGGCGCTTGTTGCCAGAGCAGCACCATGCCAATGACCGGGGCCAGCATGGTCATGGTGGCGCACAGTGAGCGACCGTGATTATTGAACAACAGTGGCAGCAAGCTGCCCAGCAGTGGAAGGATGACGATAAGCGCCAGGGTCATGCAGGACTAACTCCATCTATGGCCGAAAAGGCTTTCACCGGTGATCCCGCTCTCCGTGCGCTATCAGTCCGAGCGGCCTCGCGTGACTCATCAGCCTAGCACGGCAATCACCTCTGGGTCGCCGCACTCAAGCCAGGGTGCCCAGTATAAAGGCAGTGACCCAGCACGCGACGCTTGGTGCGCCCGCATTGCGTTACAAAATGCGTAACCCATGCCGAGCATGGCAGGGCTACGCAGCTGCAGCCTACTTTACTACCCGGGACTCGCCATTCACGGTCATCACGCGCACCCGATCACCGATGGCAAAACTAACGCCTTCCTGGGCTTCCTGAACGTAGGCCCGGGTTTGGCCCGAATCCTCAGTAACGGTAATTTCCACGCCCTGAGTACGAGTAATCCCCTCTTCCGCCGCCGCACCCGCCAAACCGCCGGCCAAGGCGCCAACGATAGTGGCGATCGCCCGACCACTGCCACCGCCCACACTATTGCCCGCAACGCCGCCAATGGCAGCACCCGCAGCAGGTCCGACGACCGTCTTGGTTCCCTCGATCTTGACCGGGCGAACGGACTCGACGGTGCCCATGCGCACAATCTGCGGTGCGCGCGCGTCTTCGCGGCTATAGGTATCGCCGGTCAGCGATGACGCACAGCCAGACAGCACCAGCACAGCGCTCATCAGCAGAGTTGTCATCAGTTGCTTGTTCATATCTGTAAACCTCAAGTTGGCTGTAATGCTCATGCGGGGTTGTTTTCGCCGAGAGCGCAGCTTGCCGTAAAGCCGGGCAAGCGCACCAGAGGCTGGCACAACCATTGATCGGGAAGACAGTCGCACCGGTCGAATAAAATCGCCAAATCGCCTAAAATCGCGTCTGCTTATGAATCGGTGGAATGGCGGATGCCGCCCACCACATCATCCCATTTGTGTTTCGTCGTAACCCTCCATAATCAAAAGAATAGACAGGTACAGACAGGACCAACAGCAGCGCACCGGTTAATCGGCGCCTCGCCATCCTGTACCGCAGGTTACCGATTCCGTTGTTCGGAGGACCGCCCATGTCTCCCTTGCAGGCAGCATGGCTGTACTACCTTGCGCATCCCGCCTTGGTAATTAACGCACTGGCGCTGTTTTTTGCCGTTACCGGCAGTTGGCTTTGGCTGGCCACCCAGTTACGTACGTCACTGGCGGCCCAACGCCTTGCCACAGCGCCACCCGCGCCGCAATCCGGCATCAGCGAACGCGCCACGCAGCGTAGCAACCGCCTGTTCTACAGCGTTGGCGGACTAAGCTTGGCCATGGCATTGCTACTGAGCGTGATCAGCACCCAGTTCTAAACAGCTTGAGGCGGCAAGCTCGCCACCTCAAGCCGATGCAAGTACCCGCAAGCGGCTACGCACGGGGTTAGCGTATTGCAGCAACCAATACTGCTGCTGCGCCGGGGGCAACGCCGCCAGACGCTCAGCAAAGCGCCGTTCCTCTGCCGCGACCTCGGCGGCAGTGAAGGACGCGCGCCAGTCTGCCAGTTCCGCCGGCATCTCACCCTGCTGCTCCAGCGCCAGGTAATTGCTGGGATACAGGCGATATTGCGTGAGGATCTGCTGATCCACCGCACGTGCCACCTCCTTGGCATCCGCATAGGTGTCCTGCAGTGGCTGGCCAAAAGCCACGTGCACCCGCCCTTTGTAACCCGTCAACCCCATGGCGATGGAGCGATCATCCTCACCCGCTTCCTTGCGGTATTCACCCAGTCGGGCCCGCTGTTCAAGTTCGCGTGCTTTCATGCTGTCGCAGGGATCCCATTCGTAGGCAATGGACACTGGGGCTATACGCAGTGAGCGAATCACCTCGGCAAAGTCTTCACCCTTGCGGCTCATGCAAAACATCTTGATGATCGCCGGATCGGTTTCGTCCAGCCCATCCTTCGCACGGCCTTCGGCCTGGGCGATCCAGATGGACTCCCCCTGTTGCAAAGAGTGGCTGATATAAGCCGACATGGTCTGGTACGCCTGCAGCTTCTCGCGCCGCCCGGTCAGCGAGCGATGCACAATAAAGCATTTGTTCAGACGCATCAGGTCGGCAACGAAGGGGCGTTGCAGCAGGTTGTCACCTATCGCCATGCGCGGCGTCGGATGGCCCGCGTGGTACAGCGCATAATTGACGAAGGCCGGGTCCATGACGATGTCGCGATGGTTGGCCAGAAAAAGGTAGGACTGGCCCTTCTGCAGATTCTCCAAACCACTGTAGGTTACCTGCAGAGTACTGCTCTCAATCAAACGATCAAGATAGGGCTCAAGCTTGTGCTGCAGCGTATCAACACAGGTGATACTGCGCGCTTCGCGGCGCAGGCCGTGTTGCACCGCGGCCTGCAACAGGCCCGGAAACCAGCGAGCAAGGCGCGGAAAACGATAGGCGGCCAGCATCCGCATCAGGTCACGGTCGGCCAGCAGGCGCGCCATTACAGCCGGCACCTCGGCATCGTCATACGGCCGGATAGCATCAAACTCGCCCATGTAATCCTCAATCTCGTCAGCTAAGGCCGCGCATTATGCGACGTGCGCAGCGGTTTCGCCAAATTGACGATAGGGCTACACTGGGCGTCACAGTCTCTACAGCGGAGTTATCCCGTGCAGGCCCTTGAAGAAGCCACCCTCGCCTGCCCGCATTGCGGCGAAGCCATCGTCCTGCTACTGGACCTCGCCAGCGGCACACAGGCTTACATCGAAGACTGCCAGGTATGCTGTCAGCCCATCCATGTGAGCCTGTGGATTGATCCGCAGGTCGATGACTACCACGTTGACCTGCGCCGCGAGCAGGATTGAGCATGCAATGCATCTATCGACCGCTCGACCTCACCGAGGCCACACTGTTGCAACGCATGCTGGCCGACCATCACATAGACTGCCATATCAGCGGCCAGTACCTGCAAGGCGCCATTGGCGACCTGCCGGTGCATGACTTGATCGCGCTGTGGCTCAGTGACGAAGACGCCCCGCGCGGCAGCCAGTTGATCAACGACTACCTGTCAGCCAGCCCGCTGGACGAAGCCAGCCAACAGCCTGACCCGGATTCCCGCCTTTCATGACCGGCCGCCTTGCGCAGTTCACTTCACCCCACGCCAGTACACCCGCCGATTGGCAACCCGACTGGAATCTACCACCCGGCGCCCGCGTACTGATTTTGCGCAAACAACAGGGTCATCTGCAGTGCGTACCGGTGCTATGGAATCTGACACCCGGCTGGTTGACCGATTTCAGCCGCGCGAGTTTCAACGCGCGGGCCGAGTTTGTGCATGAAAAACCCATGTTCAAACAGGCCTTGGCGCAACGTCGCTGCCTGATTCCGGTCAACGGCTATTACCTATGGAAAAGCAACGGCACGCGCAAGCACCCGTGGTATCTGCGGCGCCGAGAAGGCGGCCTGGCGCTGGCCGGGTTGTGGGAGCGGTATCAGCTGGATGATGGTCAGTACTGGGACAGTTGTGCGCTCATTACTGCGCCGGCCAAAGGTTTGCCGACCAAGCTAGCCGAGCGTATGCCGGTCGCCTTGAACAGTGGCGAGCAAGCCATCTGGCTGGCAGAGGCGACTGCAGTCAGTGCTCTGCAGCCCTTGCTGCTGAATGCCGAGGCGCAGGTCGAGATGATCCATCCCGTCACCAGCGCCGTTAGCAGCCCGGCAACCAAAGGGCCGCATTGCTGCAACCCCACCGGCCCGATTCAGACCTTGAACTGATTGATCAGGCGACGCTGATGCTCTGCCAGCTTGGTCAGTGAAGCACTGGCCTGCGAGGCCTCTTCCGCGCCCTCAGCCACCGACTTGGCGACAGTATCGATAGTGGTGACATTACGGTTGATGTCTTCTGCCACAGCGCTCTGCTGTTCAGCCGCACTGGCGATCTGGTTGTTCATGTCGTTGATCACCGAAACCGCCTGGGTGATGGAGGTCAAGGCGGCATCCGCCTCTTCAGCCTGCAGCACGCTTTGATCCGTACGCGCGCGGCTCTGCTCCATGACCTTCACCGTTTCGCGGGTACCACTTTGCAGCTGCTCGATCATCGTCTGGATCTCGGCAGTGGACGACTGCGTCTTCTGCGCCAGGTTGCGCACTTCATCGGCAACCACGGCAAAGCCGCGGCCCTGTTCACCCGCACGCGCCGCCTCGATAGCCGCATTCAGCGCCAGCAGGTTGGTTTGCTCGGCAATCCCGCGAATGGTGTCGAGAATACCGGTGATATTTTCACTGTTGCGCGCCAACGACTGCACACTGTCTACCGCGCGCTGTATATCCTCTGACAGACTTTGAATAGTCGCCGAGGTCGCTTGCACCACCTCGCGCCCGTGGTTCGCCGAGCCATCCGCATTGTGCGCCGCACTGGCCGCCTGCGAAGCGTTGCGCGCGACATCCTGCGCCGTGGCCGTCATTTCGGTCACCGCCGTGGCCACCAGGTCAATCTCGCTGAGCTGGCGCTGCACACCGTCGTTGGTACGGATGGCGATGTCGGCAGTGTGCTCCGAGGCATCGGTTACCTGTTGTACCGAGCCCACCACCTCTTTGATCATGCTCTGCAACTTGTCGAGGAAGGCATTGAACCCGCTGGCAATAGCGCCCAGCTCATCAGCGCGATCGACTTTCAGTCGCTTGGTCAGGTCGCCGTCGCCCTTGGCGATGTCGTCCAGCATGGCTACCAGCTGCCGCGCCGGCCGAGCCAACCCATAAGCTACGAAAATCATCACTACCAGTCCCACCAGCACTACTACAAAACCCACTACTGCCAGCATCACTGCAGCGGTATTGCGCTGCTGATCAAGTTCGGCGTCGAGGGCGATGAGGTCGGCCATCACCGCATCCAGCGGCAGAATTATGAGCAGTGACCAGCGCACATTGCTCTCGCCGATAGTGATGGGCATTGCCAGCTCAATATGGCCACCAACCTCGTCTACGTCGTAGATTGGCTCATCTTGCAACTTCGCCAGATTGGCCAAATCGTTGCTGTCTAGCACACTATCTGCACGGTCACCGGGCTTGGCATCATCCCCGGTGTAGGCAACCAGTCGACCATTGCCACTGATCAGCGCCTGCGTCCCCTGACCACCGTAGAGCTCGTCGTCGCTTTCGCGCAACATACCTTGCAGAAAATCCATCGACAGATCAGCGCCGGCGATCCCTACGAACGCACCTTCGCTAATGATTGGTACCGTAAAGGAGGACAACAGCGTCATCTTGCCGCCCATTTCGTAGGGCGCAGGATCAACAACGCAAGGCTTCAAAGTTTCTTTCGGGCAGAGGTAGTACTCGCCCGCACGCACGCCCGTTTCAAGCAGCGTCTCGTCTTCCATGGTGCCTAAGGAGTCCAGCTTGAGGCTGCCATCTGCATCGCGAAACCACCAAGGGATGAAACGGCCCGTGCCGTCATAGCCATCGCTCTGCACGCCCTCGAAAAAACCGTCCAGATCATCCAGTGAATTGGGCTCCCAACCGACATACGCGCCAAGCAAGTCGGGGTTTTCCGCAACCGTCATGCGAATCACCCGGTTCATTTCTTCTCGCCCCATCATCAGCGCAGGCATGCCGTCGGGCTGAATCTCACCAATCATCTGGTTCAGGTTGGCCAGCTGCGAGGCCACTGCCAACGGATACTCAAGATGGCGGCGGATACGTGCTCGCTCACCATTGGCGATCGACAACAACCGTTCCTTTACCACGTTCTCCAGCAACTCCTGACTGCGTTCCTGCACCAGGTCCTGGCTACGTTCTGAGGAATACACGGAAAACAGCGTCATCACGCCCACTGCGATGAACAGACAAGCTCCAGCCAAGACTGCGATGGACAGCTGAATCGACTTGAATTTCATTGATTACCTCGACTTAGCGCCCAGATTAGGGCGACGCATACATGTTCTTGTTGTTATATCGGCGCAAGGCAAAAAAACTTCAATCCTGTGAAGACTTTGGCGCTTTAGCGCTGTCGAATTGCCTGGAACCGGTGATGGCAATACCATACTAGCCGTGTTTCCGTGTGCTGAACCACCGCATTGTACACACCGCCCTCCTCCTGAGGCGCGACGTCAGTACGGCCATGAGCTGGGCAGCGGCCCATGCTCTGCTAGATTTACAGGTGCGGGTGTGTATTGCGTTCAATCAATCTGGAGAACACATAATGAAAAAGACGTTGATGATGCTTGTGGCTACCTTGTTCGGTATCGCTGTGCTGTCGGGCTGCAATACCGTCGAGGGCTTTGGCAAGGACGTGCAAAAAGTAGGCGACGGCATCGAGGATTCTGCCGACCGTTAAGCTCCAAACCGGCGTGGCGCCTGCGCCACGCCCAATTCAAGCAAGGATAATAGAACCATGCGATTGCGTTTTCTGCTGTGTGTCCCGGTCATAGCCCTGGCAGGTTGCCAGAGCGTACAAACCACCCAGGGTGGCAATGTGGGGGTAGACCGCACCCAGTACATGATGAGCGGGCTGTCGAGTGAAGAGGTCAACCAGATGGCCGCCAAGTCGTATGACGAAACACTCGCCGAAGCAAAAAAAGCCGGCGTGCTGAATACCAACGCTGCCACCGTCCGCCGTCTGCGCAAGATCGCTGACGACCTGACCGCGCAAGCTACCTATTTTCGCCCGGATGCCGCGCAGTGGGACTGGGAGGTCAACCTGATCAAGGATGACCAACTCAACGCCAGCTGTGCCCCCGGCGGCAAGATCCTGTTCTATTCCGGCATCATCGACAAACTCAACCTGACCGACGACGAGATTGCCCAGATCATGGGGCATGAGATCGCCCACGCCCTCCGTGAGCACGGGCGCGAAGCAATTTCCCGTGCGTACGCTACGCAAATGGGTACACAACTGGCTGGCGCTCTGCTGGGCCTGGGTGCCGGCAGCCAACAAGCTGCCGAGATGGCGGTACAGTATGGTCTGACCTTGCCCAATAGCCGTTCCAATGAGAGCGAAGCCGATCTGATTGGCCTGGAGCTGGCGGCACGCGCGGGCTACAACCCCGATGCCGCCGTCACCTTGTGGCAGAAGATGTCGAGCGCCTCCCAGGGTGAGCCACCGGCCTTCATGAGTACTCACCCCTCCTCTTCCGGTCGCATAGAAGCCCTACGCGCAGCAGCACCACGCGTAGAAGCGCTCTACCAGGCCAACAAGTAACGCTTTGAGCGGGCGCTGTCAGACCGGCGCCCGCGCACTCACTCCAGTCCTCTCTGGTAACGCCGTTCATCCATTGCACGCAAAATAGCTGGCTGCGCGCGGATAAATCATTAGAATGTGCGCCGCTTGAGGCCATTTCGGCCAGCATGGGTTCCCTAACCCCATTCATAAACAACGGCGGAGGCACGGCTTCCGATTCCGTAAAAAGGACACACAATGACGACCCTCACTCCCGCGCGCCGGCAACAGGCCCTCGCGTTGCTGATTGCTTTCCATATAGCCATCATCATTGCCAGCAACTATCTGGTGCAGCTGCCGATCACTTTGTTCGGCTATCACACCACCTGGGGCGCCTTCAGCTTTCCCTTTATCTTTCTGGCCACCGACCTGACTGTGCGTCTGCTTGGCAAGAGCGCTGCACGCAAGGTGATTGCGCGCGTGATGCTGCCTGCACTAGTGGTGTCTTACGCGGTTTCGGTGGTATTTCAGGAGGGCAGTTATCGCGGGCTGGAATCGCTGCTGTCGTTCAACGACTTTGTATTGCGCATTTCGCTGGCCAGCTTCGTGGCCTATGTGATCGGCCAGTTGCTGGACATTCAGGTGTTTGATCGCCTGCGCCAATCGAAGCGCTGGTGGATTGCTCCCAGTCTGTCGACTGTGCTCGGCAATCTGGCTGACACCTTCGCATTCTTTTCGGTCGCCTTCTGGCGTAGCAGCAACGAGTTTATGGCGACCCACTGGGTCGAAATCGCCACGGTTGATTACGCCATCAAGTTGATCATCAGCCTGCTGCTGTTCCTGCCGCTGTACGGCGTGCTGTTGAACGCGCTGCTACGCCGCATGGCAGGCGCCACACCCGCACCCAGCCACTAACCCGGCGAGCACCTAACGGCGCGCTGTTACCAGAGGCTGACACCCAGCCCCAGCAGCGCGCAGACCGCCAACGTCTGCAGCGCGGTGCGTCTGGCCAAGAACAACATCAGCAGCGCGACCATTGCAATCGCCACTGCGCCGGTATCCCACTCGCCCGAAAAGCCTTGCGGCCAGAACACGTGATAGGCAAAGAACAGCGCCAAATTGACGATCACCCCCACTACTGCGGCGGTAATCGCGGTCAACGGCGCGGTAAACGACAACTTGCCGTGGGTCGACTCAACCAGCGGGCCGCCGCCCAGAATGAACAGAAACGAAGGTAAAAAGGTAAACCAGGTCACCAGCAAGGCCGCCACCGCGCCAGCCAGAACTGCCTGCTGTGGCCCAAACACCTCCAGTCCGTAGCCACCGACAAAAGCAACAAATGCCACCACCATGATCAGCGGGCCCGGCGTACTTTCACCCAGCGCCAGCCCGTCAATCATCTGGGTTGGCGTCAGCCAGCCGAACTGGGTTACCGCGCCCTGATACACGTAAGGCAACACCGCGTAAGCTCCTCCGAAGGTCAACAACGCCGCCTTGGTGAAGAACCAGCTCATCTGCGTAAGCTCTCCGTGCCAGCCAAAGCTGAGCGTCAAAACCGTCATCGGCAGCAACCAGAGCAGGGCTCCCGCACTGAGCAACCGAACCAGCGAAGGCCAATTGAAACGCGCATGAGCCGGTGGCGGCGTGTCATCATCAATCAGCGCGGGCGGGTGATCAGCCGTGACGCTAGCCGGCTCACCGCCCAGCTGAAAGTACGCCGGCCGCCAGCGTCCACCGACATAGCCCGCCACACCGGCGCACAACACTATCAGCGGGAAAGGCAACCGCAGCGCAAAGATCGCCACGAAGGCGGCCCCGGCGATCGCCCACAGCCAGGGGTTCTGCAGCACCCGCCCGCCAATACGCCAAGCCGCCTGAAACACCACCGCAGTTACCGCCGGCTTGATGCCATAAAACAGACCCGCCACCCAAGGCAGCTCACCATAGACCAGATACAGCCAGCCCAGCAGCACCAGCAACAGCAGTGAAGGCAGAATAAATAACAGCCCTGCCATCACCCCGCCCCAGGTACGGTGTAACAACCAACCCAGATAGGTGGCCAGCTGCTGCGCCTCAGGACCAGGCAGCATCATGCAGTAGTTCAGTGCATGCAAAAAACGCCGCTCGGAAATCCAGCGACGCTTGTCCACCAACTCGTCGTGCATCAGCGCAATCTGACCCGCTGGACCGCCAAAGCTGATAAAACCGAGTTTCAACCAGAACAGCAGCGCCTGCCGCAGTGACGCCTGCTGCACTGGGCAGGCCGAACTCTTGCTTGTCTGCGGTGCATTCATACCAGCGTCCTCGTGAATACTGTCATTAGCGCGACCGCGCCAGTATCCCTCCAGCATGCCAGAGTAAGATTGCAACCGGATTGCAATATTGTGGAAAAAATACTGTCTTGAGGGGCTAGCCGAAAATCCTGCCCAGAGGCATTATTCTGCCATCGCAGGCACAGCCTCGCGGCCCTCCTGCGGCATGGATGCCCCGATACTCTGCCTGTTTGTGCTTACTGTTCGGCTAATGGCTCGCTGGCGCCCTGCGCACCCGCAACAAGCGCCCCGAAGCACTAAAGAGAATCACCCACCAAAAGGAAGTAAGCGATGTTAGCCAGGAAAATACTGTTCTCTGCTGTAGTCATGGGCGCCGTGATGGCCACCGGTTGTGCCAGCGTCAACAAGGCGCCCGCCGCCATGGACGCCGAAGCCAAGCAGTTCAACACCCACCCCGATTACGCTCAGGTTTACGTTTACCGTAACGAAACCTTTGGCGCGGCGATCTCCATGCCTGTCGCGGTAGATGGCCAGCGCGCCGGCACAACTGGGCCCAAGTCATTCTTCATGTTCCAGCTGCCGCCGGGCCAGCACACACTCAGCTCACAGAACGGTGCCTCGTCACTGCTGCTGAACACCGAGAAAAACCAGAACTACTTCGTCTGGCAGGAAGTGAAAATGGGCATGGCCTCCGGCGGTTCGAAACTGCAACTGGTGAGCGAGCAGCAAGGCCGTTCTGGCGTCAAGCAGTGCAGCCTGATTCAAAGCAACCTCTAACACCTGCAGCTGAGATGACCGGCAGCGCAGCGCTGCTGGTCATCACAATCCCTTACGCTAACCCTTGTCTGCCTTGCTGTTTTCAGTAATCTGATGCAGTTATCGAATGGCAGTCCCTTTGACAGAAGCCGTTCAGTTGCATGGCAACAAGCCGATGATTCGCAGCTTCCCCATAACCACATCTCGAATAACCAAGCCGACTGTGATCGATCAGCTTGCAGCACAAATCCAAAAGCCTGCCAGGGAGGGGCATGAGACATGACTGAACTATACGGAAAATGCCTGTGCGAAGCGGTGCACTATCGCATCACCGGCAAGCTGGGGCCGGTGTTCAACTGCCATTGCAGCAAGTGCCGTCGCTGGCATGGCGCGGCCTTTCGCACCCGTACTTCGATACTGCGCAGTCAGTTCAGCTGGCTGCGCGGCGAAGACAACCTGTCCACCTACGATTCATCCGACAATGTCACCAAGTACTTCTGCCGCACCTGCGGCTCACCGCTGATCAGCACCTACAAGGACCACCCACAGGTGCTGGGCATCGCGCTCGGCGGGCTTGAGGGTGAGATCACCGAGCAGCCGCAAGGCCATCTGTTTACCGACTCCAAAGCGAGCTGGCACCAGATAACCGATGACCTGCCACAGTTCCCGGGCTGGCCGGGAGCAGAGGCCTTGGTACGTAAAACAGCAGATTAAGCCGGCGTGCCTTCAGCGCCCTGCTGGGCAATCTCGCGCAGGGCTTCCACCAGATAGGCCGGCTCTTGGGCGCCGGAAATCAGATACTGATTGTTGATAATGAACGCCGGCACAGACGAGACACCTGCCTGCTGATAACGCGCCTCGTCGCTGCGTACCGCTTCAACATAGGCATCAGAAGCCAGCACTTGCTGCGCGGCGTCTGCATCCAGGCCAATGCCCTGCACACAGCGCAACAATACATCACGCTCGCCCACGTTTTCGGCATGACCAAAATAGGCATCAAAAAGCGCTTGCTTCATCGCCGTCGCCTGGCCCTGCTCTGCCGCCCATTTCACCAGGCGATGCGCATCAAAGGTATTGGCAGTGTAGCGCTGCTGCATCTTATTGAAATTCAGCCCCAGCCCCGTAGCAATCTCGATCATGTTGGCCTGGGCTGCTTCCATCTCGGCTTCACTGCGGCCGTATTTCCGGCTCAACGCCTGCAATATGGGTTGTGGCTTGCTGTCCGGGTTGGGGTTCAGTTCAAAAGCGTGCCACTCGACATCTGCCTGAAGCTCCCCGTCCAGACTGGCGAGCGCCTGCTCTAGCCGGGCATAGCCTATTGCGCACCAGGGGCAAGCAATGTCGGACACGATATCAATATGCAGATTACTGCTCATGGACTGTCTCACTCTGAGTCGTTATCAATGCGCATAGCGTACACCGCAAAACTTGCGCTTTCACCTGCCGGCTCGGCAAGCTGGCTATACTCGTTGCAGTACCCCTCGTTTGGCGGAGCCACCATGCTTGAATTACGCCCCAACTGCGAATGTTGTGACAAGGACTTGCCGCACAACGCCGAAGATGCGCTGATCTGTAGCTTTGAATGTACTTTCTGCCGCGAATGTGCAGAACAACACCTAGAGTTCACCTGCCCGAATTGCGGCGGCACGTTGTTGCAACGGCCCAGTCGTCCGGTGCAGTTGCTGGACGCCAACCCTGCGTCCACAAAACGCGTACTAAAGGCCCATGCCGGCTGCCGAAAAACAGACTGAGTCGGCAAGCCATGCACAAACATAGACTTTAGTCACAGAGCCGCTCTTTTTACTCCGCATCCCGGCTACCCTTCGCAGTCGCGTCGACTATAGTTAGGCCTGACCCCACAAGGGTCTGGTTCACGCATCCGAGCACAAATACAAAACCGGGAGCCTTGCATGAGTGCTGTTATTCTATTGTTGGCCGGTTTGGCCATGATGTCTCTGGGGTACTTTATCTACTCCAAGTTCATTGCCGAAAAGATCTATCGGCTTGATCCCGACTTTCGTACGCCAGCGCACGAGTTTGAGGACGGCGTCGACTTTGTTCCCACCAACAGATTTGTCCTCTGGGGCCACCATTTCACCTCGGTTGCTGGCGCAGCGCCTATTGTCGGACCCGCCATCGCGGTGATCTGGGGCTGGGCACCGGCTTTTTTGTGGGTGGTGTTCGGTACTATCTTCTTTGCCGGTGTGCACGACATGGGCGCCATCTGGGCCAGCGTGCGCAACAAGGCTCGCTCGGTCGGCTCGCTCACCGGTGATGTGGTCGGCAAGCGAGCTCGTAGCATTTTCATGATCGTTATCTTCCTGGTACTGCTGATGGTCAACGCGGTCTTCGCCGTGGTGATTGCCAAGCTGATGATGAGCTTCCCGACCGCCGTACTCCCGGTCTGGGGTGCCATCGGTGTGGCATTGATCGTGGGCCAGCTGATTTACCGCCGGATTCTCAACCTGGTCAGCGTCTCGGTCATTGGTGTGATCGCGCTCTACGCCCTGATCTTTGCCGGCCCGTCGATGCCGATCCAGATGCCGGCCGAGGTGGCCGGTGTATCCGGCAATGCCGTCTGGATCATACTGCTGTTCGTCTATGCCGGGGTCGCCTCGATTTTGCCGGTATGGATGCTGCTGCAGCCGCGTGACTATATCAACGGACTGCAGTTGTTCGTTGGCCTGCTGATTCTTTACGGCGCCATTCTGCTGCTGAACCCGACCATGGTCGCACCTATGTTCAACGACGCGGTGCCAGCCGGTACGCCCTCGATCATACCGCTGCTCTTCGTCACCATTGCCTGCGGGGCGATATCAGGGTTCCACGGCCTGGTAGCCTCCGGTACCACCTCCAAGCAATTGAACAAGGAAACCGATGCGCGCTTCGTCGGCTACTTTGGCGCCATTGGCGAGGGCTGCCTGTCGCTGGCCGCCATATTGGTAGCCACCGCCGGCTTCGCCAGCCTGACCGACTGGAAGGCCATGTACTCGGCCTTTGGTCAGGGGGGCGTAACGGCCTTTGTTGAGGGCGGAGCCTATATCATTCACAACGGCCTGGGCCTGCCGCAGGTGACTGCGGCCACCCTGCTGACCGTCATGGCAGCGCTGTTTGCCGGGACCACCATGGATACCGGCCTGCGCCTGCAGCGTTACATTTTCCAGGAGTTTGGCGAAATCTATAACCAGAAATGGATGCAGAAGCCGCTGGTCGCGACCCTCCTGGCAGTCGGCAGCTGCATGTTGCTGGCCTTCGGCGCGGGTGCCGACGGCTCAGGCGGCATGATCATCTGGCCGCTGTTTGGCACCACCAACCAGTTGCTGGCCGGTCTCACGCTGCTGGTGATCACCGTCATGCTGGTGCACCTGCGCCGGCCCATGTGGTTTACCCTGGCGCCGCTGTGCTTCCTGCTGGTGATGACGGTGGTAGCCCTGCTGACCCAGCTGCGTACCTTCTACCAACAGGAGAACTACTTCTTGCTGTTCCTCGACATTGTGGTGCTGATTGCTGCCATCCTGGTGGCCATGGAGTGCGCCGCCGCGCTCAAGCGCCACCGCGCGATGGCCGCCGCCGAGGACAGCAATGCCTCCTGAGAAAGCGGGAGAATGGCGCGTCTGGCTCAGCAAGGCGCGCTTCTTTCTCGAGGAGACCTACAGCACCCGCTACCGCGGCGCCATCGCGCGGGCGCGACGAGATGAGGATGACCTCTTCATGCTGTTGGTATTCTCCGAGATGATGGGCGTGCCCAATCCCGCCAGCTACTACACCCTGGAGCTGCAACCGCTGTTGCTGCAGCGCTTCCATGACTGGCACAGGCGCATGGGCATGGAGCACTCGCCGTTGGACCACTTCCGCTGCTGCTGATCTGGAGCACCCGCTATTACTACCCCAAGCTTTGACCTGCTCAACCGTCGCCTGATCTGGGTGGGCGGCAAGGGCGGGGTGGGCAAGACCACCGTCTCCGCCGCCCTCGCCGTACTTGCCGCCAGCCGCGGCAAACGCTGTTTGATTGTGTCCACCGACCCGGCGCACAGCCTCGGCGACGTCTTCGCCAAGGATCTGGACGATAGTCCGCGTCGCCTGCTACCCAACCTCGATGCCATGGAGATCGATCCCGATACCGAAGTCGAAGCCCACTTGGCGCGCGTCACCGCGCAGATGCGCCGTTTTGCCAGTGCCGAGATGCTACCGGAGCTGGAGCGCCAACTGAAACTGACCCGGCAGTCCCCAGGTACTCAGGAAGCCGCACTACTGGAGCGTATCGCCCGGCTGATCAGCACCCCGCACCCGGAGTACGACCTGATCATCTTCGATACTGCACCCACTGGTCACACCCTGCGTCTGCTGACCTTGCCCGAAGCCATGGCCGCCTGGACCGAAGGCTTGCTCAGCCATAACCGCAAGTCCGAGGAGCTGGGCAAGGTACTGCAGCACCTCACGCCCAAGCGCGGGCGCGATATCGACAGCCCCTTCGACGATCCGCAAACCAGTGAGCTGAGTGACCTGGATCGCAAGACTCGCGATATCGCCGACACCCTGCTCACCCGGCGCCGCCTGTTCCACCAGGCCAGGCGGATACTCAAGGACCACCAGCAAAGCGGCTTTCTGTTCGTGCTCACCCCAGAGCGTTTGCCTATACTGGAAACCTCGCGCGCCGTCAGCGCGCTGCAATCAGTTGATATTCCCATCGTCGCCGCACTGATCAACCGGGTGATTCCGGTAACGGCCGACGGCCAGTTTCTGCAGCGTCGTCGGGAACAGGAAGCCAGCTATCTGCAGCGCATTGAGCACGAGCTCGGACACCTGCCACTACCCCGCTTGCCGTGGCTGGAAACCGACGTCCAAGGCCTGGAGATTCTGCAGAGCATTGCTGAACAATTGGCAGCTCAGGGCTTCTAAGTCCTTAGGTTAAGATCCATGACAGAGAAGGGATACCACATGAAACAGCTATTAATGGCGGCCGCCGCACTGCTGCTGATTGCCGGTTGCACCAGCCAGCCGATCTACAACGTCAGTGATGCCAGTACCCGCGTTTATAACAATGATTTTGAGCCCACCGACCAACAGGTCGAGCAGGCCATCATGTTGGGCGCCACTCGGTATGGCTGGCAGCCGCGTCTGGTCGAGCCTGGCCTGATCGAAGCCAGCATCCTGTTGCGTGACCATCAGGCCACTGTCGAGATCCCTTACTCTGCCAGGAGCTACAGTATTCATCATAAAAGTAGCGAGAACCTGGACTATGACAACGGCGAGATTCACCGCAACTACAATCGCTGGGTGATGAACCTGTCATCGGCCATTCAACAGCAACTGAGCGCCGAAGCCTACGGCGGTAGCCCTCAGGGCGGCCAGATTCGCTGAACGCACCGCGCTATAGCGGGTCAACTGTAGTAACTCCACCGTAGCGCGGGAGAACCACAGCATGCTCAATATTACGCTTGACCCCGATAGCGCCATCGTCACCCTGGAACCCCATGGCACCCTGAGCGAAGAGGACTTTCGTCGTGTCGGCGCCGCCGTAGATCCTTTCGTTGAATTGCACGGCGGCTTGCGCGGCATGATTATTCACGTGCAATCGTTCCCCGGCTGGGATTCATTCAGCGCGATGATTTCACATCTGTCCTTCGTGCAGCAGCACCATCGCAAGATAAAACGCATTGCCGTAGCCAGCGACGGCAATCTGGGCAACCTGGCCGAAGCCATCGGCTCTCACCTGGTAGCCGCCGAAATCAGGCCCTTTGGCTTTGACCAATTGGACGAGGCGAGACGCTGGATCCTGGCGGGCTGATATTCGCTGCCAGCAACGCCACCGCTCGAAGCAATCATCAGGACGTGCTATACAGAACCCATCACTTTTCCAGGGACAGGAGCAGGTATGGCACTCGACACGGCAACCAGTGGCCGCATTCACAGCATCCTCGGCAACGCACAGGCCAAAATAGAGCAACTGCGCAACATTGAGCCGTTTCTGATTGATCTTTCGCTGCGAGAAAACCCGGTAGGCGCGCGGATGGGGCAAACCCTGGCCGACAAGTTGGCCATCCTGCCCAAGGTCCGCGCGTTCGGCTTCGAGCGGATTCTGCTCGGCACCCTCGACTACTCGATGCCCGATGAGCTCGAAGTCGACGACGATTTCATGATGTACCTGCGCGACCAGCAGATTGACACTACCGGCTGTTACGCCTTCACCGACATCGGTCTGGTCGACGAACAAGGCCGGTTTACCCCCTCAGCTTCCATGCTCAAGCTGCGCGATTACCGGGTGCCCAACACCCTGCACGAAATCTACCTGAGCAAAGACGGCATGGCCGGCCAGTACGACCTGTCGACTTTGCTGCGCAGCCTGCCCGCCAGTATCGCCTGGCTGCAGCAGAACATTCGTGGCGATAACGGTGGTGCACCCAAGATCCTGATCAACGTGGTCGATGGCTGCGACGCCCTGGCTGAAGATCCGGACACCGCCAGCAGCGTATTCGCCCTGCTGGCCCGGCAACCCATAGAAGGCATCAGCATTGAGGACGACCGCGGCACCTACCTGCCCTTTCAGGTCGGTGCTTTCGTTGCCGCCATTCGCTGTGTACTGCCGCCGCCGTTAAAGCTGCTGGTACACATGCACGCCGGCGGCGGGTTCGAGAATGCGTCCGTACTTGAAGCGCTGCTCAACGGCGCCGATGGCGCCTGGGGCGGCTTGCCCAAACGCGCGGCAATCATCGGCCACGCCTCGCTGGGTGAGCTGATCGCCAATCTGGTGCGTGTCGGTAACCCGCACATGAGCAAGCGCTACCAGTTGGATCAGTTGCTGCCATTGGCCACCACACTGCAGGTGCTCGACGAGGAGGAGGCTGTCCCGGATGACCTCCCCATCCTGGGCTACAACGCCTACCGATTGCCCCTGAGTTTTTTCCGTCAGCGGCCCGACCGCTTTATGGACCTGGTGCCCGAAGCCATCGGTGGCAGCTACCGTTACCGCATCTGCCCGGTGGTCAGCGACCCGGCGGTGATTGCCGGCCGCCTGGCGGAGGTAACCGGCCAGCCCGCCGATCACTTTGCGCAGGATGTGCTGCAGCAAATGGTGCGTCTGATGCGGCGTGAACTGCGCGCGGGCGAGCGCATTGTCTATGACCAGCCAGCACAGCTGCTGGCGCTCTACGATCGAGCCTGCAGCAGTCTGTGAGCCAGCGAGCCCGTAGCCGTCAGCCAGACGGGACTTTACAAGCCGCCGCGTGCGCCGTACAAAAGAACATTAACGTGCGACGAATGTGTGCAATGGATCAGCAATCACACGCTAGAGATGCGGTTTCCCCGGCACTCGGCACTCCCTATTCAGAGTTGAAGGATCATGACTGACATAGCCCGTGAGATAGAACAGGATAGCGCCGTCTACAAGACACTTCTGGAGTCTACCAAGGCCATCCCCTGGAAAATCGACTGGGCGACCATGCAGTTCGCCTACATCGGCCCACAGATTGAAGCGCTGCTGGGTTGGGCCCAGGACAGCTGGCTCAGTGTCAACGACTGGTCCGATCGCATGCATCCCGAAGACCGCGAGTGGGTGGTGAATTTCTGCGTATCACAATCCCAGTCAGGTATTGATCACGAAGCCGACTACCGTGCGCTGACCAGCGACGGCAACTATGTGTGGATTCGCGACGTGGTACACGTGGTACGCAATGATGATGGCGAGGTCGAGTCGTTGATCGGCTTCATGTTCGACATCAGTGAGCGAAAGAAAACCGAAGAGAAGCTGCTGACCCTGCAGAAAGAACTGGAGGAGCTGTCGTTCAAGGATGGCCTGACCGGCGTCGCCAACCGCCGCATGTTCGACTCCATCATGCAGCTGGAATGGACCAATTCCCGGCGCACCGGTCAGCCCCTGTCGATCATCATGATCGATATCGACTACTTCAAGCAGTACAACGACCACTATGGCCACATCAAGGGCGACGATTGTCTCAAGCGCGTGGCCAAGGCGCTGAACACGGCCGCAGCGCGCTCACGCGACTTTTTTGCCCGCTACGGCGGCGAAGAATTTATCCTAGTGCTGCCGGAAACCGACGCTACCGCAGCCGAACGGGTTGCCGAGCGGTGCCGCAACCTGATTTTCAAGGAACAGATTCCACACGACTACTCGGCAGTGAGCCAGATTCTGACCATCAGCATGGGGCTGGGCACCATTACGCCGAGCCAGCAGGACGAACCCCGCGCCTTCATCGACGCGGTGGATCGTAACCTCTATCTGGCCAAGCAGCAGGGCCGCAACCGACAGGTGAGCGGCCTGGACTGAGGCTGCGGCCTACACCGCCTGAAACACCAACCAGCCGGCGTACAGTCCCAGCAGCAGGAAAGCCAGCGCAGTCACGCGGCGTATCCACACCAGCGGCAACTTGTCGGCCGCCGCATTGCCCAACAGCACCACTGGCACGTTGGCCAGCAACATACCCAGCGTAGTGCCCATAACCACCCACAAGTAGGCATCAAACTGCGCTGCCAGCACCACGGTCGCGATCTGTGTCTTGTCGCCCATTTCTGCCAGGAAGAAGGCAATCAGCGTTGCCATAAAGGCGCCATAACGGCCGATAGGCGGGGTATCGTCTTCATCCAGCTTGTCCGGCACCAGCGTCCAGGCCGCCACTGCGAGGAAAGAGACAGCCAGAATGCCGTGCTGCCATTCATAGCTGAGCAGATCGGCTACCACTTGGCCCACCGCACCAGCAAGGGCGTGATTGACGATAGTGGCAACGAGAATGCCCCAGATGATCGGCCAAGGCCGACGGAAACGCGCAGCCAGCAGCAAAGCCAGCAATTGAGTTTTGTCGCCGATCTCTGCCAGCGAGACAATCCCGGTTGATACGAAAAAAGCTTCCACGGAGGTTCCAACGGAGGGCGGGTCAGACATACCAATGACACACAAACACCCCCGCCCTCGGCTGGTGTTCGTATGTCATAGGTCTCGTCAAACCCGTGCCGCGCTGAGCGGCTGAGGCTTGCGAACGCCATGATCTGCGGATCAATTATGTTGACGTTCGCCAATGGAAGGCAGGCTTCCGGAGAGACTACTCCCCTAAGACGGTGGCAAATTTAGCAGCATCGCTGCGTGCAGGCAACGGAAAAATCAGCCGGGCGCGATCGCGGAGTAGACCTTGAAGCGATTATTCTCGCGCAGCACCTCGCAGGGGCCGATGTGCTCTTCGATCAGCGGCGGATAGCGCAGAAAGCCGTTGGCCACGATGCGCAGTTCCCCTCGTGGCAGCAGATTACGCGTCACCTGATTGAAAAACCGCTCAGCAATGCTGGTGTCCTGGCGGATGCCGGTATGGAATGGCGGGTTACTGATCACGCAGGCATAGCGCCCATGCACCTCGCTCAAGCCATCGGAGGCGTATACCTGTGCCTCTACCCCGTTCAGTTGCAGCGACTGCTGTGCGCACCAGATCGCTAGCGCATCCACATCCACCAGTTCAAACCGGCAGTCCGGGTTGCGCCGCGCCAAAGCGATAGACAACACCCCAGAGCCACAGCCGAAGTCCAGCACCTTGCCGCTGGGCAGCGCCTTGCGCTCTTCCAGCAACAACTCACTACCCTCGTCCAGACGGCCGTGACTGAACACACCAGGCAGGCTCAGCAGTTCAATCTGCTGGTCTTCCAGCTGCAGTGCATAGCGCTGTTGCCAGGCGTTCAGATTGAACGCCGGGGCAGGCTTGTCTGTGACGACTCGCCAAAGCTGGCAATGGCGCGCGGAATCCAGCTTCTCCGGCGCCGCGCCATATGCGCCGAGCAAACGTTCGGCTCGGGTGATACCTCCCTTCTTCTCGCCCACCAGATATATAGGTTTGCCCAGCGCCAGCAACGGTGCTACCTGCGCCAGAGCATACTCGGCACGTTCAATGGCTTTGGGCATCAGCACGATGGCCGCATCCAGCGCCTCGACCTCGGGACACAGATGGGAGAACACCAGTTGCTCGACTGGCAGTTGACCGGAGAGCCCCTGAATAACCGCAAAATCCCAACTCCACAGCGTCCAGTCAGCCGCCAGCTTGCGGGTCAGACCATCCGCGGTCGGATTAACCAGCAACAACCGCTGACCGCTGAACAGCTCTGCACTGCGTTCAAGAATCTGACTGGTATTGTCCATCGGCTACTCCTGATGATCTGCAGGTGGCTGCGCAAAGGGCGCATTGTAAGCGCAGTGGCCTATGGCTCAAAACCCTGCTTCAGGGCAGCGTGGAACAGCGGCTCAAGGTCGCCCTCTGGCCAGTGATTTTTTTGGCCGTAACAAGGGGCAGGCGGCGCAATATTCCACCGGATTACTGGCCTGATAGTAAAAGCAACAGGTGCGCCGAAAACGGATGCAGCGACCATCTGCCAACGCGGTAGGGGCGCGCCGGAAATGCTGCAGAGGGTTGTAGCGCAAACCGAACAACGCTGGCGGCGCCTGCGTCAGCAGCCATTCGAAGTCGCTTTCAACGCGTGCGCGTACCCGCGGGTCGCTGTGGTCAGCCATGCGTTTCTCATACAACGAGTAGACCCGCGCAGCAGTATTGTCCCAGAGAATACGACGGGAGACGCCGCTGGCCTGGTGCAAGCTCTCCAGCAGCGGCGCCAACAGACCGGCAAACAGCGCCTGCACGACAGCGGCGCGCCAGGCGGCGCGCTCACCCCTCGGATAAACACACGGCGTCTGGTCGGCAACCGGCATGCAGGAAGTCCATAGCCCGTCATCGTGACCATACTCCAGCAGGCAATTATCCAGTGATAACCTCAGCCCCTTGTCACAGACCGACATCGCGTAAAGACAGGCACCGGTAGCCAGAAACGCGAAGCGCTTGACCAACAGCGAGGCAGTTATAGCGGGGGTGGGCGACCCAATAACCGGGCCTAGCTCTGACAGCAGCGCTCGGCATGGCTGCTCCTGCAGCAGTACGCGAGGGCTGACGGCACGTGCGGCGTCATGCTCAGGCAGCACTCGCAAACGCAATGGTCCGACCAGCACGGCCCACTCCTGCGAGCTAAAGGCTTCGCGCAGGCTCATGGTGGCGTCTCGCGACCAAAGGGAATACACAGCGGCGTACCAAAGAAAGGGTCCGGGATGACGCGGCAGTTGAGCTTGAACACCTGCTTTACCAACGCCTCGGTCAATATTTCGGCTGGAGGCCCTTGGGCAACCACGGTGCGCTGATCAACCGCCACCAGATGATCGGCATAGCGACAGGCCAGATTGAGATCGTGCAACACCATGATGATGGTCTTGTTCTGGTGCCGGTTCAGTTCTCGCAGCAGATCCAGCACTTCAATCTGGTGCGCCAGATCCAGGTAGGTAGTCGGCTCATCAAGCAACACCAGGTCGGTGTCCTGTGCCAACGTCATGGCAATCCACACCCGCTGTCGTTGTCCGCCTGACAGCTCATCTACCGGTCGGTCTGCCAGCGCCAGCACGCCGGTCTGCTGCAGGGCCTGCTCGACCATCGCCTCATCCTGCGCGCTCCACTGCTGCAGCCAGCTTTGGTAGGGGTAACGACCCAACGCGACCAGTTGCCGCACACTGATACCCTCGGGTGCAGTAGGTGCCTGCGGCAGAATCGACAGCCCGCGGGCTACCGCGGCGGTGGAACGCTGCCGAATATCCACGCCATCGAGAATCACCGAGCCGTGGCGCGGTTTCAGCAGGCGCGCCAGCGCCTTGAGCAACGTACTCTTGCCACACCCGTTGCTGCCGATCAGCACCGATATCTTGCCGGCCGGCAACTGCAGGTCCAGCGCGTCAATAATCGTTTGGCGCTGATACCCCAGGGTCAGTTGCTGCGTTGCCATTTCGGCCATCTGAAGCCCTCAATGCGTTTGATTAATCAGTAGATAAAGAAAGTAAGGGGTACCCAGCACGGCCACGAAGATACCGGCAGGCAAATCCAGCGGCAGAAACAACGTACGTCCAGCGAGGTCTGCCAGCATCACCAGATTGCCCCCCACCAATGCCGCCATCAGCGCCTGCCCGACAAAGCCGGGCGCAACCAGTCGCCGTGCAATATGGGGGGCAATCAGGCCAACAAAGGCCATGGCGCCGCCCCATGCTACAGCGGCGCCCGCCAGCGCCACGCTGACCAGCAGCAGGCCTGCGCGCAATCCTTGCAGGCGCAGGCCCACTCCCTGCGCCAAGGCATCGTCCAGTTGCTGCACCTGCACCTTGCGCGCCAGCCATACCAATAGCGGCAGTATCGCCAGCAACCAAAGGGCCAGCGCCTGCGGCTCGGCCCAACTGGCACCGTAGACACTCCCGGTCAGCCAGACATATGCCGACAGGGTGGTCGTCAACGGGCTGAACACCAGCGTGAAGGTGGTCACCGCCGCCAACAACGCCGACACGCCCACTCCGATCAGCACCAGGCGCAGGGGCGACACGCCCTGTTTCCAGGCCAGCAGATAAATCGCCAACGCTGCCAATCCAGCGCCCAGCATCGCCGCCAACGGCAACCATTGAGCGCCGATCAGCGCAGACAGGAAAGACAGATAAAGCACCGCGCCAGCACTGGCGCCGCTGGTAATACCCAGCAGGTCGGGTGAGGCCAGCGGGTTGCGTACCATGCTCTGCAGGATCAACCCCGATAGCGCCAGGCCGGCCCCCACCAAGGCCGCCAGCAACAAGCGTGGCAAGCGCAGCTGCTCGACAATAAACAACAACTGAGGGTCTCCGCCGTTCAACAGCAGCTGCAGCACGTTAACCGGTGACAACACGACCTTGCCCAGCGACAGCGCACCCAGCATCACCAGCAAGGTGATCACTGCTGCCACCACCAGCCGCCCCGCCGTGGGCAGGTCGGCACGGCGGGAAAACCTTCCCCAGCGCAGCACCAGCGGTTTATGCATAACGATTACCTCGGCGCGCCAGCGCGATGAAGAAGGGCGCGCCGAACAGCGCGGTCATCACACCGACCGGCACCTGCTGCGGCAGAATCACCACCCGTGCAAGGGTGTCAGCCAGCAGTAGCAGACTGGCACCGGCCAGCGCGCAGCCAGGCAGCAACCAGCGGTGATCCGCCGACACCGTCCTGCGCACCATGTGCGGCACCAGCAAGCCGATGAAACCGATACTGCCGGCCAGTGCCACCGCGCTGCCAGCCAGCCAGATGATCAGCATCCCCAGCATCAGACGGATGCGACCGGTACGTTGCCCCAAGCCTACCGAGATGGCTTCACCGGCATTCAGCACGTTGACCTGCCCTGCCAACAGCCATGCAGCAACCAGCGCCAGCAGCACACCCACCAGCAAAGGCGCAGCTACCGTCAACTCACGCTCGGTGAGCGAGCCCGCCAGCCAGAACAGCACCGTGTCCAGGCCCTGCTGATTGACCACCAACAGTGCCTGACTGAACGCAGAGAACAAGGCAGTGATGGCAGCACCCGCCAGCACAATACGCAACGGGCTCAGGCTGGCCTGCCCGCGGTTACCAATCAACCAGACCAGGCTACCGGCCACAGCGGCACCCAGGAAGGCACACCAGAGCCAGTGCTGAGGATGGTTCAGGCCAAAACCGACAACGCCGACAATGATCGCAAAGGTTGCTCCGGCATTTACCCCGAACAAGCCTGGTGAAGCCAGCGGGTTGCGCGTCAGCGCCTGCATCAGCGCACCGGCCACCGCCAGGCTGGCGCCCACCGCCATCCCCATCAGGGTGCGCGTCAGGCGCGCGCCCACCAGCAGTGCACGGTTCTGCTCCCCATGGTCGGGTGACAGCAAGGCGGTGATCAGTTGTGGCGGCGTAATCCAGCTTGGCCCTGCTGCCAGACTCAGCCAGATACTGAGCAGCAGTAACAGCAGCAGACACACCAGCATCCGCCCGCTACTCATGCGTCCACCTGCGCAAGGATCACCCGTGCGACGTCATCCAGCATGTGATTGGCACCGAGAATGCCGCCAGACAGACTCCATGGCACACCATCAACCTGCCACACTGCGCGCTGCTGCGGTGCCCTAAGCTGTTGCCACAGGGGGTTTGCCAGCAGTTTTTGATAGTTACGTTGCGAGGCAGGGTTGTCGGCGTGCTGGAAGACAAAGAACAGGTCGGCGTCCACCGCCGGCAGGCTTTCCTGGCTACTCAGCTTGAGTGACACGCCCGCCGCGGCGCGGGCAGTGTGATTCCAGGCAAAGCCCAGCTCGCTCAGTACCGAGCCGGCAAAACTGGCCGGCAGGTAGCTGCGAATGTGGTCCTCGCGCACATCCAGCACAGACACGGTGAGCGGCCAACGATCAGCGAAGGCGGCACGCAGTTGCGCACGCAGTGCTGTCACCCTTTGTTGCCATTGCTCCAGCAGGTAGTCTGCCTGCTGCACACGCTGCAGGGCCGCCCCCATTGTCACCAAGGTGCGCTTGAATTCGTATACCTCATCAAGCATCAACAGTCGGCCCATCTGCCGCAGCAAGGGCGCAATCCGCTGATGACGAAAGCGTGAAGCGACTATCACGTCCGGCCGCAGCAGCGCTATATCCTCCAGACTGGGTTGGGTTTCCAGCCCTACGTGCGGTACGCCCACCAGTGCCGAGCGCAGATAGCGATAGGTCGGCTTCTCACTCCAGGAATCGACCACACCGCAAGGCGTCAAGCCCAACGCCACGGCGCTGTCGGTAGCCCCCTGAAACAGGGTAACCACGCGCAACGAAGCTCCCGGCACCGGCAGGGGCACAAACCATAATCCCAGCGTCAGCCCTAACAGGCCGCGCCGGGATATACAGAGTTCAGGCTCGCAGGTCACGGGTTACTCATCAGGCCCGCTCCCCACCCCAGACAGGTACTGGCAGCAGCCCATCAGAAACCGACAGTCGCCGACAGCAGGTAGGTTCTGGGGGTAGATATGGTCAAACCCGCCGCGCTGTCATCCGATGCGCCGGCAGAAATCCAGGAACGATCATCCAGCACGTTCTCCACGCTGGCACGCAGCGTGATGTCCTTCTCAGCAGCCCTGAAAGCATAGCGCGCGCCCACGTCATAGCGTTCCCAGCCATCGATTTTCTGACTATTGGCCTGATCCAGGTACTGCGAGCTGGAGTGAATACCCCGCGCACTCAACGTCAGACCGGACAGGGTCGGCACGTCCCATTCAGCGCCCAGATTGACGCTGTACTCCGGGGTAGCCGGGGCACGGTTGCCGTCAGACACGCCGCCATTGGTATCGGTTAGCTCGCTGTCGATGAACATCAGACCGCCCAGCAAACGTACACCAGGCAGCGGCTCACCAAAGGTGCTCAGCTCTATGCCCTGGTTCTCACGCTTGCCGTTGGGCCCAAAAATACCGGTGGCCGAATTCGTCTCGTAGGCCGGCTGCTTGATGCGAAAGACACTCGCGGTCAGGCCGAAGGTACCGTGATCATACTTGGCACCGACCTCCACCTGACGACTGACGAAGGGAGGGAAAATCTCGTCTTCGTTGATCGACGTTGAAGGGGCAATCTTTCCCTGACTCAGCCCTTCCATGTAATTGGCGTAGAGCGACACTTCGCTGGTCAGCTTGTAAAGGATGCCAGCTGATGGCGAGACTTTCTCCTCGTCGTAACCGGTCGCGCCTCGAATGCCGTTGGTCCAGTCATCCACCTTGACCCGCTGCCATCGAGCACCCAGGGTCAACAGCAAACGGTCATCCAGGAAGCCCAGAGTGTCAGCCAGCGCCACGCCGCTGAAGCGGTTCTCGGTGTACACCTCGTTATCGAAGCGGGTAGGTGTGGTCGGCGTGGGGGTTGCTACTGGATCGTAGAGATTGCTGGGAGCCGATGCGTAACGTGCACCGCCGTTGGTGAAGTCCATGTAAAAATAGTTGGCCGCAAGGTTCAGCTCATGGCTGATCTGGCCGGTGTTAAACCAGGCCCGTGTGCCCGCGGTGGCGGTCCAGACACTTTCATCCCGAGTAAAGTCGCGCGGCTGAACATTGAAGTCACCCGCCTCATTGAGGATGGAAACGTTGTGCCGCAGAAAGTCATGGTTACTTTCACGCGCGCCGGCCGCGCCATAAACCAGCAGCGAATCACTAACATCAAACTCCCCGCTGAGCATGGCAAAGGTGTCTTCGGTGCGGGCCTTGCTCCAGGCCTGCGCGTAATTGTCGTTGACCCGGTCAGCATCCGGCACAGTCACGTTGTCGCCCACCAGCACGCGCTCCTGCGGCGCATCGGTGTCGCGCTCGGTGTGGCCGATATCGGCAGCCAGGCGCAGGCGCTCACCCCGATAGTCCAGGCCGAGTATGGCCATCTCGCGATCAATGCTCTGGTGATCCCACTCAGTATCGCCAGACTGTTTGACCGCATTGAAACGCAGGCCGAATGTATCGTCCTCGCCAAAGCGCCGCCCGACATCCAGCGCACCACCAACCTGGCTATCCGAGGCGTAGCTGCCGGTGAATTCGGTAAGGGGTTCATCACCCGCGCGTTTGGACACCAGGTTAACGCCGCCGCCTACCGCACCACGTGGCGAAATACCGTTGATCAATTGGCTGGGGCCCTTGATGATATCTACCCGGTCGGCCATTTCCATGTCGATCGAATACGTCGGCATGATGCCGTACAGCCCGTTGAGGGCGACATCGCTGTTGAACAGACTGAAGCCACGAATAGTGAATTGCTCGTAGCGCCCACCTGCCGGATTGGTAGAACGTACCGAAGGGTCGCTCGCGATCAGGTCACCCAAGGTACGGGCATTCTGGTTTTTCACCGTCTCACTGGTGTAGGTGGTCATGCTGAACGGCGTTTCCATGAAGTCCCGCGAGCCCAATAGACCCTGCGAGCCGCGGCGAGCCACTTGGCCACCAGTGTAGCGTTGACCATCGACGCTAGCGCCGGCAGCCTCGCCCATCACGGTGATCGGCGCCATCTCCAGCGTGCCCTCAGTCTGCGCAGCAGGCACCAGCGTATAGGCAGCGTCCCCCACCGAACGCAGCTGCAAGCCGCTTCCCTGCAACAGCCGCGCAAAGCCTTCATCAACGCTATAGTCACCGTTCAGGCCGGAGGTGCGACGACCGCTCAGCAGCGCGGGATCAACCGATAGACTGACGCCAGCCTGACCGGCAAAACGCGTCAGCGCCGCGCCCAGATTGCCAGCAGGCACCGTGAAGCTGCGCCGAGCAGTGTCTTGGGCGAAGCTTGCGGGTATCACCAGCGGACCGCAGCACAGCCCAACAGCCAGGCCCATCTGCAACAGTGATTTGAGGCGAAACGGCGCGCGGCCGGGAGATACTGCGGACATGAACATACCCTCGATTTTTGCTCTATACCGGTACTGACTGGCGAGACAAAAAAAGGGGACAGTCTTCAGGTGTTTTTTTCCTGCGGGACCAGCGTGACCCAATAGCGTGTACGTGACAGCACCTGTAACGGCAGACTGGCAGCAAGCAGAGACAATACGCGATCAGTATCGTCCAGGCGGAAGCTACCGGTGATACGCAGCCCTTCTAGAGCGGGCTCCCAGCGCAACAGGCCCGGCCGATAGCGGCGCAACTCGCGCAGAAAGTCGCCCAGTGGCTGATCATCCGCGACGAGCACGCCTTCGCGCCACCCCGGCACACCGACATCAAATGAGCTCAACGCGGTAAAGCCCGACGTCGTCAGATTGACTTGCTGCCCCGGCAGCAGGCGCTGGGTCGCCCCTCCGGCAGACCACAACTGCAATTCGCCATCGAGCGCCGAGATACGACAGTGCGCTGCCTCAAGCCGTGCGCAGAGTTCACCCTGAACCAGCCGCACGCCACCCTGCGGCAGCTGCACGGTAAGCGCTGAGGAGCGCGCAGCCTTGAGCGCCAGCTCGCCGCGCACCAGGGTCAGCCGGTTGGCAGCAAGATCCAGATTCACAGCAGTGTCGGTATTGAGCTGCAGCAGACTGCCATCGGCCAGCGTGAGGTGCTGCTGCTCACCTGTTGCGGTCTGCAAATCCGCACGCCAGGCCTCGACCGGCACCTGCCGGCTCAGCAGCCAGCCCGTGGGCAGCAGCGCCGCCATCGCAAAGCCGCGCTTGATCGCCTTGCGACGACCCAGGTCCGGACGATCCAGAGACGCCATGGCCAGCGCCGGTGGCAAGCCCGAGAAACGTGCCTGCAGCTGTAACGCACGCTGCCAGGCTTGCTCATGACCAGGGTACCGGTTGCGCCACGCCTGCAGGCGCGCCAAATCAGCCTGACTGACGTCCCCGGCAGCCACCAATGCCAGCCACTGGGCAGCAGCGCGAGTCATTTCGCGGGTTTCTTTACCCAGCGGCTCAACCGTCATTGCAGCTCCATCAGCAAGCAATGCTCGAAGGCCTGGGCCATATAGCGCTTGATCGTACGCTCAGACACCTCCAGGCGCTCAGCAATAGTCCGATAGCCAAGTCCTTCCAGTTGGCTCAAGAGGAACGCCCGCCGTACCGCAGCCGGTAAACCATCGAGCAGCTCATCCAGCGCCTGCAGCGTTTCCAGCAGGGCCCAGCGCTGCTCCGGCGAGGGCGCGACCTCCTCTGGTAGTTGCGCCAGTGCGTCCATATACGCCTGCTCCAGGCTACGGCGCGAGTAGAAGCTGTTCAACAAGCGCTTGCCCACGGTCAGCAGGTAGGCGCGGGGTTCCTGAATCTCAGAGACTTTCTGCGAGCTGGCGAGCAACTTGACGAAGGTATCCTGGCTCAGATCGGCAGCATCCCATGCATTGCCCAGTTGCCGCCGCAGCCAGTTTTCCAGCCAGCTTTGGTGATCGCGGTACAGGCTGTGCAGGCTCTGCTCCGGTGGCAACACTGAATCAGTCATAGCATGAGCCTGAATGAAGAGTTAAATGCGATTGATTGTATTTAACAATACCAGGCAACATCAAGGCGAAATCACGTTTCTCTGAGCAGGCAGCCCGCAGCGCGACATGGCCATACTCTCAAGCTCGCGGCTTGGCCCGCCGCGTGGGTTCCGCCTGCAGGGGATCATCCGGCCAGTAGTGCTTGGGGTAGCGGCCTTTCATCTCCTTCTTTACCTCGGCGTAGCTGCCGCGCCAGAAGCCGGCCAGATCCTGGGTTACCTGCACCGGACGCTGTGCCGGCGAGAGTAACTGCAGCTTGAGCGGCTGACGCCCACGCGCGATACGCGGGTTGTCGGCACTGCCGAACAACTCTTGCAGTCGCACCGACAGGCTTGGCGGCGTTTCGCTGTAATCGATGCGAATACGCGAGCCGGTCGGCACCTGCCAATGGGTCGGCGCCAGCTCGTCCAGTTGTTGCGGTAATGGCCAGGGCAGGCGCGCGGCGAGTATGCCGGGCAGTTCCAGGTTACCGAAGTGGGCCAGCCGAGCAACTTTGTCCAGATAGGGTGCGAGCCAGTCTTCCAGGCTATCGAGCAACGCTTGATCAGACAGGTCCGGCCACTCGCTCTTGCCGCTATCGGCCAGATCCAGGTCACGCAGCAACGTAATGCGGGCCTGCCACTGGCGTAGCGCCGGCGTCCAGGGCAGCAGTGCCAACCCTTGCCGGCGCACAACATCGCAGAGCGCGCGCTGGCGTTGCTGCGGATCAATCTGTGGCAGCGCAGTGCGCTGCCACACCAGCTCGCCAATGCGCTCCTGCCGTTCGGCCAGCAGACTCTCGCTGCGCGCGTCCCAGGCTAAGGTATCGCGCTGGCTCAGTAGCTCGGGCTGTAGCGACAACAACGCCGGCACATCCAACTCGGCTGCCAGAAAGATACGCGCGTTACGCTGCGAAGCCTGCCCACCCAAGGCGGCAATCGCCAGCCAGCTCGATTGCTGTAACGAGTCTGGCTCGATAAAGGCGGCGGCGCGACCATTGGCCAGCCGGTACTCGCTGCCACCGTCACCGCGCCGTTGCGCGACGCGATCCGGATAGGCCAGCGCCAGCAGCACGCCAACCCATTTATCGTGCGCAGGGTCGCTCACCACATCCGCCTGCGGCAACCGTTGCAGTTGCCGCAGCCATTGTTCGGCCAGCTTGCGCGCGCGCTGCAGGGCGCCGCGGTCGGCATCAGCGCCGCGCGCATCATCGAACAATGCCAGACGCAGGCTCGCGTCCACACTGGCAGCGCGCCGCAACAGGTCACGCTCATCGACAATGGCGGCCAGGCGCGCCGCCATCTGGCCAAGGCCGACGCGCTGCCCGACCACCAGCATGTGGGCCAGTCTGGGATGCATGGGCAGGCTCACCAGGGTTTCGCCGTGGGCGGTCAGCTGCCAACCCCGCTCGCCCGGCCGCAGTGCGCCCAGGCGCTGCAGCAACTCGCGGCCCTGCTGCAAGGCCGCGGCTGGCGGCGGATCGAGCCAAACCAGTTCGCTCACATCCTGCACACCCCAGTGGGCCAACTGCAACGCCAGCGGCGCCAGATCGGCCTGACGTATTTCCGGCTCGCGCTGGGCTGCCAGTTGCTCGTGCTGCTGCGCGGACCACAACCGATAACAGACGCCCGGCTCCAGACGACCCGCACGACCCGCGCGCTGCTCGGCAGCGGCGCGCGAGACGCGGCGGGTCTGCAGCCGCGTCATGCCGGTTTGCGGGTCAAAGGCCGCCTCGCGTGACAAACCCGCGTCGACCACCACCCGAATGCCCTCGATAGTCAGGCTGGTTTCGGCAATCGCGGTGGCCAGCACGACCTTGCGCTGCCCCGCCGGGGCTGGCTGGATCGCCTGGCGCTGTGCGGCAAAATCCAGCTCACCATACAAAGGTGTGAGCAGCACATCCGGGTTGCTGCTCAGGCTCTGCTCCAGCTGTGCCTGCACGCGGCGAATCTCGGCGGTGCCCGGCAAAAACACCAGCAGACTGCCCTGCTCATCACTCAATGCCTGCAGTACCGTCTGGCACACCAGCGGTTCAATGAACTGCCGCGGCTCCCAAGGGGCGCCGTAGTTCACTTTGACCGGAAACTGGCGGCCCTGACTGGTTATCACCGGTGCCTCGTCCAGCAGTTGACTGACACCTTCGGCATCCAGGGTGGCGGACATGACCAGCAGGCGCAGCGGCAGCTGGTCGCGCAAGTACTGCTGGGTCTGTACGCAGAGGGCCAAGCCCAGATCGGCGTCCAGACTACGTTCGTGGAACTCGTCGAAAATCACCAGGCCGACACCCGGCAGTTCTGGGTCGGCCTGCAACTGGCGTTGCAGAATACCCTCGGTAACCACCTCAATACGGGTGGCCGCGCTGACCTTGCTGTCGAGGCGAATGCGGTAGCCCACGGTCTGCCCTACCGGCTCGCCCAACAAGTGGGCCAGGCGCTCAGCTGCCGCGCGGGCAGCCAGGCGACGCGGCTCAAGCAAAATGATCTTCTGCCCAGCCAACCACTCGGCTTGCAACAGAGCCAGCGGCACCAGAGTGGTTTTACCGGCACCGGGCGGCGCCTGCAGGACCGCCGAGAGATTGCTGCTCAGGGCTTGCAGCAGCTGCGGCAGAATCTGGGTTACCGGGAGTTCACTCATGCGCTGACCATACCGAAAGAGAGGCCCGCATTATACGGTTTGCGGGCTTTCAGTCAGCACAGCGCGCAGATATGCTATGCGCAACCCTTGTGGCGCCAGCACAGATCCGCGGGAGCAGTCCTTGCACACGCAGCCCGTTGGCGCTCATCCTCACACCTTCTAACCGGGAGACCTGTTGCCATGCGTCTGAAGCCTCTTGCCTGTGTTCTGCTTGCTACCACCATTACGACCCAACTGACCGCCTGCGGCACCGTGTTCTACCCGGAGCGCCGGGGCCAGATCAGCGGTGAGATCGACCCCGGCGTGGCGATTCTCAATGGCATCGGCCTGCTGTTTTACATTATCCCCGGCGTGATCGCCTTCGCGGTGGACTTTGCCACCGGCGCTATCTACCTGCCGGATGCGCGTTACAGCCTGGAACCTTCGCAGCTGCAACCAGCGATCGACGCGGACGGCAAGGTGGATAAAAGCAAGCTGCAGGCAATTCTGCACCGCGAGCTGAATCTTGACCTGCAACTCGACCAGGCCGAAGAAAGCAAGCAGCCGCTGCCCAGCCACATCGCGTTGTTGCACGGCACGCCGCGCGCCTGATGACGCAGCGCACACACGACGCCGAGGAGCGCGCACGCCTGCTGACACTGGCGACGCGTGCCTCGGTTGCCGTCGCACTGTTGCTGATCGCCCTCAAGGGCGGCGTCTGGCTGGCATCGGGTTCAGTCAGCCTGCTGGCCGGCCTGATCGACTCGCTGATGGATGCCGGTGCCTCGACCATCAATCTGTTTGCCGTCGGTTACGCGTTGAAGCCCGCAGACAAGGAGCACCGCTTCGGCCACGGCAAGGCCGAAGCCTTGGCCGGCCTTGCGCAGGCCGCCTTCATCACCGGCTCCGCGCTACTGGTTCTGGCCCAGGGTATTGATCGCCTGCTGCATCCACAGCCGCTTGAAGCTGCTTGGTCCGGGATCGCGGTCATGCTGTTCTCGATCATAGCCACGCTGGCGCTACTGGCGGTGCAGCGGCACGTGATCAAACGCACCGGCTCCACCGCCATCGGTGCCGATGCGCTGCATTATCGCTCTGATCTGCTACTGAACCTGAGCATCATTGCTGCCCTGCTGCTTGCACAGTTCGGCGT
This sequence comes from Halopseudomonas sp., assembly GCF_036960865.1. GTDB lineage: Bacteria > Pseudomonadota > Gammaproteobacteria > Pseudomonadales > Pseudomonadaceae > Halopseudomonas. Next base: position 211,287 of record NZ_JBALWE010000009.1, read on the forward strand.
GCAGCGCGCCGACGCCCTGTTCGGCTTGGCCATAGCACTGTTCATCGCCTTTGGCGCGGTAAAGATCGGCCGGCAGGCGGTGCAAATTCTGATGGACCGTGAGCTGCCCGATGGCGTGCGTGCGCACATCCTGCAGTTGGCCCGCTCGATTCCGGGCGTACTGGATATCCATGACCTGCGCACCCGCGAATCAGGGCAGCATTGGTTCATTCAACTGCATCTGGAGCTCCCGGCCGAGCTCAGCCTGGCGCAAGCACATGAAGTCGGCGAGCAGGTGCGCTTGGCAATCATCAGCCACTACCCCCAGGCAGAAGTACTGGTGCACAAAGATCCGGCCTGAGAAGCTTTAACGCAAAATACGCACAACAAAAAGGCGAGCCACCCGTTGAGTAGCTCGCCTTTTTTACGTCCTCTGGATTCCTTGTGGGATCTTGCCTTGCTCCCGTGCCTTGTGGGCTGGGTAACCGGCTGGCAGCGCACCTGTTGGATGCTCTTGCCCCGACTCGCCGGATAAGCGAGTCGGCTGGACGACCGGTTCTGGCTGAAACTGTTGACTATAGTAGGCCGACAAGAGCGAAATAACTTTCCTTATATTGCATAAAATATTGCCAATAGCGCAATTTTTAGCTAAAAAACCAACTAAACACGCAATACTGGAAAAGCCATGAATTCTCTTAATCTGGATCGCTACGATCTGAAGATACTCGCCGCTCTGCAACACGATGCGCGCATCAGCAATCAGGAACTGGCCGAGCGCATAGGTTTATCACCCTCACCCTGCTCACGGCGGGTGAAAGCACTGGAAGACAGCGGTCTGATCAAGCGGCAAGTCGCACTGCTCGACCCGGCCATGCTCGGGCTGAAACTGACCGCCTTCGTGATGATCGGCATGGACCGCCACACACCCGAGAGATTTGCCGGTTTCGAGGCGGTTATCCGTGAGTGCCCAGAAGTGCTCGACTGCTGTCTGGTCACCGGCATGGACGCCGACTATCACCTGCGCGTTGTGGTGCCCGATATGGAGCACTATCAGCAGCTACTGCTGGGCACCCTCACCCGTATCGAAGGTGTCTCCAGCGTGCGCTCCAGCTTTGTGCTCAGCCAAGTCCTGGCCAGTACCGAGCTGCCGTTGAAACACTTGGGGCTAAATTGAAGGGCCGATCGCGGTCAGGCAATTTGCAAGGCCCGATTAAACCATGGGTCTTCTGTCGCTCTGGCAGGCGGGCCCTGCCCGCCAACGCGGATACTCAGCCTCCTTGCGCTGCCATGCAATAAAGCGCGCAAATAACCTCAATGGCCCTGCCCATCACGTATCGACCAAATTACTGTAGCTTTCAATGCAGCGATGTAGTCGTCTCCCTTAGCTGATTGAGCAGGCGCGCATTGCCGCCCAAGGGTGACTTTCCCTGCTGATCCAGCAGCGCTGCGGCCGGCTCTAGCAGAGAGTCCATATTCCCACTTTCCTTCGCCTGGTTCGCGGCCTCTGCGGCCTGCGCGGCTTGCGCGGCTTGCAGAATATGCTGCAAGGCAGGCGTATTGGCGGTTGCCTCATTCAGCTCTACCGGTGCTGGCAAGGCCGCCGCCAGATTCAGCGCGCTGCCGGTATCCTGAGTGAAAGCCCGCACCGCCTCCAGCCCGCTGAGCATAGGCACGGTAATACCGGTTCGGATATCGAAGGCCCGCATAGCCGGCAGGCTGGCTTGCCCCGACAAAACAGGGGTTGCCAGCGACGGCAGGGCCAGGCCCACCAAGTAGCGGGGGTCTTTACGGGTGATCGCCAGACCAACGCTGGCCAGCGCGATACCAACACCAACCACTTGGCCGCCACGGGCCAGTAGTGACAGGCGCTTGCTTGACTCGTTATCAAAGAACACCGCGCGATAGCGGAAATAATCGGTGAAAACCTCTCGCTGATTCAGCGCAGAATGCATGAACCAGGCCCGCGAATCATGTACCTGATCGTCGTACAGCGCGATTAGCAATGCGGCTTGCGCATTTACCGGCTGCCGCTCGGCATTGAAAAGACTCCGGTAGTACTGGCGCCCCTGCTCACGTAGGCGCTGGTACTCTTCAGCCTCATCCTGCTCATTGGTCAGGTAGATCAAGCCACCGAGTAACGCATTGAGCAGCGTCGAGGTCTGAAACCCTTCTTTCTCGGTCTCATCGGGCACCGGCCAGTTTTTACCTTCACCGCTTAGCGGTGCATCTTCCTTACCCCACTGCTTGAGGTAATCACGGCGAAACTCCAGTGCGCCCTCACGCAGCTGACGGCCATCCATATAGGGCTCATAAGTTTTATGGGTATTCAGGCGGATTGCTCCCGAGCTCTGCGTGCGCGCTTCATAGTCCGCCTTGATTTTCTCGCAGTCTGCTTTTTTCCGCTCGGCACGTGCCTCAGCCGCAGTGCGCTCCTCTTCTGATGCATAGCGAATCTCGCCTGACTCGCCACCGCGGGCTGCTGAATCCTTCTTCAGCTCAAGCCCGTGCAGGTACTCGAATGCCTCCACCTCCTCTGGCCGCATATCCCGATTATTTTTGCCAGAAACATGCTGGTAAAACGGCTGGTGCGCCATACTGCCCCTGGCGTAACGCTCAATCCGCCAAGCAGTTAGCTTCTCGGCCTCGCTGTTCATCACCTCTTCAACGGTGCCGCTGATCAGTTGCTTTTGCCAGGCGTTGAAGCGGGTGATTAGCTCGCTCGCGACCCGAAAAGATTCAATAGTTTCTGGACCCATTGCTAGCCAAGGGCTCTCACTCAATTGCTCGGGATTCAACACTTCGCCAGGCACCTGCATTGGAGCACCGGCTTTAAAAGCCGCGCTATACATATGATGCAAGGCAATCTGCGACAGCACATGGTGCCCGCCCTCCCGGGCTTTGCCCTGATCGCCCGCCGGGTAACCGCCACCCACATCGGAATGCACGCCGGGGTATATATACTCGTAAGTACCGGCCCGGTAGGTAGAAGGGACATCAGGACTCTCCGGGTCAGCCTTGCGGCGAATCGAATCCAGCGGGAAGCAGCCACGCTGCTCATGCGCGCCAATAATATGCACGCACTGTTTCAGAAACTGTTCAGAGTCCGGCAGCCGCATGGTGCCGGAAGCCCAGCTCATATGACCGGTCACAAAAGGCGCAAGGTAGGCCACGCCGACCGAGGCGACCGTTTCAAAAATGCCCAGAAACTCGATACTGATTGGCACACCGGCAAAGAGATAGCTGTCGCCCTCTCCCTTGGTGAGTTCCTGCAACCAGCTGGTAAAGGTGCGCGCCTGCGCAGCACCGCGAGAAAAGCCGTAAACAAACAGGCGAATACCGATAATCTCAGCACCACTCTTCTGCTCACGCAGGGCCGTGACCTTGGCAGCCAGACGCTCCATTTCCGGCTGCATTGCCGCTCGCCGGTTGGCCTTGCCGCGCGCTTCTCCTGCACCGACCATGTCCACGACCTTGCTGACCGACATGGCTTGAACTAACTGATAGGCTTTTTGATCATCCAAACGAGTTTTGTCACAGGCACGAACCAACGCGTCAATAAGGCGAGTAAGTCCCCAGTTAATCCGATTCTCACCACCCACAGCCTTCGTCAGTCCATTGCCTTGTGGGCTGTACTCACCTATTTCCTTAAACTCTGTGCCGACTCCCGGCAAGTAATAGCGATAAAATCCGGCATCAGACGGGGCTCCAACTTCCGTATCCAAGCTCGCATGGTAAAGCCGGGCTACATTGGTAGTAGTCGGCGGGCTTGCTTGGTTGTCAGAAAATTCATGGTTATTGGTACCATCAAAAAAAAGGCTGATGTTCAGCGTTTTTACACAGGGTGGTGGCGGTGGCGCCTCATTTTTTCTGGCAGCCTCAGCCGTGGCTTTATGCAAGGCAGCGCGTGCACTCACACGCCGTTTGCGAAGGTTAGCTGCCACCTCTGCTGGCCTTTTAGGCAATAAACCCTCAGTAGGAAACGCAGGGGTGCGATGTAGCGCCTCAGCATTGTGCTGCTCAGTTTTGTTGTTTGGTATCACTTGCTCGGACATTGGCTAGGCTCTTCCATGTTGCCTGGGTAGTTATAAGGGTACTGAGGGTGCCCCGGCGCATATACACCTGCGGTTACCTTAATTTCATTGCAAGGCAGAAAATGGACGCTAACAACACCAAGCGCCTCATACGGAGCCACCTCTACCTCAACACGATGGTGGGTGTAGCGAGTACGATGATCCGCTAAACGCTTACTCCAGGCGTCAGAGGAGCGAGGCTCTTTCCAGCTTATATATGCTAATGGGTCTGGGTCCGCCTCCCACTCCACCACCAATGTTAGCCCCGGGTGCCAGGTCAACGGCATACTGACGCAACATGTCTGCCCCCCCCCACTTGAGACACTCACATTTGAACCACCATTACCGTTCACGCTAAATCGATTGATTGCCGTTGTACCGCTGTGGTTATAACCCTCAATCGGCGCACCCAGGCTCTTTACCTTGGCCGGACTGGTTTGGGCAGAACAGGCATTGAGCAGGCACAGCGCGCCAAGCAGTACAACAAAGACGACCAGCCGGTTAGGCTGAAGGTGGTTGAATAGACGCATGCTTAGATGCTCCTTTGGTGCAGGCTTGGCTGCAATGAGACGGGAGTAGCCCGCTTATAAGGCAAGGGGTGATGGCGATGATTACCATCAAAAAACAGGCTGATATTCAGTCTTTTCACGCAAGACGGTGATGGTGGCGCTTTATTACTGCTTACAGCCTCGCTCCTTGCTTTACTCCATACGAGCTCTGCAGCTGCTTTATGCAAACGCAGATTGGCAGCTACCTTGCCCGGCGTACTTGACAGCAAGCCTTCTGCCGGGAAAATCCCGGTACGCGCCAGGCTGCTGGCAGAAAACTTCTTTCTCTGTTTATTCGTTATTGGTGCAAGCATTGGCTGGGCTCTTCCATGTTGAGCGAGTCGACATAAGGGTATTGAGGATGGCCATACCCATAGATTCCGGCTGTCACTTTGACTTCATTACAGGGCAAGAAATGTACGTTAACAACGCCCAATACCTCATAAGGTGCCACCTCTACCTCGACACGATGATGGGTATAGCCAGCAGCGTGCACCGTGTAAGCCTTATGAAAAGTATCCGTCCCCAATGGGGGAAGTTTCGCTCTTGGGTTAGGGTATTCTTCCCACTCCACCACCACTGTTAAGCCCGGCTGCCAGGTCACCGGCATACTCACACAGCAGTTTTGCTTACCCCCGCCCTGATGCGGCCCCACATTTGGCCCGCCAATACCGTTGACGCTAAATCTATTTATTGCATCAGAAGTGTGGCTGTACCCCTCAATCGGCGCACCCAGGCGCTTTAACTTGTCCGGGCTGGTTTGGGCAGAACAGGCATTGAGCAACAGCGCGCTGGGCAGTAGCAATGCGATAGCGGCTAGCCGAAAGATCATCAACCTTGCAGCTCACTGAGGTCTGGTGCCGTTGCAGAGTGCCTGACCAACCAGTTGTGTATAAACACTTCTCTTGAGTCGTCAAAACAGCTGCCTCGGTCTGCTGCAAGCTGAGCGTGCATCAGGTGGCGCATCAGGCCTTCGCGGTTGAGTTGCCCATATTGCGCTGGCTCCAGAGCATAGTTTTGTCGAAACATTTCCGCATTGGTCCAGGCCATCAGTGTCGCAACCTGTGCATTACTCAGGCGCAAAACCAAGGGTTTTGCATCCTGTGGCGGCACCGCATAGCCATCAAGGCGGGCGGGCTTATCGTCGCGGTCTATCCAGTGCCAGCTAAGTGCTGGTGCGTGAAATCCGCGGCTTTGCGCAGCATCCAGCATTTCGCAGGTTGCTAAAAACAATCGGGGGTCGAAATAGCGCAGTAACCCGGTTGTGTTGCCCTGATTCCACTCTGCCTGAGTGCAGCAACGCAAATGCTTGGTCAGCACCGCAAATGGCCAGCGGCTGTGTATAACCAGAATGCGGCGCTGGCTATACATCTGCGTAAGGCATTCTGCTAACCATGCGCGCTGGTCATTGACGGCCAAGTCTATCCGCACCAGCAAGGGCCCCTTGTCTGCAATAGCCACCTCAGGCGTGTGTTCTAGCAGGGGCGCCAGCTGCGGTGGCACAGCCAGCGCTTGCAAATGCTCAGGTAGCGAATAGTCCAACCGACTGGTATTTACCAACAAATCAAGATGCCCCAGCCTTGCAGACTCACTTTGTTCCAGCAGCGATTTCAGCCAAGCTGCCGCGCGCGGTTCAGTATGTGAGCTTGGCTTGTATGCAGCCATCAGCGTGGCACCAGAGCCTGGGCGTTGGCTTCGGCCTGTAGCAGACACTCTTCACACACGGCAGGTTCTGGTTTATCGCTGCATGGGTTGAGAATGGCCTGTTCCAGCGTAATGCCAGCCATATCACTGTCGGCAGCCCCCGGCAGCCCCGGCAGCTTGATGTCCAACCCTGCCCCGCTGCCCGGGGAGCCACCCGAATTGATCTTGAGCCCCGGACCAACCAGGGTCACGCCGCTGGGATCAAGCTTTAGGAAGGAGCCGCCGCCCTTGGCGGTCAGCTCCATGCCGGCATCTATTACCACCTTGTCGCCGGCGTAATAGTGAATTTCATTCCCGGCTTGCGTGAGTTGCGCGGTGCCGAGTTTGACGTGCTGGCTGGTGCCCACGCTGAGGTGGTCGTTGGCTTTGACTTCGGTTTTGCGGTCGCTGTGGGTGGTGTGGTGTTCTTCGGCCTTGAACTCGCTGTAGCTGTTGGCTTCGACTGTGTCGTGGCGTTCGTTGCCGACGCGCACCGTCTGGTCGTGCTCGATATTTTCGTCCCAGTCTTTCTGCGCGTGCAGGTAGATCTGTTCTTCGCCCTTTTTATCCTCGATGCGCAGTTCGTTGTAGCC